>NZ_QLLT01000028.1 GCF_003259315.1 Kitasatospora sp. SolWspMP-SS2h | reverse complement strand
GGACGATCGTGGAGTCGACCGACACCAGCCAGTCGATGTCCCCGGCCGCGTCCTTCTCCGCCTGGACCTGCCGGAGCATCCGGGAGAACGTGCCGTCCAGCGCCCACCGGCGGAAACGCGTGTACAGGGTCTGCCAGGAACCGTAGCGCTCGGGAACGTCCCGCCAGGCCGAACCGGTCCGCAGCTTCCACACGATCCCGTTCAGCACCACCCGGTCGTCCGACCGGGGGCGCCCCGCAATGCCCGAACCCGGCAGGAACCGCGAGAGCGCGGCCCACTCGGCATCCGACAACTCATGACGACGTATCACGCCGCCATGATCCCACCCCTTGATCAACTTTGAAGACGGACCCTAGGACCGGGTCTCTGCCCGCACATGGGCCCCTCACGGCCGAACGCCGACCACGCGTTGGACTGGCAACCGCTTCTCGGTCACCACGACGTCCGCGATCAGCCCCCGAGGCAAGATGTGGTTCACCGTCTATTGGAGATCATTAACCGCCGAGGTGCTCTGCGACTTCCTCGACCGCCTGAATGGGAGTTCGACCGCCTCGTCTACCTCGCTGTCGACCGACACTCTGACCACCCCGGTCATATCACCCCGCACCTGCTGCCCGCATATGCGCCCGAGACGAACCCCGAGGAACTGGTCAACGCCGACCTGAAACGGGCCCTGCCGGCCGCTTCCCGCGCCCGCAATGCCGACCAGCTCGCCGACGAAGTCCGATGCCTCCTCCACCGCCGCCAAAAGTAGTCGCACATCGTCTGCGGCTACTTCCAGGGCCCGCACGTCCGCGATATGACCGCAGTGCCGGAAATTTAGCATTCCGGGTCGACACTAGGCGCCAATGCTGTCAGGTAGGCGAAACAAGCCTCCGCCAGTAGATGAGTACACGGCCGGGAGCAAGGAATTCTTTTTGGATGTTGTCACAGATTTTCCGCCGGGTCCGAAGTCGGCAAAGGCAGCATAGATGAGAGAAAGATATCTCTACGAACCAAGATTGAGCGTCTAGTCTGAAGCCATGCCGGGCACCACGTCAGCCGATTACTGGCTTCATGCGGAAGACCGGGCGAAGCGACGGAAATTTTCGTGATCATAAGAGCGGTCGTTGAGCACGATGCCTGGGATGCTCTCGTTTGCCATACACCGGGCGGGACGGCTTGGAGTGGCAGGATGAACCGTATGACGTCGTTGCAGTTGCCGCCGCCCAAGGTGAGAGCAGACTGAATGCCGCCAACTTTGGCGATCAAGTAACACTTGATCACGATCCTACGGCGATCGACCGGCGAGGATTCGACTGCGTTACCCCGTTTCCCCATGGGCACGCGGGAAGTATCCACACAAGCGCCCACGCAGTCGATTAGGCCAAACATCTTCAACCTGACCGTGAACATACGGTGCGGAATCTTAAGCGACCCCGCCTCCCATTCCAAACATTAGCGACCAAGCGATAACAGAACACGGAGCGAGGTTTCAAACATCAGCTTAAAATTTAAAATTTTATAAACGGGTCCAGGGCTCCGCCGGATCGCAACCCGGCGAAGCCCTGGGGAATATTCAAAACAATCTTAATGGGAAATTTCTAGCCGCTTGCCGGATCTAGTAAAAGTAGCTGCGTTCTACATCTCCACAATATGCCGGTCCAGCCCTAAAGAACCGGATCCCTGTCCGGATCCAGCACATTCACTGCCTTGGAGTCAAGAATTTCTTCGAATTCATCCAGGCTGCCATGCCTGATGAAATCAGCTTCACGTTTATGGATTGGGAGAAGCCACAGGAAGCGTGCGCTTCCAGCCTCCGGTGGAGACCATTCAAGCTTAGGCCCATAAGGATAGGGGAGGCTTACAAGAAGATGTTCCATGCGCGAGCCCGGCATCCATGGGCGACCAATACTAATGACCGACCCAACAGTCAATCTGTGAGCCTCGTAAGAATTGTAGTGGCTCACCATTGCCAAGGTCTCGGAATGGCATTCCAAAGCCACGGGAGACATGATGAAGAACTCGACTCCATTGGAGCTTTTATCGCCAATGGAAGAGCCAACTGTTACATACACCCAAGCCTCGCCTGCACGCTCAGGAAAGATTCGGTAGACCATGAATTTTGGAACTCGCTCATGGATCGGCCCAGCACCCCAAGGGGCTGGCTCTACGATATGACCATCCCAGAACTTCCGGACATGCCGCTCAAGAGCAGCAACGCACTCGTCTTCGCCGTTCATAGCCCCAGGTTTTTCTTGATCGCCTTGGACACCTTTGTCATTTCAGCCCCTTGTGACAACTGGCAGACTCGGCATGCGGCACCATTGATTCCATCATCCCTTGCATAAGCCCTCCGCTCCGCGTTTGTCATCTCTGACCCACCGCTGCGGTAATAGTGCAGAACCAGCGCGGGCTCATGCTCGGGAACAGGGGCATGCGGCGTCCCCTTCGCCATTGTAGTACCACAGACTGGGCACGGCTGCCCCTCAGCTGCTGCGCGAGCAGCCCGGCCACTCGGGCCATTAGTCTGAGAGCCGCCATAGTGCTTGGCCCGGTTGTACGGTTCGGTCGCCGTGACCGGGTTTTCAACATCGCTTACAACGCCGCTGGAATCTACTTCAAACCTGGCGCAGTTATGAACAAGAATCGGTACAGATCCTGCGAGCACATAGTACGTGTGCAGGCCAGCCACGGTGAGATTGTGCGCTGTGGTCGGCGGGGTGTTGTAGGTCCGGACAGCAGTGACGGTGACGAGCGTTCCGTCTGCGCTCCGAACCTGGTGCCCCACCTTCACGTCGAGGGCATCGACCCACGTACGGGAAGTTTGATCCCAGTAGGCGTGGTGCGCTGTGGAGGTAACAGCTGGGACTTCACCCTGGTCGGTGGCCTGAAGCGTGAGCTGGGTGAACTCAATGTCGTCGTAGCCGGTGATCGTGTCAGTGATGGGCTCGGGGCGAGTCTCACCGGTCTGGGGGTCAGTGGCCAGAACCACGTCACCCGTTTCCAACTGGTCGATCGGCTTGGTACTGCCGTCGGCGAGTTGGACGAGGGTTCCGGCGGGAAAACTATTGGCCTTGAGTGGGCATGAACCGCCACTGTCCGCCTGTGCGGCATCAGCCTCAGTGGCCTTTGCCGTATCCGCTTCGGCTTGCTTGGCAGCCTGTGCTTCAGCCTCAGCTACCTCCTTCTCGGTTTTACGGGCGGCAGTGAGCGCCTCCTCCGCACCCTGCGCCACGCGCTCCGCGCTGCGGATGGCGTCGTAGGCCTTCTCGCCCTCGCGCCACAGCTTGAACGCCTTGATGCCGACCTTGACGGCCTTGAAGACCTTGCTCCAGGGGACGAAGTTCAGGGCCGTGTTGATGCAGCCCATCACGTCGCCCTTGGTGAAGCAGTCGCGGGCGTCGTTGAAGCCGATCAGGTCGCCGACCACGTCGACGATCTTCTTGACCAGCTCCTCACGGGCCTGCTTCGCCTTGGCGAGCGCCGCGTCGGCGGCCTGCTTCTGGCGCATGGCTTCGTTGGACGCGTTCTTCGCTTCCTTGGAGGCCGCGCTGGTGGTGGTGGAGCCGTTGCCGCTGCTGCCGTTGCCCTGGTCGAGTCCGGTCTTGCCGGCGGCGAAGGCGTCCCAGCCGGCGGCCGACATGCAGCGGCCGGTGTCGTCGGGGATGCAGGTGCCGGACGGGTCGGCGTGGTCGACGGGGTTGTTGTTGGCGTAGGCGTAGCCGTTCCACGACTGCGGGTCCGAGCCGTTGAAGACCGGGTCGACGGACAGGAAGCGTCCGGTGGCCGGGTCGTACTGGCGGGCGCCGAGGTTGGTGAATCCGGTGCCTTCGATGGTGCCGCCGACGAAGCCCTTGTCGCCGGCCCAGACGCCGTTGCCGGGCTGGGTGCCGCGGGCGTTGCCGAAGGGGTCGGTGGGGCGTCGGGCGACGTTCAGGTTGGCGGCGTCCATCTGGACTCCGGCGGTGCCGTGCGGGTCGGACGCCTGGTAGTAGAGCGTCGTGGCGCCGGCGTCGTCGGCGGTGCGGGTGACGGTCAGGCCGCCGGGGGCCGCGTAGTAGCGGGTGGCGGTGGTCTTGCCGGTCACGGTGTCGAGGGTGAGCTCGTCCGTGCCCAGGTTGATGGTGGTCTTGCTGCCCACGCGCCGGATCAGCTGGCTGCCGTCCGCGTTGTAGACGTAGCTGGTGTCGTTGGCGGGTGCCGCGGTGTCGTGGACCTTGGCGAGCTTGCCCTGGTTGTTCCAGGTCAGCGTCTTGGTGCCGCCGGTGCTGGTGAGGGACGTGGTGTTGCCGGTCGCGTCGTAGGTCGACGTGGTGACCTTGCTGGTGCCGTTCGCGCTGGTCTTGGAGGTGAGCAGCGCGTGCGGTCCGCCGGTGCCGCCGCCCGTGGCCGGGTCGGTGGTGGGGGTGTTGGGGCCGGTCGCGAAGGTCTGGTCGGTCTGCTTGTCGTTGATGACCGCGCCGGTGGTGTCGTGCTGGACCAGCTTGGTGCGGTTGCCGGTCAGGTCGTAGGAGTAGGACTGCCAGTACGGGGCCGGGCCCCCGATCCGCGCGGACGCGGTGGGAGCTGTCGGCTCGGTGGCGTTGGTGCAGCCGCCGATGCCCTGCACGGAGGGCGCGGGGGCGGTGGTGGTGGTGCCTTTGTCGGTCCAGGCCGCGGAGAGCCGGCCGAGGTAGTCGTAGGTGAAGCACTGCAGGTCGGTGGCGGCACCGTCCTGCACGGTCTTCGCCGAGGTCATCGAACCCACCTTGTTGTAGGTGTAGTTCGTGAAGTCGACGTGAGTGGCGGCCGCCGTCTGCTTGTCCAGGGTGGACTGCACGACGTTGCCGGTGCCCGGGTCGTACTGCTGGGTGGAGACGACCTGCTTGCCGGAGGCGCCCACCGTGGTGCGGGTGGGACGGCCGAACGCGTCGTACTGCATGTCCTGGACGTAGTAGTCCAGGCCGCTGGAGGTCTGGAAGTTTCCGTCGACGTCGTAGGAGTTGCCGACGGTCTCGGCCGCCAGACCGCCCACCGCGGGCAGCGTGGTGCTCCTGACCAGCCCGAGGACCAGCGAGTAGGAGGTCGACCAGGTGTAGGTGTTGGCGAGCTTCGTCTCCTTGGTGACCGACGGGATCGTGACCGAGCCACCCGTCGGCCGGTAGCCGATGTCGTAACCGGTGACCGTGCTGACGTACGCGACCCTGCCGGGGGCATTGGGGTCGTCGGCGTAGGTGGTCGTGGTGGTGGGCTTGCCCAGGACCAGGGAGTCGTAGGTCGACTCCGTGAGCTTCTTGCTCGCGTCGGTGGTGCTGGTCCCGTCGTACGAGGCGACCTGGCGGCCGAGCAGGTCATACGTGGTGCTGATCGACTTGCCGCGCGCGTCGGTGGTGGTGACGGGGTGGCCGGCCTTGTCGTAGACCACGGTCGACGTGCCGGTGTCCGGGTCGGTCGAGCTGGTCTGCTGGCCGAGCAGGTCGTAGCTGTACGTCCAGCGGTGCGCCGGGGTGCTGCTGTCCTGGACCCAGGTCGGCTTGCCCGCGACGTCGTACCCGTAGGTGGTCGCGTCGTAGGCGCCCGTCGGGGTGCCGGCCTTGTACTGCCGGACCTCGACGGCCGCGCCGGTGGCGTCGGTGATCGTCGTGGTCGCGTAGCCGCCGGGGGGCGGGGTGGCGTCGGTGCGCTCGGCGCCCGGGTAGGAGGCCGTGCTGCGCCACTGCTCCTGGCCGTAGGAGATGAACTTGCCGGCGGTGATGCGGCCGAGGCCGTCGTACTCGTTCCAGGTCTGGGTCGGGACCTGCGAGTCCTGCGGCAGGAAGACCGTGGCGACCGGGCCGGATTCGGCGTTGTAGTAGGACGGGGTGGACTTGACCTGCCAGCCGTGCGAGTCGAAGAACGCCTCGGAGATGAGGCGGCCGACCTGGCCCTGCACCGGCATCGACTGCGACTGCCGGACGCGGCCGAGGCCGTCGTAGATCTGCAGGCTCTTGGCGTAGGTACGGTCCTCGCGGATGCTCTCGCTGGTGACGACCGACGGGGACGCCGAGCCGTTCAGCGCGTAGGTGAACTTCCGGTTGGGCGCGGTCTTCCGGGCGTCCGTGCTGGACGGGTCGCGGCCGGGCAGCCAGACCGCGGTGAGGCGGCCGAGCGCGTCGTAGGTCTCCAGCGTGGTGCGACCGTTCTCGTCGGTCGCCTTGGTGGGCAGGCCGCGGGCGGGGTCGAGGACGGTGGTGGACTTCCAGCCGAGCGGGTTGGTGACGTCCACCTGGGAGGGCAGTTCACCGGTGGCGGGGGTGTACTTCGTGGTGGTGGTCGCGCCGTTCTTGTGCGCGTCGTCGGTGCGGTTGGGGTCGGTGGTGGAGACCTGGCGGCCGTAGTCGTCGAACTGGGCCTTGGCCGTCACCCGGTAGTTGGGGGTGTTGTTCGTGCCGTAGGACTCCAGGACGCGGGTCTCGGTCTGGTCGGCCTTGTCGCCGATGGTGCCGAGGGCCTGGCCGTCGTAGATCGTCAGCGCGTCGGAGATGGTGTTGGCCTGGGACGGCGTCTGGTCGCAGCCGCCGGCCAGGGTGAGGATGCGGGAGGGTGACTCGACCAGCGCCGGGTTGCTGCCGGAGGCGTAGCTGACCGCGGTGCACTGGCGCTGCGGGTAGCCGCTGAGCGAGGTGTCGCCGAGGACGTCCGTGGTCAGGACGCGTCCGGCGTGGTCCTCGTCGTAGGTGGCCCTGCGCTCGGTGGTGCGCCACTTGCCGTCGGAGAGCAGCGAGCGGTTCTTGACGCTGGCCGTGTTGACGTAGCGGGCCGTCACCTTGGGCAGGTTGCCGGGCTGGGTGTGGGTCGCGGTGATCTTGGAGAGCCACGGGGTGGTGAGCTCGCCGCCGACGACCTTGGCGCCCGCCGCGTCCGACTCGTAGTTCTGGGTCTCCCGGACGAATCCGGCCAGTTCCTCGGCATCGGTGATCGACTCGCCCCAACTGTCGGTGACCTGGCCGCCCATGCCGCGCAGGTAGGTGCTGACCGACTTGGTGCGGGGGCCGTCCGAGCCGGAGCCCGTGGTGGTGGTGACGGTCTGGTAGCCGCGGAAGTTGTCGTAGGTGCGGGTGTCGTCGTCCGCGAACTCGGAGTCGTTGCGGTGCCAGGCCGCGCCGCCGCCGTAGGCGTACTGGGTCTCCTTGGCCACGGTGGAACTGGTGACCAGCGAGGACTCGACGATCGAGGAGACCAGGTACTTGTGGAACCAGTCGTCGATCGGCTTGGTGCCGGCCTGCGAGCCCGGGGGGACCCACTTCACCGGCATGCACGCCATGGTGTTCCCGGCCTCGGAGGCCGGCATGGTGCCCTTGGTGCGGGAGCACTCGACGGGCTTGTAGGTGACGGTGATCCGGCCACCGGTCTCGGTGGTGACCTCCTTCATCCGGGGGCGGTTGAACTGCGAGACCGCCGGGACGAGGCCGTCGACCCGGTTGGGCATCTGCGCGGCCGTGAAGGACACGGCGGGCAGCGTGGTGTCGGCCTGGCCGTTCTTGCCGGTGCGCTGGATGGAGCTCAGCCACAGGGTGGGCGAGGTGCCGTCACCCGGGTCGGAGAAGACCTGGTTGAGCGCCCAGGAGTCCACCACGCGGGCGGTGCCGCCGGCGTACACGGTGGTCTCGACCTTGGTCAGCCGCTTGGAGGTCCAGAACGACGGGCCGTAGTTGGTGCAGGTGCCGGACGAGGCGCAGGCCTGGTCGAGCGGGGTGTCCGGCCAGGAGGACTGGTTGGCCACCACGCGCTGGGCGTCGCTGCAGGTGATCGAGCCGGAGGCGAAGCAGCGCTCCGCGGTGGTGAAGTCGATCTTCGACGCGGGGTTGCCCGCGCCCTTGGACGCGATCTGGTCGGACAGCCGCAGGCCGTACTGGATCGACGAGACGTTGGAGTACCGGTCGTACGCGGTGCGGGTGCCGGTGCCGTTGTTCTGGCCGCCGCCGCGCGCGTAGTAGTTGGACTCCTTGGCGTACTGGTACTTGATCAGGTTGCCGTGGAGGTCGACGACGTAGTCGAGGTTCCACTGCCAGCCCATCTGGCACCAGGAGGCCGCACCCGTCGCGGACTTGTAGCACGGGTCCCCGGTGTGCGGGTGGTACACCGGCACGGTGTTGACCGAGTTGCTGGCCGCATCGGTGCCGTCGCCACCGGGCAGGTGGTTGGCACCGAAGTAGTACTGGGTGCCGTCGGTGGTGGTGACCTTGAAGCCCTCGCCGTTCCAGGCCCCGTTGTTCAGGCCGGTCAGCGGGGTGATCAGGGTGCCGTCGTCGCCCTGGAGGCGCAGCACGCCGGTGGTGTCGTCCTTGACCACGACGCCGGAGTGGCCGGCCAGGTTGAGCTGGAGCGACTGCCCCGCCCAGCACTCGTCGCCGGACATGGCGATGCCGGACTTATCACACGGCTTGTACGAGCGGGAGATCGAGCCGGCCGAGTAGTCCCAGCCGTCACCGATCCAGCCCGACTGCGAGTTGGTGGCCGCGGTGCGGCCGTCCACCGACGAGGAGTCGTAGCCCAGCATCACGCTGGGGGCGGACCCGCCGACCGCGGTCGGCATGTCGAAGGTGTACGAGTAGGTGAAGTTGCCGACGTTGGAACCGGCGCTCCAGGCCGCGGACGGGGCGATCGGCGTCGCCGCGAAGGAGCCCGAGGAACCGGACGAACCGGCCTGGGCGGCCAGCACCATCGCGCCCGAGGACCCGGCGGCGGTCTGCTGGACGAACCCGGCCTGGACGACGGCGCCGGTGGAGCCGCTGTCGAGGGCGGCGTGGGTGGCGGTGCCCGCGGCGGGCGCCTCGGGCAGTTGCACGTCGGCGGTCAGCAGGCCCGACACCGGGTCGAGGGTGGACTGCACGGGAGTGCTGGTGCGGCACTCCGACTTGTCCGGTGTGGTGAGCGCGCACTCGGGCAGCAGCACCAGCCGGGCCCGGTCGGACCACATCGCGTTGCCGGTCAGCGCCTTGACGTCCAAGGCGACCTGGAACCTGTGGCCGCCCTCGGCGGAGCCGCCCGCCCCTTCGAGCCGGACCACCGGGCCGGCCGAGCCGGCCGCCTTGGCCTTCCCCTCGTCCAGCAGGTCGACCTTGACCGACGGCGTGTCGACGGACCCGCCCTTCGCGGTGCCGAGGTCGGTCAGGAACACCGGCAGGTCGCCGGCCCTGACCTTGGCCTTGCCGCCGGACGACGGGGCGGCCCCGCCGCTGAGCCGGCGCGCCGACTCCTGTTCCTGCGACACGTCGGTGACCTGGACGGTCGCGGTGCCGGCCTTCGCCGGAGCCGCGGTGGACTGCTTCCACTGCCTCGGGACCCCGCCGGTGGCGGCGGTTCCGGTGGTGCCGTCGGAGCGTCCGGCCACCGAGTCCGCCTCTTGCAGCGGCGTGGTGGGCGGTACCCAGATCTTCGGCGGTTTCTCGGCGAACGCCGGCGGCGCGCCGAGCAGTGACCCTGTCACGGCCATGAGCGTCAGCATCCCCAGCGCCCTGGACCGGCCTCTCAGCCGGCCGCGGCGCGGGGTGCGTTCACGCTGTGCCCCCATATGAATCTCCCCAGATGATGCGGGACCACGCACAAAAGACGCCCCGTCAGGAAACAGGACGCCACGAAAACATGTGCGATGGTCGACATTGAAACTAGAGATTCACAGAGGTCCAACACCAGCCCCCAACAGGCAACTTAACTACTTCGTTATCGAATGGATTGGCCGGGTGGGAACTTTTCACCAGTACCCCTTCACACCATTCTCAAGGTGTGCCTGAAACCGCCCTGGTGGAATTCCGCCGGCCAATTGCCGAACGGATTTCCGGGGCGGTGGGCCCGGCCGGGGGCGCTGGCGGCGTCCCCGGCCGGGCCGTTCCGGCCGGTCGGTCGGTCAGGCGATGGCCGCCCCCACGCCCCAGCGCTGCGGGTAGGTCCGGTTGCAGTCCCAGATCTGCAGCTGCGTCCCGTTGGCGACGGTGCCGTTCGGGATGTCCAGGCAGCGGCCGGACATCGGGTTGTAGAGCGAGCCGTCGGCGCGGTAGAGCCACTGCTGGGCGGGGTTGCCGTCGCAGGTCCAGAGCTGGATCTTGGTGCCGTTGCCGGTGGCGGCGCCGGTCACGTCGAGGCAGCGGCTGAGCAGCTTGACGGTGCCGTTCGGCTGCATGGTGGCCTGCTGGGCGGTGCTGGGGTTGCAGTCCCAGACCTGGATCGCGGTGCCGTTGGCGTCCACGCTGCCGTTGGCGTCCAGGCACTTGTTGGTACCGACGGCGGTCGGCAGGTCAGCCATGATCCGGCTGGTGGCGGTGCTGGGATCGGTCGGCACGTCGAACAGCTCGACGTCGCTGACATTGCCGCTGAACGCGGTCGCGGACGTGGACGCGCCGGCGTGCTGGTAGCTGCCGATCATCAGCGGCGCGCTGTAGCCGAACTTGTCCCTGTGGTAGGCGCTTCCGGCGAGCACGCCGTTGACGTACAGCGACATTCCGCCCGTGGCGGCGTTGTAACTGGCCGTCAGGTGGTCCCATCGGCCCGCCTGGTAGGCGGCGGCGCTGGTGCCGGCCTCGGACGTCTGGTGGTAGTTCCAGCCGGTGTTGTCGGCGGTGGCCATGCCGAAGTGCCAGGTGCCGTCGCTGTCCGGCCAGAGGATGAACCCGCTGGAGGAGGAGCCCTTGGTGGACAGGACCGAGCCGGACGCGCCGGCGGGCTTGGCCCAGACGCTGATGGTGAAGGACTTCGTGGTGTCGACCTTGATCCGGTCGTTCTGGCTCGTCCCGTAGGCGATCAGCGAGTCGGCGCCGGCGGTGCCGCCTGCGAAGTGCGCGACGGTGGTGCTCTTGCCGTTGACCGTGTCGGCCGGGAAGGTGACCGCGCTGCCGGCCGTCATCGGGTTCTTGCCGTAGACGTCGGTGACGACGGAGCTGCCGGGGTCGGTGAGCTTGAGCCGGCCGACCGTGCGGCGGCTGTCGCCCTGGTCGTACGGGGTGGCGGCGAAGCCGGTCACCGTGGTGGTGCCCGTGCCGGGCCACACCTTGAGGTGGTTGGCGGTGTCGAGCGCCCAGAGGTCGGGCAGGCCGTCCTTGGTGGCGTCGCCGCTGGAGCCGAGCTGCGGATAGGCGGCGACGGTGAACTTCTGGGTGCCGAGCGTCCGGGCCTTGCTGGTCGGGTCGACCAGGTTGCCGAAGTTCAGGCGTCCGTTGGCGTCGAGCGTGATGTCGTAGGCCCGGATGGTGCCGTCCTTCTTGTCCCGGGTCCACAGGGTGGGCTGGGCGGTGCCGGAGGCCGCGCCGGGGTTGATCAGCTCGTAGCCGTCCCAGTTCGCGGCCGAGACCTTGACGATCGGCGCCCCCACGTCGTTGGTGCTGAGGGTTCGGTAGAGCCAGAGGTTGCCGTTCTCCACGGTGAGCAGCGCGGTCTGGTCCTGGGGGATCTTGGTCTCCCCGGTGCTGGCGGGAGCCTTGGTGCGGCCGAGCGCGACCACCTGGGTCAACTTGCTCCAGTCGTAGGTCCAGTCCGGGGGCTCCGTCTCGGAGGTGCCGCCGGTCGGGCCGACGAATTTCGGGTAGTCCGGCTTGTTGAGGAGCACCGGGGCCTTGAAGGTGCCGTCCCCGTTGTTCTGGTACAGGTAGAGGTTGCTCGCGAGCGAGGTGCCGCCGGAGACGGCGTTGGTCCACACGACGGTGTCGTCCACGGGGGTGGGCGGCTGGCGCAGGGCCCCGAGGTGGGTGGTCCGGACGGTCAGGCCGGTGGTCGGGTTGCTCTTCCAGGAGGTGCCGCCGGGGGCGAGGCCGACCGGGGCGCCCTGGATCGCGGTCATGTCACTGTCCAGGCCGACCACCCGCAGGTTGCCGAGGTCGTCCGGGACCAGGGCGTCGCCGCGGCCGTCGCCGTCCAGGTCACCGGGGGCGCCGGCGGCGGTGCTGGCGTCCCAGGGGGCGTAGAAGGTGTACGGCAGTGGCTGGCTGTAGTTGCCCGCCACGTCCATCGCCTGCACGTACAGGGTGTTGGTGCCCCAGCGGGGCGGCGCGAAGGTGATCGGACCGGAGGAGCCCTTGACCACGCCGTCCTTGTTCTTGGTGCCCGTGGCGTTGCAGGACCAGCCGGTGACGGCGGTCGGGTCGGTGCTCCAACGGATGCAGGCCACGCCGGAGGCGTTCAGGCCGGCCGCGGGGGCCGGGTCCTGGGCGCTGAGGGTGAGGGTGCCGTCCTGGCCGGCCTTCTTCTTGGGGACGGCGCCGATGGTGCCGCTGGCCGGGAAGTCGTCGGAGGCGATGCTCACCCGCGGCGGGGTCCGGTCGACCCGGAGGTAGCACGCGGGGGTGGTGCCCGAGGACAGTTGGCCGTCGGTGACGGCAGCCGCCCAACCGTACTGGTGACCGTCGGTCAGCCGGTCGACGGAGACGGTGGCGTTGCCGTAGCTGCCGGCTCCGCCGCTGCTGGGGTAGGCGTGCCAACTGCTGTCGTTGTCGTCCCAGATGTGGAAGTTGACCGTGGTGCCGGCGCCGATCGGCGACCAGGCACTGGCGTTCAGGTAGACGTACTGGTTGGCGCCGACCCAGCCGGGCGCGTACCACGCGTAGCCGCCGCCGGGGGTCTGGCAGTCGTTGACCTGGGTGCCGAGGAGCGGGTCGTTGGTGAAGCCGGGCGTCGGGGAGGTGCGCGGGTACCAGATCGTCGGCGTGATGTCGTAGTACGTGACGATGTGCGCGTTGGAACCCAGGTGGTGGCGCAGCAGCTTGTCGTTCTCGTTCTCGGCCGAGATGCCGATCGTCCAGTTGGGGATCTTCTCGTTGACGATCTTCTGCATCCACCAGGTGACGTCCCAGGCGATCTGGCCGCTGCCGGTGCCGGTGATGTCGGCGTTGGCGGCCCAGGTGCAGCCGGTCATCTTGCCGTTGGTGCCGCAGGGCTGGTTGTTCCAGGTGGTGGTGCCCTGGAAGGCCGGCGCGCTGTAGACGTTCAGCGTCGACTTGGTGCCCGGGGACGAGGCGTCGACGACGTTGGTGAACAGGGTGGCCCGGTTGACGGTCGCGGTGCCGTGGCCGCCGCCCTCGAACAGCCCGTCGGGGCTGGGGATCTGGTAGTACGCGCGGTAGCGGCCGTAGCCGCTGCAGTCCGAGTAGCCGCAGTAGCCGACGCCCAGCGCGCTGAGGGTGTTGACGTTGGCGGTGTCGGGGTGGTTCTCCTGGACCTGCGCGTTGACCGTGGCGCCCTTGTCGACGCTGGTCTCGGGGTCGAGGTACCAGGGGCCGGCGCCCTGGCCGAAGGTGGCCGGGTCCGGGGTGAGCACCAGTTCGGTGTCGCTGGCGACGATTGCGATGGTGGAGACCACCGCACCGGTACCGGGCCGCTCTGCGGTCGAGGTGCCGGCCGGGGCCTGGTCCTCGACGGCGGGCGCGGTAAACAGTGACCTCGCCTGGGCCCGACCCGACTTGACCAGCGGGGCCGGGTCGGGCGGAGTGCTGGAGTCCCACTGGAACGGGGTCGGTGCGTGGAAACGCACCTTGCCCTGGGCGTCCTTGAACGAGACGTTGCCCGCGGCGTCCGTGTCGGCCTTCACGCCGTCGGTCTCCAGCGGGAAGTGCAGGGTCTTCAGCTTCGGGTCTGCGGCGGCCTGAGCGGTCTTGACCACGATCACGTCACGCCAGCCGCCGTCCGGGCGGGCCGTCACCCGGAGATCGACGTCGGGGAGCACGGAGGCGTAGGTGGCGGTCGCCCCGTTCAGGGTCGGCTTCGGCAGCGGGAACGGCGCGCCGATCGACATCGAGGTGCCGTCGGCGGTGGTGATCTTCGCCAGCGGACCGTCACCGCCGCCGGAGAGCACCAGGTCGGAGCCGGTCAGGGCCGGGGTGACGGTGCCGTCCGCGTTGCCGCGCAGGGTCGGGTCGAGGGTCCGCCAGGCACCGTCGCGCTTGGTCCGGACGTCCTGGGCGTTGGTGTCCGAGTACAGCGACCGCCCGTCGGTGTCGGCGAAGACCTCGGTGGTCTCGTTCGTCATCGAGTCGATCCGGACGGGCTTCCCGGTCTCCACGGCCTTCCGGAGGGCCGACCGGATCTCCTCGGTCTGCGCGGACTCGGCCGGCTGGGCGCTCTCCGCGGTGACGGAGGGCGTCGGCACGGGTGCCGGGTCCGCGGCCCAGGCGGCCGGGGAGGAGAGGGCGGTGAGCACGAGCGCCGTGGCCGCGGCCACCGTCGCCCGGCCGAGCACGCCTCCCCCGTCGGACCGAGTGCACCGTCGACGGCGTCTCGGTGAGGTCGTATCGGACATGGCGCGCACGGTCTCCCTCCCAGCAGCCCACCCCCGATGGGAAGGCATTCGGACGGGAACAATGCAGCCTTCATGAAGAAATGGTCAAGCCCTCGCATCGAGATGCCCGATATTGTCCCGAATGATCATCAAGAAATTCTTAGAATCAGGGATCGTCGATCACATTGACGCGCCCATAGCAAGCCTACAAGCTGCACAGATGCCAAATTCGTCAACAAACCACAGTCAAATCAAGAGAATCCCAACCCTGGAAGGAAGCAGACGCACCATCAGGTTATGACGAACATTCACATCCAGCCCCCAGGAACGCCGCTGATCAACTGAAGGGGCGTCAAGCCGATTCGTGGCCGAGGTTCTCCACGACGGTCATCCGGGTTGGGTCGGAGGGGGCGCGCAGCACGTCCAGTAGGTCGATGCCGCCGGCACGGCTACGAGGCGGTGCACGTCCGGGGCGCGGGCCTCGCCGAGGAGGTGCGGGCGGCGAACGGCGGGCGCGGCGTCGACCTCGTCCTCGATCCGCTGGGGGCCGCCGCGCTCGACCTCGACCTCGATCTGCTGGCGCCGGGCGGCCGGATCGTCCTGTTCGGCAACGCGAGCGGGGCGGGCCCCGCGCCGCTGCCGCCGCTCACCCGGCTGCTGGGGGCCAACGCCACGCTCACCGGTTTCAGCCACGGCGGGCTGCTCGTCCAGGCTCCCGCGAAGGTCGCCGCCGCCGTCCGCCGCGCCCTCGACCTGCTGGCCACCGGGGCGCTCGCCACCCCGGTGACGGTCCTCCCGGACCTCGTCGACGTCCCCGCCGCCCACGACCTGCTGGCCGCCGGGCGCGGCGAGGGCAAGTACGTCGTCGCGCTGAATCCTTGAGTCGAACCCCGGAAGATCCGGGCCTCCGCGCTCAGGTCGCCGCGATCACCGTGACCAGCGCGACCAGGCCCGCCAGGGTCGGGGCGATGACCCACCAGCACCAGGTGGCCCGCAGTTCGCCGGCCGCCGAGGGCTTGGGGGCGTTGCGCTCGGCCTGCTCCTGGAGGGCGGTGACCACGGCGTCGGACCAGGCGCGGGTGGGGTCGAGCTGGTCCGGGCGGGCGGTCTTGCCGACGGGCCGGGCCGGGAGGTGCGGGTCGCCCGCGGCGGCGGCGCGGCCGGCCCGGCGGGTGGCCTTCTTGCGCTGGCGGATCGAGACCGGGATCGCCCAGACCTGGAACTTGCGTCCGGCGGCGAAGAGTTCGACCGAGTAGCCGGCCTTGAGCCCCTCGACCGTGGCCCAGGGCGCGACGATCGTGCGCAGCGGGTTGCGGACGAGCAGCCGACGGTCGTTGGCGCGCACCACCGGCCGCAGGGTGTAGGCGATCACCGGGAAGGCGAAGACGGGCGCGGCGGCGAGGGCGACCCACGGGGTCGCGCCGGTGCCGGACACCACGGCGTCGACGATCAGCCAGGCGGCGACGGCGAGCATCATGACGCCCGCGATGACGCTGGGGACGGAGCGGTACACGCGGTCGGCGTACACGGGCTCGTCGGCGGCGGAACCCTGGTGGGGTGTCCGGTCGGATTCGGTCATGCCGTCGATTCTGCCCCAGGCCCACGGCCGCCCCCAATGGCGACCCGGGCACGGGACGGTCACGAATGACCGCCCCGCGAAAGCCCCGCGGAAGCCTCTCGAAAGCCCCGCGCGAGCCCCGCCACGGCCCTGCGGCGACCCCGCGAAAGCCCCGCCGAGCCCCGCCGGGCCCGTCCGGCCCCGCCGCCGCCCGGGTCAGCCGGTGCGCCGCCGCAGGGTGGCGGCGGCGAGGCCGAGCGCGAGCAGCGCGCTGCCGGCCACCACGGCGAGGTCGGCCAGGACGCGCCCGCTCACGCCGCCGTGCGCCGCCGTGCGGCCCATCGCGTCGACGGCGTAGGAGAGCGGCAGCACGTCGGAGACCCAGCGCAGCACGGGCGCCATCCGGGCGCGGGGCACGAACAGCCCGCAGAGCAGGAGCTGGGGCAGCAGGACGGCGGGCAGGAACTGGACGGCCTGGAACTCGGTGGCGGCGAACGCGGAGACCAGCAGGCCGAGCGCCGTGCCGAGCAGCCCGTCCGCGACCGCGACGGCGAACAGCGTCCAGGTCGGCCCGGCGACGTGGAGGCCGAGCACGCCGAGGGTGAGGGCGGAGGCGAGCGCGGCCTGGACCAGGGCGACGGCGCCGAAGGCGAGCGCGTAGCCGAGCAGCAGGTCGGGCTTGCCGAGCGGCATGGTGAGCAGGCGTTCCAGGGTGCCGCCGGTGCGTTCGCGGAGCATCGCCACCGAGGTGACCAGGAACATCACCAGCAGCGGGAAGACGCCGAGCAGCTCGGGGCCGATCCGGTCGAAGGTGCCGGGCTGCCCGTCGTACATGTACCTGAGCAGGACGAGCAGCAGGCAGGGCACCAGCAGCAGCATGGCCGCGGTGCGCGGGTCGTGCCGCAGTTGGGCCAGCACGCGGCCGGCGGTGGCGAGGGTGCGGCGGGCGGCGTGGTTCACCGGGGGTCCTCCGGTCCGGTCCGGACGAGGGTGAGGAAGGCGTTCTCGACGTCGGCCGCGCCGGTGGCGGCGAGCAGCGCGGCGGGGGTGTCGTGGGCGAGCAGGCGGCCCTCGCGCATCAGCAGCAGGCGGTCGCAGCGGGTGGCCTCGTCCATGACGTGGCTGGAGACCAGCAGGGTGGCGCCGTCCACGGCGAGGCCCCGGAACAGTTCCCACAGCTCCTGCCGCAGGACGGGGTCGAGGCCGACGGTGGGCTCGTCCAGGACCAGCAGTTCGGGGCGGCCGAGCAGCGCGGCGGCGAGCGAGACCCGGGCGCGCTGGCCGCCGGAGAGCCGGGCGGCGGGGGTGCGGCGGTGGGCGTCCAGGCCGACCAGGGCGATCACCCGGGCCGGGTCGCCGGGCGGGGCGCCGAGGACGGCGGCGAAGTAGTCGAGGTTCTCCCCGACCGTCAGGTCGCCGTACACGGACGGGGCCTGGGTGACGTACCCGACCCGGTCCCGCAGCGCGGCGGACCCGGCCGGGCGGCCGAGCACCGTGACCGTCCCGGCCGCGGTGCGCTGCACGCCGACGACGCTGCGCAGCAGGGTGGTCTTCCCGCAGCCGCTGGGCCCGAGCAGCCCGGTGACGCTGCCGCGGGCGACCTCCAGGTCCAGCCCCGGCAGCACGGTGGCCGCGCCGCGGCGCACCACCAGTCCCTCGACCCTGATCGCGGGGCCGTCGACCGGCCCCGCCGGAGAATTCATCATGTGATGAGTTTCCTGTCGCGCACCAGCCCCGTCAAGCCCCCGGCAAGCCCGCGTCGAGCCCTTCGCCGAGCCCCCCGCCGAGCCCCCGCCGAGCCCCTCGCCGAGCCGCCGCGGAGGCCCCCGCCCACCGCCCCCGCCCGGCATCCGGCGAACGGCCGCTTCCCGCCCCCGCCCGCCGCGACGGCGCCCGGGACGAACCACGCGCTCCCCCCTTGACAGCCCGCCGATAAGCGGCACGGCCGGGACACCCCGGTTCGGTACGATTGCGTCGGCCGGACGGCAGCCGAAACGCCCCGCACCGGCCCCTCTGAACCCGTCCGCGGCCGCGCTCCCGGCGCGCCCGCCGGAGAGCATGGGAGTCCCCCAGGATGACTCGGCAGTTGATCACCAGCGCGCTTCCCTACATCAACGGGATCAAGCACCTGGGCAACATGGTCGGGTCGATGCTCCCGGCGGACGTCTACTCCCGGTACCTGCGCCAGCGCGGCCACGAGGTGCTGTACATCTGCGCGACCGACGAGCACGGCACCCCCGCCGAGCTGGCCGCCCAGGAGGCCGGGCTGCCGGTGGCCGAGTTCTGCGCCCGGGCGCACGACCAGCAGAAGGCCGTCTACGACGGCTTCCAGCTGTCCTTCGACCACTTCGGCCGCTCCTCCTCGCCGCAGAACCGCGAGATCACCCAGGAGATCGCCCGCGAGCTGCACGCCAACGGCTTCATCGAGGAGCGGGCGATCCGCCAGGTGTACTCGGTGGCCGACGGCCGCTTCCTGCCGGACCGCTACATCGTCGGCACCTGCCCGCACTGCGGCTACGACAAGGCCCGCGGCGACCAGTGCGAGAACTGCACCCGCGTGCTGGACCCGACCGACCTGCTGGAGCCGCGCTCGGCGATCAGCGGCAGCTCCGAGCTGGAGGTGCGCGAGACCAAGCACCTGTTCCTGCTCCAGTCGAAGCTGACCGACGAGGTGGAGTCCTGGATCGCCGCCAACGGCGACGACTGGCCGGTGCTGGCCTCCTCGATCGCCCGCAAGTGGCTGACCGAGGGCCTCCAGGACCGCGCGATCACCCGCGACCTGGAGTGGGGGGTCCCCGTCCCGGCCGACGTGTGGCCCGAACTGGCCGCCGAGGGCAAGGTGTTCTACGTCTGGTTCGACGCCCCGATCGAGTACATCGGCGCCACCAAGGAGTGGGCGGACGCCACCGGCGGCGACTGGCGCTCCTGGTGGTACGAGGCGGACGACACCGTCCGGTACACCGAGTTCATGGCCAAGGACAACGTCCCGTTCCACACCGTGATGTTCCCGGCCACCCTCCTCGGCTCGCGCCAGCCGTGGAAGAAGGTCGACTACGTCAAGGCGTTCAACTGGCTGACGTACTACGGCGGGAAGTTCTCCACCAGCCAGAAGCTCGGCATCTTCACCGACGTCGCGCTCGAACTGCTGCCGGCCGACTACTGGCGCTACTACCTGATGGCGAACGCCCCGGAGTCCGACGACTCCAGCTTCACCTGGGACCTGTTCGCGGCCACCGTCAACAAGGACCTCGCCGACACCCTGGGCAACTTCGTCAACCGGGTGCTCTCCTTCAGCCGCAAGCGCTTCGGCGACGAGGTCCCGGCCGGCGCGGCGAACGGCGCGGCGGAGGAGCGGCTGGGCGGGCAGATCGCCGAGCTGCTGGCCGAGTACGAGGCCCAGCTCGACGCGCTGAACTTCCGCAAGGCCGCGCAGGCGCTGCGCGCGCTCTGGTCGGCGGGCAACTCCTACCTCGACGTCACCGCGCCGTGGACCGAGATCAAGACCGACCCGGAGGCCGCGGCCCGCACCCTGCGCACCGCGATCAACCTGATCCACCTGTACGCGGTGGTCTCCGAGCCGTTCATCCCGGCCGCGGCCAAGGCGATCCGGGAGTCCTTCGCGCTGGACGGCGACACCCGCACCTGGGTGTCCGCCGACGAGGCCCGCGCGCTGTCGTCCGTCCCGGCCGGGACGGGCTTCACCGTCCCGCCGGTGCTCTTCGCCAAGATCACCGACGAGGACCTGGCCGCCTGGACCGAGCGCTTCGGCGGCGGCCAGGCCTGACCCGGCCCCGCCCTCAGCCCGTCAGGTACCCCTGGACGGTGCGGCCCAGCAGCGGGGCCAGCACCTCCGGGGGTGCCGAGGCGAGCGGTTCGACCGCGATCACGTACCGGGCCACCGCCAGGCCGACGACCTGCGCCATCACCAGTTCGACCCGCAGCTCCGGCTCCGGCACGTCGAGCCGGTCCGCGACCCGGGCGACCAGCTCGGTCACCATGAAGCCGCGCATCAGCGCCGCGACCTCCTCGCTGGCGGCGGCCGTCCGCACCAGCGCCAGCAGCCGCTCCCGCACGGCCGGCTGCTCCCAGAGCGCCAGCACGAAGCCCGCCACCCGCTCGCCGACCGTCGCCGGGTCGCCCGCGAACACCTGCTCCACCACCGTGCGCGGGTCGAACGGGAACTCCAGCGCCGCCGCGAACAGCCGGTCCTTGCTGCCGAAGTAGTGGTGCAGCAGCGCCGGGTCCACCCCGGCGGCCCGGGCGATCGCCCGCATGCTGGCCTTCTGGTAGCCACGCGCCGCGAACTCCGTCCGGGCCGCCGCCAGCACCGCCCCCCGGGTGTCCTCGCCCCCGGGCCGCCGCCCCCGCGCCTTCGTGCCGCCGTCCATCCCGCCATTGTCCCCGGGGCGGCGCGGGGCCGGGGACGCCGCCCGCGCCGGGAGCGGGCAGATTTCGGTCAGGACTCGAAACCGACCCGCCCTACCGGCTTCCTACGCGCGTAGATATGCTGCTCTGGTGACTATGTCCACTCTTGCAGCCAACGCCCCCGGCGCCGCGGGCGGCGGTCTCGCGGACGTCGCGGCGTCCGAGGCCACCTTGCGCCGTTTCCTGCACGGCCTGCCCGGGGTCGACCAGGTCGGTCTGGAGTCGCGGGCCGCGACCCTCGGCACCCGGTCGATCAAGACCACCGCCAAGGCGCTCGCCATCGACCTGGCCATCTCGATGATCGACCTGACCACCCTGGAGGGCGCGGACACCGTCGGCAAGGTCCGCTCGCTGTGCGCGAAGGGCCTCAGCCCGGACCCGTCCGACCGCTCCGCCCCGCGGGTCGCGGCGATCTGCGTGTACCCGGACATGGTGGCCACCGCGAAGGCGGCGCTGGGCGACAGTGGAATCCAGGTCGCCTCGGTGGCCACCGCCTTCCCGTCCGGCCGGGCCGGCCTGCCGGTGAAGCTGGCGGACACCGCGGAGGCGGTCGCCGCCGGCGCGGACGAGATCGACATGGTGATCGACCGGGGCGCCTTCCTCTCCGGCCGCTACCTGGAGGTCTTCGAGACGATCCGCGCGGTCAAGGCGGCCTGCGCGCGCCCGGACGGCAGCGCGGCCCACCTCAAGGTGATCTTCGAGACCGGCGAGCTGCAGACGTACGACAACGTCCGCCGGGCGTCCTGGCTGGCGATGATCGCCGGTGCGGACTTCATCAAGACCTCCACCGGCAAGGTCGCGGTGAACGCGACCCCGCCGGTGACGCTGCTGATGCTGGAGGCGGTGCGGGACTTCCGCGCGGCGACCGGCGTGCAGATCGGCGTGAAGCCGGCCGGCGGCATCCGCACCACCAAGGACGCGATGAAGTACCTGGTGATGGTGAACGAGACGCTCGGCGACGACTGGCTGAGCCCGCACTGGTTCCGGTTCGGCGCCTCCAGCCTGCTGAACGACCTGCTGATGCAGCGCCAGAAGCTGAGCACCGGACGGTACTCCGGTCCCGACTACGTGACGGTGGACTGAGGACGATGGCCAAGACCAAGAAGACCGGGACCGAGACCGGAACCCCGACCCCGACCACGACCACGCCCCCGGCCGGGCAGCCGCCCGCCCGCCGCTCCGGCCTGTTCGCGTACGCCCCGGCCCCCGAGTCCCCGGCCGCCGCCGGCGAGATCGCCACGAGCTACGGCCACTTCATCGGCGGCGAGTTCGTCGACTCCTCCGGCTCGGAGGCGCTGAAGACCGTCAACCCGGCGACCGAGCAGGTGCTGGCCGAGTTCGCCCAGGGCACCGCGGAGGACGTGGACCGCGCGGTCGCGGCGGCCCGCGGGGCGTTCGCCGACTGGTCGGCGCTGCCGGGCAGCGAGCGCGCCAAGTACCTGTTCCGGATCGCCCGGATCATCCAGGAGCGCAGCCGCGAGCTGGCGGTGCTGGAGACGATCGACAACGGCAAGCCGATCCGCGAGACCCGCGACGTCGACCTGCCGCTGGTCGCCGCGCACTTCTTCTACTACGCGGGCTGGGCCGACAAGCTCGACCACGCGGGCTGGGGCCGCAACCCGCGCCCGCTGGGCGTGGCCGCGCAGGTCATCCCGTGGAACTTCCCGCTGCTGATGCTGGCCTGGAAGGTCGCCCCGGCGCTGGCCACCGGCAACACGGTGGTGCTGAAGCCGGCCGAGACCACCCCGCTGACCGCGCTGCGCTTCGCCGAGATCTGCCGCCAGGCGGGCCTGCCGAAGGGCGTGGTGAACATCGTCACCGGCGACGGCCGCACCGGCGCCGCGCTGACCGCGCACGAGGGCGTCGACAAGGTCGCCTTCACCGGTTCCACCCCGGTGGGCCGGGCGATCGCCAAGCAGGTCGCGGGCACCCGCAAGAAGCTCTCGCTGGAGCTCGGCGGCAAGGCCGCCAACATCGTGTTCGACGACGCGCCGCTGGACCAGGCGGTCGAGGGCATCGTCGACGGCATCTTCTTCAACCAGGGCCACGTGTGCTGCGCGGGCAGCCGCCTGCTGGTGCAGGAGTCGGTGCAGGACGAGCTGCTGGACGCGCTCAAGCGCCGGATGGGCACCCTGCGGGTCGGCGACCCGCTGGACAAGAACACCGACGTCGGCGCGATCAACTCGGCCGAGCAGCTGGCCCGGATCACCGAGCTGGCCGCCGCGGGCGAGCAGGAGGGCGCCGAGCGCTGGGCCCCGGAGTGCGAACTCCCGGGCGCGGGCTACTGGTTCCGCCCGACCCTGTTCACCGGCGTCTCGCAGGCCCACCGGATCGCCCGCGAGGAGGTCTTCGGCCCGGTGCTGTCGGTGCTGACCTTCCGCACCCCCGCGGAGGCGGTGGAGAAGGCCAACAACACCCCGTACGGCCTGTCCGCCGGCATCTGGACGGAGAAGGGCTCGCGCATCCTGTGGATGGCGAACCGGCTCCGGGCGGGCGTGGTGTGGGCGAACACCTTCAACAAGTTCGACCCGACCTCGCCGTTCGGCGGGTACAAGGAGTCCGGTTACGGCCGCGAGGGCGGCCGCCACGGTCTGGAGGCGTACCTCGATGTCTGAGCAGACTGTCCGACTGGACATCTTCAAGACCTACAAGCTGTACGTCGGCGGGAAGTTCCCGCGCTCGGAGAGCGGGCGGGTGTACGAGGTGACCGACACGAAGGGCCAGTGGCTGGCGAACGCGCCGCTGGGCACCCGCAAGGACGTCCGGGACGCCGTGCTGGCGGCCCGCGCGGCGGTGAAGGGCTGGTCGGGCACCACCGCGTACAACCGCGGGCAGGTGCTGTACCGGGTGGCCGAGATGCTGGAGGGCCGCCGGGAGCAGTTCGCCGCCGAGGTGGCGGCGGCCGAGGGCGTGAGCGCCGGGCGGGCGGCGGCGCTGGTGGGCGCGGCGGTCGACCGCTGGGTCTGGTACGCGGGCTGGACCGACAAGGTCGCGCAGATCGCGGGCGGCGCCAACCCGGTGGCCGGGCCGTTCTTCAACCTGTCCACCCCGGAGCCGACCGGCGTGGTCGGCGTCCTGGCGCCGCAGGCCGGGGCCGGCTTCTCGCTGCTGGGCCTGGTCTCGGTGATCGCCCCGGCGATCGCCACCGGCAACACCGTGGTGGTCGCGGCGGCCGAGCGGGCCCCGCTGCCGGCGCTGTCGCTGGGCGAGGTGCTGGCCACCTCGGACGTGCCGGGCGGCGTGGTCAACCTGCTCTCCGGCCGCACCGCGGACCTCGCCCCGACGCTGGCCTCCCACCAGGACGTCAACGCGCTCGACCTGGCCGGGGCGATCGCCCCGGACGGGCCCGGCGCGGCGGCCGCGCTGGAGGAGTCGGCGGCGGATACATTGAAGCGAGTGGTCCGACCGGCCGCCGACCCGTCCGCCGAGGACTGGACGGCCGAGCCCGGCACCGGGCGGCTGCTCTCCTTCCTGGAGACGAAGACGGTCTGGCACCCGATGGGCATCTAGCCCCCGGCCGACCGGCCAACTCCACACAGACCGGCCGTCCTCAGTGCCCTACCCCCCCCCCGGGGCCCGGGCGGCCGTGACGGGCCCGCACTTCTCCCCCCCTGGTGCGGGCCCGTCCCCATGCCCGCACGCTGCGTGACGGGGCCGGCCGGCGGGTTCCGAGCTGCCCCTCCGATGCCTCAGACTGGTTTCCCGTGAGTGACACCCCGCTGAACCGCCGCCCGATATCCCGCGTCATCCTGCTGTCGGGCCCCTCGGGGTCGGGGAAGTCCTCGCTGGCCGAGCGCAGCGGGCTCCCGGTCCTGCAACTGGACGACTTCTACAAGGACGGCGACGACCCGACGCTGCCGCAGCTGCCGGACGGCGGCGGGACGGACTGGGACTCGCCGCTGTCCTGGCACGCGGAGCAGGCGATGGCGGCGATCCGGGCGCTGGTCTTCGAGGGCCGGGCCGAGGTGCCGGTGTACTCGATCCCGGACAACGGCCGGGCGGGCAGCCGCCGGCTGGAGCTGGACGGCGCGGCGGGCTTCGTCGCGGAGGGGATCTTCGCCGCCGAGCTGGTGCGCCGGTGCGCGGCCGAGGGCCTGCTGGGCGACGCGCTGTGCCTGCGCAACAAGCCGGCCACGACGGCCTGGCGGCGGTTCCGGCGGGACGTCCGGGAGGGCCGCAAGTCGGTGCCGTACCTGGTGCGCCGGGGCCTGCGGCTGATGCGGGCCGAGCGCGGCATCGTGGCCCGGCAGGTGGAGCTGGGCTCGTACGCCTGCTCGGGCCTGGAGGCGGGCCGGCGGATCGCCGCGGTGGCCCGGCAGCTGCCCGCCGAACTGGTCTGAGCGACGGGGACGGACGGGAGCGGGCGGGGCCCCGGTGCCGTCTCCCCCGCACCGGGGCCCCGCCCGTTCCGTCCGGGTCCGGGACCTCCCCCCGCGGCCGTCTCCCCCGAGTCGGCCGCCGCGTCCCGTGCCCTTCCCCCCGTTCCCCCTCTTTCCCCCCGCTGCCCCGTCCCCCGACGGGAGTCCTGTGCGCCGTGCGCGGCTCAGCGGCCGGCGCGGCTCAGGCGACCAGCTCGCCGAAGGCGTGCACGGTGTCGCCGGAGCGGTTGAGCTGCTCGTCCTCGCGCATCCGGCGCAGCGCGCGCCAGATGGAGCTCTTCACGGTGCCGACGCTGATGCCGAGGATGTCGGCGATCTCCGGGTCGGTGCGGCCCTCGTAGTAGCGCAGCACGAGCATGGTGCGCTGGTTCTCGGGCAGCTTGGCGAGCGCCTGCCAGAGCACGGCGCGCAGCTCGGTGCCGCCCATCGCGTCGGTGTCGCCGGCGTGCTCGGGGAGCTCCTCGGTCGGGTACTCGTTGACCTTGCGGCGGCGCCAGGCGGAGATGTGCAGGTTGGTCATGGTGCGGCGGAGGTACCCGCCGACGGCGGCCTTGTCGGTGATCCGGCCCCAGGCGCGGTAGGTGGAGAAGAGCGCGCTCTGCAGCAGGTCCTCGGCCTCGTGGCGGTCGCCGGTGAGGTGGTAGGCGGTGGCGTACAGGGAGGCGCGGCGCTCGCGGACGTACGCGGTGAACTCGGCGATGTCGCGCGCCTCGTCCGCCGCGGCGGCCGGCCGCTCCCCCGGCGCGGCCCCCTGGTCGGCCTGCTCACCCCGGAAGGTCTGCGGCGCGAGCCGCAGCGTCCGGCCCGCCACCGGGTTCCCGGTCCGGTGGTGGACGGTGTCCCCGCTCCTGGTCCCCACGACCGGGCGGCGGGTCCCGGCGCTGTGCGCGCACCCCCGGACGAGCACGGTGCCGGCGTTCTCCTCCTCGTGCCGCGGCCGGTTGGTGCCGAGGACGGCGGAACGCGGCCCGGCGTTTCGGGTCGTCAGCGTTGCGGTCATCGGGCACCCCCATGGTCGGTACGAGCGGATCTGCGCCGCCGCGGCTCCGGGCACCGGCCCGGCGCCGTCCTGCGGCGACGAGGAAAATCCTGCCGTCCGCGCGTCATGGCGGTGTCCGCCGACTGTCACAGGGCTGTCACAAGGGGGGCGGTCCGTACCGGTCGGGTGCCCCGCGGATCCGGACGCCGGAGCCGCGCGGTCCGGTTCCCGGTGCGCCGGGGGTCACCCGGGTGGGTGCTTCCGGAGGCGGGGTGGGACACAATGACCCCCGTGTCTTTCCTGCTTCTGATCGAGGACGACGACGCCATTCGCACCGGCCTCGAACTCGCCCTCACCCGCCAGGGTCACCGGGTGGCCGCCGCCGCGTCCGGCGAGGACGGCCTGCGCCTGTTCAAGGAGCAGCGCCCGGACCTGATCGTGCTCGACGTGATGCTGCCCGGCATCGACGGCTTCGAGGTGTGCCGGCGCATCCGCCGCACCGACCAGTTGCCGATCATCCTGCTGACGGCGCGCTCCGACGACATCGACGTGGTGGTCGGCCTGGAGTCCGGCGCCGACGACTACGTGGTGAAGCCGGTGCAGCCCCGGGTGCTGGACGCCCGGATCCGCGCGGTGCTGCGCCGCGGCGAGCGGGAGAACTCGGACTCGGCGGCGTACGGCGGCCTGGTGATCGACCGTTCGGCGATGACCGTCACCAAGGACGGCCAGGACCTCCAGCTGACCCCGACCGAGCTGCGGCTGCTGCTGGAGCTGAGCCGCCGCCCCGGGCAGGCGCTCTCCCGCCAGCAGCTGCTGCGGCTGGTGTGGGAGCACGACTACCTGGGCGACTCCCGGCTGGTGGACGCCTGCGTGCAGCGGCTGCGGGCGAAGGTCGAGGACGTGCCGTCCGCACCGACCCTGATCCGGACCGTGCGCGGCGTCGGCTACCGTCTCGACCCGCCCGCGTGACCCTCCCCCTCCGACCGGTGAGCCCTTCTTGACCGACCATCAGACCGCGCCGCGCCGGGCCCGTTCGGCGTCCTGGCGGCGGCTCAGTTCGCTGCGGGTCCGGCTGATCGCGGTGTTCGCCGCGGTCGCGCTGGTCACCGCCGTCTCCGCGTCCGGCATCGCCTACTGGCTGAACCGCGACGCGGTGCTCAAGCGCGCCCAGGACACCGCGCTGAACGACTTCCGCGGTTCGCTGACCCGGAACGTCTCGCAGCTGCCGCTGCACCCGTCCTGCGCGGACCTGCGGGCGCTGGCGGTGCAGGTGGCCAGCTCCGGGCTGGCGTACGACGTGGTGGTGGTGGACGACTCGGTGCCGGACTGCACCGCGTCCTCCGACCCGATCGCGTTCGGCCTGCGCCAGGTGCCGGCCGCGCTGCTCACCGCGGTGGACAAGCCGCGCGAGACCGGCCCCGGCAACCCGTACCAGTACCACCTGTACTGGCAGCGGGTGAACCTGGCCGGGCCGTACGTGGTCGGCGGGACGAAGGTGGTGCCGGGCGGGCCGACCGCCTACATGTTCAAGTCGCTGCAGAACGAGCGGGCCGACCTGAACACCCTGGGCGTCTCGCTGGCGATCGCCACCCTGCTGGCCCTGGTCGGCTCGGCACTGCTCGCCCAGGCCGCCTCGGCGACCGTGCTGCGGCCGGTGCGCCGGCTCGGGGACGCCGCCCGGCGGCTCGGCGAGGGCGAGCTGGACACCCGGCTCGACGTCGAGGGCAACGACGAACTCGCCGACCTGGCACGGACGTTCAACCGCACCGCGGAGTCGCTGTCGGAGCAGGTCGCGGAGCTGAGCGCGCGCGAGGCGCAGTCCCGCCGGTTCGTCGCCGACATGTCGCACGAGCTGCGCACCCCGCTGACCGCGATGACCGCCGTCACCGACATCCTGGAGGACGAGGCCGACGTCCTCGACCCGATGATCGAACCGGCCGTGCGGATCGTGGTCTCCGAGACCCGCCGGCTCTCCGGCCTGGTGGAGAACCTGATGGAGGTGACCCGGTTCGACGCGGGCACCGCCAAGCTGGTCGCCGACGAGGTCGACATGGCCGACCTGATCATGTCCTGCATCGACGGCCGGGCCTGGTACGACGCGGTCGAACTGGACGCGCCGCGCGGCATCCTGGCCGTGGTCGACCCGCGCCGCCTGGACGTGGTGTTCGCCAACCTGATCGGCAACGCGCTCAAGCACGGCGGCTCCCCGGTGAGGGTGAAGGTCCGCCAGGACGACGAGGCGCACACCGTGGTGGTGTCGGTCTCCGACGGCGGCCCCGGCATCCCGGAGGACGTGCTGCCGCACGTCTTCGACCGCTTCTACAAGGCCGACAAGGGCCGGGCCCGCTCCGAGGGCAGCGGCCTCGGCCTGTCCATCGCCGAGGCCAACGCCCGCATCCACGGCGGCGACATCACCGCCGCCAACAACCCGGACGGCCCCGGCGCGGTCTTCACCCTCACCCTGCCGCTCACCCAGCCGCCCGCCCCCGGGCCGGAGGACCCGCGATGACCGCCCGCCGACTCCCGCTCCTGGCGCTCGGCGCCCTGCTCGCCACCGCCCTGCTGACCGGCTGCGGCATCCGCCCCACCGCCGTCCCGGTCGACGCCGGCGCCCCGGCCAGCCGCACCGCCTGCCCGAACGAGGTCACCGTCCCGCTCGCCCCGGACAGCGCCGTCCCGTCCCCCGCGCCCGCCGCCTCCGGGCCCGGCGCCGCCAGGCCCACCGCCTCCGGGCCCACCCGGAGCGCCGGCCCGGCCGCCACCCCGGCCCCCGCCGCCACGGCCACCCCCAGCAGCGCGTTCGTCGCCCCGTCCCCGAGCCACTGCCCCTGACCGCGGCGGCCCCGGCGGCCCGGCGGGGCCGGCGGGAGCCACGCGCGGGGGCGCGGCCGAACGGGGGACGGCCGGGCCGCGGGGAACCGGGCCGGACGGAACCTGCGTCCCCGGGAGTGTGCCCACCACCGCACCGAGCGACCGCGTGACCGCCGACGACCGCCCGACCCGCCGACCGACGAGCGGCCGGGCCGGTACCGGACCGGCGGCGCCGTACCGGTCGCGGACGGCGGCCCGGCTGCTGCTGGGCCTGCACCTGCTGCTGCTCGGCTGGCTCTGCCTGCGGCCGGTCCCGGGCGACTGGACCAGCCCGCCCAACCTCAGCCCGTTCGCCTCGGTGCACCAGGCGCTCGCCCTCGGCGCGCCCGCCGCCGCCCGCCGGCTCGGCTCCGGGGTGCTGCCGCTGGCCCCGGTCGGGGTGCTGCTGCCGCTGGCGGTGGGCTCGCCGCTGCGCTCCCGGCTGCTGTCCTTCCTGCGCACCACGGGCGCCGCCGCGCTGCTCGGCACCGCCCTGGAGATCCTGGAGGGCTGGGCGCCCGGCCACGTCCTGGACGTGGACGACGTGCTGCTCGGCACCGCGGGCGCGGCGCTGGCCCACCTGCTGCTGATGCCGCCGCTGCGCGCCCTGGACCGTCGCCACCGCGCCGGGACGTGGATCGAGGCCCCGGCCGGCGGGGCCGCCCCGCACCCGGCGGCGACCGCTCCGACGGTTCCGGCGGTTCCGACGGCCGAACGCGCGGCGGGCCGGGACCGGACGCGTCCGCGCCCCGCCCCGGCCCCCGGGCTGCCGGTGCTCCGCTCCCCGGCCGCGCCGCGGGGCTGAGCCGTCGGCGGGATCAGCCCGCCGCCCGCCGCCGGCTTCGAGGCCGCGGCGGAGGCGGTCGCGGTGGCGGCGGTGGGCGCGGCGTCGCCCTGCTCGGTCCCGTCGGAACCGCAGGCCGTCAGGCCGGTGACACCGAGGGCGGAGAGGACGGTGACGGCCAGCAGGCGGTCCGCACGCATCAGAGCTTTTTCCTGTTTCCTGGTTTCCTACGACGATCGGACTCAGGGATCGGACTCAGGGAGGACCCGGAGCCGGCCCCGAGACCGGCCTCCTCCTCGGCGGGGGCCGCACCGGGGTCCGGATCGGCTTCCCGGCGGACGCGCAAGCACGGGTCACGGCGGCAGGATGGAGGCATCGCCCCGGCCGGACGGACCGGCCGGGCCCACTCCTCGGAGGAGACGATGAGCAGCCTCGCCCGTCCCCGTCACCACCGCGTCATCGCCGGCGTCTGCGCCGGGCTGGCCCAGCGCTTCGGGCTGACCCCGTGGACGGTCCGGATCATCTTCCTGGTGTCCTGCCTGCTGCCCGGCCCGCAGTTCCTGGTCTACCTGGCGCTGTGGCTGCTGCTCCCGCAGGAGCCGTGAGCCGCCCGCAGCGCGGGGAGGGCCCGCGCCGGGCACGCACGGAACGGAGGGGCCGCCCCGCTGGGGGCGGCCCCTCCGTTCCGTGCGTGCCGCGGGTGTCAGCCGCCCAGGCCCGGCAGGCTGGGCAGGCCGGGGGCGCCGCCGCCGGTCGGGGACAGGCTGGTCAGGGTGCCGACCACGCCGCCGACCGGGGTCCGGGCCAGGCCCTGGCCGCCGGGGACGGAGTCCAGGCCGCCGACCCGGTTGGCCGCCGCCGGGGCGCCCTGCTCCTGGTCGACGCCGCCCGGGCCGGTCTGCTCGGCGACCGGCGGGGCCTGCTCCTCGACGGGGGCGGCGGCCGGGGCGCCGGCGGCCGGGTTGAGCGTGCCGGTCACCGTGCCGAGCTGGTCGCCGCCGGGGAGCTTGCTCACCGCGCCGGTGGCCGCACCGGTCACGCCGGGGTTGGTGAGCGCGCTGGTCGGCAGTCCGAGGCCGCCGGGGGCTACCGGCGCGGCGGCGGCGGAGCCCGCGGCGGCGGCGGCGAAGGCGACGCCGAGCGCGGCGGCGCCGGCGGCCTTGAGAGTGGCCTGCTTCATGTGTGCGTCCTCAGTCCTGGTCGGGCCGGTGCGGGGCGGACGCCCGGGAGTTGGGGACGTCGCCGTCACACCGAGTCAGCAGTGACCGGCCCACCGTAGTGAGAAGGCCGCCCCGCGGCCAAAGCCCGTCCACTCCGGAGAGTGATAAGTCGGACCATCCCTCCGGAGCGCGGCACTGCGGATCGGCCGTGGTTCAGCCGCGGACCAGCCCCGGATCAGCCGCGCGGGCCGAACAGCCACTCCGCCTTCAGTCCCGCGTAACCGGGCTTGATCACGTCGTTGATCATCGCCAGCCGCTCGTCGAACGGCAGGAACGCCGACTTCATCGCGTTGACGGTGAACCACTCCAGGTCCGCCAGGGTGTACCCGAAAGCGTCCACCAGGTGCGCGAACTCGCGGCTCATCGAGGTGCCGCTCATCAGCCGGTTGTCGGTGTTGACCGTGACCCGGAACTTCAGCCGGGTCAGCAGCCCGAGCGGGTGCTCCGCGTACGAGGCCGCCGCGCCGGTCTGCAGGTTCGAGGTCGGGCACATCTCCAGCGGGATCCGCTTGTCCCGGACGTACGCGGCCAGCCGGCCCAGCCGCACCCGGCCGTCCTCGCCGACCGTGATGTCGTCCACGATCCGCACGCCGTGGCCGAGCCGGTCCGCGCCGCAGCACTGCAGCGCCTCCCAGATCGACGGCAGGCCGAACGCCTCGCCCGCGTGGATGGTGAAGTGGTTGTTCTCGCCCTTGAGGTAGTCGAACGCCGCCTGGTGCCGGGTCGGCGGGTGGCCCGCCTCGGCGCCCGCGATGTCGAACCCGACCACGCCGCGGTCCCGGTGGCGGTTGGCCAGCTCGGCGATCTCCTGCGAGCGGGCGGCGTGCCGCATCGCGGTCAGCAGCGTCCCGACCCGGATCCGGTGCCCGCGGGCCCGGGCGTTCGCCTCGCCGGTCCGGAAGCCCTCGTTGACGGCCTCCACCACCTCGTCCAGGCTCAGCCCGGCCTCCAGGTGCTGCTCCGGCGCGTACCGCACCTCGGCGTACACCACGCCGTCCGCGGCCAGGTCCTCCGCGCAGTCCGCCGCCACCCGGACCAGCGCCGCCCGGGTCTGCATCACCGCGCAGGTGTGCGCGAAGGTCTCCAGGTACCGCTCCAGCGACCCCGAGTCGGCGGCCTCCCGGAACCACGTCCCCAGTTCCTTCGGGTCGGTGGTCGGCAGCCCCCGGTAGCCGCAGTCGGCGGCCAGTTCGACGATCGTCTCCGGCCGCAGTCCACCGTCCAGGTGGTCGTGCAGCAGCACCTTCGGCGCCCGGACGATCTGCTCGGACGTGGGAACGCGCGGGGCCGTGCCCGCGAACGCGGCGATCTGCTTCTCCATCGCAGGAGCATACCTCCTACGCGCGTAGATTGCCTACCGCGGATCGGCCGGACCGGGCGCTAGTCGTGCGCCAGGATGCTCCCCCGGCGCGAGAGCACGAAGTCGCGGAAGGCCGCCGCCGGCGGGGTGAGCGGGCGGGCCGCGAGCCAGGCCAGGCCGATGGCGCGGCGGGTGCGGGGGGCGGTGACCTCCAGTTCGACGACGCCGGGGCGGGGGACCAGCGCGGGCGGCAGCAGGGCGACGCCGAGGCCCGCGGCGACCAGGCCGCGCAGGGTCTCCACCTCCTCGCCCTCGAAGGCGATCCGCGGGGCGAACCCGGCCTCGGCGCAGAAGCCCTCCATGATGTGGCGCAGCCCGTACCCCTCCTCGACCGTCACCCAGGGCTCGTCCGCGACCTCGGCCAGCCGGATCCGGCGGCGGGCCGCGAGGCGGTGGTCGGCCGGGACGGTCAGGAACAGCCGCTGCTCGTCCAGCGGGCGGGCCACCAGGTCGGGGTCGTCCGGGAGCGGGGAGACCAGGCAGAGGTCGAGCTCGCCCGCCCGCAGGCGCTCCAGCATCGCGGCGACGTAGTCCTGCACCAGCTGGAAGCGCACCCGCGGGTGTCCGGCCCGGAAGCCGCGCAGCAGGGCGGGGACGGCGTCCGTCCCCATGGTGTGCAGGAAGCCGAAGGCGACCCGTCCGGCCGCCGGGTCGGCCTCCGCGCGGGCCGCCTCGACGCCGCGCTCGACCTCGGCGAGGGCCCGTTCGACGGCGTCCAGCAGGATGCGGCCGGAGCGGGTGAGCCGGACGGCGCGGCCCTGCCGGGCGAGCAGGTCGACGCCGAGACCGGCCTCCAGCCGGGCGACGGCCCGCGACAGGGTGGGCTGCGGCATGCCGAGCAGCTGGGCGGCCCGGGTGACGTGCTCCAGCCGGGCGACCGCCGCGAACTCCGCCAACTGCGGTGCGAGCAGCGTCACATCGGCGTCGGGGCCGAGTTCGGCGGGACGGACCGGCCCGGAGCTGCTCTGATGCGCCATGGCATGGATCATCGCGCATTGATGCATTGGACGCATCAACCGGCCCGGTCCTAGCGTCGACGCCATGCAGCCCGCCAGTACCGAGGCGTCCGCGCCCGCCCCCACCAGCACCCCCGCCGGCACCCCCGCCGATCTGCGCCTGCGCCCCGGCAGCCGGGACTTCCGCCGCGCCAACCTCGCCCTGTTCGCGGCGGGCGTGGCCACCTTCGTCCTGCTGTACTCCACCCAGGGCCTGCTGCCGATCCTCTCCGCCGACCTCGGACTGACCCCCGGCCAGGCCAGCTGGACGGCCTCCGCCTCCACCCTCGGACTCGCCCTCGCCCTGCTCCCGGCCAGCGCGCTGTCCGACCGGTACGGGCGCACCGCCGTGATGACGGCCTCCACCCTGGCCGCCGCGCTGCTCGCCGTGGCCCTGCCGTTCGCCCCGGACCTCACCACGCTGGTGGTGCTGCGCGCCGTCCAGGGCGCGGCGCTGGCCGGGCTGCCCGCCACCGCGATGGCCTACCTGGCCGAGGAGGTGCACCCGTCGGCGCTGGCCTCCGCGATGGGACTGTACGTGGCGGGCAACTCGATCGGCGGGATGGGCGGCCGGCTGGTCTCCGGCTGGGCGGCGGCCGCCTGGGGCTGGCGCTGGGGCCTGGCCGTCTCGGCCGTCCTGGCACTGCTCGCGGTGCTGGCCTTCCGCGCGCTGATCCCGCGCGCCCGGCACTTCCGGCGGGCGCCGGTGGACGCCCGGGCGCTGGCCGCGACCGTCGCCGGGCACCTGCGCGACCCGCTGCTGCTGCGGCTGTACGCGCTCGGCATGCTGTTCATGGCCGTCTTCGGCGCGGTCTACAACACGGTCGGGTACCGGCTCACCGCCGCGCCCTTCCACCTCCCGCAGTCGGTGGCCGCGTCGATCTTCGTGGTCTACCTGGTCGGCACCGCGTCCTCCGCCTCGGCCGGCCGCCTGACCGCCCGCTGCGGCCGCCGCGGCACCCTCTACCTGGCGATCTGCACCACCACGGCGGGCCTGCTGCTCTCGCTCGCGGACTCGCTGGCCTGCGCGGTCCTCGGCCTGGTCCTGATCACCGCCGGCTTCTTCGCCGGCCACGCCACCGCCTCCTCCGCCGTCGGCCGCACCGCCACCACCGGCCGCGCCCAGGCCTCCGCGCTCTACCTGATCGCCTACTACCTGGGCAACAGCCTCGGCGGCACCCTCGGCGCCGACGCCTACCACTCCACCGGCTGGTCCGGCACCGCCGCCGTCGCCCTCACCGCCATGGCCTGCGCGGCCGGCGTCACCCTCTACGCCACCCGCCGCGCGCACGCGGCCCGCCGCGCCGAGGCCGCTACCCTCCGGGCATGACCGACGACTACCCCGCCCTGCGGGCGATGGCCGACCGGGTACCCGCCGTGCCGGACCTCCGGCCCCCGGAGATCGCCGACGGCATGGTCCACCTCGCGCTCGTCCCGGACCTCCGGCACGGCGCCACCGTCGAACTGATCCACCGTCAACTGGCCGCCCAGCTCTCGCCCCCCGGACGGGTGATTCCGGCCCCGCCCTTGGAGGCCCCGGCCCTGGGCCTCCTGCGCCGCCCCGACCTCGCCGTCCTCCCGACCCCGACCGCCCGCCCGCTCTTGGTCGTCGAGGTCGTCGCGCCGCACTTCCTGAAGGTCGACCACCGGGCCAGGACGCGCGACTACGCCGCCATGGGCATTCCGCTCCACCTCCTGGTCGACCCCCGCCCGGGCACCGGGATCGTCCACTCCGAACCGAACTACACCCGCCGTACCGACTTCGTCTTCGGCGACGTGATCACCGTCGGCCCCTGGACGCTCGACACCGGCGTCCTGCGCACGTACGCCGGGTAGCTGGGCCGGGCACGGGCCGGTGGGCGCGGGAGGTTGCCGGGGGCGGTGGGCGGCGTGACGCTGGAGGCGGTCTGAAGATTCGCGCGCGTCCGGTCGGCCGCGGGTCCGCGTGCCGCGCCGCCGGTCGGCCGCAGGACGCCCGCCCGACAGTGGGATGTGGGTGACCCCCATGATCGATGCCAGAACCCATGCCGCCGCGCTGGCCGAGCACCGGGAGGGCCTGGCCGCCGCGCAGGTCGACCCCGCGCTGCGCCCCGCCCTGGACGAGCTGCTCGCCGAGGTGGCCGACCACCCCGCGGACGCCGCCCTGGGCAGCCTGCTGGACCACCTGCTCCAGCACGCCCAGTCGGACGGCCTGGAACTCGACCTGCTCGCCGAGGCCGCCGCGATGTGGACCGAGGGGGTGGACCTCTACACGGAGGTCGGCGCGGTGCGCGCCGACATCGAGGCCGCCCTCGCCGACCCGGCGCACCCGGACGCGGCGGCGCAGTACTGCGGGGCCACGGTGCGCCTGCGGAAGCTGGGCGAGCGGGTGCACGGCAAGCACCTGGAGATCCAGGACCTGGGCCGGCGGCTCGCGGAGATGCGGCACGTGCCGGAGCATCCGCGGCAGGGCGACCTCCCGCTGGACGCCTGGGGCTGGGGCGACGTCTTCCTGGCCCGGCGCACCGACGCCTTCGTCCGCGCGGCCTTCGCGGCGGCGCAGACCCCCGCCGCCCGGGCGACGGCCTTCGGCGTCCTGTCCGGCCACGCGGCGAACGCCGCCGGCTCGGCCTACCTGGGCAAGGTCGTCGGCGGGCCCCGGCGCAGCCACCGGTTCCGGGACCGGATCGCCCGCAACACCGTCGGCTGCTACCTGGCCCAACTGCGGCCGGAGGCCGGGGACTTCCGGCGGCTCGCGGCCACCCTCCGGTACGGCGCGGCCCCCGGGGCCGGGCTCCCGGACGAGGCGGCGGCGTTCCTGACCGAGGTGCTGGAACGGACCTACGACCCGGGCGCGACGCCGCCGCCGCCGGACCTCCGGCTCGGGTACGGGCGCCTGGTGCGGCAGTTGGAGCTGCTCGGCACGTTCCGGCAGCCGCCCCGGCCGAAGCTCCCCGCCCCGGTGTTCGTCCGGCGGCTGTGGGCCGACCCGGCGAACCCGCCGGTCCCGGTGGTGACGACCGAGACGGCCACCCCGCCCGCCGTCGCCGACTCCGGGCTCGGGCCGGCCACGTACTCGGGGCCGGCGGTGCCCCCGTACCAGCGCCCGCCGTCCGCGACGGACAGCACCCGGGACAGCGACAACCAGTGCGGCAGCTTCTGGCTGGGCGTGCTGGGGTTCATCGCCTTCGTCGGGACGCTGGGCGGCGTGTGCTGGGAGCAGTGGGGGAACGGCACCTCGTGCACCTTCTGGGACAAGCACGTGTCGGACAACTTCCGGCACGCGTTCGAGAGCAGCCTCAGCCCGGAGGAGCAGGCCGCCCTCGCCTCGCAGTACCAGCCGCTCACCCCGGAGGAGTTCGCCCGGGGGGCCGACCTGCCCCAGCTCACCCAGTTGGTGGGCCTGCTGTTCGACTTCCAGGCCCGGCTGTGGGAGGGCCTGCGGAAGGCGGGCGGCTACCTGGCCGGATGCGGGGTGGCGGCGCCGGACGGGCGGTTGCGCTACCCGCTGTACCGGCAGTTCCTCGCGGTGCCGTCGAGCGGTGACAACATCACCCCGCACCGCCCCGAGGCCGATCCGGTGGCGGTGTTCTACCGCTACCCGCCGACCCCGCTGGAGGAGCCGTCCGACGGCGGCGGCGGGCTGCCGGTCGGCACCGACCCCGGCTGGCTGCTGCGGGAGTCCACCGCCGCGGTGACCGCGCTGTGGACCGGGATCGCCGAGGGCGCGTCCGGCGAGGCCAACCCGGACCTGGACGCCGACCGGTTCCGCCGCTACGACTGCTGGGCGGCCGGCGGGTCGGTCGACGACGACCCGGTGGACGTCCGGGTCCTCGACTACGACGAGACGTGAGGAGGTCGGCCATGCCCGCGCGCAACGACGGCCGCGACCCGCAGGGGACCACCGACGACCGGCCGTACCTGTTCGTCCACAGCTACCCGCCGCCGGTCCTGCCGGCCGGGTCCTTCCCGGTCGACAACGGTGTGCGGCCGGTGCCGCCGGAGGTCTGCTGGTACCTCTGCTCCGGCATCCAGCCGCTCACCGCGTTCCAACCGGGCGAGGACCTGACCGTCCAGGTGACGGTCGGGAACTGGCAGGGCGGCAACAGCGAGTCGATCGCCTACCTGGGGCTGTGGTGGTCGCCCCCGGTCAGCGGCCCGCTCGTCCCGGACGCCGACAAGTTCCTCGGGCTGACCACCGTGGTGGTGCCGCCGCACGGCGGGCAGGTGGTCTCCGACCCGCTGACCGGGCGCATCCCCGCGGACGCCGGCCCCCACGTCTGCCTGCTGGCCCAGGTCCGGCACCCGCTCGACCCGCCGGGCACGAACGTGGCCGACCCGGTCGACGACCGGCACTGGGCGCAGCACAACCTCGTCGCCCTGCCGGTCGGCAGCCCCGGGACCCTGCCGTTCCTGGCGTCCAACCCGCTGGCGGAGGAGGCCGAGTACCTGATCAGTGTGGGTCCCGTCCCGCCGGTGCGGTGGCCGGGCTTCCGGCTGGACGGGGACCCGGAGCCGGTGGGGGCCGAGGCCGGGCTGATCGTGCTCACCGGCCCGGACGGGCGGGAACTGGCGCGCGACGAGGGCGAGTTGTCCTGCGCCCTCGTCCTGGACGGCGGGGAGCGGCGGCCGCTGGAGGTCACGGTCGAACCGGCCGGGGCGGTGGCGGCCGGGACGTTCGCGCCGTTCGAGGTCGTCCAGTACCGGATCGGCGCGGAGGTCCCGGCCGGCGGGATCGGCCTCGCGTTCACCGGCGGCTGAGCGGCCGGGCCCCGGCCCCCGGCCCCCGCTCCCCGGCCGCCGCGGCCGCCGTGGCCGCCGTGGCCGGCCGGTCCGGTCCGGGACGTCAGCCGATCCGGTCCAGGACGATCGGGGCCGGGGTGAACGCGGTGCCGGCCGGGGCGACGGTGACGGCGTCGGCCAGGGCCTCCAGGGCGTAGGGGAAGCGCTCGGGGGTGTCGGTGTGCAGGGTGAGCAGGGGCTGTCCGGCGGTGACGGGGTCGCCGGGCTTGGCGTGGAGTTCGACGCCGGCCCCGGCCTGGACCGGGTCCTCCTTGCGGGCGCGGCCGGCGCCGAGGCGCCAGGCGGCGACGCCGACGGCGTAGGCGTCGAGGGCGGTGAGGACGCCGGTGGCGGGGGCGGGGACGACGTGGGTCTCGCGGGCCACCGGGAGGGCGGCGTCGGGGTCGCCGCCCTGGGCGGTGATCATGCGGCGCCAGTGGTCCATGGCGGAGCCGTCGCGCAGGGCGTCGGCCGGGTCCTTGCCGTGGACGCCGGCGGCGGCGAGCATCTCGCGGGCCAGGGCGAGGGTGAGTTCGACGACGTCGGCGGGGCCGCCGCCGGCCAGCACCTCGACGGACTCGCGGACTTCGAGCGCGTTGCCCGCGGTGAGGCCGAGCGGGGTGGACATGTCGGTGAGCAGGGCGACGGTGGCGACGCCGGCCGAGCGGCCGAGGCCGACCATGGTGCGGGCGAGCTCGCGGGCGTCGTCGAGGTTCTTCATGAACGCGCCGGAGCCGACCTTGACGTCCAGGACGAGGGCGCCGGTGCCTTCGGCGATCTTCTTGGACATGATCGAGGAGGCGATCAGCGGGATCGCCTCGACGGTGCCGGTGACGTCGCGCAGGGCGTAGAGCTTCTTGTCGGCGGGGGCCAGCCCGTCGCCGGCGGCGCAGATCACGGCGCCGCAGCCGCGCAGCACGTCGAGCATCTCCTCGTTGGAGAGCAGGGCCCGCCAGCCGGGGACGGACTCCAGCTTGTCGAGGGTGCCGCCGGTGTGGCCGAGGCCGCGGCCGGAGAGCTGCGGGACGGCGGCGCCGCAGGCGGCGACCAGCGGGGCGAGCGGGAGGGTGATCTTGTCGCCGACGCCTCCGGTGGAGTGCTTGTCGGCGGTGGGGACGCCGAGCGAGGAGAAGTCCATCCGCTCGCCGGAGCGGATCATCGCGTCGGTCCAGCGGCTGATCTCGCGGGCCGTCATGCCGTTCAGCAGGATGGCCATGGCCAGGGCGGACATCTGCTCGTCGGCGACCTCGCCGCGGGTGTAGGCGTCGATGACCCAGTCGATCTGGGGGTCGGTCAGCTCGCCCCGGTCGCGCTTGGCCCGGATGACGGAGATGGCGTCCATGCAGGTGCTCCAGAAGATCCAGAAGAGGTGAAATGCGTAGAGTGCCGCGGGATGTCCTCCCGCGACACTCTACGCGCGTAACAAGGCGGGCGGCTACAGCCGCTCCGGTCCGAACGCGTCCGGCAGCACCTCGCTCATCGGGCGGATGCCGGAGGGCAGTTCGACCAGCAGTCCGGGCCCGCCGTGCTCGTACAGCAGCTGGCGGCAGCGCCCGCACGGCATCAGCAGCTCGCCGCCGCCGTCCACGCAGGTGAAGGCCACCAGCCGGCCGCCGCCGGAGGCGTGCAGCGCGGAGACCAGCCCGCACTCGGCGCACAGGCCGAGTCCGTACGAGGCGTTCTCCACGTTGCAGCCGACCACCGTGCGGCCGTCCTCGACCAGGGCCGCGGCCCCGACCGGGTACTTGCTGTAGGGCGCGTACGCGTGCCGCATCGCCGCCCGGGCGGCCTCGCGCAGCGCCGCCCAGTCGACCTCCGGCGCCGCCGTCACTTGGCCTGGCCCTTGCGGTAGACCAGACCGTCCGCCTTGGGCATCCGCAGCCGCTGCGAGGCCAGCGCGAGCACCACCAGGGTGATCACGTACGGGGTGGCCACGATCAGCGGGCGCTGCACCTCGTCGGTGCAGGCGTACCAGGCGGCGACGCCGCCCGCGACGACGATGCTGACCGCACCGGCGACGAGCTTGCGGCGGTAGAACTGCCAGAGCGCGAGCAGCGCCATCGCGACGGCGACCACCAGCAGCAGCACGTGCACCGAGTCGGCGTCGCGCAGCTGGAGGCTGTCGGTGAAGCCGAACAGGCCCGCGCCGGCGGCCAGGCCGCCCGGCATCCAGTTGCCGAAGATCATCGCGGCCAGGCCGATGAAGCCGCGGCCCTGGGTCTGCCCGTCCCGGTAGAAGTGCGCGGCGACCAGCGAGAGGTACGCGCCGCCGAGGCCCGCGAAGGCGCCGGAGGCGGTCACCGCGAGGTACTTGTACTTGTAGACGTTGACGCCCAGCGACTCGGCGGCGGACGGGTTCTCGCCGCAGGAGCGCAGCCGCAGGCCGAACACGGTGCGCCAGAGCAGGAAGTAGCTGGCGACCAGGAACACGGCGGCGATCAGGGTGACCACCGACAGCTCGGTGACCAGGCCGCGGACGATGCCGGCCACGTCGGAGACCAGGAACCAGTGGTGCTTCTCGACGCCCTCCAGCCAGCCGGACAGGCCGGGGAAGGTGAAGGTGGGCAGCGAGTCGGAGGGCGGCGACTGGTTGGCGCCGGCGCCGTCGGCCACGTAGTCCTTGTAGTAGATCCGGTTGACGTAGGCGCAGATGCCGGGGATCAGCAGGTTGATGCCGACGCCGGAGACGATGTGGTCGACGCCGAAGGTGACGGTGACCAGCGCGTGCAGCAGGCCGCCGAGCGCGCCGCCCGCCATGCCGGCCAGCAGGCCGACCCACGGGTTGACCAGGAAGCCGCCCCAGGCGCCGCAGAAGGTGCCGGCCACCATCATGCCTTCGAGGCCGATGTTGACCACGCCCGCGCGCTCCGACCAGAGGCCGCCGAGGCCGGCCATCGCGATCGGCACGGCCGAGGCCAGTGCGGCGCTGATCTGGCCGGAGGAGGTCAGGCCGTGGTTGCCGGTGGCCGCGCCGACCGCGGCGAACAGCACCAGGGCGAGCGCGATCAGCAGCAGCACCACCGGCCAGGTGAGCTTGGTCCGCTTCGCGGACGCGACCGGCGTCTTGGGCTTGCCGGCGACTGCGGTGCTCATGCCGCGACCTCCTTCTGGGCGGCCGCGGCAGCCTGCGCGGCGAGCTCGGCGCCGACCTTCTGCTGCTGGCGCTTGAGGCCGTAGCGGCGCACCAGCTCGTAGGCCACGACGACACAGATGACGATGGTGCCCTGGATCACCGGGATGATCTCGGACGGGTAGTCGCCCCGGGTGGGCAGCTGGGCGCCGGAGGCGTCCAGGAAGGCGAACAGCAGCGCCGAGAACGCGATGCCGATCGGGGTGTTGCGGCCGAGCAGCGCCACCGAGATGCCGATGAAGCCGAGGCCGGTCTGCACGTTCTGCCCGAAGTACGGGGTGTTCTGCATGAGTTCGGGCAGGCCGACCAGGCCGGCCAGCGCGCCGGAGACCACGATCGAGGTGATCACCATGCGCTTGACGTTGACGCCGGAGGCGTTCGCGGCGGTCTCCGAGCGGCCGGTGGCGCGCAGGTCGAAGCCGAACCGGGTGCGGTTCAGGGTGAACTGGAAGACCACGCCGACCAGCACCGCGATCACGATGAAGCCCCACAGGGTGCCGCCCTGGGTCTCGATCGAGAAGAAGTGGCTGGACTCGGAGATCTTGCCGGTCTGGATCGAGTTGGTGGTGCCGCTGGTCTTCGGCGCGAAGATGCCGGGCACCAGCAGCACGCCGATCACGGCGGTGGCGATGGCGTTCAGCATGATGGTCGAGATGACCTCGCTGACGCCCCGGTAGACCTTCAGCAGGCCGGCGATCGACGCCCACAGGCCGCCGACGCACATCGCGACGAGCAGCAGCAGCGGGATCTGCAGGAAGGCCGGCAGGTCGACCTGGCTGCCGACGAACGCGGCGAACATCATGGCCAGCTTGTACTGGCCCTCGATGCCGATGTTGAACAGGTTCATCCGGAACCCGAACGCGGCGGCGGCCGCGGCCAGGTAGTACACGGTGGCCTTGTTCAGGACGGCGACCTGCCCGTCGGAGGCGGTGCCGTAGTTCCACATGATGGAGAAGGCGTCGAACGGGTCGCGGCCGGAGACCGCCAGCAGGGCGCCGGCGATGATCAGCGACAGCAGCACCGCCAGGACGGGGGCGGCCAGGGCGAGCCCGATCCGCTCCAGGTCGACGCGCTCGCGCAGCGACCGCTTGGCCGCGGGCGCGGCCGGGGGGTTGGGACTGGTCATGTGGCTACTCCCCCGCCTGCTCGTCGTCGGCGGTGTCGGTGGGCGGGGTGGCGGTCGGGGCGTCGGACGCGTGCGCGGGGGCGGTGCCCCCGGCGGCGGCGGCCCGCGCCTCGGCGGCGGCCCCCGGGGCGGACTCGATGTGGCCGCTGGCGGCGCCGGTCATCGCGCTGCCCAGGTCCTCGGCGGTGACGGTGGCCGGGTCGGCGTCGGCGACCAGGCGGCCGCGGTAGATCACCCGGATGGTGTCGGACAGGCCGATCAGCTCGTCCAGGTCGGCGGAGATCAGCAGCACCGCCAGGCCGTCGCGCTGGGCAGTGCGGATCTGCTCCCAGATCTGGGCCTGCGCGCCGACGTCCACGCCGCGGGTCGGGTGGGCGGCGATCAGCAGCTTCGGGGAGTGGCTCATCTCCCGGCCGATGATCAGCTTCTGCTGGTTGCCGCCGGACAGCGAGGCCGCGGTGACCTCGATGCCGGGGGTGCGGACGTCGTACTCCTCGACGATCCGCCGGGTGTCGGCCCGGGCGCCGGCCGGGTCGAGCAGCACGCCCTTGGAGTTGGGCCGCTCGGTGACGTGGCCGAGGATGCGGTTCTCCCACAGCGGGGCTTCCAGCAGCAGGCCGTGCCGGTGCCGGTCCTCGGGGATGTAGCCGATGCCGGCCTCGCGGCGGACCCGGGTCAGGGTGCCGGTCAGGTCGGCGCCGTCCAGCGTGACGGTGCCGGCGTCCAGCGGCAGCATGCCCATGACGGCCTCGACCAGTTCGGCCTGGCCGTTGCCCTCGACGCCGGCGATGCCGAGGATCTCGCCCTTGCGGATGCGCAGCGACACGTCGTCCAGGACGACGCGCTCGACGCCCTCGGCGTCCGGCTTGGCGATCCGCAGGCCCTCGACCCGGAGCATCTCGGTGTCGGTGACGGTGGACTCGCGGCTCTCCGGGGAGGGCAGTTCGGCGCCGACCATCAGCTCGGCGAGCTGGCGGGCGGTCACCTCGCGCGGGTCGGCGTCGCCGACGGTGGTGCCGCGGCGGATCACGCTGATCGCGTCGGCCACCGAGAGCACCTCGTGCAGCTTGTGCGAGATGAAGATGACGGTGACGCCCTCGGCCTTGAGCTCGCGCAGGTTGTCGAAGAGCGCGTCGACCTCCTGCGGCACGAGCACCGCGGTCGGCTCGTCCAGGATCAGGATCCGGGCGCCGCGGTAGAGCACCTTGAGGATCTCCACCCGCTGCCGGTCGGCCACGCCCAGGTCCTCGACCAGCGCGTCCGGCCGGACGCCCAGGCCGTACTGGTCGGACAGCTCGCGGATGCGGGCCTTGGCCCTGGCGCCGATGCCGTACAGGCTCTCGCCGCCCAGGACGATGTTCTCCCAGACGGTGAAGTTGTCGGCCAGCATGAAGTGCTGGTGGACCATCCCGATGCCGCGCGCGATGGCGTCCGCGGGGGTGGCGAACTCCACCTGCTCGCCGTCGATGGCGATGGTGCCCTCGTCCGGCTTCTGCATCCCGTAGAGGATCTTCATCAGGGTGGACTTGCCCGCGCCGTTCTCGCCCATCAGCGCGTGGACGGTGCCCCGCCGGACGGTGATGTCGATGTCGTGGTTGGCCACCACACCGGGGAAGCGCTTGGTGATGCCGCGCAGTTCGACGGCAGGTGTCGCCGTCCCCGCGCGGGGGGTGCCGTCCGTCGGGACGGAGTCGGAGGGGGTGATGGCGATCTCCTGCTGGTCGTCGGGCGCTTCGTCGCGCTGAGGGCTCAGTGGGGAAACCCGGGGGGAGCCGTGCCGCGGGGCCGGGGGCGGTGCGGCGGTGTGCCGTGGGTGGAACCGGCAGGGGCCCGGGCGGGCGCGCCTGGGCGCGCCCGCCCGGGCCCCTGCCGTGCGATCGGGTCGGACCGGCGGTGGGCCGGACCGGCCTTACGGGGCGGTCGGGACCGTGGTCTGGCCGCTGGTGATCTGCTGGGTGGCGGCGTCGATCTTGGCCTTGATGTCGTCGATGTAGCCACCGGTGGTGGCCAGCGACACGCCGCCCGCCTTCAGGTCGAAGTTCTGCACGCCGCCCTGGGTGCTGCCGTCCTTCGCCGACTTGATGTAGGTGAAGACGGCCTTGTCCACGTTCTTCACCATCGAGGTGAGGATGTGCTCCTTGTACTTGTCCAGGGCGGGCTGCTTGGCCTGGTCGGAGTCGACGCCGATGGCCCACTTGCCGGCGGCGGAGACGGCCTCGATCGCGCCGGTGCCGGAGGAGCCGGCGGCCGAGTAGACGACGTCCGCGCCCTTGTCGAGCTGGCCCTGGGCGGCCTGCTTGCCCTTGCCCGGGTCGGCGAAGCCGGTGAAGTCCGGCGGGGTGGACAGGTAGGTCACCTCGACCTGGACGTTCGGGTCGACGGACTTGGCGCCCGCGGTGTAGCCGGCCTCGAACTTCTTGATCAGCTCGGACTGCACGCCGCCGATGAAGCCGACGTGCTTGGCCTTCGACTTGTTGGCGGCGGCCACGCCCGCCAGGAAGGAGCCCTGCTCCTCGGAGAAGGTCAGCGAGGTGACGTTCTTCGGCTGGTCGGCCGAGGAGGAGTCGATGATCGCGAACTTCACGTTCGGGTTCTCGGCGGCGACCTTGTTCACCGCGTCCTGGTAGACGAAGCCCACCGCGATGATCGGGTTGAAGCCGCCGGTGACCAGGGACTTCAGGCGCTGCTCCTTGTCGCCCTCCGACTCGCCCGACTTGGCCTCGGCCTCGGTGATGGTGGCGCCCAGGTCGGTCTTGGCCTGGTCCAGGCCGCGCGCGGCGGAGTCGTTGAAGGACTGGTCGCCGCGGCCGCCGATGTCGTAGGCCATGCCGACCTTGAAGCTGGAGCTGCCCGCACCGGCCGAGGAGGAGGTGGAGGTGTTGTCGGTGCTCTTTGCGCCGCAGGCGGCGAGCGAGGCGATGCCCAGGGAACCCGAGAGCACTGCCGCGGCGAGCTTGAGTGAACGGCGCAAGGGAGTTTCTCCTTCTCACACACCCGGTTGGCGTGGTCGTGCGCCACCGTAACGCGCGTAGAACACGGTTGTGTTACGGCCTGGGGGGGCGTCCGGGTTGTTATCAAAATGTGGTCGTACGCCCAGGCAAATCCGGACATAGCCGCACACATGGCCAACCCGGCGTTCCTTACCGGCTGGTATCGGTCCACCACGCTACGCCCCCCGCCCGGGGGCCGAGAAGGCGCCTCGCCGCTACGCCCCCGCCCGGGGGCCGGGAGGGCGCCGCGCCGAAACCGCGGGGAGCCCGGGGCGGCGGCCCCGGGCTCCCCGCGCTCGCGCCCGGTCAGGTCCGGGCGTGCTCCAGCGCCAGCGCGGCGAACAGCTCGACGCCGATCCCGATCGCCCGCTCGTCCGCGTCGAAGTCGCCCTGGTGGAGGTCCCGGGCGCCCTTCTCGTGCGGGCCGCGGACGCCGAGCCGGGCCAGCGCGCCCGGGGCGTGCTCCAGGTACCAGGAGAAGTCCTCGCCGCCCAGGCTCTGCTCGGTGGGCTCGACCACCGGGCCGCGCCCCTCGGCGAACCGGGCGTTCATCGCCGCCTCCAGCTGGTCGATCGAGGCGGCCTCGTTGACCACCGGCGGCACGCCCCGGTGGTAGTCGAGGGACCACTTGGCGCGGTGGGTCTCGGCCAGGTGCGCGACCAGCTCCTCCAGCACCTCCGGCGCCTCCCGCCAGCCGGCCAGCTCCAGGCAGCGGACGGTGCCCTCCAGCTCGGCGTGCTGCGGGATCACGTTCGGCGCGGAGCCGGCCCCGATCCGCCCCCACACCAGCGAGACGCCCCAGCGCGGGTCCATCCGGCGGGAGAGCCCGGCGGGCAGCTCGGCGGCCAGCTTAGCCACCGCGGTGACCAGGTCGGTGGTCAGGTGCGGGCGGGCGGTGTGCCCGCCCGGGCCGTCCAGCGAGATCCGCACCTTGTCGCAGGCCGAGGTGATCGCCCCGGCCTTCAGCCCGATCCGGCCGACCGCCACCTTGGGGTCGCAGTGCACGGCGAAGATCCGGCCGACCCCCTCCATCCCGCCGGCCGCGATCACGTCCAGCGCGCCGCCGGGCATCATCTCCTCGGCGGGCTGGAAGATCAGCCGCACCGGGCGGGCCAGCTCCCCCGCGGCCAGCGCCTGGGCCAGCACCAGGCCGGTGCCGAGCACCACCGCGGTGTGCACGTCGTGGCCGCAGGCGTGCGCCCGGCCGGGAAGCGTGGAGCGGTAGGGCACGTCCTGCTTGGCGTCGTCGATCGGCAGCGCGTCGATGTCGGCGCGGAACGCGAGCAGCGGGGTGCCCGGCGCGGTGCCCGGCGGGACGAGGTCCACCAGCAGCCCGGTGCCGCCGGGCAGCACCCGGGGCTCCAGTCCGGCGGCGACCAGCCGCTCGCGCAGCAGCCGGGTGGTGCGGAACTCCTGGCGGCCGAGCTCGGGGTGCCGGTGGAGGTCACGGCGCAGCTCGATCAACTCGGCCCGGTACGACGCCACCCGGGCGCGCAGGTCGGCGGGCGGACGGGCGGCGGTGACGGTGGCGGCGGCTGCCGGCTGGGGAGCGTTCACCTTGTCAAGGGTAGGCCGGTCGTGCGGTTTTGGCCCGGGTTCCGGAGAACTGATCACCGGATGGGTGCATGGCGGCCGCCGGGATGGGTAGGACACTTCGTTTCAGTCCGCCCTTCGTTCCGTTCCCCCCGGCCCTGTGCAACGAACCGCACCGGCCGTCGGACACGGCGGCTGCTCCGTGCGGGCCCCGGAGCGCGGCGGCCAAACGTTTCCCCCGGATCGGGTCATGCCGGGGTAAAGCTTTCGGACCTGCTCTTGAGTGGCGTACATCAGTCCGCATAGACAGCTTTCGCACAGTCAACTTCCGGTGCCGCGGTGGGGGGTCTTCCGCTCGCGGCGCGCCCCGTCACGCCCTCACGAGGGGCAGTTGACGCTCCATCGAACCGAGAAGGGGGGACCCGACGTGCCCATCGCGCGCAACAAGCTCGCCCGGAGCATCGCTCCGGCCGCCGTCGCCGCCGCACTGATCCTCACCACCCTCGGCGCGGCCGTTCCGGCCTCCGCCGCCACCCCGGCCGGCGACAGCGCCCAGGCCCTGCCCGGCACCCACCCCGCGTGGGCCACCCCGCAGGCCGACGCCGGCGCCGCCGACGCGGCCGCCCCGGCCACCGCCCGGATCTACCTGGCCGGCCGCGACGCCGACGGCCTGGCCGCGCTCGCCAGGGCGGTCTCCGACCCGGACTCCGCGGCCTACGGCCGGTACCTGTCCTCCGACCAGGTGCAGGCGAAGTTCGGCGCCACCCCGCAGCAGGTCAAGGCCGTCACCGACTGGGTGACCGGCGCGGGCCTGACCGTCTCCGCAAGCACGAACCACTACGTGCAGGTGGCCGGCTCCACCGCCGCGATGGCCAAGGCCTTCGGCACCGGTTTCCACAACTACCGCACCGCGGACGGCACCCACCGCGCGCCCGCCTCGGACGCCAAGGTCCCCGCCGCGGTGGCCGGCTCGGTGCTGGCCGTCTCCGGCCTGGCCGACGCGATCCACAGGAACAGCTCGAACGCCACCTCGGTGCGCGGGGCCGAGCAGCGCGCGAACGCCGCCTCCCGGCTCGCCGCCCCCGACAAGAAGGCCCCGGCCACCCTGCCGGACGTGCCGACCTGCTCCGAGGACGGCTACGGCTCCAAGACCGCCAAGGGCGCCCCGGACGGCTACGAGAAGAACGAGCCCTTCGCCCCCTGCTCGTACGTCCCGTCCCAGCTGCGCAAGGCGTACGGCGTCAGCGACGCCAAGGTCACCGGCAAGGGCGCCCGGGTCGCGATCATCGACGCCTACGGCCTGTCCACCATGGAGCAGGACGCGGACCACTTCTCCTCCCTGCACGGCGACCAGCCGTTCAAGCCGGGCCAGTACACCGAGTACGTCACCCCGGACCAGTGGACCCACGAGGACGAGTGCGGCGGCCCGGCCGGCTGGGCCGGCGAGGAGGCGCTCGACGTCGAGATGGTGCACGGCCTGGCGCCCGACGCGCAGGTCGTCTACGTCGGCGGCAACTCCTGCTACGACGAGGACCTGTACGACGCGATGGCCAAGGTCGTCGACGGGCACCTGGCCGACGTGGTCTCCAACTCCTGGGGCGAGATCATGCACGGCACCACCGGCGACATCGACCCGGCCGTGGTCGCCGCCGACAACCAGATATTCCAGCTCGGCGCGGTGACCGGCATCGGCTTCACCTTCTCGTCCGGCGACTGCGGCGACAGCTCCCCGGGCGCGGCCGCCACCGGCGCCAACTGCCAGACCGAGACCGACCAGGCCCAGGCCGACTGGCCGTCCGCCTCCCCGTGGGTCACCTCGGTCGGCGGCACCGCGCTCCAGCTCGACAACAAGGGCGGCAAGTACGGCGACGAGGTCTCGATGGGCGACCTGCGCTCGGTGCTCTCCGCCGACCAGAAGTCCTGGAGCCCGTTCCCCGGCACCTTCTACTTCGGCGGCGGCGGCGGTGTCTCCAAGGACTTCGCCCAGCCGTGGTACCAGCAGGGCGTCGTCCCGGACAAGGTCTCCAAGACCGCGGCCGACGGCACCGCCTCCAAGACGCCGCTGCGCGCCACCCCCGACATCGCGATGAGCGGTGACCTGGTGGCCGCCACCCTGGTCGGCTTCACCGACGGCGGCGCCTACAGCGAGGGCGGCTACGGCGGCACCTCGGTCTCCGCCCCGGAGACCGCCGCGATGTTCGCCGACGCGATCCAGGCCCGCGGCGGCCGGGCCCTCGGCTTCGCCAACCCGGCCCTCTACGACCGGGCCGGCAGCAAGGCGTTCAACGACGTCAACGACGGCGCCGTCCACACCAAGCGCGGCAACGTCGTCGACCTCGGCGTGGTGAGCGGCTCGCTCCGGGTGCGCCTCTACAAGATCGGCGCGGACTACGGCCTGTCGGCCTCGAAGGGCTACGACACCGCCACCGGCCTGGGCTCCCCGGGCAAGGACTTCTTCAAGTCCTTCACCCTCAGGAAGTAACCGCCGGCCACGCGGCGGAGGGGCGCCGGGAGACTTCTCCCGGCGCCCCTCCGCGTTCCCGCGCCCCGTCGGGGGCGCCGCTCAGAAGCGGTCGACCGGCACGTACGTCCCCCACACCCCGCGCAGCGCGTCGCAGACCTCGCCCACGGTGGCCCGGGCCGCCAGCGCCTCCTTCATCGGGTACAGCACGTTGTCGGCGCCCTCCGCCGCCTTGCGCAGCTGCGACAGCGACCGGTCCACCGCCGAGGAGTCCCGGTCGGCGCGCAGGCGCGCGAGCCGCTCGGCCTGCTGCGCCTCGATCGCCGGGTCGACCCGCAGCGGCTCGTAGGGCTCCTCCTCGGCGAGCTGGAAGCGGTTGACGCCGACCACGGTCCGCTCGCCGGAGTCCTGCTCCTGCTGGATGCGGTAGGCGGTGCGCTCGATCTCGCCCTTCTGGTAGCCCTGTTCGATCGCCGCGACGGCGCCGCCCATGTCCTCCACCTTGGCCATCAGCTCCAGGGCGGCGGCCTCCAGCTCGTCCGTCATCGCCTCGACCACGTAGGAGCCGGCGAACGGGTCGACGGTGGCGGTGACGTCGGTCTCGAAGGCGAGCACCTGCTGGGTGCGCAGCGCGAGCCGGGCGGACTTCTCGGTCGGCAGGGCGATCGCCTCGTCGAAGGAGTTGGTGTGCAGCGACTGCGTGCCGCCCAGGACGGCGGCCAGCGCCTGCACCGAGACGCGCACCAGGTTGACCTCGGGCTGCTGCGCGGTGAGCTGGACGCCGGCGGTCTGGGTGTGGAAGCGCAGCATCTGCGACTTGGGGTTCTTCGCGCCGAACTCCTCCTTCATGACGCGGGCCCAGATCCGGCGCGCGGCGCGGAACTTGGCGACCTCCTCCAGCAGCGTGGTGCGGGAGACGAAGAAGAAGGAGAGCCGGGGCGCGAAGTCGTCGACGTCCATCCCGGCGGCGACCGCGGTGCGGACGTACTCGATGCCGTTGGCGAGCGTGAAGGCGATCTCCTGCGCGGGGTTCGCCCCGGCCTCGGCCATGTGGTAGCCGGAGATGGAGATGGTGTTCCACTTGGGGATCTCGGCCCGGCAGTACTGGAACACGTCCGCGATCAGCCGCAGGCTGGGCTTGGGCGGGAAGATGTACGTGCCGCGGGCGATGTACTCCTTGAGCACGTCGTTCTGGATGGTGCCGGTCAGCCTGCCCGAGGGCACGCCCTGGGCCTCGCCGACCAGCTGGTAGAGCAGCAGCAGCAGCGAGCCGGGCGCGTTGATGGTCATCGAGGTGGAGACCTCGCCGAGCGGGATGCCGCCGAACAGCACGCTCATGTCCTCGACGCTGTCGACCGCCACGCCGACCTTGCCGACCTCGCCGGAGGAGATCGCCGCGTCCGAGTCGTAGCCCATCTGGGTCGGCAGGTCGAAGGCCACCGACAGGCCCATGGTGCCGTTGGCGATCAGCTGCTTGTAGCGGGCGTTGGACTCGGCGGCGGTGCCGAAGCCCGCGTACTGGCGCATCGTCCACGGCTTGCCGGTGTACATGGTCGGGTACACGCCGCGGGTGAACGGGTACCGGCCGGGGGTGCCGAGCCGGCTCGCGGCGTCGAACCCGGCCAGGGTCTCGGGGCCGTACACCGGCTCGATCGGCAGTCCCGACTCGGTGCGGCGTGGCTCGGCTGCCATGGGGGTTCCTCCGCGGGGGGTGGTGAGGGTTAGCGCTGATTAACGGGTCAGCTGGATACGCAATGTAGCCGTGCCCCGTCGGCAGCAGACAGATGCCACGGCTGGGAGCTTGCTCACAACATCCGCGGCCCGTCCCTTGGGATGATCGGTCCACCGACCGGACGGACGAGGAGTGGACGACATGAGCGAGCAGAAGGTGGCCGTGGTCACCGGCGCCAGCAGCGGCATCGGGGCGGCGACCGCCCGCCGCCTGGCCGCGGACGGCTTCGAGGTGGTGCTGACCGCCCGGCGCACCGAGCGGATCGAGGCGCTGGCGAAGGAGGTCGGCGGACGCGCCCGCACCCTGGACGTCACCGACCGGGCGGCGGTGGACGCCTTCGCCGCCGAGGTCGGCCGGGTCGACGTCCTGGTGAACAACGCGGGCGGCGCGCTGGGCGCGGACAGCGTCGAGGCGGGCGACCCGGCGGACTGGCGCGCCATGTACGAGGTCAACGTGCTCGGCGTGCTGCACCTGACCCAGGCCCTGCTGCCCGCGCTGCGCGCCACCGGCGAGGGCACCGTGCTGATCGTGTCCTCGACCGCGGCGCTGGCCGCGTACGAGGGCGGCGGCGGGTACGTGGCCGCCAAGCACGCCGTCCACTCGCTGGCCCAGACCCTGCGCCTCGAACTGGTGGCCGAGCCGATCCGGGTGATCGAGATCGCGCCCGGCATGGTGAAGTCCGAGGGCTTCGCGCTGACCCGCTTCCGCGGCGACCGGGACAAGGCCGACGCGGTCTACGCGGGCGTCGCCGAACCGCTGACCTCGGAGGACATCGCCGACACCGTCTCCTGGGCGGTCACCCGGCCCGCCCACGTCAACATCGACCTGCTGGTGGTGCGGCCCCGCGCCCAGGCCGCCAACCACAAGGTGCACCGGGCCGGTTGATCCGTCCCGCGGGAACGAAAAGGGCGGCGGGTCACAACTTGATAGCTCGATCGAGTGAAATCGGCCCGCCGCCTCCCCAACTGATGAGCCCTCAACTACCGTGGAGGCGCTGCCCCGCCGAGCTGTGCCAGCCTCGAGCGGCGGCATCGCCACACCCCTGCTCTCCCCGTTCCACCACCCGTCTCTGGAGCATTCCGCCTTCCCGCCCTCACGAGGAGGACCCGCTGGCCAGCGACATCCCGCCGCAGCGTCTCGACGTGCGGACGGAGCCGTCCCTGCTGGGGCTCCACCGGTTCAACGAAGCCGACTCCGGCGCCGTGGAGGAAGCACTGCTCGCCTGCTGCGGCAGCCACCGCTGGGCCCTCCGCCTCACCGCCCACCGCCCCTACCCCGACATCGAGTCCCTGCTGGCCGCGGCCAGCGAGGCCAGCTACGACCTGCGCCCGGCCGACCTGGCGGAGGCCCTCGCCGACGAGAGCTGGATGCCCCAGCCCCTGCTCGGCATGCGCGCCCCCGGCAGCCAGGCCGCCCGCACCGCGCTGCGCGCCGCCCACGCCGCCTACGAGGCCCGCTTCGGGTACGTCTTCGTGGTCTGCCTGGACGGCGTCGTCCCCGAGGAGATGCTGGACGCCGTCCTCACCTCCGTCCGCACCCGCCTGGCCAACGACCCCGACGAGGAACGCCTGGTCTCCGCCGAGGAGTTGCGCCGCATCGCGCTCAACCGCCTGGAGCACCTGGTCGCGGTGAAGAGCTGAACCGGGCGCCGGGAACGGCGCCGGACCGACCGATCCGCCCGCAGGGCCCCGCCGGGGCCCTGCCCCGTCTCCCGGCCGCCCTCACCTCCCGGTGATCTTCGCCAGCTGCGCCCGCACCACCGCCGGTTCCGGGGCCGGGCGGCCGGTCGCGTCCAGGGTGGTGAAGACGGCGAGGACGTCCCCGGCCCGGGCGACCAGGGCGCGCTGGGCGATGACGGCCCCGCCGGTTTCATTCGTGAGGGTGAAGGCGCTGGCGGCGTCGGCTCCTTCGGGGGTGGGCGTGTCGAGCCGGGTGAGCAGGTGGCGGCCGGCGGTCGAGGTGAACGCCCGGCAGCGGTCGAGGACCCGGTCGAGCCCGGAGCGGACGGCGGCGGCCCGGCCGGGCCGGAAGGCCGGCACCGCCGTGTAGAGCGAGGCGGCGGCGTCGCCCGCGCGGACGATGTCCAGGTCGGCCTCGGCCAGCGGCCCGGCCCCGCCCTTGGAGGGGGTCAGCGCGTCGAGGACGGGCTGGCAGGCCGGGACGTCGGCGGTCTGCGGGGGGCTGGAGACGTCGTTCCGGCCGGGCTGCATGAGGGTGACGTGCCAGCCGGGGCCGAGGTCGGCGTCGGTGACGGCGAGGGCGCGCACCGCGGCGGCGTCGTACTCGGGCCGCCCGGCGGACGGCGCGGCCGGCGGCCGGGCGAAGGGCCCCGCGGCGGCGGCGACGTCGGCGGCGGGGCCGGACGGCGCGGCGGCGCAGCCGGCCGCGGCGGGGGCGAGCGCGGCGAGCGAGGCGAGGGCGGCGAGCACGGGCAGGGGTCGCACGGCGGGTCTCTCTGCTGGGCGGCGGGAGGAGGCGTACCGTAGCGCAGCCGCTCCGTGACGCAGGGTCACGGTTCCCGGCGCGATTAGGCCGTGCGTGCCTGATTGATCACACCAGGGGCCCCCGGCGGCGGTTGCCGACGGCGCGTCGATAGGATGCTCGCGGCCGGTGGACCGTATCCGGCCGGGCTGACCGACACCGAAGCCGGCCGAGCCCCCGAACCGCTTCCGGAGGGTTTTCCGTGCCGGCTGGAACGCTGTACCGCGGCCGGGAAGGCATGTGGAGCTGGGTGGCTCACCGAGTCACCGGCGTCCTGATCTTCTTCTTCCTGTTCGCACATGTCCTTGACACCGCTCTGGTGCGGGTGTCGCCCGAGGCGTACGACTCGGTGATCGCCACCTACAAGTTCTGGCTGGTGAACCTGATGGAGTACGGCCTGGTGGCCGCCATCCTGTTCCACGCCCTGAACGGCCTGCGGGTCGTCGCGGTGGACTTCTGGGCCAAGGGCCCGAGGTACCAGAAGCAGATGCTCTGGACCGTCGTGGGCGTGTGGGTCGTCCTGATGGCCGGCTCCTTCTACCCCGTCCTCGAGCACACCCTTCGCACCTGGTTCGGGGGCTGATCCGCGTGTCCACTGAGACCAACGACCTGGTGGTGCCCTCCGTGCACGCCCACACCGGCAAGGGCCTGGGCACCGGCAACCCGGCCGACGCCTTCGTGGTGGAGCCGGCCCGGGCGCGCAGCAAGCGGACCCCGCGCCGCACCCGCACCAACTTCGAGATGCTCGCCTGGCTGTTCATGCGCCTGTCGGGCGTCGTGCTGGTGGTGCTGGTCCTCGGCCACCTGCTGATCAACCTGATGCTGGACGGCGGCGTCTCGAAGGTCAGCTTCGCCTTCGTGGCGGGCAAGTGGGCCTCGCCGTTCTGGCAGTTCTGGGACCTGCTGATGCTGTGGCTGGCCATGCTGCACGGCTCGAACGGCATGCGCACCGTCATCAACGACTACGCGGAGAAGGACGCCACTCGTCTGTGGCTGAAGGGTCTCCTGGGCGTCGCGACCGTGTTCACGGTCGTCCTCGGCACCCTGGTGATCTTCACCTTCGACCCGAACATCTGACGAGCCACCAGAGGCGACTGACCCCCATGCAGATTCACCAGTACGACACCGTCATCGTCGGCGCCGGCGGCGCCGGCATGCGCGCGGCCATCGAGTCGACGCAGCGCAGCCGCACCGCCGTCCTGACCAAGCTCTACCCGACCCGGTCGCACACCGGCGCGGCGCAGGGCGGCATGTGTGCCGCGCTCGCCAACGTCGAGGAGGACAACTGGGAGTGGCACACCTTCGACACGGTCAAGGGCGGTGACTACCTGGTCGACCAGGACGCCGCCGAGATCATGTGCAAGGAGGCCATCGACGCGGTCCTCGACCTGGAGAAGATGGGCCTGCCCTTCTCCCGCACCGACCAGGGCCGGATCGACCAGCGCCGCTTCGGCGGCCACTCCCGCAACCACGGCGAGGCCCCGGTCCGCCGGTCCTGCTACGCCGCGGACCGCACCGGCCACATGATCCTGCAGACGCTGTTCCAGAACTGCGTCAAGCAGGGCGTCGAGTTCTTCAACGAGTTCTACGTCCTCGACCTGCTGATCAACGAGGGCCGGACCGCCGGCGTGGTGGCCTACGAGCTGGCCACCGGCGAGATCCACGTCTTCCAGGCCAAGGCCGTGGTGTTCGCCTCGGGCGGCACCGGCAAGATGTTCAAGGTCACCTCGAACGCGCACACCCTGACCGGTGACGGCCAGGCCGTGGCGTACCGCCGGGGCCTGCCGCTGGAGGACATGGAGTTCTTCCAGTTCCACCCGACCGGCATCTGGCGGATGGGCATCCTGCTCACCGAGGGCGCCCGCGGCGAGGGCGGCATCCTGCGCAACAAGGACGGCGAGCGCTTCATGGAGCGCTACGCCCCCGTCATGAAGGACCTCGCGTCCCGTGACGTGTGCTCCCGCGCGATCTACTCGGAGATCCGGGCCGGCCGCGGCTGCGGCCCCGACGGCGACCACGTCTACCTGGACCTGACGCACCTGCCGCCGGAGCAGCTGGACGCCAAGCTGCCGGACATCACCGAGTTCGCGCGCACCTACCTCGGCATCGAGCCCTACACGGACCCGATCCCGATCCAGCCCACCGCGCACTACGCGATGGGCGGCATCCCGACCAACGTCGAGGGCGAGGTGCTGCGCAACAACACCGACGTCGTCCCGGGCCTGTACGCCGCGGGCGAGGTCGCGTGCGTGTCGGTGCACGGCGCCAACCGCCTGGGCACCAACTCGCTGCTGGACATCAACGTGTTCGGCCGCCGGGCGGGCATCGCCGCCGCCGAGTACGCCGAGAAGCACGACTACGTCGAGCTGCCGGAGAACCCGGGCGCGCTGGTCGAGGCGCTGGTGGAGGGCCTGCGGGAGTCCACCGGCACCGAGTCGGTCGCGAAGATCCGCCTGGAGCTGCAGGAGTCGATGGACGCCAACGCGTCCGTCTACCGCACCGGCAAGACCCTGCAGCAGGCGGTCGAGGACGTGGCGGCGCTCAAGGAGCGCTTCAAGAACGTCTCGATCGCGGACAAGGGCTCGCGCTACAACACCGACCTGCTGGAGGCCGTCGAGCTGGGCAACCTGCTCGACCTGGCCGAGGTGCTGGTCGTGTCCGCGCTGGCCCGCGAGGAGTCCCGCGGCGGTCACTACCGCGAGGACTTCCCGACCCGCGACGACGTGAAGTTCATGCAGCACACCATGGCGTACCGCGAGGTGGCCGAGGACGGTTCCACCTCCATCCGCCTCGACTACAAGCCGGTCGTGCAGACCCGCTACCAGCCGATGGAGCGTAAGTACTGATGTCCACTCCGACCGTCGAGACGCACTCGACCGCGCTGGACGCGGCCGAGTCGGGCAGCGTGCAGCTGGTCAACGTCACCTTCCGGATCCGCCGGTTCAACCCGGAGGAGCACCCGGACCCGGTGTGGGTGGACTACCAGCTCCTGATGGACCCGAAGGAGCGCGTCCTGGACGCGCTCAACAAGATCAAGTGGGAGCAGGACGGCACGCTCACGTACCGCCGCTCCTGCGCGCACGGCATCTGCGGCTCGGACGCCATGCGGATCAACGGCCGCAACCGGCTGGCGTGCAAGACCCTGATCAAGGACGTCAACCCGGAGAAGCCGATCACGATCGAGGCCATCAAGGGCCTCGCGGTCCTCAAGGACCTGATCGTGGACATGGACCCGTTCTTCCAGGCGTACAAGGACGTCATGCCGTTCCTGATCACCAACGGGAACGAGCCGACCCGCGAGCGCCTGCAGTCGCAGGCCGACCGCGAGCGCTTCGACGACACCACCAAGTGCATCCTGTGCGCCGCGTGCACCTCCTCGTGCCCGGTGTTCTGGAACGACGGCCAGTACTTCGGCCCGGCGGCGATCGTCAACGCGCACCGCTTCATCTTCGACTCGCGCGACGAGGGTGCCGAGCAGCGGCTGGAGATCCTCAACGACCGTGAGGGCGTGTGGCGCTGCCGCACCACCTTCAACTGCTCGGAGGCCTGCCCGCGCGGCATCGAGGTCACCAAGGCGATCCAGGAGGTGAAGCGCGCGCTCGTCACGCGCCGCTTCTAGTCCGCCCGTCCGAGGGGCCCGTCCGGAGTGCGCTCCGGGCGGGCCCCTCGGCGTCCGGCGGGGGCCCCTCGGCGTCCGGCTCCGGCGCTTCCGGCGGGCCGTCAGTCGGTGCGGCGGGTGCGGACGGTGGCCAGGGTGAGCAGCAGCGGGCCGAGGAACAGCGCGGCGCCCATCGTCCGGTAGTCCTGGTCGGCGGCGGCGGCGGTGAGCGCCAGCTGGGTGCCCAGGACGGCCGCGCCCGCCACCGGGACCAGGGCGCCGGTCCGGTGCCGCCAGGCGTGCAGCGCGGCGGCGGCCAGGCCCAGGTAGGCCCAGAGCGCGCCGCGCCACAGCAGCCAGTCCAGCTGCGGGGCGCGCAGCAGGGTGCGGCTCCAGGTCGCGGCGGCGTGCAGCGGGTGCCACAGGCCGCGCGCGCCGGCCGCCGGGCCGGGCACCCCGGTGGCGGCGTGCGGGCCGCCGTCGCCCGCCCGGACGGCCCAGGCGATCCGGGCCCGGCAGAGCCGGGCGTCCAGCACCCGGTCCGGGTGGTCGCGCAGCAACTGCCGCCAGGCGGAGGCGAGTTCGTCTTCGGCGCGGCGGGCGGTGGCGGTGTTCCAGCGGTCGGTGAGGGCCGCGGTGGCGGAGCAGTCGGCACCCGCGGCGTCCCAGTCGGCGGGCGGGGCGACGGCGGTCAGGACGGGGCCGAGCGGGGCGGCGGCGCGGTGCTGGGCCAGCGCCAGGTCGGCGGCCCGCAGCGGGCGCAGGTCGCCGCTCGGGGACGCGGGGTGGCCGAGCAGCGCCAGCGCGATCGGCACGGCCAGCGCGGCCGCGGTCAGCAGCGCGATCCGGGCCCGGACCCGGGGCAGGCAGAGCAGCAGCACCGCGGCGGCGGCCAACGCGGTGCCGGCGCCCCGGGTGCCGGTCAGGGCGAGCGCGCAGACGGCCGTGAACAGGACGGCCAGATCCAGCCGTTGGGCCGGGCCGCCCCGCTCCGGGGCGCCCTCGGCCCGCCGGGCGAGCAGCCGCAGCCCGGCCCCGGTGAGCAGCAGCGCGGCGAGGGTGGTGACCGCGGCCGGGGCGGCCGAGACCACCAGCGCGGCGGTCGGCGGCAGGGCGGCCAGCGCCACCGCGACCGGCCCGCTGTACCGTCCCCGCACCCCGAACCGGGCCAGCGCGGCCACCAGGTACCCCAGGGCGAAGGCCGCCGCCGCGGTCTGCGCCAGCGCCGCCGGGCCGGTGTGCACGGCCCGCACCGCCGCCGCGTACAGCGGCGCGCCGGGCTCGGGGGCGTCGCCGGTGAACGCCGGGTACACCGCCGCCAACCACAGCAGCAGCACCGCCCAGCACGCCGCGGCCACCGCGAACGGCAGCCGCAGCCGCGACTTCGCCCGCCGGTGCCGCCGTTCCCGCTCCTGCCGCCGCGCCCACTCCGGGCGGGTCTCACCGCGGGTGGAACCGATGCTCACGCCGAGCCTCCCCGAAGTTCGTGCCGGGCAGGCTAGCAGCGGGATTCGGCCACTTGAAGGGGGCGGACGCCGGGGGCCCGGGGCGCGGCCCGCGGATCGTCCGCCTTCGTCTGGCTTCGCCTGGCTTCGTCCGCCGGGGCGACTCGGGAGGCCACCCGGCGGGGCTACTCGGCGGGGCGCTCGCCGGCCGGGGCGGTGGCGGTGGCGGCGCGCAGGGCTCGCAGGCCGCGGACGCCGATCCAGCCGATGGCGAGGCCGAGCAGCAGGGAGGTGACGGCGAGCAGGAGGTGGACCCAGAAGAAGGCGGTGGGCTGCCCGTGGTCGCCGTTCACGAAGGCCTGGCCGCCGGAGTCCTTCCAGAGGTTCTTGACGAAGGTGGTCCAGATGAAGACCGACCAGACGCCGAAGGCGGTGAGGAACCAGGAGACCGGGCGGCTGAGCTTCATGGTGGCGGGGTCCTTCGCGGCAGACGGGGTGCCCGTCCAGTATGCGGGGCCCGCCGATCGGAGCAGCGGGCGGTACTCGTTCGTGGCGTCGAACGACGGCGGGAGCGGGTCCGGGGCGGGTGCGGGTTATTTTTCCGGAATGCTGATAATCCGCCGGATTCTCCACGGTTCGTCCGCTGCCGCCCTGCTGCTGGTGCCCGCGCTGCCGGCGTCCGCCGCCGCGCCCGGGGACGCCCCGCCGCCCGGCGTGGTGGGCGGGGAGCGGCTGGGCGCGGCGGGGGTCCAGGTGGCGCCGGGGCCGGGGGCGCCGCCGCTGCCGAAGGACCTGACCGGGAAGTCCTGGCTGATCGCGGACGCGGGCACCGGGCAGGTGCTGGCGGCGTTCAACGCGCACGCGCAGCTGCCGCCGGCCTCGACCCTGAAGATGCTGTTCGCGGACACCGTGCTGCCGCGCTTCCCGGCCTCCGACGTGCACAAGGTGGCCTGGGCGGAGCTGCAGGGGATGGGGGCGGGCAGCAGCCTGGTCGGCATCAAGGAGGACCTGGAGTACAAGGTCGAGGACCTGTGGCGCGGGGTGTTCCTCTCCTCCGGCAACGACGCGGTGCACGTGCTGGCGAACATGAACGGCGGGGTGGCGAAGACCGTCGCCGACATGCAGGCCCGGGCGGATCAGCTGCAGGCCAGGGACACCCACGTGGTCAGCCCGGACGGCTACGACATGGACGGGCAGGTCACCTCGGCGTACGACCTGACCCTGTTCGCCCGGGCGGGCCTGCGCGATCCGGAGTTCCGGGGCTACTGCGCGACCCGCTGGGCGCAGTTCCCGGGCGCGGTGGACCAGAAGACCGGGCAGCGTGGGAGCTTCGGCATCGCCAACACCGACCGGCTGCTGGGCAGCTACCCGGGCCTGATCGGGGTGAAGAACGGCTACACCACCAACGCGGGCGCCACCTACACGGGCGCGGCCGAGCGCGACGGGCGGACGCTGCTGGTGACGGTGATGCACCCGGCGGACAGCCCCAAGGTCTACACCGAGGCGGCGGCGCTGCTGGACTGGGGCTTCGCCGCGGCCGGGAAGGTCACCCCGGTGGGGGCGCTGGCCGAGGACCGCGCCCCGGAGCGGGCCCCGTCGGCGGCGGCCCGGCCGGTGGCCGACGCCCCGGCCGGACCGGGCGGTTCGACCGCGCCGGGCGCCCCGGCGGCCCCGCCGGTCCCGGACGGCGGGCCGGCGGCGCACGCGGCGGCGGGCGGGCCGGGGCCGGCGACCTGGTCGGCGGTCGGGCTGTGCGCGGCGGTCGCGGCGGCGGGGCTGCTGCGGCTGCGGACCCTGCGCCGCCGGGCCGCCCGCGCGGGGGGCCGGCCGGGCTGACCGGGCCGGCCGGGGCGTCCGGCGGTGCGGGGCCGTCGGGCGGTCCGGGGCGTCGGGCGGTCCGGCGGTCCGGCGGGGCAGTTGGATCAGGCGGTGCGGCGGGCGGCCCGCAGGGCGCGGCGCACCGAGCGGGTGGCGACGGGCGGCAGGACGTCGAGGGCGATCCGGCGGGGCAGCGAGCGCCGCGGCCGGGCGGGAGCGGGGGCCGGGGCAAGCTCGGGCGCCGGGGGCTCGTCCCAGGCGAGGCGGTGGCAGCGCTGCCCGGCCAGGTGCTCCTCGTCGAGCCGGAAGCCCTCGCCGCGCCAGTCCCGGTCGAGCAGGTCGGCGCGGACCGCCTCGGGGTCGCCCCAGGTGCCGTAGAACTTCTCGGGGGTGAGCAGCACCGGCCGCAGGCCGAGGGTGAAGACGGCCTCCCAGACGGCGGCGGCCACGCCGGGGGTGTGCGGGGCCCGGTAGTCGTCGAGGGCGACCACGCCGTCCTTGGCGAGGGCCTCCCGGGCGACCAGGATGTCGCCGGCCACGTGCTCGTACAGGTGGGAGGCGTCGATGTGGACGAAGCGGCAGCTGCCCGCGGGGATCCGGCCGTCGGCGAGGACCGAGGTGGGGGCCTGGACGATCGCCGGCAGTTCGGGGTGGAAGGCCAGGTAGTTGGCCTCGAAGGCGCGCCGGGTCAGGGTGTCGCGGTAGGACATGTCCATCTCGGCGGAGTTCTGGTCGTCCGGGGCCTCCAGGTCGAACAGGTCGCAGACCGTGAAGGTCTCCCCGGCGCGCAGGTGGTAGCCCAGCAGGATCGCCGAGCGGCCCAGGTAGGCGCCCATCTCCAGCAGGTCGCCGGTGGTCCCGGTCTCGCTCTGCCGGTCGAGCAGGTGGGCGAAGACCTCCTGGTCGGCCCGGAAGAACCAGCCCGGGACGTCGTCCGGGGCGGCCGGGACGGGGAGGCCCTCGGGGGCGGCGGGAGCGGCGGCGGTGCCTGGTGCGGACACGCGGTCTCCTGGGGAGCTGGCCGGGGCCGGGGCACGGCGGTGTGCGGTCGGCGGGAACCGGACTGGTGTGACCGGGATCATAGTCACTCGTCCGGACGCCGCACAGCGGGCGGGGCGGATGTCTCCCCGGCGGCTTCGAGCGCGGCCTCGGCCTGCCGGACGGCGCGCAGCCGGGCCCGTTCCGGGTCGGCGAGCGCGGTCCAGGCCGCGCAGTACATCAGCAGCCGGGTGACGAAGTCGATCCACAGCAGCAGGGCCACCGGCACGCCGAACGCCCCGTACAGGCTGCGGCCGGCCACCGAGCCCAGGTAGGAGGAGAGCAGCAGTTTCAGCAGTTCGAAGCCGACCGCGCCGATCAGCGCGCCCTCCAGCAGGGCGCGGCGGCGCTGGCCGGTGATCCGCGGGAACGGGCCGAGCAGGTAGGCGAAGAGCAGCAGGTCGGCGCAGACCGCGATCAGGAAGCCCAGCCCGGACAGCAGCCAGCGGGCGGCCCCGCCGTCCAGGCCCAGGGCGTCGGAGAGCCGGTGGACCAGGGTGGTGGCGAGCGCGGAGGCGGCCAGCGAGGCCAGGCAGACCAGGCCGAGGCCGAGCAGCACCACGCAGTCGCGGGCCTTGACCAGGACCGGGTTGCCGCCGTCGTCCGGCAGCCGCCACACGGTGCGCACCGCGCCGCGCATGGTGTCCACCCAGCCGAGGCCGGAGATCAGCAGCAGCAGGCCGGAGACCAGGCCGACGGTGCCGGCGTTGGCCGCCATGGCGTCCAGGTCGAGCGAGTCGGCGAGGCCCGGCAGCTGCTCGGTGATCTTGTCCTGGAGCTGGTGCACCCGGGAGTCGGAGAGGGTGGCCAGGGCGATCGCCAGGGCCACCGTGAGCAGCGGGAACAGCGCCAGGAAGCCGAAGAAGGTGACCGCCCCGGCCAGCCGGTTGCCCTGGACGTCGTCGAACAGCAGGTACACCCGGTAGGGCCGGCTGCGCAGCAGTCGGGCGGCGAGCGGGCCGATCACGGGCAGCTTGGTGAGGAAGTCCACGCATGGCTGTATACCGGCGTCCGGGTCCCCGCCGCGGGAGCGGGGGCCGGGCCCGGCGCGCCGCGGGCCGTCCGGGGCCCGTCACGGGCCGTCCCGGGGCCCGCCACGGGCCGTCCCGGGGGCTCCGGGGGCTCCGAGGCTTCGGGGCTTCGGGTGAGGACCCGTCAGCCCGCCCCCGCCGGGCGGGGGTTCAGCGGCGGACGGCCCGGCGGGCCCGGGCCAGGGCCCGCAGGCCCTGGAAGCCGAGGTAGTTGCCGCGGCCGAGCAGTTCGCCGCGCAGCCCCTCGCGGCCGGGCGGCGGCCGGTAGCCGGCCGGGCGGTGCCGGGCGCAGTGCTCGGCGGCGCGGCGGAAGAACTCGCGGCGGTCGCCGGGCGGGACCCGGCCGGGCTTGGAGACCACGGTGGCGAGGTGGCCGAGCATCATCCGGTAGATGACCGGGCGCCAGCGGTCCAGGTCGGGGCGGGTGTCGAGGAAGGCGAACACCCGGTCGTACTGCGCGAAGACGTCGAAGTGCTTGCGGGAGGCGGTGGCCAGGATGTTGCCGCCCTCGCGGCGCTGCCGGTAGTGCACGCCGACCCGGTCGAGCAGGGTGATCCGCTCGGCGGCGAGCAGCGCCGGATAGGTGAACGGGGTGTCCTCGTAGTAGCCGGGCGGGAAGGACAGGTCGTGCCGGAGCAGGAACTCGCGGCGGTAGGCCTTGTTCCAGGCGACCTGGAGCAGGTCGAGCAGGTCCCGGCGCTCGTCCAGGGTGAACACCTCGGCGCCGGGGCGGGCGAAGACCGGGGCGGAGGCGGAGCGGGCGACCCGGCCGTCCCAGTGGCTGCGGGCGTAGTCGAACACCAGCAGGTCGGGGTCGCCGGTGGCGCGCAGCCGGGCGTCGGTGTCGGCGAGCAGGCCGGGGGTGAGGGTGTCGTCGCTGTCCAGGAAGACCAGGTAGTCGCCGGTGGCGAGGGCGGCGCCGGCGTTGCGGGCCGGGCCGAGGCCGACGTTCTCGGGCAGGTGCCGGACGGTCACCCGGGGGTCGCGGGCGGCCGCCGCGTCCAGGATCGCGCCGCAGCCGTCGGGCGAGCGGTCGTCCACCGCGATCAGCTCGAAGTCGGTGAAGGACTGCGCCAGGACCGACTCCAGGCATTCGGGCAGGTACTCCTCGACGGCGTGCACCGGCACGACGACACTGAACCGCGGCATCTGTTCTCACTCTCCTGGCCTGGCCTGGCCTGGCGCAGACTAGCAAGCCCGGAGAGGTAGGATCGCGGCCGGTGCCGGTCCGCTTTCGCACGTTTCACGGGCCCGCCGGCCGCACTCCCTGAGGAAAGGCTCTGCGCTACCGATGGCCCCCCGTCTGTCCGTCGTCGTCCCGATCTACAACGTCGAGCGCTACCTCGAGGAGTGCCTGGACTCCATCGCCGCGCAGACCTTCGCCGACTTCGAGTGCGTCATGGTCGACGACGGCTCCAAGGACTCCAGCGCCGCGATCGCCGAGGCGTACGCCGCGAAGGACTCCCGCTTCCGGCTGGTCAAGCAGGTGAACAAGGGCCTGGGCGCGGCGCGCAACACCGGCTACCGGCACATCTCCGAGGGCACCGAGTTCCTGGCGTTCGTCGACAGCGACGACACCATGCCGCCGTCCGCCTACGAGCTGATGATCGGCACGCTGGACGAGACCGGCTCGGACTTCTGCACCGGCAACGTGCTGCGCTTCCGGGCGGTGGGCCACTACCAGTCCGGCGGCCACCGCAAGCCGTTCGCCGAGACCCGGCTGCGCACCCACATCACCGAGATCCCGGCGCTGATCACCGACCGCACCGCCTGGAACAAGGTCTACCGCCGCGCCTTCTTCGACCAGGCGGGCGTGCTGTACCCCGAGGGCATCCTGTACGAGGACGCCCCGGTCAGCGTGCCGCACCACTTCCTGGCCCGCCGGGTCGACGTGCTCGCCGAGCCGATCTACCACTGGCGCGAGCGGGAGGTCGGCGAGATGTCGATCACCCAGATGAAGACCAACCCGAAGGGCGTCGTCGACCGGGTCAAGTCGATGGAGCTGGTCCGGGATTGGCTGTCGGCGCAGAGCGACCCGAAGTTCCGCAAGTACCTGCGCACCTACGACGAGAACAACCTCGTCGAGGAGATCCCGATGTTCTTCGGCTCGGTGCTGGAGAACGACCCGGCGTACAACGCGGCCTACCTGGAGTCGGCCGGCCGGCTGCTGCGCGCGATCGGCCCCGAGCAGGTCCGCAAGCTGCGCGCCCCGCTGCGGCTCAAGTACCACCTGACCCTGCAGGGCCGGCTGGACGAGCTGATCGAGCAGCTCCGCTTCGAGAAGGACAGCAACGGCGCGGCCCCGGCCCGCGGCCTGCTGCGCCCGTACGCCGACTACCCGTTCCTGCGCGGCGGCCGCAAGAGCGTGCCCGCGGACGTGCTGCGGTTGAAGAATGCCCTGGTGATGCGCTCGCGGCTGTACGAGGCCCGCTGGGAGGGCGGCCGGCTGCGGCTCACCGGCCACGCCTTCCCCGAGCACCTGGGCGCCGAGCACCGGCACGACATGGTCAAGGCGCTGGTGCTGCGCGAGGCCAAGGGCCGCGGCGTGGTGGCCGTGCAGACCAAGGCGCAGTACAGCCCGGAGGCGACCGCCAGCTCCCCGCACGACCTGTACAGCTGCGACTGGGCGGGCTTCGCCGCGTCCATCGACCCGCAGCGGCTCAAGCAGCGCGGCGGCTGGAAGGACGGCTCCTGGCGGGTGCTGGTGGCCGGGGCCGGCAAGGGCGGCGTGTACAAGGGCCGGGTGTCGGTCGGCTGGCACGACCGCAGCGAGTACCCGCCGGCGCACTGGGTCGAGGACGACGTCCGGATCGTGCCGTGGTCCCGGGACGGGCACCTGCTGCTGCGGGTGGAGCGGGTGCGCGCCCGCGCGGTGGCCGCCACCGCGCAGGACGGCACCGTGGAGCTGCGCGGCCTGGTCCGCTCCGGCCCCGACCTGGCCGGCGCGGAGCTGCGGCTCAAGCACGTCGAGTCCGACCGCGACCTGTTCGCCGAGCTGGAGCTGGGCACCCCGGCCGGCCGCGACCTGCCGTTCACCGCGCGGTTCCGGGTGGCCGACCTGACCGCCGTCCGGGAGTCCTGGGACGCCCTGGACCCGGCCGCGGAGGAGCGCACCCGGGACCGCTGGGACCTGGAGCTCAAGCTGTCCGACGGCAGCGCGCTGCCGCTGGTGCTGGACGACCGCACCGCCGCGGTGGAGCTGCACCTGCCGCTGGCCGGCGGCGCCCGCGCGCTGTACGCCAAGCCCTCCCCGTCCGGCTACCTGCAGCTGTGCGACCAGGTGCTCCAGCCGGTGATCGAGGAGGTGGCCCGGGCCACCGACGGCGAGGGCTTCGTGCTCAGCGGGTCCTTCCCGCTGCCCGGCGCCCACCGCTACGAGCTGGTGATCCGGCACGTGAAGCGGCAGGAGGAGCACGCCTACCCGGTGGAGATCGCCGACGGGCGCTTCCGGGCCGCGCTGCCCGCCGTGCCGACCGCGTCCTTCGCCGGCCGGGTGCCGCTGCACAAGGGCACCTGGACGGTGCTGTTCCGCCCGGTCGGCGCCCCGGTCGACAGCCTGTGGCCGGCCGCCGTGCTGGACTCCCGGACCTTCGACGCGCTGCCGCTGGAGGTCGAGGCCCGCGGCAAGCGGGTCGCCCTGGAGCGCCGCGGCTTCGACACCCTCTCGCTGGAGTCGCACGACCCGCTGACGCCCGACGAGCGCAGCGGCTACCGGCAGCGCACCCTGCGGCACGCCTACGTCGAGCAGCCGGCCGGCCCGCTGACCGACACGGTGCTCTACCACACCGTCCGGGAGGACTGGTGGGCCGCCGACGGCGGCGTGTACGGCGACTCGCCGCGCGCGGTGCACGAGGAGCTGGTCCGCCGCGGCCTGCCGCTGCGCCACCTGTGGACCTCGGTGGACCTGCAGGCGGAGCTGCCGCAGACCGCCGAGGCCGTCCGGCACCGCTCCCCCGAGTGGTTCCGGGCGCTGTCCACCGCGAAGTACGTCGTCACCTCCACCCACCTGCCCACGTACTTCCGCCGCCGCCCCGGCCAGGTCGTCCTGCAGACCTGGCAGGGCGTGCCGCTGAAGCGGATCGGCGCCGACTTCGAGAAGGTCTGGTTCACCGACTCCGGGTACCTGGAGCACCTCAGGGAGGAGGTGCCGCAGTGGAGCCTGTTGACGGCCGGCAACCGCTGGTCGGTGCCGGTGCTGCGGCGCGCCTTCGGGTACACCGGGAAGGTGCTGGAGAGCGGCTCGCCGCGCAACGACCTGCTGTTCGCCGCCGACCGGGAGAAGACCGCCGAGCGGGTGCGCGAGCAGCTCGGCCTGCCCGAGGGCAAGCAGGTCGTGCTGTACGCGCCGACCTTCCGGGAGGACCGCCGGCTGCCCGACGGCGGCTACCAGTTCAACCTGCAGCTCGACCTGGACGCGGCCCGCGCCGCGCTGGGCGACGACCAGGTGCTGCTGGTGCGCAGCCACGAGGTGGTGCGCGGGCAGATCGCCGAGGCCGGCAACGGCTACGTCTGGGACGTCAGCACCTACCCCGACACGGCCGAACTGCTGCTGGTCGCCGACGCCCTGGTGACCGACTACTCGGCCTCGGTGTTCGACTTCATGAACACCGGCCGCCCGGTGCTGTTCTTCGCCTACGACCTGGAGCACTACCGCGACAACCTGCGCGGTTTCAGCTTCGACTTCGAGGCCCAGGCACCCGGCCCGCTGCTGCGCACCTCCGCCGAGGTGGTCGGCGCGCTCGCCGACCTGCCCGGGGTGGCCGCCGAGTACGCCGACCGGTACGCGGCGTTCCGCGAGGCGTACGGGGACCTGGACGACGGCCGGGCCGCGGCCCGGGTGGTGGACGCGCTGCTGGCCGAGGGCGAGTGACGGCCGGCGCCCCCCGTCAACCGGGGGGCGCCGCTCCACCACCGGTCAACCCACCGCCGGTTCCCCTCCCATTCCAGGAAAAACGGCGAATGCTGAGAATTTTCCCAGGAGGGGGGGAATTGACTTTCCCAGGTGGCCTGGATGTCATGAAGAAGTGTCTCGACTCTCCCTTTTCGCCGGCCGACAGGACCGCACCCGCACCGCCTCCGACGTCTCGGCCAGGGTGGGTCTGCGACAGGCCGCGTGGGACGGCGGCGTGCTCTCGCTGCTCGGCGACGGGCGGCTGGCGGGGCACCCGGGCGACCGGCCGGGCGAGACCTCGGTCGAACTCGAACTGGTCCCGCCGTCCGGGCGGCGCCCGCTGCGGCTCGGCACCCGCCCCCGCTACCTGCCCGAGGCCACCGACGACAGCGCCCAGGAGGCGCACGGGCTCGACTGGACCGGCTTCACCGCGCTGATCGACCCCCGGTCGCTGCGCCGGGGCGGCCAGTGGCAACCCGGCACCTGGCGGGTCGAGGCGCTGGTGGCCTCCGGCCGGCTGCGCGCCCGCACCACGCTGGCCGCGCACTGGTGCGGCAGCGCCGAGTACCCGCCGGTCCACTGGGCCGACGCGGACGTGCTGGTGGTGCCGCAGTTCGGCGCCGGCACCCTGCAACTGACCGTGCTCACCGGCCTGGCCGCCGTCACCGGCCTGGAGAGCGACGGCGACGGCTTCCTGGTCTCCGGCCGCGCCCCCGCCGGGACGGCCGGCGGCACCCTGGTGCTGCGCCACCGGGAGACCGACACCGGCGTCGCCTGCGCCACCGACTGGGACGGCACCGCGTTCACCGCCCGCGTCGGGGCCGGGCAGTGCGCCCTGGCCGGGCACTGGGAGCCCAGCCTGCTCGGCCCCGACGGCCGGACCACCGCCGTGCGCGCCGACTGCCCGCCCGTCGGCCGCCGTCAGCTCCCGCTGCCGGACCGGCAGGCGCTGTACGCCAAGCAGCTCTCCGACCTGCACCTGCAGTTCCGCGTCCAGGACCCGGAGCCGTTGGTGGACGCCCTCACGCCCGTCCCGGAGGGCTACGAGCTGGCCGGCGAGCTGCCGCACCACGCCGACCGGCCGGTCGAGCTGGTGCTGCGGCACAGCGGCGACGGCCGGGAGCGCCGCCGCCCGGTCGAGCTGACCGGCGACGGCCGCTTCCGCACCGTCCTGGCGCTCGAACCGGCGGCCTCCGACGGCCGGCCCCGGCCGCTCGCCAAGGGCGTCTGGGAGCTGTCGCTGCGCCGGACCGGCGCCCCCGGGGACGACGGCCTGCCACTGCGCCTGCACCCCGCCGCGCTGGCGGCGCTGCCGCTGCGCGGCACCCGCGGCCCCAAGACCTTCCTGCTGGAGCGGCGCTGGCACGACACCCTGATCCTGGACAGCACCCCGGTGCTCACCGCCGCCGAGCGCAACGCCCGCCGCCAGCTGCGGCTGCGCACCGCGGACTACCCGGCGGCCCGCCGCCTGCCGCTGCGCGACGCCGTGCTCTACGACGTCTTCGGCGGCCGCAGCTACTCCTGCAACCCGCGCGCCGTGCACGAGGAACTGGTCGCCCGCGGCCTGCCGCTGGAGCACCTGTGGGTGGTCGAGGACGGCCAGGAGCAGCCCCCTGCGGGCACCACCGCGCTGCGGATGTGGAGCCCCGAGTGGTACGAGGCGCTGGCCACCAGCCGCTACCTGGTCGGCAACACGCACTTCCCGGACTTCCTGGAGCGCCGCGAGGGCCAGGTGGTCGCCCAGCTGTGGCACGGCACCCCGCTCAAGCGGATAGCGCGCCAGGTGCGCACCGAGTGGATGGCCGAGGACGGCTACCTGGACCGGCTGGAGCGCGAGGTGCGGCAGTGGAACCTGCTGCTGTCCCCCAGCCCGTTCGCCGGCCCGATCCTCGCCGACTCCTTCGACTACCGGGGCGAGCCGCTGGAGGCCGGCTACCCGCGCAACGACCGGCTGGTGCGCGCCGACCCGGTCGAGCGGGCCGCGGTCCGCGCCCGGCTCGGCGTCCCGGAGGGGCGCACGGTGGTGCTGTACGCCCCGACCTGGCGCGACGACCAGCGCGACGGCGACCGCTACCGGCTGGACCTGCGGCTGGACGTCGAGGCGGCCCGGGCCGCCCTCGGCGAGGACCACCTGCTGCTGCTGCGCCCGCACGTGCACGTCGGCGGGCGGATGCCCGACGACGACTTCGTCCGGGACGTCTCGGACCACCCGGACGTCGCCGACCTGATGCTGGCCGCCGACGTGCTGGTGACCGACTACTCCTCGCTGATGTTCGACTTCGCGGTGACCGGGCGCCCGATGCTGTTCTTCACCTACGACCTGGAGCACTACCGCAACCGGCTGCGCGGCTTCACCTTCGACTTCCAGGCGCACGCGCCGGGCCCGCTGCTGTCCACCTCCGCCGAGGTGGTGGCCGCCCTGCGCGACTTCGACCCGGCGCCGTACGCGGAGCGCTACCGGGCCTTCCGGGAGCGGTTCTGCCCGCTCGACGACGGCCGGGCCGCGGCCCGGGTGGTCGACCGGATGCTCGAACTCGCCCGTCCGCTCCCGGCCGGCTCCCAGTGAACCCCCAGTGAAGCCCCGGGGAACTCCCAGCCGGTCCGGGGGCGGTCAGGCAGCGCCGAATCCGAATGCCGACCAGGGACGCCACACAGAATCCGCCCCGAACCGTGAGAGGACGAACTCACCGACCTCGAAGACCGCCCGGAAGCTCCGGGCGTCCTCGTAGGCGGCGTCCAGGACCGGTTCGGGGAGGCCGTGGGCGACGGTGACGTGCGGGTGGTAGGGGAAGGCCAGTTCGCGGGCGAGCGGGCCGGAGCGGACTTCGGCCTCCAGTTCGCGGCACTCCTGGGCGCCCTCCTCGACCCGGATGAACACCACCGGGGAGACCGGGCGGAAGGTGCCGCTGCCCTGGAGCAGCATCCGGAACGGGCGGCGCGCGGCGGCCACCGTCCGCAGGTGGTGTTCGATCGCGGGCAGCAGGGCGGTGCGGGTCTCGGTCGGCGGGAGCAGGGTGACGTGGGTCGGTATCGACCTGGCCTGCGGGTCGCCGTGGCCGGCCCGGGCGTCCTGCACCCGGCTGCCGTAGGGCTCCGGGACGTGTATGGACACGCCGATGGTGACGGCCTCGTCGAGGCCGGCACCGTCGGGGGCGGCAGCCGTCGGCATCAGCGCTTGGGCGCCAGGAAGCCGACCCGGTCGTAGACCTCGGCGAGCGTCTCGGCGGCCACCGCGCGGGCCTTCTCGGCGCCCAGCGCCAGCACCCGGTCCAGCTCGGCCGGGTCGTCCAGGTACTGCTGGGTGCGGGCCTGGAACGGGGTGACCCACTCGGTGAACAGCTCGGCGAGCTCGGTCTTCAGGGCGCCGTACATCTTGCCCTCGAAGTGCGCGACCAGTTCGTCGACCGACCGTCCGCTGAGCGCGGAGTGGATGCGCAGCAGGTTGGAGACGCCGGGCTTGGCGGCCTCGTCGTACGTGACGACGGTGTCGGTGTCGGTGACGGCGCTCTTGAACTTCTTGGCGCTGGTCCTCGCCGGGTCGAGCAGGTTGACCAGGCCCTTGTCGGTGGCCGCGGACTTGCTCATCTTCGCGGCCGGGTCCTGGAGGTCCTGGATCTTCGCGGTGGCCTTGAGGATGTACGGCTCGGGCACCGTGAAGGTCCGGCCGTAGCGGGTGTTGAAGCGGTCCGCGAGGTCCCGGGTGAGCTCCAGGTGCTGGCGCTGGTCCTCGCCGACCGGCACCGCGTCGGCCTGGTAGAGCAGCACGTCGGCGACCATCAGCACCGGGTAGGTGAACAGGCCGACCGTGGTGCGGTCGCTGCCCTGCTTGGCCGACTTGTCCTTGAACTGGGTCATCCGGGAGGCCTCGCCGAAGCCGGTGAGGCAGTTCATCACCCAGGCGAGCTGGGCGTGCTCGGGCACCTGGGACTGCACGAACAGGGTGCAGCGCTCCGGGTCGAGGCCGGCGCCGAGGAGCTGCGCGGCGGAGATCCGGGTGTTCTGCCGCAGCACCGCCGGGTCCTGCTCGACGGTGATGGCGTGTAGGTCGACCACCATGTAGAAGGCGTCGTTGGCCTCCTGGAGGTCGACCCACTGGCGCACCGCGCCGAGGTAGTTGCCCAGGTGGAAGGAGCCCGAGGTGGGCTGGATGCCGGAGAGCACCCGGGGACGGTCCTTCACGGGACCGGTGACCGCTGCGTTGACCATGCGGCCATTGTTCCAGTTCCCCGGGCCGGTCAGGAAACCTCCGGGGCCACCGGTTCGGCCGGTGTGACGGTGCTCACCCGCAGCCGCTCGACCCGCCGCCCGTCCAGCCGGGCGACGGTCAGCCGCGCCCCGGCGTCGGTGACCACCTGGTCGCCCTTGCGGGGCAGCCGGCCCAGTTCGCGCACCACGAAGCCGGCGACCGTCTCGTACGGGCCCTCGGGCAGGGTCAGGCCGGTCTCCTGGGTGAAGTCGGAGAGGTTGAGCAGCCCGTCGATCTCGACGCCGCCGCCGGCCAGCCTGCGGGTCGCGGTGGTGTCCTGGGCGTCGTACTCGTCGCGGATCTCGCCGATCACCTCCTCGACCAGGTCCTCCAGGGTGACGATGCCCGCGGTGCCGCCGTACTCGTCGACCACGATCGCCAGGTGGTGGCCCTCGCGGCGCATCTCGCCCATCGCCTCCAGCACCCGCTTGGTGGCGGGCAGCAGCTTGACCGGGCGGGCCAGCTCGCGCACCCGGACGGCCTGCTCGCCGCGCGCCCCGTACAGGTCGCGGACGTGCACGAAGCCGGTCACCGCGTCGTAGGAGCCCTCGACCACCGGGTAGCGGGAGTGCGGGGCGGAGTCGGTCTCGGCCCGGACCTCGCCGACCGGCCGGTCGCCGTCCAGGAAGGTCACCTCGGTGCGCGGCACCATCACCTCGCGCAGCTGGCGCTCCCCCGCCGCGAACACCTCGTTGATCAACGCGCGTTCGTCCGAGCCGAGTTCGGTGTTGGCGGCGACCAGGCCGCGCAGTTCCTCGGGGCTCATCACGCCGCGTCCGGCGCTCGGGTCGCCGCCCAGCAGGCGGACCATCAGGTTGGTCGAGTGGCCGAGCAGCCAGATCACCGGCCGCAGCACCACCGACATCACGTCGACCACCGGCGCGGCCAGCAGCGCGATCGACTCGGCCCGTTGCAGGCCGATCCGCTTGGGCGTCAACTCGCCCAGCACCAGCGAGGCGTACGAGATGACCAGGGTCAGGCCGACCAGCGCGACCGCGTCCGCGACGCCCTCCGACAGGCCGGCCCGGACGAACACCGGCGCCAGCTTCCCGGCCAGCGTGTCCGCGCCGAACGCGGCCGACAGGAAGCCCATGCAGGTCACCCCGACCTGCACCGCCGCCAGGAACCGGTTCGGGTCGGCCGCCAGGTGCGCGGCCCGCCCGGCCCGCCGCGTCCCCACCGCCTCCAGCGCGCGGATCTGCCCCTCGCGCAGCGAGATCAGCGCGATCTCGGCGACGTTGAACAGGCCGCCCAACATGATGAACACCAGGACGAGCGCGGCGTCCTGCAGGGTTTCGCTCACGGGGCGAGTGTAGGGCGGCCGCGCCGACCGGTCCGGGCCGAACGGGTCGAACGGCTGGGCCGAGGGGGCGCGCGCGGCATGTCGTGCGCCGGGAATCCTGCGGTACCGGCCGGTCGGCGATAAAGTCGCGCGAAACTGCCCGGCCGGACCGGTCCGGGTGGCTGTCGGCCGAAAGCGCAGGACCGTTCCATGGCCCGGACCGCCCCGTCCCCGCCCGCGTCCTCCCCCGGCCCCGGCCGGGACCGGACCGGCGTCGCACTGCCGGTCCTGCGGCGGCTGACCGGCCGGGTCTGGCTCCTCCCGGCCCTGCTCGCCCTGGCGTCCGGCCTGCTGCTGATCGGCCGCCCGGTGCTGTGGCACGACGAACTGGCCACCCTGACCGTGATCCGCCGTCCCCCCGGCGCGATCCTCGCCATGCTCGGGAACGTCGACGCGGTGCACGGCCTGTACTACCTGGCCATGCACTACTGGACGGCGGCGGCCGGCGAGTCCCCGACGGCGCTGCGCCTGCCGACGGTGCTGGCGATGGCCGGTGCCTCGGCCTGCACCGCGCTGGCCGGACGGCGGATGTTCGGCCCGCGCGCGGGCCTGCTGGGCGGCCTGGTCCTCGCCCTCACCCCGACCGTCGCCCGGTACGGCCAGGAGGCCCGCTCGTACGCCTTCGTGACGCTGATGGCCGCGGCGGCCCTGCTGGCCCTGCTGCGGGCCCTGGAACGGCCGACGGCACCGCGCTGGGGCGCCTACGCGCTGACGCTGGTGGGCACCGCCTACCTGCACCTGGTGGCGCTGGCCTTCCTGGCCGCGCACGCCCTCGGCGTCCTGGTCGCCTGGCGGCGGGAGCCCCGCGGGTGGCGGCGGCCCGCGGGTTTCGCCGCCGCGGTCCTGCTGGCCGTGATCTGCGCGTACCCGGTGGCCGTGCTGGGCCGGGAGCAGTCCGGCCGGCAGATCGGCTGGATCCAGGCGCCCGGTCTCGCTCAGCTGGCGGACGTCTGGGGCGGGCTCTTCTGCTCCACGCTGCTGGCGGGCGGCGTCCTGCTGGCCGGCGCGCTCGCCTGGGGCGGCCCCCGGCGGGACTCCGCCGCGCTCGGCACGGCCGGCGTGCTGCTCCCGGTCCTGCTGCTGTGGGTGCTCTCCCGGTACGGCTCCCACTCGTACTTCATCGCGAAGTACATGTTCTTCGTCCTGCCGGCCGCCTGCTCCCTGGCCGGCGGGGGTCTGGCCCTGGCCCGGCTCCGCGGCGCGGTGGCCGCGCTGGCCGTCCTCGGCCTGCTCGCGTACCCCGACCAGGTCGCGGTGCGCGGCCCGCTCTCGCACGCCCGTTACGAGTACCCGAAGCCGCTGACCTGGTTCGTCCCGCTCGACTACCGGGCCGCCGCCGCGGTCGTCGACGCCGGCTCCCGCCCGGGCGACGGCGCCGCGTACGGCCAGCAGCGCGACGCCCTGTGGTGGGGGATCGACATCGGAGTGCCCTACTACCTGGACCGCCTGCCGCGCCACGTCCGGCTGCGGGACGTCTCGGCGGGGGAGAGCGGAGAGCGGCGCGACGACCTGTGGCCCGGCCTGTGCGCCGAGCCGGAGGCCTGCCTGCACGACGAGCCGCGGATCTGGCTGGTCTCCAAGGACGACGGCGACCCGGACGTGCTGAAAACCGTCCACTACGCCGAACAGCAGACCCTGGAACGGCACTTCACCGTCCAGCAGGTGTGGCGGGTCTCCGGCCTGAGCGTCGCGCTGCTGGTCCGCAGATGACCGGGCCAGCCCCGTCGTCGCGTGATGCTTGACCCGCCTCGAATAGTGATGGGGCCCGGGTACCCGCCACGACAAGGCCCATGAGCCCTGCCAGGCCGCCGATCGCACCGTTACGGTGCTGTTCCGGGTCCGATCTTCGAGAACCGGCCCTGAGGGCATTGCAGAAGGCGGTGGCAGGACAGGTTGAAGTCCGCCCCGGCCTACTGCGGCGTCAGTCGGGCCCGGCGGTCAACTGGCGGTGTCGGTACCAGACCACGAATCGCGGGCCAGGCTTCAGGACGCCCTCCTGTTCCAACCGGTCCTGCCAGACGCGGCCAGCCTGGGCACCGGTGACCACCAGGCGGTACCAGCACTTCACCGGGTCGAATCCGTCGTACCCGACCACGATCGTCCCCGCAACGAGTTCCTCGGTCTCGTCAACCGGACCAGCCAACCGGAACTCCCTGCCGTGCGGAAACGGGGTCGCCAAGAACCCGGGATAAGGCTCGTGTTCGTCAGGCGGGTACCAGGGACGGAGCAGCGGACACACGCCCGCCCCGCCGTCTCCCACGGTGAGCAGGAACTCTCGGTAATCCTCCGGAAGTTCGATCGCGAAACGGTCCTCGAACGCCCGCACCTCGGACTCGGTGAGCACGGGATTCAAATCACCGCGCCGCCGGGCTGCGTTCCCAGTAGCCGCCCCGAACAGCGATAGCCACCATCTACGGTCCATCGGACCACTTCCCTCTGCAGACGTACGGAACAGCCCTGCCGAAGGGTATCCGGCAGGGCTGCGGTCCGTGGACGACGGCTATGAGGGAGGTGTCACCATCCGCCGCCCTTCGTCTTGGTCTCGGCCACGGACGCCCCGGTGAGTACCTGCAGGTCGTACTTCTTCACAAGTGAGAAGCAACTACGGCAGGGGCCCAGGGGTGCCTCGGTCTTCTTGGCGGGTGGGAGGATAGTGAACGCCGCGACCTTGCCACCGGTCGGGTCCCTCCCGTCCTGGATGGCCTGGTTGATGCACTGGACCAGACCGCACTGACCGTGGCCGTTGCCCCGCGAGAAGTCTGGAAGATCATTCAGGACGTTGTCGACCTCCGCGACGTTCTTCGCCTTGGTGCCCTTGAGGCTGTAGTTCAGGTACATCGTGCCGTCCGGCAGGAGCAGACCCTCCGACATGCCCGGACGCCTGTTGTTGCTCTTGAAAGTGTCATACGAGTTGTACATCTGCTCGCGGACGGCGTTAACCAGCGCGGCCTGGGCGGGGTCCTCTGCGAGTGCCTTGGTGAACCCGGTCGCTCCGATCGGGTCGTCGAGGGCCATGGGCAGGAACCCACCCGCCGCGTAGTTCGCACTCTCGAACTCCACTCCGTGAGCGAGGATCCACTGTTCGTAGTTCTCGCGCAGACGGTCACCGGCGGAAGGCCCGGGGGCCAGGCCGGTAAGGAAGTCGCCGCCGAGTGACAACGGTTCGATCACGAGCGTCTGGACCAGGCCTGCAAAGAAGTCTCGGTCCCGGTTGGGCACCTTCACGCCCCAACCCCAGCTGGTGGGCTGCAGTTTCTTCTTCGGCGCGTCCGTCGTCCAGGAGTCTGAACCGCCGTACTTCCCGAAGTCGATCACGGTGATGCTGATCTTGTTACCGCATATGTTGCCGACGTTCTCGTACACCCAGTGATCGGGGCCGCCGCCCCACAGGTCGGTCGTCCCGTCGTTGCAGGTACCCGAACACTTGCCTTCGGGACGTAGGCCGGTGGGGTCGCTCTTGGCGACGGGGTTGCTGCCGGCGTAGTTGTAGCCGCCGAGTTGCTGGGCGTCGGTGGGGTCGAAGAGTGGGTCGGGGCTGATGAAGCTCCCCGTGCCGGGGTCGTACTGGCGGACGCCGAGGGTGGTGAGTCCGGTGGTGGTGTTGGTGGGCTTGTTGAGGAAGCCGCGGTTGTCGAACCAGCTGACGGTGGTGCCGCGGGGGGTGCCGTAGGGGGTGAACTGGCGCCAGGTCGGGGTCTGGCAGGTGTTGTCCAGGCTCAGGCCGGCGGTGCCGTGGGGATCGGTGATCTCGAAGCGGTAGTTGGTGCCGAGGCCGGTGCGCACGACGGTGCCGCCGCCGGGCAGGGGGGTGTAGCGGGTGCCGGTCACGCTCGTTCCGGTGAGGGTGAGTTGTTGGCCGGGCAGGTAGAGGACGGTGGAGGTGGGGTCCTTCTGGAGCAGGACCTGGCCGTCGGCGTCGTAGACGTACTTCGTGTCGCCCGCCGGGCCGCTGACCTTGCTGAGACGATGGGCGTTGTCCCAGGTGAGGGTC
>NZ_QLLT01000027.1 GCF_003259315.1 Kitasatospora sp. SolWspMP-SS2h | reverse complement strand
GCCCCCGTTGTGTAGTGGCCTAGCACGCCGCCCTCTCAAGGCGGTAGCGCCGGTTCGAATCCGGTCGGGGGTACTCATGGGGTATGGTGTAATTGGCAGCACGAGTGATTCTGGTTCATTTAGTCTAGGTTCGAGTCCTGGTACCCCAGCCAAGAAAAGCTCCACCGCGCAAGCTCCGGGAAACCGGGGCTTTTCTGCGTTTCCGCTCCTGCCGTGGTTCCGACCCCGTCCCTCCCCGTCCCTGCGCCCGCCCGGTCCGGACGCGCGACCGCCCTCCCGGCCGGGGGAGGCGGGAGGGCGGGGGCCGAGCCGGATCAGGTGCGGCGGAGTGCCTCGGTGAGGCGGTTGGCGGCCTCGATGATGGCCTGGGCGTGCAGACGGCCGGGGTGGCGGGTGAGGCGCTCGATCGGGCCGGAGACGGAGACCGAGGCGACGACCCGGTTGGACGGGCCGCGGACGGGGGCGGAGACCGAGGCGACGCCGGGCTCGCGCTCGCCGATGGACTGGGCCCAGCCCCGGCGGCGCACGCCGCTGAGCGCGGTGGCGGTGAAGCGGGCGCCCTGGAGGCCGCGGTGCAGGCGCTCCGGCTCCTCCCAGGCGAGCAGGACCTGCGCGGCGGAGCCGGCCTTCATCGGCAGCGTCGAGCCCACCGGCACGGTGTCGCGCAGACCGGACAGCCGCTCGGCGGCGGCCACGCAGATCCGCATCTCGCCCTGGCGGCGGTAGAGCTGGGCGCTCTCGCCGGTCACGTCCCGCAGGTGGGTGAGCACCGGGCCGGCGGCGGCCAGCAGCCGGTCCTCGCCGGCGGCGGCGGACAGCTCGGCGAGCCGGGGGCCGAGGATGAAGCGGCCCTGCATGTCGCGGGTGACCAGGCGGTGGTGTTCGAGTGCGACGGCGAGCCGGTGGGCCGTGGGCCGTGCCAGACCGGTGGCGGCGACCAGCCCCGCCAACGTGGCGGGGCCCGACTCCAGTGCGCTGAGCACCAGAGCGGCCTTGTCGAGAACGCCGACGCCGCTAGTGTTGTCCATGTCTCGATACTGCAGTCTCAATCAGCGAGACGCAAGTTCAATCTCCCGGGAAAAGCGCCACTCTTGGAGTCAGCAGCCCGGGAGACACCCAGGGCGGCACCCCACCACGGTGTCCGCATTCTGGACGGTCCGGCGTGCAGGTCGCGACTCCAAGCGAGCCTCACAGGGCGGCACGGGACAAGACCTCGACGATCACGAGAAGGCCGGCAGAGCGGCCGGCTGGAGGGAATCCGATGGGACGGACACTCGCAGAGAAGGTCTGGGACGACCACGTCGTCCGGCGCGCCGAGGGCGAGCCCGACCTGCTCTACATCGACCTGCACCTGCTGCACGAGGTGACCAGCCCGCAGGCGTTCGACGGCCTCCGGCTGGCCGGCCGCCCGGTGCGCCGGACCGATCTGACGATCGCCACCGAGGACCACAACACCCCGACCCTCGACATCGACAAGCCGATCGCCGACCCGGTCTCCCGGGTCCAGCTGGAGACGCTGCGCCGGAACGCCGCGGAGTTCGGCGTGCGCATCCACTCGCTGGGCGACGTCGAGCAGGGCGTGGTGCACGTGGTCGGCCCGCAGCTGGGCCTGACCCAGCCCGGCATGACCGTGGTCTGCGGCGACTCGCACACCTCCACCCACGGCGCCTTCGGCGCGCTGGCCTTCGGCATCGGCACCAGCCAGGTCGAGCACGTGCTGGCGACCCAGACCCTGCCGCTGGCCCCGTTCAAGACCATGGCGATCACCGTCGAGGGCGAGCTGCCCGAGGGCGTCACCGCCAAGGACCTGATCCTGGCCGTGATCGCCAAGATCGGCACCGGCGGCGGCCAGGGCTACGTCCTGGAGTACCGCGGCTCGGCGATCCGCAGCCTCTCCATGGAGGCCCGGATGACGGTCTGCAACATGTCCATCGAGGCGGGCGCCCGGGCCGGCATGATCGCCCCGGACCGCACCACCTTCGACTACCTCCAGGGCCGCCCGCACGCCCCGCAGGGCGAGGACTGGGACGCCGCGGTCGCCTACTGGGAGACCCTGGCCACCGACGAGGACGCGGTCTTCGACGCCGAGGTGTTCGTCGACGCCACCGAGCTGACCCCGTTCGTCACCTGGGGCACCAACCCGGGCCAGGGCGCGCCGCTGGGCGCCGACGTGCCGAACCCGGCCGACTTCGCGGACCCGCAGGAGCGGATCGCCGCCGAGAACGCCCTGAAGTACATGGGCCTGGAGGCCGGCACCCCGCTGCGCGAGGTCAAGGTCGACGCGGTCTTCGTCGGCTCCTGCACCAACGGCCGGATCGAGGACCTGCGGGCCGCCGCCGCCATCGTGGAGGGCCGCCGGATCGCCGAGGGCGTCCGGATGCTGGTCGTCCCGGGCTCCGTCCGGGTCGCCCTGCAGGCCGTCGAGGAGGGCCTGGACAAGGTCTTCACCGCCGCGGGCGCCGAGTGGCGGCACGCCGGCTGCTCGATGTGCCTGGGCATGAACCCGGACCAGCTGGCCCCGGGCGAGCGCTGCGCCTCCACCTCGAACCGCAACTTCGAGGGCCGCCAGGGCAAGGGCGGGCGCACCCACCTGGTCTCCCCCCAGGTGGCCGCGGCCACCGCGCTGGTGGGCCGTCTGGCCGCACCCGCGGACCTGTCCGACAACGTGGCCGTGGAGGTCTGAGCCATGGAGAAGTTCACCACCCACACCGGCCGGGCCGTCCCGCTGCGCCGCTCCAACGTGGACACCGACCAGATCATCCCGGCGCACTGGCTGAAGAAGGTCACCCGCTCGGGCTTCGAGGACGGCCTGTTCGAGGCCTGGCGCAAGGACGAGTCCTTCGTCCTGAACCTGCCCGAGCGCCGGGGCGCCACCGTCCTGGTCACCGGCCCCGAGTTCGGCACCGGCTCGTCCCGCGAGCACGCCGTCTGGGCGCTCCAGAACTACGGCTTCCAGGCCGTCATCTCCTCCCGCTTCGCCGACATCTTCCGCGGCAACTCGCTGAAGAACGGCCTGCTCACGGTGGTCCTGCCGCAGGAGACCGTGGAGCGGCTCTGGGCGCTGACCGAGGCCGACCCGACCGCCGAGATCACCGTCGACCTGGAGGCCCGCGAGGTCCGGGCCGAGGGCGTCACCGCCCCGTTCGACCTGGACGACAACGTCCGCTGGCGGCTGCTGAACGGCCTGGACGACATCAGCATCACCCTGCAGAATGAGCCCGACATCGCCGCGTTCGAGGCCGAGCGGCCCTCCTTCAAGCCGCGCACCCAGCCGGTCGCCTGAGTCACCGCTTTCTGACGCTCCGACAACAAGACCCGCCCCCCTCCGGGGCGGGTCTTCGTTGTTCGCAGGGGAGTTCGTCAGCCGGGAATAGACCCTGGTGTAGCGCAACTCCGCACAGATGGCACAATCGTTGCATGCACCACAGTCCCGAACCCCCGTACCAGGACGGCGAACCGGCGTCCGGGGACGGACAGGGCGGTGCTGCCGACTCGGAAGTCACCCTGCTCTACGCACTGGTGGCCGAGCGGTTGAAGCAAGCCCACGCCCGCGTTCACGCGCTGAACGTGTCGACGGACGCAAAGACCGCTCTCACCCGACAACTGCTGATCGTCACCGAGACCGCGAAGCGCGATCTCCCGGGGGCGGCACGGCGGTTGAGTCGCTTTGTGCAGGACCTCGACGAGGGGCGGATGCCTCCCCGGTGAGCACCTCCAAGCGCAAATCCATTGCGACACTAGGGTGATTCACGCGTTTGGTAATTGAAAGTCAGCAGATACATACCTAACGTGCGAAAAGAACGGATGGAATCATCCGGCGCCCGTTTCCGAAGGGGAAGACGTGAACAAGGCTCAGCTTGTCGAAGCGGTGGCCGAGCAGCTGGGCGGTCGCAAGGCTGCCGCAGAGGCCGTCGACGCAGTGCTCGACACCATGGTGCGTGCCGTCGTGGCGGGTGACCGCGTCTCGGTCACCGGTTTCGGCACCTTCGAGAAGGTGGAGCGCTCGGCGCGCTTCGCCCGCAACCCGCAGACCGGCGAGCGGGTCAAGGTCAAGAAGACCGCGGTGCCGCGGTTCCGCCCCGGCCAGGGCTTCAAGGACCTCGTCTCCGGCAGCAAGAAGCTGCCGAAGGACGGCCCGTCGGTCAAGAAGGCCCCCAAGGGCTCGCTCACCCCGGGCAAGTCCGGCGTGGCCGCCAGCCCGGCCGCCAAGCGCGCCGCCACCAAGCGCGCCGCCGCGGCCGGCACCGCCGCGACCAAGAAGACCGCCGCCAAGAAGACGGCCACCACGGCGACGGCCAAGAAGGCGGCCCCGGCGAAGACCGCGGTCAAGAAGGCCACCACCGCCAAGACCGCCGTGGCCAAGAAGACCAGCGCCGCGGCGACCAAGAAGGCCACCACCGCGGCCAAGAAGACCACCACCGCGGCGGCGGCCAAGAAGGCCACCGCCACCGCCAAGAAGACCGCTCCGGCGAAGAAGACCACCACGCGGAAGACCACCGCGCGCAAGTCCACCGCCAAGTAGTCGCCCCGCACCCGGCACCGGCCCGTTCGGCGCCGGGGCACCGGCCGCGACGGCTCCGGCCCGGTTCCCTCCCCGGGCCCGGACCGGCGCGGCCTTTTCCGCGTCCGCCGCGCCGCGCCGCATCGCGTCCGCCGCGCCGCGCCGCATCGCGTCCGCCGCGCCGCGCCGGGTCCGCCGCGCGCGTCGATCCCCGCGCGCGCCGATCTCCGCATTCGCCCGCCGGCCGGGCCGGGCTGAGCGGCCGTCGGCGCGACGCGGTGTCAGGCCGCCCCGCCGAACGGGGAAAAGCGCGCGGCCGGGAATTACTCCGGCACTTCCACCGGCAACTCGTAGCAGATCGCCCAGCGGGAATCCGGAATGACCAGATCCGCGGTCTCCACCGGCCGCCCGGAGTCGTCCAGGTACGTCCGCTCGACCAGCGTCACCAGGTCGCCGGCGGTGATCCCCAGCAGGCCCGCCTGCTCCGCGGTCGCCCGGGCCGGGCGCAGCCGCTCCACCGCGCGCGCCACCCGCACCCCGAGCGACGCCATCCGGGCCACCACGCCGCGGCCGTGCAGCGGACCGTACTCGGGCAGCAGCACCGGGGTGTCCCCGGTGAGGTCCATCGGCTCCCAGGAGTCGGCCAGTTGGGCGGTCCGGCCGTCCAGCAGGAACTCGTACCTGGTGTGCACCGTCAGCGTGCCCGGCTCGATCCGCAGCCGCCGCGCCACCCCGTCCGGGGCGGGCGTGCGGGCCGCCGACTCCGACTCCCAGCCGCCGTCCGGCACCAGCGAGGCCGGGAACGCCCCCGCCGTCCGCGACCGCATCATCGCCAGCCGCTCCACCGGCTCCCGGACGTAGGTGCCGGACCCGGTCCGGCCCTCCAGCAGCCCCTCCCCGATGAGCACCTCCTGGGCCCGCTGGAGCACGTTCGGCCCGACGCCGTAGCTCTGGGCCAGCCGGGCCCGGGACGGCAGCCGCTCGCCGACCGCCCACTCCCCGGCCGTCACCCGGCGGCGCAGGTGGTCCGCGATGCGGAGGTACGGCGGGTCCTGTGAGGGCATCTGGCGTCTCCCGGCGGAGGGCGATTCCCGCCGACGTGCGGCAGGACGGGTGATTCAGCTTGACAACCTAATGCATCAGGTGGAATCTAATGCCTTAGATTCACTATGAGTGACCAGTCGACCTCGGGGAGAGGCGTGGCGTGCGAAGCACGAGGGTGTTCGACCTTGCATCCGGGCTCGCCGCGGCCACCGGGGCCGAAGCCAGGATCATCCAGCTGCCCGACGGCGGTTACCGGGTGGAAGCCGAGCTCCAGGGCGACCCGGACCCGCGGGACCACCTCACGGTCCTCGACGTCCTCGCCGGTGCGGACCGCTACGGGCACCGCTACCGGGCCGGCGTCCACACCGTCTGGGCCGAACTCGACCCGCCATTCGACCCGCCCCAGGAGCCGCCGTGAAGAACGCGCCGCCCGGCTACACCGTCGGCATCGAGGAGATCACCGAACCGACCTCCTTCTTCTCGCTGGCGCCCGCGCTCTCCTCGCTCTGGCAGACCCTGCACGCCCTCCCGCTCGGCTGGACGCAGTTCGAGGCGTACCGCTACTTCTTCGGTCCGGGCGCGGTCGAGCGCACCGAGGCGTTCCTGCGCCGGGACGGCCGGTTGCAGCTCAGCTTCGCGCTCCTCGGCCGGACCAGGCTGATCAGCGTCGTCCCGGCGGCCCGCGGGCCGCTCCAACTGGCGCCCGCCCCGCTCAAGTTGCTCGACTCGCCGGAGGTCGCCGCGCTGCGGCTGGACGGCCCGGCCGTCCGGCCCGCCCCGGGCGCGCCGCGCCGGCGCAGCGCCTGACCGCCCGGCCCGCGGCGGGCGGGTGACGGCCGGTCAGCCGTCCGCGGGGTCCGGGAAGGTCTGGAGGGTGAGGAAGACCACCCGCCGGGCGGCGCCCTCGCCGGTGGTGCGGATGCGGACGCGCTGGCCGGGGCGCAGCAGCCGGAGGCCGCCGGCGTCGAAGGCGGGGGCGTCGAAGGGGACGGGCGTGCCGTCGTCGAGCAGGACCGACCCGGCCCGGGTCGCGGGGTCGAAGGTGAACGCGGTGGCCTGCATGGGAGTCAGCATAGGGCTTCGGAGCAGGGCCGCGGTGGCCGGGCCGAGGCCCAGCCGGCGGGCGTCGGCCAGGTCCGCGGGGGTGTCGACGTCGCGGCGGACGGAGGGGGCGTCGGGGAGCAGGAGCTCGGTGGCGCCGCCGGCCAGGTGGGCGTCCCGGGAGCCGGGGCCGAACGCCGGGCGCAGCGGTGCGCCGTCGGCCCCGGCGAGCAGGACGGTGCCGGTGCCGGGGGCGTCGGCGAGGAAGGCCCGGCCGTGCCCGGGCACCGCGGCGAGGACCCGGGCGAGTTCGGCGGGCCGCAGCGCCGGCAGGTCCGCGGAGAGGGTGGCGACGGGGGAGCGGGGGAAGCGCCGCCGGGCGGTCGCGGTGCCGTGCGCGAGCGCAGGGTTGAGGCCGCCCGGCTCCGGTTCGTCGTCCAGCACGTCCGCCCCCAGCGCGCGCAGCGCCCCGGCGGCGCGCGGGTCCCGGGTGACCACCAGGACGCGGCCGACCGCGGGGCAGGCGAGCGCGGCGGCGACGGTGTCGCGGGCGAAGGCGAGGGCGAGCCGGGGCCGCAGCGGGCCGAGCGCGGCCAGCCGGCTCTTCGCCCCGGCGAGCGCCTTGACCGGGACGACCACGGACCAGCCGAGCCGCAGCGCGGCCCGGTCGGCGTGCGGCCGCCCCGGGGCGGCCGGTCCGGCGGCGGGGCGTACGGTGTCCTGTGTCATCGGCGCCATTGTGGCGTCGGCCGGGGAGCCCTGGCCAGCGGTTCCGGGCGGTCCCGGGGCGGCGGGCGGGGCCCGGTCGGCTGGTGGCGGCGGTGGCTGCTCGACACGGACTCGACCCGCGGGTGAGACTGGTCGGCGCCTCGGAGCCGCTGGCCGGCCCCGGCGAGGAGAGAGCGCGGCGCAAGTACGGGGCGCCGCACGAACGAGGAGGAGCTGGGGTGGCCCGCCGCTCTAACGCCAGGTTCGGGAACGCGGACTACGGGATCTGGTACCGCTTCGCGGCGGTGCTCGTGAAGCCGGTGACCAACGCCCTGGCGAAGGCGGACTGGCGGGGCTGGGAGCACCTGCCCCGGGAGTCCGGGTTCATCGCCGCGGTGAACCACAATTCGGTGATCGACCCGGTGTTCTACGCGCACTGGCAGTACAACTCGGGCCGGCCGCCGCGGATCCTCGCCAAGTCCTCGCTGTTCTCGGTGCCGTTCATCGGCTTCATGCTGCGCAAGACCGGCCAGATCCCGGTGTTCCGGGAGTCCACCGACGCCGCTGAGGCGTTCCGGGCCGCGATCGACGCGGTCGACGCCGGCCAGTGCGTCCAGTTCTACCCGGAGGGCACCCTCACCCGGGACCCGGAGCTGTGGCCGATGACCGGCAAGAGCGGCGCGGCCCGGGTCGCGCTGATGACGGGCGCGCCGGTGATCCCGGTGGCGCACTGGGGCGCGCACGAGATCATCCCGCCGTACGGCAAGGGCAAGGGCAAGTACCGGCTGTTCCCGCGGCACCGGGTGGTGGTCGCGGCGGGCCCGGCGGTCGACCTGAGCAGGTACCAGGGTCAGGAGCTGACCGCCCAGGTGCTCCGGGAGGCCACCGACGACATCATGGCCGCGATCACCGCCGTGCTGGAGGACGTCCGCGGCGAGCAGGCCCCGAAGGAGCGCTACGACATGCGCCGGGCCGCCAAGGACCGGGCCGCGGCCGCCCAGGCCAAGCGCGAGCGCGCCGCCGAGGAGGGCGGCCGGTGACCCGCTGCGCGGTGATGGGGACGGGCTCCTGGGGCACCGTCTTCGCGATGATCCTGGCCGACGCCGGCTGCGAGGTGACCCTGTGGGGCCGCCGCCAGGAGCTGGTCGACGCGATCGACCGGGACCACGTCAACCGGGACTACCTGCCGGAGCTGACCCTGCCCGCGGGCATCCGGGCCACCACGGACGCCGCCGCGGCGCTGGCCGGCGCGGACTTCGCGGTGCTCTCGGTGCCGTCCCAGACGCTGCGCGACAACCTCGCGCTCTGGGCGCCGCTGATCGAGCCGCAGACCGCGCTGGTCAGCCTGATGAAGGGCGTCGAGCTGGGCACCGTGAAGCGGATGAGCGAGGTGATCGCCGAGGTCGCCGGGGTCGGCCCGGAGCGGGTCGTGGTGGTCTCCGGCCCGAACCTGGCCGGCGAGATCGCCAACCGGCAGCCCGCCGCGACGGTGGTGGCCTGCGCCGACGAGGAGGTCGCCAAGCGCTTCCAGAAGGCCTGCCACACCCCGTACTTCCGCCCGTACACCAACACCGACGTGGTGGGCTGCGAGCTGGGCGGCGCGGTGAAGAACGTGATCGGCCTGGCGGTCGGCATGGCCAACGGCATGGGCCTGGGCGACAACACCAAGGCCACCCTGATCACCCGCGGCCTGGCCGAGACCACCCGGTTGGGCCTGGTGCTCGGCGCCGATCCGCACACCTTCGCGGGCCTGGCCGGGATGGGCGACCTGGTGGCGACCTGCTCCTCGCCGCTGTCCCGGAACAACACCTTCGGCACCAACCTGGGTCGCGGCATGACGCTGGCCGAGACGGTCGCGGCCACCAGCCAGACCGCCGAGGGCGTGAAGTCCTGCGAGTCGGTGCTCGACCTGGCCCGGCGCAACGGGGTCGACATGCCGATCGTCGAGGCCGTGGTGGACGTGGTCCACAAGGGCCGGCCGACCCAGGAGGTGCTGGAGGGACTGATGGCCCGTTCGGCCAAGCCTGAGCGCCGGTGACCGGAATCGGACGGTAGTCTCAACGCCGATATGAGCATCGAACAGACCACCCCGAACCAGGCGGCCAAGCCGCGTGTCGCGATCGTCTTCGGCGGCCGCAGCTCCGAACACGGCGTGTCCGTGGTCACCGCCGCCAGCGTGCTGCGCTCGATCGACCGCGGCAAGTACGAGGTGCTGCCGATCGGCATCACCCACGAGGGCCGCTGGGCCCTGGTCGGCGACGAACCGGCCCGGATGGCCATCACCGACGGCCGGATGCCGGACGTCGACCAGGTCGCCGAGTCCACCGAGGGCCAGGTGGCGCTGCCCGCCTCCCCCGGCAGCCGGGAGGTGGTGTGGAGCGAGCCCGGCGCCGCGCCGAAGGTCCTCGGCGAGGTCGACGTGGTGCTCCCGCTGCTGCACGGCCCGTGGGGCGAGGACGGCACCCTGCAGGGCCTGCTGGAGCTCTCCGGCGTCCCGTACGTGGGCTCCGGCGTGCTGGCCTCCGCGGTCGGCATGGACAAGGAGTTCACCAAGCGGATCATCGAGTCGCTCGGCCTGTACGCGGGCGAGTACACCGTGGTCAAGCCGCGCGAGTGGGAGTCCGAGGCCGGCCGGGCCGCGGCCCGCGAGCGGATCGCCGGGCTCGGCCTGCCGCTGTTCGTCAAGCCCTGCCGGGCCGGCTCCTCGATCGGCATCACCAAGGTCAAGGACCTGGCCGGCCTGGACGCCGCGGTCGAGGAGGCCCGCCGCCACGACCCGAAGGTGATCGTGGAGAAGGGCGTCGAGGGCCGCGAGATCGAGTGCGGCGTGCTGGAGTTCGAGGACGGCCCGCGCGCCTCGGTGCCCGCCGAGGTGCTGGTCGACGGCGACTTCGAGTTCTACGACTTCGAGGCCAAGTACATCGACTCCTCCGAGGTGCGCATCCCGGCGGACCTCACCGACGCCGAGCGGGCCGGGATCCGCCGGCAGGCCGTCGAGGTGTTCGAGGGCCTGGGCTGCGAGGGCCTGGCCCGGGTCGACTTCTTCCTGCTGGCCGACGGCCGCTGGATGGTCAACGAGGTCAACACGATGCCCGGCTTCACCCCCATCTCGGCCTACCCCAAGATGTGGGAGGCCACCGGCGTGCCCTACGCCGAGCTGATCGACCGCCTGCTGTCCGCCGCGCTGCGCCGCTCCACCGGCCTGCGCTAGCGCGGGGGACGGCTCAGGAGGCGTCGTCCAGGCAGTCCGAGTCGGCCTTCCCGTCGATGCGCGGGACGGTCGCCCGGATGGCGGAGGAGAACGAGCCCAGCGGGTCCGCGTAGTTGCCGTACGCGCCCGCCGGGACCTCCACCACCACGTACGCCTCGCGCAGCCCGGTGGCGAAGCGGTAGCCGCCCGCGCCGTCCTCGGCCAGCCCCCAGCCGACCTCGTCGACGCACGGGCCCTTGCGCTCGGTGTCGTTCAGCAGGTCCGGCCGGTCGGCGCCGCAGGTCAGCACGGTGCGCGGGGACGAGGCCCAGGCCGCGGTGTACGGCGAGGCCGGGGACGGGTCCGCGCGCCGGTGGCCGAGCACCTCGGCGGGCAGCGCCGCGTCCAGCGCCGCGCAGTACCGGGCGGTCCCGGCGTCCTGCCCGGGGGGCGCGACGTCCGGGTCGCCGCTCCACGACACCGCCAGCCAGGCCGTGCAGCCGAGCAGCGCGGCGGGCAGCGCCAGCCAGCGCACCGGGGCGGGCAGGCGGTTCAGCAGATCACGGGAGGCCACCGCACGATGGTAAGCGGGCTTACAGCCGCACCACCGGACAGGTCAACGTCCGGGTGATGCCCTCCACCCGCTGCACGTTGGCCACCACCAGGCGGCCCAGCTCGTCGATCGACTCCGCCTCGGCCCGGACGATCACGTCGTACGGGCCGGTCACGTCCTCGGCGGTGACCACTCCGTCGATCCCGGCGATCGACTCGGCCACCGAGGTGGCCTTGCCCACCTCGGTCTGGATCAGGATGTACGCCTGCACCACGGGGGACCTCCAGGCGGCTGGGTGGGGACCTGCTGACCGGCAGTCCGATCATCACCACGCTACCGCGCGACGGCGCGGACGGGGGAGACCCCGGAGGGCCCGGAAGGCGTACGCTGCGGGCGCGGGGCGACCGCCGGGCACGGCTCCGTGCGGTGGCGGGACCGCCCGGTACACGGGGGTTCTGCAGACAATCGGACAACGGGGAACGCGGGAGGACGGGCTGATGCAGGGGACCGTGGGCGAACTCGGCGAGTTCGGGCTCATCCGGGAGCTGATCGCACGGCTGCCGATGACCCCGGCGGTGGAGCTCGGGCCCGGCGACGACGCGGCCGTGGTCAAGGCGCCCGACGGGCGGGTGGTGGCCACCACCGACGTGCTGATCGAGGGCCGCCACTTCCGCCGCGACTGGTCCACCGCGTACGACGTCGGCCGCAAGTGCGCCGCGCAGAACCTCGCCGACATCGCCGCGATGGGCGCCGTCCCGACCGCGCTGCTGCTCGGCCTGGTCGCCCCCGCCGACCTGCCCACCACCTGGGCCACCGAACTGATGGACGGCCTGCGCGACGAGTGCCAGGTGGCCGGCGCCACCGTGGTCGGCGGCGACGTGGTGCGCGGCGACACCATCACCCTGGCCATCACGGCGCTCGGCGACCTCCAGGGCCGGCGCCCGGTGGTGCGCTCCGGCGCCCAGGTCGGCGACGTGGTCGCGGTCACCGGCTGGCTCGGCTGGTCCGCCGCCGGGCTGACCGTGCTGCAGCGCGGCTTCCGCTCCCCGCGCGCCTTCGTCGAGGCGCACCGCCGCCCCGAACCGCCGTACCACGCGGGCCCCGCCGCCGGCGACCTCGGCGCCACCGCGATGGTCGACGTCTCCGACGGCCTGGTCGCCGACCTCGGCCACGTCGCCCGGGCCAGCGAGGTCGACATCGACCTGCGGGCCGCCGACTTCGACGTCCCCGCGCAGATGGCCGACATCGGGCAGGCCGTCGGCGTCGACCCGCTGGTGTGGGTGCTCTCCGGCGGCGAGGACCACGCGATCGTCGCCACCTTCCCCAAGTCCACGCCGCTGCCCGCCCGTTGGCGGGTCATCGGGGAGGTCGTCCGGAGCGCCCGGCCCGGCCGCGGCGGCACCGTCACCGTCGACGGCGCGCCCTGGGACCGCACCGCGGGCTGGGACCACTTCGCCGAGCAGTGACAGCCGGGCTGACAGTCGGGCGGTGACAGCCGAGCCGTAGCAGCCGAGCCGTAGCAGCGAGCGGGCCGAGCGGGCGGCGGGCGGGCCGCGGCCGGCCGGCGGCCCGCCCCTGGTGGCTACCCGGCGGTACGGCCCCGAGCGCGTAGTGTTGCGCCTGTCGGGCGGACCGGCAGCGTCGACGGTCCGGTCCACCTACGGACGCGGGGGCGCGCCCCCCGGAGCAGGAGCACAGCCACCATGCGAATCGGCGTTCTCACCAGCGGCGGCGACTGCCCCGGCCTGAACGCGGTCATCCGCTCGATCGTGCACCGCGGCACCGACGTGCACGGCGACGAGATCCTCGGCATCGAGGACGGCTTCCTCGGCCTGATCGAGGGCCGGGCCCGGCCGATCTCGCACGAGGACGTCACCGGCCTGCTCACCCTGGGCGGCACCATCCTCGGGTCCGCCCGGGTGCAGCGCGAGAAGATCCGCTGGGCCGTCGAGAACTCCCGCGAGCTCGCCGCCGCCCTCGGCATCGACGCGCTGATCGCGATCGGCGGCGAGGGCACCCTGACCGCCGCCAAGCTGTTCAGCGACGCCGGGCTGCCGGTGGTCGCCGTCCCCAAGACCATCGACAACGACATCGACGCCACCGACGTCACCTTCGGCTTCGACACCGCCGTGCACGTCGCCACCGAGGCCATCGACCGGCTCAAGACCACCGCCGAGTCGCACCAGCGGGTCATGGTCGTCGAACTCATGGGCCGCCACACCGGCTGGATCACCCTCACCGCGGGCATGGCCGGCGGCGCCCACGGCATCCTCATCCCCGAGAAGCCCTTCGACATCGAGGCCGTCGCCCGGATGATCGAGGAGCGCTTCCGGCGCGGCAAGAAGTTCGCCATCATCGCCGTCGCCGAGGGCGCCCAGCCGCTGCCCGGTACGCTGCGCTTCGAGCACGGGCAGGTCGACCAGTTCGGCCACCAGACCTTCGGGGGCATCGGCACCAGGCTCGCCGTCGAGCTGGAGAACCTGCTCGGCAAGGAGGCCCGCCCGGTCATCCTCGGACACACCCAGCGCGGCGGCACCCCCACCGCGCTGGACCGGGTGCTCGCCACCCGCTTCGGCTGGCACGCCGTCGAAGCCGTCCACAAGGGCGCCTTCGGGCACTTCACCGCGCTGCGCGGCACCGAGATCCACCTCACCCCGATCGCCGACGCGGTCGTCCAGCTCAAGACCGTCCCCGAGGACCGCTGGACCGAATCCGAGGCCGTGCTCTGACCGCCCCCGGCGGGTCGGTAGGTTGGGGCGCATGAGCACCTTCGCCGCCGCCCCGCCCCGAGTCCTCACCGTCGCCGGCTCCGACAGCGGCGGCGGGGCGGGCATCCAGGCCGACCTCAAGGCCATGCTCGCCCTCGGCGTGCACGGCATGAGCGTCATCACCGCCGTCACCGCGCAGAACTCGCTCGGCGTCCAGGGCTACTGGGAGCTGCCCGCCGAAGCCGTCCGGGCCCAGTACCGCAGCGTCGTCGACGACATCGGCGTCCAGGCCGTCAAGACCGGCATGCTCGCCTCGGTCGAACTGGTCGAGACCGTCGCCGACCTGCTCGCCGACGCCCCCGCCCCCGTCGTGGTCGACCCGGTCGGCGTCTCCAAGCACGGCGACGCGCTGCTCGCCGCCGGGGCCGTCGCCACCCTCCGCGAGCGGCTGCTGCCGGTCGCCACCCTCGCCACCCCCAACCTGCACGAGGTGACCCAGCTCACCGGGCGCACCGTCACCGGCGAGGCGGACATGCTGGACGCCGCGAAGGCGCTGCGCGACCTCGGCCCCGACTGGGCGCTGGTCAAGGGCGGCCACCTGGCCGGCGAGGCCGCGGACCTGCTGCTCGGCCCCGACGGCGAGACCCACTGGTACCGCGCCCCCCGCCACGACAACCGCCACACCCACGGCACCGGCTGCACCCTCGCCAGCGCCGTCGCCGCCCGGCTCGCCCAGGGCGACCCCGTCCCGCTCGCCGTCGCCCGCGCCAAGGCCTACGTCACCGGCGCCATCGCGCACGGCTTCCCCCTGGGCGCCGGCATCGGGCCGGTGGACCACTTCTGGCAGCAGCGGGGGTGAGCGGCGGCGGCCGGGGCGGGCGCCCGACCCGGCCGCCGGGGCCGGGAAAGCCAGAAGCCGACCACGGCCCCCGGAGGGGTGCGGTCGGCTTCGGGAAAGGGTGACCGGCGTACCGGTCTGCGCGTCAGCGCGAGACCTTACCGGCCTTGATGCACGAGGTGCAGACGTTGAGCCGCTTCGGCGTCCGCCCGATCACAGCGCGCACCGTCTGGATGTTGGGGTTCCAACGACGGGGGGTGCGGCGGTGCGAGTGGGAGATGCTGTTGCCGAAGCCCGGGCCCTTGCCGCAGACGTCACAGTTGGCAGCCACAGGAGTCACTCCAAGACTTCAGATCAGGTACTTGAACTAGCCCGGGATGCTCCAGGCAACCGGGAGAGCATACAACGGTGACTCCCGCTCAACGAAACTACCACGATCGTGGAGGTGATCGTTCCCCCGAGCTGGGCACGAGCCCGCTGCGGGCGGTGCCGCGGGGGCCGGCGGCGCGGGGGCCGATAACCTGCCAGCATCGCCCCTCGCCACCGCGTCCTGTCGTGTTCCCGTGGCGTTCATCCGGAGGAGACCTGGTGCTGGACACCCTCGACGCCCCGGCCGTCCGCACCTGGTGCCGGCTCGCGCTGGCCGCCCTCGGGCAGGCCCGCGAGGAGATCGACGCGCTGAACGTGTACCCGGTTCCGGACGGGGACACCGGGACGAACCTCTACCTGACGGTGGAGTCCGCCGCCGAGGCGCTGGACGAGCTGTTCGCCGCCGCCGAGGAGCCGGAGCTGTCCGCCGCGGCGGCCGCCGCCGCGCGGGGCGCGCTGATCGGGGCGCGCGGCAACTCGGGCGTGATCCTGGCGCAGTGGCTGCGCGGCCTGGCCGAGGTGCTCTCGGCCGGCGGCCCGCTGGCCGCCGCGCTCGACCACGGGGCCCGCTCGGCGTACCAGGCGGTCGCCGAGCCGGTGGAGGGCACCCTGCTGACGGTCGCCGCCGCCGCCGCGCGGGCCGCGGGCACCGCGGACGGGCTGACCGGGCAGGCCCGGGAGGCGTACCGGGCGGCCCGGCAGGCGCTGCTGCTCACCCCCGACCAGCTGTCCGCGCTGGCCGAGGCGGGCGTGGTGGACGCGGGCGGCCGGGGCCTGGTCGCGGTGCTCGGCGCGCTGGTGGACGCCGTCTCCGGGCAGCAGCCGATGGGGCCGGTCGCGATGCGCCGGGACACCGAGCCGGGCGCCGCGCCGGGGTCCGCGCCGGTGGCGGCGGGCTGCGGGCGGCACGAGCGGGCACCCGGCCCGGGCCACCCGGCGTTCGAGGTGATCTACCTGCTGGAGGCCGAGGACGGGCGGCTGCCGCTGCTGCGCGAACGCCTGGGGCGGCTCGGCGACTCGCTGGTGGTCGGCGGCGGGGACGGCCTGTGGAACGTGCACGTCCACGTGGACGACGCGGGCGCGGCCGTCGAGGCGGGCGTCGAGGCCGGGCGGCCCCACCGGATCAGGATCACGCACTTCGCCGAGGCCGCGGCCCGCTCGGGGGAGCGGGAGGAGACCGTCTCGCACGGGCGGGCGGTGCTGAGCGTGGTGACCGGCAGCGGGCTGGCGCAGCTGTGCGAGCAGGCCGGCTCGGTGGTGCTGCCGGCCGACCCGGACCGCCCGCCCGCCAGCGCCGAACTGGTCACCGCCGTGCACCGCTGCGCGGCCCGCGAGGTGGTGGTGCTGCTCAACGACCCGGAGCTGCGGGCCGCCGCCGGCGCCGCCGCCGACCAGCTGCGCGAGGAGGGCGTGCGGATCGCCGTGCTGCCCACCCGCTCCCCGGTGCAGGGCCTGGCGGCGCTGGCCGTGCACGACGCCGGGCGGCGGTTCGACGAGGACGTGGTGGCGATGACCTCCGCGGCCGGCGCCACCCGGTACGCCGAACTGGCCGTCGCCGAGGGCGAGTCGTGGACCATGGCGGGCGTCTGCCAGGCCGGGGACGTGCTCGGCCTGATCGACGGCGACGTCGTGGTGATCGGCGCCGACCTCACCGAGACCGCGCTGGCCGTGCTCGACCGGATGATCGCGCCCGGCGGCGAACTGGTCACCCTGGTGCTCGGCGAGGAGGCCCCCGCCGACCTCGCCGACCGGCTGATCGCGCACGCCCGGCGCACCCGCCCCGAGGTCGACACCGTCGCCTACCGGGGCGGTCAGGAGGCCGCCCCGCTGCTCATCGGGGTGGAGTGAGCCCGGAGCGTCGGTCCCGTGGTGTGAAATGGGGGCGATGGGCGCTCTCGATGAACCACTGAAGGAACTGGTCGGCGACCGCACCGCGAAGGTGCTGGCCGACAGTCTCAAGCTGCGCACGGTCGGCGACCTGCTGCACCACTACCCGCGCCGGTACGTCGAGCGCGGCCAGCTCACCAGCCTGGACGAGCTGGAGGTGGACGAGCACGTCACGGTGCTGGCCCGGATCGAGAAGGTCACCCTGATCCCGTTCCGCGGCCGCAAGGGCGACCGGCTGGAGGTGGTGGTCACCGACGGCCGCTCGAAGCTCTCGCTGGTGTTCTTCAACCAGGGCTGGCGGCAGAAGGACCTCCGCCCGGGCCGGCAGGGCCTGTTCGCGGGCAAGGTCGGCCTGTTCAACCGCAGCCGCCAACTCGCCTCGCCTGACTACCAGTTGATCGACGAGGAGGAGGGCTCCTCGGCGGCGCGGCAGTTCGCCGGGCGGCTCATCCCGGTCTACCCGGCCAGCGCCCAGCTGCCCAGCTGGAAGCTCGCCCTCTGCGTCGAGCTGGCCCTCACCAAGCACCTGGCCGACGTCGGCGAACCGCTGCCCGCCGAGCTGCGCGCCGAGCACGGCCTGATCCCGCTGCCCGAGGCGCTGGAGCTGATCCACCGCCCGCAGGGCCAGGCCGACCGGGAACGCGCCCAGAACCGGCTGCGCTGGGACGAGGCGTTCGTCCTCCAGGTCGCCCTCGCCCGGCGCCGGGCCGCCGACTCCGCGCTGCCCGCCGTCCCGCGCCGCCCCGTCCCCGACCGGGTGCTGGACGCCTTCGACCGGCGGCTCCCGTTCACCCTCACCGACGGCCAGCGCAAGGTCTGCGCCGAGATCTTCGCCGACCTGGCCACCGACCACCCCATGCACCGGCTGCTCCAGGGCGAGGTCGGCTCCGGCAAGACCCTGGTCGCGCTGCGCGCCATGCTCGCCGTGGTCGACGCGGGCGGCCAGGCCGTGCTGCTCGCCCCGACCGAGGTGCTCGCCCAGCAGCACCACCGCTCGATCGTCGAGATGATGGGCGACCTCGCCGAGGCCGGGATGATCGGCGGCTCCGAGATCGGCACCCGGGTCGCCCTGCTGACCGGCTCGATGGGCGCCGCCGCCCGCCGCGGCGCGCTGCTCGACATGGCCTCCGGCAAGGCCGGCATCGCGATCGGCACGCACGCCCTGATCGAGGACCGGGTGCGGTTCGCCGACCTCGGCCTGGTGGTGGTCGACGAGCAGCACCGCTTCGGCGTCGAGCAGCGCGACGCGCTGCGGGCCAAGGGCGAGCAGCCCCCGCACCTGCTGGTGATGACCGCCACGCCGATCCCGCGCACCGTCGCGATGACGGTCTTCGGAGACCTGGAGACCTCCGTCCTGGACCAGTTGCCCTCCGGCCGCTCGCCGATCTCCACCCACGTGGTGCCCGCGCTGGAGAAGCCCAACTTCCTCGCCCGGGCCTGGGAGCGGGTCCGCGAGGAGGTCGGCAAGGGCCACCAGGCGTACGTGGTCTGCCCGCGGATCGGCGACGAGGAGGAGCCGGAGAAGGGGAGGAGGAAGCGCCGGGCGGCCGAGCCCGAGGAGGTCGACGACCCGGCCGGGGGCGCGGACGCCGAGGAGCGGCGGCCCCCGCTGGCGGTGGTGGAGACCGCCGGGAAGCTGGCGGAGGGCCCGCTGGCCGGGCTGCGGATCGAGGTGCTGCACGGCCGGCTCGCCCCCGACGCCAAGGACGACGTGATGCGCCGCTTCGCGGCCGGCGAGGTGGACGTGCTGGTCGCCACCACCGTCATCGAGGTCGGCGTCAACGTGCCGAACTCCACCGTCATGGTGATCATGGACGCCGACCGGTTCGGCGTCTCCCAGCTGCACCAGCTCCGCGGCCGGGTCGGCCGCGGCTCCGCCGCCGGGCTCTGCCTGCTGGTCAGCGACATGCCCGCGGCCAGCGCCGCCCGGGCCCGCCTCGACGCGGTGGCCGGCACCCTGGACGGCTTCGCGCTCTCCCGGATCGACCTCGAACAGCGCCGCGAGGGCGACGTGCTCGGCCAGGCCCAGTCCGGCGTGAAGTCCTCGCTCAAGGTGCTCTCGGTGCTGGAGGACGAGGACGTCATCGCCACCGCCCGGGCCGAGGCCACCCGGCTGGTCGCCGCCGACCCCGCGCTCGCCGCCCACCCCGAGCTGCGCACCGCGCTGGAGAGCCTGCTCGACGAGGACCGCGCGGAGTACCTGGAGAAGGGCTGAGACGGCCCGCCCGCCCCTCCGCGGACGGCTTGTTCGCACCCCTCGGATGTCAGTGCCCCGAGAGAGAATGGAGTTGTTCGGGGCGCACTCCACGGCGCGTCCCCGGCACGAGAACTGGGGGTCATTGCATGGCATTCCGTCACCTCAACGAGCTCCCGCTCGGCGACAAGGTCTTCCGGATCGAGGTCGCCAGCGAGGACGACCGCGAAGTCACCCTCACCCTGACCGGCTGGCGCGAGGGCGACTCCGCCCACCCGGTCGCCAGCGGCAAGCTCCGCCTCCCGGTGGAGGACGTCGCCTCCCTGCGCATCGCGCTCAACCGCGCCCTGCGCGCGCTGGCCATCGTCGCCGACGTCTCCGAGCCCATCCCCGACCGGGACGTGCTGCGCGAGCTCTACCCCGGCCACGGCGCCCCCTGGGTGCCGCAGCACGAGGAGGAGCTGGTCCGCCGCTTCCACGACGGCGACACCATCGCCCGGATCGCCGCCCGCTACGGCCGCACGCCCGACTCCGTCCGCACCAAGCTGCGCGAGCTCGGGCACGACCCGCGCCGCCCCGAGTACTGCCCGCCCGACGGCTGCCTGTCCTGGTCGCGCTACGCGTCGCCGACGCTGCTGGGCGCCGCCGTCCACGAGTGACCGGCGCGGGGAAGTGAGCGGGCGCGCCCGGCCCGGGGCCGATCCGTCGGCTAGGGTCGGGCGCGCAGCCCCTCCCACCCGCAAAGGACCCAACGCCATGCCTCGCGTGATCGCCGGCCGTGCCGGAGGCCGCCGTCTCGCCGTGCCGCCCGGCCGGAACACCCGCCCGACGTCCGACAAGGCGCGGGAGGCGATGTTCTCCACCGTCGAGGCGCTGTTCGGGCCGATCGCCGGCGCCCGGATGCTGGACCTGTTCGCGGGCAGCGGCGCGGTCGGGCTGGAGGCGCTCTCGCGCGGCGCGGCGCACGCGCTGCTGGTGGAGGCGGACGCGGGCGCCGTGCGGACGGTGCGGGAGAACGTCCGGACGCTGGGCCTGCCCGGCGCCGAGGTGCGGGCGGAGAAGGCCGAGAAGGTGGTCGCCGGGCCGCCGCCGGCCGAGCCCTACGACCTGGTGTTCCTGGACCCGCCGTACGCGGTGGAGGACGCCGTCCTGCGGGAGACGCTGGTCACACTCCGCTCGGGGGGCTGGCTGTCCGAGCACGTTCTCGTCACCGTGGAACGCAGCACCCGGGGCGGCGAGTTCGGCTGGCCGGACGGCTTCGAGGGGCTGCGCTCGCGCAAGTACGGCGAGGGCACGCTCTGGTACGGTCGCGCCGCTGCCGGGGCTGATCGAGACTCGTAGCCAGGACACCACGCCCCACAAGGGAGCACACGCATGCGCCGCGCCGTCTGTCCGGGGTCCTTCGACCCCATCACCAACGGACACCTCGACATCATCGAGCGGGCCTCGAAGCTGTACGACGTGGTGCACGTGGCGGTGCTGATCAACCGCAACAAGCAGGGCATGTTCACCACCGACGAGCGGATCGCCCTGATCGCGGAGACCACCGCGCACCTGGGCAACATCGAGGTGGAGTCGCACAGCGGCCTGCTGGTGGACTTCTGCCGCGAGCGCGGCATCCCGGCGATCATCAAGGGCCTGCGGGCGGCCGGCGACTTCGACTACGAGCTGCAGATGGCCCAGATGAACCACGGGCTGACCGGCGTCGAGACCCTGTTCGTGCCGACCTCGCCGACGTACAGCTTCCTCTCCTCCAGCCTGGTCAAGGAAGTGGCCTCGCTGGGCGGCGACGTCTCGCACCTGCTGCCCGCCGCGGTGCACCGGCGGCTGGTCGAGCGGATCGCCGAACGCCGGGACTGAACCGGCGTTGTGAGCGGCGGGGCCGGTGGCCGTACAGTCTTGATACCCCCGGCCCCGGGGCCGCAGCCAGCGGCCTCCGGAGCACTGCCTCCGCCGCACTTCGGCGGCACACGGAAAGACTGAAGACGCCCGTGGACGTGCAGCAGAAACTCGACGAGATCATCGCCGTGGTCGAGAAGGCGAAGGCGATGCCGATGTCGTCGTCCTGCGTGGTCAACCGTGCCGAGCTGACCGGACTGCTCCGCGACCTGCGCGAGGCGATGCCCGCGGAACTCGCCCAGGCGCAGTCGGTGGTGGCGGACCACCAGCAGATGGTGGCCGACGCCCACGCCCAGGCCGACCGGATCATCCGGGGCGCGCACGACGAGCGCGGCTCGCTGATCTCCGACACCGAGGTGGTCCGGCAGGCGCAGGCCGAGGCGGACCGGGTGCTGGCCGAGGCGCGCGCCGAGGTGCAGGCCAAGCTCGCCGAGGCCGACGACTACGTCGACTCCAAGCTGGCCAACTTCGAGGTGGTGCTCACCAAGACGCTCGGCGCGGTCGGCCGCGGCCGGCACAAGCTGCGCGGCGAGTCCGGCGTGTACGAGCCGGAGGCGGAGGGCGCCGAGGACGGCGAGGAGTTCCGGCCGCGGACCAGCCCCAGCCCGGAGGCCGACGAGTACGTCGACGTGAAGCTGGCCACCCTGGAGGCGGTGCTCTCCGCCACCCTGGAGGCGGTCGGCAAGGGCCGCGACAAGCTGCTCGGCAAGGCCCCGATCGACGAGCTGGGCGCCTACCTGGCCGCCGCCGACGAGGCCCAGCAGCTCAAGGACCGCGCCGAGGCGGTGGCGGCCGGCTTCTCCGACGAGGGCGAGCAGCAGAGCTGGTACGCGGACGTCCCGCAGCAGCAGTCCTGGCCCGAGCAGACCCCGGCCGCGGCCGGCTGGCAGCAGCCCGGCGAGGACCCTTCCCCGGCCTCCGGCTGGGGGGACCCCCTCGCCCAGCCGCAGGCCCCGCAGTACGCCGAGGTCTACGGCGGCTACGACCCGGCGGCGGCCCCGCAGACCGACCCGTACGGCCAGCCCTACGGGCAGCAGCCGGTGGACCCCTACTACCAGCAGCAGCCGCAGTACCAGCAGCCGCAGGGCTTCGACCAGTGGGGCAACCCGCTGCCCGCCGACCCGTACGGCTACCAGCAGCAGCCCCAGCAGCCCCAGCAGCCCGCGCAGCACCCCCAGCAGCCCGCGCAGCCGCCGCAGCAGCAGGGTGGGCTGGACGAGACCAGCTTCTTCGACACCAGCATGATCGACATGACCAGGCTGCGGGAGCTCGGCGGCCGCTGAGGGGCGAGTTGGGTTCGGCGCGGACTCTCCGGTAGTCTGACCACTCCGGCCTGTTCGCGCCGGGTTCGCCGTGCGCCCGCATCCGGGCCGCGCGCCGTAGGAACCGAAGATCCGCGCCACGCAGGGATGCGTGCCGCCGCCAGGAAGTCAGGAAACCTTGAACCGCCTCGACCACCGCGACCCCCTCGTGTTCGACACGCACGAGCTCGGCCGTCGCCCGGGATCGCTGCGCAAGGTCTCCCGCACCCTGGAGGCCCCGGCGGAGCTCGGCGTCGCGGACGTGATCGGCGTTCCCGAGAAGAGCGAGATCAAGCTGGAGCTCCGCCTGGAGTCGGTGGTCGAGGGCGTGCTGGTCACCGGCACCGCCGAGACCCACGTCACCGGCGAGTGCTCCCGCTGCCTGGAGCCGCTGGAGGACGACCTGGAGGTCGACTTCCAGGAGCTGTACTACTACCCGGAGTCCGAGGAGCGTCACCGCGCGATCGCGGGGGACGACTTCGACGAGGAGTCCGAGGACGAGACTTACCGCCTGGAGGGCGACCTGTTCGACCTCCAGCCGGTGCTGCGTGACGCGGTGGTGCTCGCACTGCCGCTGCAGCCGGTGTGCCAGGACGACTGCCTGGGTCTGTGCTCCGAGTGCGGGGCCCGCCTGAGCGACGACCCGTCGCACCACCACGACGCCGCCGACCCCAGGTGGGCGGCCCTGCAGGGACTCTCCGCCGCCCCCGGCGACGAGGGTGACGAGGAATAAGACACAGCGCTGCCCGTGAGGGCCTCGCCGTAGAACCAGGAGATTTACCGTGGCTGTTCCGAAGCGGAAGATGTCGCGCAGCAACACGCGTCACCGCCGTTCCAACTGGAAGGCCGTCGTGCCCGCGCTCGTCGCGTGCGACCGCTGCCACGAGCCGAAGCTCGCGCACATCGCGTGCCCGAGCTGCGGCACGTACAACCGTCGCCAGGTCCTCTCGGTCTGATCGGCGGGGTGCACGGATCGATGTCGGACACTGGCAGTTCCTCCCGCAAGCCGAACCCCGGGACCAACGGGGGCAAGGGCGGTGGGCCGGCCTCGACCGAATACGACGTCCTGGAAGGGCGCCTCGGGTACACGCTCGAGCGCGCCCTTCTGGTGCGCGCCCTGACCCACCGCTCGTACGCGTACGAGAACGGTGGGCTGCCCACCAACGAGCGCCTGGAGTTCCTCGGCGACTCGGTGCTGGGCCTGGTGGTGACCGACACCCTCTACCGCCTCCACCCGGAGGTCGCCGAGGGGACGCTCGCCAAACTCCGCGCTGCGGTGGTCAACTCCCGCGCGCTCGCCGAGGTCGGCCGCGGCCTGGACCTCGGGGCCTTCATCCGGCTCGGCAAGGGCGAGGAGGGGACCGGCGGCCGCGACAAGTCGTCGATCCTCGCGGACACCGTCGAGGCCGTGATCGGCGCCACCTACCTGGACCAGGGCCTGGACGCGGCGACCGAGTTCGTCCACCGCCTGTTCGACCCGCTGATCGCGGAGTCCGCGCAGCTCGGCGCCGGGCTCGACTGGAAGACCAGCCTCCAGGAGCTCACCGCCGCCGTCGGCATCGGCGTCCCCGAGTACGTGGTCACCGAGTCCGGCCCGGACCACGAGAAGACCTTCACCGCCGCCGCCCGGGTGGCCGGCCAGGACTACGGCTCCGGCAGCGGTCGCTCGAAGAAGGAAGCCGAGCAGAAGGCCGCCGAGTCCGCCTGGCGGGCGATCAAGGCCGAGCGCGAAGCCGACCGGCCCGACGGCGCCGCCGCCGCGACCGTCTGACCGGCGGTCCGACGTGCCCGAGCTGCCCGAGGTCGAGGTGGTCCGCCGCGGACTGGCCCGCTGGGCCGCCGGGCGCACCGTCGCCGACGTCCAGGTGCTGCACCCGCGCGCCGTGCGCCGGCAGGCGGGCGGCGCCGACGAGTTCACCGCCCTGCTGCGCGGCCGCACCCTCGGCGAGCCGCAGCGCCGCGGCAAGTACCTGTGGGTGCCGCTCGGCGACGGCCTCTCGATGGTCGGGCACCTCGGCATGAGCGGCCAACTCCTGATCCAGGAACCGGAGATGGCCGAATCCGTGCACCTGCGGGCCCGGCTCAGGTTCGCCGACGGCGGCACCGAGCTGCGCTTCGTCGACCAGCGCACCTTCGGCGGCCTGGCCGTCGAGGAGGCCGAGGCCGGCGACCCCGAGGCCACCCCCGTCTCGCTCGCCCACATCGCCCGCGACCCGCTCGACCCGCGCTTCGACGACGCCGCCTTCGCCGCCGCCCTGCGGGCCAAGCGCACCACCGTCAAGCGCGCCCTGCTCGACCAGACCCTGGTCAGCGGCGTCGGCAACATCTACGCCGACGAGGCGCTGTGGCGCAGCCGCCTGCACTACGACCGCCCCACCGGCACGCTGACCCGCCCCGCCGCCCTGGAACTGCTCGGCCACGCCCGGGACGTGATGACGTCCGCGCTGGCCGTCGGCGGGACGAGCTTCGACTCGATGTACGTCAACGTCAACGGCGAGAGCGGCTACTTCTCCCGGGACCTCGACGCCTACGGCCGCGAGGGCCGGCCCTGCCGCCGCTGCGGCACGGCGATGCGCCGGGACGCCTGGATGAACCGCTCCAGCTACTCCTGCCCCGCCTGCCAGCGCCCGCCCCGCCGCTGACCGCCGGGCCGCGGCCCCGGCTCGGACGGACCGCCCGGCTCAGTCCGCCCTCCCGGCGGGGGCCTTCTCCTCCTCCGCGGCCGCCTGCAGGGCGCCGCCCTCCTCGCCGAAGCAGGCCACGCCGACGGCGCTGACCACGGCGAGGAGGAAGCCGAGGACGGCCAGCCAGCCCAGCCCGGCCCGCGAGGAGTCGCCGAGCCAGAGCACGCCCACCGCGCCGGGGACCACCGTCTCGCCGACCACCAGGGCGGCGGTCGCGCCGTTCACCGAGCCGACTTGCAGGGCGACGGTGTGCAGGTACATCCCGCCCAGGCCGCCCACCAGGACGGCGTACAGGGCCGGGTCGGCGAGCAGCGCGCCGAGCGCGAAGGGCTGCACGCCGTCCAGGACGCGCACGCCGATGCCCAGCGCGCCGAAGCCCAGGCCGGAGAGCAGGCCCGCGACGACCGCCCCGCCGGATCCGAGCCGGCGCACGACCAGCGAGCCGCCCGCGATCAGCACCGCGGAGCCGATCAGCAGCGCCCAGTGGAAGGCCCGGGCCGCCTCGTGCCCGCCCTCCGGCCCGGCGGCCACCGCGAGCAGCACCAGCGCGCCGCACAGGACGCCGATCGACAGCCACTCCGCCCGGCGCAGCCGCAGGCCCAGCAGCCGGACCGAGAGCACCGCGGTGATCACCAGGTTGGCGCTGATGACGGTCTGCGACAGGAACAGCGGCAGCAGCCGGGCGGCCAGCGCGCCCAGGCCGAAGCCGACGAAGTCCAGCACCGTGCCGAGGATGAACTCCCAGGTGACGGCGGCCTTCGCGGTCGAGGACAGGCTCGGCCCGCCGTGCCCGGTGACGGCGCCGGCCGCCGCCGCCTCCTGCCGGGCCGAGCGGCGGGCGCCGAGGGCCTGCAGCACCGACCCGGTGCCGTAGCAGGCGGACGCCGCGACGGCGGTGACGAGGCCGAGGATCACCAGGGGGCTCCTGTCGGGGATGGTGCGGGAAGATCGTCTCCACTATGCCCGCTCGAACGCCCCGCGCGGGCCGCGCGGCCCCGACTCCGGCCGGTCGGCGGGGGTTCGGAGCGCCCTTCTCCCCCTGGAGTAGGGGCCGGTCTCAGGGTGGGAACAGTACCGGGGGAGGGCGTGGTCCCGACCGCCGGACCGGTACGGTCTGGAGCATGAGAACTGTGCTCCGCCGCTCCCGCGCCACCGGGCCCGCCGCCGCCCTGGCGGCGCTGCTCGGCCTGCTGATGGTGCTCGGGCTGTCCGCGCCCGCCTCGGCGTCCGGCCTGAACGACGCGGCCGACTCCATGAAGAAGGTCCAGGTCTACGTCGACCCGTCGATGAGCAGCCGGTTCTCCGCAGACCAGGCGGACCGGCTGGCGAAGAAGCTGAAGGACGCGGACAAGCCGATCTTCATCGCGGTGCTGCCGGCCAGCGACGCCTACCCGACGAAGAACCTGTTCGGCGACCTCCGCACCAAGGTCGGCATCGTCGGCGTCTACGGCATCTGGCGCGGCGACCAGTTCCAGGCCAACTCCGACGCCAAGGCGCTGAGCAAGGCCGCGACCGACCGGATCGCGGGTGCCGCGTTCCGCTCGAACCCCAAGGACATCGACGCCACCCTGACCGAGTTCGTCGACGGGGCGGCCAAGCAGACCAAGGGCGAGGGCCCGCAGCACAGCACCTCGATCGCCTGGGTCCTGATCCCGGTCCTGCTGATCGTGCTGCTCGGCGTCGGCGTCCTCCTGCTGTTCCGCCGCGCCAGGAAGCGCAAGGAGGAGCGGGCCCGGGCCGAACTCGCCCAGCTGCGCACCGTGGTGGACGAGGACATCACCGCGTTCGGCGAGGAGCTCGACCGGCTCGACTTCAGCCCCGGCGCGCCCGGCGCGGACGACGCCCAGCGCGCCGACTACACCAGCGCGCTGGACTCCTACGACCTGGCCAAGCGGACCATGGACGAGGCGAAGGGGCCCGAGGACGTCCGCCCGGTGACCGAGGCGCTGGAGCAGGGCCGGTTCGCGCTGGCCACCCTGGCCGCCCGCCGCGAGGGCCGCCCGCTGCCCGAGCGCCGCGTCCCGTGCTTCTTCGACCCGCGGCACGGCCCGTCCACCACCGACGTGACCTGGGCCCCGGAGGGCGGCGCCCCGCGCTCCGTCCCGGCCTGCGCCGACGACGCGGCCCGGATCTCGCACGGTCAGGACCCGGCGGTGCGCACCGTGGAGACCGAGCACGGCCACCAGCCGTACTGGAACGCCGGCCCCGCCTACAGCCCGTGGGCGGGCGGCTACTTCGGCGGCGGCATGCTGCCCGGCCTGCTGGTCGGCACCATGCTCGGCTCGGCGCTCTCCACCCCGGGCTACGCCTACGCGGGCGGCCACGGCGACGGCGGCGGCTACGGCGGCGGGTACGACGACAACGGCGGCGCGGACGCCGGTGAGTACTCGGGCGCCGACTTCGACCCCTCCGACTTCGGCAACGACTTCGGCGACGGCGGCGGCTTCGACGGGGGTGGCGGCTTCGACGGCGGCGGGGACTTCGGCGGCGGCGACTTCGGGAGCTTCGGCGACTGACCCCGGCCGCCCCGGCACCGCGAACGGCCCCCGGCTCCCGTCCTCGGACGGAGCGGGGGCCGTCCGCGTTCCGGGGGATGGCCGACGGTGCTGTGCCGGCTGTGTCGGTGGAGCGAGGGCCGCCGCAGGGGTGGGGAGGGTCGGTGGAAGGGGCGTGAAGCCCGTTCCGAGCGCCCCCGGAGTGCCCGACTATGGTCGGACACATGCAAGGTCACGACAGCCGCCGATCCGTCCGGGCCACCATCTGGGTGCGCGGGCGCGTCCAGCAGGTGGGGTTCCGCTGGTGGACCAGGGCCAGGGCCCTGGAGATCGGGCTGACGGGCTACACGAGCAACCTCGGGGACGGCCGCGTCCAGGTGGTCGCCGAGGGGTCGCGCGCCGACTGCGAGCGGCTGCTCGCCGCGCTGCGCGGGCCCGGAACGCCTGGTCAGGTCAGTGGGGTCACCGAGATCTGGACCGCCGTGGGCGACGGGTACCGGGGCTTCGCGATCCGATGAGCACACCGCGGTTGCCGGCGGGAGGAGAGCCCCCGGCAACTGCCGGTGTCACGGGGTTGCCTTCGGGGCGGACTCGTGGTTGACTCCGCAGACGTAGTGATCCACTAGCCCGGCCGATGGTGTGAGGTTCCCGCCATGCAGGTGACAGGGGCGCGGTAGCGTGCGGTGATCGTGTTGACCCGTACGGTCTTTGGTGAGACGCTGGAAACCCGCGCACAGGTTTGCGTTTAACCGGCGGGGCCTCGCCTGTGAGTGTGCCACTCACCAGCGGATGCCCTCGTAGTGCCCAGCCAGCACGTCCGGCGCGCAGGCGCGTGCGTATCCCTTCCCCCAAGACCTACCGTACACGGTTCGGTCACTCAGCGTGGAGGACCACACATCATGGCAAAGGCGCTTCTCGGGTACGTCGGCGGCCCCGACCCGCGAATGCTCTCCGAGATGCGACGGCTGCAGCAGCGCGTCCAGGACCTGGAGAACGAGCTGGTCAAGCTCCAGGCCGAGAACGACGCGCTGTCCGCCGTCGCCGACGAGCACTCGCTGCTCAGCAGCATCGACCTGGACCAGCGCGAGCCGGCCCTGACCTGATCGTTCGTGGTCCTCGCGATCGACGCAGTCGTGCACTGAGCTTCCCCCGCGAGGGGGCGGCAGCCTACAAGGGACGTCCGAGCGGACGTCCCTTCGTCGTGCTCACGGCGGCTCTCCCGCTGGGAGAGTGCCCGACCCGCGACGTGCCCAAACCACCGCCTGAGGGCCCGGCGGCACCCCGGCCGGATACAGTCGCCAGCGGTGGGCCGCGGCCGCGGCCGGCGGCACGGCGAGGAGGACGGTCGGGTGCACCTCAAGAGCCTGACCCTGCGCGGGTTCAAGTCCTTCGCCTCGGCGACCACCCTGCGCTTCGAGCCCGGCATCACCTGCGTGGTCGGCCCCAACGGCTCCGGCAAGTCCAACGTCGTCGACGCGCTCTCCTGGGTGATGGGCGAACAGGGCGCCAAGTCGCTGCGCGGCGGCAAGATGGAGGACGTCATCTTCGCCGGCACCAGCGGGCGCCCCCCGCTCGGCCGCGCCGAGGTCAGCCTCACCATCGACAACACCGACGGCGCCCTGCCGATCGACTACACCGAAGTCACCATCACCCGGACGATGTTCCGCAACGGCGGCAGCGAGTACGCGCTCAACGGCACCGTCTGCCGGCTGCTCGACATCCAGGAACTGCTCTCCGACTCCGGCATCGGCCGCGAGATGCACGTCATCGTCGGCCAGGGGCAGCTCGACTCCGTGCTGCACGCCGACCCGATGGGGCGGCGCGCCTTCATCGAGGAGGCGGCCGGCGTCCTCAAGCACCGCAAGCGCAAGGAGAAGGCGCTGCGGAAGCTCGACGCGATGCAGGCCAACCTCAGCCGGGTCCAGGACCTGGTCGCCGAACTGCGCCGCCGGCTCGGCCCGCTGGGCCGCCAGGCGAAGGTCGCCCGGCGCGCCGCCGGCATCCAGGCCGAACTGCGCGACGCCCGGCTGCGGCTGCTCGCCGACGACCTGCTCACCCTGCGCCGCGCCGTCGAGGCCGAGGTCGCCGACGAACTCGCGCTGGGCCTGCGCCGCACCACCGTCGAGCAGCAGCTCGCCGCCGCCCTCCAGCGCGAAGCCGTCCTGGAGGCCCAGGTCGAACAGCTCGGGCCCGCGCTGGAGGCCGCCCGGCAGACCTGGTACCGGCTCTCCTCGCTCGCCGAGCGCACCCGCGGCACCGTCGGACTCGCCGAGGCCCGGGTCCGCGCCGCCGCCACCGCCGGACAGCTGGAGGAGCGCCGCGGCCGCGACCCGGAGGACCTGGAGCGCGAGGCCGCCCGGGTCCGCGCGGAGGAGGCCGCCCTGGAAGCCGCCCTGGAACAGGCCCAGGACGCGCTGGCCGAGGCCGTCGAGGACCGCACCGGACTCGAACGCGCCCTCGCCGACGAGGAGTTGCGGCTCAAGGAGGCCGCCCGGACGATCGCCGACCGGCGCGAAGGACTCGCCCGGCTCCAGGGCCGGGCCGCCGCCGCCCGCTCCCGCGCCACCGCCGCCGGGGCCGAGGCCGAACGGCTCGCCACCGCCCGCGACGAGGCGCTGCTGCGCGCCGCCGCCGCCCGGGAGGAGCACCGGCGGCTCCGCGCGCAGGACGAGGAGAGCACCGCGGGGGAGGAACGCGGCGAGGAACTCCACCAGCTGGCCCGGGAGTCCCTCCGGGACGCCGAGCACGCGGTCTCGGCCGCCCGCGAAGCGCTCACCGCCGCCGAGCGGGAACGCGCCGCGCTCACCGCCCGGCACGACGCGCTCACCCTCGGCCTGCGCCGCAAGGACGGCAGCGCCGCCCTGCTCGGCCGCCCCGGCGTACTCGGCCCCGCCGCCGAACTCCTCACCGTCGCCCCCGGGTTCGAACTCGCGGTGGCAGCCGCGCTCGGCCCCGCCGCCGAGGCCGTCGCCGTCCCCGACGCCGGGACCGCCACCGAGGCGCTGGCCTGGCTGCGCGCCGAGGACGGCGGCCGGGCCGCGCTGCTGATCGCCGACGCGGACGCCGCGGCCGGCGGAGCCGCCGGAGCCGACGCAGCCGACGCAGCCGCCAGGGCGGCCGGGGCGGCCGGGGCCGGCACCGAACGCCTGCCCGAGGGCGCCCGCCGGGCCGGGGAACTGATCGGCGGACCGGACGCGGTGGCCGCCGCCGCCCGGCGGGTACTGGCCCGCACCGCCGTGGTCGCGGACCTCGCCACCGCCCGGCGGCTGACCGACCGCCACCCCGGCTGGAGCGCCGTCACCCGGGACGGCGACCTGCTCTCCGCCGCCCTCGCCCACGGCGGCTCGCCCGGCGCGCCCAGCCCGCTGGAGACCCGGGCCGCCGTCGCCGAGGCCGCCCGCGGCATCGCCGAGCTCGACACCCGCTGCGCCGGAGCGGCCGAAGAGCTCGCCGCCGCCCGCGAACGGCGCGCCGAACTCGCCGCCGAGGTCGAACGGACGACCGCGCTGCGCCGCCAGGACGAGCGGCGCCGGGCCGACCGCGCCGGCGCCCTCGGCCGCTCCGGCGGCGCCGCCCGGGCCGCCGCGGACGAGGCCGACCGCGCCGCCACCGCCGCCGCCAAGGCCGACAGCGGCCTCGCCGAGGCCCGCGCCGCCGCCGAGGAACTCGCCGAACGCCTCGCCGCCGCCGAGGAGACCGCCGACAGCGGCGAGGACGAACCCGACCCCGCCGAACGCGACCGGCTCGCCGCCGCCGCCTCCGCCGCCCGGCAGACCGAGACGGAGTCCCGGCTCGCCGTCCGCACCCACGAGGAGCGCGTCCGCGCCCTCGCCGGACGCGCCGACCAGATCGACCGGGCCGCCCGCGCCGAACGCGAGGCCCGCGCCTGCGCCGCCGAACGCCGCGAACGCGCCCGCCGGGAAGCCGGCACCGCCACCGCCGTCGCCACCGGCGCCCGCCGACTGCTCGGCCGGATCGAGGGGACGCTCGCCGCCGCCGAGGCCGAACGCGCCGCCGTCGAGGCCGACCGCACCGCCCGCGAGGCCGAACTGCGGCAGTTCCGCGAGCACGGCCGCGCGCTCAAGGCCGAACGCGACCGGCTGGTCGACGCCGGCCACCGCGACGAGGTGCTGCGCGCCGAGAAGCGGCTGCGGATCGAACAGCTGGAGGCCCGGGCGCTGGAGGAGTTCGGCATCGAGGCCGACGACCTGCTGGCCGGCTACGGCCCCGACCAGCCCGTCCCCGCCCCGCCGCCCGAGGACGGCCGCGAACCCGCCGGACCCGGCGAATCCGGCGGACCCGGCGCGTCCGGTGAGCCGGCCGAGCCCGCCGCACCGGTCCGCTACGTCCGCGCCGAGGTCGAGCGGCGGCTCAGGGCCGCCGAACGCGCCCACCAGCAGCTCGGCAAGGTCAACCCGCTCGCGCTGGAGGAGTTCGCCGCCCTGGAGGCCAGGCACCGCTTCCTCGGCGAACAGCTCGACGACCTGCGCAAGAGCCGCCGCGACCTGATGGACATCGTCCGCGACGTCGACGCCCGGGTCGAGCAGCTGTTCACCGCCGCGTACCGCGACACCGCCGCCCAGTTCGAGGGCGTCTTCGCCCGACTGTTCCCCGGCGGCGAGGGCCGGCTGCTGCTCACCAACCCGGAGAACATGCTCACCACCGGCGTCGAGGTCGAGGCCCGCCCGCCCGGCAAGAAGGTCAGGCGGCTCTCGCTGCTCTCCGGCGGCGAGCGCTCGCTCACCGCCGTCGCCCTGCTGGTGTCGATCTTCAAGGCCCGGCCCAGCCCGTTCTACGTCATGGACGAGGTCGAGGCCGCGCTCGACGAGACCAACCTGCGGCGGCTGGTCGGGATCATGGAGGAGCTGCGGGAGAGCTCCCAGCTGATCGTCATCACCCACCAGAAGCTCACCATGGAGTCCGCCGACGCCCTGTACGGCGTCACCATGAAGGGCGACGGCATCTCCCAGGTGATCAGCCAGCGGCTGCGGGTACCCGGACCGGGGAGGCCGGCCCGGCCGCCCCGGCAGGCGGAGCCGACGCAGCGGGCGGCGGCGGCCGCAGCAGGCCGAGCAGAGGTACAGGACAGCGCTGGAACCCGCGGAACCGGGCCCGGCACAGGCGCTACGTGATACTGGACGGGTTATGGAATACGTGATCCTTGCCGTTGTCATTGCGGTGGTCGCCATCGGCGCGATCACCGGACTCGTCGTCTCCGGCAAACGACGCAGAGAACTGGACCGGCCGAGCCAGCCGCCGACCATCACCGCGCCCGCGAAGACGGACCCGGCGACGACCGCGACCGCTCCGGCCAAGCCCGCGGAAGGGGCCGCCGAGCCCACCGCGCCGCCCACCGCCTCCGGCGCCACCCGGGCCCCGGAGGCCCCGGGAGCCCCGGCCGGGGAACCGGCCACGGGAGAGCCCGCCGTCGGGGAGCCGACCACCGGGGCGCCGACCACCGGGGAGCCGACCGCCGAGGAGGCCGAGGCCGCGCCCGCGATCGAGGTGCCCGAGCCCACCGCCGGACGCCTGGTCCGGCTGCGCTCCCGGCTCTCCCGCTCGCAGTCCACCCTCGGCAAGGGCCTGCTCACCCTGCTCTCCCGGGACCGCCTGGACGAGGACACCTGGGAGGAGATCGAGGACACCCTCCTCACCGCCGACGTCGGCGTCGCCGCCACCCAGGAACTGGTCGACAACCTGCGGACCCGGGTCAAGGTGCTCGGCACCCGCACCCCCGACGAACTGCGCACCCTGCTCCGCGAGGAGCTCGTCAAGCTGATCGGCACCGACGCCGACCGCACCGTCCGCTCGGTCAAGCACGAGGAGGGCCCGGCCGTCGTCCTGGTGGTCGGCGTCAACGGCGTCGGCAAGACCACCACCACCGGCAAGCTCGCCCGGGTCCTGGTCGCCGACGGCCGCAAGGTCGTGCTCGGCGCCGCCGACACCTTCCGCGCCGCCGCCGCCGACCAGCTCCAGACCTGGGGCGAGCGGGTCGGCGCGCACACCGTGCGCGGCCCCGAGGGCGGCGACCCGGCGTCGGTCGCCTTCGACGCGGTCAAGCAGGGCATCGCCGACGGCGTCGACACCGTCCTGATCGACACCGCGGGCCGGCTGCACACCAAGACCGGCCTGATGGACGAGCTCGGCAAGGTCAAGCGGGTCGTCGAGAAGCACGGCCCGGTGGACGAGGTGCTGCTGGTGCTGGACGCCACCACCGGGCAGAACGGCCTGGTCCAGGCCCGGGTGTTCGCGGAGGTGGTCGACATCACCGGCATCGTGCTCACCAAGCTGGACGGCACCGCGAAGGGCGGCATCGTCATCTCGGTCCAGCGCGAGCTGGGCGTGCCGGTCAAGCTCATCGGCCTCGGCGAGGGCGCGGACGACCTCGCGCCGTTCGAGCCGGGGGCGTTCGTGGACGCGCTGCTCGGTTAGTGCCGCCGGCGCCGCGTCCGGACGGCGGGCGAAGGGGCGGTGCCGGGAAGGGACTCCCTTCCCGGCACCGCCCCTTCGCCTGTCCGCCCCCTGGCCCCGCGGCCGTCAGCCCGCGAACTCCGCCGTGCGGACGCGGGTGCGGTGGCAGGCGTAGGCCAGGGTGCCGAGCAGCAGGCGGGCCTCGGGCGGGGCGCTGTCGGCGGCGGGGCGGCGCAGCCAGCGCATCGGGCCGAGCGGGCCGAGCGGGGTGGGCGGGGCGGCCAGGTAGGAGCCGAGGCCGTGGCAGGCGAGGTCGAGCGAGGCGTCGTCCCAGCCCATCCGGTAGAGCAGCTCGGGCAGGCGCTCGGCGGTGCCGGGGGCGACGAAGAACAGCAGCCGGCCGGCCGGGGAGGCCAGCACCGGGCCGACCTGGGTGCCCATCCGTTCGAGCCGGACCAGGGCCTGGAGACCGGGCTGGGCCGGGACGTCCAGCACGTCGAACTGGTGGCCGGTCGGGAGCAGCAGCGGGGCGTCGGCCGGACATCGGGCGACCAGCTCGGCGGCGGTCGCGCCGGGGGCGATCGCGGGCCCGACCAGGTGGTGCAGGTGGGGCGCGGCGCAGCGCGGGACGCCGCAGCCGCAGGCCGTCGGGGCGGTCGCGGGGTGCGGGGCCGGGCTGCCGGCCGCCAGCGTCCAGCCCCAGCGCCCGGAGTACTCGGCGGCGGCCTGCAGCGCGGCGGGCCGGGTGCGGCGGCGGGCGCCGAGGGGGGTGAGCCGCAGGCTGCCGAAGAGCTTGTCCATGCCACCCCCAACCGGTTCCGGTCGCCGCTGGTTACGGGACGGTGACGGCGCGTCGTCCGACGGGCGCGTGGTGCGCGGCGCGCCGGAGGCGTGCGCGGACCGGCGCACCCCGATTCGGGTGGCACGGGCGAGCAGGCGCCTTGCACCAGCCCCGCGGATGCCGGATCGTCGTTGCCGCACGCGTGCCTCCGTCAGGTCCGGGCATGTGCCGGGGTCATGCCGAGCTGATTCCCAGTGAAGCGCGGTACCCGGCCCGGTAGTTCACTCGTGGGGGTGGCGAAAGGTGGCGTTTTTCCGGCGTTGCTCCCCCGGATGGCGCAGGGGCGCTACGTTCGGGATACGGAACGCAGCCGACCGGTCACGCGGACGGCGGTGCAGGCGATGGACACGAGTCAGGGCGAAGCGGGGCCCCGGGTTCGGGGCGGGATGGGGACGTTCCCATGGGTGAGAAGCAGCCGAACGAGAAGCTGGGCTCCTGGTTCGCGCGCAGCGGCTGGTCGAAGGGCGAGCTGGCGCGTCAAGTGAACCGCAGGGCGCGGCAGATCGGCGCCCACCACGTCTCCACCGACACCTCGCGGGTGCGCCGGTGGCTGGACGGGGAGCAGCCGCGGGAGCCGATCCCGAAGATCATGTCCGAGCTGTTCTCGGAGCGCTTCGGCTCGGTGGTCTCGGTCGAGGACCTCGGCCTGCGCGCGGTGGTCCAGGTGACCACCGTCGGCAGCGGCGTGGACCTCCCGTGGAGCCCGCAGCAGACCGTGCAGGCGATCAGCGAGTACTCGCGCAGCGACCTGATGCTCAACCGGCGCGGCTTCCTCGGCACCTCGCTGGCGCTGACGGCCGGTGCGGCGCTGATCGAGCCGATGCAGCGCTGGCTGACGCCCGGTCCGAACGGCGTCCCCACCCCGATCCTGGCGGCGGCCAACGGCGGCGAGCACTTCTCCGGGCGGCTGTCCGAGCCGGAGATGCAGCTGCTGGAGCAGACCACCGAGATGTTCCGGAAGTGGGACGCGCAGAACGGCGGCGGCCTGCGCCGCAAGGCGGTGGTCGGCCAACTCCACGAGGTCACCGACCTGTTGCAGGAGACCTACCCCGAGGCGACCACCAAGCGGCTGTTCCGGATCACCGCCGAGCTGGCCCACCTGGCGGGCTTCATGTCGTACGACGTGGGCATGCACCCGAGCGCGCAGAAGTACTACGTGCTGGCGCTGCACGCGGCCAAGGAGGCCGGGGACCGCCCGTTCGGGGCGCACGTGCTGACCGACATGAGCCGGCAGATGATCCACCTGAACCGCGGCGAGGACGCGCTGGAGCTGATCCACCTCGCCCAGTACGGCAGCCGGGACACCGCCACCGCCCGCCAGCAGTCGCTGCTGTACGCGATGGAGGCGCGGGCGTACTCCACCATCGGCGAGGTCAACCGGTGCGCCCGGGCGGTGCGGCTGTCGGAGGACACCTTCAGCGACATCCGGGAGACCAACGAGGCGGCGCCGAGCTGGCTCAGGTTCTTCTCGTACGCCGAGCTGTGCGCGGAGAACGGCCACTCCTACCGGGACCTGGCGTACACCTCGGACCACGGGCCGGCGATGGCCAAGGCCGCCGAGCCGCTGATCACCGAGGCGGTCGACCGGTTCCGGGAGGACGGCGACCACGTCCGCACCTACGCGTTCAACCTGGTCGGGATGGCCTCGGTGCGGCTGCTGCAGAACGAGCCGGAGGAGGCCGCGAAGTACTGCGAGGAGGCGGTCGACATCGCCAAGAAGGTGCGCTCCGAGCGGCTGAACACCCGGGTCCGCAAGACCTCCGAGGCGGCCAGCCGGGACTTCCGCGGCGCCCCGGGGGTGGACCGGCTGGCCGAGCGGGTGGTGCACGACATCCCGGAGTTCGTCGCGGTGGTCTGATCCGCTCCGCCCCCGCCGCCCGCGGCCGTCCGCCCCCCGTCCGGACGGCCGTCGGCGTATAGCACGCGCTGTCCAGTACGCGTCACCTGCCGTGGTTCACCTTCCCGTAACGGGCGCGTCAACCGCGTCACTGCGGCGAAACACCGAGCCGCATCGGCCGAAACCCGCCTTCGGCACTCTCCTCTCATCGCCGACACGCCGGGATGGGCACGGGACAGGTAATCCCGGTCGTGGTGCGGCTCTCATTCGGAGGAGACGCCGATGCCGGACGGCTTCAGCGCGGGCGATACCGCCTTTGTGTTCATCTGTGCGGCCCTGGTCATGTTGATGACCCCGGGCCTGGCCTTCTTCTACGGAGGCATGGTCAGGGTCAAGAGCACCCTCAACATGCTGGTGATGAGCTTCATCTCACTGGCCATCGTCTCGGTGCTCTGGGTCCTGTACGGCTACTCGCTGGCCTTCGCGCCGGACGCCGGGGCCGGTCTGATCGGCAACCTCGACTTCCTGGGGATGCGCGGCATCGACCTGAACGCCCTGACCGGGACGATCCCGGTGACCGGGTTCGCGGCCTTCCAGCTGATGTTCGCGATCATCACCCCGGCCCTGATCAGCGGCGCGATCGCGGACCGGGCCAAGTTCACCGCCTGGAGCCTGTTCGTGGCGCTCTGGGTGACCGTGGTGTACTTCCCGGTCGCGCACTGGGTGTTCTTCTTCGACGGCGGCAACGGCGGCTGGCTCGGCGACCGCAACGGCGTGATCGACTTCGCCGGCGGCACCGCGGTGCACATCAACGCCGGTGCGGCCGGCCTGGCCCTGGCCCTGGTGCTGGGCAAGCGGATCGGCTTCAAGAAGGACCCGATGCGCCCGCACAACCTGCCGCTGGTGATGCTCGGCTCCGGCCTGCTGTGGTTCGGCTGGTTCGGCTTCAACGCCGGCTCCGCGCTGGCCGCCAACGGCGTGGCGGGCATGGCCTTCGTCAACACCCAGGTCGCCACCGCCGCCGCCATCCTCGGCTGGCTGGCCTACGAGAAGGTCAAGCACGGCGCGTTCACCACCCTCGGCGCCGCCTCCGGCGCGGTGGCCGGCCTGGTCGCCATCACCCCGGCCTGCGGCTCGGTCTCCCCGCTCGGCGCGATCGCGATCGGCCTGATCGCCGGCGTGCTGTGCGCCGCGGCGATCAGCCTGAAGTACAGGTTCGGCTTCGACGACTCGCTCGACGTGGTCGGCGTCCACCTGGTCGGCGGCATCATCGGCTCGCTGCTGATCGGCTTCTTCGCCACCGGCCACGTCGGCCAGACCGCCTCCGGCCTGTTCTACGGCGGCGGCCTGGGCCAGCTCGGCAAGCAGGTGCTCGGCGTGGTCGCCGTCCTGGTCTACTCGTTCGTGCTCTCCTGGCTGCTGGGCATGCTGATCCAGAAGACCATCGGCTTCCGGGTCGCTGAGGAGGTCGAGGTCTCCGGCATCGACCAGGCCGAACACGCCGAGTCCGCCTACGACTTCACCGCCGTCGGAGCCAGCCTGGTGCGCACCGCCCCGGCCGCCCCCGCGACCGCCCCCGCCGAGAAGACCGAGGTCGACGCCCGATGAAGCTCATCACCGCCGTCATCAAGCCGCACCGCCTGGACGAGGTCAAGGACGCCCTGCAGGCCTTCGGGGTGCACGGCCTGACCGTCACCGAGGCCAGCGGGTACGGCCGGCAGCGCGGCCACACCGAGGTCTACCGCGGCGCCGAGTACACCGTCGACCTGGTCCCGAAGGTCCGGATCGAGATACTGGTCGAGGACGAGGACGCCGAGCAGCTGGTCGACGTGGTCGTCAAGGCCGCCCGCACCGGGAAGATCGGCGACGGCAAGGTCTGGTCGGTCCCGGTCGAGACCACCGTCCGGGTCCGCACCGGCGAACGAGGCCCCGACGCCCTCTGACCCCCGCCCGCCCGTCCTCCGATCCACCCTGATCCACCGCTGAAACCCTCCTGGCGGACCTGCCCCCGTGGCAGGTCCGCCGAAGGCGTATCCGGCACCCGCACGCACCGGGAGCAGACGTGAGCAGCACCGACCCCGCCGAGTACGGCTACCCCGCCGAGCGCGCCCGCCTGCTGGCCGACCCCGACACCACCGGCCCGCGCCGGCGCGCCGCCCTGGCCCGGCTCACCGACGACTGGCTGGCCGCCCTCTACCGGGCCGCCGGCGCCCCCGCCCGCACCGCGCTGGTCGCCGTCGGCGGCTACGGCCGGGCCGAACTCTCCCCGCGCAGCGACCTGGACCTGCTGCTGCTGCACGAGGGCCCGCTCGCCGCCGACCTGGCCGAACGGATCTGGTACCCGGTCTGGGACAGCGGTGTCGCCCTCGACCACGCCGTCCGCACCCCCGGCGAGGCCCGCAAGGTCGCCGCCGAGGACCTCAAGGCCCAGCTCGGCCTGCTCGACGCCCGCCACCTGGCCGGCGACCCGCAGCTCACCGCCGACCTGCGCTCCGCCGTCCTGGCCGACTGGCGCGCCGCCGCCCCCGAACGGCTCCCCGAGCTCCAGGAGCTCGGCCGGGCCCGGGCCGAGCGCCACGGCGAGCTGTCCTTCCTGCTCGAACCCGACCTCAAGGAGGCCCGCGGCGGCCTGCGCGACCTGGTCGCGCTGAACGCGGTCGCCGCGACCTGGCTCGCCGACGCCCCCCGCGACGGCCTGGACGCCGCCGCCCGCACCCTGGCCGACGTCCGCGACGCGCTGCACCTGACCACCGGGCGGGCCACCGAACGGCTCTCCCTCCAGGACCAGGACCAGGTCGCCGAACGACTCGGCGTGCTCGACGCCGACACCCTGCTGCGGCAGGTCTACCAGGCGGCCCGCACCGTCGCGTACGCCTCCGACGTCACCTGGCGCTCGGTCGACCGGGTGCTGGCCGAGCGCCGCCGCCCGGCCCGCCGCGCCGCCCGGTTCGGCTTCCCGTTCAACGGCGCCCGGCGGGCCCCGGTCGGCCCCGACGCGCCCGAGCGCCGCCCGCTCGCCGAGGGCGTGGTCGAACAGGACGGCGAGGCGGTGCTGGCCCACGCCGCCCGGCCCGCCGCCGACCCGGTGCTGCCGCTGCGGGCCGCCGCCGCGGCCGCCCAGGCCGGGCTCACCGTCGGCTACGCCACCGTCCGCCGACTGGCCGCCGAGACCGGGCCGCTGCCGGTGCCCTGGCCCGACGAGGCCCGCGCCCAGCTGGTCACCCTGCTCGGCGCGGGCGAGGCCTGCCTGCCGGTCTGGGAGGCGCTGGAGGCCGAGGGGCTGATCAGCCGGATGCTGCCGGACTGGGAGCGGGTCCGCTGCCGCCCGCAGCGCAACGCCGTGCACCGCTGGACCGTCGACCGGCACCTGATCGAGACCGCCGTCCGGGCCGCCGCGATGACCCGCCGCACCGCCCGCCCCGACCTGCTGCTGGTCGCCGCCCTGCTGCACGATCTCGGCAAGGGCTGGCCCGGCGACCACTCCGAGGCCGGCGAGGTGATCGTCCGCGACGTCGCCGTCCGGATGGGCTTCGACCGGCAGGACACCGACACCCTCGCGCTGCTGGTGCGCCACCACCTCACGCTGGTCGACACCGCCACCCGCCGCGACCCCGACGACCCCGCCACCGCCGACCTGATCGCCAAGACCGTCGGCACCCAGACCCACCTGGAACTGCTGCACGCCCTCACCGAGGCCGACGCCACCGCCACCGGCCCGGCCGCCTGGTCGAGCTGGCGCGCCTCGCTGGTCACCGCGCTGGTCGAGCGCACCGCCGCCCGGCTGGCCGGCGACACCAGCCCGCCCGCCGCCGACCCCGAGGTCACCGCCGACCAGGAGCGCCTGGCCGTCGAGGCCGCCCGCACCGGCGGGCCCGCGCTCACCCTGGCCGCCCACCCCGAACCGGCGGGGGAGCAGGGCACCGAGCCGATGGGCGTCGAACTCACCCTGGCCCTCCCCGACCGCCCCGGCCTGCTCGGCACCGTCGCCGGGGTGCTCGCCGTGCACCGCCTCACCGTCCGCAAGGCCGGCCTGCGCGAACTCGACCCGGTCGGCGCCGGGCCCGTCCTGCTGCTGTCCTGGACGGTCGCCGCCGAGTACGGCGACCTGCCCGAGGCCGCCCGGCTCCGGGCCGACCTGCGCCGCGCCCTCGACGGCTCGCTCGACGTCGCCCGCAAGCTCGCCGAACGCGACGCCGCCGCGCCGCGCCGCCGCGGCATCAGCACCCCGCCGCCGGTGGTCACCGTCGCCCCGCACGCCGCCTCGCGGTCCGCCACCGTGCTGGAGGTCCGCGCGCACGACGCCCCCGGCCTGCTGCACCGGATCGGCCGGGCGCTGGACGTGGCCGGCGTCCGGGTGCGCACCGCGCACGTCTCCACCCTCGGCGCGGAGGCCGTCGACGCCTTCTACCTCACCTCGCCGGACGGCCGGCCGCTGGAGCGGGAGCGCGCGCACGAGGTCGCGCGGGTGGTCAGGGCCGCCCTGGAGACCCCCTGACCCGCGGTTCGCGCAGGGGCGCAGACCGCCCGCCGGGGGTACGGCTACCCTTGGGGCGACGACAGTACCCGTACTCGATGCCGCAAGGGACCCGCGACCGACGTGTTCGACACTCTCTCCGACCGCCTCGCAGCGACGTTCAAGAACCTCCGGGGCAAGGGCCGTCTCAGCGAGGCGGACATCGACGCCACCGCGCGCGAGATCCGGATCGCCCTGCTGGAGGCGGACGTCGCGCTCCCCGTGGTCCGCGCCTTCATCAAGCAGGTCAAGGACCGGGCCCTCGGCTCCGAGGTCTCCGGCGCGCTGAACCCCGCCCAGCAGATCATCAAGATCGTCAACGAGGAGCTGATCAGCATCCTCGGCGGCGAGACCCGCCGCCTGCGCTACGCCAAGACCGGCCCGACCGTGATCATGCTGGCCGGCCTCCAGGGCGCCGGCAAGACCACGCTGGCCGGAAAGCTCGGCCACTGGCTCAAGACCCAGAAGCACACCCCGCTGCTGGTCGCCTGCGACCTCCAGCGCCCCAACGCCGTCACCCAGCTCGGCGTCGTCGCGGAGCGGGCCGGCGTCGCCTTCTACGGCCCGCAGCCCGGCAACGGCGTCGGCGACCCGGTGCAGGTCGCCCGCGACTCCGTCGAGTACGCCAAGCAGAAGCAGTACGACGTCGTCATCGTCGACACCGCCGGCCGCCTCGGCATCGACGCCGAACTGATGCAGCAGGCCGCCGACATCCGCGCCGCGATCGACCCGGACGAGGTCCTGTTCGTGGTCGACGCCATGGTCGGCCAGGACGCGGTCACCACCGCCCAGGCCTTCCTGGAGGGCGTGGACTTCACCGGCGTCGTGCTCTCCAAGCTCGACGGCGACGCCCGCGGCGGCGCCGCGCTCTCGGTCGCCCACGTGACCGGCCGTCAGATCATGTTCGCCTCCAACGGCGAGAAGGTCGACGACTTCGACGCCTTCCACCCCGACCGGATGGCCTCGCGCATCCTCGGCATGGGCGACGTCCTCTCGCTGATCGAGAAGGCCGAGCAGACCTTCTCCCAGGCCGAGGCCGAGAAGATGGCCGCCAAGCTCCAGGGCGGCGGCAAGGACTTCACGCTCGACGACTTCCTGTCGCAGCTGGAGCAGGTCCAGAAGATGGGCTCGATCTCCAAGCTGCTCGGCATGCTCCCCGGCATGGGCCAGATCCGCGACCAGATCAACAACCTGGACGACAAGGACGTCAACCGGGTCGGCGCGATCATCAAGTCGATGACCCCGGCCGAGCGGGCCGACCCGAAGCTGATCAACGGCTCGCGCCGGCTGCGCATCGCCAAGGGCTCCGGCGTCCAGGTCGGCGAGGTCTCCGGCCTGGTCGAGCGGTTCTTCGAGGCCCGCAAGATGATGTCCGCGATGGCCTCCGGCAAGGGCATCCCCGGCATGCCGGGCATCCCCGGGATGGGCGGCGGCGGCAAGCGCTCCGGCAAGAAGGCCCCGGTCGCCAAGGGCAAGCGCAAGAGCGGCAACCCGCTCAAGCGGGCCCAGGAGGAGGCCGCGGCCGCCGAGCGCAAGGCCCTCGGGCCGGGCCAGGGCGCCCAGTCCGGCGGCGCGTTCGGCGTCCAGCCGGGCCAGGGGCCGGCGGACTTCCAGCTCCCCAAGGAGTTCAAGGACCTGCTGTAGGCGGCGGGGCGGCACGGACCGGGGGCGCGGGGAACCGCGCCCCCGGTCCGTGCCGCCCGTGCATCCGCCACCCGTGCCCGTGCTTCCGCGCGCGGGTGCGCGATGATGTCCCGTATGCGCGTGACGATCCGAGCCCCCCGCCCCGATGACGTCGTCCCCTACGCCGAGGCGGTGCGGCGCTCCGCCGCGCACATCGGGCGGTGGAACCCGGTGGAGCCGGACGGCATGCCGGACCTGCTGAGCCGTCAGGGCGCGGGCCTGCGGACGTTCATGATCGTCGACACCGCGACCGGCGGCCTGGTCGGCAAGTGCAACGTGGCCAACATCGTGATGGCGCGGTTCTGCAACGCGGTGCTGGGCTACGACTCGTACGAGCCGTTCGTCGGGACCGGCCGGATGTCGGAGGGCATGCGGCTGGTGGTGGAGCGCTGCTTCACGCGGCCGGAGCGCGGCGGGCTCGGACTGCACCGGCTGGAGATCAACGTCCAGCCGGACAACGAGCGGTCGATCGCGCTGGCCCGCCGGCTGGGCTTCCGGCACGAGGGGCTCACGCCGCGGATGCTGTTCCTCCAGGACGCCTGGCGCGACCACGAGCGCTTCGCGCTGACCGCGGAGGAGTGGCCGACACCGGTGCGCTGACCGGGCCGGCCGGCCGGTGCGCCGACCGGGGCGGGGCGCGGCGTTGCGCGCCGTCCGGCGGGCACGGGGTCCGTATCGTCCGACGGGTGAGCAACCCCGTGCCGCCGCGCCAGACCCCCGACCAGCCCTGGCGGTCCGAGGGGGCGCCGCCCCCTCCGCCGCCGAAGAAGAGGATGCCGGGCGGCTGGGTGGGCCTGATCCTCACCGCGCTGGTGGTGTTCCTGCTCTCGGACCTGCTGCTCAGCCTCTTCGGCAACGGCGGTTCCACCACGATCTCGTACACCGAGTTCGCCAAGCAGCTGAACGCCGGGAACGTCACCAAGGTCTACGCCAAGGGCGACGCCATCGAGGGCACGCTCAAGAGCGGGCAGCCCAAGCCGGACGGCGACAAGGGCGACTACACGGAGTTCACCACCCAGCGGCCGGAGTTCGCCACCGACAACCTCTGGGGCACCCTGCAGTCGCAGAACGTCGAGGTGACGGCCCGTCCGGTGGTGCAGCAGCGCAGCTTCCTGGCGAACCTGCTGATCTCGCTGGCGCCGATGCTGCTGCTGATCGGGGTCTGGGTGCTGATCGCCCGCCGGATGTCCGGCGGGATCGGCGGCGGCGCGCTCGGCCGCAAGGCCCCGCCGAAGCCGGTGGACACCAGCCAGGGCAAGCGCACCACCTTCCGGGACGTGGCCGGCATCGACGAGGTCGAGGCCGAGCTCAGCGAGGTGGTCGACTTCCTGAAGAACCCGCAGGCGTACCGCCGGCTCGGCGCGAAGATGCCGCGCGGCGTCCTGCTGTCCGGTCCGCCAGGCACCGGCAAGACGCTGCTGGCCCGGGCCGTCGCCGGGGAGGCGGACGTGCCGTTCTTCTCCGCCTCGGCGTCCGAGTTCATCGAGATGATCGTCGGCGTCGGCGCCGGCCGGGTCCGCGAACTGTTCGCCGAGGCCCGCAAGGTCGCCCCGGCGATCGTGTTCATCGACGAGATCGACACCATCGGCCGCCAGCGCGGCGGCGGTGGCGGGCTGGGCGGCCACGACGAGCGCGAGCAGACGCTCAACCAGATCCTCACCGAGATGGACGGCTTCTCCGGCTCCGAGGGCGTCATCGTGATCGCCGCGACCAACCGCGCCGAGGTCCTCGACCCGGCGCTGCTGCGCCCCGGCCGGTTCGACCGCCGGATCACCGTCAGCCCGCCCGACCGGGCCGGCCGCGAGCAGATCCTGCGGATCCACACCCGCCGGGTGCCGCTCGCCGAGGGCACCGACCTGGACGCCGTCGCCCGCACCACGCCCGGCATGACCGGCGCCGACCTGGCCAACCTGGTCAACGAGGCCGCGCTGATCGCCGTCAAACGCCAGCAGGACGCCGTCGACCAGGCGAACCTCTCCGAGGCGCTGGAGAAGGTCCAGCTCGGCGCGGTGCGCCCGCTGGTGATGCCCCAGCAGGAGCGCGAGCGCACCGCCTTCCACGAGTCCGGGCACGCCCTGCTCGGCATGCTGCAACCCGGCGCCGACCCGGTCCGCAAGGTCACCATCGTGCCGCGCGGCCGGGCCCTCGGCGTCACCCTCTCCACCCCCGACACCGACCGCTACTCCTACACCGAGCCCTACCTGCGCGGCCGGATCATCGGCGCGCTCGGCGGGATGGCCGCCGAACAGGTGGTCTACGGGGTGGTCACCACCGGCGCCGAGAGCGACCTCGAACAACTCACCACCATCGCCCGCTCGATGGCCGGCCGCTGGGGCATGAGCGAGCGGGTCGGCCGGGTCACCGCCGTCCCCGACGACAGCCAGTCCCCGTACGGCCTGGCCGCCGCCCCCACCACGCTGGACGCGGTCGACGAGGAGGCCCGCCGGATCGTCGCCGAGTGCTGGGAGGAGGCCGTCGCCCTGCTGCACCGGCACCGCGACCGGCTCGACGCGCTGGCCGCCGCCCTGCTGGAGGCCGAGACCCTGGACGAGGACGCCGCGTACGCCGCGGCCGGGCTCGGCCGGTCCTGACCCCGCGCGTTCCCTCCGTGCCGTTCCTCCGTGCCGTTCCTCCGTGCCGTTCCTTCGCGCGTTCCCTTCGCGCGTTCCCTTCGCGCGTTCCCTTCGCGCGTTCCCTTCGCGCGGTCCCTCCGTGCCGTTCCTCCGTGCCGTCCTCCGGGCCGGCCGCTCAGCGGCGGGGCCGCGTCCCCACCGCCCAGCGGAACTCGTTCGCCATCCGCACCGAACCGTCCGGGCGCAGGTACGGCCGCAGCGCCTCCTCCAGCTCCTTGACCACCAGCGCCGTCCCCGCGGCCGCCTCGGCCCGCTCGAACAGGCCGGTGGAGAGCAGGCCGCGGACCGCCGAGTCCAGACCCGCGTAGGCGAACGGGCAGGCCGCCCGGCCGCCCCCGGACGGGCGCGCCCCCGCCGCCGCCAGCAGCGACTCCAGGGCGCCCGGGCCGGATGCGGCGAACGGGTCCGGCGCGTCGAGCGGGGCGTACCGTCGGGCCACCTCCAGCACGGCGGCGCTCTCGCAGCGCTCCGGCCGGCCCCAGGCGGCCACCACCAGCTGCCCGCCGGGCAGCGTGCGCTCGGCCGACCAGGCGACCAGCGCAGGCACCGGCGGCTGCTCGAAAACCGTCACCAGGGAGTGCGCCGGGCGGGGGACGGAGTGCGCCGAACGGGCGAGGGCCGCCGGGCCCCCGCCGGGCACCACCTGCAACCCGCGGGCCGCCGCCAGCTCCCGCAGTCCGCCGTCCGCCTCCACCCCCGCGACCTGCGCGCCGCGCCCGGCGGCGAGCAGCAGCGCCAGCCCGGACCGGCAGCCGACACCCAGCAGACTGGTGGCCGCGCCGACCTCCAACCGCCGGTAAACGTCCTGGTAGAGGGGGACGAGCATGCGCTCCTGGATCTCCGCCCAGTCCCGCGCCCGACCGCCGCTCCCCGCCGGGCCGTCCGTCCGGACCCGGTCCACGGTGCTGCCGGTCACCTGCGCTGAAGCCATCGCGGCCTCCCATTCGATCCTCGGAATCAGCTGCGGTCCCCGCAGCCCGGCCCCCCGGCCCCCCTCCCAGCGAACAGCGGGCGGCCCCCGCCGTCCAGAGGGGTGCGAGCAGGTATCCGTGCGCCGTTGGTGTGCGCCCCGGGGTGTGCGCGGGCGCGGTCCGGTGCGGCGCGCGGGCGGGGCGGGGGTCGGTGCGGTGCGGGGGCGGGCTTTCGGGCCGGGACGAAACGGATTCACGGTCCGGCCCCGGTTTTCCGTACCATTCGGCCCATGGCTAAGGCACCCGTTCTCACCCCCCAGGCGGACGACTTCCCCCGCTGGTACCAGGACCTCATCAACAAGGCCGAGCTGGCCGACAACGGTCCGGTGCGCGGCACCATGGTCATCCGACCGTACGGCTACGGCCTGTGGGAGCGGATGCAGCAGGAGATGGACGCGCGGATCAAGAAGGCGGGCGCCCAGAACGCCTACTTCCCGATGTTCATCCCGCAGTCCTACCTGACCAAGGAGGCCGAGCACGTCGAGGGCTTCGCCCCCGAGCTCGCGGTGGTCACCCACGGCGGCGGCAAGGAGCTGGAGGAGCCGGTCGTCGTCCGGCCCACCTCCGAGACCATCATCAACGAGTACTTCTCCAAGTGGGTGCAGAGCCACCGCGACCTGCCCCTGCTGATCAACCAGTGGGCCAACGTGGTCCGCTGGGAGCTGCGCCCGCGCGTCTTCCTGCGCACCACCGAGTTCCTCTGGCAGGAGGGCCACACCGCCCACGCCACCTACGAGGACGCCCGCGCGTACGCCTCGCTGATCCACACCGACGTCTACGGCGACTTCATGACCAACGTGCTGGGCATCGACGTGGTACTCGGCCGCAAGACCGCCAGGGAGCGCTTCGCCGGCGCCATCAACACCCTCACCCTCGAAGGGATGATGGGCGACGGCAAGGCGCTGCAGATGGGCACCAGCCACGAGCTGGGCCAGAACTTCGCCAAGGCGTTCAACACCACCTACCAGCTGCAGGGCGCCGAGCGCGAGCACGTCTGGCAGACCTCCTGGGGCGTCTCCACCCGCATGGTCGGCGGCCTGATCATGTCCCACGGCGACGACAACGGCCTGCGGGTCCCGCCGCGGCTGGCCGCCGTGCAGGCCGTGGTGCTGGCCATCAAGGGCGACGACGCGGTGCTGGCGAAGGTCCGCGAGATCGGCGCCGCGCTGGAGACGGCGGGCGTGCGGGTGGTCGTCGACGACCGCACCGACACCCCGTTCGGCCGCCGCGCCGTCGACTGGGAGCTCAAGGGCGTCCCGCTGCGGATCGAGGTCGGCCCGCGCGACCTGGAGGCCGGCACCGCGATGCTGGTGCGCCGGATCGCCGGCGGCAAGGAGCCGGTCACGGTCGACTCCCTGGCCGCGATCGTCCCCGGCATCCTGGAGGAGGACCAGGCGCAGCTGCTGCGCGAGTCCCGCGAGCGCCGCGAGGCCCGCACCGTGGACGTCAAGACCATCGAGGAGGCCGCCGAGGCCGCCACCACCGGCTGGGGCCGGATCTCCTGGGCCGACCTCGGCCCCGAGGGCGAGGCCAAGTTGGCCGAGCAGGGTGTTTCGGTGCGCTGCCTGATCGCCGAGGACGGCTCCGTGCCGGCCGCCGACGACCAGCCCGGCAACCTCGCCCTGGTCGCCCGCGCGTACTGAGCCGCCCGCCGCGGCCGCCCCTCCCGGGCGGCCGCGGACCGGTTCCCGGCCGGTCCCGGACCCGTGAACTGCGCGATCGGCGGCTCTCCCGGCGAATTCCGGAATCCCGTTCCGCGTCACGGCAATTGAGCTACTCACCAGTCAACTCCCCGAGGTAGTCGACAAGCGGTACGGTGTACGGCCCGTGGCCCTGTCAATTTTCGGACAGGACGCGGGCCGTCCGCCGTGGGGATGTTGGGCTCCGCGGCGGGTGCCGAGAGCCCGGCGAAACCCGCCGGTTCGATACGTGCAGGGGGTTGGTCTTGCGTCAGTCCGGAGCCGCGCAATTCGCGCGCGGAAGTGCGTTTCTGAGAGTCCGCTGGGAATTCCCCGACCTGGGTGCCCGCCGGAACACCGCCTCTCTCTCCATCGTTGGTACAGCGTGAGCACGACACAGCCCCTCGTCCTCGCGGCCGAACTGGCCGCCGCCTGGAGTGACATCCAGGCCCACCACCGGGACCTGCCCGATCTGGCGTCGCCCGAGGCGCTGATCGGCGAGTCCTCGTCCGCCTGCGGCACCCAGCTCAACTTCGAGCGACTGCTGCACGAGGCCGCCCACGGCCTGGCCGCCGCCCGGGAGATCCGCGACACCTCGCGGGCCGGCCGCTACCACAACCGCCGCTTCCTGCTGCTCGCCTCCGAGCTGGGCCTGGCCCACCCGGTCGAGCCGCACGCCAGCAGCGGCTTCTCCCAGGTGACGATGGGGCACGAGACCCGCGACCGCTACGCCGAGACCATCGAGCGTCTCGACCGCGCGCTCGGGGCGCACCAGCTCGCCGTCGCCGGCGAGGGCAACCACCGCGCCTTCCGCGGGCCGGCCGCACGGCACGGCTCCTCGGGCGGCGGCGTCCGGGTCAAGGCGGTGTGCGGCTGCGGTCGCAACGTCCGCGTCGTCCCGTCCGTGCTGGCGCAGGCCTCGATCGTCTGCGGCGCCTGCCAGCAGCCGTTCAAGATCGCCTGAACCGTTCCGGGCGGCGTCCGACCGGGGCAGTGTTCCGGTCGGGACGGTGTTCCGGTCGGGACGGTGCTCGACCGGGCCGCGGGCGGGGTGCCCGCGGCCCGTCGGCACCCGGAGGTCCTTGTCCGGACCGTGCGGGGGCGCCGTCCGGGGGCCATTCGGCGGTGTGGCACAATGGATGGCTGAGTACCCGGCAGCCTAGACAGGACCCTCTCTCCTAACGGCTGGCGTGTCCCTTGAACGGCACCTCGCGCCGCAGCCCCACGCGGCGGAGCGCTGCTCACCCACGTCAAAACCAGGAGAATCCACACCCGTGGCTGTCAAGATCAAGCTGAAGCGTCTGGGCAAGATCCGCTCCCCGCACTACCGCATCGTCGTCGCCGACTCGCGCACCAAGCGTGACGGCCGCGCGATCGAGGAGATCGGCATCTACCAGCCGACGTACAACCCCTCGAAGATCGAGGTCGACGGCGAGCGCGCCCAGTACTGGCTGTCCGTCGGCGCCCAGCCGACCGAGCCGGTCCTCGCCATCCTCAAGCTGACCGGCGACTGGCAGAAGTTCAAGGGCCTGCCGGCTCCGGAGCCGCTGAAGGTGGCCGAGCCCAAGGTCGAGGACTTCTCGCACCTGTTCGCCAAGGCCGTCGCCGGCTTCGAGGACGCCACCACCGGTGTCGCCATCACCCCGAAGGCCAAGAAGTCGGACAAGGCTGACGAGGCCGAGGCCGCTTCCACCGAGGCCTGAGCATGATCGAGGAAGCCCTCGATCACCTGGTGAAGGGCATCGTCGAGCACCCCGACGAGGTGCAGGTCCGCTCGCGGAACCTGCGCCGCGGCCACACCATCGAGGTGCGCGTGCACCCCGACGACCTCGGCAAGGTGATCGGCCGGGGCGGCCGCACGGCTCGCGCGCTGCGCACCGTGGTCGGCGCCCTGGGCGGACGCAACGTCCGGGTCGACCTGGTCGACGTGGACAGCCTCCGCTGACCTCCGCTCGACCGCCGAGGGCGCCGACCGCCAGGTCGGCCAACCGGGTTTCAGGACCGGCCGGGACGCATCCGTCCCGGCCGGTCCTTCCCGTTTCCGGGTCCTTCCCGCTCCCGGGATCTTCCCGGCTCCGGGAGCTCTCCGTTCCGGGGGCTCCCCGCTTCCCACCAGTGCCATCACCTCTCAGGAGAACGATCACCGTGCAGCTCGTCGTCGGCAGGATCGGCCGCGCCCACGGCATCCGAGGGGACGTCAGTGTCGAAGTCCGCACCGACGAGCCGGAGCTGCGGCTCGGGCCCGGCGCGGTCCTCCTCACCGACCCCGCCGCCATCGGACCGCTGACCGTCGAGACCGGCCGGGTGCACAGCGGGCGCCTGCTGCTGCGCTTCGCCGGCGTCAAGGACCGCACCGCCGCCGAGGCCCTGCGCGGCACCATGCTGATCGCCGAGGTCGACCCGGACGAGACCCCCGACGACCCGGACGAGTACTACGACCACCAACTCATCGGCCTGGACGTGGTGCTGGCCGACGGCACCCCGGTCGGCGAGCTCACCGAGGTGCTCCACCTCCCGTACCAGGACCTGCTCACCGTCCAGCGCCCCGACGGCACCGAGGTGCTGATCCCGTTCGTCGAGCAGATCGTCCCCACCATCGACCTGGACGAGCAGCGCGCCGTCATCACCCCGCCGCCCGGCCTGATCGACGCCGCCGACGCGGGTGCGGGTGCGGGGGCGGAGGAGGGTTCGGGCGACGGCTCGGAGGAGGGCCCGGGCACCGGCCCGGACGCCGCCGAGAACGGCGGCTCGGACTCCGGCGAGAACGGCGGCGGCGCGTGAGCGACCTGCGGATCGACGTCGTCACGATCTTCCCCGAGTACTTGGAGCCGCTGAACGTCTCCCTGGTCGGCAAGGCGCGGGCCCGCGGGCAGCTGGACGTCCACCTGCACGACCTGCGGACCTGGACCACCGACATCCACCGCACCGTGGACGACACCCCCTACGGCGGCGGACCCGGCATGGTGATGAAGCCCGAGCCGTGGGGCGCCGCCCTGGACGCCGTCCTGGCCGCCGGGCCCGAGGGCGAGGTGCCGACCCTGGTGGTGCCCACCCCCAGCGGACGCCCCTTCACCCAGGAGCTGGCCCAGGACCTGGCCGCCCGCCCCTGGCTGGCCTTCGCGCCCGCCCGCTACGAGGGCATCGACCGCCGGGTCATCGAGGAGGCCGCGACCCGGATGCCGGTGGTCGAGACCTCGATCGGCGACTACGTGCTGGCGGGCGGCGAGGTCGCCGTGCTGGTGATGGTCGAGGCGATCGCCCGGCTGCTGCCCGGCGTGCTGGGCAACGCCGAGTCGCACCGCGACGACTCCTTCGCCCCCGGTGCCATGGCCGACCTGTTGGAGGGCCCGGTGTATACCAAGCCCGCCGAGTGGCGCGGCCGGGAGGTGCCGGAGGTCCTGCTCAGCGGCCACCACGGGAAGATCGCCCAGTGGCGGCGCGAGCAGGCGTTCGCCCGCACCCTCGCCAACCGGCCGGACCTGGTGGCCCGGTGGCAGCGCGAGGCGTTCACGAAGAAGGAGCGCGAAGCGCTCAGCGTGCTCGGCCTGGCCTGGGACGAGGCGGACGGCCGATTTCGGTCCACGGCCGACCCTGTGGAACAATAGGCGACTGCTGTCTGTCGCCCGGCTCCCCTCGCGGGGAGCCAGTGGACCGGTGCCCCCGCCACGGGGGGCTCACCGCCAGCCGAAGCGGCCCGCAGCACCACCCAGTTGACACGAATATCCGTGGGCGGCCCGTGGCGCCTGCGATGGAGAGCAACGATGAGCAACAAGCTCGCTGCTGTCGACGCGGCCTCGCTGCGCACCGACGTCCCCGCCTTCCGCCCCGGCGACACCCTCAAGGTGCACGTCCGAGTCATCGAAGGCAGCCGCTCGCGCGTCCAGGTCTTCCAGGGCGTCGTCATCCGCCGTCACGGCGCCGGCATCGGTGAGACCTTCACCGTTCGCAAGGTCAGCTTCAACGTCGGTGTCGAGCGCACCTTCCCGGTGCACACCCCGGTCGTCGAGAAGATCGAGGTCGTGACCCGCGGTGCGGTCCGCCGCGCCAAGCTGTACTACCTGCGCGACCTCCGCGGCAAGGCCGCGAAGATCAAGGAGAAGCGCGACGCGTGATCGCGCAGGCTCACCCGGGGTCGGCCCTCCAACCGGTGTAGACCGGGGGGATAAGCTCACCTCCGATGAGCACGCACGAGCCACCAGCGGACCGCGACGGCAGTCCCGCACCCACGGGTGCGGACTCGCCGCCGCGGTCCGCCGCCGTTTCCGCCCCCGGAGCGGCGACCGGCACCGTCACCAGCGCCGCCGGCGCCGCCACCGGCACTGCCACCGCCCCGGCTTCCGGCACGGAATCCGAAGGTGGGGAGGGCCCAGCGGGCGAGGACGACCCCGAGGACGCGGGGGACGACGGCCACGGCGGCGGGCGGCGGTGGTCGCGGGACCTGCTGTGGATCGCGGCGGTGTGCGTGGTCGTGCTGCTGCTGGTGAACGCCTTCGTGGTCCGGCCCTTCGCGGTGCCGTCCGGCTCGATGGAGGGGACACTGCGGCCGGGCGACCGGGTGCTGGTCAACCAGCTCGCGTACGCCTTCGGCAAGCACCCGCAGCGGGGCGACGTGGTGGTCTTCGACGGCATCGGCTCCTTCCTGCCGTACCAGGAGGAACCGTCCGGCCTGAAGCGGCTGCTGGCCGGCGCGGGCCTCGCCCCGGCCGGTGACACGGTCTACGTGAAGCGGGTGATCGGCGTCGGCGGCGACCGGATCACCTGCTGCGGCACCGACGGCCGGCTCAGCGTCAACGGCGTGCCGCTGGACGAGAGCGCCTACCTGCTCCCCGGCGACGCGCCCTCGGCGGTACCGTTCGACATCGTGGTTCCTGACGGCAAGTTGTGGATGATGGGCGACCACCGCAGCGCCTCCCGGGACTCCCGCGACCACCTCGGCGAGCCCGGCGGAGGCGCCGTGCCCGAGGACAAGGTGATCGGCCGCGCGGACTGGGTGATGTTCCCCCTCGGCCGCGCCACCTCCCTCGACCGACCGGCGGCGTTCGCCGCGATTGAGGGGACCGGTGGCCATGGGGAGCAGAGGTAGACCCAGGACTGCCGCCGCTGCCGCCGCTGCCGCCGGGCCGTCCGACTCCGACCTCGGAGCCGACCCCGCCCACGACCCCGCGTCCGGGTCCGCGTCGGTGTACCTGCCGCCCTCGGGAGGGACGGAGGGCGCGACGGGCACGGAAGACACGGACGGCGCAGACGACGCGCGGGACGCAGTCGGCCACGGCGGCAGCGGTACCGCCGGCGTCGGTGCGGGCGGCGTCGGCCCGGGCGGTACGGACGGTGTGGCGAGTCGTCCCGCCCGGGGCCGCGCCGAGCGCCGCCGCACCGCCAAGCGCGCCGCGCGCCGCAGCCGTCGCTCCCTCCTGCGCGAGCTGCCGGTGATCGTGTTGGTGGCCCTGGTCATCGCGCTGGTGATGAAGACGTTCCTGATCCAGGTGTTCGTGATCCCCTCCGGTTCGATGGAACAGACCCTGCGGATCGGCGACCGGGTCGTCGTGGACAAGCTCACCCCGTGGTTCGGCTCGGAGCCGGAGCGCGGTGAGGTGGTGGTCTTCAGGGACCCGGGCGGCTGGCTGGAGAACGACCACAAGCCGTCCACGGACGGGCCCGTGCTGCGGAACGTGAAGTCGGTGTTCTCGGCGGTGGGCCTGCTCCCTTCCGATGACGAGCGGGACCTGATCAAGCGGGTGATCGGTGTCGGCGGCGACACCGTCGAGTGCTGCGACGAGCACGGCCGGGTGAGCGTGAACGGCACGCCGCTGGACGAGCCGTACGTCGCGGCCGGCAACTCACCCTCGCGGATCACCTTCAAGGTGACGGTGCCCCAGGGACGGCTCTGGGTGATGGGCGACCACCGCGACCTGTCCGCCGACTCCCGCTACCACATGGGCAACCCGGGCTCCGGGACGATCCCGGTGGGGAACGTGGTCGGGCGCGCCTTCGTGGTGGCCTGGCCGCTCTCCCACTTCGGTCAACTCGGCGTTCCCGATTCACTCTCCTCCCTGCCGGGGCGGGCGGCCGGATCGGCGGCCATCGGGCCGGTTCCTGCGGAACCCCCGCTCGTTATGGGTGTGTTGGGCGTGCTTCCGCTCCTCACCCGGTACCGCGGCACGCGTCGGAGGGGCGGGCCGGTGGCCGACTGACATCCGGGTCGGCGCGTGGGAGCACGGGCGCGTCGACCGGTAGTGATAGAGAAGTGTGAAGTGCTCGGTTCCGGCCTGGTGTCGTGCCTGCCCCAGTGGGCAAGCCAGAGGCGGGTTTTCGATCGATCGCAGAGTGTGGTGCCCGCTGTGCGGCACTCGTGAGCGCGGGCGCACAGGCGTCCGCACAGCAGGGAGGAGATGTCGTGGGGGATCTGGTGATCGGTGCCCGCTCAGGTGCTCCGGAGCCCGACGGGGAACCCGTGGGCAACCAGGAGGGACTGCCCGCCGGTGACGGCGAGGAGCAGCGGGACGCCGAGGCGGGGGCGGAGGCCGCCGGGGATTCGGCGGCGCCGTCCAGGCGGGCGCCGAAGCAGCGTTCCTTCTGGAAGGAACTGCCGATCCTGATCGGCATCGCGCTGATCCTGGCCCTGGTGATCAAGACCTTCTTCGTCCAGGCGTTCTCGATCCCCTCCGGGTCGATGGAGAACACGCTGCAGGTCGGCGACCGCGTCCTGGTCGACAAGCTCACCCCGTGGTTCGGCTCGGAGCCGGAGCGCGGCGAGGTGGTGGTCTTCAAGGACCCGGGCGGCTGGCTGAACGACGAGCCGACCCAGCGCAGCGACAACTCCTTCGTGCGCGGCGTGCAGGATGTGTTCAGCTTCATCGGGCTGATGCCGTCCAGCGACGAGAAGGACCTGATCAAGCGGGTCATCGCGGTGGGCGGTGACACCGTGGAGTGCCAGGGCTCCGGCCCGGTCAAGGTGAACGGCGTCGCGCTCGACGAGCCGTACATCTTCCCCGGCAACACCCCGTGCGGGGAGAAGCCCTTCGGCCCGGTGAACGTGCCCAAGGGACGGCTCTGGGTGATGGGTGACCACCGGGGCAACTCCCTGGACTCGCGGTACCACATGGACCAGCCCGGCGGCGGAACCGTCCCGGTCGACAACGTGGTCGGCCGCGCGTTCGTGGTGGCCTGGCCGATCGGCGACTGGGCGACGCTGCCCGTCCCGGACACCTTCGACCAGAAGGGCCTGGCCGCCGCCGGACCGCTCGCTCCGACCATGGCCGGTACGGCGCTCGCCGCCCCCGCCGTGTGGTGGGTGCGCAGGCGCCGCCGCTGACCGGAGGGCGATCGGTCGGCTACGCCTCTTGCGCGGGCCGTGGTACCGGCGAGTAATCTGCTCGCACGTGCCACGGCCCGCAGCGCTGTCCGGCCCCGGCCGGCCGGCGGTCGACCGGCGGCGGGCGGACCGGCCGAGAGCGCTCGGCCGGAGCGCCCGAGCACCAGGAGAGGGCGTAACCGATGAGCAGCGTCGCGGAGCGGACACCGCGCACCGGGGCCGGACCGGCCCGCCGCCGGAACACCGCGTCGATCGTGCAGGGCGTGGTGATCGCGCTCGGCTTCGCGATGCTGGTCGGCGGCTTCGGAGTGCTCGCCGTCCAGTACCGGCCCTACCGGATCCCGACCGGTTCGATGAGCCCGACCCTGGAGTCCGGCGACACCGTCCTGGCCCGCACCGGCGAATCCGCCGGCCGCGGCGACATCGTCGTCTTCCAGGACCAGGACTGGGGGAACGCGACCCTGGTGAAACGCGTGGTCGCGGTCGGCGGCGACACCGTCTCCGGTGACCGCGAAGGACGGATCACCGTCAACGGGCACCAGGTGTCCGAGCCCTACCTGGCCCCCGTCCGGATGAACACGACCGAGTTCTCGGTCACGGTGCCCGAGGGGCGGCTGTTCCTGCTCGGCGACTTCCGCGGCAACTCCCTGGACTCGCGAAGCCACCTCGACGTGGCCTTCGGTTCGGTGCCCGCCTCCGAGGTGAAGGCGAGGGTGGAAGCGGTGATCCAGCCGCTGTCCCGGGCCGCGCTGGAGCGGCGCGTCCCGGCCTTCGACGCGTTGGGCGCGCCCGGCGCGCATCGGGCCGGTCCGCTGCTGCCCGCGGCCTGGACGGCGGTCGGCGGCGCGGTGTTGATCGTGGCGGCCTCCGCGGCGGGCTGGGCGGTCTCGCTGACCCGGTGGCTGCGGGGCCGGCGGCGGAGGACCTGATTCCGGGGCCGGCGGCGCGCCGGCCCGGGCGCCGCCACCGGCCAGGAGGCGCGCCCAGCGCCTCAGGACGGAGCTGAACCAGATGGCCGTCGAGCACCGCCGAGCCGTTCGGGTACTGCTGCTGGACCCGGACGGGCGCGTCCTGCTGCTGCGCGGGACGGACCCGGCCGCGCCGGGGACCACCTGGTGGATCACGCCCGGTGGCGGCATCGAGCCGGGCGAGAGCCCGGCCGCGGCGGCCCGGCGCGAGCTGGCCGAGGAGATCGGGCTGACGGACGTGGACTGGGGACCGCTGGTCGGGTACGGCACGGCGGAGTTCTCCTTCCGGGGCAGGGAGTACCGACAGGAGCAGTGGTTCCGGCTGGCCCGCACCACACGGACCGCGGTGTCACTGACGGAGGGTGGAGCGGACGAGCACGCGCTGTTGCTGGCCGTCCGCTGGTGGACGCCGGACGAGTTGAGGACCACCGGGGAGACCGTCCACCCGCGCGGACTGGCCGAACTGGTGGAACGGGTTCTGACCGAAGGCCCGCCAGAACCACCAGTAAGGCTCTGAGTGCGGGTCCGGTGGTCCACAATGGGGTGGACGTGACGAGTGAGGGGACGCTTGGAATGAGTGCCGAAGACCTCGAGAAGTACGAGACCGAGATGGAGCTGAAGCTCTACCGGGAGTACCGGGATGTCGTCGGCCTGTTCAAGTACGTGATCGAGACCGAGCGTCGCTTCTACCTGACGAACGACTACGACCTCCAGGTGCACTCCGTGCAGGGCGAGGTGTTCTTCGAAGTGTCGATGGCGGATGCCTGGGTCTGGGACATGTACCGACCGGCCCGGTTCGTCCGGAAGGTCCGTGTGCTGACGTTCAAGGACGTGAACATCGAGGAGCTGGCCAAGAGCGATCTTGAGCTGCCCTCGGACGACTCCGCCTTCGGGAACTGACCACCCCGCGGCCTGGCGGCCGGTCTCCCTCGGGCCCGGTACCCGGCGGGGACGGCACGGCCGACCGTGCCCTCCTGGCCAGGGCCGTCGCACCTCGGTGAGCTGCGGCGGTGCCCGGGCCACCGAGACTGGCCGCGCTGATCGAGCACTGTCCAGCGCATTTTTCGATTTGTCGCTCGAACGGGTGACCTGAGTTATCCACAGGCCCGGGTTATCCACAGGTCTGGCGATCCCGCTGGCCCGCCCCCGGTGTCTGACGGCAACCTTCCGGCCGGAGGTGATTGCCGTGCAGAATCCCAACAAGATTTCCACCAACGGCCTCGGACGCTACGGCGAGGAGGTCGCCGCCCGCCGGCTCGCCGAGGACGGCCTGTACATCCTGGAACGCAACTGGCGCTGCGCCGGCGGCGAGCTCGACATCGTCGCGCTCGACGGGGACACCCTCGCGATCTGCGAGGTGAAGACCCGCTCCGAGCGGGGCTTCCAACAGCCCGCCGAGGCGATCGACCGGACCAAGGCCGACCGGTTGCGCCACCTCGCCGAGCGCTGGCTCGCCGAACGCTGGCCGGTGCACTTCTCCCGACTCGTGCTCGCCGTCGAACGGGCCGGGGGCGCCGACCCGCAGCCCGACGCGGAGAGCGGCGGGCCGGCCCCGCCGCCGCCCGGCGGCATCCGCATCGACCTGGTCGCCGTGGTCAACCCCCGCCGGGGCGCGGCCGCGGTCGAGCACCTGCGCGGGGCGGTGTGAATGGCCTTCGCCCGCACCTGCTCGGTCGCCCTGGTCGGCGTGGACGGCGTCGTGGTCGAGGTCCAGGCCGACCTCGAACCCGGACTCGCGGCCTTCAGCCTGGTGGGCCTCGCCGACAAGGCCCTCCTGGAAGCCCGCGACCGGGTCCGCGCCGCCGTGTCCAACAGTGGAGAGAAATGGCCGCTGCGGAAACTCACCGTGGGCCTCACCCCGGCCTCCGTACCCAAGAGCGGCAGCGGGTACGACCTGGCGGTGGCCTGCGCCGTCCTGGCAGCCGCCGAACGACTCGACCCCGCGTCGATCGACGGCCTGCTGATCATCGGAGAGCTCGGACTGGACGGCCGGGTGCGCCCGGTACGCGGAGTCCTGCCCGCAGTACTGGCGGCGGCCGACGCCGGCTACCGGCAGATCGTGGTCGCCGAGCAGACCGCCGCCGAAGCGAAACTGGTGCCCGGCGTCTCCGTCCTCGGAGTGCGCAGCCTGCGCCAGCTCATCGCGATCCTCACCAACGCCCCCGTCCCCGACGAACCGCCCGACCCGTCCAACGGCCGCCCCGACTCCTCGTTCGCCGGACTGCTGCTGCCCGGCCTCGGCGTCCGCGACCTCACCTCCGAACCGGCCCTCCGCCCCGACCTCGCCGACGTGGCCGGGCAGTACGAGGCCCGCCAAGCCCTGGAGATCGCCGCAGCGGGCGGTCACCACCTCTACCTGAAGGGCCCACCGGGAGCCGGCAAGACGATGCTGGCCGAACGGCTCCCGGCCCTGCTCCCACCGCTCACCTCCGCCGAAGCCCTCGAAGTGACCGCGATCCACTCCGTGGCCGGCCTGCTCCCATCCGACCGTCCCCTGATCGACACCCCGCCCTACTGCGCCCCGCACCACTCGACGACCATGCCCGCCATCATCGGCGGCGGAACGGGACTGCCCAGGCCCGGGGCCGTCTCCCTCGCCCACCGCGGCGTGCTGTTCCTCGACGAGGCGCCCGAATTCCCGGTCCGGGTCCTCGACGCGCTGCGCCAACCCCTGGAGTCGGGGGAGGTGATGATCGCCAGAGCCGCGGGCTCGATGCGGTTGCCCGCCCGCTTCCTGCTCTGCCTGGCCGCCAACCCCTGCCCCTGCGGCCGCTATTCACTGAGAGGAGAAGGATGCGAATGCACCCCCGTCATGGTCAACCGCTACCAGGCCAGGCTGTCCGGTCCGCTGCTGGACCGGGTGGACCTCCAGGTGCAGGTTGCCGGAGTCACCAAGGCCGAGCTGATGCAGCGAGGCGGAAGGGCCGAGAGCACGGCGACGGTCGCGGCACGCGTGCGGGAGGCCCGGGCGCGGGCCGCCGCTCGCCTCGTCGACACCCCGTGGCGGACCAACGCCGAAGTGCCCGGGCACGAACTGCGCACGCGCTGGCAACTCGCACCTGGATCGCTGGCCGACGCCGAACGTGACCTCGACCGGGGCCTGCTCACCGCGCGCGGCCTCGACCGCGTCCTGCGGGTGGCCTGGACGGTCGCCGACCTGGCCGGCCGGAACTGCCCGAACCGGTCCGACGTCCAGACCGCGCTCACCCTCCGCACCGGGGTCCAGCGCGTCCTCCGCCCGACCGACCGCAGGAACGACCCGCGCTACCCGTACGCCGACGCGGGCACGGACGCGGACCCCGACCCGGGAGACGCGTCCTGACCCGGCCTCACCTGCCGGGGTGGCAAGACCCCGGCAGCGGAGCGGACCCGGCCGACGGGCGGATCGTCCCTTCGGCCACCCAGTACGGCAGAGACAGAGCACCGCAGAGACAGAGCACGGCACAGACAGAAGGCGCGCCGATGACCGCACATCCCGTACCCCGCGACCACTGGCGACTCCCGGACGGCACCGGGGCGGGCGGGACACCTGGTCGCCCCGGCCACGGCCTGCCCCATCCCCCCGACACCGTCGCCGACCAGGCCGGCACCCGCACGGCGTGCAACGGGGGCGAACGACTCCGGCAGCCGGTCCGTGGCGGCGATCCACCGGCGGTGCACCGCGTACGCCACGGACCGCCGGAACCGGCCCGGACCGCCCCGGGAGCCGACGGCTCCGGCACCATGACTCCGACTCCGACTCCGGCTTCATTTCCGCTTCCGCCTCCGACTGCTGCGGACCGGCCCGGGGCCGTGCACCGCGCACCGCCGGTCGCGGCTACCGAGCGCGCCCTCCCCGCCGGGACCGCGCGGGTCGAGCACCGGGCCATCCGGCCCACGGCCTGGGCCGCGCCGACGGTCCCGTCCGATCCGCCCGAGCCCGAGCGGATCTCCCGGGCGGCGCTCACCCGATTGATCGAACCGGGCGACGCCGCGATCGGCCGAGCCGTCCAACGGCACGGCGTGGTGGGCCTGGTCCAGGGGTTCTACGAAGGGGCACCCGCGAACCGGCTGGGGCTCGGCGCTGACCGGATCACCGCCTACCAGGAGAGGCTGCGGAAGTTCAACCCGGTCACCGACCTGGAGCGGATCGCCAAACTCGGTGGGAGGTTCATCATTCCGGGCGACAGCGAGTGGCCCTCCCAACTCGACGACCTCGGCGACAGCCGCCCGATCGGGCTGTGGGTCCGCGGCCTGCCGTCACAGCGGCTGCCGTCGCTGCGCCTGCTCGCGCTGCGGTCGGTCGCCGTCGTCGGGTCGCGGGCCTGCACCGCGTACGGGCGCCACGTCGCCGGTCAGCTCGGTTCCGAACTGGCCGAGCGAGGCTGGGTGGTGGTGTCCGGGGCGGCGTACGGGGTGGACACCGCCGCGCATCTCGGGGCGCTGGCGGTCAACGGAATGACGATCGCCGTGCTCGCCAGCGGCGTCGACATCTGCTACCCGCGCGGGAACGAGCCGCTGATCGAACGGATCGGCCGGGACGGGCTGCTGGTGAGCGAGCTGGCGCTCGGGATGAACCCGACCCGGTTCAGGTTCGTGCTGCGGAACCGGGTGATAGCGGCGCTCACCCGCGGCACGGTGGTGGTCGAGGCCGCACCGCGCAGCGGCGCGCTCAGCACCGCGCGGCGGGCCCGCGACCTCAACCGGCACACCATGGGCATCCCCGGCCCGATCACCTCCGAACTCTCGGCAGGCGTCCACACGTTGATCAGAAACGGGGCGGCCACCATGGTCACCAGCGGCGCCGAGGTGGGCGAGCTGATCGGCGCCATCGGGTCCGACCTGGCGCCGGAGCGGGTCGGCCCGATCCTGCCGCGGGACGCGCTGGAACCACCGGTGGCCCGGGTCCTGGAAGCCGTCCCGGCGAGCGCGGACGGCGCGCCGGTCCAGCGACTCGCCCACTACGCGGCGCTCTCCGAGGCCACCACCGTCCAGCACCTCCACGAACTGAGTTCGCTCGGCTTCGTGGAGCGACACGGAGCGCATTGGAGGCTGGTGCGTCGGAAGTGATCGCATCCGGGCAGAGCCGGACAGGCTGCGGGGTTCCGAGCGGGTCAATCGGTCAACAGGAGGTGATGCGGGGCGAGTTGAGGGACGATGGCGGACCGGCCGGTTCGGTCGGAGCGCCGCGCCGGGGGCCGGGGCCGGGTCGTCCGGAGGTGGCGCGCAGGTCCGTGCCGGTCGACGGGCCGGCCGGGCGGGGAGGGTCCGGGGCGCGCCGGAGACCCGCCCGCGACGCGCCGGTGCCGCCCTTTGCTGCCACCGGATCGGGCGACGCCCGAGTGGCGGTAGCACTGTGCAGCGACTCGGTCACGCTACGCTCGCTCATGGCGTCCCTATCAGCACATGACTCGGCAGAACGGCGCAAACCAACGCATGCCCACTCACATTCCCGGACACAGGGTGACCGGTGACGGTCGGTCCCCGGACGGGACGGGGGCCGAGAACCACAGCACCGCGGAACTGCGGCCCAGATCCTCGGGAGTCGTGGGAATGACGAGGCCGGGCAGCACCTCGGCCGCGACCCCACCGCCCCAGGCCCGTCCCGTCCCGTCCTCGTCCCTCCCGCGCCCACCGGCCCCGACGGGGCCCGCGGCCCGGCCCGGCCCGGTGCGCTCACCGGCCGACCGGCCAGGCCAGGTGCTGCCCTGCCCACAGGTGGCACCGCCCGGCGCGGCGGCGAAGCCGCGGTCGCTCGGGGCCGAGGACACCGGTGCGGTGACCGGCGCGGGCGCCCGAACGATCGGACCGGCCATGGCGGGCGGCACCAAGTCCACGGGTGCCAAGTCCGCCGGTCCCAAGACCAGGAGCGTCAAGGTCGGCGGCCAGGGCGGTGCCGGTCAGACCGGTGGCGTCCCGGGCGGCGGCGGACAGCCGGGCCGTGCCCCGGGCAGCGGTGCTCCGGGCGGTGGCGGACAGGATGGGGCAGAGCGAGGCGGTGGAGAGTGGGGCGTCGACGGGTCGCGTTCCGGACCGGCCACCGCCGAGCCCCCGGTCTCGCCCCAGCCTCCGTCCGGAGCCGGGCGGCCGGCGCGCGGTCAGGCCAAGCGGGGCGCGCGGGCGAAGGCGAAGGACTCGTCCGTCCGCAGCGCCCAGGTCCGCAGGCAGGCGGGCGGACCGCCACCCGCGCGCTCGCCGGAACCCCCGGACCGGAACCTCGGTGAGCGCCCGGCCACCGGGCAGGGCGCGCCACCGTCGGTGCCACTGCCCGCTCCGGCCCCGGGCCCGGCCCTGGGTTCGGCTCCGGCTTCCGGACCAGCGGCGACGCCGACCCGGCCTGCGGCTCCGGACGGAGTCGACGGCGCGGTCGCGGCGCGGCCGGTCGAGGAGGCGTCCGCGAAGAGCGGCGGCCACCGGGGCGCGCCGGGCGGCGGCGGGGCGGGCGCGGGGACGGGTGTGCGGGCCGGTGCGACGGTGCCCGCACCGGCTGCGGCGCCGACTGCGGCACCCGCTTCGGCAGCGGACGCGGCCGTCGGCGCGCGCGGCGGTGCGGCGGACGAGGGCAGGGGCGGCGACCGGCCGAAGGACGCCGACCAGTCGGCGTTGCAGGCGCTGTGGCGCTCGTACAAGGACACCGGCGACCACGGGCTCCGGGACCAGCTGATCCTGCACTACTCGCCGCTGGTGAAGTACGTGGCGGGCCGGGTCGGGGTCGGGCTGCCGGCCAACGTGGAGCAGGCGGACTTCGTCTCCTCCGGGGTGTTCGGGCTGATCGACGCCATCGAGAAGTTCGACATCGACCGGGCGATCAAGTTCGAGACCTACGCGATCAGTCGGATCCGCGGTGCGATCATCGACGAACTGCGGGCGCTGGACTGGATCCCCAGGTCGGTCCGGCAGAAGGCCAAGGCCGTCGAGCGGGCCTACGCCACGCTGGAAGCCCGGCTGCGGCGGTCTCCGCACGACCCCGAGGTCGCGGCGGAGATGGGCATCTCGCTGGACGACCTGCACACCATTTTCAGCCAGTTGTCGCTGGCCAACGTGGTGGCGCTGGACGAACTGCTGCACTCGGCGGGCGAGGGCGGCGACCGGCTGACCCTGATGGAGACGCTGCCGGACAGCGGCGCGGACAACCCGGTCGAGATCGCCGAGGACCGCGAGCTGCGCCGGCTGCTCGCCTCGGCGGTCAACACCCTCCCCGAGCGGGAGAAGACCGTCGTGACGCTCTACTACTACGAGGGCCTGACGCTGGCGGAGATCGGCCAGGTGCTCGGGGTGACGGAGAGCAGGGTCAGCCAGATCCACACCAAGTCGGTGCTGCAACTGCGGGCGAAGATGTCCGACGCCCGGTGAGCGGGGCCCGGCGCGGGGAGTCGGGCCCCGCCGGGGCCGGTCGGTGCGGGACGGGGGTGCGACGGGACGTGACGGGCGTGGAGCGGCGCGTGGTGGCCGGCGGGTACGTGATGTCGTGTCCGCCGGTCGTCGGCGTCCGTAGAGTTGGTCCGTGCCGAAAATCCGGGCGGCCACGGTGGCCGAGCATCGACAGTTGCAGCAGGCAGCGCTGCTGGACGCCGCACGCGTCCTGCTGGCGGAGGGCGGCCGGGAGGCGCTGAGCTTCGGCGCGCTCGCGGCGCGCGCCGGTCTCGCGCGCTCCTCGGTGTACGAGTACTTCCGCTCCAAGTCCGAGCTGGTGGAAGCGCTCTGCACGGTCGACCTCCCGCTCTGGGCCGCCGAGATCGAAGCGGGCATGGCGGCCTGCGACAGTCCGGCCGAGCGGATCGAGGCGTACGTCCGCGGCCAGGTGTCGCTGGCCACCGACCCGGTGCACCGGGCCGTGGTGGCCGTCGCCGAGTACGAACTCGACGACGCCGCGCGGGCCAGGATCAGGGCGGCCCACGCCGGGCTGACCGCCATGGTGGTGCGCACCCTGGAGGAACTCGGCCACGGTCGGCCCGGAGTCGCGGCCTCGCTGCTCCAGGGCGTGGTGGAGGCGGCGGTCCGCCAGAGCGGACGCGTCCGGGGTGAGGACGGCGCACCCGCGGCCGAGGCCGTCCGGGAGATCGCCGACACCGCGGTGCGCTTCGCCCTCGACGGCCTGCGCTCGGGAGACCGGCAACGGGCCGACGCGCAGCACCGGCCCGGCCGTGCGCCCGAGGGCGGCGCGAGCGGCACGGACGGCGGGGACGACTCGAACTGCGCGAACGCGGCGAACAACGCGAACGTGGCGAACGGCGCGAGCCGGGCGTGCGGGCGGTCGCGGCGGGACGGGAGCTGACTTCGCGTCAGGGCGGGGTGAGCGGCAGCAGCCGGGCCCGGCCGGAGCCGAGCAGGGCGAGCGGGTCGAGGTAGCGCTCGCCGCGCAGCAGGCCCCAGTGCAGGCAGCCGACCGGGCAGTGGCCGGAATCGGCGGCCAGCACCCCGATCTGGTCGCCCGCCGCGACGCCGGTGCCGACCGGTACGGAGCCCGCCACCGGCAGGTAGGTGGTCCGCAGCGGGGGAGTGCCCGAGCCGGGGTGCGTCACCACGACCACCGGACGCCCGGCGACCGGACCGGCGAAGGTCACCACCCCGGGTGCCGCCGCCCGCACCGCCGTGCCCGGTGGGGCCGCCAGGTCCACACCGCGGTGTCCCGCGGCCCAGCGCGTCGGCGGCAGCTCGAACCGCCGCAGCAGCCCCGAGCGCCCGCCCACCGGCCACACCCGTTCCGGCCCGGGCCCCAGCGCGGCGGTGCGCCCCACCAGGAGCGGCCCGGCCGCAGAAGCCTCCGCCACCGCCCTCGGCACGAACCCGCCGAACGCCGACAGCAGCACCAGCGTCGGCACCAGCACCAGCACCAGCGGCAATGCCGCCCTCGTCCCCGTCCCCGCCCGAGAAGCCCGCGCCGACATCCGCGCCCCCGCCGACATCCGCGCCTGCCGCGCCCGCAGCCTCCGCAGCCCCCGGCCACCCCGTCCGTGCACCCCTCACCTCCGCGTCGACTCCCGTACCACCCGCCGGACCCACCCACCGGACCCGCCCGCCAGGCCCGTCCGCCGGGGCGGTCACCAGGGTGGGGCCGTCGGGGCCCGTCGCGCAGGTCGGTTCCGGGACCTGTGGACAGACCGGGGGCTGTGGACAACTGCCGTCCCCCGCAGGGGTGAACGGTGGGCGGCGGGCCGGTCCGGACGGCGCTGAACAGGGCGGTGGGAACGCCGGGAGTCGCCCGTCGCTCGGGGCTTCCCGTACACTTCACACGCGACCCGGTCTGCCGGGTCGACTTCGCACGCCCCGCCACCGGCGGTCCGGCCCCCTCGGGGGAGCGGTCGCGACGGTGCGAGTGCCGCTCGGTCCGCCGGGCCCGCCGAGGCCGCAAGCCTCGCGCAGGCCGAGCGGCTTGGCACGTCGGGGCGTCAGGCGTGACGGTCGCCCGACCGGCACGGACAAAACCGAGTACCCCGGCACCCCACAGGACGCAACTGCCTCACGGCGCGCCGGGCAACACACGAGGAGTACGGCACATGGCCGTCGTCACGATGCGGGAGCTGCTGGAGAGCGGCGTCCACTTCGGTCACCAGACCCGCCGTTGGAACCCGAAGATGAAGCGCTTCATCTTCACGGAGCGCAACGGCATCTACATCATCGACCTCCTGCAGTCGCTGAACTACATCGACCGCGCCTTCGAGTTCGTCAAGGAGACCGTTGCCCACGGCGGCAGCGTCCTCTTCGTCGGCACCAAGAAGCAGGCCCAGGAGGCCATCGCCGAGCAGGCGACCCGCGTGGGCATGCCGTACGTCAACCAGCGCTGGCTGGGTGGCATGCTGACCAACTTCTCGACCGTCTACAAGCGTCTGCAGCGCCTCAAGGAGCTCGGCGAGATCGACTTCACGGACGTGGCCGGCTCCGGCCTCACCAAGAAGGAGCTCCTGGTCCTCCAGCGCGAGTACGACAAGCTGGAGAAGACCCTCGGCGGTATCCGCGACATGCAGCGCGTGCCCAGCGCCGTCTGGATCGTGGACACCAAGAAGGAGCACATCGCGGTCGGCGAGGCCCGGAAGCTCAACATCCCGGTCGTCGCCATCCTCGACACCAACTGCGACCCGGACGAGGTCGACTACAAGATCCCGGGCAACGACGACGCGATCCGCTCCGTCACCCTGCTGACCCGCGTGATCGCCGACGCCGTCGCCGAGGGCCTGAAGTCCCGCGCCGGTGTCGCCAAGGGCGACGCCAAGGCCGAGCCGGGCGCCGACCAGCCGCTGGCCGCCTGGGAGAAGGAGATCCTCGAGGGCGAGAAGGCCGCCGAGGCCCCCGCCGCCGAGGCCGCCGCCACCGAGGCCCCCGCCGAGGCTGCTGCCGAGACCGAGGCTCCGGCCGCTGCCGCCGAGGCCGAGGCTCCGGCCGCCGAGGCCGAGCAGGCCTGACGTACCACCAGGGTGAGGGGCACCGGCCGGGCTGAGCCGGTGGGTGCCCCTCTCTCCCGTGCCGGGGGCCCGCACCACGGGCCGCGGCACTTTCCCACGCAGACACGCGAGACGTGAGAAGAGATCACAACCATGGCGAACTTCACCGCCGCGGACGTCAAGAAGCTCCGTGAGCTCACCGGCGCCGGCATGATGGACTGCAAGAAGGCCCTGGACGAGGCCGAGGGCGACGTCCAGAAGGCCGTCGAGCTCCTGCGCATCAAGGGCCAGAAGGGCGTTGCCAAGCGCGAGGGCCGCGACGCCTCCAACGGCGCCGTCGCCGCGCTGATCGCCGAGGACAAGAAGTCCGGCGTCCTGGTCGAGCTGAACTGCGAGACCGACTTCGTCGCCAAGGGCGGCAAGTTCGTCGAGGTCGCCAACGCGATCGCCGCGCACGTCGCCGCCACCTCCCCGGCCGACCTGGACGCCGCCCTGGCCTCCGAGATCGCCCCGGGCCAGACCGTCCAGCAGTTCGTGGACGAGGCCAACGCGACCCTCGGCGAGAAGATCGTGTTCCGCCGCTTCGCGCAGTTCGACAACGACGGCTTCGTCAGCGTCTACCTGCACAAGTCGGACCCGGACCTGCCGCCGACCATCGGTGTCCTGGTCGAGCTCGACCAGGAGAACGCCGACACCGCCAAGGACGTCGCCCAGCACATCGCCGCCTTCGCGCCGAAGTACCTCTCCCGCGAGGACATCCCGGCCGAGGACCTGGAGAACGAGCGCCGCGTCGCCGAGGCCACCGCCCGCGAGGAGGGCAAGCCCGAGGCCGCCCTGCCGAAGATCGTCGAGGGCCGGGTCACCGGCTTCGTCAAGGAGAACGCCGTGCTGGAGCAGGCGTTCGCCAAGGACAACAAGAAGAGCGTCGCCAAGGTCCTCGACGAGGCCGGCGTCACCCTCAAGCGCTTCGTCCGCTTCCGCGTCGGCGCCTGAGACCCGTTCCCCGCAGTCCGTCCCGCCGCTCCGGGCCCCGTTCCGGACATAAGGTAGGAGGACCGCCCCCGTCCGCGAGGACGGTGGAGCGAGCCGACGAGCCCCCCAGCACCCCCGGGGAAGCGGCGTCGGCACCATGAACGACGAGGAGGCCATTGCCGTGCAGGAGACCGTACCGGTTCCCGCGGCAGTGGCCTCCTCTCGTGTACACGGCGCCGGGACCGCACGCCCCGCGCCGTGACCGGCACTTTGCAGATCTGCTGAACCAGCAGGCGGAGAAGGAGAAAGTCCATGCAGGAGACGCAGGAGACCGCTCCGGGCGGTGCACGCCGCCGGGTACTGCTCAAGCTGTCCGGCGAGGCGTTCGCCGGCGGAGGCGGCCTCGGCGTCGACCCGGACGTGGTGCACGCCATCGCCCGCGAGATCGCCACGGTGGTCCGGGCCGGCACGGAGGTCGCCGTGGTCATCGGCGGCGGCAACTTCTTCCGCGGCGCCGAGCTCCAGCAGCGCGGCATGGACCGGGCCCGCTCCGACTACATGGGCATGCTCGGCACCGTGATGAACTGCCTGGCGCTCCAGGACTTCCTGATCAAGGAGGGCATGGAGACCCGGGTCCAGACCGCCATCACGATGGGCCAGGTCGCCGAGCCCTACCTGCCGCTGCGCGCCATCCGGCACCTGGAGAAGGGCCGCGTGGTGATCTTCGGCGCCGGGATGGGCATGCCGTACTTCTCCACCGACACCACCGCCGTGCAGCGGGCGCTGGAGATCCACGCCGACGTCCTGCTGATGGGCAAGAACGGCGTCGACGGCGTCTACGACTCCGACCCGCGCACCAACCCGGCCGCGGTCCGGTTCGACGCGCTGGACTACACCGAGGTGATCTCCCGGGACCTCAAGGTCGCCGACCTGACCGCGATCACCCTGTGCAAGGACAACGGACTGCCGATCCTGGTCTTCGAGCTGCTGGCCGAGGGCAATATCGCCCGCGCGGTCGAGGGTGAGAAGATCGGCACACTCATCAGCGAGGATTCCGCCCGGGCCTAGCCGTCGGGGTTCCGAGCAGCAACAGCCGTCCGGGGCACCGGTACGGGACAACAGCAGATGAACCGGACAGGGAGCACACAGTGATCGATGAGACCCTCCTCGAGGCCGAGGAGAAGATGGAGAAGGCCGTCGCCGTGGCCAAGGACGACCTCGCGGCCATCCGCACCGGGCGCGCGCACCCGGCCATGTTCGCCAAGATCGTCGCGGAGTACTACGGTGCGCTGACGCCGATCAACCAGCTGGCCTCGTTCTCCGTCCCGGAGCCGCGGATGGCCATGGTCACCCCGTTCGACAAGACCGCGCTGAAGGCCATCGAGACCGCGATCCGCGACTCGGACCTGGGCGTCAACCCGTCGAACGACGGCTCCGTCATCCGGGTGGTGCTCCCGCAGCTCACCGAGGAGCGCCGCCGCGAGTACATCAAGCAGGCCCGCGGCAAGGGCGAGGACGCCAAGGTCTCGGTCCGCTCCATCCGCCGCAAGGCCAAGGACGCGATCGACAAGCTGGTCAAGGACAAGGAGATCGGCGAGGACGACGGCCGCCGCGGCGAGAAGGAGCTCGACGACCTGACCGCCAAGTTCGTGGCGCAGATCGACGAGCTGCTCAAGCACAAGGAAGCCGAGCTGCTGGAGGTCTGACCCGGACCCCGCCCGCAACGCCCCGGACCGGCGGCCCGACCGCCCGGCCCGGGGCGCGGCTCCACCCGGGACCGCCCCCGCTCCACCCGGGACCGCCCCCGCTCCGGCCGGGCCGGTCCCGGCGGCCCGACCCGGCCGACACCAAACGGGTCACGCGCGGCGGCCTCCGGCATGACGAGGGGGCGGCGCGGCACAGACTCAGTTCATGCCCCCCGCCCAGGAGACCTCCGTGGCCCAGACCGACCAGCAGCCCCGCAAGCCGCGCGGCGGCCGCAACCTGCCCGCCGCGATAGGCGTGGGCATCGGACTCGGGGCGGTCGTCGCGGCCTCGCTGTTCGTGGTCAAGGCGGTCTTCGTGGTGGTCGTCGCGGCCGCCGTGGCCGTCGGCATCTGGGAGCTCACCAGCCGGCTCGCCGAGCGCAAGGACGTCCGCGTCCCGCAGGTCCCGCTGATGGTCGGCGGCGCGGGCATGGTCGTCACCGGCTACTTCGCGGGCGGCCAGTGGGCCGCCGCGATCCTCGCGGTGACCGGCCTGGCGATGATGGTGGCCCGGATGGCCGTCCCGCCGGAGAACTACCTGCGCGACATAACGGCCGGCATCTTCACCGCCTTCTACGTGCCGTTCCTGGCCACCTTCGTCGCGCTGATCCTGGCCGCGGACGACGGCGCCTGGCGGATCCTGCTCTTCCTGGTCGTCACCATCTGCTCCGACACCGGCGCCTACGCCGTCGGCTACAAGTTCGGCCGCACCAAGCTCGCGCCCGCCATCAGCCCCGGCAAGACCCGCGAGGGCCTGGCCGGCGGCATCGGCCTGTCGATGATCGCCGGCGCGCTGCTGATGCAGTACCTGATCGACGGCGGCACCTGGTGGCAGGGCCTGATCCTGGGCGGCTGCGCGGCGGTCACCGCCACCCTCGGCGACCTCGCCGAGTCGATGATCAAGCGCGACCTCGGCATCAAGGACATGGGCACCCTGCTCCCCGGCCACGGCGGCATCATGGACCGCCTGGACTCGCTGCTGCCCACCGCCCCCGTGGTCTGGCTGCTGCTCGCCGCCTTCGTCGGCAGCTGAGCCCGAGCCTCCCCCGGCCCCGAGGGGGGCCCGCCGCCGGGCCGGTCCCCGCCGGAGGCGGGCCCTTGCGCATGTTCCGGACCGCGTTCGGCCCGCCCGGGAGCGGGCCGGCCGGAGGCCGGCAGGGTGCCGGCGAGGAGGTGCCGTGAACGAGGAAGCCCGGGACGACGATCCGGCCTACGAAGCCGCCGTCGAGCGGGCCGAGCGCGCGGCCCGGTTCGGCCTCGGGGTGAGCGCCGGTGTCGCCGTGCTGGTCGTCGGCTTCGTGGCCCTGGCGGTCCTGCTCGGCTCCGCGGTGATGCTGGGCTGTGTCTACCTCCTCGCGCGCCGGTAGCGCCCCGGCCTCCGTCACCGGCCCGGAGCGGGGCGCCCGGAGCGGGGCGGGACCGGTTCCCGGCGTCTGCGACACTGGATGAACCATGCCTAAGCCCGGAGAACTGACCTTTGTCGCGCCGCGCGGCGCCAAGCCCCCGCGACACCTCGCCGACCTCAGCCCCGCCGAGCGCAAGGAGGCCGTTGCCGAGCTGGGCGAACAGCCGTTCCGCGCGAAGCAGTTGTCGAACCACTACTTCGGCCGGATGTCCGCCGACCCGGAGACCTGGACGGACATCCCGGCGGCGAGCCGGACGAAGCTGACCGAGGCGCTGCTGCCCGAGCTGATGTCCGTGGTGCGGCACGTCTCCTGCGACGACGACGCGACCCGCAAGACGCTGTGGAAGCTGTTCGACGGCACGCTGGTCGAGTCGGTGCTGATGCGCTACCCCGACCGCGTCACCATGTGCATCAGCTCGCAGGCCGGCTGCGGCATGAACTGCCCGTTCTGCGCGACCGGCCAGGCCGGGCTGACCCGCAACCTGTCCACCGGGGAGATCGTCGAGCAGATCGCGGCCGGTATGCGCGACCTCGGGACCGGGGCGGTCCCCGGCGGCGAGGCCCGGCTGTCCAACGTGGTGTTCATGGGCATGGGCGAGCCGCTGGCCAACTACAACCGCGTCCTGTCCGCGATCCGCCGCCTCACCGACCCGTCCCCGGACGGCTTCGGTCTCTCCCAGCGCGGCATCACCGTCTCCACCGTCGGCCTGGTTCCGGCCATGCACCGCTTCGCCGACGAGGGCCTGAGCTGCCGCCTCGCGCTGTCGCTGCACGCGCCGGACGACGAGCTGCGCGACGAACTGGTGCCGGTCAACACCCGCTGGAAGGTCGACGAGGTGCTGGACGCCGCGTGGAACTACGCGGAGAAGTCCGGGCGCCGGGTGTCCATCGAGTACGCGCTGATCAAGGACATCAACGACCAGGCGTGGCGGGCGGACCTGCTCGGCCGCCTGATCAAGAACCGCCGGGTGCACGTGAACCTGATCCCGCTCAACCCGACCCCGGGTTCGAAGTGGACGGCCTCTCGGCCCGAGGACGAGCGCGAGTTCGTCCGCCGCCTCCAGGCGCACGGCGTGCCCACCACCGTCCGCGACACCCGCGGCCAGGAGATCGACGGGGCCTGCGGGCAGCTGGCCGCCGCGGGCTGACGCGACCGCGCGCGCCGACGCGACCGAGGGGCCCGGCCGGGAACGGCGGGCCCCTCGGTGCGTCTCACGGCAGCGGGCAGAGCAGCACCGTCAGTCCGCCGGTCAGCAGCAGGACCGTGCCCGCGGCGAGGGCGCGGAGGGCGACGGTGCCGGTGAGCAGGCCGGGCGGGGTGCCGAGGCGGTCGAGGGCGTCGAGGGTGGGGCCGCGGTCGGCGCGCAGTTCGTGCAGGCGGGCGGCCAGGGCGGCGACCGCGCAGGCGAGCACGAGGGCGCCCTCGACCAGGGTGAGGCCGGGGAGGGCGGCGCCGGTCCGGGCCCAGCTGCGCCAGGCGACCAGCGCCAGCGCGACGACCGCGGTGAGGACGGCCAGCGGGGTGCCGAGGCGGCGGGCCTGGGCGGTGAGCGTCCGGCCGGCGAGCAGCCGGAGCGGGGCGGGGCGGCGCAGGGCGAGCAGCCGGCCGGCCAGGGCGAGCAGCGGGCCGGTCCACAGCGCAAGGGCGAACGCGGTGAGCGTCCAGCCGGTGAGCAGCGCGGGGCTGGTGGCGGGGAGTCCGGCGGGGAGGTCGAGGGTGCGTTCGGCGTCGGTGGCGTCGGGGCGCAGCCCGTACAGTTCGAGGCCGAGTCCGGCGAGCAGGACGGGGGCGGGCAGCAGCACCCGCAGCAGGGTATGGCGGGTGCGGGCGGGTTCGGCCGGCCGTCCCGGGAGGCTGTCGGGGAGGCGGATCGCGCCGGCCGCGGAGACCCCGGCGACCAGCGGGAGGACCGCGAGCAGGACGACCGGCGCGGCGGCGGGCAGCGGGACGCCCATGCCGACGGCGGGGGCGAGCGAGGGCCCGGCGATGTCGTTGCGCAGGATCAGGAACAGCAGCAGGGTGACCGCGGAGCCGAGCCCGCAGGCGAGCGCGACCTCCCCGGCGACCAGCAGCCGGATCCGGGTGGGGCCGGCCCCGGCGGCGGTGAGGCCGGTGATCCGCTCGGGGTGCTGGGCGGGGACGGCCCGGGCGGCGACGGCCGCGAACCAGGCGACGGCGGCGAGCGGTGGCAGGCACCAGAGCAGCCGTTCGAGGTTGCCCTCCGTCCCGTTGAGGGCCCGGCCGAGGGCGCGCAGCAGGAAGGCGGCGACCACGGCGGCGGCGGTCGCGGTGAGCAGCCAGCGGGCGAGGTCGAGGGCGCGGTAGCCGCGGGCGAGCCTGAGGTAGTACACGGCGCTCCCCTCAGTTCCCGGCGGCGACGGCGGGCGCGTCGGCGGGCTCGGTCGAGAGCCGGCCGTCGACCAGGTGGACGGTGCGGTCGGCGAACCGGGCGAGCGCCGGGTCGTGGGTGGCCAGCACCAGGGTCAGCCGGTGCGAGCGGGCGGCGCTGGCCAGTATCCGCATGACCTGTTCGCGGGCGTCGCGGTGCAGCGGCGCGGTCGGGTCGTCGGCGAAGACGACCGGCGGCTGGGGGGCGAGGGCGCGGGCGACGGCGATCCGCTGGCGCCGGTCCTGCTGGAGCTCGGCCGGGCGCAGGCGGGCGCAGTCGGCGACGTCGAGGCGCTCCAGCCACTCGCCGGCGGCGCGGTAGGCGGCGCGGTGGCCGGTGCCGGCCAGCAGCAGGGGGAGGGCGACGTTCTCCCGGGCCGTCAGTTCCGGGACGAGGTGCGGTTCGGGGCCGACGTAGCCGAAGCGTTCGCGGCGGAGCTTCTCGCGTCCGGCCCGGCCCAGGGTGTGCACGGGGGAGCTGTGGAACCAGACCTCGCCCTCGTCGACCGGGAGCTGCGCGGACAGGCAGCCGAGCAGGGTGGACTTGCCGGAGCCGCGCGGGCCGGTGACGGCGAGCATCTCGCCCTCGCGGACGCCCAGCGAGACGCCGCGCAGGGCGGGGGTGCCGTGGTGGGACTTGACGATCCCTCGGGCCCAGAGCACGTCGTTGTCGGGCGGGGCCGCTGACATGAGATCCATCCAGGTGCCGACGGGGATATGACAGTCGTCAGATTAGAACGATCGGACGGTGCCGCGGGCACGCCGCACGGGGCCGATCCGGGACGAATCACCCCGAACACGGCGTGTCGGACGGCAGATTCACCCCGGCGGCGGCCGGTGGCCGGACGCTCGGGGCCCCGGCACCCGGCCGCCCGGACGCTCGGCCGCCCGGACGCTCGGCCACCCGGCCGCCCGGACGCTCGCGGCGGCGCCCGGGACGCGCCGAAGGGCGGTCCCGGCGGTGAGGAGCCGGGACCGCCCTTCGGCGGAGGGTGGGGAAGGAGGATCAGATCTTCTGCCACGCGTCGGACAGGCTGGTCCGCAGGATCTGCTCGATCTCGTCGAAGGTCGACTGGTCGGAGATCAGCGGCGGGGCCAGCTGCACGACCGGGTCGCCGCGGTCGTCGGCGCGGCAGTACAGGCCGTTGTCGAACAGCGCCTTGGAGAGGAAGCCGTACAGGACGCGCTCGACCTCGTCGTCGTTGAAGGACTCCTTGGTGATCTTGTCCTTGACGAGCTCGATGCCGTAGAAGTACCCGTTGCCGCGGACGTCGCCCACGATCGGCAGGTCGCGCAGCTTGTTCAGGGTGGCCAGGAACTTCGACTCGTTGTCGAGGACGTGTTGGTTCAGGCCCTCGCGCTCGAAGATGTCGAGGTTGGCCAGCGCCACCGCGGAGGAGACCGGGTGGCCGCCGAAGGTGTAGCCGTGCAGGAAGGTGTTGTCGCCCTTGTAGAACGGCTCGGCGATGCGGTCCGAGATGATCGTGGCGCCGATCGGGGAGTAGCCCGAGGTCATGCCCTTGGCGCAGGTGATCATGTCCGGCACGTAGCCGAACTTGTCGGCGCCGAACATGGTGCCGAGGCGGCCGAAGGCGCAGATGACCTCGTCCGAGACCAGCAGCACGTCGTGGCGGTCGCAGATCTCGCGCAGGCGCTGGAAGTACCCGGGCGGCGGCGGGAAGCAGCCGCCGGCGTTCTGCACCGGCTCGACGAAGACGGCGGCGACGGTCTCGGGGCCCTCGAAGAGGATGGCCTGCTCGATCTCGTCGGCGGCCCAGCGGCCGTAGGCCTCCGGGTCGACCGTGCCGTCGGGGCCGGCGAGGAAGGCCGGGGCGCGGTAGATGTTGGTGTTCGGGGCCTTGTGGGTGCCCGGCACCAGCGGCTCGAACGGGGCCTTCAGGCCCGGCAGACCGGTGATGGACAGCGCGCCCTGCGGGGTGCCGTGGTAGGCGACGGCCCGGGAGATGACCTTGTACTTGGTGGGCTTGCCGGTCAGCTTGAAGTACTGCTTGGCCAGCTTCCACGCGGTCTCGACGGCCTCGCCGCCGCCGGTGGAGAAGAACACCTTGTTCAGGTCGCCGGGGGCGTAGTTGGCCAGGCGCTCGGCCAGCTCGACGGCCTTCGGGTGGGCGTAGCTCCACACCGGGAAGAAGGCCAGCTCCTTGGCCTGCTTGGCGGCGGCCTCGGCGAGCTCCTCGCGGCCGTGGCCCGCCTGCACCACGAACAGGCCGGCCAGGCCGTCGAGGTACTTGCGGCCCTTGTCGTCCCAGACGTAGGTGCCCTCGCCCTTGACGATCGTCGGCACGGGGGAGTTCTCGTACGACGACATGCGGGTGAAGTGCATCCACAGGTGGTCGTAGGCGGTCTTGGAAAGGTCCTTCTGCGCCGGGTCGGCTGTCATCGGGTGCCCCAGGTGTAGGTCTGTTTCCGGAGTTTCAGGTAAACGAAGCTCTCGGTGCTCCGCACGCCGGGAAGCGCGCGGATGCGCTTGTTGATCAGTTCGAGGAGGTGCTCGTCGTCCTCGCACACCAGCTCGGCGAGGAGGTCGAACGAACCCGCGGTGCACACCACGTAGTCGACCTCGTCGAAGGCGGCCAGCGCGTCGGCGACCGGTTCGATGTCGCCCTCCACCCGGATGCCCACCATCGCCTGGCGGGTGAATCCGACGGTGAGGGGGTCGGTCACGGCGACGATCTGCATCACGCCCTGGTCGAGCAGCTTCTGGACGCGCTGCCGGACGGCCGCCTCGGACAGGCCCACGGCCTTGCCGATGGCGGCGTACGGACGGCGCCCGTCCTCCTGGAGCTGCTCGATGATCGCCTTGGAGGCGGCGTCGAGGGGAACGCTGGCGTTCCGGTCACGGTTGGCCACGCCGCCACTGTGCCTGACGGGCGGCGGAATCGCAAGCGGCCGTGCTGCTGATTTCGTCGCCCTTTCGAAGATCGGACGCGGAAAGCGTGGCTCTCGACGGGAGCCTCTGTCGATAACGGCAGTGGCATGGGTACCCTGGCCACATACACGCGCGACCCTGCACCCCGCCGATCGTGACTTGTCGCTGACATGCCGTGGCCCCCCGGACCCAGGGGTAACCTGGCGCCCGGAGCTGCAACGACGCAGGCCCAGACCGAGGAGAGACCGTGAGCGAGCTTCGTACGCTGCGCAACTACATCAACGGCGAGTTCGTCGACGCTGCGGACGGCCGCACGCTCGACGTCGTCGACCCGACCACGGGCGAGGTCTACGCGACCTCCCCGCTCTCCGGCCCGGCCGACGTGGACGCCGCGATGGCCGCCGCCGCGGCCGCCTTCCCGGTCTGGCGGGACTCCACCCCGGCCCTCCGGCAGAAGCTGCTGCTCAAGGTGGCCGACGCGGTCGAGGCCCGGGCCGACGAGATCGTCGACGCCGAGGTGCGCAACACCGGCAAGCCGCGCGGGCTGACCCTCTCCGAGGAGATCGGCCCGATGGTCGACCAGCTGCGCTTCTTCGCCGGCGCCGCCCGGCTGCTGGAGGGCAAGGCCGCGGGCGAGTACATGGACGGCCTGACCTCGATCGTCCGCCGCGAGCCGGTCGGCGTCTGCGCGCAGGTCGCGCCGTGGAACTACCCGATGATGATGGCGGTGTGGAAGTTCGCCCCGGCGATCGCCGCGGGCAACGCCGTGGTGCTCAAGCCCTCCGACACCACCCCGGCCTCCACCGTGCTGCTGGCCGAGATCATCGGCGGCGTGCTGAAGGACCTGGAGCTGCCGGCCGGCGTCTTCAACGTGATCTGCGGCGACCGGGAGACCGGCCGCCTGATGGTCGAGCACCGCACCCCGGCGATGGCCTCCATCACCGGCTCGGTCCGGGCCGGCATGCAGGTCGCCGAGTCCGCCGCGAAGGACGTCAAGCGGGTCCACCTGGAGCTCGGCGGCAAGGCCCCGGTCGTGGTCTTCGAGGACGCCGACATCGCCGAGGCCGTCGAGGGCATCTCGGTGGCCGGCTACTTCAACGCCGGCCAGGACTGCACCGCCGCCACCCGCGTGCTGGTGCACGAGTCGATCCACGACGCCTTCGTCGAGGCGCTCGCCAAGGCCGCCGCCGACACCAAGACCGGCGGCGTGGACGACGAGGACGTGCTGTACGGCCCGCTCAACAACGCCAACCAGCTGGAGCAGGTGGCCGGCTTCATCGAGCGGCTGCCCGCGCACGCCAAGGTCGAGGCCGGCGGCCACCGGGTCGGCGACAAGGGCTACTTCTGGGCGGCGACCGTGGTCTCCGGCCTGGAGCAGGACGACGAGATCATCCAGAACGAGGTCTTCGGCCCGGTCATCACCGTGCAGAAGTTCACCGACGAGGAGCAGGCCGTCGAGTACGCCAACGGCGTCGAGTACGCGCTCGCCTCCTCGGTGTGGACCAAGGACCACGCCCGCGCGATGCGGATGTCCCGCCGGCTGGACTTCGGCTGCGTGTGGATCAACACCCACATCCCGCTGGTCGCCGAGATGCCGCACGGCGGCTTCAAGAAGTCCGGCTACGGCAAGGACCTGTCCTCGTACGGGTTCGAGGACTACACCCGGATCAAGCACGTCATGACCGCGATCTAGCGGGTCAGGACGGTCGGGCGCAGTATGACCGCGATCTAGCGGGTCAGGACGGTCGGGCGCAGTACGACCGCGATCTGAGGGCGGTAGGCGTCCACCGGGGGCGCGGGGAATCCTCCCCGCGCCCCCGGCTTTTCACCCTGTCAGGGCGGCGCGCGACTCGCGTGACAGGATGGAGCTGCCCCGGGCCGGGGGCGCTCCCTACGCTGGTCGCATGAGCACTCCCACCGCTGACTCGGTCGCCGGGCAGGCCGTCAAGGCCGCCGACCGCGCGCACGTCTTCCACTCGTGGTCCGCCCAGGCGCTGATCGACCCCCTCGCGGTGGCCGGTGCCGAGGGCTCCTACTTCTGGGACTACGACGGCAACCGCTACCTGGACTTCTCCTCGCAGCTGGTGAACACCAACATCGGCCACCAGCACCCGAAGGTGGTCGCGGCGATCCAGGCGAAGGCCGCGCAGCTGTGCACCATCGCCCCGGGCTTCGCCGAGGAGTCGCGCAGCGAGGCCGCCCGGCTGATCGCCGAGCGGACCCCCGGCGACCTGGACAAGATCTTCTTCACCAACGGCGGCGCCGAGGCGAACGAGAACGCGATCCGGATGGCCCGGCTGCACACCGGCCGGCACAAGGTGCTCTCCACCTACCGCTCGTACCACGGCGCCACCGCCAACGCGATCGCCCTGACCGGCGACCCGCGCCGCTGGGCGAACGAGGCCGGCGTCTCGGGCATCGTGCACTTCTGGGGTCCGTACCCGTACCGCTCGAACTTCCACGCCGAGAACGAGGCGCAGGAGTGCGAGCGCGCGCTGGCGCACCTGGAGCAGACCCTCGCGTTCGAGGGCCCGGGCACCGTCGCGGCGATCATCCTGGAGACCGTGGTCGGCACCGCGGGCATCCTGGTGCCGCCGGCCGGCTACCTGGTGGGCGTGCGGGAGATCTGCGACCGGTACGGGATCGTGTTCATCCTGGACGAGGTGATGGCCGGCTTCGGCCGCACCGGCGCGTGGTTCGCCGCCGACCACTGGGGGATCACCCCCGACCTGCTGACCTTCGCCAAGGGCGTCAACTCCGGCTACCTGCCGCTGGGCGGCGTGGCGATCTCCGGGGCGATCGCGGAGACCTTCGCGCAGAAGGCGTTCCCGGGCGGCCTGACCTACTCGGGCCACCCGCTGGCCTGCGCCTCCGCGGTGGCGACGATCAACACGATGGCCGAGGAGGGCATCGTGGAGCACGCCGCGCACATCGGCGAGCACGTGCTCGGCCCCGGCCTGCGCGAGCTGGCCGAGCGGCACCCCTCGATCGGCGAGGTGCGCGGCCTGGGCGTGTTCTGGGCGCTGGACCTGGTGAAGAACCGGGAGACCCGCGAGCCGCTGGTGCCGTACAACGCGGCCGGTGCCGACAACGCGCCAATGGCGCAGCTCGCGGCGGCCTGCAAGCAGCGCGGCCTGTGGCCGTTCACCAACATGAACCGCTTCCACGTGGTGCCGCCGTGCAACGTCAGCGAGGAGGAGGCCAAGACCGGTCTCGCCGTGCTGGACGAGGTGCTCACCCTCACCGACGCGCACACGGTCTGACGATCCTTCGCGACTTCTCCACAGGGGCTCCGGGGAAACCACCCGGGGCCCCGGATGTCTTTGCTCATCGGATCAGTACGATGATTCGCCTGACCTGAGAGCAAAGGAACTGTCATGGGGGACACGGGGTTTCGGGTCGAGCCCGAAGCACTGACCGGATACGCGGCCGTACTGGACGCCCAGGCCGAACGGATCGCGCAGATCCGCTCGGCCCTGGCGGGCGTCCAGCTCTCGTCCGAGGCCTTCGGTAAGCTGCCGGGCTCGGGCGAACTGCACGGCTCCTACCAGGAGCACGCCGAAGCGGAGCAGGAGAACTTCGCCGACCTGATCGACCTGCTCGACGGCACCGCCGAGGGCGTCCGGTTCGCGGTGGACAACTACGAGAGCAACGAGCACGAGACCGCCGCGGTGTACGGGGGCGGCCAGTGAGCACCCTGGCCCCCGGCTCGTTCGGCGACGCGGTCGACGCGTACCGGTGGACCCGCGACCGGGTCGCCGGGCAACTGCCCCCGCTGCCCAGCTTCGAGAACCCGGTCAGCGAGGGCCTCGACGCGGGCCTCGACTCCATCGTCAAGGCGGCGCTGGACGCCACCGGGCTGATGGACGTGCTGGAGAAGGTCACCGGCGACCTCCAGGCGCTGACCGCCGCCTCGCACGAGTGGCAGGCCCAGGCGAAGGCGATGCAGGAGGTCGCCGAGGAGCTGCGGGCGGCCGGCACCCGGGTCGAGGGCGGCTGGGAGGGCGCGGCCTCCACCGCGTTCGGCGGGCACATGGCCACCGTCGTCGAGGCGGTCGACGCCACCGCCGCCGACATGGCCCAGGTCGCCCAGATCATCAGCCAGGCCGCCGCCGAGTGCCAGCTCGCCGAGAACCTGATCATCGAGATCATCCGCGAGGCCATCGAGACCCTGATCATCACCCTGGCCGCCTCCGTGGTGGTCGACATCCTCACCCTGGGCCTGGCCACCGCCGCCGAGGCGCTCATCGTCGAGGGCGAGATCGCCATCTACATCGCCCGGGTGGGCCAGGTCTCGCTCAAGCTGGAGAAGGCGCTCAAGGAACTGCACGAAGCCGTCAAGGCGATGAAGGCGGCGCGCACCCTGGGCAAGTTCAACAAGGCCCGCAAGGCCGCCAAGGCCGTCCGCAAGCTCGGCGGCCGGGGCAACCGCTGGAAGTCCGGCCTCGACCTGGTCCGCAACCCCTCGATGGCCAACCTCGGCGAGTTCGCCACCGCGCAGGCCCTGGGCAAGGGCTTCGGCGCGGTCAAGGGCGGCGTCAAGGGCGGCCTGGGCGCGATCACCGGCGCCGGCGACTTCCCCGGCGTCCTCACCGACAACCTGCTCGGCGACCAGGGCCTGGACACCGTGGCCGGCGCGCTGGACGGCCCGCCCGACGGCGAGCCGTACCGGGTACCGGGCAACCGCGTGACGGAGGCGTTCGGATGACCGGCGGCCCCCCGGGCACGGGCCCGTACGGCGCCGACCCGTACGGCCGGGGACCGCACCCGTACCCGGCCGCGCCGCAGGTGTACGAGCCGCGGCGGCTCGGCGGCGGCTCGCACCTGCCGCTGGTGGCGCCCCACCTGGCGCCCGGCGAGCAGGTGCACGCCGTGCTCGACATCCAGCTCAGCGACCTGCTCCGCCGCGTCCCGCGCCGCCACCGGAAGGAACGGGACGGCCTGTTCCAGGCGCTCGGCGTCCTGCTCGACCTGCTCGGCGCGGTCGTCGACGCGATCGAGGAGGCCGTCGGCGGCTTCTTCCGCAACCTCCGGCGGATCCTCCGCGGCCGCGGCCTGTCCGGCGGCTGGGAGAGCCAGGCCGGCCGGTTCGCCGTCCAGGTGCTGACCGGCGGCCCGGGCGACCGGAGGTACGAGAACCGCGGCGTCGTGCTGGTCTTCACCGACCGCCGGATCCTGCTCGGCAGCGCCCTCTCCGACGGCTACCACCCGTACGGCGAGATCCCCCGGCAGCAGCTCGCCCGGGTCGAACCGCGGATGGGCTCCTGGTCCGACCGGGTCGAGGCGTACTTCGCGGACGGCTCCCGGGTCGCCCTCGACGCCCGCGACCGGCACGACGCGCAGGCCCTGGAACTGCTGGTCCGCGGCCAGGTCCCGCCGCCCCGGCCGCGGGACTGACCGCGGGACCGGCCGCGGTGCGCCGCTGACCCGCCGTCAGCGGCGCACCGCGTCCAGCGCCAGCAGCGCCACGTGCAGCGACAGGCAGGACTCCACCTGGTCCAGGTCGACGCCCAGGATCCGCTCCACCTTGTGCAGCCGGTCGTAGAACGACGGCCGGGACAGGTGCGCGGCGTCGGCCGCCGCCGACTTGTTGCGGCCCTGCTCCAGGTAGATCCGCAGCATCTGCACCAACTGGCCGCCGTGCTCCGCGTCGTACGCCAGCAGCGGGCCCAACTCCCGCTCCACGTAAGTCTGCAGGCGCTCGTCGTCGCGCAGCAGGTGCAGCAGGCCGCGCAGCCGGACGTCCGGCAGCCGGTAGTACGCCGCCCGGCCGCCCGGCGCGTCGTGCAGCGCCGCGTCCGCGACCTGGGTGGCCTCCAGCAGGGTGCGCCGGGCGTCCCGGACCGAACCCACCGAGGAGCCGACCGCTATCACCGGCTCGGCCGCCGCCCCGTCCCGGCCCGCCTCCGCGGACAGCCGGCGCAGCGCCGCCGCGAACGCCTCCAGCGAGGCGTGCTCCTCCTGCTGCGAGCCCAGCGCCACCAGCAGGCCCACCCCCTCGTCGTCCAGCGCGCCGACCAGCGCCGACAGCCGGGAGGTGCGGATCGCGGTCGCCGCCAGCTCGGTGAAGTCCCGCAGCCGGGCCTGCGCCTCCAGCGCCGCCGGCAGCGGACCCTGCCGCTGCCGCAGCACCACGCCCACCAGCCGGCGGCCCTCCAGCGGCACGCCCAGCGCCTGCGCGCGCAGCGCCACCTCGGAGACCGTCAGCGCGTGGGTCAGGATGCCGGACAGCAGGGTGCGGTGGGTCTGCCGCTCCAGCGACTCCCGGTCGCGCACCACCAGCCGGTTCAGCGCCAGCGTCGCCGCACCGCGCTCCAGCAGCATCGCGTGCGGGTGCGGCACGTCCGGCGGCAGCGGCACCGGCTCGTCCACCAGCACCAGCCGCCCCCAGTCCTGGCCGCGCGCCCCGACCGTGGTCACCAGCCAGCCCGAGCGCGGGTCGTAGCCGGTGCGGCCCGCCGGGTGCACGCCGCGCGAGCGGTGCTCCCAGTTCTCCAGCAGCTCCTCCTCGCCGCGCCCCGCCGGGTCGTGCGCCAGCACCTGGTGCGCCAGGTTCTCCAGCACCACCGGCGCGCCCGCCATCCGGGCCACCTGCCGCACCACCTCGGCGGGCTCCGCGCCCTCGGTGGCCAGCTCGTTGAACACCTGGTGCACGGCCTCGGACACCCGCAACTGCTCCAGCTGCGCGTTCACCACCAGCGCGTGCACCGCCTCGGTCACCGCGACGAACTTCAACTCCCGGCGCAGCACCACCAGCGGCAGGCCGTGCCGCTCCGCCGCCGCCACCAGCGCCCGCGGCAGCGAGTCGAAGTACCGCCGGCCGAACTCGATCACCAGCCCCGCCACCCCGACCTCGGCCAGCTCCCGCACGTACCGGGCCAGCCCCTCCCGGTCCTCCGGCAGCGCGATGCCCGTCGACAGCACCAGCTCGCCGCCGCGCAGCACCCCCGCCACGTCCGGCAGCTCGCTCACGTGCACCCAGCGCACCGGCCGCTCCAGCGCCGCCGCGCCGGCCACCACCTGGGGCACCCCGCGCCGCATCACGTCGAGGTCGAGCACGCGGGCGACGGTGGGGAGCATCGCGGATACCTCCGGGGGGTTCTCAGGGGGAAGGGGTTCTCAGGGTGTCAGGACAATCATCCGCGACGGCGACGCCCTGTCGCCCGGACGCGGCCTTGCAGCGTGTAAGGCCCTTCGGCCGGGCCGTTGCTGAGTGACGCTTGCCCCCGGGGCCGAACCGAGGCATCGTCGGCCGGGTCGAGTAGGCAATGGAGGCAGCTCATGGACCTGACCAGCTTCAACGAGGGCGCGCAGCACATCGCGGGCCGCCCCGCCCGGGGCTCCGGCGGCGAGCCCTTCGCCGTGGTCAACCCCGCCAACGGCGCCACCGTCCAGCAGGTCGAGCTCGCCACCGCCGCCGACGTCGACACCGCCGTCGCCGCCGCCCGCGCCGCCCTCCCCGAGTGGTCCGGCGCCACCCCCGGCGCCCGCTCCGAGGCGCTCAACCGCCTCGCCGGCATCCTGGCCGAGCACGCCGAGGACTTCGCCCGGGTCGAGACCGCGCAGACCGGCAAGCCGATCAAGCTCTCCACCGAGTTCGACGTCCCCGGCACGATCGACAACACCGCGTTCTTCGCGGGCGCCGCCCGCAACCTGGAGGGCAAGGCCGCCGGCGAGTACAGCGGCGACCACACCTCGTACGTACGCCGCGAGGCGATCGGCGTGGTCGGCAGCATCGCGCCCTGGAACTACCCGCTCCAGATGGCCGCCTGGAAGATCCTCCCGGCCATCGCGGCCGGCAACACCATCGTCCTCAAGCCCGCCGAGATCACCCCGCTGACCTCGCTGATGTTCGCCCGCGCCTGCACCGCCGCCGGCATCCCCGACGGCGTCGTCAACGTCGTCACCGGCGCCGGACGCACCGCCGGCGAGCACCTGATCGGCCACCCCGACGTCGCGATGGTCTCCTTCACCGGCTCCACCGCCGTCGGCAAGCGGGTCGCCGAGATCGCCACCGCCACCGTCAAGCGCACCCACCTCGAACTCGGCGGCAAGGCCCCCTTCGTGGTCTTCGACGACGCCGACCTCGACGCCGCCGTGCACGGCGCCGTCGCCGCCTCCCTGATCAACAGCGGCCAGGACTGCACCGCCGCCACCCGCGCCTACGTCCAGCGCCCGCTCTACGACGCCTTCGTGGCCGGCGTCGCCGAGCTCTACGAGGGCATCCGGCTCGGCGACCCGCTCGACCCGCGGACCGACCTCGGCCCGCTGGTCTCCTACGCCCACCGCGACCGGGTCGCCGGCTTCGTCGAGCGCGCCCGCTCCTACGCCACCGTCGTCACCGGCGGCCCCGCCACCGGCAAGGGCCACGACGGCACCGACCTCGCGCTCGGCGCCTACCACCGCCCCACCCTGATCACCGGCGCCGCCCAGGACAGAGAGGTCGTCCAGGGCGAGGTCTTCGGTCCGGTCCTCGTCGTGCTGCCCTTCGACAGCGACGAGGAGGGCCTGCGCCTGGCCAACGACACCCCCTACGGCCTGGCCGCCTCCGCCTGGACCCGCGACGTCCACCGCTCGCTGCGCGCCACCCGCGAGATCGCGGCCGGCTGCGTCTGGGTGAACGACCACATCCCGATCATCAGCGAGATGCCGCACGGCGGGTACAAGGCGTCCGGCTACGGCAAGGACATGTCGCAGTACTCGCTCGACGAGTACACCCAGGTCAAGCACGTCATGTTCGACACCACCGCGGTCGCCCGCAAGGACTGGCACCGGACGATCTTCGGCGACCGCTGACCACGGGCCGCCCGCGGGCGGCCCGCCGATCCGTGTAAGAGATCCCCGGTACCCCGCTCTCCCGGGTGACGGCAGCAGGCACCCCGCCCGCCGCCCGCCACCCGGGAGAGACGAGGAACCGCCCGTGAGCACCGTCCGCCACCCCAGCGCCCTGCACTGGCTGGCCGAGGCCGCCCCCGACCCCGACCAGTGCCGGCGCACCTGGGAACGCACCCGGTTCGGCCTCGCCCTGCTCCCCGCCGGCCGCCGCTGGGACGTCCTGCACGCCCCCGGCCCGCTCGGCCGCCCCGCCGCCGCACTGCTCGACCGGCCCGGCGGCGGCCCCGTCCTGGAGGACCCCGACGGCGACACCGTCGGCTTCCTCGTCCCCGTCGGCACCGCCGAACGCTGGACCGGCACCGGCATCCGCGCCTCCGGCGACGGCACCTGGATCGCCGTCCCGCACCCCACCCGCCCCACCCGCGGCCCGCACTGGCTGATCCCCCCGCACCCCGACGGCCGGCTCGTCGACCCCCGCGCCCTCGAACTCGCCCTGCACGACGCCGCCGCGCACCTGCGCGGGCCGTACCCGGACGGGACGGGTGGGGCGCGGGACGGACGGGAGCGGACGGGACGGAACGGACTGCACTGGATCGGGCCGGACGGGACAGACTGACCCCATGGACGACACCAGCCCCGCCCACCTCGTCGACGAACCCGGGCCGCCCGGCGACCGCGAGCGTGTTCGGGACCGCGACCGCGAACTCGATCGGGACCGCGACCGGGCCGCGCTGCTCGCCGCTGTCCAGCCGTACTGCCTGCGGCACGGCCTCACGCTGGCCGGACCGGACGCGCTGCGCCTGCACGGCCTGGCCGCCCCCGTCCGCGGCACCGACCTGCTGCTGGTCACCGCCGAAGGCCCGCCGCTGGCCGACCTCGCCACCGGACTCGCCGAGACCCTCCGCGCCGCCGGCCACCGCGTCCAGACGCCGCCCGGCACCGCCCGCCGCCGCCAACTCGCCGTCAGCGCGGCTGAGCAGCCCCTGAACGGCGCCCCGGGAGAGACCCCACGGGCCGAGCTGCCGCCGCTCGGCGTCGAACTGCGCCGCGAACCGCTGCGCCACCCGCCGACCCTCCCCGACGGCGCCCCCGTCCCAGTCGCCGCGCTGGACGACACCGCCGCGCTCGCCGTCCTCACCCTCTGCGAACGCGCCCTGCCCGCCGACCTCCAGGCCCTGCACGCCCTCACCGACCACCGGCGGGAGGGCGAACTTCTCTCCCTGGCAGGCGCGTTCGACGAGGACTTCACCGCCCGCGCGCTCGCCGACCGGCTGGAGACCGCCGCCGCCCTGCTCCCGCCCGAGGCCACCGGCACCCGGCAGTGGGCCGAGACCTGGGCCCAGGACCTGCGCCTCGACCTGCTGGAGACCACCGCCCTCGCCGACGGCCTGCACGACCCCTACCTGGACCACCTCGACCACCTCGACCGCCTGGACTCCCCAGACTCCCCGGACCAGGCGGAGCGCTCCGACGACCTGTAAGGGTGAATCGCGCTTCCCCGTCAGGATGCTCGTTGAGCGGGCCGGCCGTCCCGCGCAGACTGGAGGACGAGCGCGGGACATCCGTGGACATCGGAGGCAGAGACCCTTGAGCAGCAAGCACATCACCCACTGGATCGGCGGCCAGTACGTCGCCACCGCCGGAACCGCGCCCCGCCGCGGCGACATCCACGACCCGGCCACCGGCCAGGTCACCGGCCAGGTGGACTTCGCCGAGATCGCCGAGGTCGACCAGGCGGTCGCCGCTGCCGCCCAGGCGTTCACCACCTGGCGCCAGGCCTCCATCGCCAAGCGCACCCAGGTGCTGTTCAACTTCCGCGAGCTGTTCAACGCCCGCAAGGACGAACTCGCCGCGATCATCGTCTCCGAACACGGCAAGGTGCACTCCGACGCCCTCGGCGAGCTGGCCCGCGGCCAGGAGGTCGTCGAGTACGCCTGCGGCATCCCGCAGCTGATCAAGGGCGGCTTCACCGAGCAGGCCTCCACCGGCGTCGACGTCTACTCGATCCGCCAGCCGCTCGGCCCGGTCGCCATCATCTCGCCGTTCAACTTCCCGGCCATGGTGCCGATGTGGTTCTTCCCGATCGCCATCGCGGCCGGCAACACGGTCATCCTCAAGCCGTCCGAGAAGGACCCGTCCGCCGCCAACTTCATCGCCGAGCTGTGGAAGGAGGCCGGCCTCCCCGACGGCGTCTTCAACGTCGTCCACGGCGACAAGGTCTCCGTCGACCGCCTCCTGGAGCACCCCGACGTCAAGTCGGTCTCCTTCGTCGGCTCCACCCCCATCGCCCGCTACGTGTACGAGAACGGCACCCGCTACGGCAAGCGCGTGCAGGCCCTCGGCGGCGCCAAGAACCACATGCTGGTGCTCCCCGACGCCGACCTCGACCTGGCCGCCGACGCCGCCATCAACGCCGGCTTCGGCGCGGCCGGCGAGCGCTGCATGGCCGTCTCCGTCCTGGTCGCCGTCGACCCGATCGGCGACGAGCTGGTCGCCAAGATCAAGGAGCGGATGGCCACCCTCAAGGTCGGCCCCGGCTGCAACGGCGACTCCGAGATGGGCCCCCTGGTCACCGGCCAGCACCGCGACAAGGTCACCTCCTACGTCGAGTCCGGCGTCGCCGACGGCGCCGAGCTGGCCGTCGACGGCCGCAAGCACGCCATCGCCGCCGAGGACGCCACCGGCGCCCCCACCGCCGACGGCTTCTGGCTCGGCCCCACCCTGTTCGACCACGTCAAGCCGGGCATGTCCGTCTACAACGACGAGATCTTCGGCCCGATCCTGTCGGTCGTCCGGGTCCCCTCCTACGACGAGGGCCTGGAGCTCATCAACGCCAACCCGTACGGCAACGGCACCGCCATCTTCACCAACGACGGCGGCGCCGCCCGGCGCTTCCAGAACGAGGTCGAGGTCGGCATGGTCGGCATCAACGTGCCGATCCCCGTCCCCGTCGCCTACTACTCCTTCGGCGGCTGGAAGGCCTCGCTGTTCGGCGACTCCCACGCCTACGGCGCCGACGGCGTCCAGTTCTTCACCCGCGGCAAGGCCGTCACCCAGCGCTGGCTCGACCCCTCGCACGGCGGCATCAACCTGGGCTTCCCCACCAACAACTGAGCAGTCCACCGCGCCCCGGCACGACCGAAGGCCGGCCCCCACCCGGGGCCGGCCTTCCGGCTGTCATCCCGGCTGTCACCGCTCACTGCGGGCGGTTGTTTGCACCGGGCCCGGATCCGGCGTAGTGTTCACTGGTCGCTCGGCAGGGAGCACCGGACACGTGTCGGCGTGGACGGTCCCGGGGCGGCCAATCCCTTGGAAAACCGGTTCGGCTGATCCGTGGCGGGTCGCGTGTCTTTCGCGTCCCCGTTCGTATTCGTCGTGCGCTTTTCCGGAGATTGCGGCCGATTCGCTTTTCGGAGCGGGGATCGGCTAGAGTTTGAAACGTCGGA
>NZ_QLLT01000026.1 GCF_003259315.1 Kitasatospora sp. SolWspMP-SS2h | reverse complement strand
GCTTCGAGATGAGCACTCCCACCTCCTTGAGAGGGTAAGGCTCCCAGTAGACGACTGGGTTGATAGGCCGGATATGGAAGCCCTGTGAGGGGTGGAGTTGACCGGTACTAATAGGCCGAGGGCTTGTCCTCAGTTGCTCGCGTCCACTGTGTTGTTCTGAAACAACGACCCCCGCCCTGCCACGGGTGGGCGGTGCACAGTTTCACCGTGTTTCGGTGGTCATAGCGTGAGGGAAACGCCCGGTTACATTCCGAACCCGGAAGCTAAGCCTCACAGCGCCGATGGTACTGCAGGGGGGACCCTGTGGGAGAGTAGGACGCCGCCGAACAATCTTTCAAAGAAAGGGCTCCAGCCTCACGGCTGGGGCCCTTTCTGCATGTCCGGGACGGAATGGAGGGCGGAATAGGCCGGCGGCAGCGGAGTATTGCCGGGTGGGGCGGTGCACGGCACACTGTGACGTCATGGTCGTGGAGCAGGGCGAGGGGCCCGGTGGCAGAGCCGAGCGGGGCGACGACGACTTTCGGGCGTTCTACGAGGCGGCGTACGGGCAACTGGTGGCGCACCTGTACGCGCTGACGGGTGATCTGGGGGAGGCACAGGACGCGGCCCAGGAGGCGTTCGTCCGGGCCTGGAACCACTGGGGGCGGCTGGTGTCGCACGAGAATCCGGTGGCCTGGGTGCGGTTGACGGGGCAGCGGATCGCGATCAGCCGGTGGCGGCGGGCCCGGACCGCGTTGCAGAGCTGGATCCGGCACGGCGACGGGCAGTCGCCGGTTCCGGGGCCCGGACCGGAGACGGTGGCGTTGGTGGAGGCGTTGCGGCAGTTGCCGGAGGCGCAGCGGTCGGCGTTGGTGTGGCACCACATGGGGGGTCGTTCGGTGGCGGAGATCGCCGCGGACGAGGGGGTGCCGGTGGGGACGGTGAAGGCGCGCCTGCACCGGGGGCGGCAGGCGTTGGCGGGGTTGTTGGGGGAAGAGCCGGAGGTGGTCGTCGAGGAGCCGGTGGTCGCGTCGCTGCGGCCGGTTCGGGCGGCTGCCGCGGGTGAGCGGGAGCAGCGGGTGGCGGGGGTCGGCCGTGCCGAAGGGGGGCCGGTCGCGGTGGAGTTGACGGAGGGACGGGCGCGGGTGGCGGAGGACTGCGGGTCGCATGTCTAGGTCCGAGGTACCGGAGGTGGACGAGACGGAGGACCGTCCGGCGATCGGGGCTGCCCGGTTGGAGGCGATGTTCGACGGGCTGCGGCGTGAGGTGGTGCTGGGGGTCCCGGTGCCGGAGAGCACGGAGGTGGCCCGGCGGGGGGCGCGGCGCAAGCGCCGGCGGCGGGCGGGTGCGGTGGCCGGGGCGGGGGTGCTGGGTGGCGCGGTGCTGTGGACGGCGGTGGCGGTGGTGCCGTTGCAGGGCGGGCACGGGGCGGCGGGGGTGCCGGTGGAGCAGTCGGCGTTGCCGCGTCCGAAGGAGACGGTGACGTTGGCGCTGCCGTTGCCGCCACTGCCGTCGGCGAGCGGGAGCGCGAGCACGAGCGCGAGTGCGGGGGCGTCGGTTCCGGCCGGGGAGTTGCTGTCGCTGGCGTCGGCGGAGCCAGAGGTACGGGCGTTGGCGCTGGGGGCGGCGCGGATGCCGAGCGTACTGGGCGGGTACGGCCCGTGGACGGCGGTGTCCCCGTCGGCGAGTGCCGCCGGTGCATCGCCCTCCTGGTCCGCGCCGGCCTCCGCGTCCACCTCTGCGTCCGCGTCCACCCCCGTGTCCGCTTCCGGGCCGTCGCGCTCGGCACCGGCACCGGCGTCCGCGTCGGCGTCGGCGCAGTGGGGCGCGGGCCTCAGGGAGGGGTGTGTGTCGGGCCTGGTGGCGTCGGCGGGGGCGGTGCGGGTGTGGGGGGAGGCGTACACGGACGGTGGGGACCTGGCGGCGTCGGCGCACCAGTACGTGCTGGGTTTCCGGACGGTGGCGGACGCGGAGGTCGCCGGGGCCCGGCTGTTGGCGGGTGGGGAGTGCGTGGGGTCGGGCGCGGGCTGGGCGGTGGAGGAGCGGTCGGTCGGGGTGGCGGCGTTGGGTCTGTGGCAGCCCTCGGTGCGCGCGGAGGAGGTCGCGGTGCACGTCCGGGGGTCGATGGTGGCGGTGCTGACGGTGTGTCGGGGCGGGCGCGGGGTGGTGCCGGAGGTGGGGTTGTCGCAGGCGTTCCGGGTCTCGGCGGCGGAGTTCCTGTCCTTGGGTGAGCCGGTGGCGGGGACGGAGACGCCGGTCGTGCCGGTCGGCTGAGCGGCAACAGCGGTGGCGGTGCCGGGCGGACGGCGGGGAGAGGATGGGAGGTTTCGAAAAAAGTTCGAGAACCCGTGCAACCCCCCTGCTGCGGGCGGCGTTGGAGTGGTGGGGCCGTCACCGTGCGGGTGGCGGTCGCCGGGTGCGCTGGATCGGTCGGCCGGGGCGGAACAGGGGACCGCCCCGCCCGTCCGGTTCGGCGCCGGCCCGGGGGACGAGGCCGTACCGAGCCGTGGGGCTCCCGGTCCGAGGCCGGAGGGGGAGCGGCGTGGGGGTCGGGGCGGATTTCACGGAGCTGCGCGGTAGGGGGGCCGAGCCCTGGCCGCCGCCCGTGGCGGGGACGGTGGTGTGCGGGAGCCCGGTGCGCTTCCACCGCTCCGAGGGGGTCGAGGTGGAGGCCCTGCGGAGGCTGGACTGGGTGGGCCGGTCGCAGTTGCCGGTGGACTCCGCGGGGGTGTCGCGGCGCAGCCGCCGGGTGCGGTCGGCGTGGGAAGAGGACCACATCGCGGTGTGGCGGGCCGAGGAAGAGGTGCACGGATGAGTGGTGGCGCGATGGTGGTCGTGGAGGACGTGCACCGGACGTTCGGGGAGGGCGACCGGGCGGTGCACGCGGTGCGCGGGGTGTCGTTCACGGCGCGGGCCGGGGAGTTGACGGCGCTGCGCGGGCGGCCGGGTTCGGGCAAGACGACGCTGCTGAACCTGGTGGGCGGGCTGGACACGCCGTCCGCGGGGAGGATCAGCATCGCCGGGACGGACCTGGCGGGGCTGGACGAGGCGGGCCGGCTGGAGCTGCGGCGGAACCGGATCGGGTTCGTGTTCCAGCCGTTCGGCCTGGTCTCGGTGCTGACGGCGGCGGAGAACGTCGGGGTGCCGATGCGGCTGCGCAGGGTGGCGGTGCGGGAGCGCGAGGAGCGGGCCCGGACGCTGCTGGCGATGGTCGGGCCGGCGGAGCACGCGGAGCGGCGGCCGACTGAGATGTCGGGCGGTCAGCAGCAGCGGGTGGCGGTGGCGCGGGCGTTGGCGAACGATCCGGCGCTGCTGATCGCGGACGAGCCGACCGGGCAGCTGGACTCGGAGACCGGTCCGGCGATCGTGCAGTTGCTGCGCGCGGTGGTGCGCAGCAAGGGGATGCGCAGCGAGGGGGTGACGGCGCTGGCCGACCGGGTCCTGGAGCTGCGGGCCGGCCGGATCGTGGAGCCGTAGGCCCGGAGGGGTGGAACGTCCCCTCCGGGCCTACGGCTCAGCTGGTCCAGAGGGCGCGGACCTGGTCGGCGATCCGGCGGCCCTGGGCCCGGCCGGCTTCGGCGGAGGGGGTGCGGACGGCGGTGTCGAGCGGGTTGGGGCCGGCCGCGGCGAGGGAGTCCTCGTCGGGGGAGACGGCGAGGACACGCTGTCCGGCGGCTTCGAGGCGGGCGAGTTCGGCGGTGAGGAAGAGGTCGACGACCGGGGCGAGGACCAGGACGGTCCGCTCGCCGGTCATCAGGTCGGCGTTGTTCGAGCTGCGGGTGCCGCCGTCCATGTAGGGGCGGCCGTCGATCTCGACGGTGGGCCAGATGCCGGGGACGGCGCAGCTGGCGGCGACCGCGTCGACCAGGGGGACGCCGCTGTGCCGGTCGAAGGTGCGGGGTTCGCCGGTGCCGGCGTCGACGGCGGTGAGGGTGAGCGGCCAGGCGGGCCAGTCGTGGCCGGGGAGGCGGCCGGCGATGACGGCGCGCCGGTCGGCGGCCGGGACGGTGTCGGCGGCGAGGGCGAACTCGCCGACGCGGCGGCGGAGTTCGGCGGGGTCGGTGATCTCGGTGACCAGCTGGTGGAAGGTCTCGAAGAGCGCGCCGACGGTCTCGGCGGGCGGGACGAGCTCGTGGTTCTGGGCGGCCGGGTCGGCCTGGCGGCGGTAGAGCTCGGCGAGCGGCAGGCCGGAGGCGAGCTGTCCGGCGACGGTGGCGCCGGCCGAGGTGCCGAGGACGTGGTCGGTGGTGGCGGGGAGGTCGAGTCCGGCTTCGGCGAGGCCGTGCAGCAGGCCGGTCTCCCAGGAGATGCCGGCGAGGCCGCCGCCGCCGAGTACGAGTCCGCGCATGGTGGTTCCTCCTCGGGTCGTTCGCTGACCCCGGCATTGTGACCCGAACGGCGGCGGCGGGCGTCAAGAAGTCGTCAATTCTCCGCCCGGGCCCGTCTGATCAGCGGATATTGCGATCGTGGACCGTAGGCTCGGAGCATGGTGCACACGGCCCGCGGCAGGCTGCGGATCTACCTCGGGGCGGCCCCGGGCGTCGGCAAGACCTACGCCATGCTGGCCGAGGCGCACCGCCGGACCGGCCGCGGCGCGGACGTGGTGGTCGGCTTCGTGGAGACCCACGGCCGGGCCCGCACCGCCGCGCTGCTGGACGGGCTGGAGACCGTCCCGCGCCGGACGGCGACCCACCGCGGCGCCGAGTTCACCGAGCTGGACCTGGACGCGGTGCTGGCCCGCGACCCGGCGGTCGCGCTGGTCGACGAGCTCGCGCACACCAACGTCCCGGGCTCGCGCAACGCCAAGCGCTGGCAGGACGTCGAGGAGCTGCTGGCGGCCGGGATCGACGTGGTCTCCACCGTCAACATCCAGCACCTGGAGTCGCTGGGGGACGTGGTCGAGGGCATCACCGGCGTCCGGCAGCGGGAGACCGTCCCGGACGAGGTGGTGCGGCGGGCCGAGCAGATCGAGCTGGTCGACATGTCCCCGCAGGCGCTGCGCCGCCGCCTCGCCCACGGCAACGTGTACGCGCCGGAGAAGGTGGACGCGGCGCTCGCGCACTACTTCCGGCCCGGGAACCTGACCGCGCTGCGCGAGCTGGCGCTGCTGTGGACGGCCGACCGGGTCGACGAGTACCTCCAGCGCTACCGGGCCGAGCAGGGCATCCAGGGCACCTGGCAGGCCCGGGAGCGGATCGTGGTCGGCCTGACCGGCGGCCCGGAGGGCGCCACGCTGATCCGCCGGGCGGCCCGGATCGCGGCCCGCAACAGCGCCGGCGAGCTGCTGGCGGTGCACATCTCGCGCTCCGACGGGCTGTCCGGCTCCTCCCCGCGGGCGCTGATCGAGCAGCGGGCGCTGGTGGAGAGCCTGGGCGGCAGCTTCCACCCGGTGCTCGGCGACGACCCGGCGGCCGGGCTGCTGGACTTCGCGCGCGGCGTCAACGCCACCCAGATCGTGATCGGCACCAGCCGCCGCAAGGTCTGGCAGTACGTGTACGGGCCGGGCGTGGGCTACACGGTGACCCGGGACTCCGGGGACATCGACGTCCACATGGTCAACCACGAGCACGCGGCGCGCGGCCGGGGCCGGATCCCGATCCGCAAGGTGACCGACCTGGGCCGGACCAGGACGGTCGCGGGCTGGGTGATCGGGGTGGCCGGGCCGCCGCTGCTGGCGCTGGCGCTGACCCGCACCAGCGGGCCGGGGCTGTCCACCGAGATGCTGCTGTTCCTGTCGCTGACGGTGGGCGCGGCGCTGGTGGGCGGGCTGTTCCCGGCGATCGCCTCCGCGCTGGTCTCCTCCTCGGCGCTCAACTACTACTTCGCGCCCCCCGTGCACACCTTCACCATCGCCCAGCCGGAGAACATCGCCGCGGTGGTGATCTTCGCCGCGGTCGGCATCGCGGTCGCCACCGTGGTCGACCTGGCCGCCCGGCGCAGCCACCTCGCGGCCCGGGCCCAGGCCGAGGCGCAGACGCTGTCCGCGCTGGCCGGCACGGTGCTGCGCGGCGCGCCCACCGGCGAGGGGGTGCTGACGGCGCTGCTGGAGCAGGTCCGGGAGACCTTCCAGCAGGAGGCGGTGGCGCTGCTGGAGCGCACCGACCCGCCCGGCCCGCACGGCCGGTGGCAGGCCGCCGCCGCGGTCGGGCCGCGGCCGCCCGCCGGGCCGGAGCAGGGCGACGTGGACGTCCCGGTCGGCGAGCGGCTCGCGCTGGTGCTGCGCGGCCGGGTGCTGCCCGCCGAGGACCGGCGGATGCTCGGCGCGTTCGCCAACCAGGCGGCCGTCCTGCTGGAGCGCCGCCGGCTGGCGGGGGAGGCCGCGGCGGCCCGCCGGGAGGCCGAGGGCAACCGGATCCGCACCGCGCTGCTGGCCGCCGTCTCGCACGACCTGCGCACCCCGCTGGCCGGGATCAAGGCCGCGGTCTCCTCGCTGCGCGCCGAGGACGTCGAGTGGGACCCGGAGGACGAGGCGGAGCTGCTGGCCGGGATCGAGTCCGGCGCGGACCGCCTCGACCACCTGATCAACAACCTGCTGGACATGAGCCGCCTGCAGACCGGCACCGTCACCCCGCTGCTGCAGCCCACCGACCTGGACGAGGTGGTGCCGTTCGCGCTCGGCGGCGTGCCGCCCGGCAGCGTGCGCCTGGACGTGGCGGAGTCGCTGCCGATGGTGCGGGCCGACGCCGGGCTGCTGGAGCGGGTGCTGGCCAACCTGGTGGAGAACGCCGTCAAGTACGGGCCGTCGCGATCACCCGTCCTGGTGAAGGCGGACCTGCTGGAACGGGACGGCCGGGTCGAGCTGCGGGTGGTCGACCGCGGCCCGGGCGTCCCCGAGGAGGCCCGGGAGCGGATCTTCGCCCCGTTCCAGCGCTACGGCGACGCCCCGCGCGGCGCCGGGGTCGGCCTCGGCCTGGCGGTGGCGCGCGGCTTCGCCGAGGCGATGGGCGGCACCGTCACCGCCGAGGACACCCCCGGCGGCGGACTGACCATGGTGGTCTCGCTCCCGGCCGTCGAACTCCCCGCCGCCGAGCCGCCCACCGCCGGGCTCCCGGCCGTCGAGCCGCCCGCCGTCGAGCCGTCCGACCGCGCCCCCCGGAGTCCCGACGGGGGCTCCCCCGACAAGCGAAAGGCCGGTCCCGCATGACCCGGGTCCTCGTGGTGGACGACGAGCCGCAGATCGTCCGCGCCCTGGTGATCAACCTCAAGGCCCGCAAGTACGAGGTGGACTCCGCGCACGACGGCGCGAGCGCGCTGGAGCTGGCCGCCGCCCGCCACCCCGACGTGGTGGTCCTCGACCTGGGCCTGCCTGACATGGACGGCGTCGAGGTGATCCGCGGCCTGCGCGGCTGGACCAGGGTGCCGATCATCGTGCTGTCCGCCCGGCACGCCTCCGACGAGAAGGTCGAGGCGCTGGACGCCGGCGCCGACGACTACGTCACCAAGCCGTTCGGCATGGACGAGCTGCTGGCCCGGATGCGGGCCGCCGTCCGCCGGGCCGAACCGGTCGCCGCCGGGGGCGAGCCGGTGATCGCCACCGAGGGCTTCACCGTCGACCTGGCCGCGAAGAAGGTCAACCGCCAGGGGGCCGACGTCCGGCTCACCCCCACCGAGTGGCACCTGCTGGAGGTGCTGGTGCGCAACTCCGGGCGGCTGGTCAGCCAGACCCAGCTGCTCCAGGAGGTCTGGGGACCGGCCTACCGCAAGGAGACCAACTACCTGCGGGTCTACCTGGCGCAGCTGCGCCGCAAGCTGGAGGCGGACCCCTCGCACCCCCGGCACTTCATCACCGAACCGGGCATGGGCTACCGCTTCGAGCCGTGACCCGGCCGCGGGTCGGACCCGCGGCCCTGCCGCCCGGCACCGGCGAACCGGTACCCTTCCGGCATGAGTGGTGACAACATCGGCGACCAGCCGCAAGGCCGTTTCCGCCGCATGCTGAGCCGGTTGACCTCCTCCTCCGAGGAGCTGGAGGCCGAGGAGCTGCGGCAGGACACCGCGGAGGCGGGCTGCACCCCGATCGCCGCCTGCGGTGACCGCGAGGTCGTCACCGTCGCCGGCACCCTGCGCACCGTCACGCTCCGCCCCCGCGCGGGAGTGCCCGCGCTGGAGGCCGAGCTGTTCGACGGCACGGAGGCGCTGGACGTGGTGTGGCTGGGCCGCCGCTCGATCGTGGGCATAGAGCCGGGCCGCCGCCTGATCGCCAGCGGCCGGATCAGCCACGCACGCGGGCGCCGCGTGCTCTTCAATCCCCGCTACGAGCTGCGTCCGGTGGGACACGGGAACGAGTCCGCGTGAGCAATGAGGCGACCAGGGTGACCGCGCACGGTCCGCGGGACGAGGAGCGGCCCGGCGGGTACGGCCCGGCCGGCGGGCATGGGCAGCTGGACGGTCCCGGGCCGGTCGGTGCCGAGCCGGAGCGCGACGCCTCCAAGGAGGCCGCCGAGACGGTGCTCAAGGCGTTCGGCGGCATCCGCGGCATGGTCGACATGACGCTGCCGGGCCTGGTGTACATCGTCGCGTTCAACATCACCCACAAGGTGCCGGTGGCCGCCTGGTCGGCGCTCGCGCTGTGCGCGGTGTTCGTGGTGGTCCGGCTGGCCCGCCGGGAGACCATCCAGCACGCCTTCTCCGGCGTGTTCGGCGTGGCGATCGGCGCCTGGATCTCGATGAAGACCGGCAAGGCCGAGGACTTCTACCTGCCGGGCCTGCTGTGGAACGTCGGCTACTGCCTGGCGCTGGCGGTCTCCGCCCTGGTGCGCTGGCCGATGATCGGACTGATGCTCGGCCCGATCACCGGCGAGATGTTCACCTGGCGCAAGCAGAACCCGGGCCGGCTGGCCGCCTACACCAGGGCGACCTGGGCCTGGGTGCTGATCATGGGCCTGAAGCCGGTGATCCTGTTCCCGCTGTACTTCACCCACAACATCAACCTGCTGGGCTGGCTGAAGGTCGCGCTCGGCATCCCGCCGCTGCTGCTGGCGATGTACGTGACCTGGCGGATCCTGCTGACCGCGCCGCCGCCGATCAAGGCGGAGCCGGACGACGAGGACGAGCCGGAGAAGTGACCGGAGGGCCCCGCGCACCGCGCGGGGCCCTCCGTCGTCGCGGGAGCGGGTCAGCCGGCCAGCAGCGTCTCCAGCTCCTCCTCGCGCTCCTGGGCGGCGACGAACAGCAGCTCGTCACCGGCCTCCAGGGTGTCGCTGCCGCCCGGCACCAGCACCCGGCCCGCGCGGATGATGGTGACCAGCGCGGTGTCCACCGGCCAGGCCACGTCGCCGACCCGGGTGCCGACCAGTTCGGTGTCGGCGGCCAGGGTCAGCTCGACCAGGTTGGCGTTGCCCTGGGAGAAGCGCATCAGCCGGACCAGGTCACCGACGCTCACCGCCTCCTCGACCAGCGCCGACATCAGGCGCGGGGTGGAGACCGCGACGTCCACGCCCCAGGACTCGTTGTACAGCCACTCGTTGCGCGGGTTGTTCACCCGGGCGACCACCCGCGGCACGCCGTACTCGGTCTTGGCGAGCAGCGACACCACCAGGTTGACCTTGTCGTCACCGGTGGCGGCGATCACCACGTGGCAGCGTTGCAGCGCGGCCTCGTCCAGCGAGGTGATCTCGCAGGCGTCGGCGAGCAGCCACTCGGCGAGCGGGACGCGCTCCACCGAGATGGAGTTCGGGTTCTTGTCGATCAGCAGGACCTCGTGGCCGTTCTCCAGCAGCTCCCCGGCGATCGAACGGCCGACGGCTCCGGCTCCGGCGATGGCGACGCGCATCAGTGACCAGCCTCCTCGGGGCCCTTGGCGAACGCCGCCTCGACCGCGGTCAGTTCGTTGCGGCGCAGCATCACGTGGATCAGGTCGCCCTCCTGCACCACCATCTGCGGGGCGGGCAGCACGCCCTCGCCGACCCGGGTGACGAACGCCACCCGGACGCCGGCGGCGGCCTCCAGGTCGGCGAGCCGGTGGCCGATCCAGTCCGGGGTGAACGCGACCTCGGCGAGCTGCACGGAGCCCGACGGGTCCTGCCAGACCGGCTCGGCGCCGCTGGGCAGCAGCCGGCGCAGCATCTGGTCGGCGGTCCAGCGCACGGTGGCGACGGTCGGGATGCCCAGGCGCTGGTAGACCTCGGCGCGGCGCGGGTCGTAGATGCGGGCCGCGACGTGCTCGACGCCGAAGTTCTCGCGGGCCACCCGGGCCGCGATGATGTTCGAGTTGTCACCGCTGGAGACGGCGGCGAAGGCGCCCGCCTCCTCGATGCCGGCCTCCTTCAGGGTGTCCTGGTCGAAGCCGACGCCGGTGACCCGGCGGCCGTTGAAGCCCGCGCCGAGCCGACGGAAGGCGGTCGGGTCCTGATCGATGATCGCGATCGAGTGGCCCTGTTTCTCGAGCGCTCTGGCGAGGGCGGAGCCCACGCGTCCGCAGCCCATGATGACGATGTGCACGCGCCTACCTCACCCGGTCCGTTGGGGTCATGACCTGCGTAAACACCGCTCATCGTCCTTCCGTGCCCCCGATTGGGGGAGCCACTTGTCGGCCGCGCCTGTGATCCGACGCGAGGGGGCAACCCGGTGTTGCCCGCAAACCCTTCTGTCGACACGCTAGCCGGTCCGCCGAACACGGTCGCGAGCAAGGTGGCCCCGCGCGGCACCGGGTGCCGGTCGGAGCCCTTACGATTCCTTGCTGTGCCTATGCCTGCTGACCTACCGAAACGCATCCTGATCGGGCGTGCGCTGCGCAGCGACAAGCTGGGGGAGACGCTGCTCCCCAAGCGGCTCGCCCTGCCGGTGTTCGCCTCGGACGCGCTCTCCTCCGTCGCCTACGCGCCGGAGGAGATCCTGCTGACGCTGTCGCTGGCCGGCGCCTCGGCGATCCACTTCTCCTGGCAGATCGGCGTCGTGGTCGCCGTCGTGATGCTCGCGGTGGTCGCCTCGTACCGGCAGAACGTGCACGCCTACCCGAGCGGCGGCGGCGACTACGAGGTCGCCACCGTCAACCACGGGCCGAACTCCGGCCTGGTGGTGGCGAGCGCGCTGATGGTCGACTACATCCTCACCGTGGCGGTGTCGACCACCTCGGGCGTGGCCAACGTGGTGTCGGCGGTGCCCGCGCTGCGCGGGCACGAGCTGGGGCTGTCGGTGTTCCTGGTCGTCGTGCTGATGGGGATGAACCTGCGCGGCGTGCGCGAGTCCGGTTCGGCGTTCGCCGTGCCGACGTACGCGTTCATGGTCGGCGTCATCGGCATGGTGGTCTACGGCCTGGTGCGGCACTTCGGGTTCGGCACGGAGCTGCCCGCCGAGAGCTCCGCGTACCACCTGGAGGCGACGCCCGGCAACGGCTCGCTGGCCGGGTTCGCGCTGGTGTTCCTGCTGCTCAAGGCGTTCTCCTCGGGCTGTGCGGCGCTGACCGGCGTGGAGGCGATCTCCAACGGCGTGCCCGCGTTCCGCAAGCCGAAGAGCAAGAACGCGGCGACCACGCTGCTGATGATGGCCACCATCGCCGTGACGATGTTCATGGGCATCATCTACCTGGCCCACCTGACCGGCACGCAGATGGCCGAGAACCCGGCGGAGCAGCTGGTCGGCGCGCCGGCCGGGTACCACCAGAAGACCGTGCTGGCGCAGATCTCCGAGGCGGTGTTCTCCAACTTCACGCCCGGCTTCTACTTCGTCGCGGCGACCACCGGCCTGATCCTGGTGCTGGCCGCCAACACCGCGTTCAACGGCTTCCCGGTGCTCGGCGCGATCCTCGCCCAGGACCGCTACCTGCCCCGGCAGCTGCACACCCGCGGCGACCGGCTGGCGTACTCCAACGGCATCGTGCTGCTGGCCGGTGCGGCGATCCTGTTCATCGTGGCGTTCGACGCCGACCCGAACCGGCTGATCCAGCTGTACATCGTCGGCGTCTTCGTGGCGTTCAACATGAGCCAGTCCGGCATGATCCGGCACTGGACCAGGCTGCTGCGCACCGAGACCGACCCGAAGAAGCGCGCCCACATGCAGCGCAGCCGGGCGATCAACGCCTTCGGCCTGGTGATGACCATGGCCGTGCTGATCGTGGTGCTCGCCACCAAGATCGGCCACGCCTGGGTCGCGATCGCCCTGATGGTCGTGCTGTTCGTGATGATGAAGGCGATCCGCCGCCACTACGACCGGGTCAGCGCCGAGCTCAAGGCCGCCGAGGAGCCCGAGGACTTCACCCCGCCGACCCGGGTGCACGCCATCGTGCTGGTCTCCAAGCTGCACAAGCCCGCGCTGCGCGCCCTCGCGTACGCCCGGCTGGCCCGGGCCCAGACCCTGGAGGCCGTCACCGTCAACGTCGACCCGGTGGACACCGCGGCGCTGCGCGAGGAGTGGGACGAACGCGGCCTCGACGTGCCGCTGAAGGTCCTCGACTCGCCGTACCGCGAGATCACCGGGCCGGTGCTGGAGTACGTCAAGAACCTGCGCCGCTCCAGCCCGCGCGACGTGGTCGCCGTCTACATCCCCGAGTACGTCGTCGGGCACTGGTACGAGCACCTGCTGCACAACCAGAGCGCGCTGCGGCTCAAGGGACGGCTGCTGTTCAAGCCCGGCGTGATGGTGACGTCCGTACCCTGGCAGTTGGAGTCCTCGGAACGGCGCAAGGCGCCCAAGGCGTGGTCCGCGCCCGGCGCGGTGCGCCGCGGCGAGCTGCGGCGGCGGCCGGCCCCGCCCGCCGAGCCGGGTGCCGGTGCGGCCGGCGGGCGCCCGGGCGGGTCGGACGCCGCGCCGCGCGACTGAGCGCCCGCGCGGCCCGTCGGGCCTCCCGATGGCCTTCAATGGGCCCGTGGCGGACCGTTCCCGGTCCGTCGCGGGCCGCCGTGCCCGCCGCGCGGCGCCGCGCTCCGTCCGTGTGTCCGTGTGTCCGTCCGCTGTTCCGTCCGTGTCCGCGTGCCACCCGCCCCACCCCGTTCGTGATCCGTCCCCGCACCGCTGTCTCCCGTAAGGAAGCGACCCCCGTGACCCGCAACAACCCGCCCCGCTCCTCCGGTCGCCAAGGCCGGCCCGGCCGCACGTCCGGCGCCAAGCCGGGGCAGGTCGCGCACCCTCGCTGGAGCAGCCGGCCCGCCCGGCCCGAGGCCACCGACCGGGAGGGCAACACCGCCCGCAGCCTGCCGCCGGTGCCGGGCGAGGCGTCGAAGGACCGGGCGCCCGGGGACCGCGGGCCCGAGGACCGCGCGCCGAAGGGCCGGGCGCCGAAGGGCGGGTCCGAGGACCGGGCGTCGAAGGGCCGGGCACCGGAGGACCGGGCGCCGAAGGGCGAGGGCGGCGGCGGGCGGAAGCCCGCCCGGCAGGGGCGCAAGCCCGGAGCGGTGCGCCCGCCCAAGGCGCTGCGGCCCGCCCAGCCGGTGCTGCGGCAGCCCTCCGGGGACCCGCTGGTCGGCGAGCGCTACGAGGTCGAGGTCGGGCCGGTCGCGCACGGCGGGCACTGCGTGGCCCGGCACGAGGGGCGGGTGCTGTTCGTCCGGCACGCGCTGCCCGGCGAGCGGGTGGTCGCGCAGGTCACCGACGGCACCACCACCTCGCGCTTCCTGCGGGCCGACGCGGTGGAGGTGCTGGAGGCCGCCAAGGACCGGATCGAGGCGCCCTGCCCGTTCTCCGGCCCCGGCCGGTGCGGCGGCTGCGACTGGCAGCACGTCACGCCCGGCGGGCAGCGCAAGCTCAAGGCCGCCGTCCTCACCGAGCAGCTCGCCAAGCTGGCCGGCCTCACCCCCGAGGAGGCCCGCTGGGACGGCTCGGTCGAGCCGGTCGGCGGCAAGCTCCCGGCGGGCGAGGTCCCGGCCTGGCGCACCCGGGTGCAGTACGCGGTCGACGAGGAGGGCGTGATCGGCCTGCGCAAGCACCGCTCGCACGACGTCCAGCCGATCGACCGCTGCCTGATCGCCGCGCCCGGCGTCACCGAACTCGGCGTCGAGTCGCGGGACTGGACCGGGGTGGCCTCGGTCGAGGCGGTCGCCGCCTCCGGCTCCTCGGACCGGCAGGTGATCCTGCGGCCGCGGCCCGGCGAGCAGCTGCCGCTGGTCGAGCTGGACCGCGAGACGTCCATCGCCCGGATCGACGACCAAGACCTGTTCCACCGCGTCCACGGCCGCGCCTTCGTCCGCGAGCGCGCCGCCGGGCGCACCTGGCGGGTCTCCAACGGCGGCTTCTGGCAGATCCACCCCGAGGCCCCCGACACCCTGGTCGACGCCGTCCTGGCCGGGCTCGACCCGCAGTGGGGCGAGAGCGCGCTCGACCTGTACTGCGGCGTCGGCCTGTTCGCGGGCGCGCTCGCCGAGCGGGTCGGCGAGGACGGCGCGGTGCTCGGCATCGAGTCCGGCAAGCAGGCGGTCGCCGACGCCCGGCACAACCTGGCCGCGCTGGAGAACGTCCGGATCGAGTGCGACAAGGTCGAGACCCTGCTGCCCCGCACCGGCATCACCTCCACCGACCTGATCGTCCTCGACCCCCCGCGGGCCGGCGCCGGCCGCGACACCGTCGCCCACCTCAGCTCCCTGGAGGCCCGCCGGATCGCCTACGTCGCCTGCGACCCCGCCGCCCTCGCCCGCGACCTTGCCTTCTTCCGCGAGGGCGGCTACCGCCCGGTCTCGCTGCGGGCGTTCGACCTGTTCCCGATGACCCAGCACTTCGAGTGCGTCGCCATCCTGGAGCCGACCGGCTGACGGCGGGCCGGAGCAACGAGCACGCCGCACGGGCGCGGGATCCCTTCCCGCGCCCGTGCGGCGTTCCCGGGGGCGGGCGGGCGGGCGGCGGGCTGGTCGGGACGCCCGGGGTTGCCCACGGGGCGGTCCCGGGGACGGCTCCGTTCAAGGGGATGGCGTGAAGATCAGGAAGGAGTACCATCCTCGAAACGTGTGGGCATGGTGACGCTGCGCACACGTCGTTCGCCGTGCTCAGGAGGGGAAGCCGTGCACCAGTTGACCAAGGGCGCCAACGCCGAACTGTTCGCCGAGGGGGACGACCCGGGGCCGGTCACGGTCGCGCTGAGCTGGACCGACCCGACCGGGGCGGGCGACGCCGACGTGTCGGTGCTGCTGCTGGGCGCGGACGGAAAGGTGCGCCAGGACGCGGACTTCCTCTTCTACAACTGCCCCACCACCCCCGACGGCTCGGTGCAGCTGCTCGGCAAGGTGCCGACCGGCAGCGGCACCCAGGACCGGATCCTGATCGACCTCGCGGCCCTGCCCGCGGAGGTGCACCAGGTGGTCCTGGCGGCCAGCCGCCACGCCGGTGCCACCTTCGGCGAACTCGCCGAACTCCGGCTGGCCGTGCTGGACGGCGGCGGGGACGCCCTGGCCGCCTTCGACATCCCGGACGCCGGGGAGGAGACCGCGTTCGTCTTCGGCGAGCTCTACCGGCGCGGCGGCGCGTGGAAGTTCCGCGCGGTCGGCCAGGGCTACCGGTCCGGACTCGGCGGTCTCGCCGGGGACTTCGGCATCAGCGTCGACCAGGACGAGAGCGAGGACGAGAGCGGTGGCGGGGTCGGGGCCGGGGCCGGGGCCGCCGAGCGGGCCGCGAAGGCCGGGGCCGCGGGAGTTGCGGCCGTGGGAGTCGCGGCCGTGGGGGCGGGTGCGGTGGACACGGCGGGTGCGGCGCCCGTCCCGGCCGTCGAGCCGCCGGCCGCGCCGAAGCGGGCGGTGCGCACCGCCAAGAAGCGGGTCACCCTGCCGAAGGCCGCGAAGGCCGACCTCGCCGACCACCCGTCCTGGAGGCAGGCCCGGCTGTTCTCGGTGGCCGGGCTGAAGAACGAGCTGGACCGGGAGAACCGGGCCACCGCCACCCTGCTGGCGGTGATGGCCGAGGTGCCGGAGTTCGGGCGCCGGATCACCGCCATGTTCAACGCCCCCGCGGGCACCGTCCAGACCTTCACCGAGACCAGCTTCAAGCACGGCGACGGCACCGTCCGCCCCGACGGCACGGTCCGGGTCAGCCGGGCCGGGAAGATCTGGACCGCACTGGTGGAGACCAAGACCGGGGGCAGCCCGCTCAAGTCCGAACAGGTGCAGGCGTACCTCGACGTCGCCCACCGGCACGGCTACGAGACGGTCATCACGCTCTCCAACGACCTCGCCCTGGACGGCGAACCCCCGGTGACGGTCGACCGGCGCCGGGCCCGCAAGGTCGCGCTGCGGCACCTGTCCTGGGCCGAAGTGGCGCACGAAGCCCACCTGCTGTGCCACCACGACGGCGTGGTCAATCCCGCGCACGCCTGGCTGCTGAACGAGTTCCTGCACTACCTGCGGCACGAGAACTCCGGCTGCCACGGCTTCCAGAACATGGGCCCGGCCTGGGTGACGGTCCGCAACGCGATCTCCGAGGGCACCCTGCGGCCCGGGGACCGCCACGCGCTGCGGGTGGTCGAGAACTGGGAGCGGCTCACCCGGCAGCTGTGCCTGCGCCTGGGCGGTGAGCTGGGCGTCCCGGTCTCCCCGGTGCTGCGCGGCAAGCGGCGCACCGAACCGGCCGTCCGCCGGGCCCAGGCGGTGGACGAGCTGGCCGTCGGCGGCCGGATGCGCTCCGAGCTGGCGGTGCCCGGCCTGCCCGGGCCGATCGTGCTGGAGGCGGACCTGCGCACCGGCCGGATCGAGACCACCGTCGAGGTGGCGGCCGCCGAGCGCTCCCGGGCGCTCACCCGGGTCCAGTGGCTGCTGCGCCGGCTCGCGGACGCCCCCGCCGAGCTGCGGATCGAGGCGCTCACCGCGGACGGCGGGCCCGGGCCGTGCGAGCTGCTGCGGGCCCTGCGGGTCGAACCCGGCCTGCTGGTCCCCGCGGACGGCGCGGAGATCCGGGCGTTCCGGCTGACCCTGCCCGTCGGCATGGGGACCAGGCGCGGCGCGGAGGAGACGGGGTTCATCCGCAGCGTGGACACCGTCGTCGACCGCTTCCTGAACGAGGTCGTCCGGGTGCTGAAGCCCGCCGAGTAGCGCGCCGCGGGCGCCGTGCGGGTGTCGGCGGATCGGGGCGGGTGGCCGGTTTTCGCGGGGGCGCGGGCGGACATGGTGGGGAGCGGGGGAGCGGCCGGTTTGCGCCCTTGTTGTGCTAGCACGTCGGCGCTAGCTTTGAAGGATGGCCAAGAAGCAGCTGAACGTCAGGGTGGACGCGACCACCGCCGAGATGGCCCGCGAACGGGCGGAGCAGCAGGGGATCAGCATGAACCAGTACATCGAACGGCTGGTGCAGCAGGACATGGGCGAGGCCGGACGCAACTTCGTGGACGCCGCGGCGCAGTTCATGAAGGAGCACGAGGCGGTGTTCCTCGCCGAGTTCGGCTCGCCCAGTGAGCTCCAGGAGGTGCGCCGTTGAAACTTGAGGTCGACCTCTCGTGGCTGCTCATGACGGCCGAGCAGTACACGCCCGGTGACCCGCAGGTCACCGACTACGGATCGCTGCTCGCGGCGATCACCAGGCACCAGGCCGAGGTCTTCGACATCGCGGTCTACCCCGAGCCGCAGGACCGGGCGGCGGCGCTGATGCACCAGCTGATCCGGGTCCCCGCGCTGGAGCGCAACAACGAGCTGTTCGCCACCGCCGTCGCCTACGCGTACCTGGTGGCCAGCGGCTGCCGGGTGGCGACCACCGCGCGGGAGGTGCGCAGCCTGGCCCGGGCGATCCGAGAGGGCAAGCTCGGCATCACCGGCGTCGCGGAGCGGTTGGCGATGTGGGTGGTGGACGAGTCGGAGGAGGAAGAGGTCGGCGGCGACGGCGAGGAGTGAGGCGCCGCGCCGTACGGGCGGGGCGTCAGGGGCCGGGAGAGCGACGAGGCGCCCGCGGGCGGGATACCCTCGACGTTCCCCCGGCCCCTGACGGTCCTCGGCCCCCTGCCGAGGGCTCCCGGCAGGGCCGCCGACGATCTCCGCGAGGAGACGACCTCCGCGAGGATGCGAGCGAGTTGCTGCAGGACATCGAGCCCTACCTGGTCTGCCCGCACTGCGCCCGCCCGCTGGCCCTGGCCGGCCGCACCCTGCGCTGCGCGGACGGCCACAGCTTCGACCAGGCCCGGCAGGGCTACGTGAGCCTGCTGGCGGGGGACGCCAGGGCCGGCACCGCCGACACCGCCGAGATGGTCGCGGCCCGCGGCGACTTCCTGGCGGCCGGCCACTACGCGCCGCTGGAGCGGGCGCTGGCCCGGGCCGCGGCCGGCGTCCCGGCGCTCGGCGGGCTGGTCGCGGACCTCGGCGCGGGCACCGGCCACTACCTGGCCCGGGTGCTGGAGGCCCGGCCGGGCGCGGTCGGTGCGGCGCTCGACCTGTCCAAGTACGCGCTGCGGCGCGCCGCGAAGGCGCACCCGCGGATCGGCGCGGTGGTGTGCGACGCCTGGCGCCCGCTGCCGCTGCGGGACGGCGCCGCGGACGTGCTGCTGAACGTGTTCGCGCCGCGCAACGGGCCCGAGATGCGGCGGGTGCTGCGCCCGGGCGGCCGACTGCTGGTGGCCGCCCCGACCTCCCGCCACCTGCGCGAACTGGTGGGCGCGCTGGGCCTGCTGTCGGTGGACGAGGACAAGGAACGGCGGATCGGCGAGAAGCTCGGCCCGTGGTTCACGCCGGTGGGGCGCACCGAGGTGGAGTTCGCGCTGCGGCTGTCTCGGGCGGACGCCGCCGCCGTGGTCGGGATGGGCCCGAGCGCCTGGCACACCGACCGGGCCGCGCTGGCCGCCGCGCTGGCGGCGCTGCCCGAACCGGTCGAGGTCACCGGATCGGTGCTGGTCACCGCGTACGAGTGACACCGGGCGCGGCGGCGGGGCCGGCGGGGCCGACGGGGGACCCGAAGGGGTGAAAGGGCGCCAGGAGCGACGTTTCTGCACCTCAGGGCGGACTTAAAGTGCTCCGGGTGACCAGCGAAGCCCCCTTGGCCCCACCCCCGGCCGCCACCCGCGCGGTGCGGCAGGCGCCCGTTCCGACGGTGAAGCGCCCCACCATCGAGGAGCTGCGGCTGACCTCCTTCAAGTCCTACCGCCGGGCCATCCTGCCGCTGTCGCCGCTGACCGCGCTGCACGGGCCGTCCGGAGCGGGCAAGTCCAACGCGCTGGACGCCCTGACCGTGCTCTCCCGGCTCGCCCTCGGGGAGGAGATCAGGCCCTCGCTGGACGGCGTCGGCGGCCCGCGCGGCCCGCTCGCCGCCCCGGTGCGCGGCGGGCTGGTCGGCTGCGTGCCGCACGGGCGCAACGCGATCATCCTGGGCTGCACCGTGCGCTCCGGCGTCGGGGCGGTCCGGCTCGAAGTGGTGGTGCGCACCGACGAGCGGGTCCGGATCGCCCGCGAACGCCTCACCCTGGACGGCCACCCCCTGATGTCGACCGGCGAGCAGGACCTCGCCCGCGGCCGGGTCAACGTCACCTGGCACAACGACTCCCGGCAGGGCGACATCCGCGCCCCGCTGCCCAGCGACAGCCTGATCACCGCCCAACTCCCGCTGCGGGTCGCCGGGTCCTCCAAGGGCGAGCGCAAGGTGCTGGCCGCCGCCGAGCAACTGCTCACCGCACTGCGCGAGATGTTCGCGCTGCACCCCGTACCGGCCGCGATGCGCGGCTGGGGACGGCCCGAACCCCAGGCCCGGCTGCGCGGCACCGCCGCCAACATCTCCGCCGTGCTCCACCGGCTGGAGCACGAGTGCCCGCGCCGCTGGGCCCGCCTGCTGCGCGCCGTCCAGGCCGCCGCCCCGCACCCGCTGCTCGGCCTCGGCGTCGCCCGCCGCGGCGAGGCCGAACGGCAGCGCCTGATCGCCGTCTTCGACGAGGGCGTGCTCGGCCGCACCGGCGCCGACCAGGCCGCCGACGGCATGCTGCGACTGCTCGCCTTCGCCGCCGTCCTGCTCACCGGCGCGGCCGTCCTGGACGTCGACCCCGCCATCGAAGTACCGGACGCGCACCGGCAGTTGGTCCTGCTCGCCGAGGACATGGGCGCGGGCCTGGCGGCCGACCAGATCACCGCCCTGCTCCGGCTGGCCCGCGAGGTCACCGGCAAGGGAGACATCCGGCTGCTCGCCACCCTCCAGGACCCCGGCCCGGCGCTCGGCCTGGACGGCGTCGAACTGGTCGAGTGCCGACGCGATCCGGCCACCGGCCACAGCCTGCTGCGCCGCACCGAACCCGCCGCCCGGGTGCCGGTGCAGGGCGCGGCGCGCGGCGAGGGCCTGGTGGTAGACCTGGGGGAATGAGCGACGAAGCAGAACCGGCGAGGCCGGACGCGGAGATGGCGGCGGGCGGGGCGGCGGTGCCCGGGACGGTGGTGTCCGGGACGGCGGCGGGCGGGACGGGGGCGGTTGAGCCGGGGGCGGGCGGAGCGGGGGCCGGCGGAGGGGCGGCCGGGCTGACGGTGCCCGAACTGCAGCGGCGGCTGGCCGAGTTCGCGGCCGTCCGGGACTGGCAGCAGTACCACACCCCGAAGAACCTGGCCTCGGCGCTGACCGTCGAGGCGGGCGAACTGCTGGAGGTCTTCCAGTGGCTGACGCCCGAGCAGGCCGCCGACGTGATGGCGGACGCGGGGTCGGCGCACCGGGTCCGCGACGAGGTGGCCGACGTGCTGGCCTACCTGTTGCAGCTGTGCACCGTGCTGGAGGTGGACCCGCTGCGGGCGCTGGCGGAGAAGATCGAACGCAACGAGAGCCGGTTCCCCGCGCCCTAGCCGGGTTCCCGGCGGGCCTGGAAATCATCCGGAATTCACCCGGGCGAGGGACCCGGGTTGTCCACAGGGCCGGGTTTTCCACAGGTGCGCCGAACCCGCTGGGAGCATCCCGCGACCGGCGGCACGCTGATCCCCGTGACCGACCGCCGAAGGACGGCGGCGGTGGACGAGGGGAGCGCACCATGGAGGCGCTGCGACTGATCAAGACCGTCCGGCACGCCCTGGCCGAGGCCCGGACGACCGGCGACATCCTGCACGAGGCCTGGCAGTCCGGGCTGCTCACCGAGGCGGTGGGGGCCCGGATCGCCGACCACGACGGGGAGACGTTCGCCACCCTCGGGCAGCTGCTCTGCGAGGCCGGCGCGCACACCGCGAGCTGCCTGCGCCAACCGCCCGAACCGGGCCTGGACGACCTGCCCGGCGGCCCGGTCGGCGTGTACCCGGAGTGGTCCGGGCCGACGCTGGTCGAGCGGTTCGGCGCGCTCGGTGAGCTGGAGCCGGTGCTGGCCGAACTCGCCCTGCTGCTGGCGGAGATGAGCGAGAGCCTGGTGGTGCTCGCCTGCGGGGCGGAGACCGAGAGCCTGTACTGGAGCTGCATCGACGGGCTGGACGCCGGCTCCGAGTGCCGCGACCTGGTGGCCGAACTCCTGCGCGAGCAGCGGAGTTCGACGGACGCGCGGGCCCCCGACGACGAGCCGGGGCAGCCGGGGCGGCGGGAGCCGCGGGAAGGGGAGTGGGCGGAGCCGGCCGACCCGGGAGCCCCGGGCGGGGCCCGGCGGGAGGAGCCCAGGCTCGTGATCCCGCTGGGCCCGCCGGTCCCGGTGGCGGGCGGCGCTCAGGTGCGGGGCGACTCGTCCGGCGGGGTGTCCTGCGCGCGGCGGACGGGGGAGGACCGCAGGTCGGAGTCGAATCCGGCCAGGTCGGTGTTGATCGAGGCGAGCAGTTCCTGCATCTGCTCCAACAGCGACTTCGGGGTGGCGGGCACGCCGTCCGCGGTGGTGTCCGCGGTGGGCGGGTCGGTCCAGGGCTCGGACATGAGGGGGCCCCTTCAGCTCGGTGGTGCGGTGTGAAGCGCCGGGTGTCGGCACCGCCGGTCCAACGAGCCCCCGCCGCGCGCGGTCACCCCGGACCACCCGTTGAGGTCCAACCGGCGGTCCCGGTCAGCCGCAGGAGTGAGCCGGGTTTGCGGGGCCCGCCCCCGCTCGGCTACGGCGCCGGGGCACGGCGTCCGCCAGCCCGGCGGGCGCACCGGGTCCGCAGGGTGTGCCGGGTCCGCAGGCCGGGCCGGGCGGCCGGGCCGTTGGAGAACAGCGGCCCGACCGCCCGGCGGGAACCACCTGACAGGAGGTCAGTTGTGCGCGTGCAGATCCGTGTTCAGACCGCCCCACGAGCCGGAGCGGGCGATCACCTCGACCGCGCCGGACTGCGAGTTGCGGCGGAACAGCAGGTTGTCCTGGCCGGACAGCTCCACCGCCTTGGCCACCGAGCCGTCCGGCGTGGTGACCCGGGTGCCGGCCGTCACGTACAGGCCGGCCTCGACCACGCAGTCGTTGCCCAGCGAGATGCCGATGCCCGCGTTGGCGCCCAGCAGGCAGCGCTCGCCCACCGAGACGACCTGCTTGCCGCCCCCGGACAGGGTCCCCATGATCGAGGAGCCGCCGCCGATGTCGCTGTGGTCGCCGACCACCACGCCGGCGCTGATCCGGCCCTCGACCATCGAGGTGCCCAGGGTGCCCGCGTTGAAGTTGACGAAGCCCTCGTGCATCACCGTGGTGCCCTCGGCCAGGTGCGCGCCCAGGCGCACCCGGTCGGCGTGGGCGATCCGGACGCCGGACGGCGCGACGTAGTCGGTCATCCGGGGGAACTTGTCGATGCCGTACAGGGCGAGCTGCCCGCCCTGGGCGCGCACCGCCAGCCGGGCCTGCTCCACGTTGGCGACCGGGGTCGGGCCGATCGAGGTCCAGGCGACGTTGGCCAGCAGGCCGAAGATGCCGTCCAGGTTCTGGCCGTGCGGCTTCACCAGGCGGGAGGAGAGCAGGTGCAGTCGCAGGTAGACGTCGTACGCGTCCAGCGGTTTCTCGTCCAGGGAGGAGATCGTGGTGCGCACCGCCACCACCTCGACGCCGCGCCGGGCGTCGGTGCGGAGCGCCTCGGCGGCGCCCGGGCCGAGGGCCAGTTCGGCCTCCTCGGCGCTCAGTCGGACGGTGCCGGACGGGCCGGGGGCGGCGGCCAGCCCGGGCGCCGGGAACCAGGTGTCGAGCACGGTGCCGTCGGCGGCGATGGTCGCGAGGCCGGCGGCCACCGCGCCACTTGCGGGGGTGGAGGTTTCAGCAGTCACATCCCGCACCGTAACGAATCAGGCCGAGGGCTGACCAACACGCTCACCGGACGGACAAAACCTGGTGCTCCCGCACAGACCCGCAGGTCATACTCGGTCGGGTGTTCGTATCCATCTCCACCACCGGCACCGCCGAGAACCCCGCCTCCGACCTCGGCTTCCTGCTGCACAAGCACCCCGACAAGGTGCAGCGGTTCACCACCACGCACGGCACGGCGCACGTCTTCTACCCCGAGGCCGGGGAGCAGGTGTGCACCGCCGCGCTGCTGCTGGAGGTCGACCCGACGGCGCTGCTCCGCCAGGGGCGCGGCCAGGGCCGGTCCGGCTCGCCCGACCTCGCGCTCGCCCAGTACGTCAACGACCGCCCGTACGCCGCCTCCTCGCTGCTCGCGGTGGCGCTGCGCACGGTCTACCGGTCCGCGATGAAGGGGGAGTGCGCCCACCGGCCCGAACTGCCCGGCCGGGCGATGCCGCTGCGGATCGCCCTGCCCGCCGTCCCGGTGGCCGGCGGCGAGGGCCCCGCGCTGGTGGAGCGGCTGTTCGCCCCGCTGGGCTGGCGGGTCGACGTGCGGCCCGTTCCGCTGGACGAGTCCTTCCCGGAGTGGGGCGACTCCCGGTACGTGCGGCTCGAACTGACCGGCACCCTGCGGCTCGCCGACGCGTTGCAGCACCTCTACGTGCTGCTGCCGGTCCTCGACGGGGCCAAGCACTACTGGGTCGCCCCCGACGAGGTCGACAAGCTGCTCGCGGCCGGTCAGGGCTGGCTGGCCGAGCACCCCGAACGCGCCCTGATCATCCGTCGCTACCTGGCCCGCCGCTGGTCGCTGACCAAGATCGCCATGGAACGCCTGGCCCTGGCCCGCCTGGCCGAGGCCGACGACCGCGAGGCCGAGGAGATCGACAACGCCGTTCCGGACGTGCCGGACACCCCGGATGCTACGGATGCCACGGATGCCGCTGAGGAGGTGGACGCCACCGGATCGACCGGCCTGACCGGATCGACCGGCCTGACCGGCCTGACCGGCCCGACCGGCCTGACCGACCGGGTTTCGGTCACCGACGCCGAGCGCGCCGGTGACGCCGAGGGCGCCCGGGAGCGTGGGGGGCCGCTCGCCGTGCAGCGGCGGACGGCGATCCTGGCGGCGCTGGCTCGCACCGGCGCGGCCCGGGTGCTCGACCTGGGCTGCGGGCAGGGCGAGCTGGTGGGCGCGCTGCTCAAGGAGCCGCGGGTGACCGAGGTGCTCGGCGTGGACGTCTCCTCCCGCGCGCTGTCGACCGCCGCCCGACGGCTCCGCCTGGACCGGCTGCCGGAGCGGCAGGCCCGCCGGGTCAGGCTGGTCCAGGGCGCGCTGACGTACACCGACGCCCGGCTGAAGGGCTACGACGCGGCGGTGCTGTGCGAGGTCATCGAGCACCTCGACCTGCCCCGGCTGCCCGCGCTGGAGTACGCCGTGTTCGGCGCGGCCCGGCCCGCCGCGGTCGTGGTCACCACCCCGAACGTCGAGTACAACGCCCGCTGGGAGAGCCTGCCCGCCGGGCACCGGCGGCACGACGACCACCGCTTCGAGTGGAGCCGCGCCGAGTTCGCGGCCTGGACGGAGCAGGTCGCCGCCGCCTACGGCTACCGCGTCGAGCTGGAGCCGGTCGGCCCGGTCGACCCCGAGGTCGGCGCGCCCACCCAGCTCGCGCACTTCCGCATCGTCGAACCCGACCCGGCCGCCAGCACCACCGCGACCGGCACCACCCGCACCGCCGGCACCACCGCGACCGCGACCGCGACCGACACCGCCGCGACCGGCGCCGCCGGCACCCCGTCGTACGACTCCGCCCCGGAAGGGAGCGCCCACCGATGACCACCGAAACCCCGGAGACGACCCCCGCCCGGGCCGGCCGCCGACTGCCCGTCACCGACGTCTCGCTGGTGGTGCTGATCGGCAGCACCGGCTCCGGCAAGTCCAGCTTCGCCCGCAAGCACTTCAAGCCCACCGAGGTGGTCTCCTCCGACTTCTGCCGCGGGCTGGTCGCCGACGACGAGAACGACCAGTCCGCCTCCGCCGACGCCTTCGACGTGCTGCACTACATCGTCGGCAAGCGGCTCGCGGCGGGCCGGCTCACCGTGGTCGACGCCACCAACGTCCAGCAGGAGGCCCGCCGCCAGCTGGTCGCCCTCGCCCGGGAGCACCACGTGCTGCCGATCGCGATCGTGCTGGACGTCCCGGCCGAGGTGTGCGCCGAGCGCAACCGGGCCCGGCCGGACCGGCAGTTGCCGGCCCACGTGATCCCCCGCCACCAGCGCGAGCTGCGCCGCTCGCTGCGCGGGCTGGAGCGCGAGGGCTTCCGCAAGGTGCACGTGCTGCGCGGGGTCGAGGAGGTCGAGCGCGCCGAGATCGTCCCGGAGAAGCGGTACAACGACCTGCGGCACCTGACCGGCCCGTTCGACGTCGTCGGCGACATCCACGGCTGCCGCTCCGAGCTGGAGACGCTGCTGGAGCGGCTCGGCTACGCGCTCACCCGCGACGAGCGGGGCCGCGCGGTGGACGCCGCGCACCCCGAGGGCCGCACCGCGGTCTTCGTCGGCGACCTGGTCGACCGCGGCCCGGACACCCCGGGCGTGCTGCGCCTGGTGATGGGCATGGTCGAGGCCGGCCACGCCCTCTGCGTCCCCGGCAACCACGAGAACAAGCTCGGCCGCTGGATGGGCGGCCGCAAGGTCACCGTCTCGCACGGCCTCCAGGAGTCGATCGACCAGCTGTCCGCCGAGAGCGACGAGTTCCGGGCCCGGGTGCGGGAGTTCATGCGCGGCCTGGTCAGCCACTACCTGCTGGACGGCGGCGCGCTGGTGGTCTGCCACGCCGGTCTGCCGGAGAAGTACCACGGCCGCGCCTCCGGTCGGGTCCGCTCGCACGCGCTGTACGGCGACACCACCGGCGAGACCGACGAGTACGGCCTGCCGGTGCGCTACCCGTGGGCCGAGGAGTACCGCGGCCGCGCCCTGGTGGTCTACGGCCACACCCCCGTGCCGGTGGCGAGCTTCCTCAACAACACCATCTGCCTGGACACCGGCTGCGCGTTCGGCGGCAGCCTGACCGCGCTGCGCTACCCGGAGCGGGAGATCGTCGCCGTCCCGGCCGAGCAGGAGTGGTACGAGCCGGTCCGCCCGATGCACACCGACGCGCCCGGCGGCCGGGAGGGCCGCCCGCTCGACCTGGCGGACGTGGCCGGCCGCCGGGTGGTGGAGACCGCCCGGCTCGGCAACGTCGCCGTCCGGGAGGAGAACGCCGCCGCCGCGCTGGAGGTGATGAGCCGCTTCGCGCTCGACCCGCGGCTGCTCACCTACCTGCCGCCCACCATGGCCCCCTCGCCGACCTCCCGGCGCGAGGGCCTGCTGGAGCATCCCGAGGAGGCGTTCTTCGCCTACCGGCACGACGGGGTGCGGCAGGTGGTCTGCGAGGAGAAGCACATGGGCTCGCGGGCCGTCGTCCTGGTCGCCCGGGACGACGCCGCCCTGGAGAAGCGCTTCGGCCTGCCCGGCCCGGGCGCGATCTGGACCAGGACCGGCCGCGCCTTCCTCAGCGACGAGCGGCTCACCGGCGCGATCCTCGACCGGCTCCGGGCCGCCGCCGAGGACGCCGGCCTGTTCGACGAACTCGACACCGGCTGGCTGCTGCTGGACGCCGAGCTGCTGCCCTGGTCGCTCAAGGCGGTCGAGCTGCTGCGCCGGCAGTACGCCGCCGTCGGCGCGGCCGCCGGAGCCGCGCTGCCCGCCGCGCTCGACGCCCTCGCCCGGGCCGCCGACCGCGGACTGGACGTGGCGGAGCTGGCGGACCGCCAGCAGGAGCGCGCCGCCGACGCCCTGGCCTTCACCGAGGCGTACCGGCGCTACTGCTGGCCCACCGAGGGCCTCGACGGCATCCGGCTGGCCCCGTTCCAGCTGCTCGCCGCCGAGGGCGCCAACCTGGCCCTGCGCCCGCACACCGAGCACCTCGCCCTGATCGACCGGCTGGTGGAAGCCGACCGGACGGCCGCCGGGCCGGCCGCCGCGCAGCCGGTGCTGCACCGCACCGGGCGGCTGCTGGTCGACACCGGGGACGATTCCTCGGTCGCCGCCGCCACCGCCTGGTGGGAGGAGCTGACCGGCGCCGGCGGCGAGGGCATGGTGGTCAAGCCGGTCGACCCGCTGCACCGGGACGGCTCCGGGCGGCTGGTCCAGCCCGGGTTGAAGGTCCGCGGCCGGGAGTACCTGCGGATCATCTACGGCCCGGACTACACCCGGCACCTGGACCGGCTGCGCCAGCGCTCGCTCGGCCACAAGCGCTCGCTCGCCCTGCGCGAGTACGCGCTCGGCCTGGAGTCGCTGGACCGGCTGGCGGCCGGCGAGCCGCTGTGGCGGGTGCACGAGGCGGTGTTCGCGGTGCTGGCCCTGGAGTCAGAGCCGGTCGACCCCCGGCTCTGACGCCCCGGCGGTACGGACGGGTCCGGGCGGTACGGACGGGCACCGGCGGTGCGGGACCGGTACGGCACACGGACGGGAGCACCCCCGGGGCCCCGTCCGTGTCCGTCCGGCCACGGTCTGTCCACGGTCTGCCCACGGTCCGTGCGCAGTCCGTAGGCGGTCCGTACGCGGCCCGGGCGTTCTCCCGGCCCGGTAACGCGTCGGCCATCGAAGTGTTGCATGAATATTCGACTCCTCGTATACACTTCCCGTCTCAGTCCGCTGATCGACCCAGGAGACCGGTATGGCGTTCAACCTCCGGAACAGGCACTTCCTCAAGGAGCTCGACTTCACTCCCCAGGAGTTCCGTCACCTGATCGACCTGGCGGCCCAGTTGAAGGCCGCCAAGTACGCGGGCACCGAGCAGCCCCGGCTGCGCGGCAAGAACATCGCGCTGATCTTCGCCAAGACCTCCACCCGCACCCGCTGCGCCTTCGAGGTGGCCGCCCACGACCAGGGCGCGACCACCACCTACCTGGACCCGGCCGGATCGCAGATGGGGCACAAGGAGTCGATCAAGGACACTGCGCGGGTGCTGGGCCGGATGTACGACGGCATCGAGTACCGCGGCGACGGGCAGGCGATCGTCGAGGAGCTGGCCGCGTACGCGGGCGTCCCGGTCTGGAACGGCCTGACCGACGAGTGGCACCCGACCCAGCTGCTGGCCGACGTGCTCACCATCCGGGAGCACTCCACCAAGCCGCTGAACGAGACCACCCTGGTCTACCTCGGCGACGCCCGCTTCAACATGGGCAACTCGCTGCTGGTCACCGGCGCGCTGCTGGGCATGGACATCCGGATCGTCGCGCCGTCCTCGCTCTGGCCCGCCGAGGAGATCCGCAAGGCGGCCGAGACGCTGGCCGAGACCAGCGGCGCCCGGATCACCCTGACCGAGGACGTCCCGGCCGGGGTGGCGGGCGCGGACTTCCTCTACACCGACGTCTGGGTGTCGATGGGCGAGCCCAAGGAGGTCTGGGCCGAGCGGATCGCGCTGCTCAAGCCCTACCAGGTCTCGATGGACACGGTGCGCGCCACCGGCAACCCGGCGGTCAAGTTCCTGCACTGCCTGCCCGCGTTCCACGACCTCGGCACCGAGATCGGCCGGCAGATGTACGAGCTCACCGGCATGACGGAGCTGGAGTGCACCGACGAGCTGTTCGAGTCCGCGCACTCCGTGGTCTTCGACCAGGCCGAGAACCGCCTGCACACCATCAAGGCCGTGATGGTGGCGACCCTCGGCTCCTGAGCCGGGGCGCCCGGCCCGCGTCCGCGCTCCCGCGGGCGGCTCAGAAGCCGACGTCCACGCAGGCCGCCCGGTCGGCCGCGGCGTACGGCCCGACGGGGGTCCCCGCGTGCAGCACCAGCGAGTGCGCCTCGTCGGGCCGGAACCCCCACGGGACGGTCGCCGAGGCGGTGCCCGTCCCGCCCGGGTCGGTGCGCACGGTCATCCGCACCTCGTTGTCGACGGCGTCCGACCCGGCCACCTGCTGGTAGTGCGGCCCGGAGGACGCCGGGTCGGCGCCGCAGTAGCCGGTGTGCACGTGCGCGGGGAACTCGTGCGCCCCGGCCACCCCGACGAGCCGCACCGTGACGGAGGTGCGCCCGGCCGCCCGGTCGACGGTGACCCGCACCCGCGAGCCGTACGGCACCAGGTCGGGCGCGTGGGTGATCGCCCGGGCCGGGACGAAACCGTCCGCCCGGTCGAACCGGGCGTCCACCACCCGGTCGACCCCGGCCCCGGCCGGTCCGACCGGTGCGGAGGAGTCGACCGGCGCGGAGGAGCCGGCCGGCCCGGGAGGACCGGCCGGGCCCTGGGCGGCGGGCGGGCCGATCGGCAGCAGGGCGAGCGGCACCAGCAGCGCACCGGCAGCGGGGGACAGGGGCATCTCGCGGACCTTCCGACGGGCGTGCGGGGACGACACCCGCCACGGTGGCCGCCCCCGCCGCGCCGCGCACGCCGCCGTGCCGCACCGCCGCCCGCCGTCACCCGTACGGGAAGCGGCGTTCGAACAGCAGCACCGGTGCGGCTGGGGTGGTCGCCCGGTCAGCCCGCCGCGGTGATCCCGCGGATCTCGCAGCGCGGCCCGCTGGCGCGCATCAGCCGCAGGTCGGCGGTGACCAGCGGGGCGCCGTGGAGTTCGGCGACCGCGACGTAGGCGGCGTCGTCCGGGGTCAGGTTGTCCTTGAGCTCCCAGATCCGGCCGAGCAGCGGGGCCACCTCCACCGTGCGGATGGCCAGGCCGGGCAGTCGGCGGGCGATCCCGGCGACCTCCTCGGCGGTCAGCTCCTTGGCGAGGTACAGGCCGCGCAGCGACTGCATCACCTCGATCACCACGTGCTCGGGCGCCACCCACTCCGGGTCGGCGGCCAGCGCGGCCCGGGCCGCGTCGCCCCGGGGGCCCCGGTCGGAGAGCGACAGCACCACTGCGGAGGCGTCCACCACGATCACCCGGCACACGCTAGTCCGCCCGTCCCCGCCGCCCCGCCGCGGGGGTGCCCGAGCGGCGGAGCGGGGCCCCGTGGTGGGAGGCTGGGGGTGTCGGCGCTCCCGCGGCATGGCGGGGTGAGCCGGTGGAGTGCGGCCGGAGCCCATGCACTATGGTTTATCTCGACATCGAGATACATTCCGCGCTACGCTTTATCTTGACGTCAAGATACTTACCGAGAGGCGCAGGCCTTCCATCATCGGCTCGGTAGGCGGCAGGCAGGTTAGCCAAGGCTTACCTTACCACCGGGTGGACCAAAAAGGAGTCAGTCGTGTCCGCGAACAGCTTCGACGCCCGCAGCTCGCTGCAGGTGGGCGACGAGTCGTACGAGATCTTCAAGCTCTCCGCCGTCGAGGGTTCCGAGCGGCTGCCGTACAGCCTCAAGGTCCTGCTGGAGAACCTGCTCCGCACCGAGGACGGCGCCAACATCACCGCCGACCACATCCGGGCGCTGGGCGGCTGGGACCCGACGGCCGAGCCGTCCGAGGAGATCCAGTTCACCCCGGCGCGCGTGATCATGCAGGACTTCACCGGCGTGCCCTGCGTGGTCGACCTGGCCACCATGCGCGAGGCCGTGAAGGAGCTGGGCGGCGACCCGTCCAAGATCAACCCGCTGGCGCCGGCCGAGCTGGTCATCGACCACTCCGTCATCGCCGACAAGTTCGGCACCCCGGACGCCTTCGTCCAGAACGTCGAGATCGAGTACGGCCGCAACAAGGAGCGCTACCAGTTCCTGCGCTGGGGCCAGACCGCGTTCGACGAGTTCAAGGTCGTCCCGCCCGGCACCGGCATCGTCCACCAGGTCAACATCGAGCACCTGGCCCGCACCGTCATGGTCCGGGGCGGCCAGGCGTACCCCGACACCTGCGTCGGCACCGACTCGCACACCACCATGGTCAACGGCCTGGGCGTGCTGGGCTGGGGCGTCGGCGGCATCGAGGCCGAGGCCGCGATGCTCGGCCAGCCGGTCTCGATGCTCATCCCGCGCGTGGTCGGCTTCAAGCTGAACGGCCAGCTCCCGGCCGGCACCACCGCCACCGACCTGGTGCTCACCATCACCGAGATGCTGCGCAAGCACGGCGTGGTCGGCAAGTTCGTCGAGTTCTACGGCGAGGGCGTCACCTCGATCCCGCTGGCGAACCGCGCCACCATCGGCAACATGTCGCCGGAGTTCGGCTCGACCTGCGCGATCTTCCCGATCGACGCCGAGACCATCGGCTACCTCAAGCTCACCGGCCGCGACGAGCAGCAGCTCGCCCTGGTCGAGGCGTACGCCAAGGAGCAGGGCCTCTGGCACGACCCGTCGGTCGAGCCGGTCTACTCCGAGTACCTGGAGCTGGACGTCTCCACCGTCGTCCCGTCGATCTCCGGCCCGAAGCGCCCGCAGGACCGGGTGGTCCTGGCCGAGGCCGCCCAGCGCTTCCGCACCGCCGTGCGCGACTACATCAGCGTCGACGAGGCCGGCGAGGAGTCCTTCCCCGCCTCCGACGCCCCGGCGTCCAGCAACGGCATCCACAAGCCGTCCCTGGTCACCGCCCCCGACGGCTCGTCCTACGAGATCGACAACGGCGCGGTCGTGATCGCCTCGATCACCTCCTGCACCAACACCTCCAACCCCTCCGTCATGCTGGGCGCCGCCCTGCTGGCGAAGAAGGCCGTGGAGAAGGGCCTCACGGTCAAGCCGTGGGTCAAGACCACCCTGGCGCCCGGCTCCAAGGTCGTCATGGACTACTACGAGAAGGCCGGCCTGCTCCCGTACATGGAGAAGCTGGGCTTCAACCTGGTCGGCTACGGCTGCGTCACCTGCATCGGCAACTCGGGCCCGCTGCCCGAGGAGGTGTCGAAGGCGGTCAACGACAACGACCTCGCGGTCGTCTCGGTGCTCTCCGGCAACCGCAACTTCGAGGGCCGGATCAACCCCGACGTCAAGATGAACTACCTGGCCTCCCCGCCGCTGGTGGTCGCCTACGCGATCGCCGGCAACATGGGCGTCGACATCACCAAGGACGCGCTGGGCCGGGACGCCGACGGCAACGACGTCTTCCTCGCCGACATCTGGCCGTCGGAGCAGGAGGTGGCCCAGGTGGTCGCCGGCTCCATCGACCAGGACATGTTCGCCAAGGACTACGCGGACGTCTTCGCCGGCGACCACCGCTGGCAGTCGCTGCCCGTCCCGACCGGTGACACCTTCGAGTGGGACGCCGAGTCCACCTACGTCCGCAAGCCCCCGTACTTCGAGGGCATGGCCCAGACCCCGAGCCCGGTGACCGACATCTCCGGCGCCCGGGTGCTGGCCAAGCTGGGCGACTCGGTCACCACCGACCACATCTCCCCGGCCGGCAACATCAAGCCCGGCACCCCGGCGGCGCAGTACCTGACCGCCAACGGCGTGGAGAAGCGCGACTTCAACTCCTACGGCTCGCGCCGCGGCAACCACGAGGTGATGATCCGCGGCACCTTCGCCAACATCCGCCTGCGCAACCAGATCGCGCCGGGCACCGAGGGCGGCTACACCCGCGACTTCACCCAGGCCGACGGCCCGGTGTCGTTCATCTACGACGCCTCGCAGAACTACCAGGCCGCGGGCGTCCCGCTGGTGGTCCTGGCGGGCAAGGAGTACGGCTCCGGCTCGTCCCGCGACTGGGCGGCCAAGGGCACCGCGCTGCTCGGCGTCAAGGCCGTCATCGCCGAGTCCTACGAGCGCATCCACCGCTCGAACCTGATCGGCATGGGCGTCCTGCCGCTGCAGTTCCCGGCCGGCCAGAACGCCGACTCGCTGGGCCTGACCGGCGAGGAGACCTTCGAGTTCACCGGGGTCACCGAGCTGAACGAGGGCCGCACCCCGAAGACCGTCAAGGTCAAGGCGGTCGGCCCGGCGGGCGGCACCGTCGAGTTCGACGCCGTGGTGCGCATCGACACCCCCGGTGAGGCGGACTACTACCGCAACGGCGGCATCCTGCAGTACGTGCTGCGCAGCCTCATCGGCTGATCGGGCACGACGGCTGATCCGACAGCCGGTGGACGAGGGGCCGGACCGCATCGAGCGGTCCGGCCCCTTGTGCGTTCCGGTCCCGATGGACTAAACCTCTCCCTCAGCACATGGTCCATACCAATTGACGCTGAATCGGAGAGATTCACGGAATGACCAGACGCACATCTGCGGTCCTCGCGGCCGTCCTGATCGCCTCTTTCGCCGCCACCCCGGCCCAGGCCCACGGGAACGACGACCACGGCGGGAACCACCGGCTGGAGGGCCAGCGGGTCGGCTACTTCACCCAGTGGGGCATCTACAGCGGCTTCACGGCCAAGAGCGTCCAGGCCAGCGGCCAGGCCGGCAAGCTGACCGTGATCAACTACGCCTTCGGCAACGTCTCCGCCGACGGCACCTGCTTCGAGGCCAACGGGGCCGGCCTGGGCGACGCCTGGGCCGACTACCAGCGCCCGGTGGGCGCCGAGGAGTCGGTGGACGGCGTGGCCGACACCGCGGAGCAGCCGCTCAAGGGCAACTTCAACCAGCTCCGCAAGCTCAAGGCGCAGAACCCGCAACTGCGCGCGGTGGTCTCGCTGGGCGGCTGGAGCTGGTCCAAGTACTTCTCGGACGCGGCGCTCACCGACGCCTCCCGGAAGAAGTTCGTCTCCTCCTGCATCGACCTGTACCTCAAGGGCGACCTGCCGCAGCTGGGCTCGGCCGAGGGCGGCGCGGGCGCGGGCGCCGGGGTGTTCGACGGCATCGACGTCGACTGGGAGTACCCGGGCGGCGGCGGTGACGCGGGCAACGTGGTGCGCCCGGAGGACAAGCGGAACTACACCCTGCTGATGCAGGAGTTCCGCCGCCAGCTGGACGCGCTGTCCGGCCGGAAGGGCCCGCACTACCTGCTCACCGCCGCGGTCCCGGCCGGCGAGTCGAAGATCGACCAGCTGGAGGTCGGGAAGGTCGCCAAGTCGGTGGACTGGCTGAACCTGATGACCTACGACCTGCACGGCCCGTGGGAGGCCCAGGGTCCGACCAACCACGACGCCAACCTGTACACCGACCGGGCCGACGCCTCCGGGCAGCAGCTCAGCGTCGACCGGGTGGTGCGGACCTACCTGGACCGCGGCCTGCCCGCGAAGAAGGCCGTGGTGGGCGTCCCGTTCTACGGCTACGGCTGGACGGGCGTGCCGGCCGGCCCGAAGAAGAACGGCCTGTACCAGTCCGCCACCGGCCTGTCCCGGGGCGGGAACCTGCCCTACAACCAGATCAAGGACCTGCCGGGCACGGTCTTCACCGACCGCGCGCACGGGGCGACCTGGAAGTACGACGGCACCGAGTTCTGGACGTACGACACCCCCGACCTGCTGACCCGCAAGGCGCGCTACGTCGAGGAGAACGACCTGGGCGGCGTGATGGCCTGGTCGCTGGACAACGACGACGCCCGGGGCAGTCTGGTCTCCGCCCTGGACAAGGGCCTCCGGGACGACTGATTCCGGGCCGGACCCCCGGCCGGTCTCCCGCTGACCCCCGCTGACCCCCGCTCACCCCGGGCGGGGCGGCCGACGCGCAGCTTCGCGCATCACAGTTAGAGCACTGTGATGCGCAGAGCTGCGCGTTTCTATGTTCTTTCGAGCATCAACGCGCTAGATTCCCCTTCATACCTGGCGCGGACACGTAATTCGCAGGGTTCCTGCACATTGCACATGCTGCATCGCGGACAACGGTTCAGTCGTCAGGTTTGTTATCCGACCTGCTGACTATTGCCGCTGGGTGAACAGTGGACTATACCTTTGCAGCATCATCACACCGCCTCTGACCGGCACCTTCGCCGCTGGGCACCTTTCGGGCCGCGGGAGTTGACGTGACGTCAGCTCCGGTCCACTTCTTCTGGAACTGAGGGGTTAGGGCACTCATGGGCTCTGCAACTGAGTACAACCGTCGCGACCTGTTCAAGCGCGCGGCCGCGATCACCGTCCTCGCCGCGGGCGGCACTTCGCTGCTCGCCGCCTGCGCCGGCGGTTCCGGCAGCGGTGACAGCAAGTCCAGCGCCGCTCCGACGCTCGGCGGCGACAGCAAGAACCCGTTCGGGGTCAAGGACAGCGACGCGCTGGACGTCGTGATCTTCAAGGGCGGCTACGGCGACGACTACGCCAAGGTGTTCGAGGACGCCTACAAGAAGGCGTACGCGGGCGCGACCGTCTCGCACCTGGGCACCCAGGAGATCAGCGGCAAGCTGCAGCCGCGCTTCAACGCCAACACCCCGCCGGACGTCTTCGACAACTCCGGTGCCCAGGCGATGAAGGCGGACGTCCTGGTCAGCGCCGGCCAGCTCACCGACCTGTCGGTGCTGCTGGAGGCCCCGTACCTGGACGACCCGACGAAGAAGATCAAGGACGTCCTGCTGCCCGGCACCGTCGAGCAGGGCACCATCGGCGGCAAGATGTACTCGCTGAACTACGTCTACACCGTGTTCGGCCTCTGGTACTCGGCCAAGCTCTTCAAGGACAAGGGCTGGACCCCGCCGAAGACCTGGGACGAGTTCATCACCCTCTGCGGCACCATCAAGGCCGCCGGCATCGCCCCCTTCGCGCACCAGGGCAAGTACCCCTACTACGCGAACTACGTGATCTTCAGCCTGATCGCCAAGCAGGGCGGCCAGGACCTGGTCAAGAAGATCAACGCCTGTGACACGGCGGCCTGGGACGACCCGGCGGTGCTGGCCGGCGTCAGCGCGTTCAACAAGATCATGGAGGGCGACTTCCTCCTCCCCGGCACCAACGGCATGACCCACACCGAGTCGCAGACCGCCTGGTGCCAGGGCAAGGCCGCCTTCATCCCGTCCGGCTCCTGGCTGGAGAACGAGATGCTGGCCTCCACCCCGGCCGACTTCGACATGGCCTTCCTGCCGATCCCGTCGCTGCCCGGCGACAAGCTGCCCGGCACCGCGCTCTGGGCCGGCGCCGGCGAGCCGTTCATGGTCCCGAGCAAGGCCAAGAACAAGGCCGGCGGCCTCGAGTTCCTGCGCATGATGCTGACCAAGGACGGCTCCTCGAAGTTCGTGGCCACCGCGAACTCGCTGACCGTGCTGAAGGACGGCGTCAACCCCGACGTCGCCCTCAAGCCGGGCACCAAGTCCTCCGCCGACGCGGTCAAGGCGGCCGGCGACGTCACCTTCAACTTCAGCTTCCAGGACCTGCAGACCGCGTTCGACACCGAGATCGAGAACGCCACCAACGAGCTGGTCAACAAGCGCATCACCCCGCAGGAGTGGGTGGCCCGCGGCAAGGCCGCGACCTCCAAGAAGATCTGACACCCCAGCAGGCCGACGGCTTGTCACCGCAAGGCCGGGGCCCGCTCGCGGGCCCCGGCCGTTCCACGCGCTACCGCAGTTCCAGGCCTGTCTGACCACAGGCTGTCGGCGGACAGGAGCAGCTCCCATGCGACACCGTAAAACACCCTTCATCTTCGGGTTCCTCGTGGTTCCCGTCGTGCTGTACATCGCCCTGGTCATCTGGCCCTACCTGCAGACCTTCGGCTACTCGCTGACCGACTGGTCCGGCGCCTCGCCCGACATGAACTTCATCGGGCTGGACAACTACACCGCGCTCTTCAAGGACAGCGCCTTCCTCGACGCGCTCCAGCACAACCTGCTGCTGCTGGTCGTGCTGCCGCTCGCCACCATCCTGCTGGCGCTGTTCTTCGCCTTCATGCTCAACGTCGGCGGCAAGAGCGGCACCGGCGGCGTGCAGGGCGTGCGCGGCTCGGCCTTCTACAAGGTCGTCTTCTTCTTCCCGCAGGTGCTGTCGGTCGCCATCCTGTCGGTGCTGTTCCAGGGCGTGTACCGGACGGACAAGGGCGGCCTGCTCAACGGCGTCCTGATCGCGCTCGGCATCGTCGACGAGGGCCACCCCTGGGACTTCGCGTCCAACCCGACCTTCGGCCTGTGGTGCGTCATGGGCGTGATCATCTGGTCCGGCGTCGGCTTCTACCTGGTGCTGTTCTCGGCCGCCATGCAGAGCATCCCGAAGGACATCTACGAGGCGGCCCTGCTGGACGGCGCCAAGCGCGGCACCACCTTCTTCAAGATCACGCTGCCGCTGCTCTGGGAGAGCATCCAGACCGCCTGGGTCTACCTCGCGATCGCCGCGATGGACGCCTTCGCCCTGGTCTCCACCATGACGCCCGGCGCGTACTACGGCGGTGGCCCGGACCACCACAGCGAGATCATGGCGACCTTGCTGATGCGCAACTTCATCACCTACGGCAAGGCCGGCTACGCCTGCGCCATGGGTGTGGTGATCTTCTTCATCACCCTGGTCCTGTCCGTCGTCTCGCTCCGGGTCACCCGGCGCGAGAAGATCGAGTTCTGAGGTTCCCGGCATGAGCACCAACACCGACGCGACCACCGCCGTCCCGGCCCAGCGCAGCGGCGGGACCGACAAGCCGCGCAAGCCCGGCAAGGACCAGCGCTTCGCCGACGGCGGAGGGATCCTCAACGTCTTCTCGCACGGCTTCCTGGCCCTGTGGGCCGTGCTGATCCTCGTCCCGCTGGTCTGGATCGTCCTCGGCTCGTTCAAGAACAACACCGAGATCGGCGACAGCGCCTGGAGCTGGCCCTCGCACTGGAGCTTCGACGCCTTCACCCGCGCCTGGGACAAGGGCATCGGCGACTTCTTCATCAGCACCGTGATCGTGCTGGCGGGCTCGCTCACCCTGACCATGCTGCTCGGCTCGATGGCCGCCTACGTGCTGGCCCGGTACGAGTTCCGCGGCAACCGGGTCATCTACTACTTCTTCGTCGCCGGCGCGATGTTCCCGGTGTACCTGGCGCTCGTCCCGCTGTTCTTCATGATGAAGAACCTCGGCTCGGTGATCCCGTGGCTCGGCCTGAACCAGTACGCCGGCCTGATCCTGGTGTACACGGCGTACTCGCTGCCGTTCACCGTGTTCTTCCTGCACTCGTTCTTCCGGTCGCTGCCCAGCGCCGTCCACGAGGCCGCGATGATCGACGGCTGCTCGCACACCCGGGCGTTCTTCCAGGTCATGGTGCCGATGGCGAAGTCCGGCCTGATCAGCGTGTTCATCTTCAACGTGCTCGGCCAGTGGAACCAGTACCTGCTGCCGCTGACCCTGATGCAGCAGCAGAGCAGCGTCGACCCGGACCGCTCGATGCTCGCCCAGGGCCTGATGAACCTGGCCCTGCAGTCCGGCTACGCCAGCGACTTCCCCGGCCTGTTCGCCGGCATGACGATCGCGATGCTGCCGGTGCTGGTGGTGTACCTGTCCTTCCAGCGCCAGGTCCAGGCCGGTCTGACCTCGGCCACCCTGAAGTAGCCGCACCCGCCGTACCACCGCACTCGCCCGTGGGGCGGCTCCCTCCCCGGCGGAGGGAGCCGCCCCGCTGCGCGCCACCGGCCCGTACGACCGGCCCGCGCCACCGGCCCGTACGACCGGCCCCGCGCTACCGGCCCGTACGACCGGCCCCGCGCTACCGGGCGTCGCACTCCTGGGCCCGCAGCGCCCGGGCCAGGTCGTCCCGGCACTCCAGCACCAGCCGGCGCAGCGCCGGGGCGGCGTCCGGGTGGGCGGACAGCCAGGCGTCGGTGGCCGCGAGGGTCCGCGGGGTGGTCTGGTGCCGGGGGAAGAAGCCGCCGACGATCCGCATCGCGATCTCGATCGAGCGCTCCGCCCAGACCGACTCCAGCGCGGCGAAGTACCGCTCGGCGTAGGGGGCCGTCAACTCCCGCTGCCCGGGCTGGTCGAAGCCCGCGATCCGGGCCTCGACCAGGGCGTTGGGCAGCTCGTCGGAGTCGACCACCGAGGACCAGGCCTCGGCCTTGGCCTCCGGGGTGGGCAGCGCGGCCAGGCACTGGGTCTGCCGGCGGCGGCCGCCGGCCGTGTTGTCGCGGGCCAGCTCGGCGGCCAGCTCCTCGGCGGAGGCCCGCCCGTGCGCGGCGAGCGCCAGCCAGAAGTTCCAGCGCAGTTCCTGGTCGACCGTCAGGCCGTCGATCCGGCCGGTCCCGTCGAGCAGGCCGCGCAGCAGCCGCAGGTGGTCGGCGCGCTCGGCGGTGTCGGCCAGGAACCGGGCCCAGGCCAGCTGGTGGTCGCTGCCGGGGGCGGCCCGCTCCAGCTCGCGCAGCGCGCACTCGGCCAGCGCGGTGCCGTACCCGGCGCGGTGGGCCGGGTCGGCGTACACCGCCAGCGCGACGCCGGCCTGCTGGTGCAGGGACTGCAGGACGCCGACGTCGGACTCCCGGCCGGCGAAGCGCAGCACCAGGTCGAGGTAGTCCCGGGTGGGCATCAGGCCGTCCCGGGTCAGGTTCCACACCGCGGACCAGGCCAGCGCCCGGGCCAGGCTGGGCGCGTCCGCGCCGGTCGGGTCGGCGGCGCCGGGGCCGTCGGCCGGGGCGTCGGCGAGGTCGCCGAGCCCGGTGCGCAGGGTCTCCAGCGAGCGCTCGTCGAAGCGGACCTTGCCGTACGTCAGGTCGTCGTCGTTGACCAGCACCAACGCGGGCACCGGACGCCCGGCGGCCGCGGCGACCACGGTCCGCTCCCCGGCCACGTCCAGCTCGTAGCGGTCGGTGCGGCGCAGCGCGCCGTCCTCGGCCCGGTCGTACAGGCCGACCGCGATCCGGTGCGGGCGCGGCGGCGTGCCGTCCTGGCGGATCGCCAGCTCGGTGATCCGGCCCTCGGCGTCGTGCGCCAGCTCGGGGGTCAGGGTGTTGACGCCGGAGGTCTGCAGCCAGGCGGCGGACCAGGCGCGCAGGTCGCGGCCGCTGGTCTCCTCCAGGGCGTCCAGCAGGTCGTCGAGCACGGTGTTGCCGAAGGCGTGCTTCCTGAAGTAGGTGCGGGCGCCCTCGAAGAAGGCGTCCCGGCCGACGTAGGCGACCAGCTGCTTGAGGACGGCGGCGCCCTTGGCGTAGGTGATGCCGTCGAAGTTGAGCTTGGCGTCCTCCAGGTCGCGGATGTCCGCGGTGATCGGGTGGGTGGTGGGGAACTGGTCCTGCCGGTACGCCCACGCCTTGCGGCGGTTGGCGAAGGTGATCCAGGCGGAGCGGTACTTCGTGCCGGCGCCGATCTGCGCGTAGGAGCCCATGAAGTCGGCGAACGACTCCTTCAGCCACAGGTCGTCCCACCACTTCATGGTGACCAGGTCGCCGAACCACATGTGCGCCATCTCGTGCAGGATCACGTTGGCCCGGGACTCGTACGCGGCCTCGGTGACCTTCGAGCGGAAGACGAACTCCTCGCGGAAGGTCACGCAGCCGGGGTTCTCCATCGCGCCGATGTTGTACTCGGGGACGAAGCACTGGTCGTACTTGCCGAACGGGTACGGGTAGTCGAACTCCCGGTGGAAGAAGTCCAGGCCCTGCTTGGTGACGGTGAGGATCTCGTCGGCGTCGAAGTACGGGGCCAGCGAGCGCCGGCAGGTGGCGGCCAGCGGGATCTCCAGCCGGCCGCCGTCCGGCAGTTCGCGGGTGTAGTGGTCGCGCACCACGTGGTACGGGCCGGCCACCACGGCGGTCAGGTAGGTGGAGATCGGCTGGGTCGGCGCGAACTCCCAGGTGCGGGCGGCGCCCTCGTCGACGACGCGCCCTCCTTGCCCGCCCCCGGGCAGGAGGGGCCCGGTCGCGCTGACGCGCTCGGCCACCGCGTTGGCGTACACGTCCCAGGCGGCGGGGGCGGTCACCGTGAAGGTGAACGGGGCCTTCAGGTCCGGCTGTTCGAAGTCGGCGAAGACCCGGCGGGCGTCGGCCGGCTCGTAGTGGGTGTACAGGTAGGTCTCGCCGTCCGCCGGGTCGACGAAGCGGTGCAGCCCCTCGCCGGTGCGGCTGTACGCGCACTCGGCGACCACGGTCAGCCGGTTGTGCGCGGCCAGCACCGGCAGCGCCACCCGGGTGCCGTCGAACACCTCGGCCGGGTCCAGCGGCAGGCCGTTCAGCTCGACCGAGACCACCTCGGGGGCCAGCAGGTCGGCGAAGCTGCTCGTGCCCGGCTCGGCGCAGTCGAACGAGATCCGGGTGGTGGAGCGGAAGGTGGGCCGACCGGGGTCGGCCGCCCCGCTGACGTCCAGGTGGACGCGGTAGCTCTCCACCCGGATGATCGCGGCCCGGTCTCGGGCCTCCTCGCGGCTCAGGTTCTTGCCGGGCACGTCGGTACTCCTCTGTACGGAACACGCGGTCGCGGAACGTTCATGGCGCTCCTTCGGGGGCATCCTTTCACGCCGTCCGACCTGTGCCATTGCACTGGCGCGGAATCATCGCGGGCACCGGGCGGTTGCATTCCGGGGGACACCCCGACCACTCCTGCCCGCCGACTCCGAAGGACGCCGTCCGTGACGACCGCAGCCTCCCGCAAGACCGCCGACTTCTGGTTCGACCCGATCTGCCCCTGGGCCTGGATGACCTCCCGCTGGATGCTGGAGGTCGAGAAGCTCCGCCCGGTGGACACCCGTTGGCACGTGATGAGCCTGTCCGTCCTCAACGAGAACCGGGACGACCTGCCCGAGCAGTACCGCACGCTGCTGGCCGCCGGCTGGGGCCCGGTCCGGGTCCTGATCGCCGCCGCCCAGGCGCACGGCGACAAGGTGCTCGGCCCGCTCTACACCGAGCTCGGCACCCGCCTCCACAACCAGGGCCTGCCCAACACCCGGGAGACCGTCGTCGCCGCGCTGCGCGCCGCCGGCCTGCCCGAGGAGCTGGCCGACGCCGCCGACACCGACGCGTACGACGACGCGCTGCGCGCCTCGCACGCCGAGGGCATCGGCCTGGTCGGCGAGGACGTCGGCACCCCGGTGATCGCCGTCGACGGCCCGGACGGCGACCGGGTCGCCTTCTTCGGCCCGGTCGTCACCCCCACCCCGCGCGGCGAGGCCGCCGCCCGGCTCTGGGACGGCACGGTCCTGGTCGCCGCCACCCCCGGCTTCTACGAGATCAAGCGCACCCGCACCGCGGGCCCGTCCTTCGAGTAGGCCCCGCCGAGCGGAGCCGGACCCCGCGCCCCGTCAGGGGCGCGGGGTCCGCGCCGTCCGGGCCCCCCGGCCGCGCAGCGCGCCCGCCGCCGCCAGCACCAGCGTCAGCCCGGCCGTGAAGTAGAGCTGCACGCGGTTGGCGGGGTCCAGCGTCATCAGCACCAGCACCGCCAGGATCGCGGCCAGCGCCAGGTACGTCAGGTACGGGAACGCCCACATCCGGACCGGGAGTTCGGCCGCCGACAGGTGGCGGCGCATCCGCAGCTGGGCGACGCAGATGAACGCCCAGACCACCAGGACCGCCGCGCCCACCATGTTCAGCAGCCAGGAGAAGACGGTCTCCGGCCACCAGTAGGACAGCAGCACCGCGAGGAAGCCGAACCCGCAGGAGGCCAGCACCGCCCGGCGCGGCACGCCGCCGGAGAGCCGGGACAGCGCGCGCGGGCCGTGGCCGCGGGCGATCAGCGAGTGCGCCATCCGGGACGAGCCGTAGATGTTGGCGTTCATCGCGGACAGCAGCGCGATCAGCACCACCGCGTTCATCAGCTGGGCCGCGCCGGGAATGCCCAGCGCGTCCAGCACCGCGACGTACGGGCCGGGCCGCACCACCGCCGGGTCGTCCCACGGCACCAGCGTGACGATCACCGCCATCGAGCCGACGTAGAACAGCGCGATCCGCCACATCGCGGTGCGCACCGCGATCGCCACGCTGCGCCGCGGGTCCTTCGACTCGGCGGCGGCGATGGTGACGGTCTCCAGGCCGCCGTACGCGAAGACCGAGGCGAGCAGGCCGGTGATCAGGCCGCTCGTCCCGTGCGGGAGGAAGCCGCCGTGGCCGGTGAGGTTGGCCGCCCCCGGGGCGGCGGCGCCGGGCAGCAGGCCGCAGACCGCCAGCACGCCGATCACCAGGAAGGCGGTGATGGCCAGCACCTTGACCGCGGCGAACCAGAACTCGAACTCGCCGAAGTTGCGGACCGCCGCCAGGTTGGTCAGGCAGAAGAAGGCCATGAAGACCGCCACCCAGGCCCAAGACGGCACGGCGGGCAGCCAGCCGGAGACGATGCCGGCCGCGCCGATCGCCTCCACCGCGACACCGACGCACAGCAGCACCCAGAACAGCCAGCCGACGGTGAACCCGGCCCAGCCGCCGATCTCCCGGTCCGCGTGCACCGAGAAGGAGCCGGAGGCCGGGCGGGCGGCGGACATCTCGCCGAGCATCCGCATCACCAGCATGACCAGCAGGCCGGAGGCGGCGAAGGCCAGCACCACGGCCGGACCGGCCGCGGCGATCCCGGCGCCCGAGCCGACGAACAGCCCGGCGCCGATCACCCCGCCGAGCGCGATCATCGACAGGTGGCGCTGCTCGAGCCCGTGGGCCAGGCCCGCGTCCTCGGCGGCCGGCTCCCGGGCGGGCACGGTCTCGGGGGTGGGGGTGCGGGACATGCGGAGGGTTCCAGACTGTTCGACTAACGGACGCTTTCGCGGGGGTCCGTCCACTATTCGGCATCCGGCGGGGGCCTCCCAGGCGGGACCGCCATCCGGACGGCCATCCGACGCACGGTGACCGCACCCGCACCCACGGTGCGGATGAGGGCTCGGTCACAGGCCGGACCCGACAAGCCGGGACGGTCGGCTTTTGTCACGGCCGACGCGGCGGCGGGCGCCGGACAGCGCGTAGGTTCACAGGTGATCACCCGCATCGGACCCCCGGGAGCAGCCATGGCCATCGCCGCGCCGACACCCTCCACCGCCGTCCTCGCCGACCTGCTGCCGCAGGCGTCCACCCGGCTCGGTGCGCGCGCCCGCGACCTGGCCCTGGTGGCCGGCGGCGCCGCGCTGACCGGCCTGGCCGCCCAGCTGTCGGTGCCCGTCCCCGGCTCGCCGGTGCCGGTGACCGGCCAGACCTTCGCCGCCCTGCTGGTCGGCACCGCGCTCGGCGCCCGCCGCGGCGCCGCCGCCCTCGGCCTCTACCTGCTGGCCGGCGCGGCCGGCCTGCCGTGGTTCGCCCAGGGCACCTCCGGCGCGGGCCTGGCCACCCTCGGCTACGTGATCGGCTTCGTGGTCGCCGCCGCCCTGACCGGCGCGCTGGCCCGCCGCGGCGCCGACCGCGCCCCGCTGCGCACCGCGGGCGCGATGGTGCTCGGCAGCCTGGCCATCTACGCCGTCGGCGTCCCCTACCTGGCCTTCGCCCTGGACGTCCCGCTGGCGAAGGCCGCCCGCCTCGGCCTGTACCCGTACCTGGTCGGCGACGCGCTCAAGGTGGTGCTCGCGATGGGCGCCCTCCCGCTCACCTGGAAACTGCTCGGCCGCCGCTGACGCCGCGTCACCACCGCCGGGCCCGCGCCCCTGTCGGGGAGCGGGCCCGACGGCATGTCACACTCGTGGTCATGCGCGTCTACCTGGGCTCCGACCACGCCGGATACGAACTGAAGAACCACCTCGTCGAGTGGCTGAAGGGGGCCGGGCACGAGCCGGTCGACTGCGGCCCGCACGTCTACGACGCCGAGGACGACTACCCGCCGTTCTGCCTCCGGGCGGCCGAGCGCACCGCCGCCGACCCCGAGGCGCTGGGCGTGGTGATCGGCGGCTCCGGCAACGGCGAGGCGATCGCCGCCAACAAGGTCAAGGGCGTCCGGGCCGCCCTCGCCTGGAGCGAGCAGACCGCGGCCCTCGGCCGCGAGCACAACAACGCCAACGTCATCTCGGTCGGCGGCCGGATGCACAGCCTGGACGAGGCCACCGCGTTCGTCGAGGTCTTCCTCAACACCCCGTACAGCGGTGAGGCGCGGCACACCCGCCGGATCGACATGCTGTCCGAGTACGAGACCACCGGCGAGCTCCCGCCGATCCCGGCCCACCACCCGCAGGGCTGAGCCGACGGGGGACGCCCGCCCGGGCGTCCCCCGACGCACCCCGTACCGCGGCGGGCGCAGCTCGGGCGCACCGCGCCCAACGCGCGGACGTCCGGCCCCGGTTCGGCCGCACCGCCGGTCCGCCCGCCGGGCCCCCGCCCCCGGACCCGTCCCGGGCGGCCGAAACCCGCCGGGCCCGCCGCCCCGCGCTGCACCCGGTGCCACCCGCCCCGTCGACGCGGGCACCGGCGGTGGATAAGGTCGGTCCCCATGGTCGGCAGCGCGCGTCCCAGTGCGACGGGCCGGGGCGGCGGACCGTCCCGCGAACCCGTGACGGCCCGGCTGCGCGCGGCGCTGTACCGGGCCCGGCGCAGGCTGCGCCGCACCGGGGTCGACTACTTCCGCGGCGACGGCGCCGACTGGTGGGCGTTCGCCGCGCTCGCCCTGGCCGTCCCGCTGCTGGTGCTGCTCAACATCCTCGTCCCGGACTGGGCCCCGCCCACCGCCCTGGTCCTGCCGGTGCTGGCCGGCGCGCTGCTGCTGCGCCCCGGCACCCTGGTGCTGCTGTACGCCGCCGCGGCCGCCGGGCTGATCACCGAGTCCCTGGTGCACACCGGCGAGCGGGTGGCCAGCCCGCAGCCCGAGGCGTACGCCCACGGCGTCACCCCGGGCGCCGCCCTGGTGGTCGGCGCGGTCGGCGTCGCCGGGCTGCTGGTCGCCCAGTTCCGCCGCCGGATCGGCGTGCCCTGGCGCGGCGGCTCCACCATGCTCTTCGACCTGCGCGAACGGATCCGGGTCCAGGGCCGCGTCCCGCAGCTGCCCGACGGCTGGCACACCGACACCGCGCTCCGCCCGGCCGGCGGCCAGTCCTTCTCCGGCGACTTCATGGTCGCCGCCCGCACCGGCCCGGTGCTCGAAGTCGTCCTCGCCGACGTCTCCGGCAAGGGCATGGACGCCGGCAGCCGCGCCCTGCTGCTCTCCGGCGCCTTCGGCGGGCTGCTCGGCTCGCTGCCCGCCCACGACTTCCTGCCCGCCGCCAACGGCTACCTGCTGCGCCAGGACTGGGAGGAGGGCTTCGCCACCGCCGTCCACCTGGTCCTCGACCTGGACACCGGCGAGTACGAACTCCTCTCCGCCGGGCACCTGCCCGGCATGCACCGGCTGGCCGGGGCCGGCCACTGGGAGGTCAAGGAGGCCGAGGGCCCGCTGCTCGGCGTCTACGACGGCGCCAAGTTCGAGGGCGTGCGCGGTACTTTGGGCCCCGGCGACGTGCTGATGCTCTGCACCGACGGCATGGTGGAGATCCCCGGCCGGGACTTGGGCGAGGGCATGGACCGGCTGATGGGCGAGGCCGACCGGCTGGTCGCCACCATCCCGGCGGCCGGGCGCCCCGGGGCCGCGGTCCGGCTGATCGACAGCGTGGCCAAGCACGTCAACGACGACCGGGCGGTGCTGCTGGTCTGGCGCCGCTGACCCCGCCGGGCGCGGACGCGGCGGACGCGGCGGGCACGGAGCGCCCACGGAGTGTCAAACCCCGACGTTGATCTTCGGCCAATTCCCCTGGCATACCCGACCGGTGGGCACCGACCCGGCCTGCCTGCCGGTTTGCCGCGGCGGCCGCCGCGAACCGCCTCCCGCCGACGCCCCGTCAGGACCCGTCCGCTATCGTCGCGGTCGGCGGAAATCAGTCCCACCACCCGGGTTGGGGCCACCGGTGACGGGGCAAGTCCTTTACGCAGTCCGCACGAGCGACCACACTGAGTCCGGATGGAGTGGTGGGGACACGGGGGGTAGGGGCCGGTTTCCGCCTGGAGCCGTCGCCGGTTCCGACCTGAACCCCCGCCATGAATCGAGGAAGTGAGTCCCGGTGGCCTTCTCCGTCTCCGCCCTTGTCCTGTTCGGCGTCATCGTCTTCATCTTCATCCGCAACAAGCAGCTGAAGGGCGGACACGCCATCGTCGCCGCGCTGTTCGGATTCATGCTGAGCCAGTCGACCATGGCCGGGCCGATCCAGCAGTTCCTCAACTCGATCTCCAAGGCCATCTCCGGCATCGCGGGCTGACCACCCCGCCCGGCTCCGGGGAGCACGTTCCGGCGGGCGGGAGCACCCCCGTTCCGGACCGCACCGCTGCCCGCGGGTGACCAGGCTCACCCGACCCGTCACGCCAGGTCAGCGCCCAGGTGCACACAGTGGCCGACGTCGCCCGCTGTGTGCGGTTCGTGGGCGCACCGTCATGATCCCGTACGCGCACCGCAGCCCGTCGTCGGCGGAGCGTGACCTGGCGTACCGTCAGCCCCCTCCCGATCACGGGAACGGGGCTCTTCGGCGCTTGCCAGCTCCGCGAGCCGTGGGTTTTGCTTCCTCCGCAGCCCGGACATCGGCCGGGCTGGCCACCGAGCGGAACGCCTAGTCCTGCCGCCGTTCGGTGCCGACCAGACACCACGCCACGGCAGGAGCGGGGGAACCACAGGTAGGACGCCGGGCCCGGAACGCACGGGACGGCTCGGGGTGAAGCCGCGGAGACGCGGCCGGGCAACTCTCGCCCGAACCCGACAGCTCACCTCGTAGGCGTCGGAGAGGAACAGCTTCATGTCCGTCCAGGGCAAGCACCGCAAGCCGCGCCTGACCACCATCGCCCGCATCGCCATCGCCGCCGGCGTGGTGGGTGCCGCGGTCGGCCTCCCGGTCTCCGCCGCCTCCGCGCACGGCACCGCCGACCACCAGGACGGCGGCCGCCAGTGGGCCAACGTCTCGGTCGACGCCACCCCCGTCGCCGACACCACCGGCCACCCCGCCGGTGACGCCGCCGCGCAGACCTACAGGGTCGCCGCCGGCGACACCCTCTCGAAGATCGCCACCGCGAAGAACGTGGACGGCGGCTGGGAGAAGCTCTACCAGGACAACCGCTCGGTCATCGGCGGCAACCCGAACCTGATCTACCCCGGCCAGCAGCTGAGCGTCAACGGCCAGGCCGCCCCGGCGACTTCGGCCGCCACCTCCTCGGACGCCGCGGCCACCGCCGCCGCCCCGAAGACCCCGGCCAAGACCGAGGCCCCGGCCGAGGCGAAGGCCGCGACCCCGGCTCCCGCCAAGGCCGAGGCCAAGACCGAGGCCAAGACGGAGGCCAAGGTCGAGAAGTCGTCCTCGGCGAAGTCGTCGACCGCCACCGCCTCCACCGGTTCGAGCAGCGCCGGCTCCGCCGCGAGCTCCTCCTCCGGCTACGTCGCCCCCGCGCCGGGCAGCGTCACCACCGGCTACAAGGTGGCGGGCTCCAGCTGGTCCAGCGGCTACCACACCGGCATCGACTTCCCGGTCTCCACCGGCACCAGCCTGAAGGCGATCGCCGGCGGCACCGTGGTCTCGGCCGGCAACGGCGGCGCCTACGGCAACCAGGTCGTCATCAAGCTCGCCGACGGCAAGTACGCCCAGTACGCGCACCTCTCCTCGATCTCCGTCTCGGCCGGCCAGTCCGTGACGGCGGGGCAGCAGATCGGCCTGTCCGGCGCCACCGGCAACGTCACCGGCCCGCACCTGCACTTCGAGATCCGCACCACCCCGGACTACGGCTCCGACATCGACCCGGTCGCCTACCTGGCGGCCCACGGCGTCAACGTCTGATCCCCGGCACCACCCCCCGGAGGCCCCGCGCGACCCACCGCGCGGGGCCTCCGGGCCGTCCGCGGGGCGGGAGGGGGCGGCCGGAGGGCGGGGCCGCTGCGCCGGAGCGGGAACGGCGACGGCCCCGACCGCTGGGCGGTCGGGGCCGTCGGCCTCGTGGAGCGGGTGACGAGAATCGAACTCGCGTGACCAGTTTGGAAGACTGGGGCTCTACCATTGAGCTACACCCGCAGGGAAGCGCCCTCCGCCACCGTGCGGTGGTGAGGACTGGCCCAGCGTACCTGGTCGGGTCGGTGGATTGCACACTCCTTCCCGTTGTCGGCTCGTCCCCGGCTCGTCGATATCGCCCCGGGCGGGGGCGGGTCGACGTGTACTCTTCTGCTCGGCACCACGGGGTGTGGCGCAGGTTGGTAGCGCGTCCGCTTTGGGAGCGGAAGGCCGTCGGTTCGAATCCGGTCACCCCGACCGTGTGCGGCAGGGTCTCGTCGGTGGGCGGGGCCCTGTTGTCGTTGCGGCCCCGTCGTCGCCGCGCCCCGCCGCCGTGGCTCCGCCGCCGTGGTTCCCGGCCCCCGGGCTCCCGGCCCCCGGTGCCGGGCACAGCCGCTTTCGTGGTACCGGTAGGATGGATCGCTGGCGGTAGTACGGACAGCAATGCAGCCCCAACCGCCTATCGCCCTGACCGCAAGCCCCCTAGGAGACCCAACCGTGAAGAGCGCCGTCGAGACTCTGAACCCCACCCGGGTTCGACTCACCGTCGAGGTGCCCTTCGAGGAGCTCAAGCCCAGCCTCGACGCGGCGTACAAGAAGATCAACCAGCAGGTCACCGTTCCGGGCTTCCGCAAGGGCAAGATCCCGAACAAGGTGATCGACCAGCGCTTCGGTCGTGGCGCGGTGCTGGAGGAGGCCGTCAACGACGCGCTTCCGCGCTTCTACACGCAGGCCGTCGACGAGGGCCAGATCGACGTCCTGGGCCAGCCCGACATCACCGAGATCGAGGGTGTCGAGAACCTGGCGGACGGCGGGGACCTCAAGTTCACCGCCGAGGTCGACGTGCGCCCCGAGGTCACCCTGCCCGAGTTCTCCGAGATCGCCGTCGTGGTCGACCCGATCGAGGTCGGCGACGAGGACGTCGAGAAGTCGCTGGAGCAGCTGCGCGAGCGCTTCGCCTCCGTCAAGGACGTCGAGCGCGCCGCCGGCGAGAACGACATCGTGGTGGTCGACCTGGAGGCCAAGGTCGACGGTGAGGTGCCGGAGGACGGCACCGCCACCGGCGTGAGCTACGAGATCGGCTCCGGCCGCCTGCTGGACGGCATCGACGAGGCCGTGATCGGCCTGTCCGCCGGTGAGTCCAAGACCTTCACCACCACCCTCAAGGGCGGCACCCAGGTGGGCAAGGACTCCGAGGTCACCGTCACCGTGACCGCCGTCCAGGAGAAGGAGCTCCCGGCCCTGGACGACGAGTTCGCGCAGCTGGCGAGCGAGTTCGACACCCTCGAGGAGCTCCGCGCCGACTCCGTCAAGCGCCTTGAGCGGATGAAGGAGTTCGACCAGGCCACCCAGGCCCAGGAGAAGGTCCTCGACGAGCTGCTCTCGCGGGTCGAGATGGACTACCCGGAGAAGCTGCTCGCGGACGAGATCGGCACCCGCAAGCACAACCTGGAGCACCACCAGCTGGAGCCGATGGGCCTGACCCTCGACACCTACCTCGCCTCCCAGGACAAGTCCCGCGAGGACTACGAGAAGGAGACCGAGGAGCAGGCGAAGAAGGGCATCAAGACCCAGTTCGTGCTGGACCAGATCGTCAAGAACGAGGAGCTGGGCGTCAACCAGGAGGAGCTCACCGAGCACCTCATCCGCCGCGCCGCCGGCTCCGGCCTCACCCCGGACCAGTTCGCCCAGCAGGTCGTCCAGGGCGGCCAGGTGCAGCTGCTGGTCGGCGAGGTCGCCCGCGGCAAGGCGCTGGCCCTGGTGGTCGAGGCCGCCAAGGTGACCGACACCAACGGCGAGACCGTCTCCTTCGAGGACGACGAGGAGGAGACCACCGAGGCCGCCGAGGCCGCCGCGGAGACCTCCGAGGAGTCCGCCGAGGCCTGAGCCTCCTGACCGTCGGACCGCCGACGGGGCGTCGAAGCACCGGGAAAGGGCCCGGACACCGCAGGGTGTCCGGGCCCGTTCGCGCGTTCCCGGGCCGTCCCGGACGCGTTCGGCCTGCTCACCCTGCGCTCACAGCGAACAGTTCTGCGTGGGGGATTCAGCGGCGGGGCCTGCGCGTTAGGGTCGGTGGACAGCGACACACACGCAGATCGACTGAGCAGGTGGCTAAGTGACGTTCCCGCAGATGCAGATGCCTGGCCCGATGGCACCGCACGCCGCCGGCGGCGACGTGGGTGGCGGCCTGGGCGACCAGGTCTACAACCGGCTGCTCAACGAGCGCATCATCTTCCTCGGCCAGCAGGTCGACGACGACATCGCCAACAAGATCACCGCCCAGCTGCTGCTGCTCGCGGCGGACCCCGAGAAGGACATCTACCTCTACATCAACTCCCCGGGTGGATCCATCTCGGCCGGCATGGCGATCTACGACACCATGCAGTACATCAAGAACGACGTGGTCACCATCGCGATGGGCATGGCGGCGTCGATGGGCCAGTTCCTGCTGACCGCGGGCGCCAAGGGCAAGCGCTTCTCGCTGCCGAACGCCAACATCCTGATGCACCAGCCCTCCGCGGGCCTCGGCGGCTCCGCCACCGACATCCGGATCCAGGCCGAGCAGCTGCTGCGCACCAAGAAGCGGATGTCGGAGCTGATCGCCTTCCACAGCGGCCAGTCCTTCGAGCAGATCACCCTGGACTCCGACCGCGACCGCTGGTTCACGCCGGAGGAGGCCAAGGCGTACGGCCTGATCGACGAGATCATGCACAGCGCCGCGGACGTCCCGGGCGGCGGCGGCACCGGCGCCGGCCTGGCCGGCTGACCGGCATCGGAACCCTGACCGCACGCTTCGGAGGACCAGAAACCATGAACATCCCCAGCCTGTCCGGTGCCAAGGCCCGCCTGGAGGACATGCGCGCCGAGGGCCGCTACATCGTCCCGCGGTTCGTCGAGCGCACCTCGCAGGGCATCCGCGAGTACGACCCGTACGCCAAGCTGTTCGAGGAGCGCATCATCTTCCTCGGCTCGCAGGTGGACGACGTCTCGGCGAACGACATCATGGCGCAGCTGATCTGCCTGGAGTCGATGGACCCGGACCGGGACATCTCGCTCTACATCAACTCGCCCGGCGGCTCGTTCACCGCGCTGACCGCGATCTACGACACCATGCAGTTCGTGAAGCCGGACATCCAGACGGTCTGCATGGGCCAGGCGGCCTCGGCCGCCGCGGTGATCCTGGCCGCCGGCACCCCCGGCAAGCGCCTCGCCCTGCCGAACGCCCGCATCCTGATCCACCAGCCGTACACCGAGACCGGGCGCGGCCAGGTGTCCGACCTGGAGATCCAGGCCAAGGAGATCTTCCGGATGCGCGAGCAGCTGGAGACCATGCTGGCCAAGCACTCCAGCAAGGACGTCGAGCAGGTCCGCGAGGACATCGAGCGCGACAAGATCCTCACCGCCGAGGAGTCGCTGGAGTACGGGCTGATCGACCAGATCGTCTCGACCCGGAAGAACTCGTACACCGACTGACCTTCCCGCCCCGGGGCGGTGCGTACGTGACGTACGCCCCGCCCCGGGGCGTTCCGGTCCTGGCGTCCGTCCCGCACAATGGCAGTCGGGACACGTGCCCGCGACGGCATCTGTTCGGTATCAATTCGCCCAGGGCGTAGGGCAGACCGGTCGAAGTCGGCGGAAACGACGGCTCGGCAGAGTACCGTCGGATACCAGACCGACCGCCGACGGCGCAGCCGGTCTCACAGCACCAGGCCCCGACCCCCGCGGGGCCCCTGGCGAAGGGGAAGCACCTCGTGGCACGCATCGGAGACGGTGGCGACCTGCTCAAGTGCTCGTTCTGCGGCAAGTCGCAGAAGCAGGTGAAGAAGCTGATCGCCGGGCCAGGCGTGTACATCTGCGACGAGTGCATCGACCTGTGCAACGAGATCATCGAGGAGGAGCTCGCCGAGAGCTCCGAGGTGCGCTTCGAGGAACTGCCGAAGCCCCGCGAGATCTACGAGTTCCTGGACCAGTACGTGGTCGGGCAGGACCTCGCCAAGAAGGCGCTGTCGGTCGCGGTCTACAACCACTACAAGCGGGTCCAGGCCGGCGAGGCCGGGCGCTCCGGCTCCGGCCGGGACGACGCGATCGAACTGGCCAAGTCCAACATCCTGCTGCTGGGCCCGACCGGCTCCGGCAAGACGCTGCTGGCGCAGACCCTGGCCCGGATGCTGAACGTGCCGTTCGCGATCGCGGACGCCACGGCGCTGACCGAGGCCGGCTACGTCGGCGAGGACGTCGAGAACATCCTGCTGAAGCTGATCCAGGCGGCCGACTACGACGTCAAGAAGGCCGAGACCGGGATCATCTACATCGACGAGATCGACAAGGTCGCCCGCAAGAGCGAGAACCCGTCGATCACCCGGGACGTCTCCGGCGAGGGCGTGCAGCAGGCGCTGCTGAAGATCCTGGAGGGCACCACCGCCTCGGTGCCGCCGCAGGGCGGGCGCAAGCACCCGCACCAGGAGTTCATCCAGATCGACACCACCAACGTGCTGTTCATCGTGGGCGGCGCGTTCGCGGGCCTGGAGCGGATCATCGAGGGCCGGGCCGGCGCCAAGGGCATCGGCTTCGGCGCCACCATCCGCTCCAAGCGCGAGGTGGACTCGGCGGACCACTTCCGCCAGGTGATGCCGGAGGACCTGGTGAAGTTCGGGATGATCCCCGAGTTCATCGGCCGTCTGCCCGTCATCACCAGCGTGCACAACCTGGACCGCGAGGCGCTGCTGCAGATCCTCACCGAGCCGAAGAACGCGCTGGTGAAGCAGTACCGCAAGCTGTTCGAACTGGACGGCGTGGAGCTGGAGTTCACCCGGGACGCGCTGGAGGCGATCGCCGACCAGGCGATCCTGCGCGGCACCGGCGCGCGCGGTCTGCGGGCCATCATGGAGGAGGTGCTGATGTCCGTGATGTACGAGGTGCCGTCCCGGCAGGACGTCGCCCGCGTGGTGGTCACCGGGGACGTCGTCTCCAAGCACGCCATCCCGACCCTGGTCCCGCGCGACATGATCAAGCGCGAGCGCCGGGAGAAGAGCGCCTGAGTCCGGCGCTTCGCCGCCCGGCCCGACACGGAAGGGCCCCGCACCGGTTCACCGGTGCGGGGCCCTTCCGTTCGTTCGTCCGAGCGTCTTGCGGCGCGGGGCCGTTGGTCGGCCCGGAGGTCCGCTTCCGGGGCCCGGAGGGCTACTTGGCGACCTCGGAGACCTGGCGCAGCTCGCGGGTGTCGGCGGCGACCTTGTCGAGGTCGACACCGTCGGCCTTCTCCATCACCAGCACCACGGCGGAGTAGTCGGCCCAGACGCAGACCGCCAGGTCGGGGGTGTCGCCGCTGGTGACGAGGCCGCAGGACATCGAGCCGCCGAGCGGACCGGCGTCCACCGACTTCTTCTGGGTGACGGTGTCACCCTCCTTCTCCATGTCCTTGAACTGCTGGTCGACCTGGTAGGACGGCCGGGTCACCTTGCCGTAGCCGCCGGCCGCGATCAGCACCCGGCTGCCGTCCTCCGAGCCGTAGACGGCGGCGACCGTCTCGTCCGGCTGGAGCGAGTCGGGGTCGGAGGCCGAGTCCTGCTTCATCTGCTCGGCCATCTGCTGGGCGGTGTCCGCGCCGGCCTCGCTGCTCATGCCCTGGAAGGTCGGGGGCATGACGACCTTGTACTTGCCGGACTTCGAGACGGTGTCGTAGGCGAGGTAGCCGACCACGCCGGCGCCGGCCAGGATCACCGCGGACACGATGGACAGCGTGACCCACAGGCCCTTGCGGGACTTCTTCGGCGGGGCCGGGTAGCCGCCGGGGGCGCCGGCCGGGTAGCCCTGCTGCGGCAGCGGGGCGCCGCCCCAGGACTGCTGCTGCGGCGGCTGCTGACCGGGGTGGCCGTATCCGGGCTGCGGGGCGGGCGCGCCCTGCGGGGGTATCGGGGCGCCGGGGGGCTGCGGCGGCCCGAAGCCGGGCTGCGGCGGGCCGAACTGGTGGTCGGACACGGCTGGGGCTCCGTTCACGCGGGGAGGTGGTGCTGGCGGGGTCGGGTGCTACTTGGCGACGGTGGAGGCGTCCCGGAGCTGGCGGGCCAGCGCGGCGACCTGGTCGACGGTCAGCTGCTTGCCCTTGGGGTCGAGGCTGTTGGTCGTCACCGAGCCGATCGTGGAGTGGGTGGCGAACACGCACACCGGCACGCTCGGGGCGGCGGCGGCGGAGGTGCCGCCCTCGGCGCCGATGGTGCCGCAGCGCAGCCGGCTGCCGGAGTCCTTCGGGTCCTTGGCGTCGACGTCGGACAGCTTCTGCTTCCAGACCGCCTTGCCGCCGTCCGTCGAGCCGCCGGAGTCGTCCGAGCTGTTCATCGCCTCGTCCAGCTTGGCGACCAGGACGTCGATCGCCTTGTCCGGGTCCTTGACGGTGCCCCAGCTGCCGCCGAAGCTGGCCAGGTCGGTGGTGTTCTTCTGGTAGGTCACGCTGAGCGAGCCCTCGAAGGTGCCGACGGCCTCCAGGCCCTTCAACTCGCCCTTCTCGTTGGACGACTTCTTGGTGTAGCCCGCCACGCTGTCCTGCACCACGAGCTTGTACTTGCCCGCGGTGTCCGAGCCGGAGCCGCCCTTCAGCCCCCACCACAGGCCGCCGCCGACCACGGCCACGCCGAGCACGACCACCAGCGCGATGATCCCGCCCCGGCCCTTCCTGGCCGGCGCGGGCGGCGGCGGGTACCCGCCGTAGCCGGGCTGCTGCTGGGGCGCGCCCCACTGCTGCGGGGGCTGCGGCGGCTGGCCGTAGCCGGGCTGCGGGGCCGGGGGCTGCTGCGGGTAGCCGTAGCCGGGGGGCTGCTGCTGGGGCGCGCCGTACGCGGGCGGTTGGGGCTCGCCGTACGCGGGCGGCTGGGGGGCGCCGTAGGCCGGCGGCTGGCCGTAGCCGGGCTGCGGAGGGGGAGCGCCGTACGGCTGCTGCGGCTGCCCCTGCGGATACTGCTGCGGTCCCTGCCCCTGGCCGTACATCGTCGTCAGTCTCCCCCGCCGCTTGCGCGTTCCGCGGCCCTCTTGTGGTCGGTCGAGTGGTCGAGCATGCGGCACGCTATCGTACGGTCCCCCCACCGTGCCCGAGTGGTCCGGACACCGTCGGTTCGTAACCGAGGTCCGCACTTCCGTAAACTGTTCGTCGTGACCGACACGACGAACCAGCGCCCCGCGAACTCGCACCCCGGGGACGACGCAGCCACCCTCCCGACGACCTACGCCCCGGCCGAGGTAGAGGGCGAGCTGTACGAGCGCTGGGTGGAGCGCGGTTACTTCACGGCCGACGCGAAGAGCGAGAAGCCCCCGTACACCATCGTCATCCCGCCCCCGAACGTCACCGGCGCGCTGCACCTGGGCCACGCCTTCCAGCACACGCTGATGGACGCGCTGACCCGCCGCAAGCGGATGCTCGGCTTCGAGGCGCTGTGGCTCCCGGGCATGGACCACGCGGGCATCGCCACCCAGAACAAGGTGGAGCAGCAGCTCGCCGAGGCCGGCCTGTCCCGGCACGACCTGGGCCGGGAGGCCTTCGTCGACAAGGTCTGGGAGTGGAAGGAGAACTACGGCGGCCGGATCCTCGGCCAGATGCGCCGGCTCGGCGACGGCGTGGACTGGTCGCGCGAGCGCTTCACCATGGACGAGGGCCTCTCGCAGGCCGTCCAGACCATCTTCAAGAAGCTCTTCGACGACGGCCTGATCTACCGCGCCGAGCGCATCATCAACTGGTGCCCGCGCTGCCTGACCGCGCTCTCCGACATCGAGGTCGAGCACGAGAACGTGCCCGGCGAGCTGGTCTCGATCCGCTACGGCGACGGCGCGGACGCGATCGTGGTCGCCACCACCCGCGCCGAGACCCTGCTGGGCGACACCGCGGTGGCCGTCCACCCGTCCGACGAGCGCTACGCGCACCTGGTCGGCCGGACGGTCAAGCTGCCGCTGACGGACCGTGAGATCCCGGTCGTCGCCGACGAGCACGTCGACCCGGAGTTCGGCACCGGCGCCGTCAAGGTGACGCCCGCGCACGACCCGAACGACTTCGCCATCGGCCAGCGGCACGGCCTGCCCAACCTGACGGTGATGGACGACCGCGGCATCATCACGGTGCACGGCCCGTTCCTCGGCCTGGACCGGCTGGAGGCCCGCTCCGCCGTGGTCGGCGCGCTGCGCGAGCAGGGCCGGATCGTCGCCGAGAAGCGCCCGTACGAGCACGCGGTCGGCCACTGCTCGCGCTGCCACACCGTGGTCGAGCCGCGGCTGTCGCTGCAGTGGTGGGTCAAGGTCGAGCCGCTGGCGAAGGCCGCGGGCGACGCGGTCCGCGACGGCCGGGTCGAGATCCACCCGAAGGAGCTGGAGCGCCGCTACTTCGACTGGGTCGACAACATGTACGACTGGTGCATCTCGCGCCAGCTCTGGTGGGGCCACCGCATCCCGGTCTGGTACGGCCCGGACGGCGAGGTCGTCTGCGTCGGCCCGGACGAGCAGCCGCCCGCCGGCGAGGGCTGGACCCAGGACCCGGACGTGCTGGACACCTGGTTCTCCTCCGGCCTGTGGCCGTTCTCCACCCTGGGCTGGCCGGAGCGCACCGCCGACCTGGAGAAGTTCTACCCGACCGACGTCCTGCTGACCGGCCACGACATCATCTTCTTCTGGGTCGCCCGGATGATGATGTTCGGCCTGTACGCGATGGACGGCGAGGCCCCGTTCAAGACGGTGGCGCTGACCGGCCTGGTCCGCGACGAGTTCGGCAAGAAGATGTCGAAGTCCTCCGGCACCGCCGTCGACCCGCTGGACTGGATGGACGCCTACGGCGCCGACGCCGTCCGCTTCACGCTGGCCCGCGGCGCCAACCCCGGCGCCGACGTGCCGATCGGCGAGGACTGGGTCAAGGGCTCGCGGAACTTCTGCAACAAGATCTGGAACGCCACCCGGTTCGCGCTGATGAACGGCGCCACCGTCCGGGGCCCGCTGCCCGCGCCGGAGGAGCTCACCGCCGCGGACCGCTGGATCCTCTCCCGGCTGAACGCCACGGTGGCCGAAGTCGACGCGCTCTACGAGGACTTCGAGTTCGCGAAGGTCTCCGACGCGCTGTTCCACTTCGCCTGGGACGAGGTCTTCGACTGGTACGTCGAGCTCTCCAAGACCACCCTGAACGGCGGCGGCCCGCGGGCCGACCACGCCCGCCGGGTGCTCGGCGAGGTGCTGGACGTGACGCTGCGCCTGCTGCACCCGATCGTCCCGTTCGTCACCGACGCGCTGTGGACGGCGCTGACCGGCGCCGAGTCGGTGGTCGTCGCCGAGTGGCCGACGGACTCCGGCTACCGGGACGCCGACGCCGAGTCGGAGATCGCCCTGCTGCGGCAGGTGGTCACCGAGGTCCGCCGGTTCCGCAACGACCAGGGCCTGCGCGACACCCAGAAGGTCCCGGCCCGGCTGGAGCTGGCCGGCCACCGGCTGGAGGTGCACGAGGCGGCGATCCGCGCGCTGCTGCGGCTGACGGTGCCCGAGGAGGGCTTCCACGCCACCGCCGCGCTGCCGGTGGCCGGCACCACCGTCGCGCTCGACCTGTCCGGCACCATCGACGTGGCGGCCGAACGCAAGCGCCTGCAGAAGGACTTGGCCGCCGCCGAGAAGGAGAAGGCGCAGACCACCGGCAAGCTCGGCAACGAGGCCTTCCTGGCCAAGGCGCCGGACGAGGTGGTCGCCAAGATCCGCGTCCGGCTGGCGGCCGCCGAGGCCGACATCGAGCGGATCACCGCCCAGCTCGCGGCGCTGCCGCAGGGCTGACCGCGGGCCGGCAAGGGCCGTCGCTCCCGTCGGGGGCGGCGGCCCTCCGCCTTTTCCCGGGTTGTTCCCGACGGGTTGTCAATTCCCTTGCCCGCGCGTCGCGGTATCGCCGGAGCACCCCCTATTCGGCGTCATTGTGCGGCAATTGACCCGTCGCGCCATTTGGAATGCATTGCGTTGCCCACCCGCGCGCGTTCAGCGACCTTTGCACACCGGATGTGTACGGTGGGCGGAAGTTCCCATTCGGGCGGGGCACGAACGGAGGGCACGCACATGATGGCGACCGGGGAGTTGGCCGACGAACTTCCGGACGAACTTCCGAGGGAAGAGGTGGAGGCGGCCAAGGCCCGGGCGGCGACGCTGCTGCTGGCATTCCGGCACGGAAACCAGATCGCCTTCGACACCGAGCTGGACCGGCTGCTCGCCGAGCACGTCGAACGCGAAGTGGCCACCCTGCTGGTGTGGATCGCCGCCGAGGCGGTCCGCAAGGCGTACGCCCCCGAGGTCGCCGACCGGGTGCTGCGCGGCCTGGCCCGGCGCGCCCCGCACGACACCTCGCAGGTGCCGGTGGACGAGGAGGCGGCCGGCGCCGCCCTGCTGCTGGAGGCCGTCGCCGCGGGCGACGTCGCCCAGGTGCGCGCCCTGGTGGCCGGCACCCCCGACACCACCTACCTGCTCGGCGGCCTGGTGCAGGCGGTGGCGATGATGCTGCCGCTGCTGCCGGAGGGCGAGGCCGAGGAGATCGCCGCCGAACTGCGCCGCCGGCACGCGGGGCGGCTGCCGACGCCCCGCGCGACGTACTGACGGCTCGTCACCGCGCGTCCCGGCCCGGGCGGTTCCCGCACCGGGACGCGGCCGGACGAAGGGTCACGGCATCGCGTGCAGGTGCGCCCCCACGGTGGTGGCGATCGGGTTGCCCGCGGTGGCGTCCCAGTTGGTGGACCAGGTCATCGCGCCGCCGATGGTCGGCCACTTGGCCGGCGGGACGAAGCTGCCGCAGTTGGTGCCGGCGGCCAGGCAGTCCAGCGCGTTGTTCACCACCGACGGGCTGATGAAGCCGCCGCCCGCCGCGCTGGTGGAGGCCGGGACGCCCAGGCCGACCTGGTCGGGCCGCAGGCCGCCCTGGAGCTGGATGCAGGCCAGGCCGGTGAGGAAGTTCTCGGTGCCCTGCGAGTAGACCCCGCCGTCGCAGCCGAGCATCGCGCCGCTGTTGTAGTACTGCATGTTGACGATGGTCAGGATGTCCTTGGTGGCCAGCGCCAGCTTGAAGTACTCCCCGCCGGTGGACTGCATGCCGATGGTCTCCGGGGCCATGGTCAGCACGAAGCCGGACCCGACCTTGGCCGCCAGGGCGTGCAGCGCCTGCGCCATGTAGGTGGAGTTGACGCCGTTCTCCAGGTCGATGTCGATCCCGTCGAAGCCGTACTGCTGGATCAGGGCGTACGCCGAGTTGGCGAAGTTGGCCGCGGCGGCGGAGTCGGCCACCGAGACGGTGCCGTTCTGCCCGCCGACCGAGATGACCACCTTCTTGCCGGCCGCCCGCTTGGCCGCGATGTCGGCCTTGAACTGGGCCTCGGTGTAGCCGCCGAGCTTGGAGGAGAGCGTCGGGTCCAGGGTGAAGCCCAGCCCGCCCGGGGTGCCGGTGGCGTCCGCGAAGGCCACCGCGATGATGTCGTACGCGGCCGGGACGTCGCTGATCCGCTGCGGCGTCGCGCCGTTGTAGAAGTCCTGCCAGTAGCCGGTCAGCAGGTGCCGGCGGGGCGGCGCGGTCGGGCTGCTCGACGCCGACGGGGACGGCGAGGGCGAGGCGCTGGTCGAGGGGGACGGCGACGGGGTCGGCGAGGTGCCGGTCGAGGGGGAGGACGAGGGCGACGGGCTGGTGCCGTTGCCCGGCCCGACCAGCGAGACCCGGTCGACCAGAAACGGGGTCTGCCCGTACCAGCCGTGGAACCAGACCGACACCGAGGTGGTGGCCGCGCCGGTGGTGAAGGTGGAGGTCAGGGTGTTCCACCCGGCGTTGGAGCTCCAGGTGGACGGGTCGGTGCCGCCGGTGCCGGTGACGCCCGCGAACACGTAGCTGCCCTGCACCACGGTGCTCAGGGTGTACGTGGAGTTGGGCAGCACGGTGACGGTCTGGCTGCAGTTGGCGTAGTCGTTGCCGGCCGGGGAGCCCTGGAGGTCCCAGCCGGTGGCGGCGTTGTTCACCGCGGTGACGGTCGGGCCGCAGGTCCACGGGCTGAGGTGGTTGCCGGCCGAGAAGTCGCCGTTGACGACCACGTTCACGTTGGGCGCGGCGGCGGTGGCCGTGCCGGTACCGGTCAGGACCAGGCCGACCAGGCCGGTGGAGGCCGCCAGCAGTCCGGCGAGCAGGGCCCGCCCGGCGCGCGGGCGGGGACGGGGCTGTGGTGCACGCATGCCATCTCCAGGTGGGGGAGTGTCGATGGGGGGTGCGGTGCGGGAAGCTCGGTGCGGGGAGCGGGTGGGAGCGACTCACACGGTGGAGTAGACCAATTCCGGTGTCAAGGGGGCCTGCGGGCCGGGGTGCCCGTCCGGCCGCGGCGCACGGAGTCCTTAGACTGGCGGGGTGAGCGACAAGGCCGAGCCCAACCCCTACACCGTCCGCCCCGCCGACGCCGGCGGCACCGACCCCGAACTGCGCGCCGTCGAGGCCGAGCTGGCCACCCGCTGGCCGGAGAACAAGCTGGAGCCCTCGCTCGACCGGATCGAGGCGCTGATGGACATCCTCGGCCAGCCGCAGCGCTCCTACCCCTCGATCCACATCACCGGCACCAACGGCAAGACCTCCACCGCCCGGATGGTCGAGCAGCTGCTGGGCGCCTTCGAGCTGCGCACCGGCCGCTACACCTCCCCGCACGTGGAGTCCGTCACCGAGCGGATCAGCCTGGACGGCGCGCCGATCAGCCCGGAGAAGTTCGTCGAGACCTACCGGGACGTCGAGCCCTACGTGCGGATGGTCGACGCCGCCCAGCCGGTCGCGATGTCCTTCTTCGAGGTGCTCACCGGCATGGCCTACGCCGCCTTCGCCGACGCGCCGGTGGACGTCGCGGTGGTCGAGGTCGGCATGGGCGGCTCCTGGGATGCCACCAACGTGATCGACGCCCAGGTCGCGGTGATCACCCCGATCGGCCTGGACCACACCGACAAGCTGGGGGAGACCACCGGCGAGATCGCGGTCGAGAAGTCCGGGATCATCAAGCCCGGCGCGCTCGCCGTGGTCGCCCAGCAGCAGCTGGACGCGGCCGAGACGATCCTGCGCCGCGCCGTCGAGGTGGACGCCACGGTGGCCCGCGAGGGCCTGGAGTTCGGTGTGCTGCGCCGCGAGGTCGCGGTCGGCGGCCAGCTGGTGACCTTGCGCGGCATCGGCGGCCACGAGTACCCGGAGCTCTTCCTCCCGCTGCACGGCGACCACCAGGCGCAGAACGCCGCGCTGGCGCTCGCCGCGGTCGAGGCGTTCTTCGGCATCGGCCAGGGCGGCGCCGAGCACCTGGACGAGGAGAAGGTCCGGCAGGCGCTGTTCGGCGTCTCCTCCCCGGGCCGGCTGGAGGTGGTCCGGCGCAGCCCCACCGTCATCCTGGACGCCGCGCACAACCCGCACGGCGCGCAGGCCGCGGCCAGTGCGATCGGCGAGGCGTTCGGCTTCACCAAGCTGGTCGGCGTCATCGCCACCAGCGGCGACAAGGACGTCACCGGCCTGCTGGAGGTCTTCGAGCCGATCCTGGCCGAGGTCGTGGTCACCCAGAACTCCACCCACCGCGCGATGCCGGTCGACCGGCTGGCCGCCCTCGCCGTCGAGGTCTTCGGCGAGGACCGGGTGCAGGTCGAGCCGCGCCTGGACGACGCGATCGACGCCGCCGTCACCCTCGCCGAGGAGGAGGACCTCGGCGGTGCCGGCGTCCTGGTCACCGGCTCCGTCATCACGGTGGGCGAGGCGCGCCTGCTGTTCGGAAGGAAGTAGCCGCCGATGCGCACCCTGTGCTCCTCCACCCTGATCGGCGAGGCCCTGCTGATCATGTTCGCCGGCCTGGTGGCGATGAAGCTCACCGACGTCGGCACCGGCACCATCTGGGCGGTCAGCGCGGTGGCGATCGCGCTGTGCGTGCTGCTGTGCGGCGTGATCACCCGCCCCGGCGCGGTGTACGTCGGCTGGGCGCTGCAACTGGCCGTGCTGGCCGCCGGGCTGGTGCTGCCGACCATGTACGCCTTCGGCGTGGTGTTCGGCGGCCTGTGGTGGTGCTCGGTCCACTACGGCCGCAAGATCGACGAGTTCAAGGCCCGGCGGGCCGCCGCCGAGTCGGCCGCCGCCGAGTCCCCTGTCGACGGGGCCCCGGCTCCGGCCTGACCGGCCTGACGTGGGACTGGGCGACGGGGTGCCGGCCCGGCCGGGGTAGTGTCGGGGGCACAGTCAGGCACGACCGAACACCTCAGGAGCCGTACCGTGTCCCAGCGCACTCTCGTCCTGCTCAAGCCCGACGCCGTGCAGCGCGGCCTGGCCGGCGAGATCATCAGCCGGATCGAGCGCAAGGCCGGCTGGCGGTTCGCTGCGATGGAGCTTCGCACCTTCGACCGCGCCACCCTGGAGCAGCACTACGCCGAGCACGTCGGCCGCGACTTCTACGAGCCGCTGCTGGGCTTCATGACCTCCGGCCCGTCGATCGCGCTGATCGTCGAGGGCGAGAACGTCGTCCCCGGCATCCGGGCGCTGGCCGGCGCGACCGACCCGCTGGCGGCCGGCGCGGGCACCATCCGCGGCGACTACGCGACCATCACCCGGGAGAACCTGATCCACGCCTCGGACTCCCCGGAGTCGGCCGAGCGCGAGATCAAGATCTTCTTCCCCGCGCACGCGTGAGGGTCCGGTAGCGATCCGGTGCTCCGTGCCCCCGCCGGGCATGGGGCGCCGCCCACGGGGAACGAGCAGCTCAGGGGCCGGACGGCGGATCGGGTTGCTCCCTCTGGGCGTTAATCCTCAAATCACGGAACCCTACCCTCCGACACGGCGTCCCAATGCCAGGAGAAGCTGATTCGCCCCCGGAGAATGGGCGGCACGCCGTAGCCGCCGCCCGCGCTGACCGGCGTGACTACGATGGACCCAACTCACGGGCACGGAGCGGCTGCTCAGCCGCCGTCAGCCCGTTCGCGGGCTCGCACGGCCGGCCCGCTCCCCGCCCTTGATCCGAACTCGGGAAGGCACTCGACATCCCATGGCGAACAACCTGTCGTTTCTCGGCCGGGACCTGGCGATCGACCTAGGCACCGCGAACACGCTGGTGTACGTCCGGGGCAAGGGCATCGTGCTGAACGAGCCGTCGGTGGTGGCCGTGAACACCAACACCGGCGGAATCCTCGCGGTCGGGGCCGAGGCGAAGAAGATGATCGGCCGGACCCCCGGCAACATCGTCGCGATCCGCCCGCTCAAGGACGGCGTGATCGCCGACTTCGAGATCACCGAGCGGATGCTGCGGTACTTCATCATGAAGATCCACCGCCGCCGCTACCTGGTCCGCCCGCGGGTCGTGGTCTGCGTCCCCTCCGGCATCACCGGCGTCGAGCGCCGCGCCGTGGTCGAGGCCAGCATGCAGGCCGGCGCCCGCCAGGTGCACATCATCGAGGAGCCGATGGCCGCGGCGATCGGCTCCGGCCTGCCCGTGCACGAGCCGACCGGCAACATGGTGGTCGACATCGGCGGCGGCACCACCGAGGTCGCGGTGATCTCGCTCGGCGGGATCGTCACCGCGCAGTCGCTGCGGGTCGCCGGCGACGAGCTGGACAGCGCCATCGTCCAGCACATCAAGAAGGAGTACAGCCTGCTGCTGGGCGAGCGCTCCGCCGAGCAGATCAAGATGTCGATCGGCTCCGCGTTCGGCCTGGAGGGCGAGAAGGACGAGCACGCCGAGATCCGCGGCCGCGACCTGGTCTCCGGCCTGCCGAAGACCGTGGTCATCTCGGCCGCCGAGGTCCGCGAGGCCATCGACGAGCCGGTGAACTCGATCATCGACTCGGTCAAGACCACGCTGGACCAGTGCCCGCCGGAGCTCGCGGGCGACGTGATGGACCGCGGCATCGTGCTCACCGGCGGCGGCGCCCTGCTCCGCGGCCTGGACGAGCGGCTGCGCCGGGAGACCGGCATGCCGGTGCACATCGCGGAGAACCCGCTGGACTCGGTGGCGCTGGGGGCGGGCAAGTGCGTCGAGGAGTTCGAGGCACTGCAGCAGGTCCTGGACGCCCAACCGCGTCGTTGAGCGCCGTCGGGCGCCGTTGAGCAAGGCAATCCGAACTACACACCGAGCTGAGCCGATGAGCATGCAGCACGAAGGGGCGGCGGCAGCACCGTGAGGGACACCCGAGAGAGCCGACTACTGCTGGTCCTGCTGGTGGTGGTGGCCTTCGCCCTGATCACCGTGGACATCAAGGGCGGCCAGGACTCGCCGCTCGGCGGCGCCCGCCGGGCCGCGGCCTCCGCGCTCGGCCCGGTGGAGAACGCCGCGGCCGGCGCGGTCGATCCGGTCGCCGGCTACATCCGGGCGGTCCGCGACGCCGGCACCCACCAGCAGCGGCTCGACCAGATCACCCGGGAGAACACCGAGCTGCGCCAGAAACTGGCCTCCTCGGACGCCGCGGCCGGCCGCACCAAGCAGCTCGACGACATGCTGCACACGGCCGGCTCCGGCGGCTACACCGTCAAGGCCGCCCAGGTCATCGCGATCGGCGCGGCCCAGGGCTTCTCCTGGACCATCACCATCGACGCCGGCAGCGACGACGGCCTGACCCGCGACATGACCGTGATCGACGGCCAGGGCCTGGTCGGCCGGATCACCACCGTCGCCCCGACCACCGCGACCGTGCTGCTCGCCTCCGACCCCGGCTTCACCGCCGGCGTCCGGCTGGAGGGCGGCGGCGAGATCGGCTTCGCGGCCGGGCAGGGCGCCTCGCCGATGCGGATCGAACTGCTGAACGGCCGGGCCCAGGTCAAGGCCGGCGACCGGCTGGTCACCTTCGGCTCGCAGAGCGGCCGCCCGTTCGTGCCCGGCGTGCCGGTCGGCACCGTCAAGGAGGTGCAGGCCACGCCCGGGCAGCTGACCAAGACGATCCTGGTCGAACCGTACGTGCAGTTCACCCGGCTCGACCTGGTCGGCGTGGTGGTCGTCCCGCCGCGCACCGACCCGCGGGACGCCGTGCTGCCGCCGGTGCCCGCCGCGTCCGCCGGCGCCGCGGGCAACCCGCAGGCGCCGATCGCCGCCGTACCGCCGACCACCGGGGGGAACTGATGCCGCGCCCGAGCCGCGTCCTGCTGTCCGCCGTGCTGCTGGTGCTGGCCCTGGTGATCCAGGTCAGCGTCCTCGGCCGGCTCCAACTGCCCGGCGCCACCCCGGACCTGCTGATGCTGGTGGTGGTCGGCCTTGCCCTGGTCTACGGCCCGACCAGCGGCTGCCTGGTCGGCTTCTGGGCCGGCCTGCTGGCCGACCTCGCCCCGCCCTCCGACCACGCGGTCGGCCGGTACGCGCTGGTGCTCTGCCTGGTCGGCTACGGCGCCGGCCTGCTCCGCCCGGAGGGCGGCCGGCAGCGCTCGGCGCTGTCCGCGCTGGGCGTGGTGGCGGTCGCCGCGGTGCTCTCCACCCTGCTGTACGCGACGGTGGGCGCGCTGGTCGGCGACACCGCGGCCCGGCACGTCGGCCTGACCGGCCTGGTGTTCAGCGCCCTGCTGTACGACGTCCTGCTGGCCCCGTTCACGGTGCCGCTGGTGATGCTGCTGGCCCGCCGCTTCGACGGCGACCGGGCGGTCAACGAGACCGAGCGCGGCGCGGACGGCGGCTCCGGCCTCGGCGCGCTGGCCCGCTACCGGACCACCCGCCAGCCCTCCGCCGCCCCCTACAAGAAGAAGCGCGCGCTCGGCCTCGCCAAGCGCCCCTGAGCCGGGACGGAGACCGCGCACGTGAGCAACATCCCCGAGACCGGCCGGACCCGCCGGGTGACGATCCGGCTGGTCGTCCTCCAGGTGCTGGTCCTGTCGCTGCTGGCCACCCTCGGCGGCCGGCTGTGGTACCTGCAGATCCGCAACGGCAAGGAGTTCACCGAGAAGGCCCAGGGCAACCACATCCGCGAGGTGGTGGAGCCCGCCGTCCGCGGCGAGATCCTGGACGCCTCCGGGCGGATCCTGGCCGGCAACGAGACCAAGCTGGTGGTGTCGGTCTCCCGCACCGCGCTGCTCCAGCAGAAGGACCGCGGCAAGGCGGTGCTCTCCCGGCTCGCCGAGGTCCTGGGCGTCCCGGCCGAGGACGTGCAGAACAAGGTCCGGCTGTGCGACGCGAAGACGCCGCAGCCCTGCTGGAACGGCTCCCCGTACCAGCCGATCCCGGTCACCCAGCAGGCCACCACCCAGCAGGCGATGCAGATAATGGAGCGCCGCGAGGACTTCCCCGGCGTCACCGCCCAGCCCACCGCGCTGCGCCGCTACACCAACGCGGAGGGCGCCAGCGCCGCCCAGATCCTCGGCTACCTCTCGCCGGTCACCGACGACGAGGTCACCAAGACCGCCGACAAGGCCGGCCGGGAGCGCCGCCTGCCCTCCGACCAGATCGGCCGGGCCGGCCTGGAGTCGGTGTACGACGACGACCTGCGCGGCACCACCGGCGTCGACCGGCTGGAGGTCGACAACCTCGGCCGGGTGATCGGCAGCGCCGGCACCACCCCCGCGCAGTCCGGCAACAACCTGGTCACCTCGATCGACGCCCGGGTGCAGAAGGTGGTCGAGGACCAGCTGGCCCAGGCCATGGCCGAGGCCCGCAAGGTGTACGACAAGGAGAGCAGCAGGAACTACATCGCCGACTCCGGCGCGGCCGTCGTGATGGACGTGCACACCGGCCGGATCGTGGCGATGGCCAGCGCCCCCACCTACGACCCCAACCTCTGGGTCGGCGGCATCTCCGCCAAGGACTACGAGACGCTGAACAGCAAGGACTCCAACTACCCGCTGATCAACCGGGCCATCCAGGGCCAGTCCGCGCCCGGCTCCACCTTCAAGGTGATCTCCACCACCGCCGCCGCGCAGGCCGGCTACGACCTCAACGGGCACTACCCGTGCCCGAAGTCGCTGACCATCGGCGGCCGCGAGTTCAAGAACTTCGAGAGCGAGAGCTTCGGCGACATCTCGCTGGAGAAGGCCCTGGAGGTCTCCTGCGACACCGTCTTCTACGGCCTGGCCTACGACCAGTGGATGAAGGACGGCGGCCTCAAGCCCAAGAAGGACGCCCAGGACTGGTTCTTCAAGACCGCCCACGAGTTCGGCCTCGGCGCCAAGACCGGCGTCGACCTGCCCGGCGAGGTGGCCGGCCGGGTCCCCGACCGGCAGTGGAAGCAGTCCTACTACGACGCGATGAAGGACTCCTGGTGCGCGCAGGCGGCCAAGGGCGGCCACGAGTACGACGACGAGATCGCCCGCGAGAACTGCGTCGACGGCAACCAGATGCGCGCCGGTGACATGGTCAACTTCGCCATCGGCCAGGGCGACACCCTGGTCACCCCGCTCCAGATGGCCCGGATCTACTCGGCGCTCGCCAACGGCGGCACCCTGTACCGGCCCACCATCGGCAAGGCCGTGGTCAGCCCCGACGGCACCCTGGTGCGCGACATCGCCCCGCACGAGGACGGCAAGATCCCGGCCCAGGGCAAGCTGCTGGAGTACATCGACCAGGCCACCGCCGGCGTCATCACCTCCGGCACCGCCGCCTGGAAGTTCACCGGCTCCGGCTGGCCGCAGGGCAAGATCGAGCTGCACGCCAAGACCGGCACCGCCGAGGTCGCCGGCAAGCAGACCACCTCCTGGCTGACCACCTACAGCAACGACTACGCGGTGGTCATGACGATCAGTCAGGGCGGCACCGGCTCCGGCGGCTCCGGCGACTCGGTGCGCCGGATCTACCAGGCGCTGTACGGCGTCGACGACAAGGGCGCCATCGACAACTCCAAGGCGCTGCTGCCCAAGCCGCAGGCCGAACTGCCCAAGTTCAACCCGGACGGCACCGCGATCGTCCCCACCGCCTTCGGCTACGAGCCGGGCGCGACCTTCCTGGACCCGGCCCCGCCGGCCCGGGCCGGCCAGGTGTCCGGCGTGCTGCTCGCCGCCGTCGAACCCACCCGCGGCGGCGGGTACGGAAGGGGCCGGGCATGACCTCGTACGACTCCTACCGGACGGTCCGGCTCTCGCCCCGGCGCTCCTCGCTGGGCCGGGCGCTGGCCAAGGACTCCCCGCTGCGGCGGCTCGACTGGATCATGATCCTGGCGGCGCTGGCGCTCTCCGTGATCGGCTCGCTGCTGGTCTGGTCCGCCACCCGCGGCCGTGACCAGCTCACCCACGGCGACCCGCAGTACTTCCTGTACCGGCACCTGACCAACCTGGCGATCGGCATCGGCCTGTGCGTGGCGGTGATCCTGCTCGGCACCCGCCGGCTGCGCACCGCGGTGCCGTTCATCTACCTGGCCGTGGTGCTGATGCTGTTCGCGGTGCTCAGCCCGCTCGGCTCGACCATCAACGGCGCGCACGCCTGGATCCAGTTCGGCGGCGGCTTCTCCATCCAGCCCGCCGAGTTCGCCAAGCTGACGATCGTGATGGGCATGGCCGCGGTGCTGTCCGCCCGGGTCGACGCCGGCGAGCGGGAGGTCCCGCCCACCCGCAGCGTGCTCCAGGCACTGGCGGTGGCCGGCTTCCCGATGGCCGTGGTCATGCTGATGCCGGACCTCGGCTCGGTGATGGTCATGGTGGTCACCATGCTCGGCGTGCTGCTCGCCTCCGGCGCCGCCAACCGCTGGGTGGTCGGCCTGCTGGCCGGCGGCACCGCCGGGGCGCTGGCGATCTGGAAGCTCGGCGTCCTCAGCCAGTACCAGATCGACCGCTTCGCGGCCTTCGCCAACCCGGCGCTCGACCCGGCCGGCGTCGGCTACAACACCGCGCAGGCCCGGATCGCGATCGGCTCCGGCGGCCTGACCGGCATGGGCCTGTTCCACGGTACCCAGACCATAGGGCAGTTCGTCCCCGAGCAGCAGACCGACTTCGTGTTCAGCGTGGCCGGCGAGGAACTCGGCTTCGCCGGCGGCCTGGTGATGCTCGGCCTGCTCGGCGTCATCCTGTGGCGCGCCTGCCGGATAGCGCGCCACGCCAGCGACCTGTACGGGACGATCCTGGCGGCCGGCGCGGTCACCTGGTTCGCCTTCCAGGCGTTCGAGAACATCGGCATGAACCTCGGCATCATGCCGGTCGCGGGCCTCCCGCTCCCGTTCGTCTCCTACGGCGGCTCCTCGATGTTCGCGGTCTGGATCGCGGTCGGACTGCTGCAGTCGGTGCGCTCGCAGCGGCCGATAGGGGTCTGACCCCGCCACCGCGTGGAAACAGTGACCCTCGGGGCTCGGCTACCCTGAAGGGTCACTGCTTTTTCTGCCGTAAAGGTCCTTGCGCATGACTGTCGAATCGGTCTTCCCACGCCTGGAGGCCCTCCTCCCGCACGTCCAGAAGCCGATCCAGTACGTCGGTGGCGAGCTCAACTCGACCGTCAAGGACTGGGACGCCTGCGACGTCCGCTGGGCGCTGATGTACCCCGACGCCTACGAGGTCGGGCTGCCCAACCAGGGCACGATGATCCTCTACGAGGTGCTGAACGAGCGCGAGGGCGTCCTCGCCGAGCGCAGCTACAGCGTCTGGCCGGACCTGGAAGCGCTGATGCGCGAGCACGGCGTCCCGCAGTTCACGGTCGACGCGCACCGCCCGATCAAGGCGTTCGACGTGTTCGGCCTGTCGTTCTCCACCGAGCTCGGCTACACCAACATGCTGACCGCGCTCGACCTGGCCGGCATCCCGCTGAACGCCGCCGACCGCACCGTGGACGACCCGGTCGTCCTCGCGGGCGGCCACGCCGCGTTCAACCCGGAGCCGATCGCCGAGTTCATCGACGCGGCCGTGATCGGCGACGGCGAGCAGGCCGTGCTCGACATCACCGACATCGTCCGGGCCTGGAAGGCCGAGGGCCGCCCCGGCGGCCGGGACGAACTGCTGCTGCGCCTGGCGAAGACCGGCGGCGTGTACATCCCGCGCTTCTACGACGTCGAGTACCTCCCCGACGGCCGGATCGCCCGCGTCGTCCCGAACCGCCCCGGCGTGCCGTGGCGGGTCTCCAAGCACACCGTGATGGACCTCGACGAGTGGCCCTACCCCAAGCAGCCGCTCGTCCCGCTCGCCGAGACCGTGCACGAGCGGATGTCGGTGGAGATCTTCCGCGGCTGCACCCGCGGCTGCCGCTTCTGCCAGGCCGGCATGATCACGCGCCCCGTGCGGGAGCGAAGCATCACCGGCATCGGCGAGATGGTCGAGCGCGGGCTGAAGGCCACCGGCTTCGAGGAGGTCGGCCTGCTCTCGCTGTCCTCCGCGGACCACTCCGAGATCGCCGACGTCACCAAGGGCCTGGCCGACCGCTACGCCGAGGACAAGATCGGCCTCTCGCTGCCCTCCACCCGGGTCGACGCCTTCAACATCGACCTGGCCAACGAGCTCTCCCGCAACGGCCGCCGCTCCGGACTCACCTTCGCCCCCGAGGGCGGCTCCGAGCGCATCCGCAAGGTCATCAACAAGATGGTGTCCGAGGAGGACCTCATCAACACGGTGGCCACCGCGTACGGCAACGGCTGGCGTCAGGTGAAGCTGTACTTCATGTGCGGCCTGCCCACCGAGACCGACGAGGACGTGCTGCAGATCGGCGAGATGGCGAAGAACGTCATCGCCAAGGGCCGCGAGGTCACCGGCACCAACGACATCCGCTGCACGGTCTCGATCGGCGGCTTCGTCCCCAAGCCGCACACCCCGTTCCAGTGGGCCCCGCAGCTGTCCGCCGAGGCCACCGACGCGCGGCTGACCAAGCTGCGCGACTCGATCCGCGGCGACCGCAAGTTCGGCAAGAACATCGGCTTCCGCTACCACGACGGCAAGCCCGGCATCATCGAGGGCCTGCTCTCCCGCGGCGACCGCCGGATCGGCGCCGTCATCCGCGCCGTCTACGAGGACGGCGGCCGGTTCGACGGCTGGCGCGAGCACTTCTCCTACGACCGCTGGATCGCCTCCGCCGGGAAGGGCCTGGCCGGCACCGGCGTCGACGTGGACTGGTACACCACCCGCGAGCGCGGCTACGAGGAGGTGCTGCCCTGGGACCACCTGGACAGCGGCCTCGACAAGGACTGGCTCTGGGAGGACTGGCAGGACGCGCTGGAGGAGGTCGAGGTCGAGGACTGCCGCTGGACCCCGTGCTTCGACTGCGGCGTCTGCCCCCAGATGGACACCCACATCCAGGTCGGGCCCACCGGCAAGAAGCTGCTCCCGTTGACGGTGGTCAACAGCTGACGCGGCCTCACCCCCGGGCCCCCGCCACGACCCCGTGGCGGGGGCCCTTTGCCTGGGTCTTACCATCGGCTGATCGGTCGACGGGGAGTGACGGTGGCTCAGCAGGGCGGGGGATGCCTGGTCGCGGTGGTGCGGCCGGTGGTGGTGGCGGTCGTGGTGCCGCTGCGGCTGCTGTGGGAACTCGTGGCGCTGGTCGCCCGCGGGGTCGGGCGGCTGGTCGGCGGGGTGCTGCTGCGGCCGCTGCGCCTGCTCTGGCGGTGGGTGCTGGGGCCGCTGCTGCACTGGCTGGTGGTCGTGCCGGTCGGCCTGCTGTGGCGGTGGCTGGTGGTGGTGCCGCTGACCCGGCTGTGGCGGTGGGTGGTGCGGCCGGTCCCGGCGGCGCTGTGGAACTACGTGCTGGCCCCGATCGGGCGCGGGACGGCGTACCTGGCGGTCGGGTTCGGCCGGGTGGCCGCCTGGCTGGCGTACCACCTGGTCGCGGTGCCGGTCCGGGCGCTGTGGCGGTGGGTGCTGGTGCCGCTCGGCAGGGCGCTCCACCACGGCGTGTGGCGGCCGGTGCTGTTGCCGGTGCTGCGCGCGCTCTGCCTGGCGTTCCGCCGGGCCTGGCGGCTCGGCGGCCGGATCTGGCGCTTCACCGTCGTCGCCCCCTGCCGCTGGGTGCGCCGCGACGTCTGGTGGCCCGTCAAGGCGGAGGTCCGCCGGGTGGCCCGGGAGGTACGGCGGACGCTGCTCGGCTGACGCACCGCGTACCCTTGGTGGGGACAAGGTCCGGCCGGAGCCGCACGCGGTGCGAGGCCGGACGGGGACAACTGACGAAGGACTGAGCCCCCTGGCACGCCGCACGCCCGACGGTCCGCCGCCCGCGCCGACGGTGCAGCGCATCCGTCTCCGCTACACCAAGCGCGGCCGTCTGCGCTTCACCAGCCACCGGGACTTCCAGCGGGCGTTCGAGCGCGCGCTCCGCCGCTCGGCCGTCCCGATGGCCTACTCCGCGGGCTTCACCCCGCACCCCAAGGTCTCCTACGCCAACGCCGCCCCGACCGGCACCGCCAGCGAGGCCGAGTACCTGGAGATCGGCCTCGCCGAGCACCGCGACCCGGAGGCGCTCCGCCGCCAACTGGACGAGTCGCTGCCGCCCGGCCTGGACGTCACCGACGCGGTCGAGGTCGCCACCGGCAACTTCGTGGAGCGCCTGGAAGCCTCCGAGTGGCTGCTGCGCCTGCCCGGCGTGGAGCCCGCCGAGGCCGAGAAGGCCGCCGCCGTGTTCCTGGCCGCCGAGGCGGTCGAGGTCCAGCGGATGACCAAGAACGGCCTGCGCACCTTCGACGCGCGCGCCGCCGTCGCCGCGATCGAAACCGTCCCCGAGGGCTCCCCGCTGGTCGGGATCGGCGACAACACGGCCACGGACGGTGCGGACGATGTCCGCGCGGGCGCTCCCTGTGCGATACTGCGGCTGGTAGTACGACACGCCACACCCGCCGTACGACCCGACGACGTATTGTCCGGTCTCCGTTCGACGGCCGACCTCGCGCCGCCGGTCCCCGTAGAGGTGACCAGGCTGGCGCAGGGGCCGCTCGACGAGCAGACCGGCACGGTGACCGACCCGCTGGCGCTCGACCGCGCCGCGGCCGAGGTCGGCCGGTAGGCCGCCCCGCCGCGCGCAACCGCCGTCCGCCGAGTGGGCGGGAGCGCAGGCACGGAGGGAACTCCGGGCCTGTGGCTCCCCGGCCCCCGCGGCTCCCCAGGGGAGCGAGCGTCGTCGCGCGCAGGCCCGGCCGTCCTTTCGGCCCGGCCCTTGAAAACTGAGAAGAACTGGTCAGACCAGAAGACTTTTCGACCCCCCGCGTCCCGCGGGGGGTTGAGCGAGACTACGAGCCCCTGTGCGGTCTCACGTCCGCACGACGGCACCGTGGGAGCCGGACCGCCCGAAGCGGCGTCCGGCTGGTGAACGCGGTGGAGCGTCGTGCCAGGACGCGGAGCCCGGGGGCCTGACGGGAGACACACCCGCATGCTCGAAAACACCGAACCGCAGCCCGCTGCGGCCGACAACAACGACGACAACGGGGCCGACGGCGCCGCTGCGGCGCCGCCGCGCCGCCGACGCCGAGCGGTGTCCCGCCCGGCCGGCTCCCCGCAGGGTGCCGCGGGCGAGGGCGACGGAACCGTGGTGGCGGCCCCCGCCGCCCCGACGGCCGCCGAGGCCGAGGCCTCGGCCGCCGAGCCAGTGGCGGAGGAGAAGCCCGCCCGTGCCCGGCGCACCCGCAAGCGTGCCGAGGCTCCGGCCGGTGCGCCGGAGGCCCCCGCCGCGGTCGAGGTGCCCGCCGAGGCCCCGGCCGCCGAGTCCGCCGCCGAGCCGGTGGCGGAGGAGAAGCCGGTCCGCGCCCGCCGTACCCGCAAGCGTGCCGAGGCTCCGGCCGGTGCGCCGGAGGCCCCCGCCGCGGTCGAGGTGCCCGCCGAGGCCCCGGCCGCCGAGTCCGCCGCCGAGCCGGTGGCGGAGGAGAAGCCGGTCCGTGCCCGCCGTACCCGCAAGCGCGCCTCCGCGCCGGTCCAGTCGCCAGTGGCGGCCGAGGAGCCGGCCGTCGAGCCCGCGCCCGAGGCCGAACCGGTCGCCGAGGAGGAGCCGGAGGCCGAGGCCCCGGTCGAGGCGGTCGCGGAGCCCGAGCCGGTCGTCGAGGCCGAGCCGCCGCGCGCCCGCCGCCGGGCCGTCCGCCCGTCCACCGCGATCTTCCAGGCGCCGGTGTTCCAGGAGCCCGAGCCCTTCACCGCCCCCGCGCCCGCCGCCAAGGCCGCCACGGCCAAGAGCGCCGCCGCCAAGACCACCGCCGCCAAGGCTGCCGAGCCGGCTCCGGCCGCCGCGGTCGAGGAGGAGCGGGCGTCCGAGGAGGAGTTCGAGTACAGCGGCGTCGGCCGCCGCCGCCGGGTCCGCACCGCGGTGCGCGTCCAGCAGCCGGCCAAGTCCGCGAAGGCCGCCCAGCAGCCCGCCAGGGCCGCCGCTCCGGCTGCGCCGGCCGCCCCGGTCGAGGCCCCCGCCGAGGTCGAGGCGCCCGCCGCCGGCCCCGAGCAGGACGCCGAGTGGGAGGACGACCGCCCGTCCCGCCGCCGCCGTCGCGGTGGCCGTCGCCGCCGTCGCGGTGACGCCGAGGACGCGCCCGAGTCGGCCGAGGCCGAGAGCGCCGAGACCGAGGCCGAGGACGCCGCCCACCAGGGCTCCGACGCGGGCGACGACCACGACGAGGCCGAGGACGACCAGGAGGACGACCTGGCCGCCGGCCTGTCCTCCTCGCGCCGCCGCCGTCGCCGTCGCCGCCGCAGCGGTGAGGGCGCCGACCAGCCGGAGGCCAGCGAGGACGGCGTGCGCACCGTGGTGAAGGTGCGCGAGCCGCGCCGCCGCTCCGCGGAGCCCGCGTTCGACCCGGACGAGGTGCAGTCCATCAAGGGCTCCACCCGCCTGGAGGCCAAGAAGCAGCGCCGCCGCGAGGGCCGCGAGCTGGGCCGCCGCCGCGTCCCGATCATCACCGAGGCCGAGTTCCTGGCCCGCCGGGAGTCCGTCGAGCGGGTCATGGTGGTCCGCCAGAACGGCGCCCGCACCCAGATCGGCGTGCTCGAGGACGGCGTGCTGGTCGAGCACTACGTCAACAAGGAGCAGGCCACCAGCTACGTCGGCAACGTGTACCTGGGCAAGGTGCAGAACGTGCTGCCGTCCATGGAGGCCGCGTTCGTCGACATCGGCAAGGGCCGCAACGCCGTGCTGTACGCGGGCGAGGTCAACTTCGGCGCGCTCGGCGGCCACGGCGGCCCGCGCCGGATCGAGTCGGTGCTGAAGTCCGGCCAGTCCGTGCTGGTGCAGGTCTCCAAGGACCCGATCGGCCACAAGGGCGCCCGGCTGACCAGCCAGATCTCGCTGCCCGGCCGCTACCTGGTGTACGTGCCCGAGGGCTCGATGACCGGCATCTCCCGCAAGCTGCCGGAGAACGAGCGGGCCCGCCTCAAGCAGATCCTCAAGAAGATCGTCCCGGACGACGCGGGCGTGATCGTGCGCACCGCCGCCGAGGGCGCCTCCGAGGACGAGCTCACCCGCGACGTCCAGCGCCTCCAGCAGCAGTGGGAGGAGATCCAGAAGAAGGCCGCCACCGGCAACGCCCCGGCGCTGCTGTACGGCGAGCCCGACATGACCGTCCGCGTCGTCCGCGACATCTTCAACGAGGACTTCACCAAGGTCATCGTCAGCGGCACCGACGCCTGGAGCACCATCCACGACTACGTCACCAACGTCGCCCCCGACCTCACCGAGCGCCTGCAGCGCTGGACCTCGGACGTCGACGTGTTCGCCACCTACCGGATCGACGAGCAGCTGATGAAGGCGCTGGACCGCAAGGTCTGGCTGCCCTCCGGCGGCTCGCTGGTGATCGACCGGACCGAGGCGATGGTCGTCGTCGACGTCAACACCGGCAAGTTCGTCGGCCAGGGCGGCAACCTGGAAGAGACCGTCACCCGCAACAACATCGAGGCGGCCGAGGAGATCGTCCGCCAGCTGCGGCTGCGCGACCTCGGCGGCATCATCGTGATCGACTTCATCGACATGGTGCTGGAGTCCAACCGGGACCTGGTGCTGCGCCGCCTGCTGGAGTGCCTGGGCCGGGACCGCACCAAGCACCAGGTCGCCGAGGTCACCTCGCTCGGCCTGGTCCAGATGACCCGCAAGCGGGTCGGCCAGGGCCTGCTGGAGTCCTTCTCCGAGCCCTGCGTGCACTGCAACGGCCGCGGCGTGATCGTCCACATGGACCAGCCCGGCCACGGCCACCAGGGCTCGCACGCCGCCGCCTCCTCCGGCACCGGCGAGGGCGGCGGCAAGCGCCGCCGCCGGGGCCGCGGCGGGGCCGGCGGCGCGGAGGGCGACGCGGTCGAGGGTCTCGGGTCGGTCGAGTCCGCCGAGGTCGCCGAGGCGGTCGAGGCCGCGGAGACCGTCCTGGACGTGGTCGAGGAGCTGGAGCCGGTCGACGCGTTCGCCGACACCGAGATCGTCGAGACCGGCGCCGTCGAGGCCGAGCCGGTGCGGGCCGCCGAGGCCGCCCGGGCCGTCGTCGAGGAGAAGCCCGGCCTGGTGGAGATCCCGCCGGCCGCCCCCGCGGCGGGCGGGCGCACCCGGCGCCGCGCGGTGCGCAAGGCCACCGCTCCGGCCGGGGCGTCCGGCGAGGCCGAGATCGTGGTCCTGCAGGCCCGCGCCGAGGCCGCGATGGAGGCCGCGCTGAGCGCCGCCGAGAAGTCGGCCGCCGAGCAGCAGTCGGCCGTCGAGGTCGCCGGGACGGCCGCGGAGGTGGCGGCCGAGGCCGTCGCCGCGGTGGAGCCCGGGGCCGATGTCACCGTCGAGGTCGACACCGAGCAGCCCGTCGAGGACCCGGCCGAGGAGGCCGCGCCGAAGAAGCGGGCCCCCCGGAAGACCGCGGCCAAGACCGCGACCGCCGCCAAGAAGACCACGGCGGCCAAGAAGACCGCGGCGAAGAAGACCACCGCCGCGGCCGCCAAGAAGACGACCGCCCGCAAGACCGCCACCAAGCGGACCACGGCGGCCAAGAAGGCCGCCGCCGAGGGCGACGGCGCCGCGGAGTGAGCCCGGCCGCGGAGTGAGCCCACGGGGGCCGGGAGCAGCGCCGACGCGCCGCTCCCGGCCCCTCCGCACGTCCCGGTTTGTCTTCGGATGGGCCGGTCCGTATCCTTGACCATCGGCGTGTTGACGCCGCGCTCCAGAGCACCTCACCTCCCGGGTGGACGCCGCTTCCGGCGTTTGACGGGGGAGGCCGCTTGTGTCCATACCCAGGCGGCTGGCATCCGGAGTTCCGACCGAGTTAGGAAAGCAGGTACCGCATGTACGCGATCGTTCGCGCCGGCGGCCGCCAGCACAAGGTCGCCGTGGGCGACGTGCTGGAGATCGACCGTATCGACGCCAAGCCGGGTGACTCGGTCGAGCTCTCGACCATCCTCGTCGTCGACGGTGAGTCCATCACCTCCGACCCGTGGGTGCTCGGTGGCGTGAAGGCGCACGCCGAGGTCGTCGACCACACCAAGGGCGACAAGATCGTCATCCTGCGCTACAAGAACAAGACCGGCTACCGCCGTCGTCAGGGCCACCGCCAGAAGCACACCGCGGTGCGCATCACCAGCATCGACTCGGTCAGCAAGTAACCACTTCCCGCGGTCTTCCTAGAAAGGGGATAGCCAGATGGCACACAAGAAGGGTGCGAGTTCCACTCGCAACGGTCGTGACTCGAACGCCCAGCGCCTCGGCGTGAAGCGCTTCGGCGGTCAGGTCGTCTCCGCCGGCGAGATCATCGTCCGCCAGCGTGGCACCCACTTCCACCCGGGCGCCAACGTCGGCCGGGGCGGCGACGACACGCTGTTCGCGCTGACCGCCGGTGCCGTGGAGTTCGGCAACCGCCGCGGCCGCAAGGTCGTCAACATCGTGGCCGTCGAGGCCTGAGTCCGTACAGACTCGCTGTGAAGGGTGGGCCGGGATGATCCGGGCCCACCCTTCCGCTTTACCGCAGGACACCCTTTTCTTTCGCCCGGGAGGCACCGCTCATGACCACCTTCGTGGACCGCGTCGAACTGCACGTCGCCGCGGGTAACGGGGGCCACGGCTGCGCCTCCGTGCACCGGGAGAAGTTCAAGCCGCTGGGCGGCCCCGACGGGGGCAACGGCGGCGAGGGCGGCTCGGTCATCCTGGTCGTGGACCCGCAGGTCACCACGCTCCTGGAGTACCACCACTCGCCCAAGCGCAAGGCCACCAACGGCAAGCCCGGCGCGGGCGGTCACCGCACCGGCGCGGTCGGCCCGGACATCGTGCTGCCCGTCCCGGACGGCACCGTCGTGCTCGACCGCAGGGGGAACGTGCTGGCCGACCTGGTCGGCCCCGGCACCAGCTTCGTCGCCGCCCAGGGCGGCCGCGGCGGCCTGGGCAACGCGGCGCTGGCCTCCGCCCGCCGCAAGGCCCCCGGCTTCGCGCTGCTCGGCGAGCCCGGCGAGGCCCGCGACATCGTGATGGAGCTGAAGTCCGTCGCCGACGTCGCGCTGGTCGGCTACCCGAGCGCCGGCAAGTCCTCGCTGATCTCGGTGCTCTCCGCCGCCAAGCCGAAGATCGCGGACTACCCGTTCACCACCCTCGTCCCCAACCTCGGCGTGGTGACCGCCGGCGAGACCGTCTACACGATCGCCGACGTGCCCGGCCTGATCCCCGGCGCCAGCCAGGGCAAGGGCCTGGGCCTGGAGTTCCTGCGGCACGTCGAGCGCTGCGAGGTGCTGGTGCACGTCCTGGACTGCGCCACCCTGGAGCCGGGCCGCGACCCGCTCACCGACCTGGAGACCATCGAGGACGAACTCGCCCAGTACGGCGGCCTGGAGGACCGGCCGCGGCTGGTCGCGCTCAACAAGGTCGACGTCCCGGACGGCCAGGACATCGCCGACCTGACCCGCGCCTCGCTGGAGGAGCGCGGCTACCGGGTGTTCGAGGTCTCCGCGCTCGCCCACAAGGGCCTGCGCGAACTCTCCTTCGCGCTGGCCGAGATCGTCGCCGCCGCGCGCGCCGCCAAGCCGGTCCAGGAGAACACCCGGATCGTCATCCGGCCCACCGCCGTCGACGACGCCGGCTTCACCATCGAGGAGGAGGACGGCGCCTACCGGATCCGCGGCGGCAAGCCCGAACGCTGGGTCCGGCAGACCGACTTCGCCAACGACGAGGCGGTCGGCTACCTCGCCGACCGGCTGGCCCGGCTCGGCGTCGAGCAGGAGCTGTGGAAGATCGGCGCCCAGGAGGGCGACACCGTCATCATCGGCCCCGAGGACAACGCGGTCGTCTTCGACTGGGAGCCCACCATGGCGGCCGGCGCCGAGATGCTCGGCCGGCGCGGCGAGGACCACCGGATGGAGACCCAGCGCCCCGCCGTCGACCGCCGCCGCGAGCGGCAGCGCGGCCGGGACTCGGCGGAGCAGGAGTACCTGGAGTTCGAGGCGCTCTCCTCCGGCCGCGAGCAGCTCGACCAGTAGGGGCGCAACCGCACGACGGGGGCGCGGGCGGACCGCCCGCGCCCCCGTCCGCGCTTTCCGGGCCCGGCCCCGCGCCGGGGCGCCGCCCGGACGTCTCACGCCTCGTCGCGATTTCGTGACCCGCAATCCGGCTCGCTAGATTGCGGGCGTACACAGGGCGCGTCGGAAAGGTCGGACTGATGGTGGATCAGCTGCTCCGCGAGGAGGTCGTTTCGGCGCGGCGGATCGTGGTGAAGGTCGGCTCCTCCTCGCTGACCACCGCCGCCGGCGGACTCGACGCGGACCGGGTGGACGCCCTGGTCGACGCGCTGGCCAAGCTGCGCCGCCGCCCGGACGCGCCGGAGCTGGTGCTGGTCTCCTCCGGCGCGATCGCGGCCGGCCTGGCCCCGCTCGGCCTGGAGAAGCGCCCCGGGGACCTGGCCCGGCAGCAGGCCGCGGCCAGCGTCGGCCAGGGGCTGCTGGTGGCCCGGTACACGGCCTCCTTCGCGCGCTACGGGGTGCGGGTCGGGCAGGTGCTGCTGACCGCCGAGGACGCCAGCCGCCGGGCCCACTACCGAAACGCCTACCGGACGCTGGAGCAGCTGCTGACGATGGGCGCGGTGCCGGTCGTCAACGAGAACGACACGGTGGCCACCGCCGAGATCAGGTTCGGCGACAACGACCGGCTGGCCGCGCTGGTGGCCCACCTGGTCCGGGCCGACCTGCTGGTGCTGCTCTCCGACGTGGACGGCCTGTACGACGGCGACCCGGCCAAGCCCGGCACCAGCCGGATCGAGCTGGTGCGCGGCCCGGAGGACCTGGCGGGCGTCGAGGTCGGCAGCGCCGGCCGGGCGGGCGTCGGCACCGGCGGCATGGTCACCAAGGTCGAGGCGGCCCGGATCGCCACCGGCGCGGGCATCCCGGTGGTGCTGACGGCGGCCAGCCAGGCGGCCGACGCGCTGGCCGGCCGGCCCACCGGCACGCTGTTCCGGCGCACCGGCAGCCGCTCCGCCGACCGGCTGCTCTGGCTGGAGCACGCCTCCTCCCCGCGCGGCTCGCTGACCCTGGACGACGGGGCGGTGGCGGCCGTCGTGCACGGCGGGAAGTCCCTGCTGCCCGCCGGGGTGACCCGGGTGGAGGGCGAGTTCGCCGCGGGTGATCCGGTCGACCTTCTTGGCGAAAACGGTCACATCGTCGCCCGCGGACTGGTCAACTTTGATGCGAGGGAGTTGCCCCGTCTGCTCGGCCGGTCCACCCGAGAACTGGCCCAGGAGCTCGGTGCCGCGTACGAACGCGAGGTCGTCCACCGCGACGACCTGGTCGTGCTGCGCGGCTGAGCGCGGGCGGCGGGCCCGGTACGGGGGGTGGGAGCAGCGGGCCGGGGGGTCCGCGCGACACGCTGAATGGGAGGCCGCCGGTGGTTCGCAGGCGGGAGGAAGCGCTGCCGGGGCAGAGGCCCGAGCGGCGGCTCACCAGCATCGAGGGCGGCCGGGACGTCGAGCAGCGGGAGGCCCCGCGGGAGGCTCCGCGCGAACAGGCCCGGATGTGGCACGTGGTGCTGAGCGTGGCGGGCGCGGCGACACCGCTGCCGGAACTGCGGACGGCCCTGGAGAAACTGGCGCACGACCACTCGTTCTTCCTGACCGCCCGCTACGCCGCGGACCACGCCGAGGTCCGCTACTGGGAGGAGGCGCGGGACCTGCACGACGCGGCGGCGATCGCGCTGCGGCTGTGGGGCGAGCACAGGGCCAGCGCGAAGCTCCCGGCCTGGGAGATCGTCGGCCTGGAGGTGGTGGACCGCCCGACGTACCACAAGCGGGTCGCGGAGGGCTTCGGGGCCCCGCCGCCGCAGCTCGGCGGGGTGCACCCGTACTGACCCGGCGGGTGGTGGTCCGGGGCGTGCTCCCGGGCCGGGCTTCCCGGCCGCGGTCCGTGCCGGGCTTCCGGGCGGTCGACCGGGGGCGTGCTCCCGGGCCGGGCGTCTCAGCGGGCGAAATGCGCGCCGGAACGGGGCGGTCGGCTCGCTAGGCTTTGCGGCATGAGCGATCTCACCGCCACCGCCGACAGCCCCGTCCTCGCCGCCGCGCGCCGTGCCCGGGAGGCGGCCGCCGCCCTGGCGCCAGTGCCGCGCTCGGTGAAGGACGCCGCGCTGCTGGCGATCGCGGACGCGCTGGTCGAGCGGGCCGAGGAGATCACCGCCGCCAACGCGGAGGACGTCGAGCGGGCCCGCGCGGCCGGCACCGCCGAGTCGGTGATCGACCGGCTGACGCTGACCGGGGAGCGGATCGCCGCGATCGCCGCCGACGTCCGCAGCGTGGTCGGCCTGCCCGACCCGGTGGGCGAGGTGGTCCGCGGCTACACCCTGCCCAACGGCCTCGACGTGCGCCAGGTCCGCGTCCCGCTGGGCGTGGTCGGCATCATCTACGAGGCCCGGCCGAACGTCACGGTGGACGCCGCCGCGCTCTGCCTGAAGTCCGGCAACGCGGTGCTGCTGCGCGGCTCGGGCTCCGCGTACCGCTCCAACACCGCGCTGGTGGAGGTGCTGCGCGCGGCGGTGGCCGGCGCGGGCCTGCCGGCCGACGTGATCCAGCTGGTGCCGGGCGAGAGCCGCGAGTCGGTGCAGGAGCTGATGCGCGCCCGCGGCCTGGTCGACGTGCTGATCCCGCGCGGCGGCGCCTCGCTGATCCGCACCGTGGTCGAGGGCTCGACCGTCCCGGTGATCGAGACCGGCACCGGCAACTGCCACGTGTACGTGGACGCCCAGGCCGACCTGGCGATGGCCGTCGGCGTGCTGCTGAACTCCAAGGCGCAGCGGGTCAGCGTCTGCAACTCGGCCGAGACCCTGCTGGTGCACCAGGACGTCGCGGACGCCTTCCTGCCGCTCGCGCTGGCCGCGCTGGCCGGGGCCGGCGTCACCGTGCACGGCGACGACGCGGTGCTCAAGGCCGCCGAGGGCACCGGGGTGACGGCCGTCCCGGCGACCGAGGAGGACTGGGGGACCGAGTACCTGTCGCTGGACCTGGCCGCCGCCGTGGTGCCCTCGCTGGAGGCCGCGGTGGAGCACATCCGCCGCTACTCCTCGGGCCACACCGAGGCGATCGTCACCGGCTCGCAGCCGGCCGCCCGCCGCTTCACCCAGCTCGTCGACTCCACCACGGTGGCCGTCAACGCCTCGACCCGGTTCACCGACGGCGGCGAGTTCGGCTTCGGCGCGGAGATCGGCATCTCCACCCAGAAGCTGCACGCCCGCGGCCCGATGGGCCTGCCGGAGCTGACCAGCACCAAGTACATCGTCACCGGCGACGGGCACGTGCGCGGCGAGGCCCGGCAGACCGTCGGCGGCTGAGCCCGCGGCAGGGGGCGGGCGGGGCGGCGGTGGCCCGCGCGGCCGAATGCCGTAGCCCGTCCGGACCCGATCGGCCGGACCCACAGACAAAAGCCCCGGCCGGTAATACATTGAAGCCGTGGCTGAGGATGTGGGGGGCTCGCCGTACTCCGACGGCGCCGACCACGGTGGTGCGGACGACGAGTTCGCCACCGTGGTCCTCGACGAGAGCTTCGTCCGCTCCGCCGCCGTGCACGAGCCGAGCGCCCGGGAGCGGCAGCTCGCCGCCGCCGAGGCCCGGCTCGAACCGGAACAGGCCGGTGCGGCCCGGAGCTACGAGTTCACCGAGTCCGCCGAGTTCGTCGGCGTGGGCGAGGCGCTGCCGCTGGAGCTGCGCCCGCTGCCCGGCGGACTCGACGAGGACCGCTTCTACCCCGACCCGTGGTCCGGGTGCGACCGGCAGGAGCGGCGCACCCGCCGCTCCCGGGTCCGCGCCTTCGACCCGCTGCGCGGCGGGACGGTCGCCCAGCAGCGCTGGCACCGGCCGGTGGCCTGGGTGCTGGCCCTGGTGATGGGCGTCGGCCTGGTCGCGCTGTCGGTCGCCGCGGTGTACCGGGGCGTCGGCGGGGCCGGTCAGGACTCGCCGGCCCGCCCGGCCAGCGGCAGCAGCAGCCAGCCCAAGGACAGCGGCGCCCCGTCCGGGGCCGCCTCGTCCGGGGGCGTCCCGTCCGCGGTGCCGGTGCAGCCGTCCGCGGTGGCCGCCGTCCCGGTGGGCTGATGCCCCTCGGGGACGTCACGCACCGTCGCGTGCTCGTTGCCCGCGCCCCCTCGTCGCGAGCGGCCCGCGAGTCTACCCTGGTGTCATGGGTGACCCGCGCGAGCCTCCTGGGGGCACGCCCGAGGGTGGTTCCAACGATGACGAGTTCCGGTCCGTCGTCTTCGACGAATCGTTCGTCCGGGCTGCCCGGATCCAGGAGCTGTCCGCGCAGGAGCGGCTGTCGGGCGCCCCGGGCCGGGCCACCCGGCCGCGCGGCTGGGGCTGGCTGGCCGCGCCCCGGCAGGCCATCGCCCTGCTGCTGGTCGTCGCGCTGGCGTTCGCCGCGGCCGTCTACTTCGGGATCAGCTCCCCGCGCGGGGAGGTCGCCCCGCCCAGCGGCACCCAGCTGAGCATCAGCCTCACCCCGCTCGCCCCGGCCGGGGCGGTCACCGCGGCCGCCGACCACGCCGACCCGTTCGCCGGACTGCCCGCCGGGTACGCCGACGGCCCGGCCGGGCTCGGGCTGCCGACCGCCACCGCCACCGCCCACTTCACCGGCTCCCAGGTGCAGCGGGCCCTCGACTCCGTCCAGCACTACCTGGTGGCCTCCGAACTGAACCCGGCCACCCTGACCGCCAACGAGACTGCGCAGGTCCGCGACCTGCTCACGGCCGGCGAACTCGCCCAGTACGACGACAGCACGAACTCGCCCCGGGACGACCAGCACCACGACGCCACCGGCTGGATGGTCCGCTTCGACCCCGGGCAGGTCGCGCTGGCCACCGACACCGTCAAGGCCGCCGGCAGCATCCACATCGGCGAACTCGACAGCGACACCCTGCAGGTCACCACCGACCACACCCTGGTGTACGCGCTGCGCCCGGCCGGCACCACCAGCGACCCGTCGGTCACCCTGTACGCGGTGCGCCGGGCGGTGCGCATCGACGTCGACCGGGCCGACCTGGACATCGGCCGGCTGCGGGTGGTCGACGCCGCCGTGCAGGCCGGGCCCAGCTCCTGCACGGCCGGGCAGAGCGACTACCTGCAGCCGATCCTGGCCACCGCGGCGGGCGTCCGCCCGAGCACCCCGCCGGTCGTCGACCCGACCGACCACGGGCGACCGGCCTGGCAGTCCTGCGGGGTGCTCGGGCCGATCACCGGCTGAACCGGCTGGTGCCCGAGGGTCCGGTCGGGCGGTCGGGCGGTCGGGCGGTGGGGCGGTGGGCGGTCGGGCGGTCGTCGGATCGGTCCGGTCAGTCCTGCGACTCGCCGTCCTTGGTGCCGCCGCCGCCGCTGTTGCTGCCGCCGTTGCCGCGGCCGGCGCCCGCGAAGGTGTCGCGGAGCTTGCCGCCGACCGTGCCGACGCCGTTGCCCAGGTCGCGCAGCAGGCCCATCAGCGGGTCCTTGCTCTCCTTCACCGACTGCGAGTACGACTCGGCGGCCGCCTTCCACTGCGCGCCGACCGTGGTCTCCGGGTCGTCGCCGCGGCGCGGGTACGCCCCGGCCAGGATCGAGCGGTACTCCTCGCTCTCCGCCCACTTCTTCAGCTGGGCCACCCGGGTCACCGCGAAGGGGTGGGACTGCGGCAGCACCTGGAGCAGCTTCAGCACGCTGTCGCGCAGGTCACCGGCCTTGTCGTACTCTGCGGCCTGCTCCAGGAACGCGTCCACGTTCATCTCCGACAGGTGCGCGCCGCCGGCCAGCTTCATCAGCGACCGCATCGACGCCTGCAGGTCCTGACCGGCCAGCAGGCCGGCCCGGTCGCTGGACAGCTCGGCCTTGCGGAACCACTCCTTGAGCGCGGTGATCAGCGCGGTGATCGCCAGGTTGCCCAGCGGTATCCAGCCGATCCGGGCCGCCAGATTGGTGAGGATCATCAGCATCGTCTGGTACACGGCGTGCCCGGACATCGCGTGGCCGACCTCGTGGCCGATCACCACCCGCAGCTCCTCCTCGTCCATCAGCTCGACCAGCCCGGTGGTGACCACGATCACCGGGGTCTCCATGCCGATGCAGTACGCGTTGACCTTCGGGTCCTGGGAGACGTACAGCTCCGGGACCTTCTCCAGGTCCAGCACGTAGGCGGCGTCGCGGACCATGTCGTACAGCTCCGGGAACTGACGCTCCGACGTCTTGACCGCGGTGGCCAGGAACAGCAGGCGCACGCTGCGCTCCGACACCAGGCCGGCCAGCTTCTTCAGGATGTCGTCGAAACCGGAGAGCTTGCGCAGCGCCACCAGCCCCGAGCGGTCCGCCGGGTGCTCCCAGGCCCGGGTGGAGATGTCGGGGAAGCGCTGGCGGCGGCGGCTCGGCGCGGAACCCTTGGTCATGTCGGTCATTGAGTACCTCTCCTGGATCGACGCCGGCACCGGCACCTGCGGCCGGCCCCCGCTGCTTTCCACTTCAACGTCGGTGTGTCCGTACTCGTCCCCGCGGTCACGCTACGCCGTCCGCCCCGCGGCCGGGGAGGGCGGGGACGGGCCTTCCCGGTCGCTTCCCCCTGGTGCCGGGCTTGCTGCCCGTCCGCTCGGGGACACTCCGGGGGGCCGGGCCGGGGCGGCGGTAAACGGGACTACGCTGGCTCTGCCGTACCGAACAAGGAGCCCCGTGATGACCTCTGCCGACCTGGTCCAGCTCGCCGGACCGATCTCCACCGAGAACGGCCCCGGTCTGTTCCTGCGGTTCATCCTGATCGCCTCCTTCGTCGGAGTCGGCCTGATGGTGTGGGCGCTGGCCCGGGCGAACCGCGACGGCGCGAAGCGCGACGCGGCCCGTGAGTCCGCCGGCGAGGCCGAGCGGACCGGGGCGGCCGGACGCACGGCCGACGACCTGAACTGACTCGGCCTGGCCTTGGGCCGACCTGGCTCTGGGCCGACCGGACTGCTCCGGCGCCGGGTCCGGGCCCGGGTCGTCGGGCCGCCCGGGTCGTCGGGGCTGTCGGAGGACCGGTCGGAAGGCTGGTCGGAGCGCCGGGCGGGCCGTGGGCGCCGGGCCTTCCGGACGCCCGTTCCCGGTGCGGGCGTCGCGCCGCCGACCGGACGACGGTTCACGGGTGGTCAGACGCGGTGGGCCGCCGCGCGGTTGCGTGTCGGGCCCCCGTACGATGAGCGCGCGGGCCGTACGGTCCGTGACCGCCTGGTCCTCACACCGAGCCGAGAAGGTCCCGCCGATCATGAGCCCTGCTGCCCTGCCCGCCATCGTCCACCTCGCCGAGGAGGGCGGTAACCACGACAGCCTCAACCCCCTGCTGACGGGTGGCGGGGCGCTGTTCATCCTGCTGCTCCTGCTGTTCATCACCACCCGCTTCAACCGCGACCGCTGACCCCGGTCGCACCGCCGCCCCGTCCGCCGCGCGTCTGCGGCCCCCGGGGTGGCGGAGCTCGGTGCGGCCGGGGCCCGTCGACGGGCGGAATCCCCGGGACATCCGGGTCGCGTAAGGTGTGGCGCCATGAGAGAGCAGGTCGAGACCTCCGGGACGAACGTGGCGCCGGGCACCTCCGCGCCAGGCACCCCGGCAGCTGGCGCTCCGGCGGTGGACGCTCCCGCGACGAACGCTCCGGCCGTGGGCACACCGGCTGCGGGCGCCCCGGCCGCAGGCACGTCGTCCGTGAGCGCACCGGCCGTGGACGCACCGGCTGTGGACGCACCGGCTGTGGACGCACGGGTGCCGGGAGACGCTCCGCGCAGGCGGCGGCTGGGCGTGATGGGCGGCACCTTCGACCCCATCCACCACGGCCACCTGGTCGCCGCAAGCGAGGTGGCGAGCGCCTTCCAGCTGGACGAGGTGATCTTCGTCCCCACCGGGAAGCCCTGGCAGAAGTCCGACCGCCAGGTCTCCCCGGCCGAGGACCGCTACCTGATGACGGTGATCGCCACCGCCGAGAACCCCCAGTTCTCGGTCAGCCGGATCGACATCGACCGCAACGGCCCCACCTACACCGTCGACACCCTGCGCGAGCTGCGCGGCCTCCACCCCGACGCCGAGCTCTTCTTCATCACCGGCGCCGACGCCCTCGCCCAGATCATCTCCTGGCGCTCCTCCGAGGAACTCTTCGACCTCGCGCACTTCATCGGCTGCACCAGGCCGGGCCATACTCTCTCCGACACCGGCCTGCCGGTCGGCGGCGTCTCGCTGGTCGAGGTGCCCGCACTCGCCATCTCCTCCACCGACTGCCGGGTGCGCGTCGCCAAGGGCGAACCCATCTGGTACCTGGTGCCGGACGGCGTGGTCCGATACATCCACAAGCGGGCGCTGTACGCGTCGGCCCGGCCTTGATGCCCCCGGGAGGGACGACGTGACCGGAACGTCCGACGACCAGAACTGGTTCGGCCAGCACCCCCAGCCCCGCCCGCCCCACCCCCAGCAGCAACAACAGCAGCCGCCGTCGCCGCAACAGCAGCAGCCCGGGTACTACCCGCAGCAGGGGTACGAGCAGCAGGGGTACGAGCAGCAGGGCTACGGGCAGCAGGGATACGAGGGCTACGAGCAGCAGCCGTCGCAGCAGCAGCAGCCGTACGGGCAGGGCGGTCAGTACGACCAGTACGGCGGCGGTAGCCAGTACCAGCAGCCCGGGGGGTACCCGCAGGCCCCGTACGGCGAATACGGTGACGGCGGGCAGCAGGCCGCCGTGCCCGGGTACCCGGCGCAGGGCTACGACCAGGGCGGGTACGAGCAGCCCGGGTACGGGCAGGGCGGCTACGGGCAGTCCGGGTACCCAGGTCAGGGCTATGAGCAGTCCCCCGGTTACGGGCAGGGCGGATATGAGCCGCAGGGGTTCGAACAGGGCGGCTACCAGGGGCAGTTCGACGACCCGCGGCAGGGCGGCGATCAGCAGGGCGGGGACGCGTACGGGCAGCAGCAGCCCTACGACCCCTCCTACGGGCAGCAGCAGCCCGAGTCGGGGCGTTACCCGCAGTCGACCGCGACGCAGGCCCCCGGGCAGGTGCCCGGACAGGCTTCCGGGCCCGGGTCCGAGCGGGCGGCCGGCCGGGCGGCCGGGCGCGGGGTGCCGCCGGTGAGCCCGGTGGCGGGGCCGGCTGCCGCCGGGGTGGTGCCGCCGCGGGCGCGTCCGGGGGCGGCGGGCTCGACCGGGTCGGTCGGGTCGGTCGGGTCGACCGGAACGGCTGCGTCGGCGGAGGAGCCGTCCGAGCTGGTCGGTGGCCGGGCGGCGGCGGCCCGGGCGCAGGCCAAGGGCGGGGACTCGTACACCACGGGCGAGTTCAGCTTCGTCGACGAGCAGACGGAGGAGTCCGAGGACGCGATCGACTGGCTGAAGTTCGCCGAGTCGCGCAGCGAGGTGCGGGCCGAGCGCCGGCGGCGGCTGCGCAACCGGCTGGTCTCGTTGCTGGTGGTCGTGGCGGTGCTGGCGTCCGGCACGGTGGGCTACCTGTGGTGGAGCGGGAAGCTCGGCGGCGGGGACGACGCGGCTGCGGCGGTCGGTGGCCGGTACGTCAACGTGGTGCACCTGTACGACCCGCAGGGCAAGATCACCACCGCCCTGCTGGTCGACGACGAGGGCGGCAGGAAGGCGACCGTGCTGCTGCTGCCGGACGCCCTGCAACTGCCCAGCAACGGCGATTCCGCCACCACGACGATGAGCAAGGCCCCGTCGGAGCTCGGCGCCTCCGCCACCCGCGACGGCCTCTCCGCGGTGCTCGGCGCCAAGGTGGCCGGCACCTGGCGGCTGGACACCCCCTACCTGCTGCTGCTGGTCACCCAGCTCGGCGGCGTCAAGGTGGACACCAATGCCGAGGTGCGCGAGGGGAACAAGGCGGACGGCAAGGTGCTCGCCCCGGCGGGCAAGGACGTCCTGCTGAGCGGGCACGCCGCCGTCGCCTACGCGACCCTGCAGGCGCCCGGTGAGACCCCGGACGCCCAACTCGCCCGGTTCGGCCAGGTGATGGCCGGGGTGATCAACGCCATGCCGACCACCATGGCGGAGGCCACCGACGACGTGCACCGGATGAACATGGTCCCCGACCCGTCGCTCCCCGAGAGCGCGCTGGCCGGCGTGCTGGTCAACCTGGCCAAGCAGGCGAAGGCCGGGCACCTGTCCACCGCCGTGCTCACCGCCAAGCCCGACGGCACCCTGGACGACGCCACCGCGGGCAAGCAGGTGAAGGAGATCCTCGGCGGTGCCATCGGCAGCGCCAAGGGCACCGGCGGTTCCACCCGCGTCACCGTGGTCAACGCCTCCGGCAGTGAGACCTCGGTGGCCGCCGCGCAGGTCGCGGTGATCAACGCGGGCATGGACGCGCTGCCGTCCAGCGCCAAGGCGACCGAGCAGGCGACCTCCGAGATCCGCTACACCGACGACGCCAAGCAGTCGGCGGCCCTCACCCTGGCCACCAGCATGGGTCTGCCGGACTCCGCGGTGAAGAAGGTCGCCGACGCGCAGAACGCGGACCTGGTGCTGGTGGTCGGCAAGGACTACCAGCCGCCGTCCCAGAAGACGCAGTGAGCGGAGGCGGCCGCGCGGGGGCGGCCGGGGTGCCGTCGAGGCGCCGTTGAGGCGGGGTCGGAGCCCCCGGGCGGAAACGCTCGGGGGCTCCGTCGCGTTCGTGAGATCCTGGGAGGGTATCCCCACAGCCGAGCCGGAAGAGCAACGTGACCGTCACCGACCGAAGCCAGGAACTGATCACCGTCGCCGCACAGGCGGCGGCCGACAAGCTGGCGCACGACATCATCGCCTTCGACGTCAGCGAGGTGCTGTCGATCACCGACGCCTTCCTGATCGCCTCCGCCGCCAACGACCGCCAGGTGCGGTCGATCGCCGAGGAGATCGAGGACCAGCTGCGCGAGAAGCTCGACATCAAGCCGGTGCGCCGGGAGGGCGAGCGCGAGGGCCGTTGGATCCTGCTCGACTACCTGGACATCGTGGTGCACGTCCAGCACTCCGAGGAGCGCTCCTTCTACTCGCTCGACCGCCTGTGGAAGGACTGCCCCGAGCTGCCGCTCCCCGAGGACGCGCTGGCCACCCGCAACCGGCCGGAGAACGCCGTCACCGACGCCGCCGGCAACGCCGTCTCCGGGGGCGACCTCTGAGCCGCTCGGCGGTCTGGCCGCGCATCGTCTTCTGGCGGCACGGCCAGACCTCCTGGAACCTCGAATCGCGGTTCCAAGGCACGACGGACATCGAGCTCACCGACCAGGGCGTCTTCCAGGCCCAGCGGGCGGCCCGGCTGCTCGCCGGGCTCCGGCCCGACCTGCTGATCTCCTCCGACCTGCAGCGGGCCCGGCGCACCGCCGCCGAGCTCGCCGGGCTGACCGGCCTCGAGGTGCACCACCACGAGGGCCTGCGGGAGACCTACGCGGGGGAGTGGCAGGGGCTCACCAACGCCGAGATCCGGGCCCGGTACCCGGAGCAGTACGAGGCGTGGGCGAACGGCGAGCAGGTGCGCCGCGGCGGCGGCGAGCTGGCCACCGAGGTGGCCGACCGGGCCGTCCCGGTGGTGCTCGACGCGGTGGACAAGCTGCCGGAGGGCGGCACCCTGGTGGTGGTCAGCCACGGCGGCACCATCCGCACCATGATCGGCCGGATGCTGGGCCTGGAGCCTCGGCTGTGGGAGCGCTTCGGCGGTCTCTCCAACTGCTGCTGGTCGGTGCTCGGGCAGGACACGCGCGGCTGGCGGCTGCTGGAGCACAACGCGGGAACGCTGCCGCAGCCGGTCATCGGCGACGAGACCTGACGGCCGCCCGACCCGGATTTCACAGTTCCGGCTCTGACCAGCTAGAGTCTTCCTCGTTCGCAGCGAGGAACGCAGACGGGAAACCGGGGGCGGGAGTCGCGGAACTGCGGGGCTATAGCTCAGTTGGTAGAGCGATTGCATGGCATGCAATAGGTCAGGAGTTCGATTCTCCTTAGCTCCACTCCGCACCGGTGGTCCGTG
>NZ_QLLT01000025.1 GCF_003259315.1 Kitasatospora sp. SolWspMP-SS2h | reverse complement strand
GACGTCACGCTGCTCGAAAGGGTCCTCAGTGGACTTCGCAAGCTCTAACGCGGCCGCCGCCCCCAGCCGCGCCACCACCTCCGCCAAGATCGTCGTCGCCGGCGGATTCGGCGTGGGCAAGACCACCCTCGTCGGCGCGGTCTCCGAGATCAACCCCCTGCGCACCGAAGCCGTCATGACCTCGGCCTCCGCCGGCATCGACGACCTCAGCCACGTCTCCGGCAAGACCACCACCACCGTCGCCATGGACTTCGGCCGCATCACCCTCGACGAAGACCTCATCCTCTACCTCTTCGGCACCCCCGGCCAGGACCGCTTCTGGTTCATGTGGGACGACCTCGTCCGCGGCGCCATCGGCGCCGTCGTCCTCGTCGACACCCGCCGCCTCGCCGACTGCTTCCCCGCCCTCGACTACTTCGAGAACAGCGGCCTCCCCTTCGTCGTCGCCCTCAACGGCTTCGACGGCCACCAGGCCCACACCCCCGAAGAAGTCCGCGAAGCACTCCAACTCAACACCGAGATCCCCATCATCACCCTCGACGCCCGACGCCGCGACAGCGCCAAGAGCGCCCTCATCACCCTCGTCGAACACGCCCTCCTCGCCCGACTCCGATGAAGGCCCGTCAGGGGTGGTAGTGGACACGCCAGCAGGGGGCGTGCGGAGCCTTCCGCACGCCCCCTGGGCACTTCCGCACACCGACCGGTGCTACGGCTGCTGATCGGCCCTCAGCAGCCCGTAGGTGTACGCGTCCTCCAGCGCCACCCAGGACGCGGCGATCACGTTGTCCGCGACGCCGACCGTCGACCAGGTCCCGGTCCCGTCGGTGGACTCGATCAGCACCCGGGTCTTGGACCCGGTGCCGTGCTGGCCCTCCAGGATGCGGACCTTGTAGTCCACCAGCTCCAGCTTCGCCAGCGGCGGGTAGATGGGCTCCAGCGCCGCGCGCAGCGCCTTGTCCAGCGCGTCCACCGGGCCGTTGCCCTCGCCGGTGGCCACCTTCCGCTCGCCCTTGGCCCACAGCTTCACGGTGGCCTCGTTGCCCGCGAAGCCGTTCGGGCCCTGCTCGCTGATGGACCGCCAGGACTCCAGCGCGAAGAACCGCTGCCGCTCGCCGCCGTTCACCTCGTCGCGCAGCAGCAGCTCGAAGGAGGCGTCCGCCGCCTCGTAGGTGTAGCCGAGGTTCTCCTGCGCCTTCACCCGGGCCACCACCCGGCCCGCCAGGTCGCGGTCGCCGGTCAGGTCGTAGCCCAGCTCCTTGCCCTTCAGCTCGATCGACGCCCGGCCGGCCATGTCGGACACCAGCATCCGCATGGTGTTGCCGACCAGCGCGGGGTCGATGTGCTGGTACAGGTCCGGGTCGACCTTGATCGCGGAGGCATGCAGGCCCGCCTTGTGCGCGAACGCCGAGAAGCCGACGTACGGCTGGTGGGTGGACGGGGTCAGGTTCACCACCTCGGCGATGGCGTGCGAGATCCGGGTCATCTCGGCCAGCGCCCCGGCCGGCAGCACCCGGCGGTCGTACTTGAGCTCCAGCGCCGCCGCGACCGGGAACAGGTTGGCGTTGCCGACCCGCTCGCCGTAGCCGTTGGCGGTGCACTGCACGTGGGTGGCCCCGGCGTCGACGGCGGCCAGCGTGTTGGCGACCGCGCAGCCGGTGTCGTCCTGGGCGTGGATGCCGAGGCGGGCCCCGGTCCCGGCCAGCACGGCGGCGACGGTCTCGCGCACGCCGGAGGGCAGCATGCCGCCGTTGGTGTCGCACAGCACCACCACGTCCGCGCCCGCCTCGTGCGCGGTGCGGACGACCGCCAGCGCGTACTGCGGGTTCGCCCGGTAGCCGTCGAAGAAGTGCTCGCAGTCGATGAACACCCGGCGGCCCTGGGCGCGCAGGAACTCCACGCTGTCCCGGACCATCTCCAGGTTCTCCTCCAGCGTGGTGCGCAGCGCCAGCTCCACGTGCCGGTCGTGCGACTTCGCCACCAGCGTCACCACCGGCGCGCCGGAGGCCACCAGCGCGGCCAGCTGCGGGTCCTCGGCGGCCTTCCCGCCGGCCCGGCGGGTCGCGCCGAACGCCACCAGCCGGGCGTTGCGGAACTCCAGCTCGGCCTGGGCGCGGGCGAAGAACTCGGTGTCCCGGGGGTTGGCGCCGGGCCAGCCGCCCTCGATGAAACCGACACCGAACTCGTCCAGGTGGCGCGCGATCGCCAGCTTGTCCGCCACCGTGAGGTTGATGCCCTCGCGCTGGGCGCCGTCGCGGAGCGTGGTGTCGAAGACGTGGAAGCCGTCGCTGGGGCGGCTGTTGGCCTCGGTCATGGCCCTGGGTTCTCCGTTCGGTGGAGTTACTGCTGCCGGGATCGGAATCCGGCTCCACTGTCCAGCATCCCGCGCGCGTCCCCGGTGTCTCCGGCCCCCTCGTGAGGGCCCGGGCCGGTCCGGGAGGCAAAACAAAAGACCCCTCGCGGGTGCGAGAGGTCTGCGCGCGGGTCTGGACGCTCGTGGTCGCTCCGCGGTCTGGGTGTAGCCGTGGAACGGTCACTGCGGACCGGCGCGCCTGCTGCTAATCATCAGCGAAAGCGAGGACACCCTCGCAGTCTTGCACACGCCCGGCGGGACGGAAGGCCCGTCTCGCCATCCGGAACGGGTCAGGCCAACCGGTCCGTCGCCAGGTCGAACCCGAACGGCTTCGGCAGCGGCAACGGGTCCCCGAACGGCACGGAGGTGGTGGCGGCGTACTCCCCGCTCTCCGGGTGGCTGTGCAGCACCACCTTGCCGGCCTTGCGGTCCACCAGCAGGTACAGCGGAATCCCCGCCGCGGCGTAGCCCTTCCGCTTGTCCCAGCGGTCCTTCGCGGGGTTGCTGGAGGTGACCTCCAGGACCATGACGATCCCGTCCGGCTTCATCCACGCGGGCCGGCCGTCGAACGCCCCCTCGTGGGCGAACGTCCCGTCGGGGATGAACCTGCCGCCGGGAACGATCAGTCCCTTGTTCCCGGCGAACGTGATGTCCGCGTCGCACAGCCGGAACACCTGGCGGACGATCCGGCCGATGGCGCCCTCGTGGTCACCGTCCGGCGGTGGCGTCACGACGATCCCTCCCTCGAAGAGCTCGGCCTTGAACCCCTCCGGGGTGTCCAGGGCGAGGAATGCCTTGAGGAGGTCGTCCTCCGGGCTGCGGTGGACGTCGGCGGTGTCGTACGTCGCGGCGCTCATCGTCACTCCCTCCGATCCGGGCTGTTCAACGAGTGGGGCGTTCCGAGGCTACCGGGCCCGGGCATTCCGCCATGAAATGCCCGGGCACCGGTGCCGGGTCAGGCGATGGTGTGCATCCAGCCGTGGGTGTCGGGGGCCTGGCCGCCCTGGATGGCGAGGAGGGCCTCGCGGAGCTTGAGGGTGACGGGGCCGGGCTCGCCGGTGGCGACGGTCCAGTCGGCGGTGGCGGACTTGACGTGGCCGACGGGGGTGATGACGGCGGCGGTGCCGCAGGCGAAGACCTCGGTGATGGTGCCGTCGGCGTTGCCGCGCTTCCACTCGTCGGTGGAGATCCGCCGCTCCTCGGTGCGGTGGCCGAGGTCGGCGGCCAGGGCGAGCAGCGAGTCGCGGGTGATGCCGGGGAGCAGGGAGCCGGAGAGCTCGGGGGTGACGACGGTGGCGTCCTCGCCCTCGCCGAGCACGAAGTAGAGGTTCATGCCGCCCATCTCCTCGACCCACCTGTGCTCGGTGGCGTCGAGCCAGACCACCTGGTCGCAGCCCTTGGCGGCGGCCTCGGCCTGGGCGACCAGCGAGGCCGCGTAGTTGCCGGCGCACTTGGCGGCGCCGGTGCCGCCGGGCGCGGCGCGGACGTAGTCCTCGGAGAGCCAGACCGAGACCGGCTTGACCCCGCCGGAGAAGTACGCGCCGGCCGGCGAGGCGATGATCATGAAGAGGTAGGAGTTGGCGGGGCGCACGCCCAGGCCGACCTCGGTGGCGAACATGAACGGCCGCAGGTAGAGGCTCTGCTCGGGCTGGTTCGGCACCCAGTCGCGGTCCTGCTGGACGAGCAGCTCGACGGCCTCGACGAAGGTCTCGACCGGCAGCTCGGGCATCGCCAGCCGACGGGCGGAGGCCTGGAAGCGGGCGGCGTTGGCCTCCGGGCGGAAGGTGGCGATCGAGCCGTCGGCCTGCCGGTACGCCTTGAGCCCCTCGAAGATCGACTGGCCGTAGTGCAGCGTCATGTTGGCCGGGTCGATCTCCAGCGGGGCGTACGGCGTCAGCCGGGCGTCGTGCCAGCCCAGGCCCTCGGTCCAGCGGACGGTCACCATGTGGTCGGTGAAGACGCGGCCGAAACCGGGGGTGGCCAGTCGGGCCTCGCGCTCCTCGTCGGACAGGGGGTGTGCGGAGGGCTTGAGGTCGAACGTGATGGGCGCCGGGGTGGGCGTGCTCATGGCTGTCTGTCCTTCACCGTGGGGTTGGGCTGGGCCTCCAACCGTCAGGGCGGGGGAACGCATGACGGCACGGCCCACTGTCGATACTCGCATCCAGAGGGCCGTGCCGAACAGCCGGGCGGCTGTGCTCGCGCTATGAACCGGCCCACCGGCCGGAGACTGTCTTCCGGCCGGTCAGCCGGATACTCGGGCGGCGAGCGCGTCGCCGACCTCGGAGGTGGAGCGGGCGCCGGAGCGGGCGGCGAGGTCCGCGGCGACCGCGTCCTCGACCCGGGCGGCCTCGGCGGCGAAGCCGAGGTGCTCCAGCAGCATGGCGACCGAGAGGACCGTGGCGGTCGGGTCGGCCTTGCCCTGGCCGGCGATGTCCGGGGCGGAGCCGTGCACCGGCTCGAACATCGACGGGAACTCCCCGTCCGGGTTGATGTTGCCGGACGCGGCCAGGCCGATGCCGCCGGTGACGGCCGCGGCGAGGTCGGTGATGATGTCGCCGAACAGGTTGTCGGTGACGATCACGTCGAAGCGCTCGGGCTGGGTGACGAAGAAGATCGTCGCCGCGTCCACGTGCAGGTAGTCGGTGGTGACCTCGGGGAACTCCTGGCCGACCTGCTGGAAGATCCGGGTCCACAGGTGGCCGGCGTGCACCAGCACGTTGTTCTTGTGGACCAGCGTGAGCTTCTTGCGCGGCCGGCCCTGGGCCCGGCGGTACGCGTCCCGGACCACCCGCTCGATGCCGTACGCGGTGTTCAGCGAGACCTCGGTGGCGACCTCCTGCGGGGTGCCGGTGCGCAGCGTGCCGCCGTTGCCGACGTACGGGCCCTCGGTGCCCTCGCGGACCACCACGAAGTCGATCTCCGGGTCGCCGGCCAGCGGCGACTTCACGTTCGGGAACAGCTTGCCCGGACGCAGGTTGATGTACTGGTTGAAGGCGAAGCGCAGCTTCAGCAGCAGCCCGCGCTCCAGCACGCCGGACGGCACGCTGGGGTCGCCGATGGCGCCGAGCAGGATCGCGTCCTGCCCCTTGATCTCCTCCAGCACCGCGTCGGGGAGGGTCTCCCCCGTCCGGTGGTAGAGCCGTGCGCCGAGGTCGTACTCGGTGGTCTCCAGCTTGACGTCGGAGGGCAGGGCGGTGCGGAGCACCTTGAGGCCCTCGGCCACGACCTCCTGGCCGATGCCGTCACCCGGGATCACTGCGAGACGAATGGTGCGAGACATAAATCGGACACTACAACCCGTCCCACGGCCTGAGCACACACCGTCCACCATCCGGACGGCCGGACGGTCGGACCGGTCAGCCGCCGTTCGGGGTGAGGAGCTGGACGCGGTCGCCGGTCGGGTTGAGGTGGTGGAGGACCAGGGCGGCGGGCAGCGGGGTGTGCAGGACCTGGCCGGGGTGGACGGGGGTGAGGACGGGGGTGGGGAGGGCGGGATCGAGGGGGTAGGGGCCGAGGGTGGCGAGGGCGTCGGCGGGGTCCTCGGAGGGGGCGGTCCAGAGGGTGTAGCGGGGGTGGGTGAGCGGGGGGAGGGCGGTGAGGCGGACGGGGAGCAGGAGGGTGTCGGAGTCGAGCAGGGCGGTGTCGGTGTCGCCCCAGCGGCCGTTGAGCGGCTGGACGTCGAGTTCGGCGCCGGTGCGGGCGTCCAGGGTGCGGGCGACCAGGGCGTCGCTGCCGGGGAGGCGGTCGGCGACCACGGTGGCGTCGGGGGTGCCGTCGCCGTCGGCGTCCAGCGAGGCGCGCACGCCGAGGGCGCCGGCGGGGGTGGCGGCGGGGGCCCACAGGACGGCGGCGAGGTAGAGGGTGCCGTGGCCGTCGACGGCGGCGGCGGCGCGGCGCAGGTTCGCGGAGCGCTCGGCGGGGTCGTCGACGCAGGGGTCGGTGTCGGCGGCGGGGCAGTCCGGCCAGCGCGGTCCTTCGCCGCCGGGCTGCAGGACGCTGAGCAGGCCGGGGCGCGGGGCGCCGGAGACGGCGAAGGTGGCGGCGGTGCCGAGCACGGTGGTGGCGGAGGCGGCGCGCGGGGCGGCGAACAGCGGGACGCGCAGCGGCGGGAGGGTGTCGTCGGCGGGGGTGAGGGTGAGCCGGCCGGAGAGTTCGCCGCGGTAGCTGCGGGCGTGTCCGGCCTGGAGCAGGTCGAGGGTGGGGTCGGGGGCCCGGCCGAGGTCGGGGCCGAGCCGGAGGGTGACGGTGACGGTGGCGCTGCCGTGCGGCGGCAGGTCGACCCGGGCGGGCGAGATCCCGAAGGACGCGCCGGGCAGCGCGGTGGCGGGCGCGTAGCCGGTGGCGTACCCGAGCGGGCGGTCGCCGAGGTTGCGGACGGTCACCGCGCGGGTGGCGGTGGCGGCGCCGGTGGCCTCGACCACGCCGAAGGAGACGCCGACCGCGCCGTCGGTCTGCGCGCCGTACGCGAGCACGGGGGTGCGGATGGCGGCGTCGACCCGGACCCGGCCGCTGCCGGTGCGCTCGGGGCCGTACACCGGGCCGGTGCGGCCGTCGTGCGGGTAGGTGTCGGTGGCGGTGTCCATCAGCGCGGCCTTGACCTGGGCCGCGTCGTAGTCGGGGTGCGCGGAGCGGACGAGGGCGGCCAGGCCGGCCAGGTGCGGGGTGGCCATCGAGGTGCCGTCCTCGCGCATGCCGCCGGTGCCGGTGCCCGCCTTGGCGGACCAGATGGTCTCGCCGGGGGCGGCCAGGTCGGGCTTGACGACGCCGTCGACGCCGATGCCGCGGGAGGTGAAGGAGGCCAGGGTGTCGGTGCGCTCCGGCTGGTCCTGCGGGACGGCGCCGTGCAGCGGGTTGCCGGGGGTGGCGAGCCGGACGGCGACCGGGCCGTGCGCGGCGGCGTCGAGCAGCCGCTGCCCGTCGGCGCGGGCCAGGATCGCGGCCGGGATCCGGTCGTCGCCGGCGATCTCGCCGAGGTTGTCGCCGTCGGCGGCGAACAGCGTGCCGACGGCGCCGGCGTCGGCGGCGTGGTCGGCGCGCGGGGCGGAGCCGCAGGCCCGGTCCGGGTCCTTGGTGGTCCAGCGCAGGACGGCGACCTTGCCGCGCAGCCGGTCGGCGTCGGCGGGCGAGAAGGGCGCGCAGCCGTCCGACTGGTCGGCGGGGACGGCGAGTTCGCCGCTGACCTCGGTGTCGTCCCAGTGGGTGTACTTGCTGCTCCAGTGCGCGGGGACGTCCCCGGCCAGGGCGGTGGGGGCGAGCACGGTGACGCCGTCGGCGTCGCCGTGCGGGTCGACCGAGGCGGCGGCGGTGAGCACCCGGGCGGCGGTGCCGGGGCTGCCGCCGACGCCGTACACGTCGCCCTCGTTGCCGGCGGCGGCGACCACCACGGTGCCGAGCGCGGCGAGCCGGTCGGCGGCCAGCGCGTCGGCGTCGCCGGGGCGGCCGTAGGGGCTGCCGAGCGAGAGGTTGACCACGTCGAGGCGGTCGGACGGGTCGCCGTCGCCGTCCGGGTCGGCGGCCAGGTCGAGGGCGGCGGCGAGCTGGTCGGTGGAGCCCTCGCAGCCGAACACCTTGATCGCGTAGAGCTGGGCGCCGGGGGCCGCGCCGGGGGCGACCCGGAAGCCGGCCGGGTCCAGGCCGGGCCGGTAGGGGCCGCGGTAGGTCCCGCCGTCGGCGGTGACGCCGTACCCGGCGGCGGTGCCGGCCACGTGGGTGCCGTGGCCGTTGGCGGCGCAGTCGAGCGGGTTGTCGTCGGGGTGCGGGTCGGGCTGGTAGTGGGCGGCGGCCGGGTCGGGGTCGTAGTCGTCGCCGACCAGGTCCCTGCCGCCGACCACCTTGGCGTTGGGGAACAGCCCGGCGGGCGGGGGCGCGGCGCCGTCCACCGCGCGGTACGCCCCGGCGGTGCCGGGGCCGCCGAAGTCGGCGTGGGTGTAGTCGATGCCGGAGTCGACGACGCCGATCCGGACGCCCTCGCCGGTGCGGCCCTCGGGGCCGTCCCAGACCTGCGGGGCGCCGGTGAGCGGCACCGAGTACCCGTTGGCGCGCCGCTTGGGCGTGACGGGGCGCACCGCGCGGACCCCGGGCAGGGCGGCCAGCCGGGGCAGTTCGGCGGCGGGCAGCCGCAGGGCGAGGCCGCTGACCAGGGTGCGGGTGCGGTAGAGCGGGCGGGCGTCCGGGACGGCGCGCCGCAGGGCCGCGGTGAGCGCGTCCAACGAGCGTTCCGCGACGGCCCGTTGGGCCTGTCCGGCGGTGGCGGCGGCGCGCCGGGTCTGGTCGGGGGTGCGCAGCTCGCGGCGGGCGTCGTCCCGGGCCCGCTGCCAGGCGGTGGCGGCGGGCTCGGTGTCGAGCTCCACGAACACGGTGGTGCGGGGTCCGTCCGGGCCGGCGGCCTGGGCGGCCGAGGCGGGGACGACGGCGGCCGGGGCGAGCAGGGCGAGGGCGGCGAGGAGGCCGAGAGGGGTGCGCACGGCCCCAAGGTAGGAGCCGCCGCCGGGCCGGGCGGGGAGGTTCACCGCACGGGTGACGGCCCGTCACCCGTCCGGCGCAGCAGCGGGGTCGGTGGTCAGTCGGTCACCTGGGCGCCGTTGTCGCGGCGGTCGAGGGCGCGCTGCAGGGCGGCCGCGGTGCGCGGGTCGGCCGGGACGGCGCGGCGGCGGCGGCGGGCCGCGGGGCGGGCGGCGGTGGCGGTCTCGGCGGCGGCGGCGGGGGCGGTGGTGCGGTCTGCGACGAACGGCATACCGGGCTCCTTGGTGCGGGGGCGCGACGGCGCGCTGGCGGGGTGAGGGGGTACGCCGAGCAGGGATCGCCTGCCGCACCGCGTACGGGCCGTACGGGCCGCTCGCCCCGTCGTTGCGGGGGTGGCTCACCGTAGGACTACTCCACGGTACGACGGCGGGGCCGCGAGGTCAGCAGATTTACTTGGATTTCCTAGTATCTGAGACGGAGTTCACGCCGGGGTATGCGAACGGCCCTTCCGCCTCAAGGTCGGAAGGGCCGTTCGGAGCTGCCGGGGCGTCAGCCCAGGTTCACCGAGCGGGCGAACTTGGCGCCGATCGCGGTCGCGATCTCGGACAGGACCTCCGGGGAGACCTCGCTGTCCACGGTGATCGAGGCCAGCGCGCTGTCGCCGTCCCGGGCGACCTGCATGCCGGCGATGTTGATGCCCGCGTCGCCGAGGATGCGGCCCAGGGTGCCGACCACGCCGGGGCGGTCCTGGTAGTGGAAGAACGCCATGTGGTCGGTGAGCGCCACGTCGACGTCGAAGCCGTCCACGCCGACGATCTTCTGGGCCTGCTTCGGGCCGGACAGGGTGCCGGAGATCGACACCTCGCCGCCGTCGGCCAGGGTGCCGCGCACGGTGATCACGTTGCGGTGCTCGGGCGACTCGCTGGAGGTGGTCAGCCGCACCTCGACGCCGCGCTCCTGGGCGAACAGCGGGGCGTTGACGTAGGACACCGTCTCGGCCACCACGTCCTCGAACACGCCCTTCAGCGCGGAGAGTTCGAGCACCTTGACGTCGTGCTGGGTGATCTCGCCGCGGACCTCGACGTCCAGCCGGACGGCGACCTCGCCGGCCAGCGCGGTGAAGATCCGGCCGAGCTTCTCGGCCAGCGGCAGGCCCGGGCGGACGTCCTCGGCGATCACGCCGCCCTGGACGTTGACCGCGTCCGGCACCAGCTCGCCGGCCAGCGCCAGGCGCACCGAGCGGGCGACCGCGATGCCGGCCTTCTCCTGCGCCTCGTCGGTGGAGGCGCCCAGGTGCGGGGTGGCGACCACGTTGTCGAAGGCGAACAGCGGCGAGTCGGTGCACGGCTCCTTGGCGTACACGTCCAGGCCGGCGCCGGCGACCCGGCCCTCCTGGAGGGCGCGCAGCAGCGCGTCCTCGTCGACGATGCCGCCGCGGGCCGCGTTGACGATCCGCACGCTCGGCTTGACCTTGTGCAGCGCCTCGTCGCCGATCAGGCCGATGGTCTCCGGGGTCTTCGGGAGGTGGACGGTGATGAAGTCCGCGACCTCCAGCAGCTCCTCCAGGGAGAGCAGCTTGACGCCCATCTGGGCCGCGCGGGCGGCCTGGATGTAGGGGTCGTACGCGACGATCTTCATGCCGAACGCGGACATCCGCTGCGCGACTAGCACGCCGATCCGGCCGAGGCCGACCACGCCGAGCACCTTCTCGCTCAGCTCGACGCCGGTGTACTTGTTGCGCTTCCACTCGCCGCCCTTGAGCGCGGCGTTGGCGGGCGCGATGTTGCGGGCGACCGAGATCAGCAGGCCGCAGGCCAGCTCGGCGGCGGTGACGATGTTCGAGGTCGGCGCGTTGACGACCATCACGCCGGCCTTGGTGGAGGCGGCCACGTCCACGTTGTCCAGGCCGACGCCGGCCCGGGCGACGACCTTCAGCTTCTTGGCGGCGGCCAGCGCCTCGGCGTCCACCTTGGTGGCGGAGCGGATCAGGACGGCGTCGACGTCGGCGATCGCGGTCAGCAGCTCGGTGCGGTCGGCGCCGTTGCAGTGCCGGATCTCGAAGTCGGGGCCCAGCGCGTCGACGGTGGCGGGCGACAGCTCTTCGGCGATCAGTACGACAGATTTGCTCACGACAGTGTGTCCTTAACTGTCCGGTTCACCCCGCCGCACGGAGGTGGCGCGCACAGGGCGGGGGGAAGGTGGCATGTCGCGTAGCTAGACGCACGACGCTGTGGGCCTGACGCGTGGTTCGGAGTCTATCGGCGGGGTGGTACGGGGACTGCTCCCGTCCGGCGAAATCACCCGGACGGGAACAGCCTTGTTGTACAACCGGTGCGGAGGCGGGATCAGGCCTCCTGGTCCACCCAGCTCATCAGCTTGCGGAGCTTCTTGCCGGTGGTCTCCAGCAGGTGCTCGCCGTCCGCGTTCTTGTACTCGTTGTACTTCGGCAGGCCCGCCTTGTACTCGGCGATCCAGGTGTTGGCGAAGGTGCCGTCCTGGATCTCGGCGAGGACCTTCTTCATCTCCGCCTTGGTGTCGGCGGTGATGATGCGGGGGCCGGTCACGTAGTCGCCCCACTCGGCGGTCTCGGAGACCGACCAGCGCATCTTCTCCAGGCCGCCCTCGTACATCAGGTCGACGATGAGCTTCAGCTCGTGCAGGCACTCGAAGTAGGCGATCTCGGGCTGGTAGCCCGCCTCGACCAGGGTCTCGAAACCGGCCTTGACCAGGGCGGCGGTGCCACCGCAGAGGACGGCCTGCTCGCCGAACAGGTCGGTCTCGGTCTCCTCGGTGAAGGTGGTCTTGATGACGCCGGCCTTGGTGCCGCCGATGCCCTTGGCGTAGGACAGCGCCAGGTCGAAGGCCTTGCCGGTGGCGTCCTGCTCGACGGCCACGATGCAGGGGACGCCGCGGCCCTCCTGGTACTGGCGGCGGACCAGGTGGCCCGGGCCCTTCGGGGCGACCATGCAGACGTCGACGTCGGCCGGCGGCTGGATGAAGCCGAAGCGGATGTTCAGGCCGTGGCCGAAGAACAGCGCGTCGCCCGCCTTCAGGTTCGGCTCGATCGCGTCCTTGTAGACGTCGGCCTGGATCGGGTCCGGCACCAGGATCATGATGACGTCGGCCTCGGCCGCGGCCTCGGACGGGGTCACCACGCGCAGGCCCGCCTCCTGGGCGGCGGCGCGGGACTTGGAGCCCTCCAGCAGACCGACCCGGACGTCCACGCCCGAGTCGCGCAGCGACAGCGCGTGGGCGTGGCCCTGGCTGCCGTAGCCGATGACCGCGACCTTGCGGCCCTGGATGATGGACAGGTCGGCGTCGTCTTCGTAGAACAGCTCGGCCACGGGGGCACATCTCCTTGCGTGGTGGTGGTGCCGGGGGTTCCTACCGTAGGCCCACTCGGCGGTCTTCGACGGCAGTGCTCAGTTGGTAAGACGGTGGTGGCGGGCGGGTCAGGCGGAGCGGTCGAGGGCGCGCAGCGAGCGGTCCGTGATGGAGCGGGCCCCCCGGCCGATCGCGACCAGCCCGGACTGCACCAACTCCTTGACGCCGTACGGCTCCAGCATCCGCAGCATGGCCTCCAGCTTGTCCGAGGAGCCGGTGGCCTCGATGGTCACCGCGTCGGGCGACACGTCGACGGTCTTGGCGCGGAACAGCTGGACGATCTCGGTGACCTGGGAGCGGGTCTCCGCGTCGGCCCGGACCTTGACCAGGACCAGCTCGCGCTGGACCGCCTGGGACTGGTCCAGCTCGACGATCTTGATCACGTTGACCAGCTTGTTGAGCTGTTTGGTGACCTGCTCCAGCGGCAGTTCCTCCACGTTGACCACGATGGTCATCCGGGAGATGTCGGGGTGCTCGGTCGGGCCGACCGCGAGCGAGTCGATGTTGAACCCGCGGCGGGAGAACAGCGCGGCGATCCGGGCGAGCACGCCGGGCTTGTTCTCGACCAGGACGGACAGGGTGTGCTTGGACATGGTGGTCATCGCTTTCTAGTCCGTCAGTCCAGGTCGTCGCCGAAGTCGGGGCGCACGCCCCGGGCGAACTGGATCTCGTCGTTGCTGGTGCCGGCCGCGACCATCGGCCAGACCATCGCGTCCTGGTGGACGATGAAGTCGATGACCACCGGGCGGTCGTTGATCTCCATCGCCTGCTTGATCACGGCGTCCAGGTCCTCGGGGCGCTCGCAGCGCAGGCCGACCGCGCCCATCGCCTCGGAGAGCAGCACGAAGTCCGGGACGCGGGTGCCCTGGGCGGGCGGCTCGATGCCGTCGTGGTCGGGGCCCGCGTGCAGCACGGTGTTGGAGTAGCGCTGGTTGTAGAACAGCGTCTGCCACTGGCGGACCATGCCCAGCGAGCCGTTGTTGATCACCGCGACCTTGATCGGGAGGTTGTTCAGGGTGCAGGTGGTCAGTTCCTGGTTGGTCATCTGGAAGCAGCCGTCGCCGTCGATCGCCCAGACCGGGACGTCGGGCCGGCCGGCCTTGGCGCCCATCGCGGCCGGGACGGCGTAGCCCATCGTCCCGGCGCCGCCGGAGTTCAGCCAGGTGGCGGGCTTCTCGAACCGGATGAACTGGCTGGCCCACATCTGGTGCTGGCCGACGCCCGCCGCGTAGATCGCGTCCGGGCCGACCAGCTGGCCGATCCGCTCGATCACCTGCTGCGGGGAGAGCTCGCCCTCGGGGGCCGGCTCGTAGCCCAGCGGGTAGGTCTTCTTCCACTCGTTCAGCCGGACCCACCACTCGGTGTAGTCGCCCCGGCGGCCCGCGTCGAACTCGGCCTGGACGGCGACGATCAGGTCGGCCAGCACCTCGCGGGCGTCGCCGACGATCGGGACGTCCGCCGCGCGGTTCTTGCCGATCTCGGCGGGGTCGATGTCCGCGTGCACGACCTTGGCGTGCGGGGCGAAGGAGTCGAGCTTGCCGGTGACCCGGTCGTCGAAGCGGGCGCCCAGGGCGAACAGCAGGTCGCTCTTCTGCAGCGCGGTGACGGCGGGGACCGAGCCGTGCATGCCGGGCATGCCCAGGTGCTGCGGGTGGCTGTCCGGGAAGACGCCGATCGCCATCAGGGTGGTGATCACCGGCGCGCCGGTCAGCTCGGCCAGGATGCGCAGCTCGGCGCCCGCGTTGGCCTTGAGCACGCCGCCGCCGACGTACAGCACCGGGCGCTTGGCACTGACCAGCAGCTTGGCGGCCTCGCGGATCTGCTTGGCGTGCGGCTTGGTGACGGGGCGGTAACCGGGCAGCGCGGCCTCGACCGGCCACCGGAAGACGGTCTGCGACTGGAGGGCGTCCTTGGCGATGTCGACCAGGACCGGGCCGGGGCGGCCGGTGGCGGCGATGTGGAACGCCTCGGCGATGACCCGGGGGATCTCGGCCGGGTCGGTCACCAGGTAGTTGTGCTTGGTGATCGGCATGGTGATGCCGCAGATGTCCGCCTCCTGGAAGGCGTCCGTGCCGATCGCCTTGGAGGCGACCTGGCCGGTGATCGCGACGATCGGCACCGAGTCCATGTACGCGTCGGCGATCGGGGTGACCAGGTTGGTCGCGCCGGGGCCGGAGGTGGCCATGCAGACGCCGACCCGGCCGGTGGCCTGCGCGTAGCCGGTCGCGGCGTGGCCGGCGCCCTGCTCGTGGCGGACCAGGATGTGGCGGACCTTGGTGGAGTCCATCAGCGGGTCGTACGCGGGGAGGATCGCCCCGCCCGGGATGCCGAACACGGTGTCGGCGCCCACGGCTTCGAGCGAGCGGATGAGCGACTGCGCGCCGGTCATGGTCTCGGTGGTCTGGGGACCCGGAGCGTGCGCGGCCGGGTGGTCCCCGCGGCGGGGGGTTGCGGCGTGCTCAGTCATCTGCCTGTCTCTTCTCGGGTTCTGCTCGGGGGCGACGGTCCGGGTGGCGAACGGTCCCGGCCGGTCTCCGGCACTGCCTCAATCGTCCGGATTTCAGGTGGTTGAGGCCGGGTGCGGGGCGATGGCCGACCAGCATTCGTGCAACAAAAAACCCCTCGTGCCCAGGGCATGCGAGGGGGAGGCGCGTCAGGCCGGTTCAGCCGACGCGCCCGCCAAGTACGAGAATTCGGGTGGTCATGGCACCGACCTTCCTCCCACGCGGTGGCGGGTGTCAAGCCGGTGGGACCGCCGTCTCACCATGCGGGCCGCCGCTCGGACCGCCCACCGGATGCCGTTGTGGCAGGTCGAGGCCGGTGTGCGGGGAGCCCGGGCGGACGGTGGCGGCCTCGGCCAGACCACCCGTCCGCGGGTCGGGGGTGAGCAGCGGACGGCGGCCCGTCCCGCCCTGGGGCTGCCGCGGCACCGGGTAGCCGCGGCGCAGCAGGGCGCGGCGCAGCCGCAGTTCGTCCAGCGGCCGGTCGAAGGCCAGGCCCTGGCCGCGGCGGCAGCCCAGCTCCTGCAGGACGGCCACCTGCCGGGGGTGGTCCACCCCGTCGGCGCCGGTGGCCAGGCCGAGGTCGCGGGCCAGCCGCAGCGCGTGGCCGGCCAGCGCGCGGGTCAGGGGGGACTCGGCGATGTCCTGCACCAGGCTGCGGTCGAGCTTGAGCGCGTCGAACGGGAGCCGGGCCAGCGCGCCCAGCGAGCCGCCGCCGGCCCCGAACCCGGCCAGCGCGGTGGACACCCCGAGGCGGCGCAGCGCGGCCAGCCGGCGGCCGAGTTCGTCGGCCGTCGCGTCCGGCCCGGTCCGGGCCACCTCCAGCACCAGCAGCTCGGGCGGCAGCCCGGTGTCGCGCAGCGCGGCGGCCAGCGTCTCGTACAGGCCGGGAGCGCAGATCCGCTCGGCGGCGAGCCGGACGGTGACCGGGACGGGCGGGGCGGCCGGGCCACCGGTGCGGCGGGCGGCGGCGGCGACCGCCTCGGTCAGCAGCCAGCGGGTGAACCGGGTGGCGGCGTCGCCGGATTCGGCGGTGCGCAGGAACTCGGCGGGGGTGAGCAGCAGTCCGCCGGCCGAGCGCCAGCGGGCCTGCGCCTCGACGCCGGTGAGCCGGCCGCCCGCGAGTTCGACCACCGGCTGGTGGAGCAGGGTGAAGGAGCCCTCCCGGACGGCGGCCCGCAACCGCTCCTCCAGCTCGCCGCGGCGGTCGAGCTCGGCGCGCATCGCGGGACTGTAGAGCACCACCCGGCCCTTGCCGCGGGACTTGGCCTGGTACATCGCCAGGTCGGCGTTGCGCAGCAGCTCGTCGGCGGCGGCCGCGGCGGGACCCTCGGCGCCGTCCCGACCCCGGCGGGCGGGCTCCCTGCCGCCCGCGTCCCTGCTCCCCGCGTCCGGGCGGGCCGCGGCGGGGGCGGGTTCGGGCACCGGCAGCGGGGCGTCGGGGCCGAAGGCGATGCCGATCGAGGCGGCGACGCCGAGTTCGGCCCCGCCGATCCAGTACGGCTCGGAGAGCGCGCCGCGGATCCGCTCGGCCAGGTCGCGGACCTGCGGGTGGCCGAGCCGGCCGCGCACCAGCACCGCGAACTCGTCGCCGCCGAACCGGGCCACGGTGTCCTCGCCGCGGACGGCGGACTGCAGCCGGCGGGCGGCCTGCACCAGCAGTTCGTCGCCGACCTGGTGCCCGGCGCTGTCGTTGACCGCTTTGAAGCCGTCCAGGTCGAGGAAGAGCACCGCGACGGTGGTGCCGACCGGGCCCTGCGCGGAGAGCGCGGCCCGGACCCGCTGGGCGAACAGGGCCCGGTTGGGCAGGTCGGTGAGCGGGTCGTGGAAGGCGTTGTGCTGGAGCTGGGCCTGCAGCCGGACCCGCTCGGTGATGTCGCGGCTGTTCAGGATCAGGCCGTCCCGGTACGGGTTGACGGTGGACTCCACGTGCAGCCACTCCCCCTCGCCGGAGCGGATCCGGCACTCGACCCGGGCGGAGGGCTCGCCGTTGCTGAACCTCGCCCCCCTGGTGCGGGCCAGGATGCGGCGGACCTCGGCCAGCACCCGGTCGACGTCCTCGGGGTGGACCAGGTTGAGCAGGTTGCCGCCGACCAGGTCCTCCGGGTCCCGGTTGTAGACCCGCAGCGCGGCGGGGCTGACGTAGGACAGCGCCCCGGACGGCCCGGCGATCATGATGACGTCGCTGGAGCCCTGCACCAGGGAGCGGAAGTGCGCCTCCTTGGTGGCGAGTTCCTGCGCCAGCGAGAGGTTGTCCAGCAGCATCACGCCCTGCCGGACGATCAGCGCCAGGCCGACGGTGCTGGCGGCGGCCAGCATCACCCGGTCCAGCGCGCGGCCGCCGAGCGCGTTGTAGAGGATGCCCGCGGTGCACACCGCCGCCGCCGCGTACGGGGTGAGCGCGCTGAAGGTGGAGGACACCCGGCGGCGCGGCAGGCCCTGGGCGGACGGGTGCTCGCGGGACGGGCGGCGGCGGTGCTGCCAGGGGGCCCAGGCCAGCAGCAGCGAGCCGGCGAACCAGCCCGCGTCCAGCAGTTCGCCGGAGTGGTAGTCGCTGTGGAACTGCGGGGTGGTGAACAGCGCGTCGCAGACCACGGTCAGCGCCAGGCCGAGCATCGCGGTGTGCACCGCCGTCCGGTTGCCGTCCCGGCCCCGGAAGCGCAGCCCGACCACCAGGCTGACCAGCAGGATGTCCAGCACCGGGTAGCCCAGGCCGAGGGCCAGCTTCAGCGGGTCGTCGCCGTCGCCGGCCGCGACCCGGCCCAGCGCCAGGCTCCAGCTGAGCGTGAACAGCGAGCCGGCCACCAGCCAGCCGTCCAGCAGCAGGCAGAGCCAGCCGGCCGGGGTGCGCGGGCGCTGGGCCAGCACCAGCAGGCCGATGATGGCCAGCGGGGCGAACAGCAGGAAGGTGTAGTCGGCCAGCGAGTCCGGCGGCAGCGGTCGGCGGAGCACCACCTCGTACCAGCCCCAGGCGCCGTTGCCGAGCGCGACCATCGCCGAGGAGAGCCCGAACAGCAGCCAGGCCGGCCGGGTGTGGCCGCCCACCGCGACGCCGTGCGCCAGACAGGACAGGGCGGCCACGAGGGCCGCCCCGGCGAGACCGAAGTCCCCCATCACCAGCGCGAGTTCACTCGATCCCCAGCCGACGGCGGCGCCGGCGGCGTACCCGGCGCAGAGCACCGCGAGCAGCCCGGCCGTCAGGCGGCGGAGCGGGGGGCGGGCAGGCGGCGCCGACTCGGTGGAGTTCAATCGACATCTCCCCCTCCGGCCCGCGGCCGTACCGGTGTTCCCGCTTCGGACCCTACACCACTGCGGTCACGCACTGGCACGTCCGCTCAACTTAGAGTAATGAACCGCAGGTGGTGCGGAGCCGGTTGGCGGCGGGATCGCCCGTTCGGCTCAGGCGGGCCGGGGCGGCGGCGGTGCCGGGGGCGGGGCCCGGAGCGGGACGCGGAGCGGCGCCCGGCGGGCCCGCGGCAGGCCCGGGACGGCCTCGGGGCGGGGTCGGGACGGAGCCGGGACGGGAGTCGGGACGGTTCGTGACGGGCCCGGGACGGTTCGTGACGGGGGTTCAGGAGCCGCTGGTGGCGGGCTCCTCGTCCGGGAACAGCCGCAGCCGGTGGGCCAGCGCGGCGGCCTCGCCGCGGCCGCCGACGGCGAGCTTGGCCAGGATGTTGGAGACGTGCACGCTGGCGGTCTTCGGCGAGATGAACAGCTCCTCGGCGATCTGCCGGTTGCTCCGGCCCAGGGTGAGCCGGCGCAGCACGTCCCGCTCGCGCGGGGTGAGGCCGAAGCCCGGGTCGGCGCCGGCGCCGGCCCGGCGGTCCAGGCCGAGCCGGCCGGCCAGCAGTCCGGCGTCCCGGCGGGTGGTCAGGTCGCCGCGCCGGCGGGCGAGTTCGGCGGCCTCGTGCAGCAGGTCGGCGGCGGTCTCCCGGTCGCCGCCGGCGGCGGCGTCCTCGGCGGCGCGCAGCAGGGCCAGCGCGAGCGGGCCGGGCAGGGCGGCGGCGCGCAGTTCGGTGACGGCCCGCTGCCGGTGGTCGGCGGCGGGGCGGCCGGCGGCGCGGGCGAGTTCGCCGGCCAGCAGGGCGGCCCAGCCGCGGTCGAGGGCGCAGCGCGGGGTGAGCCGGGCGGCCTCGGCGGCGATCCGGGCGAGGGCGGCCTCGCCCTCGGGGGTGCGCGGGTGCTGGTCGGCCTCGGCCTCGGCGGCGTGGGTGAGCAGCGGGAACAGGTGGCCGCCCTGCCGGGTCAGCACGGTGCCGTCGAGCGCCTCGGCGAGCCGGTCGCGGGCCTGTTCGGGGCGGCCGAGCCGGACGGCCAGCCGGACCCCGAGGGTGGCGGTGGGCAGGACGTGCTGGGGTTGGGCGCCGCCGCCGCCGCTGGCGTGGGCGGCGGCCCAGTGGGTCTCGGCCTCGGCCAGGTCGCCGCGGAGCAGGGCGAGTTCGCCGCGCAGCCGGTCCATGAACTCGCCGTGGGTGTCGGCCTCCGGCTTGTCGTCCCAGTCGGCGAGGACGGCGGCGGCCTCCTCGGTGCGGCCGGCGGCGAGCAGCGCCTCGGCGAGGTTGCCGGTGAGGATCGGGCCGGTGTTGAGCATCAGCCCGCTGCGGCGGGCGGCCTCCAGGCCCTGCCGGGCGGCGGTGGCGGCCTCCTCGGCGCGGCCGACCGAGAGCAGCAGGCTGGCCAGGTTGTTCAGGCCGCGGGTGTGCACGTCGGCGTTGCCGAGCGGGCGGGCCTGTTCGACGGCGGCGGCGAGCAGGGCGACGGCCCGTTCGGCGTCCGCGGAGTCGCCGAGCAGTCCGGCCAGGGTGACCCGGGCGTGCACCTCGACGGAGGGCGCGTCGGCCTGGCGGGCGACCTCCACGGCCCGTTCGGCGGTGGCGACGGCGGCGGGGCCGGGGTTGCGGAGCAGGGCGTGGGCGGCCTCCAGGGCGAGCGCCTCGGCCTGCACGGCGGACGGGCCGAGGTCCTGGACCAGCCGCTGGGCGTACTGGATCTCCTCCAGGCCGCCGCTGCGCTTGAGCTGGTCGAGCATCTTGGCGCGCTGGAGCCGGAACCAGGCGGCGCGCAGCGGGTTGCCGGCCTCGTCGACCAGGGCGAGGGCGCGGCGGGCCAGGCCCTGGCCGCGGTCGCGGTCGCCGGCCCGGCGGGCGGCGACCACCGCTTCGGCCAGGACGTCGACGAGTTGCAGCCGCTCGCAGTCCTCGTGCTCGCCGTCGTCGCAGGCGCAGGGCGGGTAGGTCTCGGCCCAGTCGTAGGGGCGCAGGGTGGTGGCGAGGGTCTGTTCGGAGACGGTGTCCCAGAGTTCGACGGCCCGTTCGAGCATGGTGAGCTGTTCGGCGAAGGCGTTGCGGCGGCGGGCGGCCCGGGCGGCGTCGAGGGCGGCGGGCAGCGCCCGGGCGGGCTGGTGGGCGTGGTACCAGTAGTCGGCGAGCCGGGCGGTGCGCTGTTCGGCCCGGACGAGTTCCGGGTCGGCCTCCAGGACGGTGGCGAACCGCCGGTTGACGGCCTGCCGTTCGCCGGGCAGCAGGTCGTCGGAGACCGCCTCGCGGACCAGCGCGTGCCGGAACCGGTAGCCCTCGCCGTCGGTGTCGGGGCGCAGGATGTTGGCGCCGACGGCGGTGCGCAGGGCGGCGATCAGCGCGTCCTCGCCGGTGCGGGGGCCGCCGGGGCCGCTCTCGGCGACCACGGCGGCGAGCAGCGCGTGCTCGATCCGGGAGCCGCCCTCGGCGGCGATCCGGACGACCCGCTGGGCCTCCTCGGGCAGCGCCTCGACCCGGACCAGCAGGATGTCGCGCAGCGATTCGGTGACGCAGGCCAGGCAGCCGTCGCGGTAGGCGGCGGCGAGCTCCTCGACGAAGAACGGGTTGCCCTCGGAGCGGCGGTGGATCCGGTCCACCACGTCCCGGCCGGGGGTCTCGGGGCCGAGGATGCCGGCCAGCTGGGCGGCCACCTCGGGCCGGTCCAGGCGCTCCAGTTCGATCCGCTGGACGGTGCGCAGCCGCTCCAGTTCGGCCAGGAACGGCCGCAGCGGGTGGCGGCGGTGCAGGTCGTCGGTGCGGTAGGTGGCGACGATCAGCACCCGGGAGCGGTGCAGGGTGCGGACCAGGTAGGCGAGCAGCTCCCGGGTGGAGCGGTCCGACCAGTGCAGGTCCTCGATGGCCAGCACCAGCGTCCGGTCCCCGGCCAGCCGCTCGAACAGTCGGGCGGTGTGCTCGAACAGCCGGGCCCGGCCGTACTCGTCGTTGCCCTCCCCGTCGGTCTCCCCGAAGTCCGGCAGCAGCCGGGCGAGGTGGCCCTCCAGCCCGGCGGCGGCGGCGTCCAGCTCCGGCCCGAGCCGCCGGTGCAGGCGGCGCAGCGCCGCCGAGAGCGGGCCGTACGGCAGGCCCTCGGCGCCGACCTCCAGGCAGGCGCCGAGCGCGGTGACCGCGCCGTCCACCTCGGCCCGGGCCAGGAACTCCTCCAGCAGCCGGGTCTTGCCGACCCCCGCCTCGCCGCCGACCAGCACGGCCTGCGGCTCCCCCGCCCCCGCCCGGTCCAGCCCGGCACCGAGCAGGCCGCTCTCCCGGCCGCGTCCGACGAAGACCGGGCTGACTGTCTGCTCCATGCCGGTGAGCATGCCACAGCCCCCGGACGCGGCCGAGCGGTTATCCCGGCCGTCGGACCGGCCGGGCCCGCCGGTCATCCCGCGCAGCCCGCCACGGCGCCCGAACGGCCCTGCTCCGCACCGGACTTGGCGCGCTGCGGCGCGGCGGCCCCCCGGCGTCCCGCCCGTACCGCCCCGGCCACCCGGGCCACCAGCCCGGTGCGCTGCCCGCCGCGGCCGGCGGCGGCCGCCTCGCGGGCCAGCCGGTCGGCGGCGGCCCGGCCGTGCAGTTCGCGTTCCCTCGACTTGAACAACTCGTACTCGTACACGGTGTCTTCCCCTCGTCGCGTGCTGGTGTCCAGCCTCCGCTCCCAGGGGGGTGCGCCGCATGGGGAGCCTGCCCGATCCGGGCGGGCCGCCGGCCCGGAAAACACCGGTGCCCGCCCCCGGTCGGGGGCGGGCACCGCGGGCGGAACCGCCTAAGGGGCTCCTTAGGCACCGCCGTCACGCCGTAGGCACCCCAGTGGGCGCCTCAGACCAGCTTCGCCAGGATGAGGTCCTTGACCCGGGCCGCGTCGGCCTGGCCGCGGGTGGTCTTCATGACCGCGCCGACCAGCGCGCCCACCGCCTGCACCTTGCCGTCGCGGATCTTGGCGGCGACGCCCGGGTTGTCGGCGATCGCCTGGTCGACGGCCGCGCCGAGCGCGGAGTCGTCCGAGACCACGGCCAGGCCGCGCCCGGCCACCACGTCGTCCGGCTCGCCCTCGCCGGCGAGGACGCCCTCGATGACCTGGCGGGCCAGCTTGTCGTTGAGCTTGCCCTCGGCGACCAGCGCGCACACCCGGGCCACCTGGGCCGGGGTGATCGGCTGCTCGGACAGCTCGGTGCCGGTCTCGTTGGCGCGCCGCGCCAGCTCGCCCATCCACCACTTGCGGGCCTGGTCGGCGGGGGCGCCGGCCGCGATGGTCTCCGAGATCGGCTCCACCGCACCGGCGTTGAGCACCGACTGCATGTCCTTGTCGGTCAGGCCCCACTCGGCCTGCAGCCGGGCCCGGCGGACCCGGGGCAGCTCCGGCAGCGAGGCCCGCAGCTCCTCGACCCACTCCCGGGCCGGGGCGACCGGCACCAGGTCGGGCTCCGGGAAGTACCGGTAGTCCTCGGCGTTGTCCTTGATCCGGCCGGCCGTGGTGGAGCCGTCCTCCTCGTGGAAGTGCCGGGTCTCCTGGACGATCGTCCCGCCGTCGGTCAGCACGGTGGCGTGCCGCTGGATCTCGAACCGGGCGGCCCGCTCCACGCTGCGCAGCGAGTTGACGTTCTTGGTCTCGCTGCGGGTGCCGAACGCCTCGGTGCCGTTGGGGCGCAGCGACAGGTTCACGTCGCAGCGCATCTGGCCCTTGTCCATCCGGGCCTCGGAGACGCCCAGCGCCTTGATCAGCTCGCGCAGCTCGGCGACGTACGCCTTCGCCACCTCGGGGGCGCGCGCGCCCGCGCCCTCGATCGGCTTGGTGACGATCTCGATCAGCGGGATGCCGGCCCGGTTGTAGTCCAGCAGCGAGTACTCCGCGCCGTGGATCCGCCCGGTGGCGCCGCCGACGTGGGTCGACTTGCCGGTGTCCTCCTCCATGTGGGCGCGCTCGATCTCCACCCGGAAGACCTCGCCGTCCTCCAGCTGCACGTCGAGGTAGCCGTTGAAGGCGATCGGCTCGTCGTACTGGCTGGTCTGGAAGTTCTTCGGCATGTCCGGGTAGAAGTAGTTCTTCCGGGCGAACCGGCACCACTCGGCGATCTCGCAGTTCAGCGCGAGACCGATCCGGACCGCCGACTCCACCCCGACCGCGTTGACCACCGGCAGCGAACCGGGCAGGCCGAGGCAGGTCGGACAGGTCTGCGAGTTCGGCTCCGCGCCCAGCTCGGTGGAGCAGCCGCAGAACATCTTGGTCTTGGTACCCAGCTCGACGTGGACCTCAAGGCCCATCACCGGGTCGTACGAGGCGAGAGCCTCCTCGTAGGAGACCAGGCTCATGACGCTCACAGCGCCCCCTTTGCTTTCACTTCAAAGACAAGCGGAATGAATAGAATAAAATCCACCCTGGCTCAATTGAAATTCAAATCAGCCAAAGCCTTTTCAGTCTCCAATTGCCAGAGGCGGAAAGAAGAAAGCTGCTCAAGCGTGCGAAGATTCATTCGCTCGGCGATGAGCGGAAGATAATCGCGAGGATCCCTCTTTACGCGACGCTTGGATCGTCCAGCGGCAATGATCTCCCGAAGGGTCCTCTTAGGGTCAGATAGCTCCTCGGGCCGGTCGAGCCTGCCACCCTCAAAAATATCTTTAGCATTCCAAGAGGCTCCTACGACAGACTGAAGCGTTTTCCTATCAGCAAGCGCCCAACTCTCCATCTCTTGAATTGGGACAACGCGCAGAAGTAGGCGGCCACTCGGGCCGAACTTTTCCCATTCACGGCGCAGCGGATCCCAGTACTTCCCCGTTTCCCTCTCCACGGAGGCCGACCCGTCGTAATGGACGAATAGGACCGACAGCGAGGGTGCCGCATCACGAGCGGCGCTACAAATCGCCCGATGCCTACCGATAGGGTCACCAACATTGACCTGCAAGCGCTGGACAGGGGCGACTGAGAGGCTCTTGCATACGGCAAGTTCCCCTAGAGCGCGCTCAAGCAAAACCGTCAGGAACGCGTAGTCCGTGGAGCCTTCCCCCATGAGGAAAGCATTAAGCTCAGGCCCGATCAACCTATGCCTCCAGCAGCTGCCGAGCTTCGTCTGCATAAATCGCAGGATAAGCCCGCCGCTCTTGCTCGGATACTACAGTCCCTACCAGCCCGAGCGGCAACTCGTGCTGCTCATCTGGAAGTAGATGCCTAACTCGCGTAACTCGACTCCGGACACTTTCATTGTGTCGCTCGGGCCGGGTAACCCAGTCCATCACCACAATGTCTTCCTTCTGGAGCGTTAGCAGAAGGAGCGGCGAATGGCTACTCATGATCAACTGCGAGAGAGGCTCGCCGTCGTCAAGCTCAGAGGCTGCAGGATCAGTAACCAGCTCTCGCAAGTGTCCAACTAGGTCACGAAGCCGCTGAGGATAGATTCCGTTCTCTGGCTCCTCGAAACACACGAGGCCCCGATAGTCTGGATCGTAAAGAGTGGCGAGCAGGGCAAGCACTCGGAGGGTTCCGTCTGAGGCGACCCTGGCGCTTACTTTGCCCTCGTCCCTGGTGGTGAGGTAAACCTCCCACTGCTCCTTGGCCTTATTCTCCTCTACCGTGACTTCGCTGAATCCCCTAATGACTTGCGTCAGATCGGCAGCCATATCATCAAGCGCACTGTACCCCTCGCCAGCAGTTCGACGCTCAATGCGCCGAAGTACTTTCGCCAGATTTGCGCCACTCGGATCGAGCTGCTCACCTCGCTGTTGCCAAGAACTGGGCATTCGGAGTGAAGCGGGATCAAGCTGAAGGAAGCGCCAGGACTCGATTTCCTTGCGGAGTGCATAGAGCAGGGGAAAGTCGGCAGCTGAAGTAATGCTCGACAAAACCGTAGCTTCTGCCGCATCAGCAGAGAGCTCTCGTTTTCGCCCCTGGCGGCCCTCCTGTGCAAGTTTGAAAAGTGACCGTCCAGTCTCGGTAATTTGAACGGTCTCAAGCAGTGGAGTTTGCCGCTTGTAGAAAAGATGAGCCCGGCGAAATGCTTGACTCGCCCTATGACTCTTCACCCACCTGTCGTCGGCTGCACGCAAGGGGATAGCCGACTCCTTCACCACAAAGGGTCGAACAAATCCGTCGGAATCGCCGCGCTGCTCAATGGTCAACTCATACCTCAAGCGGGTGTGGTTGATTTCAACCTCTGCACCGAACTGGTCAGCGACGGAGGGGTCGAGAAGCACCTCGACTGCAAATGACATGCGCGGCACTTGTGAACCATCGCCCCGCCGACGGAAAAGCTCGCCGAGCTCGCCTCGCGCCTCGGCAAAGGCGTCAAAGAGGGACGGCTTTCCCACGAGCCAGCGAAGCTGTTGAATCGCGTCGAACAGATTCGACTTTCCGCTTGCATTTGGGCCAAGGATGACAAGAAATGGAGAAATGTCCAAACCAAAATTCGAGAACGACTTGAATCCGTCGATCTCGATCCTGGTGAGCATTCTAAATCATCTCCTGTTCTCATTGTGGGCCAGAGGGCGGGAGGGCCTGGCTCAACGCTACCGTCTCACCAGGCCTCTCGACTCACCGAGTCAGCCGAGCAGGACGTCGTCGTCGCCGAGACGCTTGAGCTCGCGGACGAGGAGCGCGGTGCCGGTGATCAGGGCGGCGGCGCCGACCAGGGCGTTGACCAGCTTGAGGGTGTCGTTGTCGGAGCGCGCGGTGCGGGCCTCCTTGACGATGGAGATCGCGCCGAAGGCGCTGGTGCCGATGGACAGCCAGAGTCCGGGCTTCGAGTGCTTCCAGCCCTTGGCCTTCTCGATCTTGCTCATAGTGCCGGTGCCTCCTCCAGCAGGGCGTGGCCCCACTTGTCGTTGAGTGCGGCCTCGACGGCGCCGCCCACGCGGTAGAGGCGGTCGTCCGCCATCGCGGGGGCGATGATCTGCAGGCCGACCGGGAGATTGTCCTCCGGGGCGAGCCCGCAGGGCAGCGACATGGCCGCGTTGCCCGCCAGGTTCGAGGGAATGGTGCACAGGTCGGCGAGGTACATCGCCATCGGGTCGTCTGCCCGCTCGCCGATCGGGAATGCCGTGGTCGGGGTGGTCGGGGAGACCAGCACGTCCACGCCGGCGAAGGCGGCGTCGAAGTCCCGGGAGATCAGGGTGCGGACCTTCTGCGCGGAGCCGTAGTAGGCGTCGTAGTAGCCGGAGGACAGCGCGTAGGTGCCGAGGATGATGCGGCGCTTGACCTCGGAGCCGAATCCGGCCTCGCGGGTGAGCGCGGTGACCTGCTCGGCGGAGCGGGTGCCGTCGTCGCCGACCCGCAGGCCGTAGCGCATGGCGTCGAACCGGGCGAGGTTCGAGGAGCACTCGGACGGGGCGATCAGGTAGTACGCGGGCAGCGCCAGCGTGAACGACGGGCAGGAGACCTCGACGACCTCGGCGCCCAGGTCGCGCAGCAGCTCGACGGACTCCTGGAAGCGCTGCATGACGCCGGCCTGGTAGCCCTCGCCGGCGAACTCCTTGACCACGCCGATCCGCATGCCGCGCACGTCGCGCAGCTTCGCGGCGGCGACCACGTCGGGGACGGGGGCGTCGATGGAGGTGGAGTCGAGCGGGTCGTGCCCGGCGATCGCCTCGTGCAGCAGTGCCGTGTCGAGCACGGTGCGGGCGCACGGGCCGCCCTGGTCGAGCGAGGAGGAGAAGGCGACCAGGCCGTAGCGGGACACCGAGCCGTAGGTCGGCTTGACGCCGACGGTGCCGGTGACGGCGCCGGGCTGGCGGATCGAGCCGCCGGTGTCGGTGCCGATCGCCAGCGGCGCCTCGAAGGCGGCCAGCGCGGCGGCCGAGCCGCCGCCGGAGCCGCCGGGGATGCGGGTGAGGTCCCACGGGTTGCCGGTCGGGCCGTAGGCGGAGTTCTCGGTGGAGGAGCCCATCGCGAACTCGTCCATGTTGGTCTTGCCGAGGATGACGACGTCGGCGTCCTTGAGCCGCTTCGTCAGGGTGGCGTCGTAGGGCGGGATCCAGCCCTCGAGCATCTTCGACCCGCAGGTGGTCGGGATGCCCGCGGTGGTGAACACGTCCTTCAGCGCGAGCGGCACGCCCGCCAGCGGGCCCAGCTCGGCGCCGGCCGCGCGCTTCCGGTCGACGGCGCCGGCCGCGGCCAGCGCGCCCTCGCGGTCGACGTGCAGGAAGGCGTTGACCTTCTTGTCGACGGCGTCGATCCGGTCCAGGTGGGCCTGGGCGACCTCGACCGCCGAGACCTCGCCGGTGGCGATCGCGGCGGCCGTCTCGGCCGCCGTGTACTTGATCAGCTCGGTCATCTCGGTCAGTCCTCCCCGAGGATCTGCGGCACGCGGAAACGCTGGTCCTCACTGGCCGGGGCGCCGGAGAGCGCCTGCTCCGGGGTCAGCGACGGCCGCACCTCGTCCGTCCGCATCACGTTGGTGAGCGGGAGCGGGTGGGAGGTCGGCGGGACGTCCTGCCCCGCGACCTCGGAAACGCGGGCGACCGCGCCGATGATCACGTCGAGCTGCTCGGCGAAGTGGTCCAACTCTTCCGCCTGCAACTCCAGACGCGACAGCCGGGCGAGGTGGGCGACCTCCTCGCGCGTGATGCCAGGCATGCAGCGATCCTCAAGGGTGAGTTCTGGTGGGCCGGTCCCCGCCCCGCGGGGCAGGCCGGTCCTTTCGGTCCTAAGGGGCCATCCTATGGGCAGAAGGGGGACCGCCGACCGGGCGCACGCTCCGGGGGCCGCCCGGGGCGTTGCCGGGCGGCCCGCGGAGCGGGCGGTCAGCGCGGCAGCGACTCCACCGGCGGCGCGTCGTTGCGCCGCACCAGCAGCCAGGCGGTGGCCTGGTCGACGGGCAGCGCCGCCGAGACCAGCCAGCCCTGGACGGCGTCGACGCCCATGTCCTGGAGCCGTTCCCAGGTCTCGTCGTCCTCGACGCCCTCGGCGACCACGGTGAGCCCCAGCGAGTGGGCGAGCTCCACCGAGCAGCGCACCACGGCCGCGTCGTGGTCGTCGGCGACCATCCGGGAGACGAAGGAGCGGTCGATCTTGAGTTCGCCGACCGGCAGGCTGCGCAGCCGCACCATCGAGGAGTGCCCGGTGCCGAAGTCGTCCAGCGACATCCGCACGCCGTAGCGGCGCAGTTCGGCCAGGGTGTCGGCGGCCCGTCGGCTGTCGTCCAGCAGCAGCCGTTCGGTGATCTCCAGTTGGAGCGCCACGGCGGGCACCTGGTGCCGGGTGAGGTGTCCGGCGACCCGGGCGGCGAAGCCGGGGTTGAGGACGTCGCGCGGCGAGACGTTGACCGCGACGGGCACCATCAGGCCCTGGTTGCGCCAGCGGGCGATCTGCCCGACGGCGCTCTCCAGCACGTAGTCGGTGAGCCGGGGCATCAGCCCGGAGGACTCGGCGAGGGCGATGAACTCGTCCGGCGCGACCCGCCCCTGCCCGGGCCGCTCCCAGCGCACCAGCGCCTCCAGGCCGACCACGCTGCCGTCGAAGGCCACCTTCGGCTGGTAGTGCAGCTGCACCTCGTTCATCTCGATGGCCCGCCGCAGGTCGCCGAGCAGGCCGATCCGGTACGGGGTGTCCAGGTCGCGGGCCTCGTCGTAGCGCTCGACGCCGCTGCGGCTGTGCTGGGCGTGGCCCATCGCGACGTCGGCGCGCCGCAGCAGCGACTCCGCGTCCTGGGCGTGGGTCGGGTAGACGCACACCCCGGCGCTGGCCTCCAGGACCAGCAGCAGGCCGTCCAGCCGGATGGGCGCGGCGAGTTCGGCGATCAGCGCCTTCGCGGTGCGCTCCAGCAGGTCGGGGCTGCCCACCCCGGGCAGCAGCACGGCGAACTCGTCGCCGCCCATCCGGGCCACCACCGGGCGCTCGCCGCGGCGGACCGGCGGGGGCAGCGCGGTGCCGTCCTCGCCGTCCCGGGGGTGGCCGGCGCCGGTGCGCAGGGCGCGGTGCAGCCGGCGGGCGATGTGCACCAGCAGCCGGTCGCCCGCGGTGTGGCCGAGGGCGTCGTTGAGCGAGCGGAAGCGGTCCAGGTCGAGCAGGATCAGGCCGACGCTGTAGCCGGGTTCGGCCTCGTGCCGGGCCAGGGCCTCCTGGGTGGCGATCAGCAGGGCCTGCCGGTTGGGCAGGTCGGTGAGCGGGTCGGTGAGCTGGTCCCGCGCCCGGTCGCGGGCGATCCGCCAGGCGGCGACCAGCACGGCCAGGGGAACCGCGAACAGCGGGAGCAGCTCGGGTTCGTAGCGGTACACCAGGACGGCCAACGGGATGAGCGGCGCGGCCCCGGCCAGCAGCACGCCGAGCAGCAGGACCGCCCCTGCCACCCCCTGCGGCGGGCGTGTGGGCGCGCCGCCGGTCGTACGATCCATAAGCCCAGTCCTCCGTCGGGCCCACCCCCCGGCGGGGCCGCCTCACGGTGAGGCACCCCTCTCCTCAGAGGTGCCGGTGGACGTCAGACGAGGGCGTGTCCCCGGGGCGCCGGCGGGAAAACCGGCGCCACACACTCCTGCTGACAGTTCGTAGCGCCCAGGGTAAGCCGGGGCGCACCACCTGGGCGCACTTTCGGGCCACTGCTGAGCGCGACGTCATATCCGCGCGTTGTCCAGTGACACAATGCCCGATTTCCTTCTCGAACACCCCGCTGACGCGGCATCAGGACGATAACGACGCGTCAGGAAACCTTCTCGTCCGTCCCTTCTCCGACATTCTCCCCCACCGCGCCCGCTTCGTTCGTATCGCCTTCGACGGCCGCCGCGTCCGCGCCCGGAGCCCCGTCCGCGCCCGCTTCCGCGCCCTCCCGCGCGCCGTCCGCCGGGGCGCTGCCGACGGTTTCCGGGCCGGTCAGCGGCTCCAGGCCGAGGTGCGCCCGGGCCGCGTCCGCGCCCTGGTCGAGCAGCACCGCGAAGCCCGCGTCGTCCAGCACCGGGACGCCCAGCTGCACCGCTTTGTCGTACTTGGAGCCGGGGTTGTCGCCGACCACCACGAAATGCGTCTTCTTCGAGACCGCGCCGGTGACCTTGGCGCCGCGCGAGGTCAGCGCCTCCTTGGCGCCGTCCCGGGTGTGCCCGGCGAGGGTGCCGGTGACCACCACGGTCAGGCCCTCCAGCGGGCGTTCGCCCTGCTCCGGCCCGCCCTCCTCGGTGAAGGCCACCCCGGCGGCGCGCCACTTCTCCAGCAGCTCGCGGTGCCAGTCCTCGGCGTACCACTCCTTGACGGCGCGGGCGATGGTCGGCCCGACGCCCTCGACGGCGGCCAGTTCGGTCTCGTCGGCGGCGAAGATCCGGTCCAGGTCGCGGAACTCGCGGGCCAGCTGCTGGGCGGCGACCGGGCCGACGTGCCGGATCGACAGGCCGTTCAGGAAACGCCACAGCGGGCGGTCCTTGGCGGCGGCCAGGTTCTCCAGCAGGAGGCCGGTGTTCTTCTTCGGCGCGCCCGTGGTGGTGGCGAAGAAGGAGACCTTCTTCTCCTCGCCGGTCTTGTCGTCCGGCTTGGGCATGCCGGTCTTCGGGTCGCGCACCAGCACCTTGATCGGCAGCAGCTGCTCCTCGGTCAGGCCGAAGATGTCGCCCTCGTCCCGCACCGGCGGGTCGGCGGGCTCCAGCGGCTGGGTCAGCGCGGTGGCGGCGACGTAGCCGAGGCCCTCGACGTCCAGGCACTGGCGGCCGCCGAGGAAGGCGATCCGCTCGCGGATCTGGGCCGGGCAGCGCTGGGCGTTGGGGCAGCGCAGGTCGATGTCGCCCTCGGACATCGGGCGCAGCGGGGTGCCGCACTCCGGGCACCGCTCGGGCATCACGAACTCGCGCTCGGTGCCGTCGCGCAGGTCGTAGACCGGGCCGAGGATCTCCGGGATGACGTCGCCGGCCTTGCGCAGCACGACGGTGTCGCCGAGCAGCACGTCCTTGGCCTTGACCACCTGCTGGTTGTGCAGGGTGGCGTACTGCACCATCGAGCCGGCCACCTTCACCGGCACGGCCAGCACCGCGTACGGGGTGGCCCGGCCGGTGCGGCCGATGCCGATCTTGATGTCGGCGAGCTTGCCGGTGACCTCCTCCGGCGGGTACTTCCAGGCGATCGCCCAGCGCGGCGACTTGGAGGTGGAGCCGAGCCGCCCCTGGAGGGCGATCTCGTCGACCTTGACCACCACGCCGTCGATCTCGTGCTCGACGGAGTGCCGCTGCTCGCCGAAGCGCTTGATGAACGCCCGCACCTCGTCCAGCGTGCCGACCACCTCGTTGTGCCGGGCGGTGGGCAGGCCCCAGTCGTGCAGCAGCCGGTACGCGTGCGACTGGCGGTCGATGTCGAAGCCGGTCCGGGCGCCGATGCCGTGCACCACCATCCGCAGCGGGCGGGAGGCGGTGACGTGCGGGTCCTTCTGGCGCAGCGAGCCGGCGGCGGCGTTGCGCGGGTTCATGAACAGCCGGATCATCGCCCGGGGCCGCTTGCCCTCCTTGGCGCGCTCCTCGTTCTCCTGCCGGCGGCGCTCGTTCTCCTCCGCGAAGGAGGCGTTCAGCGCGTCGAACTCCTCGGTGGGGAAGTACACCTCGCCGCGGATCTCGACCAGCTCCGGGACGTTCTCGCCGCGCAGCCGGTGCGGGATGCCCTTGATGGTGCGGACGTTGGCGGTGATGTCGTCGCCGACCACGCCGGTGCCGCGGGTGGCGGCCAGCACCAGTTCGCCGCGCTCGTACGTCAGGTTGACGGCCAGGCCGTCGACCTTGAGCTCGCACAGGTAGTGGTAGTCGATGCCGGACAGCTCGGTGGCGACCCGCTCGGCCCAGGCGGCCAGCTCCTCCTCGTCCATCGCGTTGTCGAGGCTGAGCAGCCGCTCCCGGTGCACCACGGGGGCGAACTGCTCGGTCGACCCGCCGCCGACCTTCTGGCTCGGCGAGTCGGGCGTGACCAGCGCCGGGTGGGCGGCCTCCAGCGACTCCAACTCCCGCATCAGGGCGTCGAACTCGGCGTCGCTGATGACCGGGGCGTCCTGGTCGTAGTACCGGGCCCGGTGCTCCTCGATCTCGGTCGCCAGCTCGGCGTGCCGCGTCCGCACCTCCGCCGGGACCTCCTCCCAGCCCTCCACAGCCGCCACCGCGCCGTCCTCCTCGCTCGTCACTCCGGGTTGTCCACCAGGCTCCGGGCCGCCCGGACCGCCGCGGCCAGTGCCCGCCGCGCGTACGCCGGGGAGGCCCCCGCCAGCCCGCACGTCGGCGTCACCACCACGCGGCGGCCCAGCAGCTCGGGGGCCAGCCCGAGCCTGCGCCACAACGTCCTGACCCCCTGGACACTACCGGCCGGGTCCGACGTTTCGACGTCGGCGGACGGCACCACACCGGCCAGCAGCAGCGTGCCGCCCTCGACCGCCTCGCCGAGGTCGTCGTCGTCACGTTCGGTCAGCAGGCCGAAGTCCAGGCTGATCCCGGCGGCCCCGGCCCGGCGCAGCAGCGGGATCGGCACCCCGGGCGCGCAACTGTGCACCAGGACGGGCGCGTCGAGGCCGCCGATCAGCTCGCGCAGGGCCTGCTCGGCGTGTTGGCGGTCGACGGCGTGCAGCCGCTGGAAGCCGCTGGCGGTCTTCACCGACCCGGCCAGCACGGCGGGCAGCAGCGGCTCGTCCAGCTGCAGCACCACGGTGGCGCCGGGGACCCGGCGGCGGACGTCGGCGAGGTGGCGGCGCAGGCCCTCGGTGAGCGAGCCGGCCAGGTCCCGGCAGGCGCCGGGGTCGCTGAGCGCCTTCTCGCCGTGGCGCAGCTCGATCGAGCCGGCCAGCGTCCACGGTCCGACCGCCTGCACCTTGAGCGGGCCGGTGTAGCCCTGGGTGTACTCCTCCAGCGCGTCCAGGTCCTCGCCGAGCCAGGACACCGCCCGCCTGGTGTCCCGCCCGGGGCGGTCGGTGAACCGCCAGCCGCTGGGCTCGGTCTGCACGAACAGCTCGGTCAGCAGCCCGGCGCCGCGCCCGATCATGTCCGCCCCGGGCCCGCGCGCGGGCAGTTCGGGCAGGTGCGGCAACTGCTCCAGCTCGGCCATCACCCCCCGGGCCATCTCCCGCACGTCCAGGCCGGGCATCGATCCGATCCCGGTCGCCGCTCCGGCCAGCTCCGCGAAAACGTCCACGTCAGTCACAGGGAGGAGCCTACGAGCAGCGGCGGGGGCGCGGGAAACGGCACCGCGCCCCCGGTGTCGCCTACCGGCCGGGGCGGACGGTGATCTCGGTGATCTCCGCGTCGCGCGGCAGGTCGAGCGCGGTGAGGACGGCGGTGGCGACCGAGTCCGGGGCGATCCAGCGGTCGGGGTCGTACTCCTCGCCCTCCTGCTGGTGCACCTTCGCCTGCATCGGGGTGGCGGTCCGCCCGGGGTAGACGGTGGTCACCCGGACGCCGTTGGCGCGCTCCTCCTGCCGCAGCGCGTCCGCCAGCGCGCGGACCGCGAACTTGCTGGCCGCGTACGAGCCCCAGGTGGCGTCGGCGCGCAGGCCGGCGCCGGAGTTGACGAACACCACGTGGCCGCGGGCCTGCCGGAGCGAGGGCAGCAGCAGGCGGGTGAGCTCGGCGGGCGCGACCGCGTTGACGTTGAGCTGGTGCTGCCAGGCCTTGACCGGGGTCTCCCCGATTGTGCCGAGCTCGACCACGCCCGCGACGTGCAGCAGCGAGTCGAGCTCCACCGGCAGCGCCTGGTGGCCGAACGCCCAGGACAGCTTGGCCGGGTCGTCCAGGTCCCCGACCAGGGTCTTCGCGTCCGGGAAGCGCTCGCGCAGCTGGGCGGCGCGGCGGGCGTCCCGGGCGAGCAGCCACAGCTCCTCGCCGCGGGCGGCGAGCCGGTCGGCGACGGCGGCGCCGATGCCGGAACCGGCTCCGGTGATCAGGTGGACACCCATGGTGGCTTCCTTACTCGGGCTGGTGGGCGGAGAGGTGGGCGAGCGCCTCGGCGGGCGTCCGGGCGAAGGCCACCAGCTCGGCGAGCGGGCGGGGCAGGAAGCCCTCGGCGTCCATCCGCTCCAGCTGGAGGCGCAGGCCGGTGTAGAAGCCCTCGGTGTCCAGGACGACCACCGGCTTGTCGTGCAGGCCGTGCTTCTTGAGCTCCAGCACCTCGGTGATCTCGTCCAGCGTGCCGATCCCGCCGACCAGCACCACCAGCGCGTCCCCGTGGGCCAGCAGCTCGGCCTTCCGGGTCGGCAGGTCCGGCATGGTCACCAGCTCGTCCGCCCCCTCGTACGCCTTGTGCCGCAGGAACTCCACCGAGATCCCGACCAGCCGCCCGCCGGCCCCCTTGACCCCGTCCGCGAGCTCCCCCATCAGCCCGGCGTGCGACCCGCCCCAGACCAGCGTGTGCCCGGCCTCCCCGAGCAGCCGGGCGAACTCGGCCGCCGGGCCGGTGTACTTGGCGTCGAGGGAGTTGGCGGAGCAGAAGACCGTGATGTTCATAGTGCTCCCAGTCCTATCACCGCCCGGCCCGCCCGGGTCAAACCGGTGACCCGCCGGAGAACCCTCGGCCCGCCCGGCCGTCAGACCGCGACGGCGCGTTCGGTGCTCGCGATGGTGGCCGAGCCGACCACCCGGGTGCCGTCGTAGAGGACCACGGCCTGGCCGGGGGCGATGCCGCGGGCGGGGGTGTCGAGGCGGACGTGCAGCTGGTCGCCGGTGAGGACGGCGGCGACCGGGACCTCCTCGCCGTGGGCGCGGAGCTGGGCGGTGTAGCGGCCCTCGCCGGTGGCCGGGGTGCCGCACCAGCGGGGGCGGATGGCGGTGAGGGCGTGGACGTCGAGGCCGTCGGCGGGGCCGACGGTGACGGTGTTGTTCACCGGGGAGATGTCGAGGACGTAGCGGGGCTTGCCGTCGGCGGCGGGGCGGCCCAGCCGCAGGCCCTTGCGCTGGCCGATGGTGAAGCCGTAGGCGCCGTCGTGCTCGCCGAGCTTGGTGCCGTCGGTGTCGAGGATGTCGCCGGGGGCGGTGCCGAGGCGCGCGGCGAGGAAGCCCTGGGTGTCGCCGTCGGTGATGAAGCAGATGTCGTGGCTGTCGGGCTTCTTGGCGACGGCGAGGCCGCGCCGTCCGGCCTCCTCGCGGATGACGTCCTTGGTGGTGTCGCCGAGCGGGAAGAGCGAGTGGGCGAGCTGGTCGGCGTCGAGCACGCCGAGCACGTAGGACTGGTCCTTGGCGGCGTCGACGGCGCGGTGCAGTTCGCGGGTGCCGTCGGGGTGGTCGACGATCCGGGCGTAGTGGCCGGTGCAGACGGCGTCGAAGCCGAGCGCGACCGCCTTGTCGAGCAGCGCGGCGAACTTGATCTTCTCGTTGCAGCGCAGGCACGGGTTGGGGGTGCGCCCGGCGGCGTACTCGGCGACGAAGTCCTCGATCACGTCCTCGCGGAAGCGCTCGGCCAAGTCCCAGACGTAGAACGGGATGCCGATCACGTCGGCGGCGCGGCGGGCGTCCCGGGAGTCCTCCAGGGTGCAGCAGCCGCGGGCGCCGGTGCGGAAGGACTGCGGGTTGCCGGCGAGCGCCAGGTGGACGCCGGTCACCTCGTGGCCGGCTTCGACGGCCCGGGCGGCGGCGACGGCGGAGTCGACGCCGCCGGACATCGCGGCGAGCACGCGCAGGCGGCCGGTGGACGGGGTGGTCGGGGCGCCGGGGAAGTCAGTCATGGTGCCTCCAAGCGTAACGGGGGTGCCCGGCGCCCTCGACGGTCAGTGCCGGACCAGGGCGGGCGACTCGGCGGCGGCCGGTCCGGCGGGGGCGGCCGGGCGGCGGTGCCGGGGCAGCGCGAGGGCCAGCAGCAGGGCGGCGAGCAGGAGCCCGGCGCCGGTGCCGAAGGCGAGGTGGAACCCGCCGACGCCGCGGCCGGCGGCCAGGGCGCTGAGGACGGCGACGCCGAGCGCGGCGCCGACCTGCTGGGTGGTGGTGAGCAGGCCGGAGAGCAGTCCGGCGTCGGCGGGGCCGGCGTCGGCCATGCCGAGGGCGGTGAGGGCGGTGGCGGCGAGGCCGAACCCGGCCGCGCTGAGCAGGGTGGGCAGGACGTCGGCGGCGTAGTCGAGGCGGCCGGCCGGGAGCCGGGTGAGCAGGCCGATGCCGACGGTGAGCAGGGCCAGGCCGAGCAGCAGGGTGCGGCGTTCGCCGAACCGGGCGATGGTGCGGGCGGCGAGCAGCAGGGAGACCGCGCCGATGGTGAGGGCGGCGGGCAGCATGGCCAGTCCGGTGGCCAGGGCGCCGTAGTGCTGGACCTGCTGGAGGTACAGGGCGAGCAGGATCTGGAAGCCGAACAGCGCGGCCAGCATGAGGAGTTGGATCAGGTTGGCGAGCGCGGTGGTGCGCCGGGCGAGGATCCGCAGCGGGAGTAGCGGGGTCGCGGTGCGGGTCTGCCGGAGCAGGAAGGCGGCGAGCAGGAGGAGCGCGGCGGCGCCGGTGGCCAGGGTGCGGGCGGAGGTCCAGCCGGTCGGGCCGCCCTCGACGATGGTGTAGACGCCGAGCATCAGTCCGCCGGTGACCAGGACGGCGCCGGGGGCGTCGGCGCCCGCCCGCAGGCCGGGGCCGCGGTCGTCGGCCAGCAGGCGCAGGCCCGCGAGCAGGGCGGCGGCGCCGATCGGCAGGTTGATGAAGAAGATCCAGTGCCAGCCGAGGCCCTGGGTGAGGACGCCGCCGAGCACCTGGCCGATCGAGGCGCCGGTCGCGCCGGTGAAGCCGACCGCGCCGAACGCCTTGGCCCGCTCGGCGGGGTCGGGGAAGAGCGCGGCCACCATGCCGAGGCCGACGGCGGAGGCCAGCGCCCCGCCGGCGCCCTGGAGGAAGCGGGCGGCGATCAGCGTCCCGGGGTTCGCCGCGAGGCCGCACAGCACCGAGGCGGCGGTGAAGCCGGCGATCCCGGCGAGGTAGGTCCGGCGGCGGCCGAGCAGGTCGCCGAGCCGTCCGGCGAGCAGCAGCAGTCCGCCGAAGGCGACCACGTAGGCGTCCACCACCCAGGCCAGTCCGGCCGGTCCGATGTGCAGGTCGGCCTGGATGGCGGGCAGCGCGACGGTGGTGATCGACCCGTCCAGGATCACCATCAGCATCCCGGCGCACACCACCGCGAGGGCCAGCCAGCGGGCGCGGGACGAGTTCTCGGACATGGGTCTTCTCCCTCCCGGGGACGCGCGGGCGCGCTCCCCCAACAAGAGAGACCGTAGCAGATAGTTTTGTAATAGACGATCCAGAACGGAACGTGCTCTGCGGGCGACTCCCCAGGGCCCCGACCTGCTTCCAACTCCCGCCCTACCCCTGGCGGGACCGCCGCGGTCGGCGCACCACGCCGCCCTCGCCGACCATCGGGAACTCCGCCGTCTGCTGGAGCCGGTCCAGCGCGTCCACGAAGACCTGCCGCTCCCCCGCCGACAGCTCGCCCAGCGCCTCCCCGTGCACCCGGTCGACGATCACCTCGCCGCGCCGCACCAGCTCCGCGCCCGCGGGGGTGACCCGGATGACCTTCACCCGCCGGTCGGTCGCGGACGGGTGGCGCTCGGCCAGGCCGTCCCGCTCCAGCTCGTCGGCGGTGACCACCATGGTGGTCTTGTCCAGCCCGGCGATCGCGGCCAGCTGAGACTGGGTGCGCTCGGCCTCCATGGCGTGCAGCAGCACGCAGTGCTTGCGCGGGGAGCTGTCGATCTCGGCCAGGGCCAGCGACAGGCGGGTGTTCATGGCGTGCGCGGCCTGGGCCAGCAGCCCGGTGAGGTCACGGACGGTGCGCTCGGGCAGGGGTGCGTTCATACCCCCAGCGTACGTCCCGAAGCAGAAGGTCCCGTCGCGAACGGAATCCAACCTAAACGCCCCGCCCGGACGACCCACCCGGCAGATGACCCGCCCGGCGGACGGCCCGCTCAGCGCGCGGCGCGCACCAGCCCGGCCCGCCGGGCCCGCTCCACCGCGCCGGGCAGCGCGGCGGCCAGCGCCGCCACGTCCGCGGCGGTGGAGGTGTGCCCGAGCGAGAAGCGCAGCGAGGCGCGGGCCAGGTCCGGGTCGACGCCCATCGCCAGCAGCACGTGGCTGGGCTGCGGGACGCCGGCCGAGCAGGCCGAGCCGGTGGAGCACTCCACGCCGGCCGCGTCCAGCAGCATCAGCAGCGCGTCGCCCTCGCAGCCGGGGAAGGAGAAGTGCGCGTTGGCGGGCAGCCGCCCGTCCGCGCCCGGGTCGCCGTTGAGCACCGCGTCCGGCGCGGCCGAGCGGACCACGGCCAGCAGTTCGTCGCGCAGCGCGCCGGTCGCGGCCGCGTACCCGGGCTGCCGCTCGACGGCCAGCCCGGCGGCCACCGCGAACCCGGCGGCACCGGGCACGTCCAGCGTCCCGGAGCGGACGTCGCGCTCCTGGCCGCCGCCGTGCAACAGCGGGACGGGCTTGGCGGAGCGGGCCAGCAGCAGCGCGCCGACCCCGTACGGGCCGCCGACCTTGTGGCCGGTGACGGTGAGCGCGGTCAGCCCGGAGTCCGCGAAGGAGACCGGCACCTGGCCCAGCGCCTGCACCGCGTCGGAGTGCATCGGCACCTCGAACTCGGCGGCGACGGCGGCGAGTTCGCGGATCGGCTGGACGGTGCCGACCTCGTTGTTGGCCCACATCACGGTGACCAGCGCGACCGTCTCCGGGGCGCGCTCGATCGCCTCCCGCAGCGCCTCGGGGTGCACCCGGCCGAGCGCGTCGACCGGCAGGTACTCGACCTCGGCGCCCTCGTGCTCGGCCAGCCAGTGCACCGCGTCCAGCACCGCGTGGTGCTCGACCGGGCTGCTGAGCACCCGGCGGCGGGCCGGGTCGGCGTCCCGCCGGGCCCAGTAGAGGCCCTTGACCGCCAGGTTGTCGGACTCGGTGCCGCCCCCGGTGAACACGATCTCGCTGGGGCGGGCGCCCAGCGACTCGCCGAGCGACTCCCGGGACTCCTCGACCACCCGGCGGGCGCGCCGCCCGGCGGCGTGCAGCGAGGAGGCGTTGCCGACGGCGCCGAACTGCGCCGTCATCGCGGCGACCGACTCGGGCAGCATCGGGGTGGTGGCGGCGTGGTCGAGGTAAGCCATAGCGGGAACCAGTGTAGGCGGCCGCAGAGTCACGATTTGGCCATTGCACCCTCTGCAACGCGCCGTTACCCTTCCGGCCACGGTGCTGTGAGAGGGGAGAGGCCGTTGTCCCAGACGGTCGACCGGGCGCTGACCATCCTGGCGTCGCTCGGTGAGGGCCCGGCGTCGCTGGAGCAGGCCGCCGCGAAGATCGGCGTGCACAAGTCCACCGCGCTGCGGCTGCTGCGCACCCTGCAGGAGCACGGTTTCGTGCACCGGCAGTCCGACCAGCGCTACCGCCTCGGCGGCCGGCTGTTCGCGCTCGCCCACCAGGCGCTGGAGGGCATCGACATCCGGCAGGTCGCCGCCCCGTACCTGGCGGTGCTCAACGAGCGCTACGGGCACACCGTGCACCTGTCGGTGCTGGAGGAGGACGAGGTGCTGTACCTCGACAAGGTCGAGGCCAGGTACCCGGACCACGGCCGCAGCTGGCTCGGCGAGGCCAGCCGGATCGGCCGGCGGGCGCCCGCGGTGGCCACCGCGGCGGGCAAGGTGCTGCTGGCCGACCTGCCGGGCGAGAAGCTGGCCGCGTTCCTGGCCGAGGTGGACTTCCCGGCCCGCACCCCGCAGTCGATCCGCGGCCCGGAGGAGTTCCGGGCCGAGCTGTCCGAGGTGCGCCGCCGCGGCTGGGCGGTGGACCAGGCCGAGTACCAGGAGTCGGTGAACTGCATCGCCGCCCCGATCGCCGGCACCGAGGGCACCGCCATCGCCGCCTGCTCGATCTCCGCGCCGGTCCGGATCGCCTCGGTGACCGAGCTGAGCAAGCTGCTGCCGGAGCTGCTGTGCACGGTGGAGGCGATCTCGCTGGCGTACGGCGGCTCGCCTACTCCTCGCTGGTGCGAGAACCGTTGCGGTGCCAAGCACGCGGTGCGCGCCAGCCGTACCTGAGCGCCAGCATCCGCATGGTGAACGCGACCACCGCGGCCAGCGAGGCGTTCAGCGGGGTCAGTTGCCCGATCCCGATCAGCGCCGCCACCACGGCGGAGCCGACCAGCGCCGGGACGGCGTAGATCTCGCGGTCCCAGCGCAGCAGCGAGGGCGGCTCCATCGCCAGCAGGTCGCGGATCACGCCGCCGCCCGCGGCGGTCAGCATGCCGCAGGCCACCGAGGCGACCGCGCCGAGCCCGTAGGCGTGCGCCTTGATGGTGCCGGTGACGCAGAACAGGCCCAGGCCCGCGGCGTCCAGCACCATCACCGCCCGGTTGATCCGCTCCACCTCGGGGTGCAGGAAGAACACCACCACCCCGGCCACCAGCGGGGTCGGGAAGTACCCGAAGCTGGTGAACGCGGCCACCGGCAGCGCCCCGATCACCAGGTCCCGCAGGACGCCGCCGCCCAGCGCGGTCGCCTCGGCCAGCACGCAGATGCCGAAGATGTCCATGTTCTTGCGGACGGCCATCAGGCCGCCGGACAGCGCGAACACGAAGATGCCCACCAGGTCGAGGACCTGCTGGACGGTGTGCGGGAAGATCTCGGACGTCACCTGGTCAGTCTGCACGCCGTCCCCCCGCGGCCGGCCCCCGGGCGGTCAGGCGAACTGCTCGTGCGGCGCGGGACCGCCCAGCGCGTTCAGCCGGGCCGGCATCCGCAGCGTGGTCATCCGCCGCCAGCCGCCCGCCCGTTCGTACCCGTACACCGCGTGGATGCCGGCCGCCAGCGCCGCCGACTTCGCCCGCGGCCAGCGCAGCAGCTCCCCCAGGTGCGCCATCACGGCCAGGCTGACGTCCCGGTAGGTGCGGATCTCCGCCCGGGCGGTGGACTGCAGGGTGTCCAGGATCGCCCGCCCGTGCCCGTGGTACGCCAGCCGCAGCAGCTCCTCGTGGCAGAACGCCAGGTGGTTGTCCTCGTCGTGGGAGATCATCCGCACCGCCCGGCCCAGCTCCGGGTGGTCGCCGAAGATCCGCTTCAGCATCAGCATCTGCTCGGCGGCGCGCTGCTCGGTCACCCGGCTGTGCGCCAGGTACGTGATGACGTCCCGCTCGGTCAGCGGCTCGTCCCGGCGCAGCCGGGCGTGCGCCAGGCCGATGCCCTGCCGCTCCAGGAGCATCGTGTAGTCGGTGTCGTGCGGGACGTCCCGCTCGGTCAGGCCGCGCTTGTGCATCAGCGCCTTGAAGATCCGCCCGTGCTTGTCCTCGTCCGCGCCGTGCCGGGCCACCTTGGGGGCCAGCTCCGGGTCGGGCACCAGCCGGGCGATCCGGCCGTTCTCCCAGCCGCCCTGGTCCTCGCCCTTCGCGGCGATCGAGCAGAACAGCCGGAACGCCTGGTCGTCGTCGTGGATCTCCTGGAACAGACTGCGGGCCGACAGCATGGTGACCTACCCTCGCGCGGGAACCGGGACGTTCCGTCCCAGTCAAGGCACCGCGCCCGCCCCCGGCAACAGCTCCGGCCGGCTGCTGCGCCGGACGAAGGACAGCCTGCCCTGCGGAGGCCGGACCGGGCCTAGGGCCCGTCTTCACACCCCCGTCTGCCCCACGACGCCCGGCACGCCCTCTCGCCGCACCGGCCGAAAGGCCGAGGACATCCAGTACGCGACCTTCCACCCGGCACGCCGAGAGCACGCACCGGACGCCGCGGGGCTGCGACGGGGGTGTGAAGACGGGCCCTAGCCCACCAGCCGGCGCCGCCAGTCCAGGCCGGTCGCCCGGACCGCCCGCCCCGGGTCGCCGTCCCAGTCGGTCCGCAGGCCGACCGCCCGGAGCGCCGCGACGACCTCCCGGCCGACGGCGGCGGTGGTCTCCGGGGAGTCGTCGAAGCCGCCGTAGTACAGCGCCAGGTCGCCGCCGCCGGCGACCGCCGCGGTGCCCTGGGAGTGGAAGTAGACGAAGCCCCGGGCCCGTGGGTTCTCGGCGCCGATCTCGGCGTTGCCGCAGTTGCGGCAGCAGGTGAAGTCCTCCCGGGCGGTGATCCCGGCCGCCTCCAGGGCCGCGAACGCCCGGGTCAGCCGCTCCGGGTCGGTCTCGCCCGTCCAAGCGCGCTGCTCGGCGACCCGCTCCAGCCACATCCGGTAGGCCAGCTGCCTGGCCTGGGCCCTGCTCACCGGCCGGTGCTCCCGGCTCGCCAGGAACTCCTCCGCCGCCTCGGCCGCCAGGTCCAGCGTCGCGTACCCGCCGACCAGCAGCCGCCGCACCTCGGCGACCAGGGCCTCCTCGTCCTGCCCGGACAGCTCCAGCGGCGCGGGCTCCGGGTCGGGCCCGAAGTCGATCCGCTCCCACTCCTCGCCCGCCGCCCAGCCGGCGTCCTGCCGGGCCCAGCCGGTGAGCAGTTCGGCGACCCGCTCCGGCCCGGCCACCCGCGTCCGGTAGTGCCGCGACGGCGCGCCGTCCCGGTACTCGACCGTCAGGGCCCCGCCCTCCGGGCAGGTCTGGGCGTAGGTGTCCGGCAGGTCGGGGACGCGCTGGAGGACCAGGAAGGCGCCCGGCCAGTGCGCCGTGTCCGCCACCAGGTCGGCGAGTTCGTCCTCCGACACCCGCACCCGCACCACGTCGTCCTGGTCCCTGACCGCGATCTCCAGCATGGCCCCCACCCTGCCACCCGCCACTGTCAGGGCCCGGGTCCGGGCACGGCCGCGGGGTCCGTCCGGGGGGAGCGTCGGCTCTCCCGGGCGGACCCCGCGGTCCGGAGGGTGTCGGGCGGCGCTACTCGGCCGCGTTCTCCGGGAAGTGGCAGGCCACCTGGTGCCCGGTCGCCACCGCGGCCAGCGGCGGTTCCTCGCTCGCGCAGACGTCCTGGGCCTTCCAGCAGCGGGTGCGGAAGCGGCAGCCGGAGGGCGGGTTGAGCGGGGAGGGGACGTCGCCGGTGAGCAGGATGCGCTCGCGGCGCTCCTTGCGGCGCGGGTCGGGCACCGGCACCGCGGACATCAGGGCGTTGGTGTAGGGGTGCATCGGCCGGGAGTACAGGGCGTCCCGGTCGGCGATCTCCACCACCTTGCCGAGGTACATGACGGCGACCCGGTCGGAGACGTGCCGGACGACCGAGAGGTCGTGCGCGATGATCAGGTAGGTGAGGCCGAGTTCCTTCTGGAGGTCGTCCAGCAGGTTGACCACCTGGGCCTGGATCGAGACGTCCAGCGCGGAGACCGGCTCGTCGGCCACGATCATCTTCGGGCGCAGGGCCAGGGCGCGGGCGATGCCGATGCGCTGGCGCTGGCCGCCGGAGAACTCGTGCGGGTAGCGGTTGTAGTGCTCGGGGCTGAGGCCGCAGAGCTCCAGCAGGTCCTGGACGGCCCGCTTGACGCCGTGTTCGGTCTTGACCTTCTGGAGGTGGAAGGGCGCGCCGACGATGGTGCCGATGGTGTGCCGGGGGTTCAGCGAGGAGTACGGGTCCTGGAAGATCATCTGGATGTCGCGCCGGTACGGCCGCATCGCCGCGACGCCCAGGTGGGTGATGTCGGCGCCCTCGAACTCGATCTTTCCGCCGGTGGGTTCGTCGAGCCGGGTGACCAGGCGTCCCATGGTGGACTTGCCGCAGCCGGACTCGCCGACCACGCCGAGCGTCTCGCCCGCGTTGACCGCGAAGTCGATGCCGTCGACCGCCCGCACCGCGCCGACCTGGCGCTTCAGCAGGCCCTTGGTGACCGGGAAGTGCCGGGTCAGTCCGGTGACCCTCAGCAGGGGTTCGCGGTCGGGCCCGGGCGCCTGGGCGGGCACCTTCACGAGCTGCGGCACCGCCGTCTGACTGTCCGTCATCGCTGCTCTCCAAATGGGTGGTACGTGCTCACAGCCGGGGCGCGATCTCTTCGGCGAAGATCCGGTGGCGTTCGGCGATCGGCAGGTGGCAGGCGGCGTGGTGCCGGGGCGCGGCCTCGGCGAGCACGGGCACCTCGGTGAACGAGCGGCCGCCGGTGAGCTCGGCGTACGGGCAGCGCGGGTGGAACGCGCAGCCGGACGGCACGTTGATCAGGCTCGGCGGGGTGCCCTTGACCGGGATCAGCCGGTCCTGGAGCTCCCGGTCGAGGCGGGGCATCGAGCCGAGCAGGCCCCAGGTGTAGGGGTGCTCGGGGGATTCGAAGATGGTGGCGGCGGGGCCGCGCTCGACGGGCTTGCCGCCGTACATGACCAGGATGTCGTCGGCGAGTTCGGCGACCACGCCCAGGTCGTGGGTGATGATGACGACCGCCGAGCCGAACTCCTTCTGGAGGTCGCGGATCAGGTCGAGGATCTGCGCCTGGACGGTGACGTCGAGGGCGGTGGTCGGCTCGTCGGCGATCAGCAGCGAGGGGTCGTTGACCAGCGCCATCGCGATCATGGCGCGCTGGCGCATGCCGCCGGAGAACTCGTGCGGGTAGTTGTCGACCCGCTTGTCGGGCTGCGGGATGCCGACCCGGTCGAGCATCTCGACCGCCCGGGTGCGGGCCTCCTTCTTGGAGGCGCCGGGGTGGTGGGCCCGGTAGCCCTCGACGATCTGGGCGCCGACCGTGTAGTAGGGGTGCATCGCGGTCAGCGGGTCCTGGAAGATCATCGCCATCTTCTGGCCGCGCAGCTTGCGCACCCGCTCGGGGCCGGCCGCGACCAGCTCCTCGCCGTCGAGCCAGATCTCGCCGGTGATCCGCGGGGCGCCGCGCTTGGTGCCGGTGCGGTGCAGGCCCATGATCGACAGCGAGGTGACGGACTTCCCGGAGCCGGACTCGCCGACGATGCCGAGCGTCCTGCCGCGCTCCAGGTCGAAGCTGAGCCCGTTGACGGACTTGACCAGTCCGTCGTCGGTGGGGAAGTGCACCTTCAGGTCGCGGACGGACAGGAAAGGCTTGTCGGTGTTGCTCATGTCAGCCTCACCCGGGGGTCGACGACGGCGTACAGCAGGTCAACCGCGAGGTTGGCCATGATGATGAAGAACGCGGCGAACAGGGTCACGCCCATGATCACCGGGAGGTCGCTGGACTGGATCGAGGTGACCGCCTCGTAGCCGAGTCCGCGCAGGTTGAAGGTCTTCTCGGTGAGCACCGCGCCGCCGAGCAGGCCGCCGAGGTCCATGCCGAAGATGGTCAGGATCGGGGTCAGCGTGGAGCGCATGGCGTGCTTGCCGATGACCACCGGCTCCCGGAGGCCCTTGGCCCGCGCGGTGCGGATGTAGTCCTCGCCCAGCACGTCCAGCAGGGTGGCCCGGCTGAGCCGGGCGTAGGTCGCGGCGAACAGGAACGCCAGGGTCACCCAGGGCAGCACCAGCCCCTGGAACCAGGAGACCGGGTCGTCCGCGAAGTCGGTGTAGTTGTTGGGGAACCAGCCGAGCTGGTTGACGAACACCGCGAGCGCGACCAGGCCGGTGAAGTACATCGGCAGCGAGACGCCGGCCAGCGCGACGGTCATGGTGACGCGGTCCAGCGCGGTGCCGCGGCGCAGCGCGGAGATGATGCCGGTGGCGGTGCCGAACACCAGCCAGAGCACGGAGGCCCCGACCGCGAGCGAGATGTCGACGCCGACCCGGTTGAGCAGGAGCGGCCAGACCTCCTGCTCGGTCTTGAACGAGTAGCCCAGGCAGGGGGCAGCGCAGTGGGTCAGGTCGGTGCCGGCGTTGAAGTCGCGGCCGGCGAACACCCCGCGCAGGAAGAGCCAGAACTGTTCGATGATCGACTTGTCGAGGCCCATCTTGTGGCGGATGCCCTCGACCGCCGCCTTGTCCGCGATCTTGCCCACGTAGAGCATCGCGGGGTCGGTCCCGGTGAGCTTCGGCACCATGAAGAAGATGCCGAAGGTCACCGCGGCGACCACCAACAGCATGAAGGCGACGTTGAGCAGTCGCCTGACGAGATACACGAGCACTGCGGTCGGCCCTGCCGCGGGCCGGCCGGGTCTCCCCGGTGGGGGAGCTCCCGGCCGGCCCCGGCAGGGCCTTCACCTGCCCTTCGGACTAGCGGTGAGAACTCAGGAGAAGGTCAGGTCACTTGCCGTCGGAGACGCCGAGCGCCTGGAAGTCGACCTCGCCGTAGGCGTCGGTGATGTAGACGTTGGTCAGGCGCGGGTTGCGCCAGTTCAGCGCCTTGTCCGCCACGATCGGCAGGTAGTAGGCGCCGTCGACCACCTTGTGGTTGATCTTCTTGTACAGGTCGGCGGCCTTGGCCGGGTCGGTCTCCTGCGCGGCCTGGTCGAACCAGCCGTTGATCTCCGGGTCGTTGATCTCGGCGTAGTTGTTGTTGCCGTTGCTGGCGATGAAGCGGCCGTCGACCAGCGGCTGGAGGTAGCCGGAGCCGGTCGGGTAGTCGGCGCCCCAGCCCATCACGATCAGGCCGTAGCCCTTGGACTTGACCACGTCGGGCGCGCCGATCACCGAGGAGATCAGCTTGCCGTCGTACTGGTCGACGGTGACGTCGATGTTGGCGGCCTTGAGGGCGGTCTGCAGCGCCACCGCGGAGTTGACCTCCTTCGGCTTGTTGCCGCGCACCGCGATGGTGGTGTGGAAGCCGTTGGGCTGGCCGCAGGCCGCCAGCTCCTCCTTGGCCTTGTCCAGGTTCGGCTTGCCCTTGGTCAGGCCGAACGGGTCGTAGTCGTCGGAGCCGAGGATGTTCGGGGGCAGCATCGAGCCGAACAGCGAACCGGCCACCGAGCCGCCGCGGGCGGTCTGCAGGGCGGTGGAGTCGGCCGCGTACAGCACCGCGTTGCGGCAGTGGATGTTGTCGAACGGGGCGACCGACGGGGCCATCGTGACGTACCGGATGAAGCCGTTGTACGGGTCGTCGGTGTTGGCCTTGAGGGTCGGGTCCTGGAGCACCTTGACCTGGGCGGCCTGCGACAGGCCGGTCTGGGCCCAGTCGAGGTCGGCGGTGTTCGCCAGCAGGCGGGCGTCCATGTCGTCGGCGTTGGTGGTGACGGTCAGCTTGACGACGTCCGGCAGCGCCTTGCGGAACGGGTCGGTGGAGGCGTCCCAGTTCTCGTTGCGGACCAGCTCGTAGCCCTTGCCCGGCTCGACCGACTTGAACTTGTACGGGCCGGAGGAGACCGGCTTGTCGCCGTACTTGGAGCCGGTGTCCAGCTTCTGCGGGACCGGGGCGGCGGAGCCCATGGCCAGCAGGTACGGGAAGTCCGAGTTCGGCTTGGCCAGGTGGAAGACGATGGTGGTGTCGTCCGGGGTCTCCACCGTCTTGAGGCCGAGCTTGTTCGGGTCGGCGTCGGTGTAGGGGCCCTTGTAGCCCTGGCCCTGGTCCAGCTCGTTGATCAGGTAGGTCGGGCCGCCGGAGACGACGTCCTGCGCGAAGATGCGCTCGATGCCGTACTTGACGTCCTTCGAGGTGATGACCGAGCCGTCCTCGAACTTCAGGCCGGACTTCAGCTTGAAGGTGTAGGTCTTGCCGTCGGCGGAGATCTCCGGCTTGGCGGTGGCCAGGTCGGGGACGAGGTTCAGGCCGTCCTTGCCCGGCTTGCCGTCGAAGGCCAGCAGGGTGCGGGTGTAGAAGCGCTCGTAGTTCCACACCGAGGCGTAGTACGCGCGACCGGGGTCGAGCGAGTCCACGTCGGTGGTGGTCCACAGGTTGAGGGTGCCGCCCTTCTTGTCGGACGGGTTCACCACCTTCTCGGCCGCCGCGTTGAACCCCGCCGAACCGCCCTTGCTCGCGTTGTCGCCGCCCGAGCCGCCCTTGCTGCCGCCGCAGGCCGCGGTGGTGAGGGCGAGGGCGGCCACCAGGGCAGCGGCCGCGAGCGTCCTGTTTCGCTTCATGGGTTGGAGATCCTCCAGAGTTGCGGGCTCAGTTGCCCTTGGGGTCGAGAGCGTCACGCAGGCCGTCACCGAAGAGGTTGAAGGCGAGCACGGTGATGAAGATGGCGAGACCGGGGATCACCATGTAGGTGGGATCGGCCTGGTAGATCCCGACCGCGTCCGAGAGCATCTGGCCCCAGGACGGGGTGGGCGGCCGGACGCCGGCCCCGAGGAAGCTGAGCGCCGCCTCGTTCAGGATGTTGGTGGGGATGATCAGGGTCGTGTAGACCAGGATCGGCGCCACCAGGTTGGGCAGCAGTTCGCGGAACAGGATGTGCGCGCGGCCGGCGCCGAGGCTGCGGGCGGCGTCGACGAACTCGCGTTCGCGCAGCGACATCGCCTGGCCCCGGACGATGCGTCCGATGTACGGCCAGCCGAAGAAGCCGATCACCGTCATCAGCACCAGGACGCGCACCGTCGTGTCGCCCAGTCCGAGCACCGAGTTGGGGATCACCGAGACCAGCGCGATGCTGAACAGCAGCTGCGGGAAGGCCAGCAGGACGTCCATCACCCGGCTGATGACCGAGTCCACCCAGCCGCCGAAGTAGCCGGCCATGATGCCCAGCACCACGCCGATGACGATCGCCACCGCCGCCGCGCCGAGCGCGACCAGCAGCGAGATCCGGGCGCCGTAGAGGATCCGGGAGAACACGTCACGGCCGAAGGTCGGGTCGACACCGAGCAGGTAGTCGCCGCTGATGCCGCCGAAGGCGCCCTTGGGCAGGCCCAGGTCGGGGTTGATCTGGTCCGCGTGCGGCTCGTCGACCGGGTGCCCGAACAGCGCGGTGAGCACCGGCGCCAGGAGGGCCGCGAGGATCAGCAGGATCACCACGGCGCCGCCGGCCAGCGCGACCTTGTCGCGCTTGAGGCGCTCCCAGGCGATGCGGCCGGGTGATCGTCCCTCGATCTTCTTGGGCGGCTCGGCGGTTGACGAGCCGTCAGGCTGTGCGTCGGCCGCCGAACCAGGGGTCTCGGTGGGTGTGGTCATGAGTCAGTTCGTTCCCCTCGCCGACGGTGGCCGGCCCACGGAGTCGCGTGCGGTGCGGAAGTGCAGAGCGGTTTCGGTGGTGCCGGGCGCCGATGCGGCGGTGCAGAAGTGCGTTGAGCAAGCAGGGCGTTGCTGGTGGTGCGGGCATCCCTCGGTCGCCTCCGGCCGGAGGCGCGCCGAGCTGGGGCGCTCCGGGTCAGGAGGCCTCCGACGTGCACGGTGCTGCCGCACGGAGAAACGCGTCGTGCGGTTCATGCGCTGGCGGGGACGCGTTCACCTTCGTGGGGTTCGAGTCGCGCTCCGCATTGCGCAGCACTCTCTGTCATGGGAAGTGCCCGGCGGAAGACCCCCATGCCGAAGGATGCCTAACTGTGATCTGTTGGCATGCAATTCCGTTGTCGACGCATATCGTTCTTCACACAGCTGTTACGCGTCCGTCAAGGGGCACACTGACGACACCCCGCCAGTGGCGGGAAAACGCCAGGTGGCACGCGGGGTTGCGCGCGTAGATCATGGGGCGGTAAAAAACCCCCGCCGACCGGGCAAAAGGTCGAGGCGGGGGTTTTCCGACGGGGCGTCAGGGTAGGTTCAACGGCCCGGATAGCCCGGCCAGGGAGCCTGCGGCCACCCCGGGGCCGGCCCGGCCGGCGGTTGCGCTGCGTAACCGAAGCCGGTCGGCCCGGGCTGCGGGGCGCCCTGCCGGTCGAAGAACGGGCGGGTGTTGGCCCACATCCACATCGCCACCGGGTCGAACTCGTCGGCCAGCATCACGGTGGACACCCCGGGCCCCTCCGGCGCCTGCGCGGCCGCCCGCTGCACCAGCGCCCGGGCCGCCTCCACGGACGGCGGGGAGGTGTCGTACAGGTCCAGCCCGACCGCCAGGTAGCCCTCGCCCAGCACCGGCTGCACCCAGGCCCGGCGCAGCGAGCGCAGCGGCCGCACCTCGCCCGCCTGCCGCTCCAGCACGGTGAAGAACGGCGAGCCCTGCACCGGGGGTTCGGAGATCCGCAGCGGCCCGGCCGGCAGCCGGTCCAGGCCGAGCGCGATCCGCCGCAGGTCGGCCCAGGGCACGCCGACGCCGCCGCCGGGGCGGTGCGGGTCGAGCCACAGGCCCCAGCGCGAGCGGTACAGCGCGGCGGCGATCTCCAGCCCGGAGACCACCTCGTGGGCGCGCGTCCAGCCGCTGGCCGCGAGCTGCCCGGGGGAGGTCGCGCAGGGCGCGTAGCCGTGGCCGCCGACGTCCATGTTCCCGTACTGGGCGTCCGGACTGCCGGGGCTGCCGTGCCAGAGCAGCATCCAGACCTGCCCGCCGGCCAGGGCCCGCAGCAGCCCCTCGTACGCCTCCCAGCGCTCCGGCGCGACCGCTGCGAGGGCGCGTTCGACCGCCCCCGGGTCGCCGGCTGCTCCCGTCACGTCGCCGCCTACTCTCTTCGTCCGTTCCGCCGTGCTCCGGTGTTCCGGGCAACCCTATGGGGCGCACCCGACAGCCGTCATGCCGCCGTGCCCCGCGCGGCGGACCGGGGCCGCCGTCACGGCCGCACGTAGAAGGGCTGTACCCGCCCCAGCATCCAGTCCACCACCGGATCGGCGACCAGGTCGAGCAGCACCAGGTGGACGCCCCAGCTCGGCGGGGCGGTTCCGAGCGCCCGGCCCAGCGCGGTGTTCACCTCGGCCGGGTCGGCGGGGGCCGCCGGGTCCAGCTGCACGCCGACGTACAGCAGGGTCGGCTCGCCCTCCACCCGGGCCAGCGCCCGACGGGCCGTCAGGACCCCGGGCAGCGCGACGAGTTCGCCGGTCGCGGCGGCCAGGAAGGCGAACGGCTCCTGGTGCGGCTCGGGCTCCTTGAGCGCCACCCGGGCACCCTCGGTCACCCCCTGCGCCTCCCACTGCTCGCCGCGCGGCCCGCGCCGCAGCTCGCCGACGCCCTCCGGCGGCACCGGGATGCCCACCGGCGCCTCCGGGTTGACCGCGACGCCGATGCCCAGCGGCAGCCCGCGGGCGAACTCCCACATCGGGGCGATCGCGAACGGGATGCCCGGGCAGTGCCGGAGGTACTGCTCCTGCGAGGAGTACACCGGGACGTACGGCGCCCCGGCCAGCTCCAGCGTCGGCAGGTCCAGCGCCTCGGCGTCCGGGGAGGTGCCGGACGGCAGCGGGATCCACACCTGGCTGCGGGCCAGCACCTCGATCACCCGGGGCGTCGCCCCGGGGTCGCCGAGCGCGGCCGTCAGCACCTGCTCCAGCTCGTTGGCCGGCCAGGCCCCGCCCTCCAGCACCCCGTCCAGCGGGAACCCCATCTCGCCCTCCACATCCGCGGTTGCGCTCAGGTTAGCGGCGCGCGGCCCCGGTGCGGCGGCCCGGTGGGCCCCGTCCACCGCGGCCCGCTCCGGCCCCGTCCGCCGCGGCCCGCTCCGGCCCCCTCTCCCGCGACCCGCCCCCGGCATGCCATGATGGGCCCGCCCACAACTTCACACCGGCCGCTCGAACCCGCGCGGGAGAGCCGGAACGGCCTGGCGACAGGCCGCGACCGGCGCCGAAGGAGCAAGTCCTCCCCGGAATCTCTCAGGCCCCCCTACCGCCCGGGCGAGGCAGATCTGGAAAGTGGACACGGCCGCGCCGTGCGCCCACCCACGGTGCAAGCCGCCATCCTGTTCAGGAGGCGGCGAAGCTCTCAGGTTCGACGACAGATGGGGAGATTCGCCCCAGCCTGCCCGTTTCCAGATCCCGGGAGTCCTGTCGTGTCCCTCCGCCTGACCGCGCTCGACGCGCTGCACCGCTCGCTCGGCGCCACCATGACCGACTTCGCGGGCTGGGACATGCCGCTGCGCTACGGCAGCGAGCGCGAGGAGCACCTCGCGGTCCGCACGAAGGCGGGCCTGTTCGACCTCTCGCACATGGGCGAGATCACCGTCTCCGGCCCGCAGGCCGGCGAGCTGCTCGACCACGCGCTGGTCGGCTTCATCTCCGCGCTCGGCGTGCTGCGCGCCCGCTACACCATGATCTGCCGCGAGGACGGCGGCATCCTGGACGACCTGATCGTCTACCGCACCGCCGAGCAGGAGTACCTGGTGGTGGCCAACGCCTCCAACGCCCAGGTGGTGCTGGACGCGCTGACCGAGCGCGCGGCCGGCTTCGACGCCGTCGTCCGCGACGACCGGGACGCCTACGCGCTGCTCGCCGTCCAGGGCCCGGAGGCGAACGGCATCCTGGCCAAGACCACCGACGCCGACCTGCCCGGCCTCAAGTACTACGCGCTGCTGCCCGCCACCGTCGCCGGCCGCCAGGTCTGGCTGGCCCGCACCGGCTACACCGGCGAGGACGGCTTCGAGGTGTTCTGCGCCCCGGCCGACGCCGCGCACCTGTGGACCGCGCTGACCGAGGCGGGCACCGCCGAGGGCCTGGTCCCGTGCGGCCTGTCCTGCCGCGACACGCTGCGCCTGGAGGCCGGCATGCCGCTGTACGGGCACGAGCTGTCCACCGGGCTGACCCCGTTCGACGCGGGCCTGGGCCGGGTGGTGCGCTTCGACAAGACCACCAACGACGGGCGGTTCGTCGGCCGCAAGGCGCTGGAGGAGGCCGCCGCCGCGGCCGGGTCCAACCCGCCGCGCAAGCTGGTCGGCCTGGTCTCCGAGGGCCGGCGCGTCCCGCGCGCCGAGTACGCGGTGGTGGACGCCGAGGGCGCCGTGATCGGCCGGATCACCTCCGGCGCGCCGTCCCCGACCCTGGGCAAGCCGATCGCCATCGCGTACGTGGACGCCGCGCACGCCGAGCCGGGCGGCACCCTCGCGGTGGACGTCCGCGGCCGGGCCGAGCCGGTCGAGGTCGTCGCGCTGCCGTTCTACCGGCGTGCCCGCTGACCTCGGCCTTCCCCCGACCCCACCCCGAGCCGGTCCTCCTCCGGTTCGTCCGCCCAGCGGACGGCCGCGCCCTCCCCTCCCGCGATCCTGGAGAATGACGCCATGAGCAACCCCACGCACCTGCAGTACACCAAGGAGCACGAGTGGCTGACCGCCGCCGTGGACGGGGTGTCGACGGTCGGCATCACCGCGCACGCGGCCGACGCCCTCGGCGACATCGTGTACGTCCAGCTCCCCGCGGTGGGTGACACCGTCACCGCGGGTGAGACCTGCGGCGAGCTCGAATCCACCAAGTCGGTCAGCGACCTCTTCTCCCCCGCCACCGGCGAGGTCACCGAGGTCAACCAGGCCGTCATCGACGAGCCGGCCCTGGTCAACTCGGAGCCCTTCGAGGGCGGTTGGCTGTTCAAGGTCCGGGTCGAGGCGACCGACGAGCTGCTCGACGCCGACGGCTACACCGCCTTCACCGGCGCCTGACCGGGAGACCCCCCTGATGACGGTTCTCAACCAGTCCCTGCACGCGCTCGACCCGGAGATCGCCGCCGCGGTCGACGCCGAGCTGCACCGCCAGCAGACCACCCTGGAAATGATCGCCTCCGAGAACTTCGCCCCGGTGGCGGTCATGGAGGCCCAGGGCTCGGTGCTCACCAACAAGTACGCCGAGGGCTACCCCGGCCGCCGCTACTACGGCGGCTGCGAGCACGTCGACGTGGTCGAGCAGATCGCCATCGACCGGATCAAGGAGCTGTTCGGCGCCGAGCACGCCAACGTGCAGCCGCACTCCGGCGCGCAGGCGAACGCCGCGGCGATGTTCGCGCTGATCCAGCCGGGCGACACCATCCTGGGCCTGAACCTGGCCCACGGCGGCCACCTGACCCACGGCATGAAGATCAACTTCTCCGGCAAGCTCTACAACGTGGTCGCCTACCACGTGGACGAGAAGTCCGGCCAGGTCGACATGGCCGAGGTCGAGCGCCTCGCCAAGGAGCACCGGCCCAAGCTGATCATCGCCGGCTGGTCCGCCTACCCGCGCCAGCTGGACTTCGCCGAGTTCCGCCGGGTCGCGGACGAGGTCGGCGCCCTGCTGATGGTCGACATGGCGCACTTCGCCGGCCTGGTCGCCGCCGGGCTGCACCCCTCCCCGGTGCCGTACGCGGACGTGGTCACCACCACCACCCACAAGACCCTGGGCGGCCCGCGCGGCGGCGTCATCCTCTCCAAGGCCGAGTGGGCCAAGAAGATCAACTCCGCGGTCTTCCCCGGCCAGCAGGGCGGCCCGCTGGAGCACGTGATCGCCGCCAAGGCCGTCGCGTTCAAGGTCGCGGCCTCCGAGGAGTTCAAGGAGCGCCAGCGTCGCACCCTGGAGGGCGCGAAGATCCTCGCCGAGCGCCTGCTCCAGGACGACGTGACCGCCTCCGGCGTCTCCGTCCTCTCCGGCGGCACCGACGTGCACCTGGTCCTGGTCGACCTGCGCCACAGCGAGCTCAACGGCCAGGACGCCGAGGACCGCCTGCACGAGGTCGGCATCACGGTCAACCGCAACGCCGTCCCGAACGACCCGCGCCCGCCGATGGTCACCTCCGGCCTGCGGATCGGCACCCCGGCGCTGGCCACCCGCGGCTTCGGCGCCGAGGACTTCCGCGAGGTCGCCGACGTCATCGCCGAGGCGCTCAAGCCCGGCTTCGACGAGGCCAAGGCCGAGGCGCTCAAGGCCCGGGTGACCGCGCTCGCGGCCGCCCACCCGCTCTACCCGGAGCTGTAGGACCCCGCTCGGCGGGCCGCCCGACCGGCGGCCCGCCCGGGCTTCCCGGGGCACCACGCACACTGGAGAGGTGCGCGCGGTGCCCCGTTCCATGCCGCGCCCCGCCCCACCGGGCGGGAACCGGCACACCACCACGAGACCGGACAAGGACGTCACCCCGTGGCCATCAGCGTCTTCGACCTCTTCTCCATCGGCATCGGCCCCTCCTCCTCGCACACCGTGGGCCCGATGCGCGCGGCCCGGATGTTCGCCCGCCGGCTCGGCTCCGAGGGCCTGCTGGAGCGGGTCGCCACCGTCCGCGCCGAGCTGTACGGCTCGCTCGGCGCCACCGGGCACGGCCACGGCACCCCCAAGGCCGTCCTGCTCGGCCTGGAGAACCACTCGCCCCGCACGGTCGACGTCGACCGCGCCGACCTGGACGTCGAGCGGATCCGCGCCGACAAGCGGCTCAGCCTGCTCGGCCGGCACGAGATCCCGTTCGACCCGGACCACGACCTGGTCCTGCACCGCCGCAAGGCCCTCGCCTACCACGCCAACGGCATGGCCCTGTGGGCGTACGACGCCTCCGGCGAGACGCTGCTGGAGAAGACCTACTACTCGGTCGGCGGCGGCTTCGTGGTCGACGAGGACGCCCTCGGCGAGGCCCGGATCAAGCCCGACGACACCGCCCTGCGGTACCCCTTCCGCACCGGCGAGGAGCTGCTGCGGCTGACCAGGGAGACCGGCCTGTCCATCTCCGGCCTGATGCTGGAGAACGAGAAGGCGTGGCGCACCGAGGCCGAGATCCGGGCCGGGCTGCTGGAGATCTGGGCCGTCATGAAGGAGTGCGTCGCGGCCGGCATGTCCCGCGAGGGCATCCTCCCCGGCGGCCTCAAGGTCCGCCGCCGGGCCGCCTCCGCCGCCCGCGCGCTGCGCGCCGAGGGCGTCAACCCGGGCAACGCGATGGAGTGGGTCACCCTCTACGCGATGGCCGTCAACGAGGAGAACGCCTCCGGCCGCCGGGTGGTCACCGCCCCCACCAACGGCGCCGCCGGGATCATCCCGGCCGTCCTGCACTACTACCTGAACTTCATCGTCCCGGGCGCGTACTCCGAAGGAGAGGAGCAGGACGGCATCGTCCGCTTCCTGCTCGCCGCGGGCGCGATCGGCATGCTCTTCAAGGAGAACGCCTCCATCTCCGGCGCCGAGGTCGGCTGCCAGGGCGAGGTCGGCTCCGCCTGCTCGATGGCCGCGGGCGGCCTCGCCGAGGTCCTCGGCGGCACCCCCGAGCAGGTCGAGAACGCCGCCGAGATCGGCATCGAGCACAACCTCGGCCTCACCTGCGACCCGGTCGGCGGCCTGGTCCAGATCCCCTGCATCGAACGCAACGGCATGGCCTCGGTCAAGGCCGTCACCGCCGCCCGGATGGCCCTGCGCGGCGACGGGCGCCACCACGTCTCCCTCGACAAGGCGATCAAGACCATGAAGGAGACCGGCGCCGACATGAAGATCAAGTACAAGGAGACCAGCCGCGGCGGCCTCGCCGTCAACGTCATCGAGTGCTGACCCCGGAAACGGTACGGGGCCCCTGTCCGCGGTGGTGCGCGGTCCGGGGCCCCTGTGCGTCCTACGGCGGCCAAGGGGGTGCGTGCCGGCGGAGGGGAGGCGTCGGGTTGTGCTGCCCGACGTGCATGACTATCGCATGCTATGAACCGGCCGACAAAATCGAAACCAAGGCCTGTGGTTCACTTCACCTTCACATACCAGGCAGACGGCGGGGCGGGCTCAGAGTGCGGCGGCGGCGATGGCGGCGGCCCGCTCGCGGATCCTGATCTCGAACCAGACGCCCTTGCCGCGCGGCAGCAGGTCGGCGCCCCAGCGGTCGGCGAGCGACTCCACCAGCCGCAGGCCGTGGCCGTTCTGGTAGCCGACCTCGGGGGCCCGGATCAGGCAGGGCAGGGCGCGCGAGGAGTCCCGGACCTCGACCCGCAGCCAGCCGGGGCGGCGGGTCACCTTGAGTCCGATCATCCGGCCGCCCGCGTGCCGGACGGCGTTGGCCACCAGTTCGCCCGTGAGCAACTCCCCGGCCTCCAGCAGCTGGTGGAGTTTCCACGTCCGTAAGACCGAGAGGACCAGCCGGCGGGCCACCTTGGCCGACTCCGGGCGGGAGGGCAGCCGCACCTCCTCCGCGGCGTCGGGATCGCTGAGGACGCCGAAGAAGAGGTGCTCCATCTCCTCCGGCGTCAGCCGCTCCAGGTCGGCCAGCACCACGCCGGCGCCGATCACTGACGGATCGTCACCACGCCTGCCGGACACCGGAAGTGATGACCGCTCTGCTTCGCCCCATGCCGCCATGCGCCCCATCATTGCGGAACGCGAGCGGCCGCGTACGGACAATGAGCAAACGATCACTATTCATTTGGCATATGCCGCCAGCAACCGAACGGACGCCCGGGCGTCACCACTGCGCCCAGGGGGTGTTCCACCCGCCCAGGCCGTTGTCGATCGAGACGGTCGCGCCCTTGGAGTTGACCACCTTGAACACGTCCCCGACCATGCTGGAGTTGTAGAGCTTGCCCGCCGGGGTGTCGTCGCCGCCCTTGGCGGTGTCGGTGACGCCGATGCAGCCGTGGCTGCCGTTGGAGCGGCCGATCACGCCCGCGCTCCACGAGTTGCCGTGCACGTAGGTGCCGGAGTCCGTCAACCTCATGGCGTGCGGAACCACCAGGTCGTACTCGTCGCCGGAGCCCTCCTTGGTGACGCCGTTGGAGGTCATCCGGGTGGTGCCCTCCAACGCCTCGACCACCATGACGCCGTTCCAGGTGTCGTAGCCGGGCTTGCCGGCCGTGAACTCGACGGTGTCGGTCTGCCGGCCGTCCCGGACCACCGACATCCGGTGGGTGTTGACGTCCACGGTGGAGACCTGCGAGCGGCCGATGGTGAACGGCTCGTCCTTGTCCACGTCGCCGTACACGCCGGGCGCGGTCTCCACATTCTTGAGCTTGTAGTGGATGGTGACCTTGGTGTCGGCGTTCCAGTAGTTCTCCGGCCGGAAGTCGATCCGCTTGTCGTTGACCCAGTGGCCGCGGACCTCGGTGCCGTCGGAGGTCTCGAAGGTGATGCCGGCCTTGACCGCGTCCTTGTTCACCACGGACCGCTTGAACCGCACCGAGACGATCATGCCGACGCCGTAGGTGCCGGCGTCCGCGATGTTGTCGCTGGTGCCGGCCTCCTTGTCGGGGGTGAGGGTGGTGAAGCCGGAGCGCGCGTTGGCGACCACGCCCTTGTCGTCCTCGGCGAGCGCGTCCACGGTGTAGGCGGTGGCCACCAGGAGGCTGCCGGTGGGGGCCCAGCTGCCGTCGGCGGCGATCTGGCCGGGCACCTCGACGCCGTCCGGGCCGGTGACCTTGACCGAGGTGAGCTTCCCGGCCGTGGCCGTCACCTTGACCTCGCCGGTCGGCTTGACCCCGGTGGCGCCGTCGGCGGGCGCGATGGCGATGGTGGCGGCCGACGCCGCCGGCTTGCTCTCGCCGGCCGTGGCGCCGGCCGTGCCCTTGGGGCCGTCCGGCTTCGCCGCGCCGGAGCTGCATCCGGCCGTGGTCATCAGCACCAGGGCGCCCGCGAGCGCCCCCGCCACATGTGCCCCGCGCATCGCCTTCACGTTCCGCTCTCCCCAGTCACCCGCCTGTCCGCTGACAGGACTTTCGCTTGATATGACGGATCGGGGACCGGAAACGTTGCGATCCGAGTGTCCCGGTCCGGTCACGAACGGACCACGGCCCGGCGGTCGGGTGACCACCGGGCCGTGCGGGCCGTGCGTACGAGCGGGCCGTCGGCTACCACTTGCTCCACGGGACGGTCCAGCCGCTCCAGCCGTTGTCGCCGGCGACGGTCTGGCCCTTGGAGTTCTTGATCCGCACCACGTCCCCGATGATCGAGGAGTTGAAGAACTTGCCCGCCGCCGTGCTGTCGCCGCCGCCCTTGACGTCGGCCATGCCGACGCAGCCGTGGCTGGCGTTGGACTTGCCGAAGGCGGTGCTCCAGTAGTTGCCGTGCACGTAGGTGCCGGTACTGGTCAGGCGCATCGCGTGCGGCACGTCCGGGACGTCGTACTCGTCGCCCTTGACGTTGGAGACGGTGGCCGAGTTCATCCGGGTGACCTTCTCCTTGGAGGAGATCACCATGGTGCCGTTCCAGGACGCGTTCTGGTCGTTGCCGGCCGTGATCGGGATGCTCTCGGTCTTGCCGCCGCCGTGGTCCACCGTCATGGTGTGGGCCGCCGCGTCGACCGTGGAGACCTGGTAGCGGCCGATGGTGAACGGCTCGTCCTTGTCGATGTCGCCGTACACGCCGGGGGCCACCTCGACGTTCTTCAGGCGGTACTTGACCGTCACCTTGGTGCCCGGCTTCCAGAACTGCTCCGGCCGGAAGTCCAGCCGCTGGTTGGTGAACCAGTGGCCCTTGGCCACCGTGCCGTCGGAGCCGGTGACGCTGATGCCCGCCAGCACCGCGTCCTTGTTCTTGATCGGCTTGCCGAAGCTGACCGAGACGATCATGCCGACGCCGTAGGTGCCGTTGTCGGCGATGTTGTCGTTGGTCGAGGCGGTCTTCGCCGGGGTCAGCGTGGTGAAGCTGGTGGTCGAGGCGGCCACCAGCCCGGCCGCGTCCACCGCCTGCGCGGCGACCGTGTAGGTGGTGCCGACGGCCAGCTGGCCGGCGGGCTTCCAGCTCAGGCCGTCGTCGGAGATCTTGCCGTCCACCGCCTTGCCGTTCTTGTCGGTGACCTCGACGCTGGTGAGCTTCCCGCTCGCCACCGCCACCTGCAGGCCGTCCTTCGGCTGCACGTCGGTGGCCCCGTTGGCCGGGGTGACGGTCAGCTGCGCGGTCGAGACCTTCGGGGTGGGGTCGGACGCGGAGGAGGACGGACTCCCGCCGCCCGCCGTGCCCTTGGCGTCCGTCGACCCGCCGCCGCCGTCGCCGTTGCAGGCCGTGCCGAGCAGCAGTACGCCGCCCACCAGCAGGGCCGCCGCCGCCCGCCCGGCCCGGCGTCCGCGTCCCGCCACGGCCCAGGTCCCGTGAACCGTCTCCACTGCGCTGCTCCCCTCCCGGTGTTCCCATCGCGTACACGTGCCCGTGCCCGGGATCGGTTGCACCGGGCCGACCGCGATCCGGTGCCCGCGCTGTTCGACTCCGGTCGCGCGCGGCCAGGATAACCGGCCCGGCCGGGTGAATCTTCGGCGGGAGCCGGGTGCGCGTTCAGTGAACTCCCGTCGCGCTGCCCGCCGTCCACTGCCGCCAGTCCAGGTTCCAGTCGGAGAGGCCGTTGTCGGGGGCGACCCGCTCGCCGCGGGAGCCGCGCACCTCCACCACGTCGCCGGTGCGGGTGTGCGCGTAGAGCCAGCCGGCCGGGGAGTCGGCGGAGCCGCCCCTGGCGTCGGGCAGGCCGATGCAGCCGTGGCTGGTGTTGGCGGCGCCGAAGACCGCCGGGTCGCTCCAGTAGTTGCCGTGCACGAAGGTGCCGGAGGCGGTCAGCCGCAGCGCGTGCGGGACGTCCGCGATGTCGTACGCGTCGCCGAGGCCGACGGTCCGCGAGTCCATCCTGGTCACCTCGTGGCGTTCGGAGACCACCATGGTGCCCAGGTAGGTGGGGTGCCCGGGGCTGCCGCCGCTGACCGGCAGCACCCGCAGCAGCTCGCCGTCCCGGCGGACCGCCATGGTGTGCGCGTCCAGGTCGACGACGGCCACCAGCGCGCGGCCGACGGTGAAGTGCACGTCCTCGTCCTGGGTGCCGAGGTAGCCGGGCGCGCCCTCGACGTCCCTGAGCCGCAGCCGCAGGGTGACCCGGGTGCCGGCCGGCCAGTACGCGGCGGGGCGGAAGTCCAGCCGCCGGTCGCCGAACCAGTGCGGGGCGATCTCCAGCGGCGGGTCGGAGACCACCGCGACGGCCCGCTCCACCGCGGCGCGGTCCGCGATCGGGTGCGAGAAGCGCAGCGAGACCGGCATGCCGACGCCGACGGTGGAGCCGTCCCCGGGGGTGGAGGAGCCGACGAAGGTGTGCGCGGGGGCGGCGGTGGCGAAGGCCGCGTGCCGGGCGGCGCGCAGGCCGTCCGCGTCCTCGGCGACCGCGTCCAGGGTGTACCCGGTGGCGGTGGCCAGCCGGCGGTCGGCCGTCCAGCGGGTGCCGTCGGCGGTGAGGGTGCCGGGGACGGCGGCGCCCCGGTCGTCGGCGAGCCGGACGGTCAGCAGCCGGCCGCCGTCGACCTCGACCCGCACCGGGCCGTCGGCCGGGACGTCCCGCGCGCCGTCGGCGGGCCGCACCGCGAGCCGGGCCCGGGAGACCGGCGGCGGGGCGGCCGCGCCGCCCGGCGGCCGGTCGCCGCCGTCGCCACCACCGCCACCGCCGGAGCAGCCGGTCAGCAGCACCAGGGCGAGCGCCGCCGCCCGCCGGGTCCAGAGCCGTACCGCGGCGCGCATGCCGTCCTCCGTCCTCGCCTGACGTCCGTCCGACATCTTCTCCGATACCACCCCGTACCGGACCCGACGGTCGATTCCGCCGCGCGGACACGACCGGATGGTTTCCGCACCCGGCTCCGCTGGGCACATGATCGATCACGGTGCGTCACGCCGCTCGGCCCGGGGTGACGCGGGCCGTCGGACAGGGAACAACGGGAAGAACGGGGACGGGCCCCCGGACGGCTGGGAGGTTCGCCATGACGGCGTGGCAGGAGCTGGATGCGGGCACGGCCCGTCAGGCGCGGTCGGCCGCCCGGTGGGACGGCGCGGCGCCCCGGCCGGACGCCGCGCCGCCGTGGCCGGGCAACTGGCAGCCGCTGGGCGCCCGGTTCCGCACCGACCCGGAGGGCGGCCGGGGCACCAACTTCGCGCTCTGGGCCCCGCAGGCCGAGGCGGTCGACCTGTGCCTGTTCGACGAGCGCGGCCGGGAGAGCCGGCACCGGCTGACCGAGCAGACGTACCAGACCTGGCACGGCTACCTGCCGGGCGTGCTGCCCGGCACCCGCTACGGCTTCCGGGTGCACGGCCGGTGGGACCCGTGGACCGGCGCCCGGCACAATCCCGCCAAGCTGCTGCTCGACCCGTACGCCCGGGCGATCGACGGCGCCTACACGGCCCACGACGCGACCTGCGCGGCCGTCCGCAACTGGCCCGAGCGGGACGTGGCGGACACCGTCCGGGACGACCGGGACTCCGCGCCGTACGTGCCCAAGGCCGTGGTGGTGGACGACGCCGACGACTGGTACGACGACCAGCGGCCGAAGACGCCCTGGGCCGAGACGGTGCTGTACGAGCTGCACGTGCGCGGCTTCACCATGCGCCACCCGGAGGTGCCGCCCGAGCTGCGCGGCACCTACGCGGGGCTGGCGCACCCGGCGGCGGTCGCGCACCTGACCGGGCTGGGGGTGACGGCGGTGGAGCTGCTGCCGGTGCACCACCACGTCAGCGAGGACCACCTGCAGGCCCGCGGGCTGGTCAACTACTGGGGCTACAACACGCTCGGCTACTTCGCCCCGCACGCGGGCTACGCGGCGGGCGGCAGCCGGGGCCAGCAGGTCGGCGAGTTCAAGCGGATGGTGCGGGCGCTGCACGCCGCGGGCATCGAGGTGATCCTCGACGTGGTCTACAACCACACGGCCGAGCAGGGCGTGATGGGCCCGGCGCTCTCCTTCCGCGGCATCGACAACACCGGCTACTACCGGCCGGACCGCTCCCGGCGCGGCTACGCGGACTACACCGGCTGCGGCAACACGCTGGACACCCGCCGTCCGCAGGTGATCCGGCTGATCACCGACTCGCTGCGGTACTGGGTGGCCGAGATGGGCGTGGACGGCTTCCGGTTCGACCTGGCGGCGGCGCTGGCCCGCGGCGCGGACGGCGTGGAGATGGAGCACCCGTTCCTCGCCGCGGTCTCCCAGGACCCGCTGCTCAGCCGGGTGAAGCTGATCGCCGAGCCGTGGGACGTCGGCCCGGGCGGCTACCAGGTGGGCGGCTTCCCGCCGCTGTGGGGCGAGTGGAACGACCACTACCGGGACACCGTCCGGGACTTCTGGCGCGGCGCCCGGCCGGACGTCCGGGAGCTGGCCACCCGGCTCTCCGGCTCCTCCGACCTGTACCAGCGCGGCGGCCGCCGCCCGTACGCCTCGGTCAACTTCGTCACCGCGCACGACGGCTTCACCCTGCGCGACCTGGTCAGCTACGACCGCAAGCACAACGGGGCCAACGGCGAGGACAACCGGGACGGCACCGACGACAACCGGTCCTGGAACCACGGCGCGGAGGGCGAGAGCGACGACCCGGCGGTCCGCTCGCTGCGGGTGCGCCAGCTGCGCAACCTGCTGACCACGCTGCTGCTCTCCAGCGGGGTGCCGATGATCACCGCGGGCGACGAGATGGGCCGCACCCAGGGCGGCAACAACAACGCGTACTGCCAGGACAACGAGACCGGCTGGGTGGACTGGTCGCTGCTGGACGATCCGGACTGGCGCTCGCTGGCCGAGCTGACCGCCAGGCTGGTGCACCTGCGCCGGGCGCACCCGGTGCTGCGGCAGCGGGCGTTCTTCTCCGGCCGCCCGGCCGGGCCGGACGGGCAGCGGGACCTCACCTGGCTGACCCCGGCGGGCACCGAGATGACCGACGCGGACTGGTTCTCGCCGGGGCAGGCGCTGGCGATGCGGCTGTCCGGCGGCGCGATCTCCGAGCGCGACCAGCGGGGCCGGGAGGTGCGGGACGCCGACTTCCTGCTGCTGCTGAACGCCGCCCCCGAGCCGCGGCGCTTCACGCTGCCCGCCCCGCACGTGCCGCTGCTGGACACCGCGCTGGCCGGCCCGCCGGACGCCGTGCCGGTGGCGGAGGTGCTGCTGACGGGCCGTTCGGCGGTGCTGCTGACGGCCGGCTGACCGCGCGGGGCCCCCGCGGCCCGGCCGGTTCTCGCCGACAGGGGCAAAAAACCGGATGAGAAATGTCGGCGGGACGGCCTACCCTCTCGGCGATGGCCGAGAACCAGAACCCCGCTCCGCCCACCCCCGCGGATTCGAACGCACCGTCAACAGGCGGCGCCCACGGTTCACCCGCACCGGCACCCCGGTCCGCGGTGCGCTCGCTGCTGCGCCTGTGGCCCTACGCGCGCGAGGCCCGCTGGCGGATCTTCGGCTCGATGGCCGCCGCCGGGCTCGCCTCGCTCAGCGTGCTGGCCGTCCCGGTCGTGCTGCGCCGGATCGTCGACGGCCCGGTCGCCCACCGGGAGCTGTCCGCCCTGTGGCCGCTGGCCGGCCTGCTGCTGCTCCTCGGCGTGGCCGAGGCCGTGCTGTTCGGCGTCCGCCGGGTGATCGTGGCCCGCCCGCTGGCCCGGGTCGAGACCAGGCTGCGCGGCGAGCTGTTCGCCAAGCTCCAGCGGCTGCCGATCTCCTTCCACGACCGCTGGCCCTCGGGGCAGTTGCTCTCCCGGGCCACCTCGGACCTGTTCGTGCTGCGGCTGTTCCTGGCCTTCCCGCTGGTCTTCCTGGTCGTCAACTCCACGGTCTTCCTGACCGGCACCGCCCTGATGTTCGCCCTCGACTGGCGGCTCGCCCTGATCACCGTGCTCCCGGCGATCCCGCTGCTGTACTTCACCCGCCGCTTCGAGGCCGGGTACTCGGCCGCCTCCCGGCTCGCCCAGGACCAGAACGGGGACCTGGCCACCGTGGTCGAGGAGTCGGTGCTCGGCATCCGCGTCCTCAAGGCCTTCGGCCGGCACCGCACCATGGCCGAGGAGTTCCGCCGGCACAGCGCCGCCCTGCGCGAGACCGAGCTGCGCAAGGCCGGCCTGCTCGGCAACCTGTGGGCGGTCATCGTCGGCCTGCCCGAGCTCGCCCTCGGCGGCGCCCTGGCCGCCGGCGCCGTCCTGGTCGCGCACGACCGGCTCTCGGTCGGCACCCTGGTCGCCTTCCTGTCCACCGCGCTGGCCCTGCGCTGGCCGGTCGAGTCGCTCGGCTGGCTGCTCGGCTTCGCCGCCGAGGCCGCCAGCGCCGCCAACCGCTACTTCGAGGTGATGGACGAGCCGGAGCCGGCCGACCCGCCGTCCGGCCTGGCGCCGTCCGACGACCGCGGCATCCGCTTCACCGGCGTCCGCTTCCGCTACCCCGACGCGCCCGCCGGCTCCCCCGACCTGCTGGCCGGCGTCGACCTGCACGTCCGCCCCGGCGAGACGCTCGCCCTGGTCGGCGCCACCGGCAGCGGCAAGACCACCCTCACCGCGCTGCTCCCCCGGCTGTACGAGCCCACCGCCGGCTCGATCACCCTGGACGGCACCGACCTCCGGGACGTGCCGCGCGCCGAGCTGCGTCGCGACCTCGCCGTCGCCTTCGAGGAGCCCACCCTGTTCTCCGCCACCGTCCGGGAGAACGTGCTGATGGGCGCCCCCGACGCCACCCCCGAGCAGGTCGCCGCCGCCCTGGCCACCGCGCAGGCCGGGTTCGTCGACCGGCTCCCGGACGGCCTGGACACCGAGGTCGGCGAGCAGGGCCTGAGCCTGTCCGGCGGCCAGCGCCAGCGCCTGGCGCTGGCCCGCGCCGTGGTCGGCGCCCCGCGCTTCCTGGTCCTGGACGACCCGCTCTCCGCGCTCGACGTGCACACCGAGGCGCTGGTCGAGCGCGCCCTGCGCCGGGTGCTGGCCGGCACCACCGCCCTGGTCGTCGCGCACCGCCCGTCCACGGTGCTGCTGGCCGACCGGGTCGCACTGCTCGCCGACGGCCGGATCGCCGCCGTCGGCACCCACCAGGAGCTGCTGCGCTCCTGTCCCGCCTACCGGGCCCTGATGTCCGGCGAGTCCGAGCTGGAAGGGGCGCTGGCCCGATGACCACCGCCGTCGCCGCACCCGCCGCCGAGGAGGACGAGCTCCTCCCCCCGGCCACCGACGACCAGGACATCCCCGTCCCGCCCGGCGCCCCGCGCGCCCTGCTCGGCTCGCTGCTGTCCCCGCACCGCCGCCGGATCACCGTCGCCGTGCTGGCCGTGCTGCTCCAGCAGGCCGCGCTGCAGTCCGGTCCGCTGCTGGTCGCCTACGCCATCGACCGCGGCATCCCCGCCCTGCGCGGCCACGACGCCGGCCCGCTGATCGCCGTCACCCTCTCCTACCTGGGCTGCGCGCTGGCCGCCACCCTGCTCCAGCGGGCGTTCATCCGGGTCGCCGCCCGGATCAACCAGGACGTCCTGCTGGACCTGCGCGGCCGGATCTTCCGGCACGCCCAGCGGCTCAGCCTCGACTTCCACGAGCGCTACACCTCCGGCCGGATCATCTCCCGCGCCACCAGCGACGTGGACACCCTGCGCGAGCTGCTCTCCGAGGGCCTGCAGGAACTGCTGATGGTCTGCCTGTCGGTCGGCTACATCACGGTCGTCCTGGTGGTCGTCGACTGGCGCCTCGGCCTGGCCGCGCTGGCCTCCTTCCTGCCGATGTACCTGGTCGTCCGGTCGTTCCGGCGCCGCTCCCAGCAGGTCTACCGGCGCTCCCGCACCGTCTCCGCCGGGCTGATCGTCCGCTTCACCGAGACCATGAACGGCATCCGCCCGGTGCAGGCGTTCCGCCGCGAGGCCGCCAACGACAGGGCGTTCGGCACCGTCAACCGGCAGTCCGCCACCGCCACCGCGGACGGCCTACTGGAGATGGCCCGGTACGTCTTCCTGTCCCGGCTGACGGCCAACGTCTGGATCACCGGCGTGGTCGTCCTCGGGGCCTTCCTGGTCACCGACGGCAGCCTCGAACTCGGCGTCCTGACCGCCTTCGTGCTCTACCTGCGGCGGCTGTACGACCCGATCGACCAGCTGGCGATGTTCCTCAACAGCTACCAGTCCGCGGCCGCCGCGCTGGAGAAGATGGCCGGCCTGCTCGCCCACGAGCCGTCCGTCCCCGAGCCCGCCGCGCCCGCCGCCCTGCCCGCCGCGCGCGGCAAGGGCCGCGAGGTCGCCTTCCGGGCCGCCTCCTTCGGCTACGCCGACGGCAAGCAGGTGCTCGCCCCGTTCGACCTGGTGCTGCCCGCCGGGCGGACCACCGCCGTGGTCGGCGCCACCGGCGCGGGCAAGTCCACCCTGGCCAAGCTGCTGGCCCGGTTCTACGACCCCACCGCCGGCCGGATCACCCTCGACGGCGTCGACCTGCGCGAGCTCTCCACCGCCGAGCTGCGCGCGAACGTCGTGATGGTCACCCAGGAGTCCTTCCTGTTCTCCGGGACGGTCGCCGAGAACATCGCCGTCGGCAAGCCCGACGCGACCCGCGCCGAGGTCGAGGCCGCGGCCCGCGCGATCGGCGCCCACCCGTTCATCGCCGCCCTGCCCGACGGCTACGACACCGACGTCCGCAAGCGCGGCGGCCGGATCTCGGCCGGCCAGCGCCAACTCGTGGCCTTCGCCCGCGCCCTGCTCGCCGACCCCGCCGTCCTCATCCTCGACGAGGCCACCTCCTCGCTGGACGTCCCCGGCGAACAGGCCGTCCAGCACGCCATGCGCACCGTCCTGGCCGGCCGCACCGCCGTGATCATCGCCCACCGCCTCTCCACCGTCGAGATCGCCGACCGCGTCCTGGTGATGGACCAGGGCCGCGTCGTCGAGGACGGCACCCCCGCCGCCCTGATCGCCGGCGAGGGCCGCTTCGCCACCCTCCACCAGACCTGGAAGGACAGCCTGGTCTGACCGCTCCCGCCCCGGCCGTCCGCCCCTCCACCCGCGCGCGTGCCGCGACCGGATCCTCGGCAAGCCGGATCTTGCGATCAAACTGTCGATTATTTACGTCATGTGTCACGTCTATTGCCGCCGGATGTGGCCCTCACTACGATCCCGACGGCAGGTCGAGGACCTGACAAGGTGTCGGTCAACCGGGCGGAGGCAACGGCATGGTGGTATCGCGACGGACGTTCCTGCAGGCTGCGGCGGCGGCGGGCGTGCTCGGGGCGGTGGGCCTGGGCGAGGGCGCCGCGCAGGCGGCCAGCCCGGCGGGCGACGTGGTCGGGAAGGTGACGGTCGGCTACCAGGGCTGGTTCGCCTGCCCGGGCGACGGCGCCCCGATCAACGGCTGGTGGCACTGGGCCCGGAACTGGGGCGCCTCCCCCTCGCCCTCGAACAGCGCGATCGTCGCCTGGCCGGACGTCCGCGAGTACCCGAAGACGTACGCCACGGCCTTCCCGAACCTGAACAACGGCCAGCCGGCCTCGCTGTTCTCCTCCTACGACCAGTCCACGGTCGACGTGCACTTCCGCTGGATGAAGCAGTACGGCATCGACACCGCCGCCCTGCAGCGCTTCAACCCGACCGGCGGCGAGGGCCCGACCCGGGACGCGATGGCGGGGAAGGTGCGCAGCGCCGCGGAGTCGCAGGGCGTGAAGTTCTACGTCATGTACGACGTCTCGGACTGGACGACCATGCAGTCGGACATCAAGGCCGACTGGACGAACAAGATGCGCGCCCACACCGCCTCGCCCGCGTACGCCCGGCAGAACGGGAAGCCGGTGGTCTGCGTCTGGGGCTTCGGGTTCAACGACAACCAGCGCCCGTTCACCCCGGCGCAGTGCCTGGACGTGCTCAACTGGTTCAAGGCGCAGGGCTGTTACGTGATCGGCGGGGTGCCGACCTGGTGGCGCACCGGCGACCGGGACTCCCGGGCGGGCTTCTCGGAGGTCTACCACTCCTTCGACATGCTCTCGCCGTGGCTGGTCGGCCGGATCGGCAGCGCCGCGGACGCCGACAACTTCTACAACGTGGCGACCGTCCCGGACCTCGCGGAGTGCAACGCGCACGGCATCGACTACCAGCCGTGCGTGCTGCCGGGCGGGGTGGGCGACCGGCAGCGGGCGCACGGCGACTTCATGTGGCGGCAGTTCTACAACATGGCCCGGGCGGGGGTGGCGTCCGCGTACATCTCGATGTTCGACGAGTACAACGAGGGCAACCAGATCGCCAAGACCGCCGAGTCGCAGGCGTGGGTGCCGGCCGGGGCAGGGTTCCTGGCGCTGGACGAGGACGGCACGGCCTGCTCCTCGGACTACTACCTGCGGCTGACCGGCGACGGCGGCCGGATGCTCAAGGGGCAGCTGGCCGTGACGGCGGCCCGGCCGACCCAGCCGTTCCCGTCCCGGCCGGACACCTCGGCGCCGACCGCGCCGGGCGGGCTGCGGGTGACCGGGCAGAGCGACACCACGGTCTCGCTGGCCTGGAACGCCTCGACCGACGACGTGGGCGTCACCGGCTACCGGGTCCGGGTCGGCGGCGCGGTCCGGGCCACCACCACCGCGACCTCGTTCACCGTCACCGGCCTGTCCGCCGCCACCGCGTACACCTTCGACGTGCTGGCGCTGGACGCGGCGGGCAACACCTCCCCCGCCTCCGGCCAGGTCTCGGCGACCACCTCCCCCGCCACCGTCCCCACCGGCAACCTGGCGCTGCACCGGCCGACCGCGGAGAGCGGACACACCCAGAACTACGGCTCGGGCAACGCGGTGGACGGCGACCCGAACAGCTACTGGGAGAGCCCCAACAACTCCTTCCCGCAGTGGCTGCAGGCCGACCTGGGCTCGACCCTCCCGGTCCGCCGGATCGTCCTCTCGGTGCCCCCGGCCGCCGCCTGGGCCGCCCGCACCCAGACCGTGGAGGTGCAGGGCAGCACCGACGGAGCGACCTTCTCCCGCCTGCTGGCGCCCGCCGGGTACGTGTTCGACCCGGCGAGCGGCAACAGCGCGACCCTCACCCTCCCCTCCGGGGTGAGCGCCCGTCAGGTGCGCCTGGTGTTCACCGCCAACACCGGCTGGCCGGCCGGCCAGGTCGCCGAACTCCAGGTCTTCGCCGCGTGACCCGGAGCGCCCCCACCCGGCGGGCCGCCGCCCCTCCGCCTTAGCGTCACAGTGACGCTAACGGAGGGACGGCCGTCCGCGCAAGGGCCTTCCGGCGGCCGGGAAAATACCGCCCGGAATGTCGATCGTGCGCAGTACGCTTCCCGCGCCCCCGGTGCCAGAGCGGTACCGGGGGGCTCTGTGGAGGGGAATCCTGATGACACGCACCTCGGACCGCCGCGCCCGTATCCCCCTGGCCGCGGCCGCCGCCGTCTCCCTGGTCCTGCTGACCCCCGGCACCTCCGGGGCCGCCACCGGTACGCCGACCGTCCCGACCGACCTGTACAACAGCCTGCGCGCCTGCTCCACCGACCCGGGCGCACCGCTCTTCGCGAACGGCTCGCAGGAACTCACGGTCGAGGCCATCGCCGGCTCCACCGACCCGTCCACCACCCGCCTCACCGCGCAGTTCCGCTACTGGCCGGTCACGGACCCCGCGCAGGCCGCCACCGTGGACCACCCCTACGCGGTCCCCGGTCTGGAGGCGAGCGCCCGGCTCCCCCAGCTCGCCGACGCCACCGACTACGCCTGGCAGGCCCGCACGATCGACCCCGCGACCGGCTCGGCCTCCGACTGGTCGGCCTCCTGCTACGTCACCACGGACAACACGGCGCCCGCCGCCGCACCCGCCGTCAGCTCGCCCAACTACCCGGAGGGGCAGTGGAACCCGGGCGGCACGCCGCTGGAGTTCCGGTTCGACCCGAACGGCGTCGCCGACATCGCCGGGTACCAGTTCAGCTGGACCGGCACCTTCCCGGTGTCCGGCGCGGACATCGGCGAGCACGGCATCCCGGCGTACCACGGCCCGTACGAGGACCCGCAGTACGGCGTCCGCGCCGAGAACCCCGGTGGCGGCGTCACCGTGCGGCTGGTCCCGCCCGCCGGGTGGAGCAGCGGCCCGGTGCGGCTGCTGGTCCGCGCCCTCGACCGGGCCGGCAACCTGTCGCAGACCACCACCTACTCGACGTACATCAGGACGACCTCGCCGACGGTCACCGAACTCTCTCCCGCGCCGGCGTTCGGCGAGCCCGTCGGCTTGCGGTTCACCCCGGACCCGGACGTACGGGCCGCCGGTCCGGTGGCCAGCTACACCGTGTACGACACCTCGACGTACCGGACCACGGTCGTCCCGGCCGGCCCCGACGGGACCGCCGAGACCACCCTGCTGCTGAACTCCCCGGTGGGCGACCAGTTGCAGATCACCTCCACGAGCGCCAACGGCTGGATCAGCTCGGCGGCGACCTGGGGCGGCTACCTCGACACCACCCCGACGATCACCTCCACCGACTTCCCCGAGTACGAGGCCGCGGGCGCGGTCGGCACCCCCGGCACCTTCCACCTCGCCCCGAAGATCGACGGCGGCCGGATCGCGAGCTACACCTACTCCCTGGGCTGGAACACCGACCAGGTCACCGTGCCGGCCGGCCCGCAGGGCGAGGCCGACATCAGCTACACCCCGACCGCCAGCGGCTGGTTCGACCTGGAGGTCTACGCGACCACCACGGACGGCACCCAACTGACCACCGGCACCTACACCTTCGTCGTCAACTGACGGCACCGCGGGCCCCGGCGGGCGGCCGGGGCCCGCCGCGGTCGGCCGGGGCGAATCCGATCGACCCCGGCCCGGCGCGGCCGTTAGCCTCGCTCCGTGAACGATCCGACGGCCGGGGAGCCCGGCGAGCCAGACACCCGCGGTCCGCTGCGCTTCCTGTGCTGGCTGGCCGTCAGCCAGCTCGGCCGTTCGCTGGCGGGCACCTTCTTCGGCACCGCCTGGATGCTCGGGCTCACCGTCCAGCCCTACCTGCTCTCCCGGGCCGTGGACGACGGGCTGCGCACCGGCCGGACCGGCACCGTCCTCGGCTGGGCCGGCGCGATGCTCGGCTCCGGCCTGCTCAGCGCCGCGCTCGCCTGGTACCGGCACCGCACCATGACGCTGGTCCGCGCCGACGCCACCTTCCGCACCGTCGGCGTGGTGCTGCGGCACAGCACCTGGCTGGGCGCGGCGCTGCCCCGGCAGGTGTCCGCGGGCGAGGTGGTCACCATCGGGATCTCCGACGTGGTCCGGATGTCCCTGGCGCTGACCTTCGTCGGGCCCGGCGTCGGCGCGGTGGTCTGCTACCTGACGGTCGCCGCGGTCCTGCTCACCCTCTCCCCGCCGCTGGCCCTGGTGGTGCTGCTCGGCCTGCCGCTGCTCGGTCTGGCGCTGCGCCCGCTGCTCGCCCGCCAGCAGCGGGTGGAGGGCGAGTACCGCGACCGGCAGGGGCGGCTCACCGCCCGCTTCGAGGACCTGGCCGGCGGGCTGCGGGTGCTGAACGGCCTCGGCGGCAAGGAGGTGTTCGCGGCCCGCTACCGGGCGGACTCCGGGCGGCTGCGCGCCGAGGGCTACCGGGTCGGCGCCGTCACCAGCTGGATCCAGGCCCTCGGCTCCGGCCTGCCCGTCCTGCTGCTGGCCGCCGTCACCTGGCTCGGCGCCCGCCTCGCCGTCGAGGGCCGGCTGACGCCCGGCCAGCTCGCGGCGGTGTTCGGGTACGCGGCCGTGCTGGTCGCCCCGGTCTACTTCCTGCTGGAGAGCAGCCAGGACATCGGCCGCGCCCTGGTCTCCGCCCGCCGGGTGGTCGCCTTCCTCCGGCTCGCCCCCGCGCCCGACCACGGCACCGCGCCGGCCCCCGCCGGGCCCGCCGCGCTGACCGACCCCGAGTCCGGCGTCCGGGCCGCCCCCGGCGAACTCACCGTGCTCGCCTCCGCCCGCCCCGCCGACACCGCCGCCGTCGCCGAACGCCTCGCCCGGCTGGACGCCGCCACCCGCGCCGAGTGGGGTGGCACCCCGCTCGCCGACCTGCCGCTGGCCGCCGTCCGGGACGGGATCGTCCTCGCCGAGAACGAGGCCGCCCTGTTCGCGGGCACCCTGCGCGAGACCGTTCGCGGCCGCACCGGGGCCGACGACGCGGTCCTGCTGGCCGCGATCGACGCCGCCGCCGCCCGCGACGTGCACGACGCCCTGCCCGGCGGCCTGGCCGCCCCGATCGCCCCCGACGGCCGCAACCTCTCCGGCGGCCAGCGCCAACGGCTGCGCCTGGCAAGGGCGTTGACCGCCGACCCGGAGGTCCTGCTGGCCGTCGAGCCCACCTCCGCGGTCGACGCCCACACCGAGGCCGCGATGGCCGCCGGCCTGTCCGCCGCCCGGAGCGGCCGCACCACCCTGCTCACCAGCACCTCCCCGCTGCTGCTCGACCGGGCCGACACCGTCCACTACCTGGTCGACGGCAAGGTCGCCGCCACCGGCACCCACCGCGAGCTGCTGCGCACCCGCCCCGGCTACCGCGCCCTGGTCACCCGCGGCACCGAACCCGACGAAGCCCAACCCGACGAAGCCGGACCCGACGGCACCGAGCCCGTCGGCACCGGACCCGCCGAAGCCGGGCCGCCCGCCGGAAGCCCCACCGCCCTGCTCCGGGAGGGCAGTTGAGCACCCTGCCGATCGCCACCCCCCGCCAGGTCCGGCGGGCCGCCGTCGCCCTGGTCCGGGCCGACGGCCGGGCCTTCGCGGCCGTGCTGGCCCTCAACGCGGCGGCCGCCCTGCTCGGCCTGGCCGGGCCCTGGCTCCTCGGCCGGATCATCGACCTGGTCGCCGCCGGCGCCACCACCGCGGACGTCGACCGGCTCGGCCTGCTGCTGCTCGGCTGCGCCGTCGTCCAGATCCTGACCGGCCGCCAGGCCCGCTACCTGGCGCACCGGTTCGGCGAGCGCTCCGCCGCCGCGGTCCGCGAACAGCTGCTCGACCGGGTCCTCGCGCTGCCCGCCGCCACCGCCGAACGGGCCGGCACCGGCGACCTCACCGCCCGCGGCACCGCCGACTCCACCGCCGTCGGCGAGACGCTCCGGGACGCCGCGCCCGAGCTGTTCGTGGCCGGCGCGCAGATCCTGTTCATCCTCGGCGCGATCCTCACCGTCAGCCCGCTGCTGGGCGGTTGCGGGCTGATCGGCATCCTGGGCATCGTCCTCGGCGCGCGCTGGTACCTGCGCCGCTCCCGCCCCGCCTACCTCGCCGACCGGGCCGCGAACGCCGGCCTGGCCGAGACCCTCTCCGCCACCGCGAACGGCGCCCGCACCGTCGACGCCCTCGGCCTGCGGCAGCAGCGGCTGGCCGCCGGACGCGCGGCCGTCGCCGCCGCGTACCGGACCCGGATGCGCACCCTGGACCTGCGGCTGCGCTTCTTCGCCGCCATCAACCTCTCCTACACCGTCCCGACCGTCCTGGTCCTCCCGCTCGGCGCCGTCCTGGTCGCCCACCACACCGTCACCCTCGGCGCGGCCGTCTCCACCGCGCTGTACCTACAGCGCCTGGTCGACCCGCTGGACAACGTCGTCATCCTGCTCGAATCCCTGCAGAGCAGCACCGCCGCGTACGCCCGGGTCGAGGGCCTGGCCGCCGCCCCCGCCACCGTCCCCGCCCAGGCCCGCGCCGGGGGCGCCGAACCGGCCGACGGCCGGATCGAGGTCCGCGGCGTCCACCACGCCTACCCGGACGGGCCCGACGTCCTGCACGGCCTCGACCTGGAGCTGACCCCGGGCGAGCGGCTGGCCGTGGTCGGCCCCTCCGGCTCCGGCAAGTCCACCCTCGGCCGCCTCCTCGCGGGCGTCGACCGCCCCCGGTCCGGGAGCGTCACGGTCGGCGGCGTCCCGCTCGCCGACCTCTCCCCCGACCGGCTGCGCCGCCAGGTCGTCCTGGTCACCCAGGAGCACCACGTCTTCCTCGGCACCCTCCGCGACAACCTGCGGATCGCCGCCCCGGGGGCCGACGACGCCGCCCTGGCCGCCGCGCTGGACGCGGTCGGCTGGCAGCACGACCTCCCGGCGGGCCTGGACACCGAGCTGGGCCCGGCCGCGACCCGCCTCGACGGCGCCCGGGCCCAGCAGGTCGCGCTGGCCCGGGTCATCCTGGCCGACCCGCACACCCTGGTCCTCGACGAGGCCACCGCCCTGCTCGACCCCGCCACCGCCCGCCACACCGAGCGGGCGCTGGCCGCCACCCTCGCCGGCCGCACCGTCATCGCCATCGCCCACCGGCTGCACACCGCGCACGACGCCGACCGGGTGGCCGTCCTCACCCACGGCCGCCTCACCGACCTGGGCCCGCACGAGGACCTGCTCGCCGCCCGGGGCAGCTACGCCGCCCTCTGGCACACCTGGCAGGGCCCGGACGGGGGCCGGGGCCCGGAGAGCGGCTGACCCCGCGCGACGCGGCGGCCGACAGCTCCCCGGGCTCCGGGCCCCGTCCGGGCCCCGGGAACGCCCGCGGGGGACGTCCTAGCGCAGCACCCCCGCGTCCATCCCGCCGGTCTCCACCGGCACCGCCAGCAGCCCGAGCTCGGCGACCGAGGCGAGGCGGGGGTGGGTGGGCAGCACCCGGACGGTGTAGCCGAACGGGCCGGTGCGGGCGAGTTCGAGGTGGCCCTCGTAGCGGATCCGGCCGTCCAGGTCGGTGCCGCCGCCCGCGGGCTTGAGCGCGAGCGTGGTGGCCTCGGAGATCCGGTCGCTCTCGTCGACCCGCCCGGAGACGACCTGCACCTCGACGTCCTCGGGCCGCAGCCGCCCGAGGTTGACCTGGACCCGCAGGGCCAGCGTCGCGCCGAGCTCCTGCGCCTCGCCCGCCCCGTCCGCCTCGACGTGCTCGACCCGGACGGCCGGCCACGCCTCCCGGACGCCGGCCTTCCAGCCCGCCAGGGCCTGCGCGGCGGCGTAGTCGCCGTCCTCGCCCGCGAGCCGCCGCTTCGCCGCGGCGGCCGGGGCGTACAGCCGCTCGACGTACTCGCGCACCATCCGGCCGGCCAGCACCTTCGGGCCGAGGGTGACCAGGGTGTGCCGGACCATGGAGATCCACCGGTGCGGGAGCCCGTCCGCGCCGCGGTCGTAGAACCGGGCGGCGACCTGGTGCTCGATCAGGTCGTAGAGCGCGGCGGCCTCGATGTCGTCGCGGCGCTCGGCCTCCCTGCTCTCCGGGTCGACCACGCCCTCCCCGGTGCCGCCGTCGGCGGTGGGGATGGCCCAGCCGTTCTGGCCGTCGTACCACTCGTCCCACCACCCGTCGAGGATGGACAGGTTGAGGCAGCCGTTCAGCGCGGCCTTCATCCCGGAGGTGCCGCAGGCCTCCAGCGGGCGCAGCGGGTTGTTCAGCCAGACGTCGCAGCCGGGGTAGAGCGTCTTGGCCATCGCCATGTCGTAGTCGGGCAGGAAGACGATCCGGTGCCGCACCGCGGGGTCGTCGGCGAAGGCGACCAGCTTCTGGATGAGCCGCTTGCCGCCGTCGTCGGCGGGGTGCGCCTTGCCGGCGATGACGATCTGCACCGGCCGCTCGGGGTCGAGCAGCAGGGCGCGCAGCCGGGCCGGGTCGCGCAGCATCAGGGTGAGGCGCTTGTACGAGGGGACCCGGCGGGCGAAGCCGATGGTCAGCACGTCGGGGTCGAGGACGGCGCCGGTCCAGCCCAGTTCGGCCTCGCCGGCGCCGCGCTGCTTCCAGGAGGCGCGCAGCCGGCGGCGGGCCTCGTCGACCAGTTGGGCGCGCAGCGCGCGGCGCAGCGCCCAGACCTCGGCGTTGCCGATCCGCTCCAGGCCGGTCCACTGCTCGGCGGTGCCGACGGCCATCGCGTGCTCGGCGCGCTCCTGGCCGAGCTCGGTGGCGCCGAGCCGGACGACGGCGGGGTCGATCCAGGTGGGGGCGTGCACGCCGTTGGTGATCGAGGTGATCGGGACCTCGGGCGTGTCGAAGCCGGGCCACAGGCCGCCGAACATCTCCCGGCTGACGGCACCGTGCAGGGTGGAGACGCCGTTGGCGCGCTGGGCCAGCCGCAGGCCCATCGCGGCCATGTTGAACAGCTTGGGGTCGCCGTCGCTCCAGCTCTCCGCGCCGAGCGCGAGCACCTGGTCGACGGGGACGCCGGGCAGGGCGGCGTCGCCGCCGAAGTGCCGGGCGACCAGGTCGCGGTCGAAGCGGTCGATGCCGGCCGGGACGGGCGTGTGGGTGGTGAACACCGTTCCGGCCCGGACGGCCTCCAGGGCGTCGGCGAAGCCGAGTCCGGGGTGGGCGGTGACGAGTTCGCCGATCCGCTCCAGGCCGAGGAAGCCGGCGTGGCCCTCGTTGGTGTGGAAGACCTCGGGCTCGGGGTGGCCGGTGAGCCGGCAGTAGGTGCGGACGGCGCGGACGCCGCCGATGCCCAGCAGTATTTCCTGCAGCAGCCGGTGCTCGCTGCCGCCGCCGTAGAGCCGGTCGGTGACGTCGCGTTCGGCGGGGCTGTTGGCCTCGACGTCGGAGTCGAGCAGCAGCAGCGGGACGCGGCCGACCTGGGCCCGCCAGACCTGGGCGGCCAGGGTGCGGCCGCCGGGGAGGGCGAGGTCGATCCGGCAGGGGGTGCCGTCGGGTTCGCGGAGCAGGGCGACGGCGAGCGCGTCGGGGTCGAGCAGGGGGTAGCGCTCCTGCTGCCAGCCGTCCCGGTCGAGGGACTGCCGGAAGTAGCCGTGCCGGTAGAACAGGCCGACGCCGATGATCGGGACGCCGAGGTCGGAGGCGGCCTTGAGGTGGTCGCCGGCCAGGATGCCGAGCCCGCCGGAGTACTGCGGGAGGGCGGCGGCGATGCCGTACTCGGGCGAGAAGTAGGCGATGGCGGCGGGCAGGCCGCCCTCGGGGTCGACGGGGTCGGTCGCTCTCTGGTACCAGCGCGGGCCGGTGAGGTAGTCGCGCAGTTCGTCGGACAGGTCGCCGAGGCGGCGCAGGAAGCGCCGGTCGCCGGCCAGCGCGGCGAGCCTGGCGGCGGGGACTTCGCCGAGCAGTCGGACCGGGTCCTCGCCGACGGCGGCCCAGACGTCCGGGTCGACGGAGCGGAACAGCTCCCTCGTCTCGGGGTGCCAGGACCAGCGGAGGTTCAGCGCGAGCTCGTGCAGTGGCTGCAGTTGTTCGGGCAGGACGGTGCGGACGGTGAACCTGCGGATTGCCTTCACGGCAAGGAGCGTAGTCCCGCCCGGGCGCCTGAGGGGGCGTCAACCGTCGTTCGCCGCACCCGTTCGGAGCAGTGTTGAGATCGTTCCGGGCGCGTGGTGGCAAAACCCGGCGCGCAGGGGGCGCACACTGGGAAAAGAAGCGCCGTCAGGTGTGAACTTCTGGGAACGGAGGTGTTGCGGGAGTCTTCCGCAGTGCGACATAGCGGCTTAAAGAGCGCGCCGACCCACACACAGCCCTTGCCCGTGGTGCGAGGATGCAACAGGGTCGTGAGTGCCGCTGGTGCGCGATCGGGTGGTCGCCCCTGCTGCCTCGGCCGCTGCATGCCCTGTTCGACGAACCCTCACTTTCCTTCGCCCGTTCGGCCCCAGTCGCCGCGTCTCCGCGTGTCCTTGTTCCCTGCCCGGTCGTTTTCCGGTGGGTTGGGTCACGTGGGGGGCGTGCATCGAACGGCGCGCGCCGGGACGCGCGTGTCCGGTTCCTGCACGCCGCCGCGTGACCGCGACCGGTGGGCGGGGTTGCCGGGTCCGTCCGCACGGGCAGGCTGCGACCGCACGTCCTTCCTCACCCCAGCAGTCCTCCCGGTACTCCCTCGGCGCCGCTGCCCGGGAGCTGCCGCCGATCTCGGGCAGGAGCATTGGCATGCACGGCGACACGCGGGACCAGTCCACGGTGCCGACGGACCACACACCCGACACCCCGTCGGCCGGGGAGCCCCCGGTACCGGCCCCGCGCATCGGCGCGGCCCGCCGGAAGGCCGCCGAACCGGGCGTGAATCGGGCCGCGGGCACCCCCCGCAAGGCCGCGGCGAAACGGACCACCACCGTCAGGTCCGCCACCGCCGGTGCCACCGCCGGCGCGGCCGGAACGGCGGACGGGGCGACGGCCGCCGAGCCGCCGGCGAGACCCGCCCGGAAGTCCGCGGCCAAGACCGCCACCAGGTCCGCCGGCGAGGCCGCCGGGACCTCCGCCGAGACCGCCGCGCGGCCGGCCGCCAAGCGCGCCGCCGCCCGTCCCGCCCGCAAGACGACAGAGAGCGACACCGTGATCGGCCGCATCCCCGTGCTTGACGTGACCCCGCTCGTCGACGCCGGCCGGCGTCCGGCCAAGGCCGTGGAGGGGGAGCGCTTCCTGGTCTCCGCCACGGTGTTCCGCGAGGGCCACGACGCGGTCGGCGCCAACGTGGTGCTGCGCGACCCGCGCGGCCGCTCGGGCCCGTGGACGCCGATGCGCGAGCTGTCCGAGGGCAGCGACCGCTGGGGCGCGCACGTCACGCCGACCGTGCCGGGCCGCTGGTCGTACCTGGTGGAGGCGTGGTCCGACCCGGTGGCGACCTGGAAGAAGCACGCGGCGGTGAAGCTCCCGGCCGGGATCGACACCGCGCTGGTGCTGGAGGAGGGCGCGCAGCTGCTGGAGCGGGCCGCCGCCGGGGTGCCGAAGAAGGACGGCCGGGCCCAGGTGCTGGCGGCGGTGGACGCGCTGCGCGACACCGGCCTGCCGCCGCTGAGCCGCTACGCGGCGGCGCTCGGCCCGGAGGTGACGGCGCTGCTGGACCGGTACCCGCTGCGGGAGCTGGTTTCGGCCACTCGCTCGCAGCCGCTCCAGGTGGACCGCAAGCGGGCGCTGTTCGGCTCCTGGTACGAGTTCTTCCCGCGCTCGGAGGGCGCGGTGGTCGACCCCTCGGGCGTCGAGCCGCCGGTGTCGGGCACCTTCCGGACGGCCGCCGAGCGGCTGCCCGCGGTGGCCGCGATGGGCTTCGACGTGGTGTACCTGCCGCCGGTCCACCCGATCGGCCGGGCCCACCGCAAGGGCCCGGACAACGCGCTGACGGCCGGTCCGCGGGACGTCGGCTCGCCGTGGGCGATCGGCTCGCCGGAGGGCGGGCACGACGCGGTCCACCCGGACCTGGGCACCCTGGAGGACTTCGACCACTTCGTGGCGGAGGCGGGCGCGCTGGGCCTGGAGGTGGCGCTGGACTTCGCGCTGCAGTGCTCGCCGGACCACCCGTGGGTGCACAAGCACCCGGAGTGGTTCAGCCACCGCGCGGACGGCACCATCGCGTACGCGGAGAACCCGCCGAAGAAGTACCAGGACATCTATCCGGTCAACTTCGACCAGGACTTCGACGGGATCGTCCGCGAGACGGTGCGGGTCCTGCGGTTCTGGATGGCCCGCGGGGTGCGGATCTTCCGGGTCGACAACCCGCACACCAAGCCGGTGAACTTCTGGGAGAAGGTGCTCGCGGACATCGCCCGCACCGACCCGGACGTGCTGTTCCTGGCCGAGGCGTTCACCCGCCCGGCGATGATGCACACCCTGGGCAAGGTCGGCTTCCACCAGTCCTACACGTACTTCACCTGGCGCAATACCAAGGCCGAGCTGACCGAGTACCTGACCGAGCTGACCGGCGAGGCGGCCGCGTACATGCGGCCGAACTTCTTCGCCAACACCCCGGACATCCTGCCCGAGTACCTCCAGCACGGCGGCCCGGCCGCGTTCGCGGTGCGCGCGGTGCTGGCGGCGGCGCTCTCCCCGTCCTTCGGGGTGTACGCGGGCTTCGAGCTGTTCGAGAACGAGGCGGCGGCGCCCGGCTCGGAGGAGTACCTGCACTCGGAGAAGTACGAGCTGCGCCCGCGCGACTGGTCCCGGCAGGACTCGCTGGCGCCGCTGCTGACCGCGCTGAACCGGCTGCGCCGCCGCCACCCCGCGCTCCAGCAGCTGCGGGACCTGCGCTTCCACCCCGTGGACAACGACCGGATCATCGCGTTCTCCAAGACCGCCGTCACCGAGGACGGCCTGGAGGACCGGGTGATCTGCGTGGTCAACCTGGACCCGCACCACGTCCAGGAGGCCACGGTGACGCTCGACGCGCCGGGGCCGCTGACGGTGCACGACGAGCTGACCGGCGCCACCTACGCCTGGGGCCGTCACAACTACGTCCGGCTCGACCCCTCTTCCGGGCCGGCCCACCTCCTCACGGTTCGGAGGAACCCGCAGTGACAGTCAACGAGCCCGTCCCCGACACCTTCGCCGACACCCCCGCCCGGGACCGCGACCCCGAGTGGTTCAAACGCGCGGTCTTCTACGAAGTGCTGGTGCGTTCGTTCCAGGACAGCAACGGCGACGGCATCGGCGACCTCAAGGGACTCACCTCGCGGCTCGACTACCTCCAGTGGCTGGGGGTGGACTGCCTCTGGCTGCCCCCGTTCATGAACTCCCCCCTGCGGGACGGCGGTTACGACGTCTCGGACTACCAGTCGGTGCTCCCCGAGTTCGGCAACCTGGCCGACTTCGTGGAGTTCGTGGACGCGGCGCACCTGCGCGGCATGCGGGTGATCATCGACTTCGTGGTCAACCACACCAGCGACCAGCACGCGTGGTTCCAGGCGTCCCGCAGCGACCCGGACGGCCCGTACGGCGACTTCTACATGTGGGCCGACGACGACAAGCAGTACCCGGACGCGCGGATCATCTTCGTCGACACCGAGTCCTCGAACTGGACCTTCGACCCGGTCCGCAAGCAGTACTACTGGCACCGCTTCTTCAGCCACCAGCCGGACCTGAACTACGACAACCCGCGGGTGCAGGAGGAGGTGATGGCGGCGCTGAAGTTCTGGCTCGACCTCGGCATCGACGGCTTCCGGCTGGACGCGGTGCCGTACCTCTACGCCCGGGAGGGCACCAACTGCGAGAACCTGCCGGAGACCCACGACTTCCTGAAGCGGGTCCGCAAGGAGATCGACGCCAACTACCCGGACACCGTGCTGCTGGCGGAGGCCAACCAGTGGCCGGAGGACGTGGTCGACTACTTCGGCGACTTCGGCTCCGGCGGCGACGAGTGCCACATGGCGTTCCACTTCCCGGTGATGCCGCGGATCTTCATGGCGGTCCGCCGGGAGTCCCGCTACCCGGTCTCCGAGATCCTGGCGAAGACCCCGGAGATCCCCTCGGGCTGCCAGTGGGGCATCTTCCTGCGCAACCACGACGAGCTGACCCTGGAGATGGTCACCGACGAGGAGCGCGACTACATGTACGCGGAGTACGCGAAGGACCCGCGGATGCGGGCCAACGTGGGCATCCGCCGCCGGCTCTCCCCGCTGCTGGAGAACGACAGCAACCAGGTCGAGCTGTTCACCGCGCTGCTGCTCTCGCTGCCCGGCTCGCCGGTGCTGTACTACGGCGACGAGATCGGCATGGGCGACAACATCTGGCTGGGCGACCGGGACGGCGTCCGCACCCCGATGCAGTGGACGCCGGACCGCAATGCGGGTTTCTCATCGGCGGACCCGGGCAGGCTCAGTCTGCCGCCCATCATGGACCCGGTGTACGGCTTTCAGGTGACCAACGTCGAGGCGCAGCAGAGTAGTTCGAGTTCGCTGCTGCACTGGACGCGTCGCATGATCGAGATCCGCAAGCTCAACCCCGCGTTCGGCCTCGGCAGCTACACCGAGCTGCCCTCCAGCAATCCCGCGGTGCTGGCCTTCGTGCGCGAGTACGAGGGCGACCTGGTCATGTGCGTGAACAACTTCTCGCGGTTCGCGCAGCCGACCGAACTGGACCTGCGGCAGTACGGGGGGCGGTACCCGGTCGAGCTGATCGGCGGCGTGCGCTTCCCCACCATCGGCGAGTGGCCGTACCTGCTGACGCTGGCCGGCCACGGGTTCTACTGGTTCCAACTGCGCCAGGACCGGACGAAGCCGTCCGGGTCCCGGTAGCGGCCGGAACGCCGCAGCACGTCCAAGAAGTAACGATCCCTCAGGCCCCGAACGGGACGTCACCCTCCGCGGGCGCGCGGGAATCCCCGCGCGCCCCCGGGGGTCTTCGCACCACCGCGTACGGAGAACAGCCCAACGGCCACCCACACGAAGGCGTGACACCGAGCCGCTGCTCGCGTGCCGTCGCCGCCGCGCCGCCGAAATCCGGAAGACTGCTGGGCCCGGCCACGATTCGTCGGGCAGCCGCCCGCTTCCGGGGAAAGGGAGTCATGTCCGAACCCTCCCGTTCTCAAGCCCACGTGCACCGTGAGCCCTCCGACGCCGCCATGGGGCCGGTGGGAACGCGCACACCGGGGGTCCGGAGAACCGCCGCCGGAGTCGGCGAGCTGGTCCAGGCGGCCGTGCCGCTGATCGCCGAGTGGCTGCCCACCCAGCGCTGGTACGCCGGCAAGGGCCGGCCGATCGCCGCGCTCACCCCGGTGGTCGGCACCCCGCTCCAGGTCGGCGACCCGGCCCTGCTGCACCTGCTGGTGCGGGTCGAGTACGGCGGTGCCTCCGCCGGCCCGGAGGACGTCTACCAGCTGCTGCTGGGCATCCGCTCGGAGCAGCCCGCCTCGGTCGGCCCGATGGCGGTGCTGGGCCGGCTGACGGGCGGCACCTACGACGGGGCGACGCTCTACGACGCGGTGCACGACCCGGAGCTGACCGGCCGGCTGCTGGAGCACCTGGCGACCGGCGACCGGTTCGGCTCGCTGTCGTTCCGCCGCACCCCCGGCCCGGGCCTGCCGGGCAACCTGCCGGGGCGGGCGTCCACCGCCGAGCAGTCCAACTCCTCGGTGATCTACGACACCGAGTTCATCCTCAAGCTGTTCCGCCGGATCAGCCCGGGCACCAACCCCGACCTGGAACTCTCGCTGGCGCTGTCCCGGGCCGGGTCGACCCGCATCCCGCGGGTCGCCGCCTGGTTCGAGTGCCGGCTGGAGCGCTCCGAGCCCGCCACCCTGGGCCTGCTCCAGCGCTACCTGGCGGACGCCGAGGACGGCTGGGAGCTGGCCCTCGACCAGGTCGCCCGGCTCAAGGGCGACCCCTCGCCGGGCAACTTCGCGATCGAGGCGCACCGGCTGGGCCGGGCCACCGCCGAGGTGCACCGGGTGCTGGCCCGCAGCATGCCGACCGCCCGGCTGGACCGGACGAAGATCGCCGAGCTGGCCGACGCGATGGCCGCCCGGCTGGACTCCGCGGTCACCGCCGTGCCCGGCCTGATGCGCTACCGCCCCGCGCTGCGCGCCGCGTTCCAGCAGCTCACCGAGGCCCACCTGGACGGCCTGCTGGTCCAGCGGATCCACGGCGACCTGCACCTGGGCCAGGCGATGCGCACCCCGCAGGGCTGGGTGCTGCTGGACTTCGAGGGCGAGCCGGCCAAGCCGCTGGCCGAGCGCCGCCTCCCGCAGCCCGCGCTGCGGGACGTCGCCGCGATGCTCCGCTCCTTCGACTACGCGGCCGCCCACCTGCTGGCCGGCGCCCCCGGCCAGGACCCGGAGCTGGCCCTGCTCGCCTCGGCCTGGGCCGCCCGCAACCGGGCCGCGTACTGCGCGGGCTACACCGCGGGCGGCGGCGTCGACCCGGCCGGCACCCCGGAGCTGATGCGGGCGCTGGAGATCGACAAGGCGGTCTACGAGGTGGTGTACGAGGCCCGGCACCGGCCGAGCTGGCTGCCCATCCCGCTGGCCGCGATCAACCGCCTGGCGGACTCCGTCTGACCCGGGCCCGGCCGCCCGCCCGGCGGCCGGGCCGCCGCGCGCCCGCGCGCCACCCGTACGACCGGCGCGGCCCGTACGACCCGTGCCACCCGTCCCTCCCCGACAGCTCCCCGCGTCCCCCGCGTCCCCCGCGCAAGGCACCCCGATCCTGGAGGATTCCGCCGTGACCCCGCTCGGTCCGCTCGACCCGTCCGCCGACCGCCCCCCGGCCGTCCCGGCCACGTTCCGCAGCGGTCCGCGCAGCAAGGCCACCGCCGGGCGGCCCGCTGCGAAGCCCGCCGCGAAGGCCCCCGCCGCGAAGACCCCGGCCGCGGCCCCGGCGAAGTCCACCGCGGCGAAGCCGGCCGGGCGGGCGGGCGCGGCGGACTCCGCCGCGGCCCGGCCGCCGGCCGCCGGGGGCGCGCTGCGGCTGCCGGAGGCCCCGCTGCCGCCGGCCGAGGTGGAGCGGCTGGTCTCCGGCGCGCACCACGACCCGCACGCGCTGCTGGGCGCGCACGAGGTGCCGACGGGCACCGCGATCCGGGTGCTGCGGCCGTTCGCGGAGCGGGTGGTGGTGGAGACCGAGCTGGGCCCGGCGGAGCTGACCCACCAGCAGGGCGGCCTGTTCACCGGCCTGCTGACCGGGCAGAGCTTCCCGCGCTACACCCTGCGGGTGACGTACCCGGGCGGCGAGCCGCTGGCCCAGGAGGACGGCTACCGGTTCGCCCCGACGCTGGGCGAGCTGGACCTGCACCTGATCCGGGAGGGCCGGCACGAGCAGCTGTGGCAGGCGCTGGGCTCGCACCCGCGCACGGTCGACGGGGTGGCCGGCACGGCGTTCGCGGTCTGGGCGCCGAACGCGGTCGGGGTGCGGGTGATCGGCTCGTTCAACCACTGGGACGGCACCGCGCACCCGATGCGCTCGCTGGGCTCCTCGGGCGTGTGGGAGGTGTTCCTGCCGGGGGTCGGCGAGGGCGAGTGCTACAAGTACCAGATCCTCACCCGGCAGGGGCACCGGCTGGAGAAGGCCGACCCGCTGGCCCGGGCCACCCAGTGCCCGCCGGACACCGCCTCGGTGGTGACCGTCTCCCGGCACGAGTGGCAGGACGCCGACTGGATGGCGCGGCGCGCCCGCACCGTGCACCACCGCGCCCCGATGTCCGTCTACGAGCTGCACCTGGCGTCCTGGCGGCCGGAGCTGACGTCCTACCGGGAGATCGCCGAGGTGCTGCCCGGCTACCTGAACGAACTCGGCTTCACCCACGTCGAGTTCATGCCGGTGATGGAGCACCCGTTCGGCGGCTCCTGGGGCTACCAGGTCTCCGGCTTCTACGCCCCGACCGCCCGGCTCGGCACCCCGGACGACTTCCGGCACCTGGTCGACACCCTGCACCGGCACGGCATCGGCGTGCTGGTCGACTGGGTGCCCGCGCACTTCCCCAAGGACGGCTTCGCGCTGGCCCGGTTCGACGGCGAGCCGCTGTACGAGCCGGCCGACCCGCTGCGCGCCGAGCACCCGGACTGGGGGACGCTGGAGTTCGACTACGGCCGCACCGAGGTGCGCAACTTCCTGGTCGCCAACGCGGTGTACTGGTGCGAGGAGTTCCACGTCGACGGCCTGCGGGTGGACGCGGTGGCCTCGATGCTCTACCTGGACTACTCCCGGGAGGGCGGCGCCTGGACGCCCAACCAGTACGGCGGCCGGGAGAACCTGGACGCGGCCTCCTTCCTGCAGGAGATGAACGCCACCGTCTACCGGCGCTGCCCGGGCGTGCTGACGGTCGCCGAGGAGTCCACCGCCTGGGAGGGGGTGACCCGGCCGACCGACAGCGGCGGGCTGGGCTTCGGCCTGAAGTGGAACATGGGCTGGATGCACGACTCGCTGGTGTACATCGCCAAGGAGCCGGTGCACCGCAAGTACCACCACAACGAGCTGACCTTCTCGATGGTCTACGCCTACTCGGAGAACTACGTCCTGCCGATCTCGCACGACGAGGTGGTGCACGGGAAGCAGTCGCTGGTCGCCAAGATGCCCGGCGACTGGTGGCAGCAGCGTGCCAACCACCGGGCCTACCTGGGCTTCATGTGGGCCCACCCGGGCAAGCAACTGCTGTTCATGGGGCAGGAGTTCGCCCAGGGCGCGGAGTGGGACCACGAGCACGGCCCGCAGTGGTGGGTGCTGGACGAGGGCTGGCCGGCGCACGCCGACCACCGCGGCGTGCAGCGCCTGGTCGGCGCGCTCAACCACGTCTACCGGGACACCCCGGCGCTGTACGAGCAGGACACCGTCCCGGCCGGGTTCGCCTGGCTGGACGGCGGGGCGGCCGAGGACAACGTGCTGTCCTTCGTCCGCTTCGCCGCCGACGGCAGCCCGCTGGTGGCGGTCTGCAACTTCTCCCCGGTGGTCCGGCACGGCTTCCGGGTCGGCCTGCCCCGGCTGGAGGGGGCCGAGCAGGTCTGGGAGGAGGTGCTCAACACCGACGCCGAGGAGTACGGCGGCAGCGGGGTGGGCAACTCCGGCCCGGTGAAGTCCGAGTCCGAGCCGTGGAACGCGCAGCCGCGCTCGGCCGAGCTGGTCCTGCCGCCGCTGGCCACCGTCTGGCTCCGCCCGGCCCGCTGAACCGCTCCGCCACCGCCGCGCGGCGCCCGACCCGTGCGGCGGTAGCGGCGGTGCCGCAGCAAGTCCCCCGTCCGGTACGACGGTATGGTCGGTACGACCGCAGCCTGGGACGACCGGACGGAGAGCTCCACCGTGGCGCGCAGCGTGTACGTGACCGGGATCGACCGGGGGGACGGCCGGCAGGCCGTGGAGCTCGGGGTCATGGAACTGCTCACCCGCCAGGTGGACCGGGTGGGGGTGTTCCGGCCGCTGGTGCACGCCCCCGACGGCGGCGGGGCGGGCAGTGACCACGTGGTGGAGCTGCTGCGCGGCAGGTACCGGCTGGACCTGCCGGTCGACGAGCTGTACGGGCTGACCTACGACGAGGCGGCGGCGCTGCAGGCGGCCAGCGGGCAGGACGAGCTGGTCTCGGCGCTGGTGGACCGGTTCCACCGGCTGGAGCGGCGCTGCCAGGCGGTGCTGGTGCTGGGCACCGACTTCTCGGAGACCAACATCCCGGACGAGCTGGCGTTCAACGCCCGGCTGGCGAACGAGTTCGGGGCGGGCGTGCTGCCGGTGGTCGGCGGCCGGCACGAGGACCCGCAGGCGGTGGTCGCGGAGGTGCGCAACGCGCACCGGGCCTACCGGGACCTGGGGTGCTCGATCCTGGCGATGGTGGCCAACCGGGTCCGGCCGGGGGCCAAGCAGCAGGTGCAGCGGACGCTGACCGAGAAGCTGCCGGTGCCGGTGTACGTGATCCCGGAGGAGCCGGCGCTGGCCGCGCCGACGGTGGCGCAGCTGGTGGAGGCGACCGGCGCGACGGTGCTGCTGGGCGACGCGGCGGGGCTCTCCCGGGACGTGCGGAACTTCGTGTTCGGCGGGGCGATGCTGCCGACCTTCCTGGACGCGCTGACCGAGGGCGCGCTGGTGGTGACCCCGGGCGACCGGGCGGACCTGGTGATCGGGTCGCTGGCGGCGCACGCGGCGGGCTCCCCGCCGATCGCGGGCGTGCTGCTGACGCTCGGCCAGCACCCGGGCCCGAACGTGATGGCGCTGGCCTCCCGGCTGGCCCCGGGCACCCCGGTGGCGGAGGTGTCGGAGGGCTCCTGGCTGACCGCGGCGGCGCTCACCCACCTGGAGGGCCGGATCGGGCCGAGCAGCCCGCGGAAGGCCGAGATCGCCCTCGGTCTGTTCGAACTGCACGTGGACACGGCCGAGTTGACCAGCCGGATCGAGCTGAGCCGGTCCGAGCGGGTGACCCCGATGATGTTCGAGCACGCGCTGCTGGAGCGGGCCCGCGCGGACCGCCGGCACATCGTGCTGCCGGAGGGCACCGAGGACCGGGTGCTGCGCGCCGCCGAGGTGCTGCTGCGCCGCAACATCTGCGACCTGACCCTGCTCGGCGACCCGGACGCGGTGCACCGCCGGCTGGCCGCGCTGGGCATCGAGTTTCCGCAGGCCGGCGACGCGGGCGCGCAGGCCCGGATCGTCGACCCGGCGGCCAGCCCGCTGCGCCAGCAGTTCGCCGAGCTGTACGCGAAGGCCCGGGCGCACAAGGGCATGACGGTGGAGCGGGCGCTGGACGTGGTCGCCGACGTCTCGTACTTCGGCACCCTGATGGTGCAGGAGGGCATCGCGGACGGCATGGTCTCCGGCGCGGTGCACTCGACCGCGGCGACCATCCGGCCGGCCTTCGAGGTGATCAAGACCTCGCCGGGCGCGGCGATCGTCTCCTCGGTGTTCTTCATGTGCCTGGCCGACAAGGTGCTGGTGTACGGCGACTGCGCGGTCAACCCGGACCCGGACGCCCGGCAGCTGGCCGACATCGCGATCCAGTCGGCGGAGACCGCCGCCCAGTTCGGGGTGGAGCCGCGGGTGGCGATGCTGTCGTACTCGACCGGCACCTCGGGCTCCGGCGCGGACGTGGACAAGGTCCGCAGGGCCACCGAGCTGGTCCGCGAGCAGCGCCCGGACCTGCTGGTGGAGGGCCCGATCCAGTACGACGCGGCGGTGGACGCGCACGTCGCGGCGACCAAGCTGCCGGGCTCGGCGGTGGCCGGGCGGGCCACCGTGCTGATCTTCCCGGACCTGAACACCGGCAACAACACCTACAAGGCGGTGCAGCGCTCGGCCGGGGCGATCGCGGTCGGCCCGGTGCTCCAGGGCCTGAACAAGCCGGTGAACGACCTGTCCCGGGGCGCCCTGGTGGAGGACATCGTGAACACCGTGGCGATCACCGCCATCCAGTCCCAGCCCGTCGAGGACTCCCCCGCAGGAGGCGCGCAGTGACCGCCGGTACCCGTGTCCTGGTGCTGAACGCCGGGTCGTCCTCGCTGAAGTACCAGCTGATCGACATGCTGGACGGCTCGAAGCTGGCCTCCGGCCTGGTGGAGCGGATCGGCGAGGAGGGCGGCCGGCTGCTGCACCTGCCGCCGGCCGGGGAGCCGCGCGAGACGGTGCGGCGCTTCGCCGGGCACGACGTGGCGCTGGAGGCGGTGGCCGGGGAGCTGGCCGCGGACCTGATGGGCCTGGACTCGCCGGAGCTGGCGGCGATCGGCCACCGGGTGGTGCACGGCGGGCTGCGCTTCACCCGGCCGACCCTGGTCACCGACGCGGTGCTGGCCGAGATCCGCCGGCTGATCCCGGTCGCGCCGCTGCACAACCCGGCGAACATCACCGGCATTGAGGTGGCCCGGGCGCTGCGCCCGGACCTGCCGCAGGTCGCGGTCTTCGACACCGCGTTCCACGCCACGCTGCCCGAGCACGCGGCCCGCTACGCGATCGACCGGGCCACCGCCGACGCGCACCGGGTGCGCCGCTACGGCTTCCACGGCACCTCGCACCGGTACGTCTCCCGGGCCACCGCCCGGCTGCTCGGCCGGGACCCGGCGGAGCTGAACGTGATCGTGCTGCACCTGGGCAACGGCGCCTCGGCCTCGGCGGTGGCGGGCGGGGTGTGCGTGGAGACCTCGATGGGCCTGACCCCGCTGGAGGGCCTGGTGATGGGCACCCGCTCGGGCGACGTGGACCCGGGCCTGGTGTTCCACCTGCACCGGGTGGGCGGGATGAGCATCGACGGGATCGACGACCTGCTGAACCGGCGCAGCGGCCTGCTGGGCCTGTGCGGGGACAACGACATGCGCGAGGTGGTGCGCCGGGCCCAGGAGGGCGAGGAGGACGCCAAGCTGGCGTTCGACTCGTACGTGCACCGGATCCGGCGCTACCTGGGCGGCTACTACGCGGTGCTGGGGCGGGTGGACGCGGTGGCGTTCACCGCGGGTGTCGGGGAGAACTCCGTCGAGGTGCGGGCCGCGGTCTGTGCCAACCTGGAGGAGCTGGGCATTTCGGTCGACCCGGAGCTGAACGCGGTGCGCTCGCGGGAGGCGCGGACGGTCTCGCCGTCCTACTCGCGGGTCACCGTCGCCGTGGTGCCGACCGACGAGGAGCTGGAGATCGCCCAGCAGACGTTCGCGCTGGTCCACGAGGTGTAGGCCCCGCGCGGGATGACTACCCGTCAGTATCCCACCCCTCGGAATGTTCGTTGGCGATATCTGACGGTACGAGCTGAATGTACCGATAACACGAACGGATAGACTGACGGATATGCGCCGAGCGAAAATTGTCTGCACCCTGGGTCCCGCGACGGACTCCTACGAACAGCTGAAGGCCATCGTCGAAGCGGGCATGAACGTCGCCCGCCTCAACATGAGCCACGGCTCCCACGCCGAGCACGAGGACCGGTACCGCCGCGTCCGCCAGGTCTCGGAGGACACCGGCCGCACCATCGGCGTGCTGGCCGACCTGCAGGGCCCCAAGATCCGTCTGGCGACCTTCGCCAACGGCCCGGTGACCGTTGACAACGGCGACACGTTCACCATCACCACCGAGGACGTCCCCGGTGACCAGCACATCTGCGGCACCACCTATAAGGGCCTGCCCGGCGACGTGAAGCCCGGCGACCCGGTCCTGATCAACGACGGCGTCATCGCCCTGGAGGTCGTCAGCGTCGACGGCCCGCGGGTGAAGACCGTCGTGGTCGAGGGCGGCGTGCTCTCCAACAACAAGGGCATCAACCTGCCCGGCGCGGCGGTCAACGTCCCCGCGCTGTCCGAGAAGGACAAGGACGACCTGCGCTTCGCCCTCCAGCTGGGCGTCGACATGGTCGCGCTGTCGTTCGTCCGCAACGCCGCGGACATCGACGACGTGCACAAGGTCATGGACGAGGTCGGCATTCGTGTGCCGGTCATCGCCAAGATCGAGAAGCCGCAGGCCGTCGAGGCCATGGAGGAGATCGTCCTCGCCTTCGACGCGATCATGGTGGCCCGCGGCGACCTCGCCGTCGAGTACCCGCTGGAGAAGGTGCCGCTGGTCCAGAAGCGGCTGGTCACCCTCGCCCGCCGCAACGCCAAGCCGGTCATCGTCGCCACCCAGATGATGGAGTCGATGATCCACGCCTCGCGCCCGACCCGCGCCGAGGTCTCCGACGTCGCCAACGCCATCCTGGACGGGGCGGACGCGGTCATGCTGTCCGCCGAGTCGAGCGTCGGCAAGTACCCGGTCGAGACCGTCCGGACCATGAGCCGGATCGCCGAGAAGGCCGAGGAGGAGCTGCTCTCGCAGGGCCTCCAACCGCTCAACCCGGGCCGCAAGCCGCGCACCCAGGGCGGCTCGGTCGCCCGCGCCGCGTGCGAGCTGGGCGACTTCCTGGACGGCAGGGCGCTGGTCGCGTTCACCAAGTCCGGTGACACCGCGCGCCGGCTCTCCCGCTACCGCTCGCCGATCCCGGTGATCGCCTTCACCCCGGACGTCGCCACCCGCAACCAGCTCTCGCTGAGCTGGGGCGTCGAGGCGTACGTCTCGGAGCAGGTGGCCACCACCGACGAGATGGTCGAGCAGCTCGACCGCGAGCTGCTCAAGATGGGCCGCCTCGCCGAGGGCGACACCGTGATCGTCACGGCCGGCGTGCCGGTCGGCATCCCGGGCACCACCAACATGGTCCAGGTGCACCACCTGGGCGCCCGCTCGGAGAGCTGAGCACCCCGCGCGAACGCCGCAGGGGCGGGACCCGAGGACCGGGTCCCGCCCCTGCGGCGTTCCGTGGCGGCCGGTCAGCCGTCGTACGGCTCCTTGTCGTTGAACAGCCGCATGCCGGGGATGGTCAGGTCGCCGCCGAACTGGCCCGCCTGCACCGCCTTGGCGTTGGTCAGCGTCAGGTCCAGCGGGATCGGCACCGCGCCCAGCAGGTCCCACAGCCACTTCGGCAGGGTGTCCGGGGTGAGCGTGATCTGGCCCAGGTCGATCGGGATCGGCAGGCCGTAGACCGCCGCCAGGTTGCCCGACAGGCTCTCCACGTACATGGTGATCGGCCCGTTGCGCATGGTCGAGGTCGACCCCTCGCGGCTCTTCACGTGGAAGGTCAGGCCGGGGATCTGGATGGTCGACATGTCGAGGTTCTCGATGTCGACGCTGGCCGTGGTGAACTTCAGCACCCGCTTGGTGCCGCTCTCCGTGGTGACGTCGTAGACGCCGTTGAACACCGAGCCGTGCAGGGCCAGCCGGGTGGAGTGCAGCACCCAGTTCTGGTCCGGCACCACGTGGCCGGAGGGGGCCGCCTTCGCGGCCAGGCCCTTGGTGCTGACCAGGCAGTTCGGGTCCGCCGAGGCCGAGGCGGACGGCGAGGGCGAGGACGAGGACGAGGGCGCGGCGCTGCCCTTGGGCGCGGTGCCGCCGGAGGCGGTGGGCTTCGGGGCGGTGGAGCCGCTCGCGGCCGGGGCGGCGGGCGCCGACGGGGCGGCGGGCGTCCCGGCGGCGCGGGGGGCGCCGGACGGGGCCGGGGTGGCCGCGGGGGCGGTCGGCGCGGCGGTGGTGGGCCGCGCGGTCGGCGAGGGCGTCGGGGACGGGGAGGCGCTCGCGCCCGGGTGGATCAGGTCGTTCCACCAGTCGTCGATCACCCCGGCCTGCCGGACCCCGCCGGGGGCGGCGTCCGCCTTCGGCACGGTGTACACGGCGGACTGCGCCGTCGCGGGGCCGGCCTGGCCGGTGAAGACCGCCGGCACCGCGGCGGCGCTGCCCGCCGGGGCCTGCCCGGCGGTCGCGGCCCGGCTCACCGAGGAGTCCGGCAGCACCTTGATCTCGCTCTTCGGGACGGGCGTCTCCTTCAGCACCGTGTCCGGGGCGCAGGCGCCGCTCTGCTGCGGGTCGGCGGCGGCCAGCGTCGGCGCGTAGGCCGCGCCGACCAGCAGCGCGGTCGGCACGGCGGCGATCGCCAGCGCCCGTCCGCGCAGCCGGGAGCGGACCCCCTCCCGGGGGACCGCGTGCCGGGGGCCGGGGACGGTCGGCTGCTCGGGTCCGGTCACCGCTGCTCCTCTCCGGCGGGCGCCTGCGGGACGGGCCCGTGCTCCAACGGCCGCTCGGCGGCGGCCTGGGCGGGCAGCTGCGCGGCGGGGGCCGGCTGCGGGGCCGCGGCGAACTCCGCGGTGGACCCGGCGGCCGGGTCGGCGACCGGCTCCGGCAGCGGCGCCCAGGAGACCAGCAGGCCGCCGGCGATCAGGCCGGGCACCAGGCCCATGCCGAAGCCGCCGAGGTTGGAGACCGGGACGGAGATCAGCGCCAGGATGGTGGTCGCCACCCCGCAGAAGATCCGCACCACGGGCTGGAACCAGGCGGTCAGCCCGAGCGAGATCATGAGCAGGCCGATGATCATCGATCCGGCGCCGGCGGTGGTGGCCATCGCCACCGTCAGGCCGCCCAGGCTGAGGTGGGCGTAGGGGAAGTACAGGATCGGCACGCCGGCGATCATCGCGAGCAGCCCGCCCCAGAACGGCCGGGTGCGCCGCCACGCGCGGAACCCCCGCCGGGTGCGGCCGACCGGGCCGACCGGGTTCTCGGGCCAGGCCTCGACGGTTGCGCTGGACATGGTGCGACTCCTCGATGGTGGGTCCGAGGGGGAAGACGGGTGGTCCCGGGTGCGCCGGGGTGCGGTGCGAGGGGGCGGCGCGGCCGCCCCCTCGCACCGGTGGTCCGCCGTCGGGCCCGGCGGGCGGGCCCTCAGGTGCGGACTAGTAGCACTCGACGCCCGCGCCGGAGCCCTTGTTGATGTTCAGCTTCAGGCCGTTGAGCGTGAAGGTGCCGGCCGAGGTGGCCCACGCGGTCTGCTGGACGTGCTGCAGGTGCGCGGAGTCGGCGGCCTGGGCGAAGCCCTGGGCGCCGGTCGGCAGGGTGCCGCCGTCGTCCTGGAGCTTCTTGACGGCGGAGCCCTTGAGGGTGCCGGCGTCCTGGCCGATGTTGATGTTCTTGAACTCGGCGTCCGCGTTCAGCTGGTTGAGGTCGATCAGCAGCTGCTGGGCGTCGACCTGCTTCGCCTTGTCGTCGCTCTGGCCGGCGTTGAGGACCAGGGTCCACTTGCCGAGCGGGCCGAGGTCGGTGACGACCGACTGGCACAGGTTCTTCAGCGTCGCGTGGTCGAAGGCGGAGACCGCGACCGGGTGCGGGGTGCCGTTCTTCTCGACGTCCACGCCGCCGAACTGGGAGAAGCCCTCGCCCTGGAGGTCGTCGACGGTGACCTTGAACTGCTGGCCGGAGACCGAGAACGAGGCCGCGAGGGCGGAGTTGGCCAGCGAGACGCCGATCGCGGCGGTGGCCGCGATGCTGGGCACCATCACCAGGGCGAAGCGCTTCCAGCGGGTCTTGCCGTAGGACTGGGACATGCGTGGTCCTCCTTCTAGGACGTACATCTCCGGTCGTTCCGGTGCGTCCCGCACGTGGTCCGGCCCGGGATGGGAGAGAGCTACGTCCTCGGTAGCGGAGAGCGCCTGCCGCCGTGGGGACGGCGCGGGCGATCACCCCCGAGCGACAACCAGGCGGCCGCGCGGGCCGCGCGGCCGTTTCGAGGCCAGGAACCGCTGCGTGGGATCCGCGGTTACCCCCCTGCCCTCACCCGGTGGGGACCCCTCGTCGCCGAGGGACCGGGCGTGGCCGATCGTTGTCCAAACCGGGGCAGAGCACAAGAGGTCCGTTACTGACGGGTAATCCAACAGTGAACGGGGTCGATCATGGAATCGAAGGCTCCGCAACGGAGTGTGACCGAAATCGCGGGTGCGTCCGATGTCAAACTGCTGAAACACTGCCGAAACACCCCGCCGCGGTCACGAGTCGTGACCGCGGCGGGGCGTTATCAAGATTTGGTAAACCTGGCCGGACTCCACCCGAAAGTCGTCAAATCGCCGACGACACCGCAGGTCACCCGAGGTGTCACCCGGTGCCGCCGGGACGCTCCCGGGTGCCCCGTCCGGGACGCCCGGTCAGCGCCCGGACGGGCCGCTCGGGCGGCTCGTCAGAACAGCACCCGGGCCAGCGCCTGGCGGGCCGCCACGGTGCGCGGGTCCTCCGAGCCGATCACCTCGAACAGCTCCAGCAGCCGCAGCCGCGCCGCGTCCCGGTCCTCGCCGAACGTCCGGGCGACGGTGTCGACCAGGCGCCCGAAGGCGTCCTCCACGTGTCCGCCGACCAGGTCCAGGTCGGCGGCCCGCAGCTGGGCCGGCACGTCCTTCGGGTCGGCCGCCGCGTCGGCGCGCACCTGCTGCGGGTCGAGCTCCTCCACCCGCTGCAGCAGCTGCGCCTGGGCCAGGCCCAGCTTGGCCTCGACGTGCCCGGGCCGGTCGCTCAGCACGTTCTGGTACGCCCGCACCGCGCCGGCCAGGTCGCCCCGGTCCAGCGCGTCGTGCGCGGCCTCCAGCGCCGGGTCGGCCGGCACCCGGGGCTCGGCCGCCGCGCCCTCGCCGCCGCCGGCGGCCCCGCCGACGATGCCGAAGCGCTGCTCGGCCACCGCGATCAGCTGGTCCAGGATCTTGCGGACGTTCGCCTCGTTCTCGGCGCCCTGGAACAGCGGCACCAGCTGGCCCGCCACCACCGCCATCACGGCCGGAATGCCCTGGATCCCGAACTGCTGGGCGATCTCCGGGTTGGCGTCCACGTCGATCTTGGCGAGCACGATCCGGCCGGCGTACTCCTCGGCGAGGCGCTCCAGCACCGGACTGAGCTGCTTGCACGGGCCGCACCACTCGGCCCAGAAGTCCACCACCACCGGGACCTCGGCCGAGCGCTGGACCACCTCGGACTCGAAGGTCTCCTCGGTGACGTCCAGGACCAGGGGGTAGTCCGCGAGCGCCGGGCCGTCGCCCGCCGCCGCCTGCCGGGCCCGCTCGGCCCGGGTCTGCTCCGCCTTCTGGGCGGCCTCTCCGGCCGCCTTCACCGCGGCGAGGTCCACCGCACCGCGGAGGGCGGAGCTGTTGAGACGCGAATTCCGTGACTGCATGGCCCTATCCTCCCCCGTCGGAGCCGGTGCCGGGTGCCATCCACCCGGAAAAGACCGGAGCGGGCCGCCCGCCTCCCCGGCGGGGCCCGGACCGTTCGACGCGGGTCCCCACCCGCGTCGGGCGCCCGCCCGATCCCGGGGCGGGGCGCGATGGTCGTCGCTCTTTCGCTACTGGTCGTAGCGTATCTGCCCCCCGGGCTCCCCCCGCAAGCCCCCCGCACCCTCCCGGAGCGTGAGCTGTCCCACTTTCCGGTCCGGGGCGGGTGCCGGTCGACGCGGCATGTCGCTACCGTGGAAGCAACAAGTTACTTCTGAGTAAACAAGCCAGGAGGCGCGGTGGCCCCCACCACCCGGCAGCCCGCCGAGCACCAGGACCCGCCCGCCCCGGACGCCGCACCCGTCGAGGACGCCCCGCCCGGCGCGCCGCCCGCCCGCGGCAAGGGCCGCCCCCGCAGCGCCGCCGCCGACCAGGCCATCCTCGACGCCACCCGCGAGGCGCTCGCCGAACTCGGCTGGGGCGGGCTCACCATGGGCGACGTCGCCCTGCGGGCCGGCGTGGCCAAGACCACCCTCTACCGGCGCTGGCCGTCCAAGAGCGAACTCGTCGTCGACGCCATCGCCAGCCTCTTCGACCAGCTGGAGTGCGCCGACCGCGGCAGCCTCCAGGCCGACATCGAGGCCGTGGTCGCCCGCTTCGCCGAACTGCTCAGCCTCCCCGAGACCCAGGCCGCGCTGCTCGCCCTGTTCGCCGAGGGCACCCGCGACCCGCAGCTGCGCCGGCGGATCCGGGAGCGGATCGTCCAGCCGCAGAAGGTCCTGGTCGAACTCGGCCGGGCCAACGCCCAGGCCCGCGGCGAGATGGACCCGGACCGGGACCGGGCCGCCGCCGACGAGGAGATCGACATCATCTTCGACACCATCGCCGGCACCGTCGAGCACCGGCTGCTGGTGAGCGGCGAACCCGTCACCCCGGACTGGATCCGCCGCTTCACCACCCTACTGCTGGGCCCCTTCCCGGGGCTGCTGCGCTGATCCGGGCTCAGCCGTCGAGGCCGGCGGGCCCGTCAGGGCCGTCCGGGCCGGTCAGGCCGGTCAGGTCCAGCGCCGCCAGCCGCTCCGGGTCGGCCAGCACGTCGATCCGCGCGACCAGGCCGTCCACCACGGTGAACGCCATCACCGAGACCGGCGCGCCGTCCACCACCGTCAGCACCCCGTGGGCGCCGTTCACCAGCACCGGGCGGCCGAACGGCAGCAGGTGCCGGAAGCCCTGCGCCGAGGAGGCGATCGCCCGGCTGCCGCGGAGCACCTTGCTGAGCGCCGCCATCGCGGTGCCGCCGTCCGCCCGCAGCACCGCGTCCGGGGCCAGCACCGCCACCAGGGCCTCGAAGTCGCCGTCCCGGGAGGCCGCCCGGAACGCCTCCACCGCGGCCCGCTGGGCCGCCGGGTCGCGGTCCGGCTCCGGGGCGCCCTCACGCACTCGCCGGCGGGCCCGGCTCACCGCCTGCCGCACCGCCGCCGGAGACTTGTCCAGCAGCGGCGCGATCTCCTCGAACGGCACCGCGAACAGGTCGTGCAGCACGAACCCGAGCCGCTCGGCCGGGCCGAGCGTGCCCAGCACCACCTGGAGCGCGATCCCCACCCGGTCGCCCAGCAGCGCGGCCGCCTCCGGGTCGTCCCGCTCCGGCGCGGCCAGCACCGGGTCCGGCACCGAGGTGTCCAGCTCCTCCTCGCGCCGCCGCTCCCGGCCGCGCAGCTCGTTCAGGCAGACCCGGGAGGCGACGGTGGTCAGCCAGCCGCCCAGGTTCTCCACCTCCTCGGCGTGCCGGTCCAGCCGCAGCCAGGTCTCCTGCACCACGTCGTCGGCCTCGCCCAGTGACCCGAGCATCCGGTACGCCACCGCCCGCAGCCTGGGCCGGTGCTCCTCGAACCGCTCGGCGAGCCGCGCTCCCCCGGTCATCCGTCACTCCCCTTTCCCCGGGCCAGGATAGGGGCGCGGACGGACAGGCCTCCGGGGCGGCCGGGTGGTCGGGCGGGCGGTCGGGCAGGGCCTAGAAGCTGGCGTTCTCCCGGTAGGTGCCCCACTCCTCGCGCAGGGCGTGGCAGATCTCGCCGAGGGTGGCCTCGGCGCGGACGGCCCGGAGCATCGGCTCGATCATGTTGGCGCCGGAGCGGGCGGCGGCGAGCATCGCGTCGAGGCCGGCCCGGACGGCGTCCTCGTCGCGCCGCGCCTTGCGCTCGCGCAGGGCGCGGACCTGCTCGCGTTCGACCTCGTGGCTGACCCGGAGGATCTCCAGCTCGGGGGTGACGCTGCGGGGGTGGCAGTTGACGCCGACCACCCGCTTGTCGCCCTTCTCGACGCCCTGCTGGTAGCGGAAGGCGGCCTCGGCGATCTCGCCGGTGAACCAGCCCTCCTCGATGCCGCGCAGGATGCCGGAGGTCATCGGGCCGATCGGGTGCTCGGCGCCCTCCCGGCCGAGGCCGCCCTTGTCCAGGATCTGCTGGAAGATCGCCTCGGCCTGCCGCTCGATCCGGTCGGTGAGCGCCTCGACGTACCAGGAGCCGCCGAGCGGGTCGGCGACGTTGGTGACGCCGGTCTCCTCCATGATCACCTGCTGGGTGCGCAGGGCGATCTCGGCGGCCTGCTCGCTGGGGAGGGCGAGCGTCTCGTCGAGGGCGTTGGTGTGCAGCGAGTTGGTGCCGCCGAGGACGGCGGAGAGCGCCTCGACGGCGGTGCGGACCACGTTGTTGTAGGGCTGCTGGGCGGTGAGCGAGACGCCGGCGGTCTGGGTGTGGAAGCGCAGCCACTGCGCCTTGTCGGTCTTCGCGCCGAAGTGGTCGCGCATCCAGCGGGCCCAGATCCGGCGGGCGGCGCGGAACTTGGCGATCTCCTCGAAGAAGTCGAGGTGGGCGTCGAAGAAGAAGGACAGGCCGGGGGCGAAGACGTCCACGTCGAGGCCGCGGGAGAGGCCGAGCTCGACGTAGGCGAGGCCGTCGGCGAGGGTGTAGGCGAGCTCCTGGGCGGCCGTGGCCCCGGCCTCGCGGATGTGGTAGCCGGAGACGGAGAGCGGCTTGTAGGCGGGGATGCCGGCCGCGCAGTGCTCCATCAGGTCGCCGATCAGGCGCAGGTGGGGCTCGGGGGCGAAGAGCCACTCCTTCTGGGCGATGTACTCCTTGAAGATGTCGGTCTGGAGGGTGCCGTTGAGGACGGCGGGGTCGACGCCCTGGCGCTCGGCGGCGACCAGGTACATGCAGAAGACCGGGACGGCGGGGCCGCTGATGGTCATCGAGGTGGTGACCTCGCCGAGCGGGATGCCGCGGAACAGCACCTCCATGTCGGCGGCGGAGTCGATGGCGACGCCGCAGTGGCCGACCTCGCCGAGCGAGCGGGCGTCGTCGGAGTCGTAGCCCATCAGGGTCGGCATGTCGAAGGCGACGGAGAGGCCGCCGCCGCCGGAGTCGAGGATCATCCGGTAGCGCTCGTTGGTCTGCTCGGCGTTGCCGAAGCCGGCGAACTGGCGGATGGTCCAGGCCCGGCCGCGGTAGCCGGTGGGGTGCAGGCCGCGGGTGTAGGGGTACTCGCCGGGCCAGCCGATCCGCTCGAAGCCCTCGACCTCCCGGCCGGGCGGCGGGCCGTAGACCGGGGCGACCTCCTCGCCGCTCAGCGTGGTGAAGTCCGCGTCGCGCTTGCGCGCCCTGTCGTACCGCTGCTGCCAGCGCTGCCGTCCGGCCTCGATCTGCTCGGCGTCCATCGGCTCCGACTCCCGCTCCGTGCGGCCGCTCCGGTGGGGGCGGCGGAAGAACTGCTTGGATGTCCTAGTAATTTACTCGGACGTCCTAGTACCTGTCGACGGCCGGCCCCGGACACGCGGAGGGGCGCCCCTTCCGGCGGAAGGGGCGCCCCGGCAGAGCGCTGGTGCGGGCGCGGTCAGGCGGCGACCGGCTCCGGTGCGGCGACCAGCGGCGCGACCTCGCGGACGACCCGGCGCTCGACGAAGAACACGGCGGTGGGGACGGTGCCGGCCAGCAGGGTCCAGAGCAGCTTGCCCATCGGCCACTTGGCCTTGGTGCCCAGGTCGAAGGCGAACGCCAGGTAGACCACGTACAGCCAGCCGTGCGCGATGCCGACCGCGGCGGTGAAGCCGGACGCGCCCGAGACGTCGAGGACGTACTTGGCGATCACCCCGAGGGTGAGCAGGATCAGGAGCACACCGGTGACGTAGGCCATAACGCGGTAGCGGGTCAGCACACTCTGCTTCATGCAGTCGAGGGTAACCGCCCCTACGCGCCGTCCCGGTCGGGCCCCTCCCCGGCCGGGGCCTCGAAGTCGCCGGCGGCGATCCGCAGCGGGCGCAGCAGGTCGAACACCTCGCGGCAGGCGTCGGCGTCGTAGCCGTCCAGGCCGAACTCGACGGTGACGAGTTCGCGGGTGGCCTCCTCGACGACCCGGCGGCCGCGGTCGGTGATGGCGGCGAGGACGCCGCGGCCGTCGAGCGGGTTGGGGCGGCGGGTGACCAGGCCGGCCCGCTCCAGGCGGTCGACGGTGTTGGTGACGCTGGTGGGGTGGACCATCAGGCGCTCGCCGATCTTGGAGAGCGGGAGCTCGCCGGAGCGGCTGAAGGTGAGCAGCACCAGGGCCTCGTAGCGGGCGAAGGTGAGGCCGTAGGGCTTGACCACGGCGTCGACCCGGCCGAGCAGGATCTGGTGGGCGCGCATCACCGAGGTGATCGCCGCCATGGACGGCACCTTGCCCCAGCGGCGGGTCCAGAGCTCGTCGGCGCGGGCGATCGGGTCGAAGTCGAGGGCGAGGGGCTTGGGCACGCCCCCACCGTACCCGCGGGGCCGGGCGGGGGTAGCAGGTGTCCACGATGGTGGACAAGCCGCCCCACTTGGCGGGATCACGCCAAACAGACGAGAGCGGCCGGCCGACGGCCTTTTACCGTGCATATTCCGGCAATATTCAGTGATTGCACCGGAGTTGGGCCTTCGCGCAGTCCACGCGGCACGGTTCGCAGTGAAACATCCAATGTCCTGGGCTGTTCTTTTCCCGGGCGCTGGCGAGAGTTTGCCAATAGTTGCCGAACGGCTGTTCCCGGCCGCCGCCGCGTCGTCATGCTTCTGGCCAGCCCCGTTCGACACCCGCCGGCCCACCCCACCGGCGGATGTCGCCTGACCGCACGGAGCTGCACGTCAGCACCCGTTCCGCCCCAGCAGGCACTGACCCCGGTGCCCCGGGACGAGGTGTGACCGCGCACACGCGGTTGATCCGGAAGGAACCCGTACGTGAAGCGAAAGCTCGCTGTCGGCGCCGTTCTCTCTGCCTCGGCCCTGCTGGCCGGTGCGATCCAGGTGAGCGCCGGAATGGCGTACGCCGCCCCCAGTCCCGCCGCCCTGGGCCACGGCGACCAGCTCGCGCTGGCCGCCGCACAGGCGCCCGCCGCCGCCAAGGCCCTGGGCCTGGGCGCCCAGGAGAAGCTGGTCGTCAAGGACGCCGTCGTCGACGCCGACGGCACCCGTCACTTCCGTTACGAGCGCACCTACGACGGCCTGCCGGTGCTCGGCGGCGACCTGGTCGTGCACCAGGCCGCCAACGGCAAGGTGAAGTCCACCGACAAGGCCGTCCCCGGCAGCCTGGCCCCCGCCTCGCTCAGCCCGAAGCTGTCGGCCGGCCAGGCCGCCGCCAAGGCGACCGGCGCGGTGCAGGCCACCGTCGGCATCACCGCGGACGCCGACGAGGCCGCCCTCGCCTCGGTCTCCGGCGCGAGCGGCGACGCCCAGCTGGTGGTCTGGGCCGCCGACGGCGCCCCGCGGCTGGCCTACCGCACCACCGTGGAGGGCGTCCGGGCGGACGGCACCCCGAGCCACCAGGTGCTGGTCACCGACGCGGACAGCGGCGCGCTGCTCTCCAGCCACGAGCAGGTGCAGACCTCCAACGCGACCGGCACCGGCAACGGCGTCTTCGTCGGCAGCGTCTCGCTGACCACCACGCTGTCCGGCAGCACCTACACGCTGAAGGACGCCACCCGCGGCGGCCAGTACACCACCACCCTGGCCGGCAAGACCTCCGGCAAGGGCACCGTCTACTCCAAGACCAGCAACACCTGGGGCAGCGGCTCCGCCTCCAACGGCGAGTCCGCGGCCGTGGACGCCCAGTACGGCGCGGCCGTCACCTGGGACTTCTACAAGAACACCTTCGGCCGCAGCGGCATCCGCAACGACGGCGTCGGCGCGTACAGCCGGGTCCACTACGGCAGCAACTACGTCAACGCGTTCTGGGACGACAGCTGCTTCTGCATGAC
>NZ_QLLT01000024.1 GCF_003259315.1 Kitasatospora sp. SolWspMP-SS2h | reverse complement strand
CCACCCCCGCACCAGCACAGAAACCCACCATCGCAGAGGAGTTCACCATGTCCGAGATCCTGAAGCTGCAGAACCTGTCCGTCGCCGACACCGACGAGGGCGAGCTCAACGACTGGAGCACCGTCTCCAACCACTGCGGCAGCAAGATCGAGGAAGACGCGCTCTAAGCCTCCTCGCTCGATCCCGCCCCACCCCACCGCACCACAACCGACCACCATCGCAGAGGAGTTCACCATGTCCGAGGTCCTGAAGCTGCAGAACCTGTCCGTCGCCGACACCGACGAGGGCGAGCTCAACGAGTGGAGCACCGTCAGCAACTACTGCCACAGCAAGATCGAAGAGGACGCCGTCTGATCCTCGCCGGACACCGCCCCCCGGCCCGCCCTTCACCCCCGTAGGGCGCGGCCGGGTCCGGCCGGGGCGGCCGGCACCTTCCGGGTGCCGGCCGCCCCGGCCGTTCCGTTCCCCGCTCGATTTCCAGCCCGATTCCCAGTCCCGATTCCCAGCCCGCTCCGGATCCGGGAGGACCGCCGTGGCAGACGCCCCGCCCACCCCGCTGTACCGCAACCCCGACTACCAGCGCCTGTGGCTGGCCCACGCCCTGTCCGCGTTCGGCTCGCAGGCGACGTACATCGCGCTTCCCCTGGTCCTGCTGGCGGCCACCCACTCGATCACCGACTTCGGCCTGGTCACCTTCGCCGAGATCGTCTCCTCGCTGTTCGCCAGCTTCCCGGCCGGCGTGCTGGTCGACCGGCTGAGCCGCCGCACCGTGATGCTCTGCTGCGACCTGGCCCGGGCCGCGGCCTTCGCGCTGTTCGCGCTGGCGGTGCTCGCCGACCGGGTGAACCTGCCGCTCGCGGTGGGCCTGGCCGTGCTGAACAGCCTGCTCAGCGCCCCGTTCGGGCCGGCCGCCTCGGCCGCGCTGCGGCACGTGGTGCCGCGCAGCCAGCTGACCACCGCCGTGTCGATGGCGCAGGCCCGCTCGGCGGTCGCCACCCTGGGCGGGCCGATGCTCGGCGCCGCGCTGTACGCCGTCACGCCGGTGCTCCCGTTCGTGGTCGACGCCGCCTCGTTCGCCGCGTCCGCGCTGTGCGTGCTGTTCGTGCGGCTGCCGAAGGAGACGCCGGGCGCGGGGCGCCCGAAGGCCGAACGTCCGCCGTTCCTGCGCGACTTGACCACGGGGCTGGTGGAGGTGCGGCGCAGCGCGTTCCTGCGGTACACGCTGGTGAACGCGGCACTGGTGAACTTCGTGTTCAGCGGCATCGTGGTGGTGCTGGTCGCGCAGGGCGCGCAGGCCGGGCCCGGCGGCAGCTACCACAACGGGCTGATCATCGCGATGTCCGGCGCGGGCAACCTGGTCGGCGCGGTGTTCTCCGCCAAGGCCGGACGGACCCTCGCCCCGCGCACCCTGGTGCTGGCGGTCTGCTGGAGCACCGCGCTGCTGACCCCGCTGCTCGCGCTCGGCTACGGGGTGGCGTTCACGGCGCTGGTGATCGGCCTGTGCGGCCTGACCTCGCCCGCCGCGAACGCGGTGATCTCCGCGGCCCGGCTGCACTCCGTCCCGGACCACCTGCTGGGCCGGGTGCAGACCGCCTGCGGCATCGCGCCCGCGCTGTTCGTCCCGTTCGGCCCGCTGGTCAGCGGCGCCCTGCTGGACCACTTCTCGGCGTCCACCGTGCTGCTGCTGAACGCGGGCGTGCTGCTGGCGCTGGCCCTCTACAGCACCGTCAGCGGCGGCCTGCGCCGCATCCCCGACCTGCGCGAGCCCCGCGCGGCGGAGCCCGCCGCGCCGAAGGCCCGGACGGTGGAGCCGCGCCCCCTGGAGCCGCGCCCGGTGGCGAACACCTGACCGGGCCGTCGGAACCCGGCGCCCGACGGCCGGAAGGCGGTGCCCGGCCGCCGGAACGCGGTGCCCGGCCGTCAGGGCGCGGCGCTGCCGGATGCCAGGCGGACGGCCGCGAGCGGGACGAAGCCGCCGCTGCCGCCGTCGGTGCCGCCCCCGTCCAGGCGGCGCAGCATGGTGACGGCGATCCGCTGGGCCTGGGCCTTGGCGCGTTCGGTGACGGGGCCGGTGTGGCGGCCGTCGAGGGTGGCGCGCCAGAGCTGGACCCAGCGGCCGAAGTGCGCGGCGGTGAGCGGGGCGACGGCGTGCAGGGCGGCGTGCGGGGCGAGCGCGTTGCCGCGGTAGGCGGCGGTGCGCAGCAGGGCGCTCTCCCAGAAGTCGGTGATCCGGGGGAGGTGGGCCTCCAGGTCGAGGCGGGCGACCTCGGTGAAGTGCGGGCCGATCAGCGGGTCGGCGAAGGCGGCGCGGTAGAAGAGCCGCAGGGCCCGTTCCAGGTCGGCCCGGCTGGTGATGTCCGGCAGTGCCACGGCGGTGTCCTCCTGGTGCTGTCACGCGCGCCGCCACCCGCCCTCACCCGCTGTCACGGGCGGTGGCGCGCCGCGGTGCCCGCCCGGTCAGGCTACGCCGGGGCGGTGTCCGGGGGCAGGGCCGTTGGTCCCGCCGGGGGCCGCCACCTGGCAGGATGCTGGTCATGAGCTTCCTCCCTGCGGACGACCGCTATGCCTCGATGACCTACCGCCGCGCCGGGCGCAGCGGCGTGCAGCTGCCCGCCGTGTCGCTGGGCCTGTGGCACAACTTCGGTGACACCCAGCCGCTGGACGTGCAGCGCGCGGTGCTGCGCCGGGCCTTCGACCGGGGGGTGACCCACTTCGACCTGGCGAACAACTACGGCCCGCCGTACGGCAGCGCGGAGCGCAACTTCGGTTACCTGTTCGCGCAGGACTTCCGCCCGTTCCGGGACGAGCTGTTCATCGCCTCGAAGGCGGGCTGGGACATGTGGCCGGGCCCGTACGGGGACGGCGGCAGCCGCAAGTACCTGCTGGCCAGCCTGGACCAGTCGCTGGGCCGGATGGGCCTGGACTACGTCGACGTCTTCTACTCGCACCGGTGGGACCCGACCGTCCCGCTGGAGGAGACCATGGGGGCGCTGGACACGGCGGTGCGCTCGGGCCGGGCGCTGTACGCGGCGATCTCCAACTACCCGGCGGAGCAGCACCGGGAGGCGGTGGCGATCCTGCGCGAGCTGGGTACGCCGTGCCTGCTGAACCAGGCCAGCTACTCGATCCTGAACCGGGAGCCGGAGCAGGGCCTGCTGGACGCGGTGGGCGAGACGCAGACCGCGCTGATCGCCTACTCGCCGCTGTCGCAGGGCCTGCTGACGGACCGCTACCTGTCAGGTGACGTGCCGGCCGGGTCGCGGATGTCGGTGGGCCACTTCCTGAAGGAGGAGGCGCTGACGGACGCCAAGCTGGAGCAGCTCCGGGCGCTGGCGAAGGTCGCGGAGGGCCGCGGGCAGAGCCTGGCGCAGCTGGCGCTGTCCTGGGTGCTGCGGGACGAGCGGGTGGTGTCGGTGATCATCGGCGCCTCCAGCGTGAAGCAGCTGGACCAGAACCTGGACGCGCTGGCGGCCGGTCCGCTGACCGCCGAGGAGCTGGCCGAGATCGACCGGCTGAGCAAGTAGCCGACCGGGCCCGGCAGTCGGCCTGGCAGGGCGGGCAGCCGGCCGGGTGAGGAGCCGGGTGGACGGGCGGGCGGGCGGCCGGGGGAAGTGCGGCCGCCCGCCCGTCCGGGCTCGGGCGGTCCGGGCTCGGGCGGTCCGGACTCAGGCGGTCCGGACTCAGGGGTGCAGCTTCGGCAGGACGGTCTCGGCGACCCGGTACGCCTCCTCCAGCAGCGGGTTGCCGGACAGGATGAAGGTGTCCACGCCCAGCTCCTGGAACTCCCGCAGCCGTTCGACGACCTGTTCGGTGGAGCCGACCACGGCGGTGCCGGGGCCGGGGCGGAACAGGCTCATGCCGGGCCACAGGTTGGGGTGGGTCTCCAGCTCGCGGGCGCGGGCCGGGACCCGGCCGCCGTGCTGGCGGAACTGGCGCTGCCAGCCGACGCCGTCCTCGCCCGCCCGGCCGCCGAGCTGGCGGGCGTAGGTGGCCTCGCTGGTGACGTCGAGCAGCCGGTCGGCGGCGGCCCACGCCTGCTCCTCGGTGTCGCGGACGATCAGGTGCAGGCGCAGGCCGAGCCGCAGGGTGCGGCCGTGCGCGGCGGCGCGTTCGCGGACGCGTTCCAGCTTCTCCTTGAGCAGGTGCGGGGGTTCGCCCCAGGTGAGGTAGACGTCGACGTGCTCGGCGGCGACCTCGATGCCGGCCGCGGACGAGCCGCCGAACCAGAGCGGGATGTGGCCCTCGCGCAGTGGCGGCAGGTCGCGCAGCGAGGCCCCGGCGTTCTTGAGCTGGTAGAACTCGCCTTCGTGGTCGAAGACTTCGCCGCTGGTGAGGCGCTTGACCAGGCTCCAGTACTCGGCGGACAGCCGGTAGCGGTCGTCGTGCTCGACGTGCAGGCCGTACTCGCGCAGCTGGCCGGTGGAGCCGTTGACCACGTTGAAGCGCAGCCGGCCGGGGCCGTGCAGGTGCTCGAAGGAGAGCGCCATCTTGGCCAGCAGGGTGGGCGAGACCAGGCCGGGGTGGACGGCGAGCAGCGGCTGGAAGCCGGGGCCGGTGGCGGCGGCCAGCGCGGAGCCGAGCGCCCACACGTCGTACTGGTCGGTGGCCAGCAGCGCGCCGGTGTAGCCGAGCCGCTCGACGGTGGCGGCCAGGTGCTGGAGGTAGCCGAGGTCGACCGGGCGGCGGCCTTCGGGCTCCCACGGGTAGTGGCCCTCGCGCGGGATCAGGTACCAGAGGACTTCGGTGGCCACGGCGCTCAGCCTTCCTGCGCGGCGCGGGCGATGGCGGCGGCGACGGGCTGCTCCAGCTCGGGCAGGTGGATGTCGGCGACAGTGACGGGGCGGTCGATGAAGCCGACGCCGTGGAAGATGTCGGCGGCCTCCTGCTGCTCGGCGACGAACGCGGCGGTGGCGGGCTCCAGTTGCCAGGGCAGCGCGGCGAGCGCGGTGTGCCAGTCGGCGGCCTCGCCGCCCTGGTCCTCGGCGGCGAGCGCGGCGGCCTCGGCGGGGTGGGCGGCGGCCCAGTGGTCGGCGCGCTGGAGGGCGGTGACGATGGCGGCGACCACCTCGGGCCGCCGGACGGCGAGTTCGCGGCGGGCGAAGAACACCGAGCGGTCGGTGATGACGTCCCCGGTGCGGATCAGTTCGCGGAACTCGCCGGTGCGGCGGGCGGCGGCGAGTTCGGCGCCCTGGGCGATCCAGCCGGCGATCCGGCCGTCGCGCAGCCGCTCGGCCTCGTCCCCGGCGGGGCGCTCGGCTCTGATGTCGTCGCGGTACGAGAGGCCGTGCCGGTACAGGGCCTTGGCGAGCAGGTGGGTCTGCCAGGAGCCGATCCCGAGCACCACGGTGGCGCCCTTCAGGTCGGCGACGGAGTGCACCGGGCCGTCGGCGGCGACCAGCAGCGCGCCGTGGTCGGGGCGGGGCGCGGAGACGGCGGTGTAGACGATGTCGTGGCCGGCGGCCTGGGCGGTGATCGGCGGGGTGGAGCCGGTGCCGCCGAAGTCGATGGTGCCGTCGGCCAGGTAGGGGCCGGTCCTGGTGCCGTCCGTGTAGTGGTGGAACTCGGCGCTCTCGCCGAGCGGGGCCAACTCCTGCTGGAGGTAGTCGAGTCGGGCTAGGTGGTAGAGCGACGGATTGGAGCGGTGCACACCGACGGTGACGGTCATGGCGGTCTCTTCTCTGGGGCGGTGGGTCAGTTGGCGTGCTGCGGTGCGGTGTCCCGGTGCACGCCGAGGTCGGCGAGCAGGCGGCGGCGCAGCGCCGCGAAGTCGGGGTCGGCCGGGTCCCGGGGGTGGTCGACGGCGACGGTCTCGTCGCGGACGAGCGCGCCGTCGCGCAGGACGGCCACCCGGTCGGCGAGCCGGATCGCCTCGTCCACGTCGTGGGTGACCAGCAGGACGGCGGGCCGGTGCCGGCGGCACAGTTCGCCGACCAGGTCCTGCATGCGCAGCCGGGTGAGCGCGTCCAGGGCGGCGAACGGCTCGTCCAGCAGCAGCAGTTCGGGCTCCCGGACCAGGGCCCGGGCGAGCGCGGCGCGCTGCGCCTCGCCGCCGGAGAGGGTGCCGGGCCAGGCGTCGGCGTGGTCGGCGAGGCCGACCTCGGCCAGGGCCCGGCGGCCGGTCTCCCGGGTGGCGGCGCCGCGCGGCAGGCCGACGGTGACGTTGCCCAGGACGCGCTTGGAGGGGATCAGCCGGGGCTCCTGGAAGACCACGGTCCGCGAGGGCGGTACGAGCACGGTGCCCCCGTCGGCCCGGTCGAGAGCGCCCAGGATGCGCAGCAGGGTGGTCTTGCCGGTGCCGGACGCGCCGAGCAGGGCCAGGAACTCGCCGCGGGCGATGTCCAGGTCGATGCCGTCCAGGACGGCGCGGGTGCCGAACACCCGGCGCAGGCCCCGGAGGTGGACGGCGGGGGTGCGGGGGTCGCTCACCGTCCGGCCCCCTGCCGTCCGGTGCCGGGACGCCAGGGCATCAGGACGCGTTCCAGGACGCGCACCGCGCCGTCGGCGGCCAGGCCGAGCAGGCCGTAGATCAGGATGCAGACGGCGAGCACGTCGGTGCGCGAGAAGTTCTGCGCCTGGGCCATCAGGTAGCCGATCCCCTCGGTGGAGTTGATCTCCTCGGCGGCGATCAGCGCGATCACGCTGAGCGTCATCGACAGCCGCAGTCCGGACAGCAGCGCGGGCAGCGCGCCGGGCAGCACCACCTCGCGGACGATCGCCCAGCGGGAGAGCCCGAAGCTGCGCATCGCCTCGACGAGCTTGCGGTCGGTGTTGCGGACGCCGCCGGAGGTGGAGACGTACATCGGGAAGGAGGTGGCGACGCCGATCAGCGCGATCTTCGCGGTCTCGGTGATGCCGAACCAGACCATGAACAGCGGCACCAGCGCCAGGAACGGGACGGTGCGCAGGACTTGGATCGCCGAGTCGAGCAGTTCGTCGCCGAGCCGGAAGAAGCCGGTGACCACGCCGAGCACCAGGCCGGCGCCGGCGCCGAACAGCAGGCCGAGGGCGGCCCGGGTCAGCGAGGTGGAGAGCGCGTCGGTGAGCTGCCCGTTGCCCCACAACTCCCGTACGGCTTGCAGGACCTGGCCGGGCGAGGCGAGCACGTCGGGGGTGAGGACGCCGGTCGCGGAGGAGAGCTGCCAGGCGGCGAGCAGGGCCAGCGGGCCCAGGGTGCGCAGGGCGGGCGAGACGCCGCGCGGCCGGGTCGTGGCGGCCCGGGCCCGAGGGGCGACCAGCCCGGCGGCCCGGGCCGCCTCGGTGCCGGTCGCCGCCTCGGTGCCGTCGGTGGCGGCCCCGCCGGTGGTGGTGGCGGTGGTCACTTCCCGCTCCCGGCGAGGGAGTTGATGTCGATCAGGTAGGGCTTGACGTCCACCTGGGTCTTGGTGACGCCCTGGTCGGCGTAGAACTTGGCGACCACGTCGAAGCGGGCGGTGTCGGCGGCGGTGATCGGGGCGTCCACGGCGCGCTGCCGGCCGAAGTCGACCGCGATCGTCCGCTCGGCGGGGGTGACGGCGGTCGGCCCGGCGTCGGTGAAGACGTTGAGGTAGGCGGCCGGGTCGGCCTTCTCCTTGGCGCCGTTCTCGTGCAGGTAGTCGTAGAACGCCCGCACCACCTCGGGGTGCTTGTCGGCGAAGGCCGAACGCACCGCCCACACCGCGTAGTTGTCGCTGCCGACGGCCTTGCCGTCGACCAGGAAGTGCGCGTCGGCGTTGGCGATGGCGGGGATAGAGAAGGTGTTCCAGGTCGCCCAGGCGTCGACCTGCCCGGAGTTGAAGACGCCGGAGGTCTGGTCGGCCCGGAGGTAGACCCGCTCGACCTTGTCGGCAGGGATGCCGTTCTTCTCCAGCGCCTTGAGCAGCAGGTACTCGGAGGTGCCGCCCTGCGAGACGGCGACCTTCCTGCCGACCAGGTCCTTGACCTCCTTGATCGGCGACCCGTTCTTCACCAGGATGCCCTCGCCGGCCTGGTCGGGCTCGGTCTGCGAGAACAGCTTGAAGCCGGGCTTCTGGGCGAGCGCGGCGACCGCCGAGGTGATCGAGCCCTGGGCGACGTCCAGCTGGTCGGCGTTCAGGGCCTGCGCGGCGGGGGCGAACGGGCCGGCGCTGCCGGTCCAGGTCACCTTGGCGTGCACGGCGGCCAGCGCCCTGTCCAGCGAGCCGTCCTGCTTCCCCTTGGCGAGGAAGCCGGAGTTGCCGGGGTCCGGCACTCTCAGCACCACCTCCGCGCCGCCCTTTCCGTCGGCCGAGGCCGCGGCGTTCTCGGCGGACGAGCCGCAGGCGGTCAGGGCGAGTGCGGCGACGGCGGTCAGGGCGGTGGCGGCGAGCAGGGAGCGGCGGCGGACGGGGGTGTGCATGGGTCTCTCCAACAGAGGGGGGTGCCGAGCGGGGGTCGGCGGCGGATCAGGGGGGCGGGAAGGGGCGGCGGGTCAGGAGGGCGGGGAGGGGCGGGCGATCACGGCCGCCGCGCGAGCAGGGCGCGGGCGGCGGCCAGCGGGGCGGGGTCGGCCCAGGCGTGGACGTCGACCCGGTCGGCGAGGAAGCCGTGGGCGTGCAGGAACTCCTCCTGCCGGGCGAGCAGGTCGAGGCGGTCGGCGGACAGGTCGGGGTGCAGGGTGCGGTGGCCGCCCGCGGCGTACGCGCCGGCGACGCCCTCGGGGCCGGCGCCGGTCTCGGCGCCGAGGATGCGGGCCACCTCGCCCGGCTGCCCGGCCGCCCAGTCGGCGGCCCGCAGCAGGACGGCCAGGAAGCGGGCCACCAGCTCGGGGTGCTCGTCCAGGAGCTGCTGGTGGACGGTGATCGGGCGCGGGGTGCCGTTGTTGACCCGGTGCCGGCGGTCCGGCAGCGCGTCCAACTCCACGGCGGGGACGGCCCCGTGGCGGCGGGCGGCCTCGACGGCGAGCGCGCCCTTGACGTACACGGCGTCCACCCGGCCGTCCGCCAGCGCGGCGAGTTCGGCCTCCCACTGGCCGCCGCCGGGGGCCGCCTCGACGTCGACCGGTTCGGCGTCGGCGAGGGTGAGCCCGGCCGAGGCGAGCGCCCCGTGGTGGCCGGCCAGCGCCATCGCCCGCCAGAAGTCGATGGCGATCGGGTGCCGGGGCAGGGCGAGCCGCCGTCCGCGCAGCTGCTCGGCGGAGGTGATGCCGCTGCCCTCGCGGACCAGGACGCTCTGCCGCTCCTCGATCCAGGTCAGGCCGATCAGCCTGGTCCGCTCGCCGCGCGAACGCGCCCACAGCGCCGGGACGTTGCCGCCCTCGCGGAACAGCCCGGCCAGCGCGTGGGTGTAGTGGTGGTCGGCGGCGACCTCCGGCGGGACGTCCTGGAGGGAGCGCACCGCGATGCCCTCGGCCGCGAACTCCTCGGCCAGCCAGCCCCGGTCGGCGGCGATGCCGGTGGCGGTCGGCACGGGGCAGCGGGTGAACCACAGGGTGTCGGGGTACGGCGGCGCGGCGGGGGGCGTGCTCATGGCGGGGCTCCGGGGATCGGCAGGCGGCGCGCGCCCGGCCTTCCGCATGGTGGGAAGGCGGGCGCGGCGGGAGAAGGGCTCTGGGTACGGTCAGCGGCAACAGGAGGAGTGGCCCCGGTGCGTCTTCACGGTGGACTCCTTCCTGTTCGGACCGGCTGGTGAGCTGAGCGTTCCACCCGGCCGGGGGTGGAATCAAGCCTTGCCAGATGATGGGATCACCTGTTCACGGAAGGCCGGACAGCCGCAACACTGCCGACACACTGCCGCAGTGATCACTCCCATATCCTGGTAAAAGCACGGACGTCGACCCGACGAGCCGACCCACGAAGAGGTGCGATGCCCGGCCCCGGAACCCTCCCCGCCCCGCCGACCGGCCCGCCGCCCGGCGCCCAGGCGGTCCACCGGGCGCTGGGCCTGCTGCACTGCTTCCACGACAACGGGCCCGACCTGAGCGCCTCCGAACTCGCCCGCCGGATGGGCCTGTCCGTCTCCACCGCGCACCGCCTGGCCCGCACCCTGGTCGCCACCGGCTTCCTCGACCAGGACGAGCGCACCGCCCGCTACCGGCTCGGCCCGGCCGTCGCCGAACTCGGCCAACTCAGCTTCCACCAGCGCGGACTGCACCTGGCCGGCCCCGAACTCGCCGAGCTGGCCCGGCGCACCGGCGCCACCGCCGACCTCGCCATCCGCTCCGGCCCGCACGCCGTGATCCTGGTCGGCGGCTCCGTCCTGCCCTCCACCGGCCTCGGCCTGCGCCGCCCGCTGCACTCCACCGCGCTCGGCAAGGTGCTGCTCGCCTGGCCCTCCCCCGCCGAGACGCCGCTGCGCGGGCCGCTGCCCGCCTACACCCCGCGCACCCTCACCGACCCGGCCGCCCTCGACGCCGAACTCGCCCGCACCCGCGAGCGCGGCCACGCCCTCAACGACGGCGAGTCCGCCACCGGCGTCCGCACCCTGGCCGTCCCCGTGCTCGACCGCGCCGGCACCGCCCGCTTCGCGCTCGCCGTCCGCTCCACCCCCGCCCACCTGCCCGACGAGGCGCTCCCCCGCACCCTCGCCCACGCCCACGCCTGCGCCCGGGCCCTGGCGGTCCTCCTGCTCCCCCCGGACCAGCGCTGAACACGCGGCGGGGCCGTGGCCGGGACGACCTGTCGTCGTCCCGGCCACGGCCCCCGGTGGGTGCCGCCCGCGCGCGTTCCCCCGTCGCGCGGTGCGCCCGCTACGCGGCCGGCGCGTACTTGTAGCCGACCCGGCGGACGGTGACGATCGTGTCGCGGTAGGCCGCGCCGAGCTTGCGGCGCAGGCGGGCGACGTGCACGTCGACGGTGCGGCCGTCACCGACGTGGCCGTAGCCCCAGACGGTGTGGACCAGTTGGTCGCGGGTGTGCACCCGGTGCGGGTGCTCGGTGAGGTGGGCGAGGAGCTCGAACTCGAGGTAGGTGAGGTCGAGCAGGGAGCCGTCGACGTACGCGTTGCGGCGGTCCAGGTCGACGGAGATGCCGCTGTCGGCGGGGCGGGTGAACGGGCGGGCCGCGGGAGCCTCGGCGACCGCGGCGGCGGTGGGGGCGGGGGCGCTCTGGCCCTCCGCCGGCACCAGCACCAGGTAGCCCACCAGCGGGGAGTTGGCCGCGCCGAGCTGCGCCAGCAGCGCCTGCGGCAGGACGGACTGCGGGAGGGCGGCGACCACGGCCGCGCCGTCCTGGAGCCCGGCCAGCAGGCTCTCCGGCGCGGGGGCCGGGGCGACGGACACCGGGGCGGGGGTCACGGCCGCGCCCACCGGCCGCGGCGGGATCGGCCGCCGGTGCTCGGTCACGGTGGTGGCGGGGGCCAGGTTGGGGAGGGCGCGGACCGCGCGCAGGTGCGGGGTCGAGGTGGTGGCGGCGGTGGCGGTGGCGTACGACATGTGAGGGCTCTTTCGCGCGTGACGGTCGGGGGGTGGTCGTCGTCTGCGCTTCCGGCGCACGGGAGTTGACGGTGGGTCAGGTCCGGGGCCGGGAGGCGCGGGGTGCGCGCCGACAGGTCTGGTCGAAGTGGTGGTTCCGGCGCGAGGGCCAGAACGGTTCGAGGAGGGTGCGAAGGTGCACGGCTGCTCTCCGGAGCGCGGCAGGGGGTCGACGGGACGCACGGAACCGCCACTCCCCGGCGTCGAGCGGGGAGGAGTGGCGGTGCGTCAGCGACAGCAGGTGCTGTAGATCCGGCCGTGGTCGAGGTACCGGCGGACGGTGAGCACGGGGAGCGCGGCGAGGCGGACCGAGACGGTCATGGCGCTGCTCCTCCCCCGAAATCGTGTCGGGCCCGCGGCGGAACGGCGGCGGGCACGGGTACGAGACTTCCACGCCCGGTGCCCGGAAGGCAACCCACTGCACCACCCCATCCGCAGACCGAGACGGAAACCGTCCGCCATCCGGACGTCACCGCGCTGACCTGCACGGACGTCAGAAGTCGGCGGCGGCAGGGCAACGGCAGGGCAACGGCCGCACGACAGCCCCGCGGCAGCCCGCGACGGCCGCATCACGGGCGCGCCACGACGGTGCTGCGGCGGTGCCGCGACGGTGCTACGGGCGCGCCGCGCCCCGGCGGTGCTACAGCCGCACCCCGACGCGGGCCGCCGCGTGCTCGACCAGCCGGATCAGCAGCTCCTTGCCGTCCTCGCGCCGCCGGGCGTCGCACAGCAGCACCGGCACCCCGGCCGGCAGGTCCAGCGCGGCGCGGACGTCCTCGGGGGCGTAGACCTCGGTGCCCTCGAAGCAGTTGACGGCGACCACGAACGGGATGCCGCGCTGCTCGAAGTAGTCGACCGAGGGGAAGGAGTCGGCCAGCCGCCGGGTGTCGGCGAGGACGACCGCGCCGAGGGCGCCGCGGGCCAGCTCGTCCCAGACGAACCAGAACCTGTCCTGGCCGGGGGTGCCGAACAGGTAGAGGGCCAGGCCGGGTCGGAGGTCGATCCGGCCGAAGTCCATGGCGACGGTGGTGGTGCGCTTGGCCTCCACCCCGGCGGTGTCGTCGACCGGCCGGCCGACCTCGCTGAGCAGCTCCTCGGTGCGCAGCGGGCGGATCTCGCTGACCGCGCCCACCAGGGTGGTCTTGCCCGCGCCGAAGCCGCCGGCGATCAGGATCTTGACCGCGTCGGCGCCCCAGGGGGCTTTGCGGGCGGCGGGGGACGACGGGGCGTCAGAGTGCACGGAGGCCATTGATCACGTCTCGCAGCAGGCGCTCGTCCGGTTGTTGGGCGAGCTGGACGGGTCGGGTGACGCTGATCAGGTCGGCGTCGTGGAGGTCCCCGAGCAGGACCCGGACCACGCTCACCGGCAGGTCGGTGTAGGACCCGAGCTCGGCGACGCTCAGCGGCTCGTCGCGGCAGAGTTCCAGGATCGCGTGGTGTTCCGGGTCGAGCGCGGGGTCGGGCGCGGGGTCGGGCCGGGCGCCGCCGGGACCGGGGTCCGGCCCGGCGGCGGTGACCAGCGAGATCAGGTCGAACAGGCCGTCGTCGACCGGGCGGGCGCGCCCTCTGGTCATGGAGAAGAGCCGGACCACCGGTCCGGCCTCGTCGTCGAACCAGCGGTCGTCCACCGGGGTGCGGGGGGCGAACGGGTCGGCCGGTCCTCCGCCGGCCGCCCGCCCGTCCGCGGTCGCACCGCTGAGGTCGGCCGGGGCGGGGGCCCCGGTCGGCTCGGTCGGCTCGGGCTCGCTCATCGAATCGGTCATCTCCCGGGCAGCGTGGTGTCGGTCCTCGGCTCGGCGGCCAGGTGCTCGCCGACGCGCTTGACCAACAGTGCCATCTCGTAGGCGATCTGGCCCACATCGGACTCGGCGTCGCTGAGCACGGCCAGGCAGCTGCCGTCGCCGGCGGCGGTGATGAACAGGAAGGCGTCGTCCAGCTCGACCATGGTCTGCCGGACGCCGCCGACCCGGAAGTGCCGTCCGGCGCCCTTGGCGAGGCTGTGGAAGCCCGCGGCGACCGCCGCGAGGTGCTCGGCGTCCTCCCGGTCCAGGCCGCTGGAGACGCCGGTGGCCAGGCCGTCGCTGGACAGGATCACCGCATGCCGAAGGGTCGCCACCCGGCCGACCAGGTCGTTGAGGAGCCAGTCGAGGTCCCCGGACGGCGGTGTTGTTGCGGTCATGATTCGGTTCCTTCTGCTGGTGCGGGCGGTGCGGTCGGCGTCGGGTGCGCCGGCGGGACGGAGCGGGCGGGGGCGGCGGGCAGCGCGTGCGGCACCGGTGCGGACGGCAGCGCGATCCGGAGCCGGGGCGGCTGTCCGGGCCCCGGGGGGCGGACCGGCGCGGGCCGTTCGGGGGTGCGGGCGCCGTCGGGGGACTCCGGCTCGGAGCGCACCACGGTGAGCGAGGCGGGCTGGAGCCGGTCGCCGCGGCCGCGGGCGAAGCCGCGCTGGAAGGAGGCGAACGCGGAGCGGGCCTCCTCGGGGTCGCGCGCGCGGGCCGGTTCGGCGGTCTCCGGTTCGGCGCCGGGCCGCAGTTGCGGGGCCAGGCTGGCCTGCCGGACCCGCTTGGGCAGCAGTCCGCCGGCCACCGGGGTGAGCGCCGGACCCGCGGCCGGTCCGGCGGCGGTGGCGGTGGAGGCGGTGGCGGTGGAGGCGGCAGCGGTGGAGGCGGCGGCGGGCAGCGCGGGCCGCTCGCCGTCCTCCTCGGGGCGGCGGTGGCGCCCGGTGCCCCCGGCGGCGGCCTGCGGGGCCGCGGCGGCGGACCGGCGGCGGGGCAGCCCGCCGGGGGTGCGGGACGGCTCGGCCTCGGACGGGCGGGGCCCGCCGAGCGCGGCGGCGGGCGCGGCGTGCGCGCCCTGGCCGCGGGCCGGGACGGCGACCGCGGTGGAGGCGGCGGCCGGGGCGGGCGGGCGGCGGTGGGTGCCGGTGTCCTCGGCGCCCTGCCGGGGGGCGTCGGGGGCGGTCTCGACGGTCTCGGCGAGCAGTTCGCGCGGGATCAGCACGACCGCGGAGGTGCCGCCGTAGGGGCTGGGCCGCAGGTGCACCCGGATGCCGTGCCGGCGGGCCAGCCGGGAGACCACGAACAGGCCGAGCCGGTCGGTGTCGGCGAGGTCGAACTCCTGCTCCACGGACAGGCGTTGGTTGATCTCCTCCAGGTGCTGCTCGCCCAGGCCGAGGCCGCGGTCGTCGATCTCCAGGCAGAAGCCGTGCGCGACCACCTCGCCCTGGACGGTGACCTGGGTCTGCGGCGGCGAGAACACGGTGGCGTTCTCGACGAGTTCGGCGACCAGGTGGGTGACGTCGGCGACCGCGGAGCCGAGCAGGCCGGTGCCGGGGAACGGGCGGACCTGCACCCGGGCGTAGTCCTCGACCTCGCCGACGGCGGCGCGCACCACGTCGACCATCCGGACCGGCTTGCGCCAGGCGCGGCCGGGCGAGCCGCCGGAGAGGATGATCAGGCCCTCGGCGTGGCGGCGCATGCGGGTGGTGAGGTGGTCGAGCCGGAACAGGTCCTCCAGTTCGCGCGGGTCCTCGGTGCGGCGCTCCATGGTGTCGAGCAGGGTGAGCTGGCGGTGCAGCAGCACCTGGGAGCGGCGGGCCAGGTTGACGAAGACGGCGGAGACGCCGCGGCGCAGTTCGGCCTGTTCGACGGCGGCCTCGACGGCGACCCGCTGGACTTCGTTGAAGGCCCGGCCGACCTGGCCGATCTCCCCCGCGCCGAACTCCAGCGGGGGCACCTCGGCGACCACGTCGACGGCCTCGCCGCGGCGCAGCCGGAGCATCACGGAGGGCAGCCGGGTGGCGGACAGGTCGGCGGCGGCGTTGCGCAGGCCGACGAGTTCGCGCACCAGGCGGCGGCCGGTGCGGTAGGAGATGACGATCGACAGGACGACCGCGGTGAGGCCGATCAGGCCGGCCGTGCCGCCGCGCACCAGGGCGTCGATCGCGCTGGTGCGGGCCTGGTCGCCGAGTTCCTTGGCCAGCCGGAAGTTGATCGCGTCGACGTCGGCGAGGACCTTGGTGGCGGGGCCGCCCCAGGAGTCGGCGGGGTCGCCGCGCAGCTCCAGGGCCCGGTCGGCGGCCTTGTCGAAGCCGGACTCGGCGGCGGTGAGCCAGCTCCAGTTCAGGCCCAGGCGCAGCGCGTTGTACGCCTGCCGGTCCTGGTCGTCGAGTTCGGCGATGTAGATCCGGAACAGCGCCTGCTGGGCGTTCACGGCGTCCAGGGCGACCTGCTGCTTGCGCGGGTCCTGGGCGTCGGCCAGGGGGCCGGCCCGCAGGGCGCGCATCGCGGCGGTCTCCTGGGAGAGGTACTCGCCGGCCCGGGAGAGCTCGACCAGGATGGTGCCCTGGCGGGGCAGCGAGCCGGTCTGCTTGGCGATGAAGGAGGAGCGGAACGCGAAGACCGGGTTGATCAGGTCGCTGTAGTCCTTGAGCGCGCCGTCCCAGCTCTGCCGGGACTGGGCGATCTGGTTGCGGATCGCGCCGAGCTGGCCGGCGACCGCGAGCACGTCCTGGTAGCGGGCGCGCTGGTCGGCGTCGAGCTTGCCGGCGTCGTGGCTGGTGCCCTGGTAGCGCAGCAGTTGGAGGTCGCGGTCAGTGGTGGTGCGGGCCTTGTCGTAGGCGGCGGCGTAGTCGGCGTTCGCGGGGGCGGCCAGCCGCAGCACGGCGGCGGTGCGTTCCTGCTGGAGGTCGTAGGCGTACCGGTCGGCGGGGTTGCCGAAGGCGGTGTAGGTGGAGCCGAGGTCGATCTGGCTCCACACGTCGCCGGTGGTGACGAGCGTGGCGTACACCCACAGGCCGCTGAGCGCCGCGACGGGCACCAGGAGCAGCGCGACGATCCTCGCGCGGATCGAGCTGCGGCGCAGGCGCATACGGGTCCTTTGTGGTCCTCGGGCGGGAAGGTTGTCGGACGCGGGCGGACGCGCGGGGGCGGGGGCGCGCGGGCAGGGGTGGGTGCGGGTGGGGTCGAGAGCCGCGAGCCTACTACTTCCTGACCGTCCGTTCGTAGGGTGGAAGTGCATCGTGATCGGCTGTTGTCCGGATCGTCCTTTAATTTCCCCGCCGGGGGTCTGGCATGGCCCCGACCTGCGGGGCTTCCTCCGGTGCGGGGCGTCGTCGGACGGTGACTCTGGGCAGCGCCGCGCCGATCGGGTAGCTTCGCCGGTACCGCGGTCCGGCCCTCGGCCGGCCGTGCGGACCGGGCCGTGCGGGCCGGGTCCGGGTGGGTGGTTCGGGGCGGGATCGGGGGTACCGTGCGAGAGTTCAGCAGCCCCGCGCTGGGCGGCGGGCCGGCCGGCGGGCTGGCCGACTCGGTGTTCGACCGGGCCGAGCGGGAGCCGGGGCTGCCGGTGGTGTCCCGGCTGGTGGACGGCGTCTGGACGCCGGTGACGGCGGCCGGGTTCCGCGACGAGGTGCTGGCGCTGGCCAGGGGACTGCTGACCCGGGGGGTGCGCTACGGCGACCGGGTCGCGGTGATGTCGGCGACCCGCTGGGAGTGGACGCTGTTCGACTACGCGCTCTGGTCGGTGGGGGCGATCCCGGTGCCGGTGTACCCGACGGCCTCGGCCGACCAGGTCCGCTGGATCCTGGCGGAGACCTCGGCGGTGGCCTGCGTGGTGGAGGACGAGGACCAGGCGATGACGGTCGGCGCGGTGTGCGACGCGCTGCCGGAGCTGACCGGCATCTGGCAGCTGGACCGCGGCTGCGTGGCCCAGTTGGCGGCGGACGGCGCGGGCGTGCCGGACGCGCTGGTGCACCGTCAGCGGCTGGGGGTGACGGCGGACTCGCTGGCCAGTGTCATCTACACCTCGGGCACCACCGGCCGTCCCAAGGGCTGCCTGCTGACCCACGGCAACTTCGCGGCGGTGGCGGACGCCCTGCTGGCGGGCTGGGACGAGGTGTTCCGCGACACCGGCGGCGGGCAGCCGGCCACCCTGCTGTTCCTGCCGCTGGCGCACGTGTTCGGGCGGCTGACGCAGGTGGCGGCGGTGCGCGGCGGCATCCGGATCGGCCACCACGCGAAGCTGGCCTCGGACAGCCTGCTGCCGGCCCTGGCCGCGTTCCGGCCGACCTTCCTGCACGCGGTGCCGTACGTCTTCGAGAAGATCCACCGCCGGGCCCGGGAGGCCGCCGAGGCGGCGGGCCGGCTGGAGCTGTTCGAGCAGGCCGAGCGGGTGGCCGTCGAGTGGGCGGCGGCCTGGGAGCGCCGGGCGCACCGCACCGGCCCGGGCCCCTCGCCGGCGCTGCGGGTGCGGCACGCCGCGTACGAGCGGCTGGTGTACCAGCGGGTGCGGGAGGTCCTGGGCGGCCGGGTGCGGGCGGTGATGACCGGCGGGTCGATGCTGGGCCGGGAGCTGGGGCTGTTCTTCGCGGGCGCGGGCATGACGGTGTACGAGGGCTACGGGCTGACCGAGTCGTCCGCGCCGGTGACCGCGAACCCGCCGCGGCGGCCGAAGTTCGGCACGGTGGGGCGTCCGATGCCGGGTTCGACGGTGGCGATCGCCGAGGACGGCGAGGTGTGGGTGAAGGGTCCGGGCGTGTTCTCCGGGTACCTCAACCACCCGCGCTGCTCGGACGAGGCGCTGTGCCGGGGCTGGCTGGCCACCGGGGACCTGGGGGTGCTGGACGAGGACGGCTACCTGACGCTGACCGGCCGCAAGAAGGAGGTGATCGTCACCTCCAGCGGCAAGAACCTGGCCCCGGCGGTGCTGGAGGAGCGGGTGCGGGCGCACCCGCTGATCGCGCAGTGCCTGATCGTGGGCGACGACCGGCCGTACCTGGCGGCGCTGATCACGCTGGACGCGGTGGCGCTGGCGCACTGGCTGCGGGCGCGCGGGCGGGCGCCGCTGGAGATGTGGCAGGCGCTCACCGACCCGGAGCTGCACCAGGAGGTGCAGCGGGCGGTGGGGGCGGCGAACACCACGGTGTCGCGGGCCGAGTCGATCCGGGCGTTCCGGCTGCTGCCGCGCGAGTTCTCCCTGGAGGAGGGGTTGTTGACGCCCTCGCTGAAGATCCGCCGGGCGGCGGTGGCGGAGCGGTACGCGGCGGACATCGAGGAGCTCTACGCCGGTTGACCGATCTCGGCGGCCGGTCGGCCGGTTCCGCTTGACCGCCGTGATTGGTCCAGTCCATTGTGTGCAGCGGCCTGGTGCGGCAGGACCCCCACCCGATCTCCGACCCTCCGGGGTTCGCCCCTCCGCCCGTCCCCCACACTGGAGTCGACCCGTGCTCAGTTCCGCCCGCCGCCGTCTCGCGGCGCTCGCCGCCACCGCCGCGCTGGCCTCCGCCGCCGCCGTCCCGGCCGCGCGCGCGGACGTCCCGGCCCCCGCGCCGAACCTGGCCACCAATCCCGGCTTCGAGATCCCCACCCTGCCGCTGGCCGACTGGGGCTCGGTCCCCGGCTGGCACTGCGCGCCCGGCGAGGGCGCGCTCACCGCCGCCGCCCGCACCGGCACCGCCGCCCTGGCGATCACCCCCGCCGCCGGCGACTCCACCGGCCGGTGCACCCAGACCCTGGCGGTGCGCCCGAACACCGCCTACACGTACCGCGCCTGGGTGCACGGCTCGTACGTCTTCCTCGGCGCCACCGGCACCGGCCACGACGTCGCCCCGGCCTGGACGGCGTCCACCGGGGACGGCTGGCAGCGGCTGTCGACCGGCTTCACCACCGGCCCGGCCACCACCTCGGTGCAGCTGTACGTGCACGGCTGGTACGGCCAGGGCCCGGTCGCGGTGGACGACGTCTCGGTCACCGGCGACCGCCCGGCGCCCGCGCCCGCCACCTGGAACGTGCCGACCGACGACAGGGCGGTCTTCCTGACCGTCGACGACGGCTGGACCCGCACCCCGGAGGCGGCCCGGCTGATCGCCGACCGCGCGCTGCCGGTGACCGTCTTCCCGCTGCCGATGCCGGCGGGCTTCGAGCCGGACTACTTCCGCCGGGTCACCGCCGCGCCCGGCTCCTCGATCCAGGACCACGGCGTCTCGCACCGCGACCTGACCACGCTCTCCCCGGCCGAGCAGCAGGCCGAGATCTGCGACGCCCGGGACGCGGTCACCGCGCGCTACGGCACCGTCCCGACGGTCTTCCGGCCGCCCTACTTCGCCTTCGACGACGACACCCGGCAGGCCGCCGCGAACTGCGGCATGGCGTACGTGCTGACCGCGACCGCCGACTTCACCTCGGGCGCCGCGAACGTCTACCACGGCGGCCCGCTCCAGCCCGGCGACGTGATCATCACGCACTTCACCGACACCCTGGCCGACGACCTCCGGCGCGCGCTGGACGCGGCCGGGCAGGCCGGTCTGCGGCCCGCCGCGCTCGGCGACCACCTGCGCTGAGCGCCGCCCCGAGAACGCCGGTGGCCGGGCTCCTTCCACGAGCCCGGCCACCGGTCGTCCGTCCCCGCGGACGTGCGGCCGCCTACCGCCGGTGCGTCAGGCCGCGGCGCTGAACGACGGCAGGTAGCCGCCGGCCTGGCCGCTCGCGTTCGGGTGGTAGCTGTCGCTGATCGGCAGCGTGGTGCTGTTCAGCCACTGGGTCGAGGAGCCGCAGATCTCGTGCTCGGCGAAGACCGTCCGGACGTCCTTGAAGGTGAACCCGGCGTTCGCCGCCTGCTTGGCGATGACCGTGTCCAGGGTGTCCGCCGCGCCGTTGATCGCGGTCCGCTTGGTGTCCGAGATCCCGACGATGCAGCTGCCGGGCACCTTGTACAGGTGCGGGTAGCCCAGCACCACGACCTTCGCGTTGGGCGCCTTGGACTTGATCTGCCCGTACAGGTTGGTGAGCTTGCCCGGCAGGGTGTTGGTGGCGTAGCTCTTGGCGGTGTTGACGGCGCTCAGGCAGGAGCTCTCGCTGTTCAGCACGCAGGTCTGCATGGTGGAGGCGAAGCCCGCGTCGTTGCCGCCGATGGTGATCGAGACCAGGGTGGTCGAGGTGTTCAGGACGCCCAGTTGGTTGGCGATCACGTCGTCGGTCCTGGCGCCCGAACAGGCCACGAACGAGAACGAGGTGGGCGCGTGCGCGGCGTTCCACAGGTACGGGTACGCCTTGGTGCTGCGGCTGCAACTGCCGCTCTCGCTGGTGTAGCTGCCGGAGCCGACGCCGGCCGAGTAGGAGTCGCCGAGCGCGGCGTAGCGCACGCCGGCGGCGTTCGCCTCGGTGGCGGCGGCGAGGGTGGTGAGGGACAGGGCCGCCGCGGTGAGGGCGACGGAAACGACACGGACGCGAGACATCTGATCCTCCATGAGTGACGCAGGCCACACATTGGATACCAGTCGGTAGGTCCGGGGGGAAGCGCTCATGCCAAAGAAGTTGACGAACGTTCACGGAATGCCGCCCCAACGGGGAGCTACGCGCGCAGACCCGCCCCTGACCTGGGCTGCGGAAATACCATCAGCGGGTGATCGCACCGCCGGACAGGGTGCTTGACGTCCGGTCGGACCGCCGGGCCGGGCCGGCGGGGACAACCGGGGAACGGCCGGAGAACGGCGGGGACGCGGCGGGGCTCAGCGCAGCCGGCAGCCCGCGGCCGGCAGCTCCTCGATCGTCTCGTCCGCCCGCACCGGCACCCCCCACCGGACGGCCGCCGCCGCCACCGCCGCCCGCGCCTGCCGCAGCCCCGGCAGCCCCCAGCCGAGCAGCTCCACCGCGAGGCCCGGCGCCACCAGCAGCCGCCGGTAGTGCCGCCCCGACGCCGGGTCGGGCGCCGAGGGCCCCGCCCCCAGCAGCGCCGCCGCCATCCGCACCCGCGCGCACTCGTTCCCGCCGTTGGCCGACCCCACCCGGTCGTACAGGTAGCCGAGGTAGACCGGCCCGGCGATCAGCGCCTGCGCCTCCTCCGCCGCCTCCCGGGCCAGCGCCCGCCCCGGGTCCCCCGCGTCCTCCGGCTCCAGCGAGCCGCCCGGCAGGCTGACCACCCCGTCGCGCGGGTTCACCAGCGTCAGCACCCGCCCGTCCGGCGCGAACAGCCACCCCCAGGACTGCTTCACCGGCAGCCCGGCCGGCACCGCCTCGGCCGGCCGCCACGGCCACCCCGCGTTCGGCCGGCGCCGCACCCGCCCGAGCAGTTCGGAGATCTCCGGGCTGTACTCGATGCCCATCCCCACTCCCTCCGCTCTCCCGGTAGGCCCGCGGCACCACCTGATGATCTTCCCCGAACGCCCGACCGATGAACAGTCCCGGCCGCCACCCGGGTCACCGCCCGCGCCGCCGCGCGCCCGGAGCGGTGTCCGCCACCTGTGATACTCGTACTCGGCCGGACCGGACCACCGAACCGACGAGGAGTGACGGGACATGCTGCGGGGAGCGTCGGCGTGAGACTGCTGCACACCTCGGACTGGCACCTGGGGCGCTCCTTCCACCGGGAGAGCCTGCACGAGGCCCAGCGGGCCTTCCTGGAGCACCTGGTGGCGACCGCGGCGGCCGAGCGGGTGGACGCGGTGCTGGTCGCGGGGGACGTCTACGACCGGGCGCTGCCCGGGCTGGAGGCGGTGGCGCTCTTCGACGAGGTGCTGTGGCGGCTGGCCGAACTGGGCGTGCCGACGGTCTTCATCTCCGGCAACCACGACTCGGCCCGGCGGCTGGGCGTCGCGTCCCGGCTGATCGACCGGGCCGGCATCCACCTGCGCACCGACCCCGGCGCGCTGGCCGAGCCGGTGCTGCTCGCCGACGCGCACGGCCCGGTGGCGGTCTACGGGCTGCCCTACCTGGAGCCCGCCCTGGTGCGCGAGCGGCTCGGGCTCGCCCGGGGCGGCCACGAGCAGGTGCTGGCCGCGGCCATGGACCGGGTCCGCGCCGACCTGGCCGCCCGCCCCGCGGGCACCCGCGCCGTGGTGCTGGCGCACGCCTTCGTCACCGGCGGCGCGGCCAGCGACAGCGAGCGCGACATCGCGGTCGGCGGGGTGGAGTCCGTCCCCGCCGCGGTGTTCGACGGCGTGCACTACGCGGCGCTCGGCCACCTGCACGGCTGCCAGACCCTCGCCCCGCACCTGCGCTACTCCGGCTCCCCGCTCGCGTACTCCTTCTCCGAGGCGGCGCACGAGAAGTCGATGTGGCTGGTCGAGCTGGACGCGGCGGGCGCCGTCGAGGCCCGCCGGGTGCCCTGCCCGGTGCCGCGCCGCCTCGCCCGGCTGCGGGGCCGGCTGGACGAGCTGCTGACCGCCGAGGCGCACGCGTACGCCGTCGACCGCTGGGTGCAGGCCACCCTGACCGACCCGGTCCGCCCGGCCGACGCGATGGAGCGGCTGCGGGCCCGCTTCCCGCACACCCTGCAACTGCTCTTCGAACCGGAGGGCGGCGAGCGGGCCGCCCGGACCTCCTACGCGCAGCGGGTGCGCGGGCGCACCGACCAGGAGGTGGTGGAGGGCTTCGTCGCCCACGTCCGCCCCGGCCGGGAGCTGGACGGCGACGAGCAGTCCTGGCTGCTGGAGGGCCTGGAGTCGGTGCGCCGCGCGGCGGCCGGCCGGGCCGAGGAGAGCGCCCGATGACGCCCCGCCCCCTGCGCTTGGAGCACACCCGATGAGGCTGCACCGGCTCACCGTCACCGCCTTCGGCCCGTTCGCGGGCACCGAGCGGATCGACTTCGACCTGCTCTCCGCCGCCGGCCTGTTCCTGCTGCGCGGCGCCACCGGCGCGGGCAAGAGCAGCGTGCTGGACGCGGTCTGCTACGCGCTGTACGGCGAACTGCCCGGCACCCGCCGGAGCAACGGGGTACGCAGCGACCACGCCGCACCGGGCGTGCGCACCGAGGTCGTGCTGGAGGCGACGCTCGGCGGGCGGCGGCTGGAGATCACCCGCAGCCCCGAGCAGTGGCGGCCCAAGAAGCGCGGCACCGGCCTGACCCCGGAGAAGGCGCAGACCCTGCTGCGCGAGTGGGCCGCCGACGCCGGGGCGGGCGAGCCGGGCTGGGCCGCGGTCAGCCGCTCGCACCAGGAGGCCGGCGAGGAGCTGACCCGGCTGCTGGGCATGAGCCGGGAGCAGTTCTGCCAGGTCGTGCTGCTCCCGCAGGGCGACTTCGCCCGCTTCCTGCGGGCCGACTCCAAGCAGCGCGCCGACCTGCTGGGCCGGCTCTTCGACACCGGCCGGTTCGAGCAACTGGAGCGCTGGACGGCCGAGTTGCGGCTGCGCCACGAACGTGAGGTGCAGGGCGGGCGGCAGCGGCTGCACGCCCTGGCCGCCCGCGCCGAGGAGGCCGCCGGGCCGCTGGCCGGGCCCGGCTGGGACACCGCCGCGCACCGCCCCGGCGAGGACGCCCCGGTCGGCGAGGTGCTGGCCTGGGCGGCGATGCTCCGCGGCACCGCCGCCGAGCGGGCCGAGTCCGCCGCGCTGCGGCTGGCCGCCGCCGAGACCGGACGGGCCGCGGCCCGCACCCGGCTGGAGCGACAGAACGCCCTGGCCGAACGGCAGTCGCGGCACCGGCTGGCCCAGCGGGAACGCCTGCGGCTCACCGACCTGGCCGCCCGCTCGGCCCCCGAACGGGCCCGGCTGGAGGCCGCGCTGGCCGCCGAGGCCCCGGCCCCGCTGCGCGCCCCGCACCGCGCCGCGCTGGCCGCACTGGAGCGCGCCGAGGCCGAGGAGGTCGCCCGCCGCGCCGAACTGGCCGCCCGCGCCCGCGCCGCCGACTGGTCCGGCCCGCTCGGCACCGCCGACGAAGTGCGCGCCGCCGAAGGGGTGCTGCGCGCCGAGGTGGGCCGGCTGGAGGCCGCCGGGGCCGACGAGGCCCGCTACCGCGCGCTGCTCGCCGAGCGCGCCGAACTGACCCGCCGGCGGGACGGCGCGGACGACCTCGCGGCCGACTCCCGCCGCTGGCTGGACGACTTCGAGAACCGGCACGAACGCCTCCAGCAGGACCGCGAGGCGGCCCGCGAGGCCCGCGCCGGGCTCGACCAGCTCGACGCCCGGCACCAGGAGCTGGCCGAGCAGCGGAAGTCCGCCGACCGGCACCTGCGGCTGCTGGCGGACCGCACCGGGGCCGAGGACGCGGTCCGCGCCCTGACCGACGCCGCCCAGGCCGCCCGGCAGCGCACCCTGGACCTCCAGGAGCGCCGCCTGGCCGGCATGGCCGCCGAGTTGGCCGCCGCCCTGGCCCCCGGCGCCCCCTGCCGGGTCTGCGGCTCGCCCGCGCACCCGGCCCCCGCCGAGCCCTCCGCCGACCAGGTCACCGCCGGGGACGAGCGCCGCGCCCGCGCCGCCCAGCACGCCGCCGAGGACGAACTCGCCGCCGCCGCCCGGCACCTGAGCGCCCTGACCGCGGCGGCCGCCGCCGCCGAGGCCGCCGCCGGCGGCCACACCGTGGACGAACTCACCGCCGGCATCCACGCGTTGACCGGCCGCCGGAACGCGCTCCTGCACGCGGCGGAGCGCTGGCTGCCGCTCGGCCAGCAGCTCGAACGGCTGGAGCGGGACGGCGCGGCCCACCGCGAGCAGCTCCGCCAGGCCGGCGAGCAGAGCGCCCGCCTGACCGGCCAGCTCGGCGCGCTGGCCGCCGAACTCGCCACCCTGGAGGAGCGGCTCGCCACCGTCCGCGGCGACGCCCCGTCGGTGGCCGCCCGCACCGCCGCCGTCACCGCGCTGTCCACCGCCACCACCGCCCTGCTGGACGCCACCCGGGCCACCGCCGCCGCCCGCGCCCACCGCGACGAGAGCACCGGGGCGCTGCGCCGCGCCGCCCGCGCCGCGGGCTTCGCCGACCTGGCCGCGCTGGACGCGGCCGTCCTGCCCCCGTACGAACTCGACGTGCTGCGCGGGACGTTCAAGCAGCTCGACGCCGACCTCGAACTCGCCGCGGCCCAGCTCGCCGACCCCGCCCTGCGGGCCGCCGCCGAACTCCCGCCCGCCGACGCCGAACCCGCCCGGGCCGCCGCCGCCCGCGCCGACGAACTCCTCGCCCGCGCGCACTCCGCCCACGACCAGGCCCGCCGCCGGGTCGCCGACTTGGCCCGGATCGGCCGCGAACTGGCCGCGCTGGCCACCGAACTCGCCCCCGTCCTGGACGCCCACGCCCGGATCAGCCGGCTCTCCGCCCTGCTGGCCGGCGCCCCCGCCGAGAACGCCCTGCGGATGCGCCTGGAGTCCTACGTGCTGGCCGCCCGGCTGGAGCAGGTCGCCGCCGCCGCCAGCCGGCGCCTGCTCCGGATGTCCGGCGGCCGCTACACCCTGGTCCACAGCGACGGCCTGGTCTCCGGCAACCGCCGCTCCGGCCTCTCCCTGCACGTGGTCGACGCCTGGACCGGCCGCGAGCGCGACACCGCCACCCTCTCCGGCGGCGAGTCCTTCTTCGCCTCCCTCGCCCTCGCCCTGGGCCTCGCCGACGTCGTCACCGACGAGGCCGGCGGCATGCCCCTGGACACCCTCTTCATCGACGAGGGCTTCGGCACCCTCGACGAGAACGCCCTCGAAGAGGTCATGGACGTCCTCGACTCCCTGCGCGAACGCGACCGCGCCGTCGGCATCGTCAGCCACGTCGCCGACCTCCGCACCCGCATCCCCGCCCAGCTCCTGGTCCGCAAGCACCGCACCGGCTCCACCGTCCACCACACCACCCGCGAGAACGCCTGACCCCGCAGGGCCGGGTCAGCGCGGGGCCGGCCGCTCCCCCGCCAGGAAGCCGGCCGCCAGCCGGTCCCAGCTCCGGATGTCGGCGAGGGTGTCCGCGACGTGCAGGCGGGCGTTCGGGAGGTAGGCGGCGAGGGTGCGGGCGGTGGTGAGGGGGTGGAGCGGGTCGGTGTCCCAGGCGAGCAGGAGGGTGGGGTGGGGGAGGGCGCGCAGGGCCTCGGGGGCGGGGAGGTCGGAGGCGGCGGCGGCGCGCAGGGCGGCCGGGAGGAGGGGCTCGGCGAGGTCGAACTCGGTGGTGTACTGCGGGGCCCGGGCGAGGACGGCGGGCGGGCCGGAGAGTTTCGCGGCGGCGTCCAGCGCGCCCCGGCCGCGCCGTTCGACCAGGGTCGCGGCGGCCCGCAGCCCGCTGCGCCGGGGCTCCCGGGCCGCCCAGGCGACGGCGGGGACGGCCAGCACCAGGCGGTCGAAGCGTTCGGGGCGGGCGAGCGCGGCCCACAGCACGGTGGCCGTGCCCATCGAGGCGCCGAAGCCGGTGACGGGCGCGTCGGGCGAGAGGTGGTCGCAGAGCGCCAGCAGGTCGTCCGCGAGCACCGGGTAGTGGTAGTCGGCGGGGACGGCCCGGCCGGTGGATTCGCCGTGGCCGCGCGCGTCGTACCGGGCCAGCCGGTGCGTCGCGGTGACGGCCGTCCAGTCGAACAGCCCGGCGCGCCGTTCGTGCGCCCGGCTGGAGAGCGCCCCGTGCGCGTGCACGGCGAGCGGGCCGCGTCGGGGGCCGGTGGTGGAGTAGGCGAGGGTGGCGTGCGGCCGCGCCAGCCGCCCCGCGTCGGAGGCCGGCGCCACGTCAGCCGGAGCAGGCGGCGCGCTGGGCCTGCTGCCAGGCGCAGACGGGGCACAGCGGGCTGCCGGGCGCGTCGGCCGGGTACTCGGTCGGCTCGCCGCACAGCACGCACGCGGCCCGCTCCCCCGCGCCGCCCGGGCGCAGTCCGCGCAGCGCCTGCCCGGGGTCGGCGGACACCTCGCAGACCCGGTCCTCCGGCTGCTGCGACGGCTCCCGGGACTGCTGCCGTGAGGACTGCTGCGACGGCTGCGGCGAGGGCGACGGCTGCCGCCGGTCCGCTGCGGGTTCTCCCATGCCTCCAAGGGTACGGCCCCGCCCGGCCGGGCCCCCGCCCCACCCGGCGGGCCCGGCCGTCGGGAGCGGGCGTCGGGAACGGGCGTCGGGCCCACCCGGCGGGCCCGGCCGTCGGGAGCGGGCGTCGGGAACGGGCGTCGGGAGCGGCTGTCGGGAGCGGGCGGGGGTCAGCCGAGGAAGGAGAGCCGGAGCTTGCGCTGCGGGTTGTCGCGGTTGGTGTCGATCAGGACGACGGACTGCCAGGTGCCCAGCGCCATCCGGCCGCCGATCACGGGCAGCGTGGCGTGCGGGGCGACCAGGCCGGGCAGGACGTGGTCGCGGCCGTGGCCCGGGCTGCCGTGCCGGTGCTCCCAGCGGTCGTCCGGGGGGAGCAGTTCGCGCAGCACGGCGAGCAGGTCGTGGTCGCTGCCGGAACCGGTCTCGATCACGGCGATGCCCGCGGTGGCGTGCGGGACGAAGACGTTGAGCAGTCCGTCGCGGCCGTCCGCGACTTCTCTGAGGAAGGCGTGGCAGCGGTCGGTGACGTCGAGGGCGACTTCGTCCCGGCCGGTGGCGACGTCGAGGGTCTGGGTGTGGAAGGTGTCGGACATGGGGCCATCCTGGCCGATCTTGGTAGGGGCCGCGTAGGGGCGCCGGCTGAACGCCACCCGACCGCCAGGAGCCCGCCAGGGCGCGCCAGTGCACCGCCACCGCGCGCCGGTCCGGACCGGCCGCCGGGCCGGACCGCACCCGTGGACGCCGAGGGCCCGACGGACTCCCCGTCCGTCGGGTCGTGGCAGCGGGCGGCCCGGTGGCCGGTCCGGGCGCTCGCGCGTCCGGACCGCCGGGTCAGCCCCGGCTGCCGAAGAGGCTCCGCTTGAGGCGGCGCAGCGGGGCCATCAGGGAGACCCGGGCGCTGCGGCGCGGCGAGGCGGCGGCCGCGGGGGCGCTGGGCCCGCGCGGCGTCAGTTCCCTTATCAGGCCGAGTGCTTCCGCCGTGTCCATCACCGGGAGCGCGGGCGCGCCGAGGACGGACAGGTGTCGGTCGATCCGGCGGCCGGTCGTGCCGACACCGCACTGGATCGCGGGCACCCGGGGCCGCGGCCGCACTTGCATCTGTTCCATCTGTTTCCCACCCCTACGAGGCGCCAGGGCCGTGAGGCGAAGACTATCCGGCTACGACGGCCTTCACACAACCGTCCTGGTGTTCCGCCACCGTACCGTGCGAACGGAACTGACGCTTCACCAGGGGCCGGTGGTCTCGGTCACGACTGCGCATCGGTTGATGGTGCACCATCCAAGCCCTGACCCGGCGTCAGGCGCGGCGGCGGCCCGGGGCGTTGCCGGGGCGTGCCGGGGCGCGGCGGGTGCGCCGGGCGCGCAGACGGCCGCCCCGGCCCCCGGGTCAGCGCAGTTCGGCCTCCTCGACCTCGCCGAACTCCGGCCGGTCGACCCGCGGTCCGGCGCCGGGCGGCGGGTCGATCAGGGCGGAGACGCCGTAGCCGCACAGGCCGAGGCCGAGCAGCGCGGTGAGCACCAGCACGGCGATCCAGCCGCCCGGCTGGTGCCAGGAGACCCGGGCGCCGTAGCGGACCAGGCCGGTCAGCCCGAGCAGTCCGGTGAGCACCATGGCGGCCATCCCGCCGCGGACCCGGCGCAGGTCGCACTCGCGGGAGGCCGCCGCCAGGCCCGCGCCGAAGGCGAGGGTCCAGGCGCCGAGGGCGCGCACGTCGATCGGGCGGGCGGTCCAGGGCCAGTGCGCGGCGAGCCGGTCGGGGCGCAGCACGAGGACGAGGCCGAGCAGGGCGAGCAGGGCGCCCGCGCCGGCCATCGGGGCGGCCACCCACCAGGGCAGCCGGGGGGTGCGGGCGGGGGCCGGGCCGGGGGTGCGCAGCTGGGCGACGAGGGCGGCCAGGCCGGCCGGCGGGGCGGCGAGGTGGACGGCGAGCCAGCCCCAGGCGGCCAGGAGGCCGAGCAGCGGGCCGCCGTCCAGGTGGAGGTCGCGGCGGCCGGCCAGGGTGGTGGCGAGCATCAGCAGCATCAGCAGGCAGCCGGCGGCGGTGGCCACCCGGACCTCGGCCCAGCAGCGGGCCCGGGCGGCGAGGGCCAGCATGGCGGCGGCGCCGCCGTGGGCGGAGCCGAGCAGGACGGCGGTGACGGGCGACATCGTCCAGGCGAACAGGTCGCCGGTGGCACCGGCGGCGGGCCACAGGACCAGGAAGACCCAGCCGGCGGCGAGGGCGAGCGGACCGAGCAGGAGTGCCTTGAGGAGCGGGCTGACCGGTCGTACGGGCGGTGTGGCGGCCATCCTCGGTGTACCCCCCACTTGTGAGACGTGGCGTCAATATAGGAGCGGCCCGCGGGCCGGGCAATGCTCCGCACACGGCGTCCCCGCGCGCAGGACATCCTGTGTTCAGAAATTGAACACATACGAGGGATTGACGTGGCTGAAACCTCCAAGCAATATCTGTATCGACACGGGATAGCGGGGAACACCCACCCATCCCCGGTCGGGTGATTTCGAGTATGAACGAATCACCCGACCATCCCGTGATGCTTCCGACACCACGGTGAGTCACTGTCAGGCCGTCTCGACGCTGCGGCGGCCCGGCTCCCCTGTGGTGGACGGACCGGCGGTCGACCGTTGAGGGTCGGTCGGATCGCCAACCGGGCTGCCGGTGCCGCCGCTGGTACGGCGCGGCACCGGCGGTCGCGTTTCCCCGCCGTCCGCGACACCCCGGTCACCCCGACCACCTGCGCCCGGGGTGCCGCGGCCCGGCGCGGAGCGCCACCGGCCCGGGTCCGCCGCCGCCCCGCTCCCGGGGAGCGCCCCGTCCCGCTCGGTAGAGTGTCCGTACCGGGCGACCCGCCGGCAGCCACCCTCCTTCCCTTCGCGGAGTGAACGCACGTGCCACCTCTGCTCAGCATCGTCCTGCCCGTTCACGGCGTGGAACGCTTCCTGCCGCAGTGCCTGGAGTCGCTCCGGGCCGACGGCGCCGCCCCCGGCGAGGTCGAGCTGATCGCGGTGGACGACCGCTCCCCCGACGGCTGCGGCGCGCTGCTCGACGCGCACGCCGCCGGCGACCCGCGGATGCGGGTGCTGCACCTGGCCGAGAACCGGGGCCTGGGCGGTGCCCGCACCGCCGGCCTGGCCGAGGCCACCGGCACGTACGTCTGGTTCGTCGACAGCGACGACTGGCTGCCCGAGGGCAGCATCGACGCCGTCCTGGGCGAACTGCGCGCCGAGACGGCCCGCGAGCTGCCCGCCGACGTGCTGCTCACCGACTTCACCCACGTCTACCCCGACGGCGGCCGGGAGCCGAACCCCTGGCGCAAGGTGCTGGCCGGCTCCCCGCTGGTCTCCGGCTGCACCGCCGCCGAGCACCCGGCGCTGTTCAACGCGGTGCTCGCGGTGTGGAACAAGGTGATGCGCCGGGAGTACCTGCTCGGCCTGGACGTGCGCTTCGGCCGCGGCCACTACGAGGACATCTCGGTCACCTACCCGCTGCTGCTCGCCGCCGACCGGCTGCTCTACCTGGACCGCCCCTGCTACAACTACCGGCGCGGACGCCCCGGCGCGATCACCGCCACCGCCTCCCCCAAGCACGCCGACGCCTTCGCCCAGTACGACGCGATCTTCGCCTTCCTGGACCGGAACGAGCGCGCGGACGCCCTGCGCACCCTGGTCTTCGACCGCACCGTCAAGCAGGCGCTCACCGTCTACGACACCCCCGGCCTGGTGCCCGCCGAGCTGCGCGCCGAGTTCTTCGCCCGGATCACCGGCCACTTCGCCAGGCACCGCCCGGCCGGCTACCGCTACCCGTCCGGCGTGCGCGGCGTCCAGTACCGGCTGGCCGCCCGCGGCTCCCGGCGCGCCTACGCCGAGCTGCGCCGCGGCGGCCGGCTGCCCGGCGCGGTCAAGCGCGGCAGCCGGTCGGTGGCGCCCGGGGTGAAGAAGGTGGTCCGCAGCGGGGCCCGGTTCACCGCGTACAACGCGTTCAAGCGGCTGCCGATCGACGAGAACCTGGCGGTGTACGCGGCGTACTGGCACCGCGGGTACGCCTGCAACCCGGCGGCGATCTACGCCAAGGCCAGGGAGCTGGCCCCGCAGGTGCACGGGGTGTGGGTGGTGGAGAACGCCGAGCGGGCCGCCACGCTGCCCGCCGGGGTCCCGTACGTGATCGTCAACACGCCCGCCTACCTGAAGGCGATGGCCACCGCCAAGTACTTCGTCAACAACGTGAACTTCCCGCACACCATGACCAAGCGGACCGGCACCGTGCACGTGCAGACCCAGCACGGCACGCCGCTGAAGGCGATGGGCATGGACCTGGTGGACCGGCCGCTGGCGGCCGACGGGATGGACTTCGACCGGCTGCGCGAGGTGGTCGGTCGCTGGGACTACCTGGTCTCGCCCAACCCGCACACCAGCCGGCACTTCGCCCGGGCCTTCCCCGGCACCTACCAGATCCTGGACACCGGCTACCCGCGCAACGACCGGCTCGCCCTGGCCACCCCCGAGCAGTGCGTCGACGCCCGCCGCGCGCTGGGCATCGCCGACGGGCAGCGCACCGTGCTGTACGCGCCGACCCACCGCGAGTCCCGCGGCGGCTACCTGCCGCTGCTCGACCTGCCCGCGCTGGCCGAACGGCTCGGCCCCGGCTGGACGGTGCTGGTGCGCACCCACTACTTCCACGACGGCGGCGCGGGCGACCTGACCACCGGCCCCGGCGCGGCGACCCTGCTGGACGCCTCCGACCACCCGTCGGTGGAGGACCTCTACCTGGCCGCGGACGCCCTGGTCACCGACTACTCCTCGATGATGTTCGACTACGCGGTGCTGGACCGGCCGATCGCCGTGTACGCCCCCGACTGGGAGGAGTACCAGGAGGTCCGCGGCGTCTACTTCGACCTGATGAAGGAGCCGCCCGGCGCGGTCACCACCGACCAGGAGGCGCTCACCGGGGCGCTGCTGGCCGGCGACCCGGAGCCGGAGGCCCGGCGGCGCTTCCGCGAGCGGTTCTGCCCGTGGGACGACGGCCGGGCCGCCGAACGGGTGGTCAGCCGGATCTTCCCGCTCCGGTCCTGACCACCCGCCCCGCGCGCGCCGCGCACCCCGCCGTCCTGCTGTCCCACCGTCCCGCCGACCCACCACCCCGCTGTCTCACCATGCGGGACGGCGGGTGACCGACAGGCGGTCGTGACGAGGATCGCAGCGCCACCGCCGCACGGAATGTGGACGGACCTCGGGGTGCATGTCGTAGTCTGCGGTCCGTTACCCAGTGGTTCGGTACCCGCGCGGTTCGGCCCTGCTCCGAGCCGCGCGCCTCGCCCCGCGGCGAGACCCCGGCCGGGGACGTCCCCCGGCCGTACCGTTTGTCCGGCCAGGGAGGGCCACACCGTGATCGACCTCGTCACCAAGCTCGTGCTCAAGCCGCTCGCCAAGGCCCTCTACCGGCCGGCGATCGAGGGCCTGGAGAACGTGCCGCGCAAGGGCGGGGTGATCCTGGCGAGCAACCACCTGTCGTTCGTGGACAGCGTGGTGATCCCGCTGGCCGCGCCGCGCCAGGTGTTCTTCCTGGCCAAGGCCGAGTACTTCACCGGCAAGGGCGTCAAGGGCGCGGTCTCCCGGTTCTTCTTCACCCACGTGATCAACGCCGTCCCGGTGGAGCGCGGCAGCGTCCGGGCCGCCACCGCCTCGCTGGACGAGGGCCTGGAGATCCTGAACTCCGGCCGGGCCTTCGGCATCTACCCCGAGGGCACCCGCTCGCTGGACGGCCGCCTGTACCGCGGCAAGACCGGCGTGGCCTGGCTGGCGCTGACCGCCGGCGTCCCGGTGGTGCCGGTGGCCCTGGAGGGGCCCCAGCACATCCTGCCGGTCGGCAAGCGGATCCCCCGGCTGCGGAAGATCAGCGTCACGTTCGGCGAACCGCTCCACTTCGACGAGCTGCACGGCCAGGCCCGCTCGGCCAAGGCCCGCCGCCAGGTCACCGACGAGGTGATGGCCGCCATCCAGGCGCTCTCCGGGCAGGAGCCCGCCGCGCAGTACAACGAGTCGCCGAAGGCCGCCTGACCCTCCGTCAGTACGACTTCTCCGGGCCGGGAACATCCGGCCGGGTCCGCCGGTTCGGCATCCACGTGGGCGCGCCCAGCCGTCCACGAACCGAACCGGACCGCGGCACCGGCCCGAGAAGCACGGAGCACACCCCATGAAGATCGGCATCATCGGAGCGGGCAACATCGGCGGCAACCTGACCCGCCGCCTCACCGCCCTCGGCCACCAGGTGGCGGTGGCCAACTCGCGCGGCCCCGAGACCCTGGCCGACCTGGCGGCCGAGACCGGCGCGACGCCCGTCCCGGCCGGCGAGGCGGCGGCCGGCGCGGAGCTGGTCGTGGTCACCGTCCCGCTGAAGAACGTCCCCGCCCTGCCGGACGACCTGCTGGCCGGCGCGGCCGACGGCTTCGTCCTGCTCGACACCAACAACTACTACCCGCGCGAGCGGGACGGCCGGATCGCCGCCATCGAGGACGAGGGGCTGACCGAGAGCCGCTGGGTGGAGCGGCAGCTCGGCCACCCCGTGGTCAAGGCGTTCAACGGCACCTACGCCCAGGACATCCTGGACGCGCCCCGCCCGGCCGGCGACCCCGAGCGGATCGCCCTCCCGGTGGCCGGCGACGACCCGGCCGCCAAGCAGGTGGTGCGCGAGCTGATCGACGCCCTCGGCTTCGACACGGTGGACGCCGGCGGCATCGACGACTCCTGGCGCCAGCAGCCCGAGACGCCGGTCTACGGCCTGCGCGCGGGCGTCGAGGGCGTCACCGAGGCCCTGGCCGCCGCCTCCCCGGAGCGCCCGGCCGACTTCCGCGGCTGACCGACCGGCCGCGACCGGCTACCGACCGGCCCGGGGTGCGTGCGCGCCCCGGGCCGGTGCGCGTCAGGCGGCCGGTGGTCCTGGGCCGCGGGCGGCGGCCCGGCGGCGTCAGGCGGCCGGTACCGGCAGCGCCTCCCGGTGGAGCAGGGCGGCGTAGCGGCCGTCGCGGGCCAGCAGTTCGTCGTGGGTGCCGAGTTCGGCGATCTCGCCGTGGTCGAGGACGGCGATCTGCCCGGCGTCGCGGACGGTGGAGAGCCGGTGCGCGATGGTGAGGGTGGTGCGGCCGGCGGCGAGCGCGTCCAGGGCCTGCTGGACGGCGTGCTCGGTCTGGTTGTCGAGGGCGCTGGTGGCCTCGTCCAGGATCAGGATCGGCGGGTTGCGCAGCACGGTGCGGGCGATCGCCAGGCGCTGCTTCTCGCCGCCGGAGAAGCGGTAGCCGCGTTCGCCGACCATGGTGTCGTAGCCGTCGGGGAGGGCGGCGATCATGTCGTGGATCTGGGCGGCCCGGGCGGCCTGGACCAGTTCGGCGTCGGTGGCGTCCGGTTTGGCGAAGCGCAGGTTGTCGGCGACCGAGGCGTGGAACAGGTAGGTCTCCTGGGAGACCACGCCGACCGCCCGGGCGAGCGTCTCGAAGGACAGCTCGCGCACGTCCACCCCGTCGATCAGGACCCGGCCGCCGGTGGCGTCGTACAGACGTGGCACCAGGTAGGAGAGGGTGGACTTGCCGGAGCCGGTCTCGCCGACCACGGCGAGCGAGCCGCCGGCCGGGACGGTCAGGTCGATGCCGGTCAGGGTGGGGCGGTCCTGGTCGGGGCGGTAGTGGAACTCGACGTCCTCGAAGCGGACGTCGCCGCGGACGCGCTCCAGGCGGACGGGGTGCTCCGGCTCCTCGATGTCCACCGGCAGGTCGAGGTACTCGAAGATCCGCTGGAACAGGGCGAGCGAGGTCTGCACGTCCACGCCGGTGGAGAGCAGGCCGATGGTCGGCCGGAACAGGCCCTGCTGGAGCGAGACGAAGGCGACCAGGGTGCCCAGCGAGACGATCGGCGCCCCGGCGGCGGAAGTCAGGCCGGCCGCCCAGTAGATCAGCGCGGGCATCGCGGCCATCACGATCCCGATGGTGGACATCCGCCACCGCCCGGCCATGCTGGAGCGCACCTCCAGCTCGGCGAGCCCGTCCGAGCGCTCGGCGAACTCGCGGGTCAGCGAGCCGGAGCGGCCCATCGTGCGGCCGAGCAGGATGCCGCTGACCGACAGCGACTCCTGGACGGCGGAGGACAGTTCGGCGAGTTGGCGCTGCCGCTCGCCGGTGATCTTCTTGCGCTCCCGGCCGACCCGGCGGCTGATCCAGACGAACACCGGGAGCAGCAGCAGCGAGACGATCGTCAGCCGCCAGTCGAGCGCGACCATCGCGACCACGCTGGCGACCACCGCGGTCAGGTTCGACACCAGGGAGGTGGCGGTGCCGGTGACGGTGGCCTGCATGCCGCCGATGTCGTTGGCGATCCGGGACTGCACCTCGCCGGTGCGGGTGCGGGTGAAGAACGCCAGCGACATCCGCTGGAGGTGCCGGTAGACGGAGGTGCGCAGGTCGTGCATGACGCGCTGGCCGACGGTGGTGGAGATCAGCGTCTGGAGCACGTTCAGCACGCTGGTGACCACCGAGGCGGCGATCATCCCGAGCGCGAGCAGACTGAGCAGACCGGTCCGCCCCTGCGGTATCGCGGTGTCCAGCACCGCCCGCAACAGGAACGGCGTCACCACCGACACCACGGCGGAGGCCGCCACCAGCAGCCCCACCACCCCCAGCCGCCCGGCGTAGGGCCGGAACAGCCGCAGGATGCGCCGCACCTCGGCGGGCTGCTTCGACTGCCCTTCGGGCGGTGTCCAGTCGATCCGGTTCGGTCGCACGGGGCCTCCTGGGGGTCGGCGGGCGGGACGGGACGAGTTTAACGAGCCTTGCTCATCATTAGCAAACCTAAACTTCTCGGCATTCCCGACGCCGGTCCCGAGAGCGGCCGACGGAGGGCGGGCCCGGGGCGACAGGCCCGGGAGCAGCCGGTGGGGGACGGCGGAGCCGGGAGAGCGACGAGTCCGGAGACGGCGGAGCCAGGGGCGACGGGCTCAGGGACAGCCGGTGCGGGGACGGTCGGCGCGGGGACGGCGGCAGCGGGGACGGCGGCAGCGGGGACGGTCGGCGCGGGGACGGCGGCAGCGGCTACGGGCTCGCCGCAGTCACACCTCGCGGCACCGGAGAACGCGCCGCGGCCATCCGCCCCCGTCCCCGCCGCCCGGCCAGGGCCTCCCCCTCCGCCGGAGAACACGCCGCAGCCGCCCGACAGCGGCCCCCCGTCCGGGCTCCCTGCCGTGGTCAGGCCCTGCGGTATGGAAAATCTCGCCGAGACCACCGGGCGGCAGCCTCTCCCCCGCCCCCGCCGCCCGGTCGGGATTTCTTGCCGCAGCCGCCGCCCCGCCGTGCCCCGCCCTGCCCCGCCGTGCCATGCCGTGCCGGGGAATGCGCCCCCGCTGCCCGAGGGGAGTTCCCGTCAGGGCTTCTTGCCGTAGTCGCGTCCCGCCGTGTTGGAGATCTTGCCGAGGCCGCCGGGCGGCAGGAGTCGGGCGGCGGTGACGGCGGCCTTGTAGCGCTTGCTGGGGACGCAGAGCGGGCGGTTGCGGGCGAGGTCGCGCAGGGAGGCGTCGACGACGCGGTCGGCGGTGAGCCAGCCCCAGGCGGGGATGGAGGAGGTGCCCATGCCGGCGCGCTGGTGGAATTCGGTGCGGGTGAAGCCGGGACAGAGGGCCTGCAGGCGGACGCCGCTGCCGGCCAGGTCGCGGGCGATGCCGAGGGTGAAGTTGACGACCCAGGCCTTGGTCGCGCCGTAGGTGCCGCGGGGCAGGAACGCGGCCACCGAGGCGACGTTGACGACCGCGCCGAAGCCGCGCTCGCGCATGCCGGGGACGGCGGCCGTGGTGAGCCGCAGCACCGCCTCGATGTGGACCTTCAGCATGTCGAGTTCGTCCTGCACGGGGACGTCCAGGTAGGTGCCGCGGTGGCCGAAGCCGGCGTTGTTGACCAGCAGGTCGACGGGGCGGGAGGCGTCGCGCAGCCGGTCCTCGACGGCTTCGATGCCGGCCTCGGTGGCGAGGTCGGCGGAGAGCGTCTCGACCTGGACGCCGTGGCGGGCGGTGAGTTCGGCGGCGGTGGCGGCGAGGCGGTCGCCGTCGCGGGCGACCAGGACCAGGTCGCGGCCGTCGCGGGCCAGGCGGTTGGCGTAGGCGGCGCCGATGCCGGCGGTGGCGCCGGTGATGAGAGCGGTGGTCATGACCCGACCGTACCGGGCGGTAGCCGGTGGCCGCATCGACCGACCGGGCCACCGGTCCCTCGGCCCTTCGGGCGACCCGCGGGACGTCGACGGCGCGCCCCGCACCGGCGTTCGTCCGATCACCCTACGGTTTCGGGCAGCGCCGCAGTCCCACGCGGCGCCCTTCCCTCCCAGGAGAACTGATGTCCGTTCGGCTCCTCGCCCGCTCCATAGAAGTCGTACCGCCGGCCCGCCCCCGCCGCCCCGCGCGGCACTGACGGACCGGCACCGCCTCCGCACCTCCGGGCCCGCCCCTCCCCACGGGGCCGGGCCCGACGCGTGTCCGGGGCCGCCCCGGGCGGCGGCGGCTCGCCCCGCGGCGCGGGCGGGCTCCGGCTCAGTTCCGCCCGCGGCCGGCGATCCGGTCCGAGAGCCGCTGCACCTGGGCGGGGTCCGCGTCCCGGGCGAGGGCGACGTAGTGGTCCATGACGGCCGGCCGGTAGCGCACGGGCAGCGTCTGTCCCGGGGCGAGTCGGGTGAGCTCGGTGATCGTGAGGTCCTCGTCCGCGATGCCGCGGAACGAGGCGCCGTCGGCGGTATCCACGTCGAGCATCAGGACCACGCGCGGGTTGCTGTTGACCTCCCGCCAGTCGACGAGGACGCCGAGCGCGAGCACCCCCGTCCGCAGTTCCGCCGTGCGCTTCCGTGCGTCGCGGCTCAGCAGCGGGTTCGGGGCGATGCCCGGGAAGTCGGGCCCGACGCCGAGCGATTCCCGGCTCAGGTCGGGTCGGAGCTGCGCCATCAGGTCGTCGAGCTTCTTCTTCGAACCGAACATCCCGATCCCTCCCTCGTATCGGTGCCGGAATCCCGACCCGGCGCTCCGCCTTCCGTCCGATGGTAGGGCGCGGCCGTTCCCGGCCTCCGTCCGTCGGTGGCACCGGGTGTCCGCACGAGTACCGGACCCCGTTCCGGGGCGACCGGTGAATCCGGTCGGACGGCTTGACGGCCCGTCAGGCGCTCGGGATTCTCGGGGGACCGCACCCGGGCGGGGGCTCCGCTCCCCCGCCGCCGCCTCCCCCGAGCCGAGAGGTGTCCATGACCGGGAACCGGAACCACCGTGCCGGGAACGTCCTCGCCCGACTGCTGCCGCCGCTGCTGCTCGCCGCCGCCCTCGTCACCGGCGCCGCGCCCGGCCCCGCCGCCGGGGCCGCCGGCGGGTGGTGGGACCCCATCGCCAGACCCGTCCCGGACTCGCGGATCGACGTGACCGGCGAACCGTTCCGCGGCACCGGCCCCGACGGCGCCGTCCGCGGGTTTGTCGACGCGCACAACCACCTGATGTCCGCCGAGGGCTTCGGCGGCCGGGTGATATGCGGTTCCGCGTTCTCCGAGCAGGGCGTCGCGGACGCGTTGAAGGACTGCCCCGAGCACTACCCGGACGGTTCGCTCGCCCTGTTCGAGAACGTCACCGGCGGCGCGGACGGCCACCACGACCCGGTCGGCTGGCCGACCTTCGCCGACTGGCCCGCCCACGACTCGCTCAGCCACCAGCAGGACTACTACGCCTGGGTGGAGCGGGCCTGGCGCGGCGGCGAGCGCGTGCTGGTCGACGACCTGGTGACCAACGGGCTGCTCTGCTCGATCTACCCGTACAAGGACCGCCCCTGCGACGAGATGGCGGCCATCCGCACCGAGGCGCGGGAGTCGTACCGGCTCCAGGACTACGTCGACCGGATGTACGGCGGCCCCGGCAAGGGCTGGTTCCGCATCGTCACCGACTCCGAGCAGGCCCGCCGGGTCGTCGCGGAGGGCAAGCTGGCCGTGGTGCTCGGGGTGGAGACCTCGGAGCCGTTCGGCTGCAAGCAGGTCCTGGACGTGCCGCAGTGCGACCGGGCGGCGATCGACCGCGGCCTGGACGAGCTGTACGCGCTGGGCGTGCGCAGCATGTTCCTGTGCCACAAGTTCGACAACGCGCTGTGCGGGGTGCGCTTCGACGAGGGCACCACCGGGGTGGCCGTCAACGCCGGGCAGTTCCTGTCCACCGGCACCTTCTGGGCCACCGAGCAGTGCACCGGCCCGCAGCGCGATAACCCGATCGGCCTGCCCACCGCGCAGGCGGACGCGCTGCTGCCGGCCGGGGTGAGCGTGCCCGCCTACCCGGCCGACGCGCAGTGCAACACCCGCGGCCTGACCGAGCTGGGCGCGTACGCGATCGACGGCATGGTGAAGCGCCGCATGATGCTGGAGGTCGACCACATGAGCGTCAAGGCGGCCCGCAGCGCCTTCGAGCTCCTGGAGTCCAGGGGCTACCCGGGGGTGGTCTCCAGCCACAGCTGGATGGACCTCGACTGGACCGAACGCCTGTACCGGCTGGGCGGGTTCGCCGCCCAGTACCCGCACGACGCGACCGCCTTCGTCGCCGAGGCGGACCGGACGAAGGCGCTGCGCGAGCGGTACGGGGTCGGCTACGGCTACGGCAGCGACCTGAACGGCGTCGGCGGCTGGCCCGGCCCGGTCGGCCCGGACGCGCCCGACGCCGTGGTGTACCCGTTCCGCTCGGCCGACGGCGGCTCGCTGCTGGACCGCCAGGTGACCGGCGAGCGGATCTGGGACGTCAACACCGACGGCCTGGCGCACGCCGGGCTGCTGCCGGACTGGATCGAGCAGATCCGGCTCTCCGGCGGGCAGGGCGTGGTGGACGACCTGATGAAGGGCGCCGAGTCCTACCTGGGCACCTGGCGGGCCACCGAACGGCACACCGCCGGACGGGAGTTGGCCACCGGCGCGACGGCCTCCGCCAGCTCGTCGGAGTGGAGCCCGTTCACCTCCTACCGGCCCGACCGCGCCGTGGACGGCGACCGCGCCACCCGCTGGGCCAGCGGCTGGAGCGACGACCAGTGGCTGCGCCTCGACCTGGGCGCCGTCCGCACCGTCGACCGGGTCACCCTGGACTGGGAGCGGGCGTACGCGCGGTCCTACCGGATCGAGCTCTCCACCGACGGCACCAGCTGGCACACCGCCTGGTCGACCGCGGCGGGCGACGGGGGCCTGGACACCGCGGCCATCGCCCCGACGTCCGCCCGCTACGTCCGCTTCCACGGGACGGCCCGGGCGACCCCGTGGGGGTACTCGGTCAACGAGGTTTCGGTGCACGGAAGCTGACGGTCAGTCAGCACGCGGAAACGGGCGGACGGTCGGCTCCCCTCCGGGCCGACCGTCCGCCTGTCCCCATCCCCCTGTCCTGACCGGCCGGTCCTCACTGGCCGGTCCTCACCGGCCGGTCACTCCGCCCCGGCCGCCCGGCTCGCCCGGGCCTCCTGGTCGGCCTGTCCGCCCGCGCCGACGGGGGCCAGCCGGGTGGCGGCGGTGGCCTTCAGCTCGGGGGCGAGGCGGGCGACGTCGCGGGAGCCGACGGCGGCGATCAGGCCGGGCAGGAAGCCGCGGATCGGCTGCATGCCGCGCAGCCACGCCTGGGCGTAGACGTGGGCGGAGCGGCGGGCCAGGCCGGCCACCAGGCGGTCGACGGCGGGGCCGATCGGGTAGGTCTTGTTGGCGGGCCAGGGCAGCTTGGCCCGCATCTGGCGCAGCACGGCGTCCTGGTCGGCGCCGCGCACCATGTCGGTGTCGGTCCAGCTCAGGTAGCCGACGCCGACCTTGACGCCCTGGTGGGCGACCTCGGCGCGCAGCGCGTGGGCGAAGGACTCGACGCCCGACTTGGAGGCGCAGTACGCGGACATCAGCGGGGCGGGGGTGAGCGCGGCGAGCGAGGCGATCTGGAGCAGGTAGCCGCGGCTCTCGGCGAGCGCGGGCAGGAAGGCCCGGGCGGTGGCGACGGAGCCGAACAGGTTGACCTCGACCACCCGGGTCCAGGCCCGGTGGTCGCTGTCCTGCATCGGTCCGCCGAGCGCGATGCCGGCGTTGGCGACCACGGCGTCGATCCGCCCGTAGCGGTCCTTGATCCGGTTCGCGGTCTCGGTGAGGGCGTCCAGGTCGGTGACGTCGGCCTCCCAGGCGGAGGCGTGCGGGCCGCACTGGGCGGCGACCGCCTTGAGTTCGGCGGGCTCCAGGCCGACCAGCGCGACCTTGGCGCCGCGTTCGGACAGCTTGCGGGCCATCAGCGCGCCGAGGCCGCGGGCGGCTCCGGTGATGACGACGACCTGCGAGGACAGCGGCGGGGTCATGCGGTCTCCTCCAGCGGTTCTGCGGTCAGCGGTGCTGCGGTCGCTGCTTCCGCGGTCGGTGCTTCTGCGGTCACTGCTTCCGCGGTCGGCGGTTCCGCGGCGACCAGGGCGGCGACGCGGCGGATCTCGGCGGCGACCTCGGCGGGCCGCTCCAGCGGGCTCATGTGCCCGGTGCCGGGCAGTTCGAGCAGGCCGCGCGGGTCGGCGAGGGCGGCGGCGATCCGGCGGGCGTGGACCGGCGGGGTGAGCCGGTCGTGGCTGCCGGCGATGACGGCGGTGGGGGCGGTGAGCTTCGCCAGCCCGTCCTGCACGTCGAGGGTGTCCAGCACGGTCGCCCAGTGGAAGCGGACCTTGGCCGGGCAGGCGTGCACCACCTGCGCGCAGGCCTCGACCCGGTCGGCGGGGGTGGCGGGGCCCATGGTGGCGTACTTGAGCGCGGCCCGGGTGAGGCCGGTGACGGGGCCGAGCGGGAGCCGGGAGCGCAGGATCTGCCGGTGCAGGAAGCGGCGCAGCACCTTGGCCCGGACGGCGGGCGGCAGCACGGTCAGTTCGGCGATCAGCGCGCCCGGGCCGGTGTTGACCAGCACGTTGGCGGCGGTGCGGGCGGCGACGGCGGGGCGGTCGCCGGCGGCCATGATGGTCATGCCGCCCATGCTGTGCCCGACGACCACGGCGCGCCGCCCCTCGGGGACGGTGGCGGTGAGCACCGCTTCGAGGTCCTCGGCGAGCTTGGCGGTGGCGTACCCGGCGGGGCCGGCCGGGGCGGGGCTGCGGCCGTGTCCGCGCTGGTCGTAGGCGACCACCCGGAAGTCGGCGGCGAGCCGGTTGACGACCGGCGCCCAGAACGCGGTGGAGCAGGTCCAGCCGTGGGCGAGCACGACCAGCGGCGCGCCGGCGGGCCCGTACTCCTCGACGTTGAGTTCGGCGCCGTCGGCGGAGCGGACGGTGCGCACGGCCGCCGGGTCGGGCAGCACGCAGTCGGCGGGGATGCGGCGGCTCACGCGGACACCGCCTCGGCCTCGGGCGCGGCCTGCGGGGCGGTGCGCTTGACGAGTTCGTACTCGGCGAGGTCGACGTGCCGGGTGGCGCGGCGGAAGGCGCTGGTGGAGGCGGGCCAGAGCACGGTGTTCTTGCCGCCCTCGTCGAGGTACCAGCTGCGGCAGCCGCCGGTGGTCCACACGGTGCGGCCCATCTTGTGCTGGAGCTCCAGGTTCCACCGGCGCTGGGCGCGCTCGGTGGGCTGCATGGCGGTGGCGCCGACCGAGTCGAGGGTGGTGAGGGCGTCGATCAGGTAGTTCAGCTGGGACTCGATCATCAGGATCATCGAGTTGTTGCCGAGTCCGGTGTTCGGGCCGATCAGGAAGAACAGGTTGGGGAAGCCGCGCACGGTGGAGCCGCGCAGCGCCTCCATGCCGTCCTTCCAGGCTTCGGCGAGCGCGGTGCCGCCGGTGCCGAAGACCCGTTCGGCGATCGGCAGGTCGGTGACGTGGAAGCCGGTGCCGAACACGATCGCGTCGACCTCGTGCTCGCTGCCGTCCGCGCCGACCAGGGTGGAGCCGCGCAGTTCGCGCAGGCCGCCGCGGACCACCTCGGTGTTGGGGGCGGCGAGCGCCGGGTAGTAGGTGTTGCTGAGCAGGATGCGCTTGCAGCCGATCCGGTAGTCGGGGGTGAGGGTGGCGCGCAGGGCCGGGTCGGCGACGGCCTTGCGCAGGTGCCGCAGGGCGACCTGCTGGACGAGCTTGAGCAGCTGCGGGCGGCGGACGAACGCGTCGACCTGGAGCTCGCGCATCGCGAACAGCCCGGCGCGGCGCAGCAGTCCGGTCGGCGGGAGCTTGGCGTGCAGCCACTTCTCCGGGCCGCTGACCTCGCGGTCGGCGCGCGGCAGGACCCAGGCGGGGGTGCGCTGGAAGACCGTCAGGCGGCCGACCTCGGGCTGGATCGCGGGGATGATCTGGGCGGCGGAGGCGCCGGTGCCGACCACGGCGACCCGCTTGCCCTTGAGGTCGTAGTCGTGGTCCCAGCGGGAGGAGTGGAAGACCTTGCCGGGGAAGGCGTCCAGGCCGGGCAGGTCGGGGATCTGCGGGTCGGCGAGCGGTCCGGCGGCGGAGACCACGGCGTCGGCGGTCCAGTCGCCGACGGCGGTGGTGACCTGCCAGCGGGTGTGCTCCTCGTCCCAGCGCAGTTCGGTGACCTCGGCGCCGAAGCGCAGGTGCGGGCGGAGTCCGAAGGTGTCGGCGACCCGCTCCAGGTAGGCGCGGATGTCGGGCTGGCCGGAGAAGACCCGGGGCCACTCGGGGTTGGGCGCGAACGAGAACGAGTACAGGTGCGAGGGGACGTCGCAGGCGCAGCCCGGGTAGGAGTTGTCGCGCCAGGTGCCGCCGACGGAGTCCGCGCGCTCCAGGATGACGAAGTCGGTGATGCCGGCCCGGCGCAGTCGGACGCCGGCGCCGAGGCCGCCGAAGCCGGAGCCGATGACGGCGACCCGGACGTGCGGCACGGGCCCGGTGCCGTCCGGGCGGTCGGGCACGGGTGCGGTGGGCTTCTTGCTGCGGGGTGCCATGGGCGGGCCTCCTGGCGAGGGTGGGGGGTGCGGGTGGCCGGCGGTGCTGCGGGCGGGTCCCGGGGGTGGTGCGCGTGCTTCGGGTGGGCCCGCCGACGCTGCCAGTAATCACTGGCGCGTTTGGCAGAGTAGCCCTTGTTGACACCGAGTGGAATAGCGCGGGGCGCGACTGTTTCCGCGCCGCCCGACGGCCCTATGCTGACCGGCGTGGCGGAGACCGAACAGGACCACGAGCGCCCCCGCGCCTACCGCGTCGCCGAACTGGCCGAGGCGGCCGGCGTCAGCGTGCGCACCGTCCGCTTCTACCGCGAGCGCCGCCTGCTCCAGCCGCCCCGCAAGGAGGGCCGGATCGCCTGGTACGGCGAGGAGCACCTGGCCCGGCTGCGCCTGATCGCCGAACTCCTCGACCGCGGACACGCCCTGGGCGGCATCGCCGAACTGATCGGCGCCGGCGAGGACGGCCGGGACGTCGCCGAACTGATCGGGCTCCAGGCCGCGCTGGTCGCCCCCTGGTCCGACGAGACGCCCGTCCACCTCGACTGGGACGAACTGCGCGCCGCGTTCGGCGACCAGCTCACCGAGGCCAACACCGCCGAGTCCGTCGCCCAGGGCTACATCACCGTCCACCCCGACGGCATCACCCACGTCAGCCGCCGCCTGATGGACGCCACCGTCGCCCTGGTCGACGAGGGCGTGCCGCTGGCCGCCGTCCTGGACGTCAGCCGCCGGGCCAGCGAGTACGCGGACGCGATGGCCGGCATCTTCGTCGCCCTGATCCGCGACCGGCTGCTCGGCGCGCTCACCCGGGTCCAGGACCTCACCCCCACCGAGGCGGCCCGGCTCACCGAGCAGATCCAGCGCGTCCGCCCGCTCGCCCGGGCCGTCAACGACGCCCAGTTCGCGCTCGCCATGGACCGCCGGGTGCGCGCCGAGTACGACTGCCTCACCGAGGACTGAACCGCGCCCGGCCGCCGGCGCCCGCCCCACCCGCCACCTGCGCACCGTCCGTACCGCCCCGGCGTGGGAGAGTGGGGTCGGTGAAGGGAGCACGGGCGTGTTGATGGAGAAGGTCACCGAGATCCTCGTCGAGGCATCGGCGGAGGCGGTCGAACCGAGGTTCCGGGCGCTGAGCGACGGCGAGGTGATGGAGAAGGCCCCCGGCGAGATCGTCACCGTCGCCGACCGGGAGGCCGAACGGATCATCGCCCGCCGCCTGCGCGAACTGCTCCCCGTCCCGGTCGTCGGCGAGGAGGCCGTCGCCGCCGACCCCGACCTCGCCCGCGCCCTGTCCACCGAACCCGCCGCCTGGCTGGTCGACCCGGTCGACGGCACCCGCAACTTCGTCGCCGGACGGCCCGCGTACGCGGTGATGGCCTCCCTGGTCCGCCAGGGCGAGACCGTCGCCTCCTGGATCTGGCAGCCCTGCAACCGCACCGCGTACACCGCCGAACTCGGCTCCGGCGCCTGGCGCGACGACCAGCGGCTCACCCTCCCCAAGGCCACCACCGCCCCCGAGGAGTGGAGCGGCATCCTCAAGACCCGCTACTTCGCCCCGCCCACCGGCCACCGCCTGCTCGCCAACACCCTCGCCCTCGGCCCCCTCGACCCCGGCCGCGGCGCCGCCGGCATCGAGTACCCCCTGATCGCCACCGGCGCCCGCGACTTCGTCCTCTACTGGCGCACCCTCCCCTGGGACCACGCCCCCGGCTCCCTCCTCGTCACCGAGGCCGGCGGCCGCAGCGCCCGCTTCGACGGCACCCCCTACCGCCCCGAACCCCCCGGCGGCACCAACGGCCTCCTCGTCGCCACCGACCCGGACCAGTGGGAGACCCTCCGCGAGATCCTCCTGAAAGGGCTCTGACCGAAAGGGCTCCGACCGAACGCACCACCGCGCGGGCGGGGGGCGGCCGGGGAGGAGGGGTTCGATCATCCGGTGGACGGCAGCGGCAGCCGGTGACCGGCCGCCCGGGCGGCCGACGGAGGTCCGTGAAGGCGTTGGGCAGGAAGGCGCCAAGCCAGCACGCCGCGATGGAGGTCAGGTGGTGCGGTGTTCCCAGCGGAGCTCGGGGTTCGCGCCGATCCGGTAGGTGTGCGCCTGGGACGTGATGCGGAGGAGGACGTCGCTGATGGCGGGCTGCCCTGCCTCCTGCCAGGCGGTGAGGGTGTCCTCGACCGCGTCCCACAGGGCGGCGGGACCGCCCTGGCGCACGGTCCGGGTGCCGTCGGCCCCGGTCAGTTCGGCGAAGGACTCCCGAGCCGGGTCGAAGAGGTAGGTGCGGGTGTCGCCGTCGGCGGTGGTGGCGCGGACCAGTTGCGCGCCGGGGGCGGCGAGCTGGGTGAGGAAGGCGGGCATCCACTCGGTGAGCAGCGCCGGGTCGAGGGAGGTGGGGCGTTCGGTGTCCGGGTAGGCGGCGCGGGCGGCGAGGTCGCCGTCCAGGGGGCGATCGGCCTGGGAGCGGACGGGCATGAAGGAGCTGGGGCCGGTGATCCGGCCCTCCGCGGTGCCGTCGTCGTTGACGGTGACCTTGGCCAGGCCGGTGCCGTAGGACCAGGAGCCGACGGTGGCCAGGACGGTGCCGCCGGGCCGGGTCTGGCGGATCCAGGCGCGGGGGATGCGGCGGACGGCGCAGGTCGCGACGACCTTGTCGTAGGGGGCGCGGCGGGGGTGGCCGAGGAGGCCGTCGCCGGTGACGGTCCAGGTGGAGTGCCCGGTCTGTTCGAGGGCGGCGTCGGCGCGGGCGGCCACGTCGGGGTCGACTTCGATGCTGGTGACGTTGTCCTCGCCCAGGAGGTGGCAGAGCAGTGCGGTGGAGTATCCGGTGCCGGTGCAGATCTCCAGGACGGTGTGGCCGTCGCGGAGTTCCAGAGCTTCGATCATGGAGACGACGGTGGCGGGGGTAGTGGAGGAGGAGGTGGGGAGGCCGGCGAGGGGTTCGGCGGCCTGGTCGGCGGTGAGGTGGTTGTCGAGCTGGGTGACGAGGGATTCGTCGCGGTAGGCGATGTCGGCCCACTCGGCGGGGTCGGTGCCGAGCGGGGTGAGCGGCCGCCATCGGAGGTCGTCGGTGGGCAGGAACACGCCGGGCCGGAGGAACAGCTCCCTCGGGGTGGCTTCGACGGCCGCGCGCAGGCGGGGCGTGGTGAGGTGGCCGGCTGCGGTGAGTCGATCGGCGAGGGCGCGGCGGTGCGGCCGGGTGTCGATGGTGGTCACGGTGCTCCTCGGGTGAGCAGGTCGGCGAAGGCGCTGGTGAGGGGAAGGCCGGTCTCGTCTTCGAGCCAGCCCCACTGGCCGTTGGGGTTGAGCTCCAGGAAGTGGTGGTTGCCGTCGTGGTCGAGGGCGAGGTCGAAGGAGCCCGAGACGAGGTGGAAGTCCTCCAGGAAGGCGAGGAGTGCCTTCTCCAGGGCGCTCGGCAGGGTGAGGGGGCGGTAGGCCAGCGTGCTGTAGTCCAGGCGCCAGTCGAGCAGGTCGGAGTCGATGCGGACGGCGAACACCCGGGTGCCGGCGACGATGACGCGGATGTCGGCGGTCTTGTCGACGCGGGCCTGGAACAGGTGCGGGACGACCGTGATCCGCTCGTCGATCTCGCCGGCGGTCACCGGCTCGGTCCAGGTCGTCATGCCGACGCCGTCCTTCTGGTAGGGCGTCCAGCGCAGCGTCTTGAAGACGACCTGGTCGTGAGCGGTGATGAACTCGCGTGCGTCGTGGTGGTCGTTGGTGACCAGTGTCGGGGGGACGGTGAGGCCGAGGCGCTGGGCGGCGGCGAGTTGGAGGGGCTTGTGCTCGGCGGCGCGGTTGCGGAGGGGGTGGTTGACGAATAGGCAGTTCGGCAGGGAGTAGAGGGTGCCGCCCAGGCCGAAGCGGGTCTGGGCGGCGGCGAAGCGGGCGTCGGCCGGATCGAGGTGGTCGAACGCCGGCCAGTCGGGGCGGCGCCAGTACAGGGAGCGGATGCCCGTGAGGTCGGCGCTTCGCGAGGGTGTGCGCAACTGCCCGGCCGGTCCGGTCGGACGGCTGCCGAAGCGGGCGGAGACCAGCAGGTCGGTTCCGAGGTCGGCGGGGTTGAAGCGGATCACCTCCGTGCCGCGCCGGTTGAGTTCGGTGATCACCGTGTCGGCGGTCATGTCGTCCGCCGCGGTGGCGACGGCCACCGGTCCCGCGCCCGTCATCGTCATCAGTCCTGTTCGGTGTCCTGGTCGTGGTCGGTGTCGTTCTTGCTGTCCTGGTTGGTGGATTCGGGCCTGGTCTCGGTCCCCCGGGAGGTGCCGTGCTTGCCCATCTCCACGGCGTCGCCGCCTTGGTCGAGGAAGACGCCGGTCTGGGTGAGCGGGTCGAGGGTGACGGTGGCGTACGGCTCGACGGTCACCGACGGGTAGGGGCGCAGCCTGTTCAGGCCCCAGGGCCGGAGCGTGGTCGTGGTCATCGCTTCCTTCCTCGTTCATTCGTGGTGCGCCGGTGCGGGGCGGCGGATACCGCGGTGTACGTGGATGCCGTTCTTCCGACCGTCCCGCAAGCTGTGATCGACCGTAGTGAGGTGACCGCGGACGGTGCCAGGAATGTGCGGGAATTTGCGCTCCAACCGTCGGGCCGCCCCAACCGTCCGAAAGCATGTACCCCCTTGATCGAACCGGTCCCGTCCGTCTCCGGGCGGCGAACCTGCCGTCCGGAGACGCGACCGCCGGCCCTCTTGACGGTGGCGACTCGCTGGGGAATCGTCTTGCAAAACCGCGCAAACCTCTTGTAGAGGGGAGTTGGCATGGCACTGCGGCTCATCGGGATCGACCCCAACACGGGGGACGACGAGTGCCCGACGGTCTGGTACGACGACGAAGCTGACGAGATCGTCGTGCAGGGCTGGAAGGCCGACGACGAGCTGCGCGCCAGGTGCCTGGAGATCGGAAGCATCCCCGACACGGAGGATGTGGTTCGGCTCCCGGCCCGCATGGTGGCGATCTTGAGGAAGGCATGCGATGAAGCCGAAGGTACCCACGTTCGCTGAGCAGTTGGCCGCGACGCGTTCCACGGCGGTCCACCTGGAGATGCGGGACGGCTACAGCGTGGCCAAGGAAGTGGAGGCGTTCGCGGCTTGGCGCGACGGCTTCCGGCACGACCCGGCGGACCGGGCCTCCTGGTGGCGCCCGTGGCTGTCGACGGTCCAGGAGACCCTCGGGCGGGGCGTCGAGATCCGCCGCGCCCGGATCGTGTCCACGCCGGTGTCGGAGTACATCCGGTTCGAGCACTCCGGGACCTTCACCAACATCGCCGCCGGCGAGCAGGTCCGATGGCTGGACCGTCGCGAGACATCGGACATTCCCCTGCCGGGCAACGACTTCTGGCTGTTCGACGGCACGTTGGTGAGGTTCAACCACTTCACCGGTGACGGAGAGAGCGCCGGTCCGTCGTTCAGCGCAGACCCGGCGGTGGCGCGGCTGTGCGCCGCCGCGTTCGAAGTGGTCTGGGAGCGGGCCGTACCGCACGAGAAGTTCACCGTCTGACCGGCCCGAATCCGTACGGCGCAAACGATGTCGACCTCCCCGTCCTCCAACGCCCAGGCGGCCCGCGCCGCCCTCGCCGGCCGCCTCGGCGAGCTGATGCGCGACGCCGGTCTGAAGGGAGGGGAACTGTCGGTGCTCTGCGGCTGGCACCACGCCAAGACCTCCCGCATCCTCAATGCCAGGGCACCGATCTCGGACGCGGACATCCGGACGTGGTGCCACGCCTGCGGCGCCGACGACCGTCAGGCCGAGGACCTGGTCGCCGCCAACCGGGCGGCGGACAGCCTGTACGTCGAATGGCGACGGATCACCCGCACCGGGCTGCGCCACGCGCAGCAAGCCCGGGTGCCCCTGTACGTGCGCACCAGCCGCTTCCACGCCTACTCCTCCCGGGTGGTCCCCGGTGCCCTGCAGACGAAGGGCTACGCCGGCGCGCTCCTGCGGATGGTGGCCGATGTACGCCGGACTCCTGACGACGTGTCGGACGCCGTCGACGCCCGTCTCGCACGCTCCCGGATCGTCTTCGACGGTGGGCGCCGCCTCGTCGTCGTTCTCGAGGAGTCCGTGCTGCGCTACCGGGTGGGAGACGAGGCGGTGATGGCCGGGCAACTCGGCCACCTGCTGACCGTGATGTCGTTGCCGTCCGTGTCTCTGGGGATCATCCCGTTCACCGCGGCTCGCACCGTGTGGCCCACCGAGTCCTTCAACGTCTTCGACGACCGACAGGCCGGCACGGAGCTGTTGTCGGCACAGGTCACGGTCACCGCTCCCACCGATGTCGCCCTGTACATGCAGGTGTTCGCCCGGTTCGCGGGTCTCGCGGTCCACGGCGCCGCTGCCCGCACGCTGATCACCACCGCGATCGACGCCCTCGGATGAGAACCACGGCCCTGTGAGGCGGGCGCGCTGCCGGCGGCCGGCCCCGCACGCCGCAGGCGAGATGGATTTCGGCACTCGGTCCGCCGCGGGCGCGATCCGCCGTTTCGTTCCCGCCCCCCCCTTTTCGCCGCCGGCGGCGTGCCGGTGGGCGCGGACGGTGGTGGAGTCGACGGACACGAACCGGCCGACGTCACGCGCTCGGCGGGATGGCGAACGGGTCGTACTCCTCGGGCAGGAAGCAGCCGTAGTCCTGCAGGGGCCGCGGATCGTTCAGCACGATCCGCTGGTGCTCGCCCGCAGGTGAGAGACCGTCCGGGCGGTCCGGAACCTGTTGGCCGGGGAGCGCGGCGGACGCCGGCGCGTCGGCTGCGAGGCGGCCGAAGCGGTCCAGCAGGGCCCACACGGCGTCGTGGACGTCGCGGATGTCCTCGGCTGCCCGCTCCTCGGTGATCTCGGGGGAGGTTTCGCGGTACGCCGCGCGGGCCGAAGCGAGGAAGCGCTCCGGATCGACGACCACCACGTCCTGGCGCGTCCGAACGCTGATCGTCATCCCCGGCGTCGGGGCCTGCCTCTCATCCACCGGCCCACGGTGCTGCGAACGCGGGTCCGGGACAGGCCCGGGGCCCGTCCGGGCGATCGAGCGTCCCGGCCGCTGTGCGGCGACGCGGCCCGCGCACCCCGTGCTGCGACCCGGAGGGTACGCCGCGTCGCGGGGCGAGCCGTCCCGGCCGGGGGGCTAGCCGTGGATCTCGGCGCCGGCGTCGATCACCGTGTGCAGGAGGGCGGTCAGGTCGGTCTCGGTGGTGCGGGGGTTGAGCAGGGTCAGTTTGAGGCGGATTCGGCCCGGGCCGTGGCCGGGGATTTCGGTGCGGCCGATCACGGCTCGGCCGGTGCGGAGGAGGTCGCGGCGGAGTTGGGCGTTGATCCGGTCGCTGTCCGCCGGGTCGGGGGGGAGGTAGCGGAAGACCACGGTGGTCAGGACCGGGTCGCAGTGGAGTTCCAACTCGGTTGTGGTGCGGATGAGTTCGGCTGCCCGTAGGGCGCTCCGGTGGCAGCGGTCGACCAGGGCGCCGAGTCCTTCCCGGCCGAGGACGCGGAGGGTGACGGCGAGTTTGAAGGCGTCGGGGCGGCGGGTGGTGCGCAGGGACTGGCCGAGCAGGCTGGGGTAGCCGGCTTCCTCGTCGTCGGCGGGGTTGAGGTAGACCGCGCGGCGGGCGAGCGAGGCGTAGGTGCGGGCCTCGCGGGCCAGGAAGACGCCGGCGGCGGCGGGTTGCCAGCCGAGTTTGTGCCAGTCGAGGGAGACCGAGTCGGCCCGGTCGATGCCGTCGAGGAGGGGGGCGAGGCGTTCGGAGAAGAGGGCGCCGCCGCCGTAGGCCGCGTCGACGTGCAGCCAGGTGCCGTGGCGGGCGGCGAGGTCGGCGATGGCGGGGAGCGGGTCGATCGCGCCGGTGTCGGTGGTGCCGGCGGTGGCGACCACCGCGAGGGGGGTGGCGCCCTCCCGGTCCGCTTCGGCGAAGGCGTCGGCCAACGCGTCCGGATCCATCCGCAGTTGGCGGTCGACCCGGACGGTGCGGACGGCGCGTTCGCCGAGGCCGAGCAGGGCGGCGGCGCGCTGGACGGAGAAGTGCGCGGCTTCGGAGGCCAGGATGCGGGGGCGGACCCCGGCCGGCAGGCCGTTCAACTCGACGTCGGGGCCGAGGCGTTGGTCGCGGGCCAGCATCAGGCCCATCAGGTTGGACTCGGTGCCGCCGGTGGTCAGCACCCCGGCCGCCCGGTCGGGGTGGAAGCCGACCGAGGCGGCGAGTTCGGCGAGCAGTTCGCTCTCCAGCGCGGTCGCGGCGGGGGCCTGGTCCCAGGAGTCCTGGGACGGGTTGAGCGCGCTGACGGCGAGGTCCGCGGCGACCGCGACGGCCAGCGGCGGGCAGTGCAGGTGCGCGGCGCACCCGGGGTCGGCCGGGTCGGCGGCGCCGTAGGCCAGCAGGTGCGCCAACTCGCCCAGCGCGGACGGCCCCCGGGCCCCGGCCAGCGCCTCCCGGACGACCGTCGCGATCTGCTCCGGCGCCCCGGGGGCGATCGGCCCGCCGCGCCGCGCCGCGCCGGCCGCGAGCCCGGCCAGCACCTCGTCGATCAGCGGCCGCAGGGCCGCCGGCCCGGCGGTTCCGCCGGAGAGTTCGGCGCACCCGCCGGAGGGTTCGGTCGTCCCGCCGGAGAGTTCGGTCGTCCCGCTCATGCCCTGCCCGCCAACCTTCCTGCCCGAGGGTTGATATGACGCTCCGTCACGTCCGGTGTCCTGGATGTCACTTGTCGCCCGGCTGCCGCATCGCGGACTCGATCGCCGCGCAGAGCCGTTCGAGGACGGCCTCGGCCTGCTCGTCGGTGATGGTGAGCGGGGGCAGCAGCCGCAGGACGGCGTCGTGGCGGCCGCCGAGTTCGACGATCAGGCCGCGGGCGAGGCAGGCTTCGCGGACCCGGACGGCGAGGCGCGGGTCGGCGGGGTGGGCGCCGCAGCTGTCGGGGGTGCCCGCGGGGTCGACGAGTTCGACGCCGAGCATCAGGCCGCGGCCGCGGACGTCGCCGATCACCGGGAGGCGGTCGCGGGCGCCGTCGAGGCGGGCGGCGATCCGGGCGCCGACGGTCTCGGCCCGGGCGACCAGGCCGTTGGCGGCCACGTACCGGAGGGTGGCGGCGCCGGCCGCCATCGCCAGGGTGTTGCCGCGGAAGGTGCCGGTGTGGGCGCCGGGCTGCCAGCCGTCGTACTCGTCGCGGTAGACCACGACGGCGAGCGGGAGGCTGCCGCCGATGGCCTTGGAGAGCACCATCGCGTCGGGTTCGATGCCGCTGTGCTCGACGGCCCACATCCGTCCGGTGCGGCCGACGCCGGTCTGCACCTCGTCCAGGATCAGCGGGATGCCGCGTTCGGCGGTGATCCGGCGCATCTCGCGCAGCCAGGCGTCGGGGGCGGGGACGACGCCGCCCTCGCCCTGGACGGCCTCCAGGATCATCGCGGCGGGCGGCAGCACGCCCCCGGCCGGGTCGTCCAGCAGGCGCTCGGTGTAGGCGGCGGCGAGTTCGGCGCCGCGTTCGCCGCCGATGCCGAACGGGCAGCGGTAGGCGTAGGGGTAGGGCAGCCGGGTGACCTCGCCGCCGCTGGGCAGCGGGGCCTTGACGGCGGTGTTGCCGGTGACGGCGAGGGCGCCGGCGGTCATGCCGTGGTAGGCGCCGGTGAAGGCGAGGGCGCCGCGCCGGCCGGTGGCGGTCTGCATCAGCTTGAGGGCGGCCTCGACGGCGTCGGTGCCGGCCGGGCCGCAGAAGTGCACCCGGGACCGGGCGGCGAACTTCTCCGGGAGGCTCTCCAGCAGGGCGGTGGTGAAGTCGTCCTTCTCGGCGGTGGCGAGGTCGAGCAGGTGCAGGGGGGCGCCGCTGTCGAGGGTGCGGCGGATCGCGTCGAGCACCACCGGGTGGTTGTGGCCGAGCGCGAGGGTGCCGGCGCCGGAGAGGCAGTCGAGGTAGCGGCGTCCGTCGGCGCCCTCCACCGTCATGCCGTTCGCGCGCACCGGGACGATCGGGAAGGACCGGGCGTAGGTGCGGGCGGCCGATTCGCGGATGCGCTGGCGGCGCAGGATCGCGTCGCCGGCCGGTGCGGCGGGGGTGCCGACGGTGAGGGTCACAGCAGGAGCTCCCTTGGGAAGTTAGGTAAGCCTAACTTTATCTCCGGGGAGTCGGCGCTCGCCGCCGCCGGGCCCTTTGATCACCCGTCCGGGTGAGCGCGACAGCCCGGCTCCCCCCGGCCGGGCACCGCTGGACACCCCGACGGACCCCCCGCCCCTCCAACGAGCCGGAGCGCCCCGGGTCACGGCCGCCGCCCGACCGCTCCCCCGCCCAAGTACCCTCCCGTCCATGGACACTTCGCCGCTCCCGCCGTCCGCCGCCCACGCCCGCGAACTGGCCGAGACCCGCGCCTTCTTCGCCGAACGCGCCGCCCGCTGGGACAGCACCTACCCGGACGACAGCCCGCGCTACGCCGCCGCGATCGCCGACAGCGGCCTGGCCCCGGGGCAGTTCGCGGTGGACGCGGGCTGCGGCACCGGCCGCGCCCTCCCGCTGCTGCGGGCCGCCGTCGGCCCGGACGGCACCGTCCTGGGCGTCGACCTGACGCCCGAGATGCTCGACCGGGCCCGCGCCCACCGCGCGGACGCCGCCCTGGTGCTGGCCGACTGCACCCGGCTGCCGCTGCCCGACGCGGTCGCCGACCTGGTGTTCGGCGCGGGGCTGGTCTCCCACCTGCCCGGCCCCGCCGCCGGCCTGCGCGAACTCGCCCGGGTCACCCGCCCCGGCGGCCGGCTCGCGCTCTTCCACCCGCTCGGCCGGGCCGCGCTGGCCGCCCGCAAGGGCCGCCCGCTCACCCCCGACGACCTGCGCGCCCGCGAACACCTCTTCCCGCTGCTCGCCGCCAACGGCTGGGCCCCGCTCTCCTACGCCGACGAGCCGACCCGCTACCTGGTCCTCGCCGAGCGCGCCTGAACCACCGGGCGGGGCAGCGGAGGGGCGCCTCAGCCGCCGCTCCAGCGGTAGCCCAGCTCGGGGCGGCCGACCCGGCCGTAGCGGGGCTCGCGGGTGGCGCGGCCGGTGGCGACCAGGTGTTCGAGGTAGCGGCGGGCGGTGATCCGGGAGACGCCGGCGGCCTCGCCCGCGGTCCCGGCCGAGAGGCCGTCGGGGGCGGCGCGCAGCGCGGCGGCGACGGTGCCGAGGGTGTCGGCGGACAGGCCCTTGGGGAGGCTGCTGCGGTCGCTGCCGCGCAGCAGCGCCAGCGCCCGGTCCACCTCGTCCTGGCCGAGCGCCTGGCCGGGCCGGTCGAGGTTGGCCCGGTAGCGGGCGTACCGGCGCAGGCGGTCGCCCAGGGCGGCGGCGCCGAAGGGCTTCAGCAGGTACTGGACGACGCCCGCGCTGACGGCCTGCCGGACCATGGCGAGGTCGCGGGCGGAGGTGACGGCGATGACGTCTGCGCCGTGGCCCGCGGCGCGCAGCGCGGCGCACAGCTGCAGGCCGTGCCCGTCGGGCAGGTAGAGGTCGAGGAGGACCAGGTCGACGGGGGCGCCGGCGGTGCGGGCCCGCTCCAGGGCGCGGACTGCCTCGGCCCGGGAGCGGGCGACGGCGGCGACCGCGAAGCCGGGGGTGCGGGCGGTGTAGCGGGCGTGGGCGTCGGCGGCGACCGGGTCGTCCTCGACCACCAGGACGCGGATCGGCCGTCCGGTCACCGGGCCTCCACCGCCTCGCGCCGGGCCGGCAGGTGCAGCGGGAGCCGGACGGTGAGCACGGCGCCGCGCTCCCCGTTCCCGCCGGGGCCGCCCTCGGGTGCGCCGCTCCCGCCGGGACCGCCCTCGGGTGCGCCGCCGGGACCGTCCTCGGGTCGGCCGCCGAGCCGGACGTCGCCGCCGTTGCGGCGGGCGGTCTGGGCGACCAGCGCGAGGCCGAGGCCGCGGCCGTGCTGCTTGGTGGTCCAGCCGCGCCGGAAGACGTCCTCGGCGGCGGCGGGGTCGACGCCGGGGCCGCTGTCGGCGACCCGCAGCAGCAGGTGGCCGTGGTCGGTGCGGGCGGTGACCCGGACTTCGGGGGCGGCGTGGGCGGCGTTCTCGACGGCGGCGTCCATGGCGTTGTCGATCAGGTTGCCGAGCAGGGTGACCAGGTCGCGCGGGGTGAGCCGGTCGGGCAGCACGCCGTCGTCGATCCGGCTGTCCTCGGTGAGGTGCAGGTCGACACCGCGTTCGGCGGCCTGGGCGGCCTTGCCGAGCAGCAGGGCGGCGAGCACGGGTTCGCCGACGGCGCCGACGACCTGGTCGGTGAGCCGCTGGGCGAGGGCGAGTTCGGCGGTGGCGAACTCCACCGCCTCGCGGTGGCGGCCGAGTTCGATCAGCGAGACCACGGCGTGCAGCCGGTTGGCGGCCTCGTGGGCCTGCGCGTCGAGGGCCGCGGCGATCCCCCGGACGTTGTCCAACTCGCCGGTGAGACCCTGGAGTTCGGTGTGGTCGCGGAGGGTGACCACGGTGCCGAGGCCGGGCCCGACCGGGGAGGTGTTGAGCAGCACGACGTGCTCGGCGGTCAGGTGCACCTCGTCCCGGACCGGCTCGGCGCTCTCCAGCGCGCGAGTGAGCGACTCCGGCAGATCGAGCTGACGAACCGTCACATTCTCTGGCGGACCGGCCGGTTGGAGGAGTTCGCGGGCGGCGTCGTTGCACAGCAGGACGCGGTGGTCGCGGTCGAGCAGCAGCAGTCCCTCGCGGACGGAGTGCAACGTCGCCTGGTGGTAGTCGTACAGGTGCGCGAGCTGTTCGGCGTCCATGCCGTGGGTGTGCCGGCGCAGCCGGGCGGCGAGCAGGTAGCTGGCGGCGGCGCCGAGGGCGAGCGCGGCGGCGGCGACACCGGTCAGGGCGAGCAGCGGGGTGCGCAGCCGGGCGGTGATGTTGTCGACGGTGATGCCCGCGCTGACCAGGGCGACCACCCGGTGCCGCTGGTCGAGGACGGGGGTGACGACCCGGACGGACGGGCCGAGGGTGCCGGTGTACGTCTCGTGCTGGGTGCGGCCGGCCCGGGCCCGGTCGGTGTGGCCGAGGAAGGGCAGGCCGATCCGGCCGGGGTCGGGGTGGGTCCAGCGGATGCCGTCCGGGGCCATGACGGTGACGAAGTCGACGCCGGTGTCGGCCCGGACCTGCTCGGCGTAGGGCTGCAGGACGGTGCTGTGGTCGGGCCGGACGGCGGCCTCCCGGACGGTGGGGGTGTCGGCGACCGCGAGGGCGACGGCGGTGGCCTGCCGGAGGGCGGCGTCCTCGGCGCGCTGGGCGGTGAACAGGTAGGCCAGGACGGCGCCGCCCGCGACCACGGCCGCGACGATCACGACCTGGACGGCGAGCAGCCGGCCGGCCAGGCTGCGCCGGCGGCGGGACGGCGGCGGGCTGCTGGTCGGGTGCATGCCGACCAGTGTGCACGCCGGGGCCGGTGGGCCGAAGGCCCTTCGCGGACGGCCGTTCGCGGGCGGCGGCGGTGGCGGTGGCCGTGGCGGCGACGGTGGCCGTGACCCCGTGGCGTGAACAGTATGAACGCAAGCGTGCTCCGGTCGCGGCCCGGCCGGATAGTCGTGCGCGGCCCGCCACCCACGGGCCGGGCGCCCTCCCCCGGGGCGTGGACCGAGCCTACGGCGGAGGAGCCGCGAACATGGAGCCGACCCAGCACGGAGCACCGTCCGGCGCGAGAAGGGCCGACCGCACCCCCTACCTGTACCTGGCGGTGATCGCCGCGGTGGTCGCGGGCGTGGTGGTCGGGTTGGCGGCGCCGGGGTTCGCGGTGGAGTGGAAGCCGGTCGGCACCGGGTTCGTCAACCTGATCAAGATGATGATCTCCCCGGTGATCTTCTGCACGATCGTGCTGGGCGTGGGCTCGGTGACCAAGGCGGCGAAGGTCGGCCGGGTCGGCGGTCTGGCGCTCGGGTACTTCCTGCTGACCTCGACGGTCGCGCTGGGCATCGGTCTGCTGGTGGGCAACCTGCTGGAGCCGGGCAGCGGCCTGCACCTGACGGCGGCGCTGGCCAAGTCGGGCCACGCGCAGGCCGCGGCGGGCGCGGAGTCTACCACCGACTTCCTGCTCGGGATCATCCCGACCACCCTGGTCTCGGCGCTGACCGCGGGCCAGGTGCTGCAGACCCTGCTGGTGGCGCTGCTGGTCGGGTTCGCGCTGCAGGGGCTGGGCGCGGCCGGGGCGCCGGTGCTGCGCGGGGTGGAGCACCTGCAGAAGCTGGTGTTCAAGGTGATGTCGATGATCATGTGGGTGGCGCCGGTCGGCGCGTTCGGCGCGATGGCGGCGGTGGTCGGGGCGACCGGCGCCGCCGCGCTGAAGAGCCTCGCGGTGATCATGGTCGGCTTCTACGCCACCTGCGCGCTGTTCGTGGTCGTGGTGCTGGGCCTGCTGCTGCGGCTGGCCGCCGGGGTGAACGTGTTCGCCCTGCTGCGCTACCTCGGCCGGGAGTTCCTGCTGATCCTGTCGACGTCCTCCTCGGAGAGCGCGCTGCCGCGGCTGATCGCCAAGATGGAGCACCTCGGGGTGAGCCGCCCGGTGGTCGGCATCACGGTGCCCACCGGCTACAGCTTCAACCTGGACGGCACCGCGATCTACCTCACCATGGCGTCGATCTTCGTCTCGGAGGCGATGGACAGGCCGATGTCGCTGGGCGAGCAGCTCTCCCTGCTGCTGTTCATGGTGCTCGCCTCCAAGGGCGCGGCGGGCGTGACCGGCGCGGGCCTGGCCACGCTGGCCGGCGGCCTCCAGTCGCACAAGCCGGAACTCGTCGACGGCGTCGGCCTGATCGTCGGCATCGACCGCTTCATGTCCGAGGCCCGTGCGCTCACCAACTTCGCGGGCAACGCGGTCGCCACCGTCCTGATCGGCCACTGGACGGGCGAACTCGACCGCACCCGGCTGACCGCCGTCCTCTCCGGCGCACTCCCCTACGACGAGACCACCACCGCCGAGCCCGAGCCCACCGCCGTCCCCGCGCCCGCCGACCTGCCCGCGCAGTCGCCGAACCCCTCCGCGCAGCAGCCCGTCACCGGCGCCTGAGCCGGAGCACGGACGGGCCCTGAGGCCCGGTCAGGCCCGCTCGGGCGAGGTCAGGCCCGGTCGGGCGCGGTCAGACCGGGTCGGGGGTGGTGCCGGAGAGGGCCCAGGCGAGGCCGGTGGCGGGGTCCTCCAGGGCGAGGTGGAGGTGGCGGAGGTCGTCGGCGGGCTCGGTCCAGGCGAGGCAGTGGAGGCGGGCGACCAGGGCTTCGGCGCGGGGGCGGGCGGGGGCGGTGGCGCCGTCCATCGCGGTGAGCAGCCGCCAGACGGCGAGGCGGCCCTGGGCGGTGCCGCGGTCCGGGCGGGCGGAGGCGAGGTGGACCAGGGCGGGGTAGAGGGCGGCGAACGGGAGCCGGCCGCCGGTGACCTCGGGGCCGCCGGCGAGTTGGGCGGCGGCGTCGGCGGCGCGGCCCCGGACGCAGACGGCGGTGGTCCAGCCGGCCAGGGCGGCGAGCGCCTCGGTGGCCGTAAGACCGGTCAACCGGGCACCGGGGTTGGGGAGTTCGAGGACGGCGAGCCCTTCCCGGGTGGGCGGGGCCAGGTGCAGGGCGCGCCGGGCGCCGCCGCCGGGCAGGTACTCGCGGACCCGGGTGTCACGCTCCCAGCCGCCCTCCTCCCAGGGCTGGAGCCGGTACGGGACCCCGGTCTCGTCCGGGGTGTCGTCGCCGGGGTCCTCGCCGAGCAGGGCGCGGGTGTGTGCGGCCAGGCGGCGGATCGCGGGCGGCAGCGGGAGGGCGTCCAGGACGGACCGGGGGTGGCGGGTGGCCAGCACCTCCCAGAGCGGTCCGGCGTCGTGGTCGGCGGCGGTCGCGGGGGCGCCGGGCCCGCCGTCGGGGTCGAACAGCCGGGCGGCGAGGGCGGCGGGCGCGCCGTACGCGACCAGGTGGCCGAGCGGCCCGGAGAGCGGGTCGCCGAGCGCCCGGGCCAGCCGGAAGCGCTCCAGCAGCTCGTCCCAGCGGCCCTGTTCGGCGAGCCGCCGCCCGGACGGGCCCCACCCGTAGCGCTCCGGCCGCGCGGGCCCCGGCCCGTTCTCCACGATCATCCGCTCAATGTACGACCGTACCGGCGCGATCGACCGGCACCCCGGCAGTGACGGAGTGTCACGGAACGCCGGGCCCGCCCGACCGGTACGGCTGCGCCCCCATCAGCCCGTGCCGGTACGCGGCGGCCACCGCCTGCGAGCGGTCGCGCGCGCCGAGCTTGCCCAGGATCCGCTTGACGTGCGTCTTCACGGTGGACTCGGCGAGGTGCAGCAGCGCGGCGATCTCCTCGTTGGGGTGCCCCTCCGCGGCCAGCCGCAGCACCTCGCGCTCGCGGACGGTGAGCGCCGCCAGCGGGCCCGGGCCGACCGGCGGCCCGTGTGCGGGCGCGGGGACGGGCGCGGGCGCGGCCAGCAGGTGGCCGAGCAGGTCGCGGGTGACGGCCGGATCGAGGACCGCCTCGCCCGCGGCGACCGCGTGCACCGCGTCGATCAGCCGCTCCGGCGAGGCCCGCTTGAGCAGGAACCCGGCGGCCCCGGCCCGCAGCGCGCCCCACACCGACGCGTCGTGGTGGAAGGTGGTCAGCACCAGCACCCGGACGCCGCTCCCGGCCAGTCGGCGGGTGGCCTCGACGCCGTCGCAGCCGGGCATCCGGACGTCCATCAGGACCACGTCGGGCCGCAGCGCGCGGGCGAGCTCGACGGCCCGCAGCCCGTCCTCGGCCCGGCCGACCACCTCGATCCGGTCGGCGGTCCCCAGCACCACGGCGAGCCCTGCGCGCAGCAGCGGGTCGTCGTCGGCGATCAGCACTCGGACGGTGCCGGGGGCGCTCACCGCGTGCTCCCGGCGGGCAGGGTGACCCGGACCAGGAAACCGCCGTCCGGACCGGGCCCGCACTCGGCGGTGCCGTACAGGCGGACAGCGCGCTCGGCGATGCCGGTCAGACCGCGACCGGGACGGTGGCCCGGCGGCGGCCCGGAGCCGTCGTCGGCGATCAGCACCCGGACGGCACCGGGGGCGCTCACCGCGCGCTCCCGGCGGGCAGGGTGACCCGGACCAGGAAACCGCCGTCCGGACCGGGCCCGCACTCGGCGGTGCCGTACAGGCGGACGGCCCGCTCGGCGATGCCGGTCAGACCGCGACCGGGACGGTGGCCCGGCGGCGGCCCGGAGCCGTCGTCGGCGACCTCGACCACGGTGGTGCCGCCCCGCCGGACCACCCGGATCGCGGCGTGCCGGGCGCCGGAGTGCCGCAGCGCGTTGGTCAGCGCCTCCTGGACCACCCGGTACGCGCAGCGGTCCTGTTCCGCGGGCAGCGGCGGGGTGTCGCGGTGCAGCTCCACGGCCAGCCCGGCCCGGGCCATCCGCTCGGCCAGGTGCGGGAGTTCGGCGATGCCGGGTTCGGCGGGCGGCGTACCGTCCGGGAATTGGGGTGCGGTACCGCGCAACAGGCCGAGCACCCGGTCGAGTTCGCCGAGCGCGTCGCCGCCGGTCCGCTCGACCTCCAGCAGCAGTTCGCGGCTGCGCTCGGGGGCGCGCTCCATCAGCCGGCGGGCCGCGCCCGCCTGCACCAGCATCAGGTTCAGCGAGTGGCCCACCAGGTCGTGCACCTCGCGGGCGATCCGGGCCCGCTCCTCGGCGAGCAACTCCTCGCGGGCGCGCCGCCGTTCGACCGCCTGCCCGGCCAGCCGGCGGGCGCCCGCCCAGCCGGACGCCCACACCGCGAGCCACACCGCCAGCACGCCCACCGGCATCACCACCGCGACGTCCTGCCCGGTGAAGTACCCGGCGACCCCGACCACCACCAGCGGCGGCCCCCACCCCGCCCGGCCCCGGCCCCCGTACCGGCCCACCGCGTACGCGCCCAGCAGGTTGGCGTACGGCGAGATCGGGCTCGGCGCGACGGACTGCGCCTCCACCGCCAGCGCCAGCGTCGCCACCAGGTACGCCGTCAGCGGGGCCCGGCGGCGGGCCGCGACGGCGGCGGTGAGCAGCGCGGTCAGGGCCAGCGCGAACGGCATCCGGCCCTCGAAGCGGGCGGCGGCGCCCAGCCGTTCGGCGAGCATCGCCACGCCCAGCATGGCGGCCGGCGCGGCGTCTGCGAGCGGGTCCGGGAGCCGGACCGGGAGGCCGGTCGGGAGCAGCGCCGACAGCCGGGCCGGGAACAGGGACCGCGGCCGGGCCGGGGTGGGGGCGAACGCCCTTGCGGGGGAAGGACGGCGGAGACTTCGGACGGTGCTGGGCGGCATGGTGCGAGATCCTCGCTGCTGGGGGCGCGGCGGCCGGTCCGCGCAGCGAACCTACCGGACCGGTCCGGGCCCGGGGCCGGTCCTCCGGCGTTGTCCGGGTCAGCTCCGGGACGGCTCGGGGACGGCTCGGGGCCGCTACCCCCGCTGGGGTAGTCCGGCCCACCCCACCGGGGGGACGCCCCGGGCCGGGGCCGGTCCGTAGCGTCCCCGGCATGACACCGTCCCGCCCCGCCGCGATCGAACTCCCCGCCCCCGCACCGAGGTACCGCGCCCTGCGCCGGGCCGGCCGGATCGCCGTCCCCACCCTGGCGCTGCTGGTCGCCGCCGTCTCCGCCCGCTACTTCACCCTCGACCCGGACACCTTCCTCGCCGACCAGCGCGCCGTCTACCTCGCCCACCTCACCCCGCTGCTGCTCCACGTCGGCGGCGGCGTCACCGCCCTGAGCCTGGGCCCGCTCCAGTTCCTCCCCGGCCTGCGCGCCCGCCGCCCCGCCCTGCACCGCTGGACCGGCCGCCTCTACGTGCTGGCCGCCGCCGCGACGGGCCTCGGCGGCCTGCTCCTCGCCCCGCACGGCCTCCACCCGCCCGTCGCGCCGCTCGGCTTCACCGTCCTCGCCCTGCTCACCCTGACCACCACCGCCCTCGGCCTGCACCACGCCCGCCACCGCCGCCTCGCCGCCCACCGGGCCTGGATGCTCCGCTCCTACGCCCTGATGTTCACCGCCGTCACCTTCCGCCTCTGGCTCCTCCTGCTCACCCCGACCCCCCTCCCGGCCGCCGCCGTCTACGCCTCCGGCGCCTGGGCCTCCTGGCTGCTCAACCTGGCCGTCGCCGAGAAGCTGGTGCGCGGCCCGCGCCCGGCGGCACTGAGCGCGGCGGTTCGGGGGCAGTAGGTTCGGTGAGGGAGCCCGCCGGCCCCGGCCGCACCGGGGCCGGTCCGGCCGAGCGGTCGAGCGGGCCGGACGGGTCGAGCGGGCCGGAGCCGAGGAGCGATGACAGTGGTGGCCATCCGGGAGTACCCGCTGGTGGGCGGGCCGGTGGAGGTGCGCGGCGCGCTGGACCTGGAGCGGACGCCGGCGGGGGTGATGCCGCGCCGGCTGCCCGCCTGGACCAAGGAGCAGTACCCGGACCGGTCGGTCTACGGCGGCACCCTGCTGCCCTCGGGGGTGCGGCTGGTGTTCCGCACCGACGCGCGGGTGCTGGAACTCGAGGTGCTCACCTCGACGGGGCAGCTCGACGGCGCCCCCGAGCCGCAGCCGCCCGGGATGCTGGAACTGACGGTGGACGGCGCCCTGGTCGACCGCCGACGGGCGCCGCTGGGCCACGTCCTGCGGATGGCGGGGCCCGGGGCCGAGCAGCAGCTGGTGCCGGGGAAGCCGGGGACGGTGCGCTTCGCCGGGCTGCCGGCCGGGATGAAGCGGGTCGAACTCTGGCTGCCGCAGCAGACCCCCACCGAGCTGGTGGCGTTCCGCGCCGACGGCGAGGTCCTGGCCCCGCTGCCCGACGGCCGGCCCCGCTGGGTGCACCACGGCAGCTCGATCAGCCACTGCCCCGGCGCCGACGGGCCCACCGGCACCTGGCCGGTGGTGGCGGCCAGGCTCGCGGGCGTGGAGGTGACCAACCTCAGCCAGCCCGGCAACGACCTGCTGGACCCCTACGTCGCCCGGACGATCCGCGACCTGCCCGCCGACCTGATCAGCCTCAAGACGGGCATCAACATCGTGGGCCTGGCCGCCTTCCGGCTGCGGACCTTCGGACCGGCGGTGCACGGCTTCCTGGACACCATCCGGGACGGACACCCGGACACCCCGCTGCTGGTGGTCTCCCCGGTGAGCTGCCCCGCCCTCGACACCCGCCCCGGCCCGACCTCGCTGGGACCGGACGGGCGGATCACCGCCCTGGGCGACCCGGCCGAGCTGGAGCGCGGGGCGCTCTCGCTCCAGGTGGTCCGCGACGAACTGGCCAGGATCGTGGCCCTCCGGCAGGCGCACGACCCCCACCTGCACCACCTCGACGGACGGGAGCTGCTCGGCCCGGCCGACACCGACGACCTCCCCGACGGACTGCACCCCTCCCCCGCCGCCTACCGCCGCATGGGCGAGCGCTTCGCCGCCCACGCGTTCGCCCCCGGCGGCCCGTTCCACTCCCCCGCGCGCACCGGGCCGACCGCCTGAACCGGATGACCGGGCCGACCGCCTGAACCGATCGCCTGAACCGGACATCGGGCTCAGCCGGTCGGGCCCAGTCGGTCGGTTCAGCCGGTCGGGGCCCGGCGGTCGAGGGCGAGCACGGCCGCGGCGACCTCGGCGGCGGCCGTGGCGGGGAGCGCGGTGGCGGCCCCGTCGAGGACGAGGAGGCGGGCGCCGGGGATCTCGCGGGCGAGCGCTTCGCCGTTGCCGAGCGGGAAGAAGCGGTCGCGGCGGCCGTGGACGACCAGGGTGGGCAGGGCCAGGGCGGGGAGGCGTTCGCGCCAGCGGGGGGTGCAGTCGAGGCGGGCGAAGACCGTGCCCAGGTGGTTGGCCAGTTGGACGGGGGCCGTGGTGGCGGGGGCGCGGTCCCAGATCCGGGCGGCGGTGGCCCGCGCGGCGGCCGGGTCGTCGCCCAGGATCTCCGCACCGGCCGCGGCGAACCGGGCGACGGCCGCGCGGTCGGCCCAGTCGGGCATCGGGGCGGCGAACAACCGCGCCATGGTGGGCCCGTCGTGGTCGGGCAGGTCCGGGTCGGGCGGGCCGGGGGCGACCGGACGGGTGCCGACCAGGGTGAGGGCCGCGAACGCGTCCGGGTGGTCCAGGGCGGCGACCTGGGCGACCATCCCGCCGACCCCGATGCCCGCGAGGTGGGCGCGGCTCCCGCCGAGCGCGCCCGCCAGGGCCGCCGCGTCGGCGGCCAGGGTGCGCAGGGTGTAGGCGGGCGCCTGCGGGTCCGCCGTCGCCGACCCCCCGCTGTCACGCAGGTCGTAGCGCACCACCCGGCGCCCGCCGGCCGCGAGGCGCTCGCACAGCACGTCGGGCCAGGAGAGCATCGTCGGCCCGCCCGCGAGCAGCAGGAGCGGCGCGTCGCGGGCGCCGAAGGACTCGACCCCCAGGACGGTTCCGTTGACCTCGACGGTGCTCATCGGGCCACCCGGCGGACGTGGCGGGTCGGGCCCGGTGTCCCGGCGTTCCGGAGCGGTCCGGGGCCGGGGTGGGGGCCGGTGGCGGTGGTCATGGTACGAGTCATACCAGGTGGGACGGGGCCCGCCGCCGGAACTCGTCGCCGCGGCGGGAGGGAGTTCCGGCGGGGGCCCGTGGCGTCCGGCGGCTACGCCCTCCGGCGCAGCGCGAGGGCGGCCAGCGGCGGGGTGGCGGCGAGCAGCAGGCAGCCGGACAGCGGGAGGTGGGCGAGCAGCGCGCCGGTGAGCGCGGTGGCGGTGGAACTCCCGGCGTTGAAGGAGGAGTTGACCCAGGCCCCGGCACGGACGCGTTCGGCGGGGGCGGCGATTTCGTCGGTGAGGAGGTAGGCGGTGGTGAGGGTCGGGGCGACAGCCAGGCCGGCCAGCGCGGCGACGGCGGTCAGGGCCGGGAGGGCGGGCGCGAGGGCGGCGAGGGCGAGGGCGGCGGCGAGGGCCGCGGTCAGCACGGTGAGCCGGGTCGCGGCCGGGGCGCGCCAGTCGACCGCGCCGAGCACCAGCCCGCCGGTCGCGCTGCCGGCGGCCAGCGCCGCCTCCACCCAGGCGACGTCCGCGGCGCTGCCGTGGCGTCCGGCGAAGACCACCGCCAGCAGCGAGAACGCCGCCAGGCCCGCACCGGCGCCCGCCGCGGCGGACAGCGGCTGCCGGGCCCGGGCCAGCAGGTGCCGGGTGCCGGAGCGCGCGGCGGCCGCCGCGCCCCGGACCGGCACCTGGGCCGGCACCGGGACCGGGACAGGCACCGGGACCGGCACCTGGACGGCCACCGCCGCCAGGGTCAGCGTGCCGCCCAGGACGAGGGCGGCGCTGAGCAGCACCCCGACGGCCGGGCGGGCCGCGGCGGCGAGCAGCCCGGCCAGCAACGGGCCGGTGACGTACAGGAGTTCCTCGGCGACGGTGTCCAGGCTGTAGGCCCGGCGCCGCAGTTCGGGATCGGCGGCCAGCACGCTCCACTGGGCCCGGGTGACCGGTCCGAGCGGCGGGGCGAAGACGCCCGCGGCGGCGGCAAGGGCCAGCAGCGCCGGGTAGGGGACGCCGGGGCGCCAGGTCGCGGCGGCCAACGCGAGCAGGGCGGCGGCGTACCCGGCGGCCATCGGCGGCAGGGCCCGGCGCGGCCCGTACCGGTCGACCAGTCCGGCGCGGGTCGGGAAGAGCAGGACGCTGACCGCCGAGAACAGGGCCGTCAGCCAGCCGGCCCGGGCGTACGAGCCGGTGGTGGCGGCGGTGGCGAGCAGCAGGGAGAGCGGCAGGGTGCCGTAAGAGAGGCGGCCGAGCAGGGCGGCCGGGAGGAGCCGGGCGGCGCCGGGGGCGCGCAGCACGGCCAGGTAGGACGCGGACATGGCGGAGTGGTTCCTCAACGGGGACGGCGCACGCGGTGCGCCGGTGGACGGGGACGCCGGAGCGACCGCGACGCCGGGTGCGGCGTGCGGTCGCGGTGCGGTCCCTAGTCACGGGTGGGGAACATGCCGGTCATGCTAGCGGCGCGGGCCCGGCCCGGGCTTCCCCTTTTCCGGCCCGTCCCCGGCGGTCCGTCCCCGGCGCTCCGTCCCCGGTCAGCCGCGGGTCCGGTCAGCCGCGGGTCCGGGCCAGCACCCGGGCCGCGTGCGCCTTCCCGGCGTGTTCGACCAGGCTGATCAGGACCTCCCTGCCGGAGGCCCGTTCACGGGCGTCGCAGAGCACCACGGGGGTCGCCGGGTCGAGGTCCAGGGCCCGGGAGACGTCCTCGGGGCGGAAGGCGCGGCTGCCCTCGAAGCGGTTGACGGCGACCACGAAGGGGATACCGCGGTGCTCGAAGAAGTCGACGGCGGGGAAGCAGTCGGTGAGGCGGCGGGTGTCGGCGAGGACGACGGCCCCGAGGGCGCCCCGGGCGAGTTCGTCCCAGAGGAACCAGAAGCGGTCCTGGCCGGGGGTGCCGAACAGGTAGACGGACAGGCCCGCGCGGATGGTGATCCGGCCGAAGTCCATGGCGACCGTGGTGGTGGTCTTGCGCTCGACGCCGCCGAGGTCGTCGACGTGGGTGCCGGCGGCGGTCAACTGCTCCTCGGTGCGCAGGGGTTTGATCTCGCTGACGGCCCCGACCAGGGTGGTCTTGCCGACGCCGAAGCCGCCCGCGACCAGGATCTTCAGGGCCAGGTCGGTGCTGTCAGAGGGTACGGAGCCCATGGATGACCTCCTGGAGGACGTGTGCGTGCGGGAGCAGCTCCGGCGGGACGGGGCGGCTGACCCGGATGTGTCCGGCGTCGAGCAGGTCGCCGAGCAGCACCCGGACCACGCCGAGCGGCAGGTCGAGGTCGGCGGCGATCTCGGCGACGGAGAGGGCGTTGCCCCGGCAGACCGCCAGGATGGCGGCCTGTTCGGGGCCGACCGGCAGCACGGTCGGGTCGGGGACGTCGGTGACGACCAGCGCGATCAGGTCGAAGGACCGGCCGGGGCGGGTGCGGCCCTTGGTGAGCGCGTAGGGGCGGACCATCGGACCGGCGTCCTCGTCGTACCACTGGACGGGGCGGGCGGGCGGCGGCGGGTAGCCGAACGGGGAGCCGGGCAGGTAGCGCCGGGGCGGGTAGGCCATCGGAGGTCACCCCTTCTGACGGACGGTCGACGTACTACTGGCTACTGGGCGGTCTACTGGCTGCTGGGCGGTGCGGTGCCGGTCCGGCCGGACCGGGCTCCGTCGCGGAGTGGTGCCCGGTGCGCGCGTTCCCGCTGCGCGCACCGGGCACCGCTCCGCGACGGGGCGGAGGCCGCCCGATGCGCTGCTAGCAGCCGCGCGGAGCGGCGTGCAGGTGTTCGCCGACCCGGCGGACCAGGCGGGCCATCTCGTAGGCGACCAGGCCGAGATCGGCGTCGGGTTCGGCGAAGACGGCCAGGCAGGAGCCCTGCCCGGCGGCGGCGACGAACAGGTAGCCGCGCTCCAACTCGACCATGGTCCGGCGGACTTCACCTGCCTCGAAGTGCCGTCCGGCGCCCTTGGCCAGGCTGTGGAAGCCGGAGGCGATGGCGGCCAGGTGCTCGGCGTCCTCGCGGCCGAGGCCGGTGGAGCTGCCCATCGGCAGTCCGTCGGCGGAGAGCATGACGGTGAACCTGACCCGGGCGGCCCGGGTGGCCAACTCGTCCAGCAGCCAGTTGAGTTCGCCGCTCTGGTGGGGGGTGCCGATCATCGGGCCCGGTCTCCTCTGTCGAAGTCGTCGCGGTCGGCGGGGTGGTGGGCGGAGTGGTCGGCGGGTCGGCCGGTGGGCCGGTCCCCGGGCGGCTGGGCGTGGCCGCGCTGCCAGCCGCGCTGGAACGCGGCCATCGCGGTGCGGGCCTGCTCCGGGTCGCGGTCGGCGGGACGGTCGGCGGGACGCAGCCCGGGGCGGGCCTGGGCGGGGGCGTCGCGCAGCTGCGGGGCGAGGCTGGCCTGCCGCACCCGGCGCGGGAGTTCGCCCTCCGGCCCGACGGCGGCGGCCGGAACCACCGGAGCGGACGGCGCGGACGGCGGGCGCGACCCGGCGGGAGTCGGCGCCGGAGCCGGGGTCGGGACCGGGGTCGGGGCCGGGGCCGGGGCGAGCGCCTGGGACAACGTCCGTACCGTCGGCGCGCGTTCGGGAACGTCGTTCAACTCCCTTACGTCCGACGGGCTTTCACCCTCACGAAGACCGACCAGGCCGACCGGGTCGAGCAGGTCGAGCGGCAGCAGCACGATCGCGGTGGTGCCGCCGTACGCGGAGGGGCGGAGCGAGACCCGGACGCCGTGCCGCTTGGCGAGCCGGCTGACCACGAACAGACCGAGGCGGTCGCTGTCGAAGAGGTCGACCTGTTCGCTGGCGTCGATCCGCCGGTTGGCGTCGGCGAGCGCTTCGGGGCCCATGCCGAGGCCGCGGTCCTCGATCTCCAGGGCGTAGCCGTTGCCGACCTGTTCGCCGCGGATCCGGACCTTGGTGTGCGGGGGCGAGAACCCGGTGGCGTTCTCGACGAGTTCGGCGACCAGGTGGGTGAGGTCGGCGACGGCGGGGCCGGTGACGGCGGCGGGCGGGAGGCGGTGGACGTCGACCCGGGCGTACTCCTCGACCTCGGCGACGGCGGCCCGGACCACGTCGGTGAGCGGGACGGGCTTGCGCCAGGCGCGGCCGGGGGCGGCGCCGGAGAGGATGATCAGGCCCTCGGCGTGGCGGCGCATCCGGGTGGTGAGGTGGTCGAGCTTGAACAGGTCGTCGAGTTCGGCCGGGTCCTCGGTGCGGCGCTCCATCGCGTCCAGCAGGGTGAGTTGGCGGTGCACCAGGACCTGGCTGCGACGGGCCAGGTTGACGAACACGCCGGAGACGCCGGAGAGCACCTCGGCGCGTTCGACGGCGGCGGTGACGGCGGCCCGCCGGACGCTGTCGAGGGCCTGGTGGACCTGGCCGATCTCGTCGCCGCCGTGTTCGCGCGGCGGCACCTCGGCGTCCACGTCGACCTCCTCGCCGGAGCGCAGCCTGCGCATGGTGGCGGGCAGGGTGCGCCCGGCGAGTTCGAGCGCCGAGTTGCGCAGGGCGTGCAGCTCGGCGACCAGGCCGCGGCCGACCCGGACCGAGACCAGCAGCGAGGCGAGGACCGCGAGCAGGCCGAGCAGCACGGTGGCGCCGGAGGGGGTGAACAGGCCCAGCGCGTACGGGTCCGCACGGGCGGCGGCGGTCGCGCCGGCCTGCCGTTCGAGGGCGGCCAGGGCCTGCCCGGTGGTGTCGGTGACGGCGGCCCAGCGGGTGGCGGGGACGGCGGCGAGGGCGGCGTCCGGGTCGGCGGCGGCCAGCAGCGCCTCCTCGTAGCGGCGCAGTTCCTGGTACTCGGGGCCGTCGGTGAGGACGGCGAGCGCGGCCCGGTCGGCGGGGCGCAGGTCGGGGACGGCGGTCCGCTCGAACTGGGCGCGGGCGTAGGCGGCCTGGACGATCTGCCGGTACCCGGCCTCGGTGAGCCGGCCGGCGCGCTGGGCGGCGCGCAGCAGGGCGTCCTCGCGGGCGAGCTGCTCGCGGGAGCGGGCGAGTTCGAGCAGGACGCGGGCGTCGGCGGCGACCCGGTGGTCCTGGAGCGCGGTGAGCGAGCCGGTGACGGCGAGGGCGTCGTCGACGGCGGCGGTGTAGACGGCGAAGGCGTCGCTCCAGGGGACGTCGCGGTCCAGCAGGCGGGCGCGCAGCGCGGGGAGGGCCGCGACGGCGCGGCCGAGGGTGTCGAGGCGGCCGGCGGCCTCGGGGCCGAGCCCTTCGGCGTCGGCGCGGTTGTAGTCGGGGGCCGGGGTGAGCGGGGCGGCGGCCAGGTCGGTCTGCCGGGCGGTGCCGCGCAGCGCGGCCTCCTGGTCGGGGCCGGGGGCGGCCAGGAACTGTCCGGCGGCGGCGCGTTCGGCCTGGAGGGCGGCGGCGGTGCGGTCGAGGGGGGCGCGCAGGGCGGCGTCGACGCTCTTGATCCGCCGCAGGTCCCGGACGTCGCCGGCGGTGGTGACGGTGGCGAACGCCCACAGCGCCATCACGGACACCACCGGGACCATCAGCACGGCGACGATCCGGGCCCGGACGGTGCGCGGCCGCAGCCCGGGCCGGGCGGGCGCCGGGGCGGCGGGCGGCGTCTCGTCGGCGGGCGGCCCGGCGTGGGCCCCGCGCCGGGGTGCGCCGGGCCGGGTGCGGGCGGGGCCGTGCGGGTGGCTGGGGGCGGGCGGTCCGCTGCGGGAGGTGCCTCGGCTTGCGCGCATGGGTGTGGGACGGCCTTTCGGGCTTCGGGGGTCGTCGGGACGGTGGGCGTACGGGTGCGGGCGGGCGGGACGGACGCGCCGCGGGCGTACGGGCGGGGCCCCGGCGGGGCGTCCGGGCGCGGGGGTCAGGCGGGGCGTCCGGGCGCGGGGGTCAGGCGGCGCGGCCGAGTTCCTCGACGGCGAGTTCACCGGCCTCGCGGTAGGCGGCGTGCTCCTGCGCGGTCGGGGAGAGCGCGACGAAGGCGGAGGCGAGGAAGAGGAAGGAGCCGAGTCCGACCGCGAGCGGGAAGACGAACTCCAGCGGGGTGGCGCCGCCGAGCCCGGTCCGGGCGGGTGCCATGTGGACGTGGACGGCGGCCATCCCGGTGTAGTGCGTGCAACTGACGGCGACGCCCATCACCAGCGCGGCGGCCGCCGCCGCGTACGCGTTGCGGATGGTGACGGCGGCCCAGAGCGCGGCGGTGGCGGCGCCGACCGCGATCAGCACGGACAGCGCCACCGTGCCCGCCTGGTAGCGCAGTTCGCCGTGGATCCGGACGGCGGCCATCCCGAGGTAGTGCATCCCGGCGACGCCGGAGCCGGTGGTGAGGCCGCCGAGCAGCAGGCTGCGGCCCCGGTGGCGGCCGTAGCCGACCACGAACACCCCGAGGCCGACCACGGCGACCGCGACCAGCAGGCTGAGGACGGTCAGCGGGACGTCGTAGCGCAGCGCGGTGCCGTCCACGGTGAAGCCGAACATCGCGACGAAGTGCATCGTCCAGATCCCGGAGCCGATCGCGGCGGCGGCGGCGGTGAGCAGCCAGTTCCGCCGGGAGGCGCCGGTGGCGGACAGCGCCCGCAGGGTGCAGCGCAGGCCGAGGGCGGCACCGGCGCAGGCCATCGCGTAGGAGAGCAGCGGCGTGAGCCAGCCGAAACTGAAGTGGTCCATCGATCCCATCGGGTGCCTCCTGCGAGGGACGGACGCCGCTCGCCCGAGCTCGTGCGGTCCAGGAGTCGTGGACGCTACCCAGAGTTGACGAATGGTCAGCAGAAGATGTGAAAAGCACTACGTGTGACGGGCGTTGTGTGCTCGAATGGCGCGACGACGTGTGCCCCGCGCGCCCCCGCACGCGCCCCGCGCACGTTCCGACCCCCGCCGCGCCCCCGGTCTCCTGCCTCCTGCCTCCTGCCCCGCCGGGCGGTGGACGGACGACGGGCGAGCGACGCACGAGCGACGGACGGACCGGCAGCCGAACGGGCAACGGGACGGGACGGAATGGGCCGGCCAGGACCGCGTACGGAGCGCCCGCCGGCCGGGCGCGAGCGGCCCGGCGAAACAGGAGTGCGCGCTGTCCTCCGGACCCGCTACTCTCCGGCCGAACCGTCGCGCGGCGCAGCGGAGTCCCGCTGCCGCCGGAGGCCGACGGCCGTCATCCGCCTTCCCCGCGCGCTCCCGCACGCCCCCGCCAGAGGAACTCCGTGTCCGTACCCATCACGCCCCCGCCCGCCGACACCGCCGCGCCCGTGGCCGTCCCCGCCGCGCCGCCCGCGGGCGCCGAACCGGCCGGGTGGGCGGCGCCCGCCGCGTCCGGCCCCCAGCCGGGCCCGTTCTGCCGCTTCTGCGGTTCCGTGCCCGCCGCGAACGTCACGGTCCGCGGCCACCAGGGCTTCCTGGTGATGATGCGGTTCCTGCGGGTGGCCGGCCCGTTCTGCCGGGACTGCGGGACGGCGACCCTGCGGCGGATGACCGCGGACAGCCTGTGGCAGGGCTGGTGGGGCGTGGCCTCCGCGGTGATCAACCCGGTCACCATGCTGATGAACCTGGTCGTCTGGCTCAAGCTCCGGAAGCTGCCGGCCCCCGTCCCGGGAGCCCCGGGCACGCCGCTGCCCACCGGCCGCCCGCTGTACCGGCGGCCGCAGGTCCTCGGCCTGCTAATACCCGTGGTCGCCGTCGGCGCGCTGCTCTACAGCATCCAGCAGGACCCGGACTACGCCGACGTGGGCGACTGCGTCCACAACAGCGGGTCCAACCTCTCCCCGGACGTCTCGGTCGTCGACTGCGGCGGTTCGGACGCCGACTTCCGGGTGGTGGGCCGGCTCTCCTCCTCCGACGCCGACGCCTGCACGGCGTTCCCCGAGGCCGAGGCCGGCTACTGGGTGGACAAGGGCAGCAGCTCGTACACCCTGTGCCTGGCCCGCGTCACGCCCTGAGCGACCCCGCCGCCCCGCCCCGCCCCGCCCCGCCCCGCCCGTCCCCGCGCCCGCCGCGTCGGGGGCGGGCGGTGCGGCGTCCGCCGTCCGCCGTCCGTTGTCAGCCGTCAGCCGTCCGGCGTCCGCCGTCAGCCGCGCGGGGTGAGCCTGACCCGGACAGGGCCGTGCAGTTCCAGGGTGATGCCCTGGCCGAGCGGGACGTCCCGGTCGATCGCGGTGACCTCGAACTCGCGCAGCAGGGCGGCCAGCGCGAGCACCGACTCCAGCATCGAGAAGTGCTGGCCGATGCAGGCGCGCGGGCCGCCGCCGAACGGGAACCAGGCGTAGCGGTGCCGGGCGGCCTCCCGCTCGGGGGTGAAGCGCTCGGGGTCGAAGCGCTCCGGGTCCTCCCAGTGCCCGGGGTGCCGGTGGGTGACGTACGGGACGACCAGGACGTCGGCGCCGGCCGGGATGGTGACACCGCCCACCGTGGTGGCCTCGACGGCCCGGCGGCCGACCGAGGGCGCGGCCGGGAAGAGCCGCATGGTCTCCTTCAGCACCCTTGCCAGGTACGGGAGTTCGGCGTAGTCGGCGGCGGTGGGGCGGCGGCCGTCGGCGAGCAGTTCGGCGGCCTCCCGGTGGGCGCGGGCCTGCTGCTCGGGGTGCTTGCCGAGCAGGTGGAGGGCGAAGGTGAGCGAGGTGGCGGTGGTCTCGTGGCCGGCCAGCAGGAAGATCAGCACCTGTTCGCGCAGTTCGGTGGGGTCCAGCCGGTTGCCGTCCTCGTCGCGGGCGGCGGCCAGCAGCGCGAGCAGGTCCCGGCCCTCGGCGTTCCCGTCCGCCCCGCCCTTGCCGTCCGCCCCGCCCTTCCCGTCGGCCCCGTCGGCCCCTTCGGCGGCGCGGCGCGCGATGATGCCGTCGCAGACCTCGTACAGCGCGCGTTCGGCGGCGAGCGCCTTGCGGTGCCCGGGCAGCGGCCACTGCCGGGGCAGCCGCAGCGGGGAGAAGCCGCGGTCGCGGACGAAGCCGTTCAGGACCGGGAAGGCGTGGTGGACCGTCTCGACGGCCTCCTCGACGTCCTGGCCGAACAGGATCCGGGCGACGGTGCGCAGGGCGAAGCGGTTCATCTCCTCGCCGAGGTCGACGACGCCGTCGGGGGCGGCGGCCCAGCGGGCGGCCAGGGCGGCGGTCTCGGTGCCGATCGCGTCGGCGTAGCCGTCGACCCGGCGGCGGGTGAACAGCGGTTGGACCAGGCGGCGCTGGCGCAGGTAGTCGGCGTCCTGGGCGGTGAGCAGGCCGTTGCCGAAGCTCTGCCGGATCTCGCCGTAGAAGACGTTGTCCTTGCGGAAGTTGGCGGCCTCGGCGGCCAGCACCTGCTGGGCCCCCTCGGGCGAGAAGACCATCCAGAGCTCGGCGCGCAGCCCGGGCGGACCGGCCTGCACCCGGATCACGTCGCCGTGGTCGCGGCGGGCGGCGAGGTAGGTGCCGAGCGCGTCGCGCTTGAGGTCGAGCAGCGAGCCGATCAGCGGCAGCCCGGCCGGGCCGGGCGCGCGGGTGGCGGTCATGGGGTCCCCTCCGTCGGACGAACCCCCGTGCGGTGGAGGTTCGCTGAAACCGGGTCAGTATCCCCCGGGCGGCCGCCGGGGTGCGAGGGGCACTGCGACGGGGGCGGCGGCGAGGCGGCGGCAAGGCGGCGGCGGGGGCGGCGGGGTCTTGAGGTATTGCACATGCAACCCTTAAGTTCGGCTTAAGGTCGCTTGTGCGATGAGACAGCAGTCCTGGACCCCGCAGCTGCGGCACTATGATCGCCTGATCGCACCCCACCCTCGCACTCCGCTCCGGCCCGCCACCGTCCACCACGACCAGGGGAACCCATCCATGCGCAGCGTCAGACGACTCCTCGCCGCCTCCGCCGTCCTCGCCCTCGCGGCTGGCCTGACGGCGTGCAGCAGCTCCGGCAGCGGCTCCGCCTCGAACAGCTCCGCCCCCGCCCGCCCCGAGGTCAAGGGCACCGTGACGGTGTTCGCGGCGGCCTCGCTGAAGGAGTCCTTCACCGAGCTGGGGAAGCGCTTCGAAGCGGCCTACCCGGGCACCACCGTGACCTTCAACTTCGGCGGCTCCTCCGCGCTGGCCCAGAGCATCGTCTCCGGCGCGCCGGTGGACGTGTTCGCCGCCGCCAGCCCGGCCACCATGAAGACCGTCACCGACGCCAAGCTGACCGGCGGCGACCCGAGCGTGTTCGTCCGCAACACGCTGGAGATCGCCGTCGCCAAGGGCAACCCCAAGCACATCGCCGGCCTGAAGGACCTCACCGGCGTCAAGACCGCGCTGTGCGCCAAGGAGGTGCCGTGCGGCGCCGCCGCCGTGACCGCGCTGGGCGCGGCCGGCGTGCAGCTCACCCCCGTCACCTACGAGCAGGACGTCAAGGGCGCCCTGACCAAGGTCGAGCTGGGCGAGGTCGACGCGTCGCTGGTGTACCAGACCGACGTCAAGGCCGACGCCGACAAGATCGAGGGCGTGAACTTCCCGGAGGCCGCGCAGGCCGTCAACGACTACCCGATCGCCGCCCTCGCCAAGGCGCCGAACAGCAACGGCGCCGCCGCGTTCCTCGGCTACGTCGGCTCCGCGGACGCCCGCCGGGTGCTCACCGAGGCCGGCTTCCAGACGCCGTGACCCGGCCCGGCACCCCCCGCACCACACCCGCACCACACCCCCGGGGCCGGCGGCGGCCCCGGGGGGCCGGGCGGGTCCCCGCCGCGCTGCTGCTGCCCGCGCTGCTCGGCCTGGCCTTCCTGGTCCTGCCGCTGCTCGGGCTGCTGGTGCGCGCGCCGTGGAGCGCGCTGCCCTCGCTGCTGACCGGCACCGAGGTGTGGCAGGCGCTCAAGCTCTCGCTGCTCTCGGCGACCCTGGCCACCGGCGTCGCACTGGTGCTGGGCGTGCCGTTGGCCTGGCTGCTGGCCCGCACCGAGTTCCCCGGGCGGCGGCTGGTGCGCGCCCTGGTCACCCTGCCGCTGGTGCTGCCCCCGGTGGTCGGCGGCGTGGCGCTGCTGCTGGTGCTCGGCCGCAACGGCATCCTGGGCCGCTGGCTGGACGCCTGGACCGGCGTCACCCTCCCGTTCACCACCACCGGCGTGGTGGTGGCCGAGGCGTTCGTCGCGATGCCGTTCCTGGTGATCAGCGTGGAGGGCGCGCTGCGCGCCGCCGACCCGCGCTACGAGGAGGCCGCGGCCACCCTCGGCGCCTCCCGGCTGACCGCGTTCCGCCGGGTGACCCTGCCGCTGGTCGCCCCGGGCATCGGGGCGGGTGCGGTGCTGGCCTGGGCCCGGGCGCTGGGCGAGTTCGGCGCGACCATCACCTTCGCCGGGAACTTCCCCGGCCGGACCCAGACCATGCCGCTGGCGGTCTACCTGGCCATGGAGTCCGACCCGGAGGCGGCCATCGCCCTCAGCCTGATCCTGCTCACCGTCTCCGTCGCCGTCCTCGCCGGGCTGCGCGACCGCTGGATGTCCACCCCGTGAAGCCGTGAACCCCGTGAAGCCGTGAAGCCGTGAACCTCGTGAAACCGTGAATCCGTGAGCCCCGTGAAGCAGCCTCCCGCTCCCGCCCTGGACGCCGAACTGCGCGTCATCCGGGGCACGTTCGCCCTCGACGTGCCGCTGGCCGCCGAGCCCGGCGAGGTGCTCGCCCTGCTCGGCCCGAACGGCGCGGGCAAGTCCACCGCGCTGCGCGCCCTGGCCGGGCTGCTGCCGCTCACCGACGGGCACCTGCGCCTGGACGGCACGCCGCTGGACTCCCCCGCGGACGGCGTGTTCCGGCCCGCCGAGCAGCGGCCGATCGGCGTGGTCTTCCAGGACTACCTGCTCTTCCCGCACCTGTCCGCGCTCGACAACGTCGCCTTCGGCCCGCGCAGCCGGGGCCTGCGCCGGGCCGCCGCCCGCGCCGAGGCGCTGCCCTGGCTGGAGCGGATGGGCCTGGCCGAGCACGCCGGGCGCCGCCCCGCGAAGCTCTCCGGCGGCCAGGCCCAGCGGGTCGCGCTGGCCCGGGCGCTGGCCGTCCGCCCGCGCCTGCTGCTGCTGGACGAGCCGCTGGCCGCGCTGGACGCCCGCACCCGGCTCGACGTCCGGGCCGAACTCCGCCGCCACCTGGCTGAGTTCGAGGCCGTCGCGGTGCTGGTCACGCACGACCCGCTGGACGCGATGGTGCTCGCCGACCGCCTCGTGGTGATCGAGTCCGGCCGGGTCGTGCAGACCGGCCGCCCCGCCGAGGTGGCCCGCCACCCGCGCACCGACTACATCGCCCGGCTGGTCGGCCTCAACCTCTACCAGGGCACCGCCGCCGGCCGGCAGGTCACCCTCCCCGAGGGCCAGGTCCTCAGCACCGACGAGGAGTTGACCGGCCCGGCGTTCGTCGCCTTCCCGCCCGACGCGGTCACCCTGCACCGGCACCGCCCCGAGACCAGCGCCCGCAACCTCTTCCCCTGCACCGTCGCCGGCCTCGACCTGCACGGCGACCGCTTCCGGGTCGACCTCACCGGCCCCCTCCCGCTGGCCGCCGACCTCACCCCCACCGCCGCCGCCGAACTCGACCTCACCCCCGGCACCCGGGTCTGGGCCGCCGTCAAGGCCACCCAGACCCACGCCTACCCGGCCTGAACCACGCGCTCCCCCCGGGCGTGCACCGCACCGTCCGAGGGCCGCCCGCCCTCGCGTACAGTGGCGGCCATGCATCGCGGCGTCCTGCCCCCTCCCGCTCGCTGAGCGGGCGGCCGGCCACTTCCTGAGCCCGCCCGGGCCCGTCGTCCCCTCCGGACGGCCGCCCCGGGCCGGTCGGTGCTGCCCGCTTCCGTGGCCCACCGACCATGACGGCTTTCCGGGAGTCCACCCGTGTCCTCGTTCCCCTCCTCGCACTCCTCCGCCCTGCCCGCACGGCGGGGCCTGCTGTACGTCGCACTCGCCGCCACCGCCTGGGGCACCGCCGGGGCGGCGGCCGCGCTGCTGTTCCCGCGCAGCGGCCTGGGGCCGCTCGCGCTCACGTTCTGGCGCTCGGTCGGCGGCGTGGCGGTGCTGCTGGCGCTGCGCCCGTTCACCGGGCGGGCGGCCCGGCCCGCGCCGCGCCCCGCCGCGGGCCGCGTCCTGCTCAACGGGCTGGGGCTGACGCTGTTCCAGAGCGCGTACTTCCTGGCCGTCCGGCACACCGGGCTGGCCGTCGCCACCGTGGTCACGCTGGGAGCGGCGCCGGTGCTGGTGGCGCTCGGCGGGCGGCTGCTGATGGGCGAGCGGCTGGACCGGGCCGGGCTGGCCGCGGTGGCCGGGGCGGTGCTGGGCCTGGGCGTGCTGGTGCTGGGCGGCGGCTCCGGCCGCGGCGGGGCCGAACCGGCGGGCCTGGCCTGGGCGCTGGCCTCGGCGGCGGGCTACGCGGCGATCACGGTGGCCACCCGCCACCGGGCCTCGCGCACCGCCGTCCCGGACGACCCGGCGACCACCACCCTGTGGTCGTTCGCGGTCTGCGCGGTGTGCCTGTTCCCGTTCGCGCTGGCCGAGGGCCCGCTGCCGTCCACCGACGCGCTGCCCTCGACGCTGCTGCTGCTCGGCTACATGGCCACCGTGCCGACCGCGCTCGCGTACGCGCTGTACTTCGCGGGCGCGGCGGTGATCCGGGCCGCGACGGCCTCGGTGGTGGCGCTGATCGAGCCGCTCAGCGCCACGGTGTTCGCCGCGGCGGTGCTGGACGAGCCGCTGACCCCGGCGGCGCTGCTGGGCACGGCGGTGCTGCTGCTGTCGGTGACGGCGCTGGCCCGGGCCGAGCTGCGCGCGGGCTGAACGGAACGGGCGGGCGGACACCTCCCCGCCCGCCCGTCCGTTCGTTCGTCCGCCCGGTCAGCCGCAGTGCGAGGCCAGGACGGTGGTGTCGGCGACCTTGCCGTTGCTCGGGTCGTCGACGCGGCCGTAGACCATGACGCAGCGGTTCGCGGTGCCGGTGACCTTCGCGGGGCCGGCGTACCAGGTGAAGTCGCCGTCGTCGCTGTCGGACTGGTCGTAGCCGCAGAAGTCACCGGCGTGGGTGCCGGCCACGCAGCGCCAGAGGTAGACGGCCTGGTACTTGGTGACGCCCGAGGCGAAGTGGGTGTCGACGGCGGCCGCGCAGTTGGTGCCGCCGTTGGCGCTGGAGTAGTAGAGGTACAGCTCGCCGTACTTGGTGCCGGTGCCGTTGTCGGTCTTGAGGTCGTAGCTGCCGACCAGGTTGCCGCCGCACCCGTACGTGTCGGCGGCGCCCGCCTGCGGCGCGAGGGAGATGCCGCCGAGGAGCACGAGGCCGGCGGCGGCCAGGGCGGAGAACATCCTGCGCATGGGGGTACTCCTGGGGGTCGGGGCGCGGTCCGGTGCGATGGGCCCGGCGGGCGGGGGCGCTGGGGTGGAGCGGGGCTGCCGGTAGGGGAGTTCAGCCGCAGTGGACGTTCAGGCGGTACTCGTAGGCACCCTCGATCTCGCCGCCCCAGTCGATGCACCGGCCGGCCGCGGAGACGTACACCGGGCCCGCGTAGGTGGTGTAGTAGTCGTAGTCACCGATCCAGTTCGCCGAACCGGCCAGCCTGACCAGGGCGTTCATGTAGAGGGCGGCGCCCGGCTGGTTCCGGACGGTCACCACGCAGTTCTTCCCGGTCGAGCTGCTGTAGGTCAGGAAGACCGTGCCGTAGCCGTTCAGCGTGAGGTGGTCGATCTCCCGGTACCCGCTGCCGCAGGCGCTGTTGTAGGAGGCCGCCTGCGCGGTGCCGGGGGCCAGGACCACGCCGGCCACCGAGGCCGCCGACAGGAGGGCGGCCGCGGTGGCGCGGCCCATGAGCTTGCGCAACGGGTGTTCTCCTTCGAACGTGCTTCTTCTGACGGGGAGTCGGCGGAGCCTCCGCCGAGGTCCGCACCCGTCCGGGACGCTAGGAGGCCGGGATAGCGCGGCCGTAGCGCGGCCTCCCGGGCCCGGTCGACGCCGTGGGCGTCCGGTACGCCGTGGACGCCGGCCCCCGGCGGCAGGTGGTCGGGGCCGGCCCGGGGGCGACGGCGGAGGCCGCGGCCGGGGTGGAGTCGCAGGTGGCGGCGGCGGCCCGGGTGCCGGCCGGCTGGGCGACCGGGTGCCCGGGGGCGGTCCCTGACGGGACATCACCGCCGTTCGCATCACGGGCAAATCGCCCGGACTCCCGCTGGCGCCACGTCGGCGGGAGTTATGATGATCACACGTGCACCGCCCCCGGGGCGGCTGTCCGGCCTGCCCGGATCTCCGCTGTCCGTGCACGTGGTGAAGGAACTCCCCGCCTCATCGGAAGTTCCCCGGAACGAACTGTCGATCCGCCAGGTGAGGAGAGCCCGTGGCCCGCAGACCGCGTCCAGTCGATCCCGCCGACGGGCCCGTCCCCGCCTTCGCCCACGACCTCCGCCTGGTCCGGGAACGGGCCGGCAACCCCACGTACCGCGTGCTCGCCGAACGGGCCGGATTCGGCGCCACCACCCTCAGCGACGCGGCCGGCGGCGTCCGGCTGCCCAGCCTGGAGGTGACCCAGGCCTACGTCGGGGCCTGCGGCGGCGACGTCGAGGAGTGGACGCGGCGCTGGAACGAACTCGACCGTGAACTCGGCCGCGGTGCCGGGGCCCTGTCCCCGACCCCGACCCCGGCCCCGGCCGCGACCGCGGAGAAGGCCGCGGAGAAGGCCGCGGACACCGGACCGGCGGCTGCGGAGGAGCCGGCCGCCGAGGGGGCTGCGGCGGACGACACCCCGGACCCGGGCTCGGGCTCGGGCGACGTCGTCACCGGAGCGGTGCCGCTGTCCGGACACCCGTCGGCCGAGACGGTGCACGACGGTCGACGGCCGCGCTGGACGACCGCCGGCACGGCCGCCCTGCTCGTCCTCACCGTCGTCCTGGCCCTGGTCGCGGCACGGACGTCCGGTTTGGGCCGCAGCCGCAGCGCGGCCGAGAACGCCCTGGCCTCGACCGTGTCCGCCGCGAACGCGACGCCGAACCCCAACGCGGCCGACTGCCCGGCCGCCACCGCCGCACCGGCCACGGCCGTGTTCTCCGGCACGACCTACATCGAGAGCACCCGGGTGCGCGCCGGGGCCAGCCTCAGCGCCGACGTCGTCCTCCAACTGCCCGCGGGCTGCCGCCTCCAGCTCACCGGCTTCTGCCTGGGCGACACGGTGATCGACGCCACCTCCGGCTCGCCCGACGTCCGCTGGTTCAGGACCGCGACCGGCGGCTACGTCTCCTCCGGCGTGATCCACGGCAACCCGCCCGCCGACCTCCAACCCACCGACTGCCCCGATGCGGTGGCCCCGCCCGCCTCGATCACGCTCACCGTCACGCCGGGACCCGGCTCCGGCCAGACGCCCGGCCGCTACGAACTCCACGCCACCGGAGACCGCCTGGGCATCGTCGGCTACGCCGCGTACCTGCCCAGGACGGGCAGCACGTCCCAGTGGCAGCAGATCGGCATGTCCGCGGACTCCTCCGCCGGGTTCCCCGTGCCCTGGCAGCCCGGCCCGCCCCCGGACGGCACCGGCCCGCAGACCGCCGTGGAGATGGTGGCCGTCGCCTGCTTCGGCGGCGAGGGCCCCAGCAGCGTCGCCGACCAACGCCTCGTCCCCCGCGCGGCCACCGGCCCCCTCCAGGTCGCCGAACTCGACGAGACCGAACTCGCCCGCGCCCGCAAAGCCGCCTGCCGCTACCCGGACACCGCCCGCGGCTGACCCCCACCGGCCCGGCCCCCTCCACCCCGCGGCCGCGCGACGCGGCAGCCGGACCGCGACCTCCCGGCCCCCGACCCGCCGCGCGGTTGCCCCGCGCCCCCGGACGAGACCCGCCGCGCGGTCGCCCCGACCCCTGGCAACCCCCGCCGAAGACGGCGCGACCCGGAACGCCGACGGCCGGCGAGAACGCGCGCGGGCGGGAGGCCGCCGTAAAGCGCGTACCGGGAGGGGCCGCGATCCCCGCGCGACGCAGACGCTACGGCGGGCGGGCAGGATGTGAACCGGCGGCGGCGGGCGCCGGCCCGCCGTCGCCGTCGTGTCCACGACCGCCTTCCGCCACCCGAGGAGAACGGTGCGACCCACCCGCTTCCCGCGTCGCGCAGACGCCCCGGCCACCGGCGCCGCACGCGCCCGCACCACCCCGTACACCCCGGCCCGGCTCTGCGGCGGCGGCTACCTCGACACCATCTGGACCAGCGGCTGAGCTCCCGTCGAACGGAATTGATTGACCGGGCAGCCCCGACCCCCCGGTCAATCCGCACCCGGCCCCGCCCCGCCACCCGCCACCCCACCGTCCCGCCCCCGGCGCGTCGGCCCCGACCTCGGCCCCGCCGACCCTCCCGAAGACCGGAATTGATTGACCGACACCGGGAGATCCGCCGGTCAAAACCGCCCGGGCATAGAACGGATCACGCCGGGTGGCCGTCGGGGGACGGGCCCCGCCGTCCGGCGAAGCAGGCCGAGGTGTCAGGGGAGGCGTGGGGGATGGAGTTCGGGATTCTCGGACCGCTGCTCGTACGGGACGAAGGGGGGAGCCGCGCGGTCCCGGCGGCCAAGCAGCGGGCGCTGCTCGCGGCGCTGCTGGTCCGGCGGGGGCAGGTGGTGCCGACCGAGGTGCTCGCGGACACGGTCTGGGACGGGTGTCCGCCGCGCACCGCCGCCACCACGCTGCGCAACTACGTGATGCGGCTGCGCAAGGCGCTCGGCGAGGCCGGTGAGCGGCTGGCCACGGAGGCGGGCGGCTACCTCCTCGACGTCCGCGCCGAGGAGTTCGACGCCGACCGGTTCACCCGGCTGCGCGACCTCGGCCACGCCCGGTTGCGCGAGGACGATCCCGGGCGGGCCGCCGCCCACTACGAGCAGGCGCTGGCGCTCTGGCGCGGACCGGCCCTGGTCGACGTCCCCTCCGAGACGCTGCGCCGGGCCGAGACCGGCTGGCTCGCCGAGGCCCGGCTGGACGTGGTGGAGGGCCGCGCCGAGGCCGGGCTGGCGCTGGGCCGGCACACCGAACTGCTCGGCGAGCTGCGGTCGCTGACCGCCGCGCACCCGGAGCGGGAGCGGCTCTGGGCGCAGTTGATGACGGCCCTGTACCGCAGCGGCCGCCAGTCGGAGGCGCTCGCCGTGTACGGGCGGGTCCGCCAGGTCCTGGCGGAGGAGCTGGGCGTCGACCCGGGCCGCGAGCTGCGCGCCGTGCACGGGGCGATCCTGCGCGCCGACCGGGCCCTGGCCGCGCCCGCCCGGCCCGCCCGGGTCCGGGCCGGGTTCGTCACCCCCTTCCAACTGCCGCCCGACCTGACCGACTTCACCGGCCGGACCGCCGAGGTCGCCGACCTCGGCGCCCGGCTGGCCGAGGCGGGCGGGGGCACCGGGTGCCGGGCGCCGCTGATCGCGGTCGTCAGCGGCCAGCCGGGCGCGGGCAAGACCGCGCTGGTCCAGCACGTCGCGCACGCGGCCCGCGCCGGGTACCCGGACGGCGCCCTCTACGCCGACCTGCGCGGCAGCCGGCCGCGGTCCGCCACCCCGCACACCGTGCTCGGCGGCTTCCTGCTCGCCCTCGGGGTGCCGTCCGCCGTCGTGCCGGCCGACACCGAGGCCCGGACGGCGCTGTTCCGCTCGCTGCTGGCCGGGCGGCGGACGCTGGTGGTCCTGGACGACGCCCGGGACGGCGCCCACGTCCGGCCGCTGCTGCCCGCCGGGCCCGGCAACGCCGCGCTGGTCACCGCCCGCACCCGGCTGCCCGACCTCTGCGGGGCCCACCCCGTCCACCTCGGGCCGCTGCCCGCGGACGAGTCCCGGGAGTTCCTGGCCCGGCTGCTCGGCCCGGCCCGGGCGGCTGCCGAACCGCGGGCCCTGGCCCAACTCGCGGCCGTCTGCGGCGGGCTGCCGCTCGCGCTGCGGATCTGCGGGGCCCGGCTGGCCGCCCGGCCGTCCTGGGCCGTCCGGCACCTGGTGGAGCGGCTCGCGGACGAGGACCGGGCCCTGGACGAGCTCCGGCTGGGCAGCCTGGACGTCCGGGCCGTCTTCACGGCGGGCTGCGCGGCCCTCGACCCGCCCACCGTCCGCGCCTTCCACCTGCTCGCCCTCGCGCCGTCCGGCACCGTCGGCCTGGCCACCGCCGCCCGGCTGCTCGGCGAGTCCCCGGTCCGCGCCGAACGGGTCCTCGAACGGCTCGCCGACGCCGGCCTGCTCACCGCCCGGGAGCCCGGCCGCTACCGCTACGAGCCGCTGATGCGGGCCTACGCCCGCGAACTCGTCCGCCACCGCCCCTCCCCCGCCCGGCCCGGCCCCCGCGCCCCCCGTCGCGCCGCCCTGGTCGGCTGACCCGCGCCCACCCCGGAACGGAATCCGCTTTTCCGAATTGGCGTGCGCATGGAAAATAACCCTTGCTCTGATCGGAAAAGTCCTTACTACGTATACGCACTCCACAATCCGGTGTTAGCCTCCAGCTGTTTCGCTCGCCGCGTGGGCATTCCGGGCCACGGCGGGGCACGCTGCCCGCACCTGGTCGACCGCGCCCTCGCGACCTGAACAGGGGGAAAGCGTTGGAAAGGGAAACCCGTGCACCGCAGTCGACATCGCGGATGACGCCGGGGACGGCACCCGGGACGGCCCCGGGGATGTCGCGCCGCGCGCTGGTCAGGGGGGCGGCGCTCGGGGTGGCGGCGGTCGGCTTCAGCGCCACCACCGGGGCCTGGGTCACCGAGGCCGCGGCGGCGGGTCCGTTCGACCGGGTACCGCGCCTGGACGGTGAGCTGCGGCTCGACGCCGGCAGCAGGGCCGCCGACAGCGTCGACCAGGGGCGCATCGTGGCCCGCACGCCGGGCGCGGTCCTGCGGCCCGGCTCCGTCGACGACGTCGCCAGGATGGTCAGGTTCTGCGCGGACCGCGGCATCGGGGTGTCGGCGCGCGGCCGGGGCCACACCACCCACGGGCAGTCGCTCAACGAGAACGGCCTGGTCGTCGAGGTGCGCGGGCTCGGGCGGATCCACCGGGTCGGTCCGCGGGGAGCCGACGTCGACGGCGGCGTGCTGTGGACGGAGCTGATGACGGCCGCGTTCGCCCGCGGCCTGACACCGCCGGTGTTCACCGGCTACACCGACCTCACCGTCGCCGGCACCCTCGCGGTCGGCGGCGCGTCCCCGGGGGCCGGGTCCACCCGCGGCCTCCAGATCGACCACGTCCAGGAGTTGGAGGTCGTCACCGGGCGGGGCGAGGTCCTGGTCTGCTCCGACCGCCGCCACGCCGACCTCTTCCGGGCCACCCTCGGCGGACTCGGGCAGTGCGGCATCATCGTGCGCGCCAGGCTCGACCTGGTACCGGCGCAACCCTCGGTCCGGACCTACCGGTTCACCTACCCGACCGGCGACGCGGCCGTCGGCGACCTGCGGACCCTCACCGAACGCGGCGAGGTGCTCGGCGCCTACGTCCTCTGGGCCCCGGCCGGGACGTCCTTCGTCGGGCAGCTCCTCGTCAGCGTCCCCTTCACGCCCGGCGCCCCGCCCGACGGCCGGCACCTGCTGCGCGGTCTCAGCCAACCCCCGTCCGCCGCCGCCGTCACCGACCTGAGCCACCCGGACTGGGTCACCCAGGTCAACCGGCAGGTCGCCCAGCTGGAAGCCGCCCTCGACTACGGACGCCTGGTCAAGCCCTGGTTCGACGTCTGGCTCAACAGCTCGACCGTGGACCGCTTCCTGCAGGACGTCCTCACCGGCCTCAGCCCGCACGACCTCGCCCCCGGCTCCACGCTCCTGCTCATCCCCGCGAAACGGACCGGCGTCGACCACCCCGCCTTCCGCGGCCCCCGGGCGGACGCCACCCCCTGGATGTACCTGTTCGACATCCTCGACAACTCCGCCGCCCCCGGCCCGGACCCGGCGTTCGCCGCCGACCGGCTCCGGCGGAACGCCGAGCTCTACCGCAAGGCCCGCGCCGCCGGCGGCTCCCGCTACCCCATCGGCGCACTCGAATTCACCAAGGCCGACTGGATCGCCCACTACGGCGACGCCTGGCCCGCATTCCAACGGGCGAAAAACCGCTTCGACCCGCGCAACATCCTCAACCCCGGCCCCGGAATATTCTGAACCCCCTTCTCGGGACCGGGAAAAACCCGAAGAAACCCGCCCCGCCCTGGGCGGTTCCCCGAAGGTGCGGGACAGTACACTGGGCCCGGTACCGGGCCCAGTGATCCCTTCCCGAGGAGGTGCGCCGATGACTGCCGAAACGGTCGCTCCCGAGTGGATGCACCACCAGATCACCGCGGACGAGTACGACTCCTGGTCCGAGGAGCAGTGCGCGGGCATCGAGATCGTGGACGGGATGGTCGTCGTGAGCCCGAGCGCGTCCAAGCGCCACAACCGCCTGGCCCGGCTCCTGGCGAACGCCCTGGACGCGGCCGCCGGGCCGGAGTGGAACGCCGACACGGACTTCGACGTCCGCCTGCAGGACGTGCCGCTCACCAACCGGCGGCCCGACGTGGTGGTCTACCGCGCCGAGACCATCGACCTCACGCCCACCCGCCCGGAGCACGTCCTGCTGGTCGTCGAGGTCGTGTCACCGGGCTCGGAGACCACGGACCGCGTCGTGAAGGTGAACCAGTACGCCCGGGCCGGCATCGCCTTCTACTGGCGGATCGAGCAGACCCCCCACGGCGTCCCGCTCGTCTACACCCACCTCCTCGACCCCGCGACCCGCTCCTACCGCGACGCGGACGTCTTCACCGGCACGGTCAGGGCCACCGTCCCGTTCCCGGTCGAGATCGACCTCGGCGCGGTCTGACCGGACTCCGGCGCGCCCGGCCGCTCCCGTCCCTCCGCCCGTCCGCAACGGCGCGGCGTACCGGCAACCCGGAGAAGCGGCACGAACCCGCCTGCGGGCACGCTACGTTGATAACCCGTCACAGACTTCCGAGGGGAACCAGCGGCGTGACCAGCGAGCAGGATGCCATCGACACGGCCGTGGGCGCCGTCATCTCCGCCGTACGGGCCGGCGACACCGCCGGTCTGTACGAGTCCGTGATGCCACCGGCCGGCAGGCGGACGCCGCCCGCCGAGGCCGGGCAGTGGTTCGGCCAGCTGCTGATCCGGCTGGCGCTCGCCGCCGCGGAGTCCTGCGCGCTGGAACCGGGCTGCTCCCGGGAGGCGCTCGTGCAGTGGATCGCGGACGTGCTGGGCCCGCCGCCCACCCCCGCGCTGATCCGGGGCGTGGACCCGGCCCGCATCGACCACGTCACGGCCACCACGGCCGCGGCCGACCACGCCCGGTACGTCGCGTACACCGTCGACCTGATGCGGGTGGGCCTCGCCGCGCCGGGCGACGACGTGGACCAGCAGATGATCGACGCCCACCAGGCGGCGACGAACGACAAGACCGCGCGCATCAACGTGATCGCCCTGCTCGCCAGACTCGCCGCCACCCCCTCCCGCCACAGCTGAGCCCCCGGGCCGCACCACCGACCACCGGCCACCGCCGTCGACGGCCGGCTCCCGGCCCCCGCCCGGGGGCGATCCTCAGCGGCCCGCCGGAGGCGGTCGGCGGGGACGGGGCCGCCCCGTGGTCACGGCCGGCGGGATCGCGCGGCCAGGGCGTCGGCGACGGTGGTGTGCAAGGTGAAGGCCCCGGTGAGGTCGGAGATGTCCAGCAGGCGCAGCACCGGCGGGCTCGGGGCGATCAGTGCGAGTGCGGCGTGGTGGCGGGCGGCCTCCTGGCGGGCGTGCAGCAGGAGGGCCAGGCCGCAGCAGGCGAAGAAGGTGACGTCGTCCAGCATCAGGCCGAGCACGTCGTACGGGCGCCGCGTGGCGCGGGCGAGGGCGGCGCGGGCGGCGGGTTCGGCGTCCATGTCCCACTCGCCCTCGAAGTGCACCAGTGCGGTGGTGCCGAGGCGGGCGGTGCGGACCGCGAACGGCACGCCGGTCGCGGGGACGGGCCGCGGGGCCGTGCCCGGTGGGAACACGTGCGGGCAGGCATCGGTCGGGCGGACGGGCATGGGTGCCTCCTCGTCCCGCCGGGACCCCGCGTCCGGAAGCGCGGGGCCCACGCCGTGACGGCCGTGCCCGGAAGGGTTTTCCGGAAGCGGAGGCTGCGAACGGCGGGGTGGCGGTCGCGATCCGGCGGAAGGCGAACGACACCCCCAGCCTACGCCTCCGTACCCGGCCGCCACCGCCGCGCCGATCGGCACCGGCCGGAGGGGGCGGGCGGGGTGCGGTCCGTCGGGTCGAGCGGGTGAGCGGCTACTCGCGGGCGCTGGGCACCTGGAGCGGGTCGCTCGGCGCGTCGGCCTTGGCGGCCGCCATCTCCTCGCCGAGTTCGGTCAGGCGGTTGCGGCCCATGGCCTTGCGGACCTCGGGGAACCACTCCTCCTCCTCTTCCTCGACGTGGTGGCGCACGTTCTCCATCAGCACCGTCATCTTGGCGTCGAAGCGCTCGTCCGCCGGGTCGAGTCCGGCGAGTTCGGAGAGCATCCAGAGCACCACGTGGTGCTCCTCGACGCTCTCCAGCACGTGGTCGGTGGTGTCCGGCACGGCCTTCCGGGCGGCCGGGTAGAAGATCTTCTCCTCGATCCAGGTGTGCACGGTGAGTTCGCGGATCACCTTGTCGGCGATGTCCCGCTTGTGCTTGTGCGCGTTCTCACCGGCCTTCTCGAACTCCTTGAACAGCTTCTCGACCGTCTTGTGGTCGTCCTTCAACAGCACGATGGCATCCATCGGAAGTCCTTTCGGAGGCGGTGGCGGTGGGGAGGCCCCACGGGGAGGGACAGTTGACGGCGGGCCAGGACACGGACGCGTCTGCCCCGCTCCGGAGCGCGGTACGCACCACCCGTACCGGCACCTCGTCCTCACCGCGCCACCGGCAGATCCCCTGCGCCCGTGCGCCACGCCCGCCTCGAGAGCGAACCGGTCCGCGAAGTTGCCGCGATCGAAGTCGGGCGTTTGGAAATCCCGGCAGCGTCAAGACGGATCCCGTCACCGACAACGCTCGTAGGAACAGGAGAACCACATGAGCATCCTCGCTTGGATACTGATCGGCCTGGTCGCGGGTGCCATCGCGAAGGCCCTGATGCCGGGCAAGGACCCGGGCGGCATCATCATCACGATGCTCATCGGCATCGCGGGCGGCCTGCTCGGCGGCTGGCTCGGCAAGGTCCTCTTCGGCGTCGACTCCATCGACGGCTTCTTCGACCTCTCCACCTGGGTCGCCGCCATCGCCGGCTCGGTCATCCTCCTCGCCGTCTACCGCATGGTGACCGGCAACAAGCACCACGGCCACCACCACCGTCACGCCTGATCCACCCGGCACGCGCAGCGCGGCAGCCCCCGGTCCCGGGGGCTGCCGCGCTGCGCGTGCCGACCTGTCCCGCCCGGTCCGGCGCCGCACTGAGCCGGACCTCGAGTCCCCCACGCGGCAAGGGCGTTGGACGTGAAGCCCGGGGCCTCGACCCGCGACGGCCGCCACCTCGTCGACTGGATCTGCGCACGCGCCCCGCTCACACCGCACCGTCACGGTCGCGTCGCCACGGGGCCGTTCCCAGAGCACCGCGCGCGAGGCGGGTCTCCTTCGTCATCGCGGCGGACCAGCCGACGAGGCCGCCTGGGCCGCTGGGGCGCATCGGGTGCCGGGCGGTGACAGTGCACCAACTTCCAGCAGAGGTATAGACATGACACCTTGCTTGATGGTGTCATGCCATCTGGCGCAGCTGATTACAACGTTGAAATAGCCGCCTCGCCCAACCCGCGCTCCGCTTCCGCTCGCGCTCGACCCGATGAGGCGTCCCGCCCTCAGCGACCGCCCGTACGGCGGCGGCCTCCGCCGCCCGAACCCGCCCCGAACCCGCCCCGGATCCCGCACGCTCCGGACGGCCCCGCCGTCCCCGACGCCCCGGAAAGTGGACCAACGTGGTGAACGACGAAGCCTCCAGCGCACCCCGTCCCGGCCGTCGCGCACTGCTGCGCTGGAGCGGTGCCCTGACCGTCGGGGCGGTGATCGGCGGCCTGCCCGCAGCGGGCGCGGCGCGCGCCGCCGTGCCGCCCGCCGGCCCGCCCGCCGGCCCCGGGGCCGGGGTACCGCGAACCCTGGCCGCGTCCGCCTTCAGCCCGCTGCGCCCGCCGGCGGTGCCGCTGGCCGTGCGCTCGCCCTACCTCTCCACCTGGGTTCCCGCGGACAACCTGGCCGGCACCTGGGCCACCTTCTGGAACGGGCACGTCACCGCCCTGTGCGGCCTGGCCCGGATCGACGGGACGGCCTACGTCTTCGCCGGCGCCCCCGCGCTGCCGGGCGGTCCCGCCCTGGCCACGATGCAGCAGCTCTCGCTGCAGCTCACCGCCACCCGGTCCGTCTACACCCTCAGCGGCGGCGGGGTGACCCTGACGGTCACCTTCTTCTCGCCCGTCGACCTGGGCAACCTCCAGCGCCAGTCGGTGCCGCTCAGCTACGTCACCGTGCAGGCGGCGAGCAACGACGGGCGCGCGCACGGCGTGGACGTCCACGTCGACGTCTCCGGGGAATGGGTGCACGGCGACAGCAGCACGCCGATCACCTGGAACCAGCAGCAGGTCGGCGGCCTGACCGTCCTCAGCGCCGAGCCCGCCGCACCGGCGGTCCTGCGGGAGAGCGGCGAGCAGGCCGCCTGGGGGCGCCTGGTGCTCGCCGCGCCCGCCGGCGCGAGCTGGCAGATCGGCCAGGACACCGTGGTCCGTGCCGCCTCGGCGAGCGGCGGACGCCTCGCGAACACCGTGGACGGTGCCCGGCCCCGGGCGATCGACGACCGCTGGCCGGTCCTGGGCTTCAACCGGGACTTCGGCACGGTCGCCCCCGGCACGCCCTCGCCCGCCTTCACCCTGTCCCTGGGCCACGTCCGCACGCCCGCCGTGAGCTACCTGGGCACGCAGCTCCAGCCGTGGTGGACGCACTACTGGGGTGCGTGGACGGACATGGTGGCGTGGTTCGACGGCGACCACGACGCCGCGCTGGCCGCCGCCACCGCCCTCGACCGGCGCATCCACGACGACGCGGCCGCCGCCGTCGGCGGGGGCACGACGGGCGAGCACTACGCGGCGGTCTGCGCCCTGGCGCTGCGCCAGGCCGTGGCCGGGGCCGAGCTGGTCGACCGGAACGGGTCCCCGTGGGCGTTCCAGAAGGAGATCTCCTCCAGCGGCAACATGTCGACCGTGGACGTGCTCTACCCGACGTTCCCGGTGTACCTGTACCTCTCCCCCGGCTACCTGCGGCTGCTGCTGGAGCCGCTGCTGGACTACCCGGAGCACGGCGGCTGGCCCAACGCCTTCGCCCAGCACGACCTGGGCCGCTCGTACCCGAACGCGGACGGGCACGACGACGGCAACGAGGAGTCGATGCCGGTCGAGGAGTCGGCGAACATGCTCGTCATGGCCGCCGCGGTGATCCAGCGGCTGCCCGCCGCCGAGGCCGCGCAGTTCGCCCGCGCGCACTACCCGATCCTGCGCCAGTGGGCCGAGTACCTGGCCGCCAACGCCCTGGACCCGGGCTACCAGAACCAGACGGACGACTTCACCGGTTTCATCGCCCACAGCTCCAACCTGGCGCTCAAGGGCATCGTCGGCATCGGCGCCATGGGCGTGGTGGCGACCGCCACGGGCAACTCGGCCGACGCGGCCCGCTACTCCGCGCTGGCCCGCAGCTTCGTCAGCCGCTGGACGAGCCTGTCCGAGGACTCCTCCGGCAGCCACCTCAAGCTCGCCTACGACCAGGACGGCACCTGGAGCCTGAAGTACAACGGCTTCCCGGACCGGCTGCTCGGCCTGGACCTGGTACCGGTGGGCACCGCCGCCCGCGAGGCCGCCTGGTACGCGGCGCACGCCGGGACGTACGGCGTGGTCCTCGACCCGCGCAACGACTACACCAAGGCCGACTGGGAGCTGTGGACGGCGGCCTGGCTCGCCGACCGCACCGCCACCCGCGACACCCTGGTCAACGGCGTGTACAACTTCGCCGCCGGCACCGCCCAGCGGGTCCCCTTCACCGACTGGTACGTGGTCGCCACCGCCGCCCAACGCGGCTTCGCCGCCCGTCCGGTGGTCGGCGGGGTATTCGCGCTGCTGCTGCGCCCGGCGGCCTCCGGCACGGTCTGGCGCCGGATCCAGAACCGCAACTCGGGCAAGGTGCTGGCCGTCTCCGGCATGTCCCTGGCCGACACGGCGGAGGTCACCCAGTACGCCGACAACGGCACCGCCGACCACGTGTGGACGCTGCTCGACAACGGCGGCGGCACCGTGCGGATCGCCAACCGCAACAGCGGCAAGGTGCTGGCGGTGCACGACCAGGGCCTGGACAACGGGGCCCACGTGCAGCAGTACCAGGACAACGGCACCCCGGACCACGTCTGGCGTCTGGTGGACAACGGCGACGGCTGGGTCAGGATCGTTAACGTCCGCTCGGGGAAGCTGCTCGCCGTCGACGGGATGTCCACCGCCGACGGCGCCCAGGTCACCCAGTGGGAGGACAACGGGAGCGCCGACCACCTGTGGCGCCTGATCTGACCCCGGCCGGCCCCCGGCACCCCGTCCCGCGAGGAGGAGCGACCGTGTCCGTCCGTCCACTGCGAAGCGTCCTGCTGGTCCTGGCCCTGGTGCCGCTGCTGCTCGCGGCGGGGCCGGGCCGACCGGCCGCCGCCGGGCCGACCCCGGCGGCGGCGGCCGCGGCCGTCTGCGCGCTGTCCTGCGACCCGCTGGACCCGTCCCGGGCCACTCAGGAGACCTTCCCGGTGCCCGACGCGAACCCGAACGGACGGCTGCTGCGCCTGCACGTCGACGACGCCGAGGGCATGGCCTGGGCCAGCATCGACCGGGCGAAGCCGAACGACGGGGTGTGGCTGGACCGTTCCTGGGACGGCGGCCGCACCTGGGAGGGGCTGCTGGGCAAGGCGGCCGTCCCCGCCACCTGGACCGGCACCCGGACGCTGATGTACAACCTCTACGACCCCGTCGGCCACCGCCGCGGCCTGCTGCGCGCCTGCGGTGACGCCCAGGGGGTGACCTGCACCGGGTGGGCGCGCACCACGGTCTGCGCCCAGGTCTGCGACGGCGGCGGCACCGCCCCGGGCGACGACCTGCCGGTGGCCCCCGCCACGCTCGCCGGCCGGACCATCGCCCTGCACACCGACGGGAACGGGACGGCCTGGGCGACCCTCGCGGCCGGACGGCCGGGCGACGAGGTGTGGCTCGACCGGTCGTGGAACGGCGGCGCGAGCTGGCCCGACGGCTCCTCGCTGGGCCGGCTGCCGGTACCCGCCGGAGCGGGCGCGGCCGGCACCGCCCGGTTCAACACGGCGGACCCGCTGGGCCGCCTCTACGGCGGGGCGGTCCGGGCCTGCGGCCGGGCGGTGGAGGGCCAGAACGGCAGCTGCACCGCCTGGGCCCGGCCGACGACCACCCGCCCGGCCGCCGCGGCGGACGCGCTGATGTACTCCTACGACCCCACCACGGGCTACTGGCCGTCCAGTTGGTGGAACTCCGCGGTGGCGCTGACCACCGTCGTCGACTACCTGCGGCAGAGCGGCGACAGCCGGTACACCTGGATCGTCGACCGAACCTTCCGGACCAACCGGGGCGCCTTCTCGGCCGGAGCGCGCAGCTCCGACCCGATCGAGGGCGACTTCATCAGCCGCTCCACCGACGACACCGAGTGGTGGGCCCTGGCCTGGATCGACGCCTACGACCTGACCCGCGACAGCCGCTACCTCGACGAGGCCGCCACCATCGGGAACTACGTCAACGGCCTGTGGGACACCGGAAGTTGCGGCGGCGGGGTGTGGTGGGACCGCGAGCGCACCTACAAGAACGCCGTCACCACCACGCTGTACGTCCGCCTCGCCGCCGCGCTGCACAACAGGCTGCCCGGGGACACGCTCTGGCTCGGCCGGGCCACCACCGGGTGGAACTGGTTCCTCGGCAGCGGGCTGGTCAACGCGGCCGGCCTGGTCAACGACGGCCTCACCACCGGCTGCGCGAACAACGGCCAGACCGTCTGGAGCTACAACCAGGGCCTCGCCATCGGCGCCGCGGTGGAGGTCTGGCGTGCCACGGGCAGCGCCGGCACGCTGGCCACCGCCCGCCGGCTGGCCGACGCCGCCCTCTCCTCCCCCGCCCTGGTGAGCGGCGGCATCCTCACCGAGAGCTGCGACGCGCCCGCCGTGGACTGCGACGACAACGCCAAGCAGTTCAAGGGCGTCTTCCTGCGACACCTCCAGGACCTGGACTCCGTCACCGGCCACGCCTACCGCGCCTTCGCCGCCGCCCAGGCCGACCGCATCTGGTCCGCCGACCGCGACAGCCTCAACCGCCTCGGCCAACGCTGGTCCGGCGGCGGCACCACCGCCCATCCCAACGCGAGCGACTGGCGCACCCAGGCCTCCGCGCTGAGCGCCCTGCTGGCGGCGGACTGACCCTGGAGCGGGCCGGCCGGTGCCCGGGGCGCGGCAGAACGGTCCTCCGTCCGGGGGCCGCCTCCCGTGGCGCGCGTCCGTGACCGCTACGCTCGTGCGCCATGAACGCGACACGCAGCTCCGTGGCGTCCGCCGCGACCCTCCTCGCCTGCGCCCTCGTCCTGACGGCCTGCGGAGACGACTCCGCGGCATCGGCCCCCTCCCTCGCCGCTCCGCCCTCCTCCGCGTCGCCTTCCACCGACAACCCGCCCTCGGCGCCCGGAAGTTCCACACCTTCCGCCTCGGCCGCCGACTCCCCCACCGCCGGCGGCAGCCCCGGGCCGACGTCCCCGGCACCCGCGCCCTCCGCCCCCGCCGTCACGGCCGGCAACCCGGCCGGCCGCGCACCCGTGCCGGCGGACGCCGCTCCGGTGGACACCTCCCACCCGGACCGGACCGTCGGCACGGGCTCACCCGCCGGCTGCACCTCCCAGGCCGTCGTGGACGCCGTGGCCGCGGGCGGGATCATCACCTTCTCCTGCGGACCCGCCCCCGTCACCATCACGCTCACCCGGACCGCCCGCGTCCGCAACGCCTCCGCCCGGGTCGTCCTGGACGGCGGCGGGCGCGTCACCCTCAGCGGCGGCGGTGCCCGTCGCATCCTCTACCTGAACACCTGCGACCAGCAGCAGGGTTGGACCACCAGCCACTGCCAGGACCAGGCGTCGCCCGAACTCACCGTCCAGCACCTGACGTTCGCCGACGGCAACGCGAGCGGGCAGAGCGCCGACGGCGGGGGCGGCGGTGCGATCTTCGTCCGTGGCGGCCGCCTGCGCGTCATCGACTCGCGCTTCGTGCGCAACCGGTGCGACCAGGCGGGCCAGGACGTGGGGGGCGGGGCCGTCCGGGTCCTCGACCAGTACCACGGACTCCCGGTGATCGTCAGCGGCAGCACCTTCGGCGGCGCGGACGGCGAGGGCAACTCCTGCTCGAACGGCGGCGCCCTCAGCAGCATCGGAGTCTCCTGGACCATCCGCAACAGCGTGCTGTCCGGCAACACGGCCACCGGCCGGGGCGCCAACCCGGCCCGCCCCGGCACCCCGGGCGGCGGGAACGGCGGCGCCCTGTGCACCGACGGCAACCACTACGCGGTGGACATCGCCGGCTCCGTCGTCAACGGCAACCTGGCCCACGAAGGCGGCGGCGGCCTGTTCTTCGTCAGCAACGACCGCACCGGCACCCTGCGCACCGCCACCACCACCCTGACCGGCAACACCAGCGAAGGCTTCGAGACGCCCGGACACCCCGGGATCTTCTTCCAGGGCGCCGGATCACCCCGCACCTCCTGACCCCGCCCGCCCGCCCGGGCCGTCCCGACCCGCCCGGCACCGGTGCCGGGCGGCGCGACGCGGCGCGGCTCGGCGCTCGGTCAGGGGGCGGGGGTGAGGGTCATGTCGGCGGGTCCCTTGCCGGGGGTGTTGGCGCAGCGGTGGTCGGCGGCGGGTTGTTCCAGGTGGAGGGTCAGGCAGGTGCCGAGGGCCTGCTGGCCGAAGCGGTTGGGGTGCAGGGACTCCTGGAGCTGGCCCTGGCCGACGCCGGTGGTCAGGAAGCGCATCCACTCGCTGCTCTCGCCGGTGGGCGGGTGCTGGGGGTCGGCGTGGCGGGTGCCCTCCGCGCAGACCTCGCGGCCCTCGAAGGAGCGGGACAGGTCGAGGAAATCGGCCCCGGCGTCGTGGGCGGCCTGGGCGAGGGTGGCGCTGATCTCGGGGACGAGGTCGTCGTGGGCCCAGGTGAGGTCCCGGTCGAAGAACGGGCAGCCGCCTTGGGTGAGGCGGTCGTACTTCTCCCCGGGGTAGCGGAGGCGGGCGGCGTCGGGCAGCGGGGACGGGTAGGACTGCAGGACCAGCCGGTAGGAGCCTGGCTTGTGCCCGGCCCGTTCCAGGGCGGTCTTCACGTCGGCGAGGGTGTCGGCGGCGGCCTGCCGCACGCCGGGCAGCCGCTCCTGGACGGTCTTCGCGGCGTCGGGCGCGCACGGGGAGCCGCCGAAGGGCTTGACGAACTGCTTCGTGCAGCCCGCGATGATGTCGGAGAACCCGAGGTCGTTGCCGCCGATCGACACCACCACGGCCCGCACCGGCTGCCCGCTCATCGCCGCCCGGAGCTGGGCGGCCTGCGAGGGTTCGCCCTTGAACGGCTGCCCGCCGTGCTCGGGCAGCTTGACGGCGCTCGACGTCGCCCCGGAGCAGGCCAGGTTGAGCGCGCGGACGTCGAGCGTGAGGGAGTGCACCTCGGCGACGTCGGAGCGGTTGCAGCCGCTGTCGTAGGAGGAGCCGTACACCCGGTGCGGATCGCTCTCGTCGGACTGCGGGTCGTAGGCCCGGTCGGTGCGGGCCCAGCCGTCCGCCGGTTCGTCGCTGTTGCCGGCCCAGCGCCCGGCCTCACCGGAGATGAAGCTGTCGCCCAGCGACACCACCCACGGCGCGTCGGCCGCCGGTGCCCGGACGTCGGTGGCGTGCGCGGGGGCCAGGCCGGTCGCGCCCGCCGCGCACACGGCGGCGGCCAGGGCCGCCAAACCCTTGCGGCTGTACCAGGAAGAAGAGGTCATGCCCACGGTGTCGGCAGGAGTGCCACGGTCCCCTACGCCCGAACGGTGACTGTCCGTCAGTCGGTCTGATCGGCGGGCGCGGTGGCGACGCGGCGACCTCCGTGCTGGACGCCCGCCGCGCCGCCGAGCGTCTCGGCCCCCTCCCCGCGACCGTGTCCCCGAACGCCACCGCACCCGGTCCGCACCCCGTCCCCGTCCCCTTCGCCCCCGCCGTCCCCCTCCCCCTTCGCCGGAGCCGGTTCCGCGCCGCTCGGCGACCGCCCGGCCCGCACCGTGGCACCCCGGCGGAAAGCCGCCCCCGACCGGCACGGACGGAATCGGCCCGGTCGCCGCCGGCGCGGGGCTCAGCCTGCCGGCCGGTGCCGGGACACTCCCGTTCAGGCGCAACTTCCGCAGGAAACGGGCGCGTTGACCCTCGACGGACACCCGGAGACCGCCATCGACAACAACCGCCTCGTCCCCGGAGGGCGTCCAGTCCGTTTCCGGATGATCCGCCTCGCCCGTCCGTGCGTGCGGAACCGACCAGCAGGACCAGGGCGGCGGCGACGGCGAGCGGCAGCAGCACGGCGGCGCGGCGTTCCCGGTGCACCCGGCACGGAGCCGGCGGGCATGGCGACGGCGCCGTGCGCCGGGTGCTCGGCGGCATCCCCCGTGACGGTGACGCGTCCGGCCCCGGCGTCGGCCGTGACGGCGGCGGCGCCCGGGAGGGCGGGGAGTGCGGCGCCGACGCCCTGCTCGCGGTGGCCGCAGCGCACGCCCTCGACGGCGAAGACGGTGGTGCTGGACATCGGCGGCGCTCCTGGTTCGGTGGCGTGTGTCTGCGCGCGAGTCCACGCCGGTGCACGGCGGTCGGCGGTCGGCGGTCGGCGGTCGGCGGTCGGCGGTCGGCGGTCGGCGGGGGCACCGGACACGCGGCCCGGCGCCCCCTTCGGGCGGATCGGGGAACCGTTCAGGCCGCGCGGCCGACCGGGGCGGCGGCCCGGGGTGGAGCGTGCCCGTCCGCACCACCGCCGCTCTTATTGCACAATATGTGCAAGTGCATATCAATGGCAGGAAGTGGGCGTGGGGATGCCGGAGTCGCCGGTGGTGCTGGGGATCGAGTCGTCGTGCGACGAGACGGGCGCGGGGCTGGTGCGGGACGGGGTGCTGCTCGGGCAGGCGGTGGCCTCCAGCATGGACGAGCACGCCCGCTACGGCGGCGTGGTCCCGGAGATCGCCGCCCGCGCGCACGTCCACGCCATGGCCCCGGTGGTGCGCGAGGCCCTCGACCGGGCCGGGCTGACCCTCGCCGACGTCGGCGCGGTGGCCGTCACCACCGGCCCCGGCCTGTCCGGCGCGCTCCAGGTCGGCGTCGCCGCCGCGAAGGGCTACGCGTTCTCGCTCGGCGTGCCGCTGTACGGCGTGCACCACCTCGCCGGGCACGTCGCCGCCGCCACCCTGGACGGCGGGCCGCTGCCCGACCCCTGCGTGGTGCTGATCGTCTCCGGCGGCCACACCTCGCTGCTCCTGGTACGCGACCTGGCCCGCGACCCGATCGTCCACCTCGGCGACACCCTGGACGACGCGGCCGGCGAGTGCTTCGACAAGACCGCCCGCGTCCTGGGCCTGCCCTACCCCGGCGGCCCCGCCATCGACCGCGCCGCCCGCACCGGCGACCCCACCGCCGTCCGCCTGCCCCGCCCCCTCACCGGACCGCACGACAACCCCTACGCCTTCTCCTTCTCCGGCCTCAAGACCGCCGCCGCCCGCTGGGTCGAAGCCCACCGCGCCGCCGGAACACGACCGCACGTGCCCGACGCCGCCGCCTCCCTCCAGGAGGCCATCGCCGACACCCTCACCCGCAAAGCCGTCCGCGCCTGCACCGACCACGGCATCACCACCCTCGTCGTGGTCGGCGGCGTCGCCGCCAACTCCCGCATCCGCGCCCTGACCGAACAGCGCTGCGCCACCGCCGGCCTCACCCTGCGCGTCCCGCCACTGCACCTGTGCACCGACAACGGCGCGATGATCGCCGCCATCGGCGACCTGCTGGCCCGCTCCGGCGCCGCACCCGCCCCCCTCGGCCTCTCCATCGACCCCTCCGCCCCACTGGAGCACGCCGCCCTCACCCCCCGCCCCCGGCAGACCGCATGACACCGCACCAGGTCCGGCTGCTGCCGCCCGGCGAACTGCTCGACGCCGCCGCGCAGGTCCGCGCGGTCTACGCGGCCGCGTTCGGCGGGCCGCCCTGGCACGAGCCCGCGCAGCGCGCCGACGCCTACCTGGAGCGGCTGGCGCAGGACGCGTTGCGGCCGAGCTTCACCGCCGCGGCGGCCACCTCCCCGGACGGCAGGCTGCTGGGCTTCGCCACCGCCTGGACCACGCCCGACCCGTTCCCCGACGACCGCTGCCACCCCAGGGTGGCGGCCGCCCTCGGTCCCGACCGCACCCGTGGCTGGCTGTGCGGCGCCCGGGTGGTCGACGAACTCGCCGTCCGCCCCGGCCACACGGGGAGGGGCATCGGCGCCGCCCTGCTCGCGGCCGTCACCGCCGACGCGGTCGACGGGCGCTGCTGGCTGCTGACCACCGGCGCACCCGGCGGCCCGCTGGACTTCTACCTCCACCAGGGCTGGCACCGAGCCGACCCGGGCACCGACGACCCGGCCGTCCTGCTCGGCCCCCGCCACCCCGCCCGGGCCCGGCCGTGAGCCCCACCGCCCGCAGCCGCCTGCGCACCGCCCGCCTGCGGCTGCTGCGCCGGGCGCTGCGGCCGGTGGCCCCCGATGTCGCCGACCGGCCGCCGCCGAGCGTGCTCGCCCTGTCCGCGCAGGCCGAACGCCGGTGCGGCGGCCGGGCGGTGGCCGGGACGGACGACGCGCTGCCCGAGGCCGCCCGCCGCTACCTCCCCTGAACGAAGACCCCGCACCCCGTACCCGGAGGGACACCGTGCAGACCGCCGAGATCCGCAGCCGCTTCCTGGACTGGTTCGCCGCCCGCGGCCACACCGTCGTCCCGTCGGCGCCGCTGCCCACCCCCGACCCGACCCTGCTGTTCGTCAACGCCGGCATGGTCCCGTTCAAGCCGTACCTGACCGGCGAGGCGCAGCCGCCGTGGCCCCGCGCCGCCGGCGTGCAGAAGTGCGTGCGGACCCTGGACATCGAGGAGGTCGGGAGGACCACCCGGCACGGCTCGTTCTTCCAGATGAACGGCAACTTCTCGTTCGGCGACTACTTCAAGGAGGAGGCGATCGCCCAGGCGTGGGAGCTGTCCACGGCCGCCCCGGCCGACGGCGGGTTCGGCTTGGACCCGGGGCGGATCTGGGTGACGGTGCACCACAGCGACCGGGAGGCGGCCGCGCTGTGGGCCCGGATCTCCGGGCTGCCCGCCGAGCGGATCGTGGAGCGCGGCGACGCCGACAACTTCTGGTCGATGGGCGTGCCCGGCCCGTGCGGCCCCTGCTCGGAGCTGTACTACGACCGGGGCCCGGCGCTGGGCCGGGACGGCGGTCCGGCCGTGGACGAGGACCGGTTCATGGAGTTCTGGAACCTGGTCTTCATGCAGTACGAGCGCGGCGGAGGCACCGGCAAGAGCGGCTACCCGATCCTGGGCGAACTGCCCCGCCGCACCATCGACACCGGCATGGGCCTGGAGCGGATGGCCACCCTGCTCCAGGACGCCCCGAACCTGTACGAGACCGACCAGGTCCGCCCGGTGCTGGACCGGGCCGCCGAACTCGCCGGGGTGCGCTACGGCGCCGACCCGCAGGCGGACGTGCGGCTGCGGGTGGTCGCCGACCACGTCCGCACCGCGCTGATGCTGCTGGCCGACGGCACCGCGCCGGGCAACGAGGGCCGCGGCTACGTGCTGCGCCGCGTCCTGCGCCGCGCGGTGCGCGCCATGCGGCTGCTCGGGTACCCGGACCCGGCGCTGCCCGACCTGCTGCCGGTGGCCCGCGACCGGATGGCCGGCTCGTACCCGGAGACCGCCGCCGACTACCCGCGCATCGCCGAACTCGCCACCGCCGAGGAGGAGGTCTTCCGCTCCACGCTGCGCCAGGGCAGCACCGTCCTGGACACCGCGATCCGCCGCGCCAAGGACAGCGGCACCCCGGCCCTGGACAGCGCCGAGGTGTTCCGGCTGCACGACACCTACGGCTTCCCCGTCGACCTGACCTTGGAGATCGCCGCCGAGCAGGGGGTGGCCGTCGACCGGGCCGGCTTCACCGCCCTGATGGAGGCCCAGCGCGAGCGCGCCCGCCAGGACACCCGCGCCAACAAGGCCCACCACGCCGACACCACCGCCTACCGGACGCTGCTCGCCGAGAGCGGGCCGACCGACTGGCGGGCCTGGGACGCCCTGGCCACCGAGTCGAACGTCCTGGCCCTGTTCGACGCCCTCGGCGCGCCCGTCGCCGCGCTCCCCACCGGCGCGATCGGCACCGCCGTCCTGGACCGCACCCCGTTCTACGCCGAGTCCGGCGGCCAGGCCCCCGACGCCGGGCACCTGACCGGCGCCGACGGCACGGACGCGGAGGTGATCGACGTCCAGCGGCCGCTACCCGGCCTGGTCGCCCACCAGGTCCGCGTCCTGGCGGGCGAGTTGACCGCCGGCGCGCCGGTGCACGCCGAGGTCGACGCCCAGTGGCGGCTCGGCGCCCGGCAGGCCCACTCCGGCACCCACGTGCTGCACGCCGCGCTGCGCCAAGTCCTGGGCCCCACCGCCCTGCAGTCCGGCTCCTACAACCGCCCCGGCTACCTGCGCCTGGACTTCCCGTGGCGTTCCGCGCTGAGCGCCGCCGCCCGCGGCGAGGTCGAGGAGGCCGCCAACCGGGCCCTGCGCGACGACCTGCCGGTGTCGGCCGCCTGGATGCCGCTGGAGCGGGCCCGGGAGCTCGGCGCGCTCGCCCTGTTCGGCGAGACGTACGGGGAGCGGGTGCGGGTGGTGGAGATCGGCGGGCCGTGGTCGCGCGAGCTGTGCGGCGGCACCCACGTCGACCACTCCTCGCAGATCGGGGTGCTCGCGCTGAGCGCCGAGTCCTCCGTCGGCGCGGGGCTGCGCCGGGTCGAGGCGGCGGTCGGGCTGGAGGGCTTCGGCTACCTGGCCCGCGAACGCGACCTGGTGGCCCGGCTCGCCGAGCAGCTCCAGGCCCCGCGCGCCGAACTCCCCGACCGGATCGCCGCGCTGACGGCCCGGTTGAAGGCCGCCGACCAGCAAGCCGAGCGCCTGCGGCAGCAGTCCCTGGAACAGCGCGCCGCCGAGGCCGCGCCGGCCGCCCGGGACGTCCACGGCGTGCTGCTGGCGCGGCTGGCGGACGGCGGCGATCCCGGCGAGACCCGCCGGCTGGCCCGGGCGGTGCGCGACCGGCTGCCCGCCGACCGGCCCGGGGTGGCGGCGGTCACCGGCCACGGGCCCAAGGGCGGCCACCTGGCGGTCGCGGTCAACCGGACGGGCCGGGACGCCGGCCTGTCCGCGGCCGACCTGCTGCGGGAGGTGCTGGGCGGCCGGGGCGGCGGCAACGCCGACACCGCGCAGGGCGGCGGCCTGCCCGCGGCCGAATCGACCCGCGCGCACGAGGCCCTGGCCGCCCGGTTGGCCGCCCGTGCCTGAACGGGCCGCGGCGACGGACGTCCCCGACCCGCCCGGAGCAGGCCGTAGAGTGGCGGGTGCAGCTGGTTCGCCCCGCCCTCCCGGGCGGGTGCGTCGCAAGAGGGAACCCGGTGCGAGTCCGGGACTGCCCCGCAGCGGTGAGCGGGAACGACCGCCGTCACAGGCACTGGGGCCCCCGGGCCCCGGGAAGCGACGGCCAGTAGGTGGCCGCCTCCTCCTCCGGGAGGACGGCCGTGCCCGCGAGTCCGAAGACCTGCCGCTGCCCGCGGACCGCGGTGGTCCGCGGCCTCACCACGACCCCGAGGGCGGGCGGCGGCGACGGCGGGACACCCGGTCCGGCCGACGCGTGCGCGTGCCCGGGTCCGCGAACTCGCGAAGGAGAGTTCCGTGAAGCGCACCACCTGCTACGGGGTGACGGCCCGATGACGACCGCCCCCGTCACCACCCGCACGCCGGCCGAGTCCGCCGTCACCCTCGCCCACATCATGAGCGAGCACGACACCAACCTCTACGGAACGGTGCACGGCGGCGTGGTGATGAAGCTCATCGACGACGCCGCCGCCGCGGCCGCGGGCCGCCACGCGGGCGTTCCCGCGGTCACCGCCTCCGTCGAGGGGATGTCCTTCCTCGCCCCGGTCCGCGCCGGCGACCTGGTCACCGTCCACGCCCGGGTCGAACGCGTCGGACGCACCTCCATGCACGTCTCGGTCGCCGTGACGGCCGAACGCTGGAACCTCACCGGCCCGGTCACCGACGTGGCGACGGCCCGACTGGTCTTCGTCGCCGTGGACGCCGGGGGGCACCCGCACCCAGTGCCTATGCTGCTTCCTGACGGCCCGTAACTCCCGTCGAAGCAGATCCTGGCGGTGGTTTGTTCGCCTTCGCCATGATCGGCGCACCAGGAACCGGAGGGGACTCAGTGGATCACCGGGTGGCGGCGGACCTTCCCGCCGGAGCGCAGCGGCACGGGCCGGACGAGGGGGAGGTCAGCCGCCGGCTGCTGCGCGAGGGCGGCAGCCGGTGCACCGAGCCGCGGGTCCGCGTCCTGGAGGCCGTCCGCTCGCACGGCGGCCACCTGACGGCCGCCCAGATCCAGGCCCGGGTCACCGCGGGCGGGCGCCGCGTCGACCTCTCCACCGTCTACCGGACGGTGGAGCGGCTGATGGGGCTGGGCCTGCTGCACTCGCTGCGCGGGCCGGGCGGCGAGCTCACCTTCGGCATGGCGGGCGAACCGCACCACCACGCCGTGTGCGCCGGCTGCGGCGCGGTCGCCGAGTTCCCGGTCGCCCTGCTGGACGACGGCCTGTCCGCGGCGGCGGCGCACACCGGCTTCCGGGTCGACACGGTGGTGCTCAGCGGCCGGTGCCCCGCCTGCCGTGGCACCGGCTGACGCCGGGTCAGACCTTGGCGGCGGCCCGGTCGGCCCAGCGCTGCTCGACGCCGCTGAACCGCCAGTAGGCCAGCGCGGCCGCCCAGACCACGACGAACAGGCCGACGATGACGTAGCCGACGTTGTCGAGGCTGATGTCAGCGATCCACGTGCTCACCGGGTCGGCGAGGTCGAGCTTCTCGTGCAGCACGCTCACCAGCTCGATGGTGCCGATGAAGAACGCCACCGCGATCGACAGGCCGGTGATGGTGAGGTTGTAGTACACCTTGCGCACCGGGTTGGAGAACGCCCAGTGGTAGGCGAAGTTCATGAACGTGCCGTCCAGGGTGTCGAACAGGCTCATGCCGCAGGCGAACAGCAGCGGCAGGCACAGGATCGCGTACCAGGGCAGGCCGGAGGCCGCGCCGGAGCCGGCCATCACCATCAGCGCCACCTCGGTGGCGGTGTCGAAGCCGAGGCCGAACAGCACCCCGAGCGGGTACATCTGCCAGGGGCGGCGGATCGAGCGGGTGAACCGGCCCAGGACGCGGTTCATGAAGCCGCGCTCGTCGAGGTGCTTCTCCAGCTGCGCCTCGTCGTACCGGCCGGCCCGCATCTCCCGGTAGACCTTGTAGATCCCGGCCAGCGCCACCAGGTTGATGGCCGCGATGACGTACAGGAAGACGCCCGAGACGCTGGTGCCGATCACGCCGAGCACCCCGTGCACCGAGGAATCCTCGTTCACCAGGGTGCCGGCGAACCTGACGCCCGCCGCCAGCAGCGCGGCCATCCCCAGCACGATGCTGGAGTGGCCGAGGGCGAACCAGAACCCGACCGAGACCGGGCGCTGCCCGTCGGCCATCAGCTTGCGGGTGGTGTTGTCGATCGCGGCGATGTGGTCGGCGTCGAAGGCGTGCCGCATGCCCAGGGTGTAGGCGGTGACGCCCAGGCCCACACCGAACACCTGAGTGCCCACCGCGTAGTGGTGCGGGGCGACCAGGAGCAGCAGCGTGCCGAACGCGACGACGTGCAGGGCGGCTATCACGCCCAGCAGGGCGGCGGTGCGCACGGTGTCCCCGCGCTGCCAGCGCGGCGGCAGCGGTGTTCGGACGGTGTCGACGGTGACGGTCATGGGCGGCCTCTCCAGCTCCTCGATGGGGGCGCTCCCGGCCAGTGGCCGGGGAACGTGGTGCCGTGGCCGGTCTCCTGGCTCAGGTTCTCCCGCCCGCCCGCTGCCGGGCACGGCGGGGCGCGTCCTCCTCCCGCCTTCCCGGTGACCCGGTGGCTGCCCGCGCGAGCGGGCCCGACGAGGACGCTTCCCCATGACAGTGGCGAGGGCCGCTCCGGACTCCCGTGACGAGCACGGTGCACCGGATTCCCGAACACCACGGCGGGACGAGCCTAGGGGGCTGGCGACGCTGTCGACAACCATGTGCAATTGCGCATTGGTTGCCGCAGGGTCCCGCCGGTGCGGGGCCGGCGCTGCGTCCCGGCGGGCGCCGGTTGGGAAGACGATCGTCAGCGGAAGGACAGGCGCCTCGCACGACTGACGGGCCGGCCCCGCGAACGACATGCTGATGCATGATCTTCCTAGTTGCAAGCACTTCGCAATAGTGTTGGTCCGGCACGACCACCACTGTCGAAAGGAACTGCCCGACCATGTCCGCGTACACGCTGCCTGACCTCCCGTACGACTACTCCGCCCTGGAGCGGGCGATGTCCGCCGAGATCCTGGAGCTGCACCACTCCAAGCACCACCAGGCCTACGTCAACGGCGCCAACTCGACGCTCGACCAGCTCGCCGAGGCCCGCGACAAGGAGCAGTTCGGCTCGCTGGTCGGCCTCCAGAAGACGCTGGCCTTCAACCTCTCCGGCCACGTCCTGCACTCGCTGTTCTGGCAGAACCTCTCCCCCGAGGGCGGCGACCGCCCCGACGGCCCGCTCGCCGACGCCATCACCGGGCACTTCGGCTCCTTCGAGGCGTTCCAGCAGCAGCTCACCACCGCCACCGTCGGCGTCCAGGGCTCCGGCTGGGGCATCCTCTCCTGGGAACCGCTCGGCAAGCGCCTGATCATCGAGCAGGTCTACGACCACCACGGCAACGTCGGCCAGGGCACCACCCCCCTCCTCGCCTTCGACGCCTGGGAGCACGCCTACTACCTCCAGTACAAGAACGTCCGCCCCGACTACGTCACCCGCCTCTG
>NZ_QLLT01000023.1 GCF_003259315.1 Kitasatospora sp. SolWspMP-SS2h | reverse complement strand
CCTCCGTCTCCGGCGTCTCGCACTTCGTCTACGACGACGAACAGTCCTGCATCGAGGAAGTCCGCTACCTCCTGTCGCTGCTGCCGCAGAACAACCGCGAGATGCCGCCCTCCGCCGCCAACGACGACCCCGTCGAGCGCCGCAACGACTCCCTGCTCGACCTCGTCCCCGCCGACGGCAACCGCCCCTACGACATGCGCAAGGTCATCGAGGAGATCGTCGACCACGGCGAGTACCTGGAAGTCCACGAACGCTGGGCCACCAACGTGATCTGCGCCCTGGCCCGCATCGACGGCCACGTGGTCGGCATCATCGCCAACCAGCCGCAGTCACTGGCCGGCGTCCTGGACATCAACGCCTCCGAGAAGTCCGCGCGCTTCGTCCAGATGTGCGACGCGTTCAACATCCCGCTGGTCACCATGCTCGACGTACCCGGCTTCCTGCCCGGCGTCGACCAGGAACACGACGGCATCATCCGACACGGCGCCAAACTGCTGTACGCCTACTGCAACGCCACCGTCCCGCGCATCCAGCTCATCCTGCGCAAGGCCTACGGCGGCGCGTACATCGTGATGGACTCCCGCTCCATCGGCGCCGACCTCTCCTTCGCCTGGCCCACCAACGAGATCGCCGTGATGGGCGCCGAAGGCGCCGCCAACGTCATCTTCCGCCGCGACATCAACGGGGCCCAGGACCCGGAAGCCATGCGCGCCCAGAAGATCAAGGAATACAAGAGCGAACTGATGCACCCCTACTACGCGGCCGAACGCGGCCTCGTCGACGACGTCATCGACCCGGCCGAGACCCGCGCCGTACTCGCCTCCTCACTCGCCATGCTCCGCACCAAGCACGCCGACCTGCCCAGCCGCAAGCACGGCAACCCGCCGATGTAACGAGCGGTCAAGCGCGCCGAAACCTTTCAGAATCAAGCTTGGGGGAGAACAGGAACCATGAGCGAACCTCTCGTCCGCGTCGTCCGCGGCTCGCTGAACGCCGAGGAACTGGCCGCGCTGACCGCGGTCCTGGCCGCCCGCGCCGCGGTGGCCGCCGCCACCGCCGCCGCCCCGTCCGTCGAGCCGATCGCCACCTGGTCGCGCGTCGAGCGCCGCCCGGCCTACTTCTCCCCGGTCAGCTGGCAGCAGGCCGCCTGAGGCACCACGAGGGGCCCGGCGGACCGGCGGGACGCACCCGCCCGGTCCGCCGGGCCCCTCGCCGTCGCTACGCGGCCGCCAGCGCGGGCGGGCGGCCGGCGTGCATGGTGGTCAGGTTGGCCGCCAGCCGCTGCGGGTCCTGGGCGAGCCAGAGCCGGACGGCGGCCCCCAGCATGATGCAGGAGGAGCCGAGCCGGACGCCGGTGGACTGGGCGATCCGGGCGGTGGCGATGGTGAGCAGGTCGGCCAGCTCGGTGGGGAGCCAGACGGTGAGCGCGCAGGGCGCCGGGGTGGTGATGGCGGCGAGCAGCCGGTAGGCGTCCGCCGCGCAGTGCAGCGTGGGCAGGACGTCCAGCAGCCCGTCGGCGACGACTTCGGAGACGTCGCTGTGATGGCCCTGGGCGAGCCGTCGCAGCAGCGTGCGTTCCGCTGCGGTGATTCGGACGGTCATGATGACCTCGTCGCACTCCATGGTGCGGCCCTCCTCGCGGCTTTGTGGTGCGTGGGTTGGGGGTGGGGCGGACGGGCGTCAGACGCCGGCGTAGGAGTGCTTGCCGGTGATGAAGATGTTGACGCCGTAGAAGTTGAACAGCCAGCAGGCGAAGGCGAGCAGGGCCAGGTAGGCGGCCTTGCGCCCGCGCCAGCCGGCGGTGGCCCGGGCGTGCAGGTAGGCGGCGTAGGCGACCCAGGTGATGAACGACCAGGTCTCCTTCGGGTCCCACTCCCAGTACTTGCCCCAGGCGGCCTCGGCCCAGATCGCGCCCGCGATGATGGTGAACGTCCAGAGCGGGAAGATCACCGCGTTGATCCGGTAGGAGAGCTTGTCCAGGGTGCCGGAGGCGGGCAGCCGCTCCATCAGGCTGGCGGCGCGGACGGTGAGGCCGGCCGCGACCCGGTGCTCGTAGCGGTCCTTGAGCAGGTAGGTGGCGGTGGCGACGAACGCGGCGAAGAACGCGCCGCCGCAGATCGTCGCGGTGGAGACGTGGATGCCGAGCCAGTAGGAGTGCAGGGCGGGGACGAGCTGCTCGGAGTCGGTGTAGAGCACGCTGACCGCGATGCCCAGGATCAGCAGCGCGACGACGGTCACCGGCAGGCCGAGCCAGCGGACGTTCTTCCCGGCGACGAGCAGGATGACGTACGCGCCGACCATCATCAGGGCGAAGGCGCACGAGAACTCGTACATGTTGCCCCACGGCCAGCGCATCACGGACAGGCCGCGGGTGATCACGCTGCCGGCGTGCAGGAGCAGGCCGAGGACGGTCAGCGAGACCGCGATCCGGCCGGCCAGGTCGGCCTTCTCGCTGGTGCCGGCCGGGCCGGTGCCGTCGGCGGGGGCGTCGTCGCCGCGGCCGCTGGTGACCGTGGTGGCGCCGGCGTCGGCGAGGGCGGTGCGGGTGAGGGTGGTGGTGCCCCCGCCCTGGGCGGCGACCGTGACGGTGACCTTGCGCACACCCTTGGCCGCGTCCGCGGCGTCGGCGACCGTCTCGGCGAGGGTGCTCTGCTGCGCGGAGCGGACGGCGACGCCGCCCTTGGCGCCGAACGTCCACTCGAAGATCTGGGCGAACATGGCCAGGGTGTAGACCGTCATCGCCGAGTAGATGAGGTAGTTGGAGAGGTTGGCCAACTGGGTGTCGACCTGCGCGAGCAGCACCGTCTACTCCTTGGTTTCCGGGGCGGTGGGAACGGCAGCGGCCGGGGAGTCGGCTGCGGCGGGTGCGTCGTCTTCGGGGCGGTCGGGGCTGTCCGGGCGGTCGGGACGGTCGGGACGGTCGGAGCGGTCCTGGCGGTCGGGGTCGGCCGGGTCGGCCGGGTCGGCCGGTCGGGTCGGTTCGTCGGTCGCCGGGGCGTCCTCCTGGAGGTCGACGGCGAGTTCGGCGAGCTCCTCCGCGGTGCGGGCGGACTCGCTGCGGCCCAGCCCGGCGACCTCGACCAGGGTGCGGCCGTCGGCGCCGGCGGTGGCCCGGACCCAGATCCGGCGGCGCTGGACGAACAGCGAGCCGATCAGGCCGAGGATCGCGCCGACCGCGCCGAGCAGCGCGAGCGTGTTGCCGGGGCGGTGCGAGACGGTGAAGTTGGCCCACTGCTGGTAGCCGTCGAAGGTCAGGGTGCCGTAGCCGTCGGGCAGTTGCCAGCCCTCGCCGACCTTGAGGATCGCGGTGGCGGGCGCGCCGTTGACCTGGAGCTGGGTCATCGCCTTGTCGTCGAGCTCGTACACGTTCTGCGGCAGGCCGCTGTCGGTGCGCAGGTCGCCGGCGTAGACGTTGAGCACCAGGCGGGGGTCGGCGGCGGCCGGGAAGACCGAGACCGGGCCGGTGCCGGTGAAGTCGGCCGCCGCGGTGGGCAGGAAGAAGCCCTTGAAGGCGAGCTGGGTCTTGTCGCCCCGGGCGTCGGTGCCGTAGTCGTTGACCTTGATCACGCCGGGCGAGGTGACGTTGGAGTCCCGGGGCAGGAACGGCGTCGGGCCGCGGTAGACGACCTCGTCCTTCGCGTTCCGGACGGTGACCACCGGGGCGAAGCCGTGCGCGGTCAGGAAGACCTTGGAACCGCCCACCTCCAGCGGGTGGTTGACCTCGATCCGGGCGTTCTTCTGCTTGCTGGAGTCGGTGCCGTCCCAGTAGCGGACGTTGGCGACGAACTCCTTGGCGGTGCCGGCCGCCGGGCCCTGGGTCTGGTAGTCAGCGGTGAAGCCGTCCAGCTTGAAGCCGAAGGCGTCCAGGTCGTCGACGCCGTAGAACGCCGAGCCGGTGAAGTCGTCGAGCTGGGTGGTGGTGTTGGAGTAGCCCTGGCCCTCCAGCACGATCTTGGTGCCGGAGCCGCTGAACAGGCTGGCCCAGGCGAAACCGGCCAGCAGGGCGAACAGCGCGAAGTGGAACAGCAGGTTGCCGACCTCGCGCAGGTAGCCCTTCTCGGCGGCCACCGAGCCGGGGCCGGCGGCGGCCCGGAAGCCGCGCTTGCGCAGCAGCCGGTGCGCGGCGGCGTTGACCGCCGCCGGGGCGGCGTCGGTGTGCCAGGCCGCGTAGACCGGCATCCGGGTCAGGTTGCGCGGGGCGGCGGGCGGCTGGGCCCGCAGCACGCCGACGAACTGCCAGGTGCGCGGCAGGATGCAGCCGGCCAGCGAGACGAACAGCAGGATGTAGATCGCGGAGAACCACACCGAGCTGTACACGTCGAACAGTTGGAGCTTCTCGTAGAGCGGGGTGATGCCCTTGTGGGCGTTCTTCCACTCCGCGACCTTGAACGCGTTGGTGTTCTGCGGCACCAGCGAGCCGGGGATGGCCGCCAGCGAGAGCAGGAACAGCAGCAGCAGGGCGACCCGCATCGAGGTCAGCTGGCGCCAGAACCAGCGCAGCCAGCCGAGCACGCCCATGCCGACCGGGGCGGTGTCGCTCTCCTCGGGCGCGGTGCTGAGCCGTTCGACGTCGGTTTCGTCCGCGGCGTCGGCCGGCTGGGGGCTGGTCTTGGTGTCGCTCACGGTCAGATTCCGATCGAGAAGTCCTGGGTGAGGGACTGGAGCTGGCTGACCAGCGCGTCCCACACCCCTGTCACCAGGGCCAGGCCGACCAGGACGAGCATGCCGCCGCCGATCCGCATCACCCACTGGTAGTGCCGCTTGACCCAGCCGAAGGCACCCAGTGCCTTGCGGAACGCCAGGGCGGCCAGCACGAACGGTACGCCGAGGCCGAGGCAGTAGACGGCCATCAGCAGCGCGCCGCGCCCGGCGTCGGCGTCGGCCTGGCTGAAGGCCAGCGCCTGGATGGCGCCCATGGTCGGGCCGATGCACGGCGTCCAGCCGAGGCCGAACACCACGCCGAGCAGCGGGGCGCCGGCCAGGCCGATCGCCGGGCGGCGGTGCGAGCGCAGTTCGCGCATGGTGAAGCCGGGCAGCAGGCCCATGAAGGCCAGGCCCATCAGCACGGTGAGCGCGCCCATCACGATCGAGATGACCCGGCGGTGCTCCTGCAGGCTGTGGCCGAAGGAGCCGAACAGCGCGCCGCCGGAGACGAACACCGCGGCGAAGCCGAGCACGAACAGCAGCGAGCCCCCCAGCATCCGGCCGCGCCGGGCGCCCCGGGCGTCGGAGAGGTCGGCGGCGGAGAAGCCGGTGACGTAGCTGAGGTAGCCGGGCACCAGCGGCAGCACGCACGGCGAGAAGAACGAGACCAGCCCGGCGGCCAGCGCGATCGGCAGCGCGAGCACCAGCGCACCGCTGCCGACCGTCTCGTTGTACCCGACGCCCTCCGCCGCCAGCAGGACGCTCACTTCGACTCCGCCAGCACCGGGTCGACCATCTTCTGCAGGTCCTCGGCGGACATCGCGCGCATCGCCCGGGCGGCCAGCCGCCCGTCCCGGTCGACCACGATGGTGGTCGGGATGGACTGCGGGTTGAGGCTGCCCTTGGGGAACTTGAGGATCTCGGCGCCGTCCGGGTCGTAGATGCTCGGGTAGGTCACCCCGAAGTTCTTCTCGAACGCGACGGCGTTGGCGGGGTCGGTGTCCCGGGTGTTGATGCCGAGGAACTGGACCTGGTCGCCGTACTTCTCGCTGGTCTCCTGGAGGCCCTTGGCCTCGGCCCGGCAGGGGCTGCACCAGGAGCCCCAGATGTTGAGGACGACCACCTTGCCGCGGTAGTCGGAGAGCTTGAGGGCGCCGCCGCCGTCCAGCGGGGTGCCGGTGACGTCGGGCGCGGCGACCCGCTTCGCGGGGGTGGCGGTGGCGATGCCGCCCTTGCCGGTGACGAAGCCGACTCCGCCGCCGCTGCTGCTGCCGGAGCTGGAGCACCCGGCGAGGGCCAGGGCGGTGGCCGCGCCGAGGGCGGCGGTGAGGCGGAGGCGGCGGCTGGACGTCCGTGACATGTGAAAAGTTTCGCATGGCTCTTCGGCCCGTTTTAGGGGGGTCCGGCCTTGTCGGCCGGACCCCCCGTGACCTGCGCATTCTCCGCTTATGATCGTCTTAATTCGGGCATATCGCCGACCGTCGCCGCTTACCTGCGGGAGGCGGGCGCGGGACGGGTGCGAGGCCGGCGCGGGCTACGCGCCGAAGCTCTTCCCGACCGGCTTGTCGCCCTTCTTGCCCCGGCCCACCAGGTGGGCCGGCAGCAGGTCCCGGGCCGGCTCGCGGTAGCCGATCGAGACGATCCGGTCGCCCTCGTAGGTGAAGCTGGTCAGCGAGGCCAGCGAGCACTGCCGGCGGCGCGGGTCGTGCCACAGCCGGCGGCGCTCCGCGAACGAGCGCAGGATCCAGATCGGCAGCTGGTGGCTGACGCACACCGCCTCGTGCCCGCGCGCGGCGTCCCGGGCCGCCGCGAGGGCGCCCATCATCCGGACCGCCTGGTCGATGTACGGCTCGCCCCAGGACGGCCGGAACGGGTTGGTCAGGTGCTTCCAGTACCCGGGGTTGCGCAGCGAGCCGTCGCCGACGCCGAAGGTCTTGCCCTCGAAGACGTTCTCCGCCTCGATCAGCCGCGGGTCGGCCGCCACCTGGAGGCCGTGCGCCTTGGCGATCGGCTCGGCGGTCTCCTGCGCCCGCTCCAGCGGCGAGGCCACCACGTATGTGACGTCCCGGTCCTTCAGGTGCTCGGCGACCCGCTCGGCCATCTCCCGGCCCAGGTCGGAGAGGTGGTAGTCGGGCAGGCGGCCGTAGAGCACGCCCTCCGGGTTGTGCACCTCGCCGTGCCGCATCACGTGGACGACGGTGATGTCCTTCTGGTCAGTCACTTGGGCTCCTCGGTGGCCTCGGCGGCGGCGCGGGCGGCCGCGGGCAGGGCGGCGGCGATCCGCTCGACCGCGCGCTCGTCGTGCGCGGCCGAGACGAACCAGGACTCGAAGGCCGACGGCGGCAGGTAGACGCCCTGGCTCAGCATCGAGTGGAAGAACGGGTTGAAGCGGAACGCCTGCTGGGCGCGCGCCTCGTCGTAGTTCGTGACCTGCTGCTCGGTGAAGAAGACCGAGAACATGTTGCCGGCGGTCTGCAGCCGGTGCGCCACGCCCTCCTTGGCGAGCGCCGCGGCGACCAGGCCGGAGACCTCGGCGGCGACCGCGTCGACCTTGGCGTACACCTCGTCGGTGCAGTGCCGCAGCTGGGTCAGGCCCGCGGCGGTGGCGACCGGGTTCCCGGAGAGCGTGCCCGCCTGGTAGACCGGGCCGGCCGGGGCGAGGTGCGCCATCACGTCGGCGCGACCGCCGAAGGCCGCGGCGGGGAAGCCGCCGCCCATCACCTTGCCGAAGGTCAGCAGGTCCGGCGCCCAGCCCTCCCGGGCGGCCTCCAGCCCGTACCAGCCGGCCTTGGAGACCCGGAAGCCGGTCATCACCTCGTCGGAGACGAACAGCGCGCCGTCGGCCCGGCAGAGCTCGGCCAGGCCGTGGTTGAAGCCGGGCAGCGGCGGGACGACGCCCATGTTGCCGGGCGAGGCCTCGGTGATCACGCAGGCGATCTCGCCGGGGTGGGCGGCGAACGCGGCGCGCACCGCGTCCAGGTCGTTGTACGGCAGCACGATGGTGTCGCCGGCCTGGGCGCCGGTCACGCCGGGGGTGTCGGGCAGGCCGAAGGTGGCGACGCCGGAGCCGGCCGCGGCCAGCAGGGCGTCCACGTGGCCGTGGTAGCAGCCGGCGAACTTGACCACCTTGGCGCGGCCGGTGAAGCCGCGGGCCAGCCGGATCGCCGACATGGTCGCCTCGGTGCCGCTGGAGACCAGCCGGACCTGCTCGACCGGGGCGATCCGGGAGACGATCTCCTCGGCCAGCTCCACCTCGCCCTGCCCGGGCGTCCCGAACGAGGTGCCGAGGGCCACCGCCCGCTGGACCGCCTCGACCACCGCCGGGTGGGCGTGGCCGAGCAGCATCGGTCCCCAGGAGCAGACCAGGTCCACGTACTCGCGGCCGTCGGCGTCGGTCAGGTACGGGCCGGTGCCGGACACCATGAAGCGGGGCGTGCCGCCGACCGCGCGGAAGGCCCGCACCGGCGAGTTGACCCCGCCGGGGGTGACGGCCAGGGCGCGGTCGAACAGCGACTGGGACTGGGGGGCTTCGTACGGGTAGCTCATCTGCTCGCTCATCCGTTGGGTGCTGGGAGCGGCCGGGAACCGCCCTTACCCGCACATGGTCTCAAATCGTGTCCTGGCGTTCTGCATGTCGGGCCCGATCATCTGGAACGATGATCCGTGTGCTGCTCCCCTCACCGGCTGTGCCGAAGGTAAGGTCGAGTGACGCGCGCTCGTGTAGCACGCCAAACAGACGGGTAAGGGGCATGTTCGGAGGGACACCGAGCGTGCGGGGGTCTGTCGATTCCGGCGAGTTCCGGTGAGGATGGTCCAGTGTCCGAGAGGCAGGACGGTTTCGACGAGGGCGCGGGCCACGGCCGCAGGCCCGGCGAGGCCGGCGGGGGTACGGGTACCGGCAGGGGAAGGAGGGGCGAGGGCAGAGTGGGGGTCACCTACAAGTACTTCGGCGCTCCGGACCGGGCGACCGCCGCCAGGGTTCCCACCGCCCTCGGCCCCGGCGGCCTCGGGCTCGACGCCGGAGAGCTCGGCGCCCTCGGCCGGCTCGGCGACCTGATGGAGACCAGCGGCTCCGTCAACGGCCACCTCTCCACCAAGATCAAGCCCGAGACCATGAGCGCGATGGTCCTCACCGGCATCCAGGGCGTCCCGCTGCACCACGTCCCCCCGCTCGAACTCGTCGTCCTGCACCCCGACTACGCGGTGGTCCAACTCCCGCACACCGTCGTGGAACCGCTCCGCAAGGCCGACGAGACCGAGCTCGGCGCCGCCGCCTTCATCTGGTCCACCGTCCCCGACCGCCGCGGTCCGCGGGACGCCTTCGTCATCTACCAGATGCTGCACGAGTGGCAGGACTTCGCCAGCCGCCTGCACGAGGCCGGCCACCAGCTCTACTGCCTGGTCTGGCCCTGACCCTCGGGGCACCGGCCGGCGGCCGACGCCGCGCACCGTCCCGATGACGCGGCGGGTCCGGACCGCCGGGCCGGGCGCTCCGGGGCGGTGAACTCCGTTGCGGTCAGCCGCAGTCGGGCCTCCCCGGCACCGCACACCGCCGGGCCGCCCCCGTTCGACCGGTGCTGCCGGGCGCCGCACCGGAACGGTGGACGGGCGCGGCGGTTTTCCACAGACCTGTGGACAACTGTTCGGGTTTTCCACCGGCGGCGGACGGGCCGGTCAGGCGTCGAAGTCGTACTCCAGGATGTAGGAGGCCGAGTCGAGCACCATCTCGTTGACCTCCACCGCCTGGCCGTCCTCGGCGAAGGCGATCCGGCGCACCAGGAAGACGGGGGTGCCGGGGGCCAGGGCCAGGCGTTCGGCCTCGTCGCCGGAGGGCATCCGGGAGCGGATCTGCTCCTGGAAGTGCACCGGCTTGTGGCCGAGTTCGGCGAGCCGGGCGTAGGTGCCGCCGGGGCCGGTGTCCGGGTCGGCGATCCGGGTGCCGGCGACCAGGGCGGCGGGGAGGTAGGAGTCGGAGACCAGCACCGGCTTGCCGTCCAGGACGAAGCGGCGGCTGCGCACGCAGGCCGGTTCGCCGCCCTTGAGGCCGAGCACGGCGGCGATCTGCTCGGGCGCCTCCCGCTCGGCGACGCTCAGCTGGTCCACCGTCAGTTCGCGGGCCGCTATGTCCGCCGACCAGACCGAGGCGCCGCCGCCCCAGGTGCGGCCGGACAGCCGCTGGATGCCGCGCCGCCTTATCGGCCGGAACTCCCGGACGAAGACGCCGACGCCGCGGCGGGCCTCCGCTATCCCCTCGCCCTGGAGCACCCCGAGCGCCTGACGGGCCGTCATCCTGGCCACGCCGTACGTCGCCATCAGGTCGTTCTCGCCGGGGAGCCGGTCGCCGGGGCGGTAGCGGCCGGTGTCGATCTCGCGCTTGAGGTCCTCGGCGATCCGCTGGTACTTGGGCTGCGTGACGCGCGGGTGACTGTTCATGGCGGCGGACTTCCTTCCCCTCTCTAGACATCCTACGCAGGGCCGGGTCCCTGACGCATTGACATCTCTAGAGATTTCAGCTTGTCTAGAGATGCTGGGATCTGACATACCCTCATATCGGCTGCCGAGTCTCCGCCCATCGGGCGAAACCGCGTGAGGAGCCCGCCATGTCCGTCCACCGTCGATGGTTCTCACTGCCCCGCGAGCCCGCCACCGTCGCCGCCGGACGCCGCCGGGTCCGCGACCTCCTCACCACCTGGAACACCCCGCTCGACGAGGACACCCGCCTCACCCTCGACCTCGTCACCTCCGAACTCCTCGGCAACGCCGTCCGCCACGCCACCGGCCCCGCCGTCACCGTCGGCGTGCACGCCGACCCGCTGCACCACCGCGCCGTCATCGAGGTCTACGACTCCTCCCCCGCCCTCCCCGGCCCCGCCGCCGGCCGCCCCGCCGACGACGCGGAGTCCGGCCGCGGCCTGCTGCTGATCGCCGAACTCGCCCTCGCGCACGGGGTGGTGCGCAAGCGCGGCGGCAAGTGGGTCTGGGCCGAGATCGCCCTCCCGGGCGCGGCCTCCCGCCCGGCCGGGGGCACCGCCGACGGCACGCCGCGCCCGGCGCCGCCCGGCAAGATCGCGCCCTGGGCGATGACCTGCCAGTGAACCCGGCGAGCCCGGCGAGCCCCGCAGGCCCGGTGCACCCGGTGGACGGGGCGTCAGGCCGTCAGCGCGCGGTGCAACTCCTCGGTGCCGCGGCCCAGTGACCGCGCCGCCAGCCAGGCCGCCGCGCCCGCGCCGTTCCCGGCGGGGCGGAGCGGGACGTCCGGCCAGCGGGCGGCGAGCAGCGGGCGGAGCCGGGCGGCCAGCGGGGTCGGGGTGCTGAGCAGTCCGCCGGCCAGCACGATCGGGAGGGCGCAACCGGGGGCGCGGAGCAGTCCGAGGGTGTCGAGCAGGTGGTCGGCGGCCCGGGCGACCAGGGCGAGGGCCGTCGGGTCGCCCGCCCCGGCCCGCTCCAGGACGACGGGGGCGAGCCGGGCCAGCCGGGTCGGGGCCTGCCCGTGGACGGCGGTGATCAGCGCCGAACGGAGGTCGTCGCCCGGGCCCGAGCCGTCCCGGCCTTCCGCGCGGTCCGAGCGGTCCGAGCGGTCCGGGCCGTCCGGGCCGTCCGGGCCGTCCAGGCCGTCCGGGCCGGTCAGCTCCCCGGCGACCGCCGCGGCCAGGCCGGTGAGCGGCTCGTCCCGGTCGAGGGCGGTCAGGGTGGCGGAGACGGCCTCGCGGCCGAGCCAGACGCCCGAGCCCCGGTCGCCCAGCAGCCAGCCGTGCCCGTCCGCGGTGCGGGTCAGCTCGTGGCCGCGGACCTCGGCGGCCATCCCGCCCGTCCCGCTGAGCACCACGTGGCCGTCCGGCGCGGAGGTGCCCGCGGCGTGCGCCAGCAGGACGTCGCTGACCAGCACGGGGTGCGCGCCCAGCCCGAGCGCGTCCCACAGCCCGCCGAACGCGGGCCGCGCCACCAGCCCGCCCGCCAGCCCCAGCACCCCGGCCGCCACCCGCGCCGGGTCCAGCCCGGCCAGCGCGGCCCGCACGGTGTCCCCGATCTCCTTCGCCGCGGCCTCCGCACCGTGCGCGACCGGGTTCCCCCCGGCCCCGCGGGCGGCCCCCAGCACCCGCCCGTCCAGGTCGGCGACCAGCACCCGGGTACTGGTGCCCCCGACGTCCAACCCCAACACCAGCCGCGCACCGGCCACCGCGCACCTCCAGGCAGATCGACGGCTCACATGCTCCCACCCGCGGCCCGGCCGCGTTCCCGGCCCCCGGGGGCGGGCAATCCGGTTGACCCGGCAGCCAGGATGAAGGGATGGAGGAGACACCGAAGAGGCAGGTCAGGGCCCGCTACGACGAGGAGACGGTGACGGTCTACCAGGCGTTCCGGCCGGAGATCGCGGAGCCCGCCGCCGCGGCGGGGCGGTTCCCGGCGGCGTTCGAGACCGGGCGGATGACGTGGGTGAAGCCGTCGTTCCGCTGGCTGCTGCACCGCAGCGACTGGGCTCGCGCCGGGGGCCAGGAGCGGGTGCTGGGGGTGGTGATCCGCCGGGAGGGGTTCGACGCCGCGCTGGCGGCGGCGGTGCTGAGCTCGTACCGGCGCGGGGTGCACGCCTCGAAGGCGCAGTGGCAGCGGGAGCTGCGGCGCGGCGCGGCCCGGGCGCAGTGGGACCCGGAGCGGGACCTGCGCCTACGGCCGCTGGACCACCGCTCGCTCCAGCTCGGGCTGGGCGGGGAGCTGGTGCGGCGGTACGTCGGGGAGTGGCTGGTGCGGATCGAGGACCTGACGCCGCTGGTCCGGGAGTTGCACGCGACGCGGGACGCGGGGCTGCTGCCGCCGGAGCGGCCGTACCCGGTGGCTCCGGGTACGGCCGTCCGGCTGGGGATGTCCTGAGGGGCCCGCTGCGGGACCGTCAGCCGTGCAGGTAGACGATGCCGAGCTTGGTGAGCTGCCAGTGCTGGGCGGCGGAGCCGTTGTCGGCGGCGAGCTGGACCAGGTGGTTGCCCTGGGCGTCGGTCTGGGTGGTGGCGGTGGCGAGCTTGGTCGGGTCCTGGGAGTCGGCGAGCTTGTAGCTGCCGTCGCCGACGGGCTGGAGCAGCCAGTGCTGGTTGCCGCCGCCGTTGCAGCGCCACTGCTCGATCTTGGCGCCGGGTGCGGTGGAGGCGCCGGCCACGTCGAGGCACATGTCGCGGTTGCCGCTGAAGTCGAGTTCGTAGGAGCCGCCGGCCTTGGCCTCGAACACGAAGGACTGGTTGAGCCCGCCGGTGGCCGGATAGGTGAGGGCGGTGCGGCCGTTGGTGGAGTCGCCGTAGCTGCCGCCGCCGGACAGGTCGAGCGCCCGGCCGTCGGACTGGTTGGTGAGCTGGTACCAGGCGCCGTCCTCGGGGGTGTCGGGGAACGGCTTGCCGGGCGTGAGCGGGGTGATCGAGGTGGTGTTCTGCTGGTTGAGCGAGCAGAACGCCTGGCCGAGCGCGGCCTGCTGGTAGAACTGCCGCAGGCAGGCGGCCTCGGCGGCGTACCCGGCGACCCGCAGGTGGTACGACTGGCGGACGTTGTTCATGCACAGGCCGGGGATGGAGATCGGGCTGTCGCAGCCGTTGCGGGTCTTCTCGGACAGGTCGATCACGTCGCCGTTGGTGTACTCGTACGGCGAGCTGGTCCACTCGGCGCAGACCTCGTGGCCGAAGGCGACCCGGCGCTGGTCGAGGTAGCGCACGCCGGGGACGCCGGCGGCGGCTTCGCGCAGGGCGTCGCTGAGGGTGGGCACCACCCAGTTGTGGCCCCAGGCGAGGTCCTCGGGGAAGGCCGGGCAGCCGTCGGCGACCTTGCCGGCGTAGTCGTTGCGCCGGATGTCGGGGGTGATCGGGTTGAAGTACGACTGGTAGACCAGCTGGTAGGAGTCGTCCGCGTAGCCGGCCGCCCGCATCGCGTCGCGGACGCTGGTGAGCGCGGCGGTCACCTTGGGCTTGACGCCGGCGGCGCGGCGGGTGATCTCGGCGCTGCCGATGGTGTCCCGGCAGCCCTGGGACTGCGGGATCGGGAAGTACTGGGCGAGGCAGTCCATCATGATGTTCGCGAACTCGAAGTCGTCGTTCGCGCCGATCGTGACGACCACCAGCTTGACGTCGTACTGGCGTGCGGTGGCGGCGAGTTGGACGTCCTGCTTGGGTTCGCCGAAGTCGCCGCTGCCGGGGCCGGTGATCTTCGCCAGCTCGGGGTCGCTGACCAGGTCGCCGGTCTGCGCGCCGGAGCAGGCCAGGTCGACCGGGGTGACGCCGGGCAGCTGGGTCACGAATATCTCGGACCTGGTGGAGCGGTGGCAGTAGTTGGTGGGGGTGTCGGTGCCGGGGACGTAGTCGTCGCCGGTGTCGGTGCCGGCGCCTTCGCCGGAGATCGCGCTGTCGCCGAGCGCGACGATCGCGGCGGGCTTGCCCGGGTTCCCGGACGCGGCACTGGCGTCGGCGGTGCCGAGCCCGGCGCCGAGGCCGAGGGCGGCGAGCAGCGCGGCGGTGGCGAGCAGTGCGGGTGGGCGGCGGCGGGCGGTCTTCCCGAGGAGTGACCTGGACACTCATGACTCCTTGCGAGGGTGGGGGATCGCCCGGCGGCTGCCGGGCGGCGCGGAGCACGGGGCCGGGCGGGGGCCCGGCGAACATGAGGCAGGCTCACATGCTAGGTACTGACAGGTAACACAACAAGACTCGCGACAGCATGACGGAGCGTCAGCGGACGTGCCCGGGTCCGCGCCCGGTACCGCGTCCGGCCCGCACCCGACACCGCACCCGGCGCCGCTCCAGGCGCGGACCCGGGCCCGGAAAAGCGGACGAGCCGCCGCCCGCACCCCGCCAGGAGGGTGTGGACGGCGGCTCGGCCGACGGGCCGTGCGTCAGCCGACGTTGGCGCAGGAGTTGCCGAACGCCGGGTTCAGGGCGCCGATAACGTCGATCGAGTTGCCGCACAGGTTGACCGGGATGTGCACCGGCACCTGGATCTCGTTGCCGGAGGCGACACCGGGGGAACCGGCGGCGACACCCTCGGCGCCGCTGCTCGCCATGGCGGAGCCCGCACCGGCGGCGACGATGCCCACGACAGCGGCGCCGACGGCGGCGGCCTTCTTGATGCTCATTGAGTCTCCTCGATAAATCAGATCTTCCAATTGCCGCGCCGGGGGCTGCCGAAGGAAGCACACGGGACGTGCACCAGGCCAACGAAGCCGCCCCGGGGCGGTTGCGGACGCCCCCGAACAATCACCCACTCGGCCTAATCCGCGCATTCGGGTGATCGGGGAATCCGCCCGTTTCCCCGGCCGCGTCGGCTCGTTCTTCCTCACGAACACCGCTCCACAGGCAGCCCCGTGCCGCCCTGGACGCGCCGCCAAACGACCGCCCCCAGCCGTGAGTGGGCAGCCGTCGGCGCACCCCGACGCGGCACGCGTCGCCCAAGCCACGGGCGACACGAGGGTGTTGGGCCGCGTGAGTGACATTCACGGCGCATCCGGAAAACCGCGGGTGATGATGCGATCGCCCGGCACCCGACCATCCACAGTCGGGCAGAACGTGAGGAAGAAAGCTATGCGCAACTTCAAGAAGGCCGCGGTCCTGTCCGTCGCCGCCGCCGGTATGGTCCTCGGCTCGGCCGGTCTGGCCAACGCCTCGGCCGGTGCCGAGGGCGTCGCCGCGGGCTCCCCCGGCGTGCTCTCCGGCAACCTGATCCAGGTCCCGGTCCACGTCCCGGTCAACGTCTGCGGCAACACCGTGAACGTGATCGGCCTGCTGAACCCGGCGTTCGGCAACTCCTGCGCCAACGTCGGCTGAACTGCCTGACGCAGCGCCCGCGCCGCACCGCACGACCCCGTGCGGTGCGGCGCACCAACTCCCTGTGTGATCTAGGAGATCAACCCCCATGCAGAACGTGAAGAAGGCCGCCGTCCTGTCGGCCGCCGCGGCCGGCCTGGTGCTCGGCTCGGCCGGTCTGGCCAACGCCTCGGCCGGTGCCGAGGGCGTCGCCGCCAACTCCCCCGGCGTGCTCTCCGGCAACGCCGTGCAGGTCCCGGTGCACGTCCCGGTGAACGTCTGCGGCAACTCGATCAACGTGATCGGCCTGCTGAACCCGGCGTTCGGCAACTCCTGCGCCAACGTGGACCTGCCGGCCGAGCACCACGAGCACCACGAGCCGCCGGTCGACGAAGACTGCTGACCAGCCCCCCGCTGATCGGCAACCCCGTGCAGACCGCCCCTCGGCCCAGCGGCCGGGGGGCCGCGCGCGTTTCCCCCGGAGCACCGCTCCACTCACCCCGAAGGATTGGCCGATGACCCGGAAGACCACCGGCGCCGTGGCCGCGCTCGGCGCCGCCGTGCTGCTCGGCGGCGTCACCGCCCAGGCCGCGCACGCCGAGACCGAACCGCTCGGCGGGCTGCCCGCGCCCACCACCCACCTGCAGAACACCGACGCCCAGCAGGCCCTCGGCAGCACCACCGGTGCGCTCGGCTACGCGGTCGCCCCGCTGAAGGAGCTGCGGCTCGACCCGTGGGCCGGGTCCGGCGCGGACGTGCTGAACAACGGCGTCGCGGTCGTCCCCGACAACGGCGTCGCCCCGGTCGGCACCGCCCCGCTCACCGCCCCGCTGTCCGGCGGCGGCGGCGCGAAGGACCTCCCGCTGGCCGGCCCGCTGCTCGGCGCGCTGCCGGGCTGAGCCGGTACGCCGAGCACCCGGCCCACCGACCGGCGCGGACGCCGACGGCCCGGACCCCCGACGGGGCCCGGGCCGTTCGCGTGCCGCCGGGTCAGACCCTGCTCTGGTCCAGCGCGCCGGTGAGGGTGCCCACCGGGTCGGCCTGGTTCATCATCTCGCCGGTGGTGGCGGTGGTGGTGGCGGCCAGGTTCCGCACCGAGTCGGTGACCGAGAGCTGGTCCTGCTCGCCGCCGAGCGAGGCGCTCGCCCCCGGGACGGCCTGCACCGGCGCGGTCACCAGGTGCGGGTCGACCTTGTCCAGGCTCAGCGCGGCGTCGGTGATCTGCCCGCCCTGCCCCTCGACGAAGGAGACCGGCTGTCCCAGGCCCAGCGCCGGGCCGGCCAGGTTGAGCGGGGCGGCCGGGGCGTCCAGGCCGAGGGTGCCCAGCTCGGCGCCGCGGTCGGCCTCGGGCAGCGGCAGCGCCGCGGCCAGCGAGGGGCCCTCCTTGCCGCCGGCGATCGACGGCAGCACCTGGTCCGGGACCGGGTGGGTGCTGCTCTGGCCGTTGTCGGTGGAGGCCGACAGCGGCGAGGCCGGGATCGCGCCGTGGATCCCGCCGCCGTCCGGCAGCAGCGGGAGCGGGGTGGCGGCCGTGCTGAGCGGGATGCTGAACGGCACCTCCTGGCCGGCCGTGGCGTTCTCGATCGCGGCCACCTCGGCCGGGGTCTTCGGAGCCGCCTGGGCCACGCCCTGCGCCGCCGCCACGCCGGCGCCGACCGCCAGCAGCAGGGCGCCGGTCGCCCGCTTGGAGAGCTTCATGCTGTTCGCCGTTCGTTCGGGGAGTTCGGGAAATCGGTTCGAGTGCCCGGTGGGCACCCTGGCGAACGAGCCAGCTCCCCCGCGGATAGCGGGTGTTGACCGGAACGGCTGAATAGTCCGATCTCCGCATCGTCAACAATCCGACCGGCGCGCGGGTAAAACGGTGGCCAATGACGAATTTCCCGCCGACCCCGTAACTTTCCGTGCCGCCATTCTTTGATCCCGACGACGACGGGGCAGCACCCCTCGAACAGCATTTCAGAGAGGTATCTCCACCATGCTCAAGAAGACTTTCGCTACCGTCGGCCTGGCCGCCGCAGCGCTGGCCGCGGTGTCCACCCCCGCCGTCGCCATCGGCAACGCGGACGGTTCGGCCGGCTCGATCCAGGGCAACGGCGGCACCAACGCCACCGGCACCTGGGGCAACCACAGCCCGAACTTCCACTTCGCCGACAACCCGAACATCTGCCTCCCGGAGATCCACAACGTCGGCGTCGCCGTGCTCGGCGTGGCCGTCCCGGTCGAGGTCGACGCGCTCAACAACCAGCCCAAGCAGACCTGCGTGGTCGGCCAGGGCACCCTCGGCAGCGGCGACGGCGGCGTCTCCCACCTGGTCGGCTGACCCACCGTCGCTGCCCCCGGCGCGGAGCCCCACGCTCCGCGCGGCACGACCCGCCCGGTCCGCTCCCCCGGCCCGGCGGTCAGGACCCGGCGCGAGCCACGCGCCGGGCCGCTGCTCCACTCCATCAGATCCGAAAAGGAATAACCCAATGATCAAGAAGGCTCTCGCCGCCGCCGGCGTCGCCGCCGCCGGTCTCGCCACGATCGCCTCCCCGGCGATGGCCATCGGCGACGCGGACGGCGCCGCCACCTCCATCCAGGGCAGCGGCGGCACCAACGCCACCGGCACCTCGGGCAACCACAGCCCGAACTTCCACACCCTGGACAACCCGAACCTCTGCCTCCCCGAGGTGCACAACATCGCCGTCGCCGTCATCGGCGTCGCGGTGCCGATCGAGGCCGACGTCCTGGACAACAAGCCGGCGCAGACCTGCGTCGTCGGCCAGAACACCGTGGGCAGCGGCGACGGTGGCGTCAGCCACCTGATCGGCTGACCTTCCGGTCGTGGCCGACCGCCGGGTCCGGGGGAGCGATCCCGCGGGCCCGGCGGTTCCATGTCTCCGGCCGCTCCCGGAAACCCGGTCGTCCGCGGCGCGATCGGGTGATCGGAGCGCCGGTGGGCGCGTGCAGCGCCGCTCCAGCCGCACCGCTGTGTTCCCGTAGAAATCCACTCCCCCGACGCAGAGAGGAACCTCCCATGAAGAGCAAGCTGGGCAAGGTCGTCGTCACCTCGGTCGCCGCCCTGGCGCTGGCCGGTATCGCCGCCCCCGCGTACGCGCACGTCGCCGTCGGCGGCGGCCACGAGGGCGTGGCCAGCGCCGACGAGCCCTTCGTCGCCGGCCACTGGGCGGGCTTCGCCGAGACCTCCCACATCTTCACCGCGGGCGGCGGCTACGGCTGGGCCACCTCCACCGCCGTCGGCGGCGGCGAAGGCGGCATCGTCGCCATCCACTGACCCCGCGTCAGCACCCCTGGGCGCGGCGGCCGTTCACGGCCGCCGCGCCCTTCGGCGTCCCCGCCCTTCGGCGTCCCCGCCCTCCGTCGTCCCCGCCCTCCGTCGTCCGCGCCGCCGGCGCCCCGCCGGATACTCCGTTGTCCCGGTCGGCGCCGCGCGGAAGACTGGCCGACCGGCCCGCCCGGGCCGGATGCGGAGGGGGGAGACGGCCGTGGAGAAGATTCCGACGCTGTTCGAGCGGGACGGCGCCTTCCGGGTGGTGGACCGCCCGCGCGCCGAGTGCGCCTGGGTGTTCGCCGGGGAGGGCGCGGCGACCGAGAAGCTGGACGGCACGAACGTCCGGCTGACCGTCCGCTCCGGACAGTTGGTGCGGGTGGAGAAGCGCCGCAACCCGAGCGCCGCGCAGAAGCGGGCGGGCGTCGTCGACGGCTGGTACGCCGAGACCGCCGAGGACGCCCCCGAGGACCGCTGGATCCTGGCCGCCGCCCGGGGCACCGACGTGCGCGGCTGGCCGGACGGCGCGCACCCGTGCGAGGCGCTCGGCCCGCGGATCCAGGGCAACCCGCTGGAGCTGGACGGGCACCTGTGCCTGCCGTTCGACCGGGAGGCGCCGGTGTACGAGGGGGCGCCGCGCGACTACGCGGGGCTGCGGGCGTACCTGGCGGGGCTGGAGAGCCGGTTCGCGCCGGGCGCGCTCGCCGAGGGCATCGTCTTCCACCACCCGGACGGGCGGCGCGCCAAGATCAAGCGGAAGGACTTCCCGGGGTCCGCCTGAGCCGGGCGCGCCCGGCGCGCGGCCGGAGTCGCGCGGCCGGAGTCGCGCGGCCGGGTCAGCCCAGCATCCGGGCGGCCTCGACCGCCCAGTAGGTGAGGATCTGCTCGGCACCGGCCCGGCGGATCGAGGTGAGGGTCTCCAGGACGGTCCGCTCGCGGTCGATCCAGCCGTTGGCCGCGGCGGCCTCGACCATCGCGTACTCGCCGGAGACCTGGTAGGCGGAGACCGGCACCGGGGAGGCGTCGGCGACCTGGCGCAGGACGTCCAGGTAGGCCATGGCGGGCTTGACCATCACCAGGTCGGCGCCCTCGGCGACGTCCTGCTCCAGCTCGCGCAGCGCCTCGCGGGCGTTGGCCGGGTCCTGCTGGTAGGTCTTGCGGTCGCCCTTGAGCGAGGAGCCGACGGCCTCCCGGAACGGGCCGAAGAACGCCGAGGCGTACTTGGCGGTGTAGGCGAGGATGCCGGTGTCCCGGTGGCCGGCCGCGTCCAGCGCCCTGCGGACCACCGCGACCTGGCCGTCCATCATCCCGGACGGGCCGACCAGGTGGACGCCCGCGTCGGCCTGGACCACGGCCATCTCGGCGTAGCGCTCCAGGGTGGCGTCGTTGTCGACCGAGCCGTCCTCGGCGAGCACGCCGCAGTGGCCGTGGTCGGTGTACTCGTCCAGGCACAGGTCGGACATCACGACCAGCCGGTCGCCGACCTCGGAGACCACGTCGCGGATGGCCAGTTGGAGGATGCCCTCGGGGTTGGTGCCCTCGGAGCCGACCGCGTCCTGCACCTCGGGGACGCCGAACAGCATGAGGCCGCCGATCCCGGCCTCGGCGGCCTCGACGGCGGCCCGGCGCAGGGTGTCCCGGGTGTGCTGGACGACGCCCGGCATCGAGGTGATCGGCTTCGGCTCGGTGATGCCCTCGCGGACGAACGCCGGGAGGATCAGCTCGGCCGGGTGCAGCCGGGTCTCGGCGACCAGGCGGCGCATCGCCGGGGTGGAGCGCAGTCGGCGCGGGCGGACGGACGGGAATTCGGCGGACACTTCGAAGGCTCCCTGAGTCACGGAAGGACGCGGCGGGGGGAGGCCGCGGCCTCCCCCCGCCGGAGGGTCAGCGCGCCTTGCGGCGCGAGCCGGGGCGGCGTTCGCTCGGCCGGTAGACCGGCTCGCCCGCCGCGGTGGCGGCGTCCCGGCGGGTGGCCCCGAAGTCGGCCAGCGCCTGGGCGAGCGCGGACGCGGACGGGGCCGGGGCCATCACGTCGACCCGCAGGCCGTGCTCCTCCGCCGTCTTGGCGGTGGCCGGGCCGATGCAGGCGATGACGGTCACGTTGTGCGGCTTGCCGGCGATGCCGACCAGGTTCCGGACGGTCGAGGACGAGGTGAACAGCACCGCGTCGAAGCCGCCGCCCTTGATCGCCTCCCGGGTCTCGGCTGGCGGCGGCGAGGCGCGCACCGTGCGGTACGCGGTGACGTCGTCGACCTCCCAGCCGAGCTCGACCAGGCCGGCCACCAGGGTCTCGGTGGCGATGTCGGCGCGCGGCAGCAGCACCCGGTCGATCGGGTCGAACACCGGGTCGTACGGCGGCCAGTCCTCCAGCAGCCCGGCCGCGGACTGCTCGCCGGAGGGCACCAGGTCGGGCTTGACGCCGAAGTCGACCAGCGCCTGGGCGGTGGTCTCGCCGACCGCCGCGACCTTGATCCCGGCGAACGCCCGGGCGTCCAGGCCGTACTCCTCGAACTTCTCCCGGACGGCCTTGACGGCGTTGACCGAGGTGAAGGCGATCCACTCGTAGCGGCCGGTGACCAGGCCCTTGATGGCCCGCTCCATCTGCTGCGGGGTGCGCGGCGGCTCGACCGCGATGGTCGGCACCTCCTGCGGCACCGCGCCGTACGAGCGCAGCTGGTCGGACAGGCCGTGGGCCTGCTCCTTGGTGCGCGGGACGAGGACGTTCCAGCCGAACAGCGGCTTGGTCTCGAACCAGGAGTGCGAGGCGCGGTGGGCGACCTGCTCGCCCACCACGGCTATCACCGAGGTCGCCGGGTCCACCGGGGCGGAGACCGGCGAGGGCAGCACCCGGGCGGCCTTCAGGTCGGCGGCGATGGCGGCCAGCGTGGAGGTGAAGGTGCGCTGCCGGGTGGTGGTGCCGGAGAGCGTGGCGGAGAGCGCCGCGTCGGGCTTGCGGCCGTGCGCCACCAGGGAGTTGGCGGTGGCGGGCAGCTGGCCCAGGGTGGTGCGCACCACCAGGGTGGTCTCCGGCGAGCCCAGGTCGACGACCTGGCCGGCCAGCAGCGCCTCGGCGTCCACGAAGCGGACGTCCGCGCCCTGGCCGCCGCGCAGCGGCACGCCCGCGTAGGCGGGCACGCCGACCGACTGGGCGACGCCGGGGACGACCTCGAAGGGCACGCCGGCCTGGGCGCAGCGCAGCATCTCCTGGGCGGCGCAGCCGTCCAGGCCGGGGTCGCCGTCGACGGTGCGGACCAGGTGGCGGCCGGCCCGGACCGCGTCGGCGGCCAGGTCGGCGAGCTCCCGGCCGGCGTCGGCCGGGTCGAGGACCTGGACGCCGCTCGGGCAGTGGGTGCGGACCGCGGCGGCGGTCAGCGGGTCGGCGACCAGGACGTCGGCGGTGCCGAGCACGTCGACGGCGCGCAGGGTGAGCAGTCCGGGGTCGCCGGGGCCGGCGCCGAGGAAGGTGCAGCGCCCTGCGGGCGGGTGGAATCCGGCGGCGGTCATCGGGCGCGCTCCCCCATCAGGTCGGCCGCTCCGGTGTCGAGCAGCCTGGTGGCCAGGGCGCGGCCCAGGGCCGCGGCCTGCTCCTCGGCGGTCTCGTCGGGGACGAGGGGGCCGTTGGCGGACATCTTGAGCAGTTCGGTGCCGTCGGTGGTGCCGACCACGCCGTCCAGGCGCAGTTCGGTGCCGGTCCAGCCGGCCAGTGCGGCGACCGGGGCGGAGCAGCCCGCCTCCAGGGTGGCCAGCAGGGCGCGCTCGGCGACCACGGCGGCCCGGGTGGGGCGGTGGTCGAGCCGGGCCAGCACGGCGGCCAGGGTCGGGTCGACGCACTCGACGGCGAGCGCGCCCTGCCCGGGGGCGGGGAGCATCAGCGCGGGGTCGAGGTGCTCGGTGATCTCGGCGGAGCGGCCGAGCCGGTTGAGTCCGGCGGTGGCCAGCACCACGGCGTCGAGTTGGCCGGAGGCGACGTAGCCGATCCGGGTGTCGACGTTGCCGCGGATCGGCACGGTCTCCAGGTCGGCGCCGCGGGCGCGGGCCCAGGCGTTCAGCTGGGCCATCCGGCGCGGGGAGCCGGTGCCGATCCGGACGGGGCGGCCGGCGCTCCCGCCGACCAGCCCGGCCAGGTCCAGGCCGTCGCGGGCGACCAGCGCGTCCCGGACGTCCTCGCGCTCGGGGACGGCGGCCAGCAGCAGCCCGGCGGGGGCGGCGGTGGGCAGGTCCTTGAGCGAGTGGACGGCCAGGTCGATCCGGCCCTCCAGCAGGGCGTCGCGCAGGGCCGAGACGAACACCCCGGTGCCGCCGATCTGGGCCAGCGACTCGCGGGAGACGTCCCCGTAGGTGGTGATCTCGACCAGTTCCACCCGGCGGCCGGTGATCGCGACCACCTCCTCCGCGACCATGCCCGACTGGGCCATGGCGAGGGCGCTGCGGCGGGTGCCGAGGCGCAGCGGCGTCACTGTCTCTGGACCATTCATGAGGTGATCGTCCTGGTCGTGCTGGGGGGCTGACGGGGTGTTCATCTGGTGGCTCCGGCGGGCGGGGCGGTCGCTCCGGCGGGCGGGGCGAGGGCGGCCTGGGCGGCGGGGACGCCGCCCGGCGGGATCGAGGAACCCGCCTGGGCGCCGATCGGGGTGCCGGAGACAGCGTGCACCGCCGCGGGGTCCAAGTCGAACAGCTCGCGCAGGGCCTCCGCGTAGGAGGCCCCGCCGGGTTCGGCGGCGAGCTGCTTGACCTTGACGGTGGGGGCGTGCAGCAGTTTGTCGACCACCCGGCGGACGGTCTGCGAGATCTCCGCGCTGGAGCGCTCGTCCAGGTCCGGCAGCCGGGAGGTGAGCCGGGCGAGTTCGCCACGGACCACCTCGGAGGCCATGGCCCGCAGGGCGACCACGGTGGGGGCGATCCGGGCGGCGCGCTGGGCCTGGCCGAAGGCGGTGACCTCGTCCGCGACGATGGTGGCCACGGCGTCCACGTCGCCGGCGCCGGGGGTGGCGGCGTGCGCGTGCGAGAGGCTCTCCAGGTCGACCAGCAGGGCGCCGTCCAGCTCGCGCACGGCGTGGTCGACGTCCCGGGGCATGGCCAGGTCGAGGAAGGCCAGCGGGGAGGCGGCGGTGCGGGCGGCCGTGTTTTCTCGACTCGCCTCCGGGCGCTCTGACCCGGCGTCGACGCTCCTCGCTCCGGCACTTCCTCCTTCGTCGGTCGCTTGTCGCTCGTCGCTTTCGACACCGGCGCGCCCTTCGGCTCGCGAGCGCCGTACGGCGATGGCGGCGGCGACCTCGGCGGCGTCGATGACGGTGCCGGCCGCGCCGGTGCAGGAGATCACCAGGTCGACGTCGGCGAGCGCCTGCGGGACCTTCGCGAGGTCCAGGGTGCGGGCGGTGCCGCCGAGGATCTCCACCAGCCGCTGGGCGCGGGCCGGGGTGCGGTTGGCGATCAGCAGGTCGGTGACGCCGGAGCGGACCAGGGTGGCGGCGGCCAGCGAGCTCATCGAGCCCGCGCCGACCACCAGGGCGCGCTTGCCGGCCACCGGGCCGGCCCCGGCGGCGACCTGCTCCAGGCCGAAGGTGACCAGCGACTGCCCGGCCCGGTCGATGCCGGTCTCGCTGTGCGCCCGCTTGCCGACCCGCAGGGCCTGCTGGAACAGCTCGTTCAGGCCGCGGCCCGCGGTGTGCTCCTCCTGCGCCTTGGCCAGCGCGTCGCGCAGCTGGCCGAGGATCTGGCCCTCGCCGACGACCATCGAGTCCAGTCCGCAGGCCACCGAGAACAGGTGGTGGACGGCCCGGTCCTCGTAGTGCACGTACAGGTGGGGGGTGAGCTCGTCGAGGTCGACGCCGCTGTGCCCGGCGAGCAGTTGGGACAGCTCGGCGACGCCCGCGTGGAACTTGTCCACGTCGGCGTACAGCTCGATCCGGTTGCAGGTGTTGACCAGCGCGGCCTCGCCGACGGTCGCCGAGGCGGCCGCCTCGTGCAGCACCCGGGTCGGGCTGTCGCCGGTGAGCGCCGCGCGCTCCAGCACGCCGACCGGCGCGGTCCGGTGGCTCAGACCGACTACCAGAAGACTCATGCCCCCACCTCGTCGTGACGGATGTTCGTGCTCACGCCGGCATCACCGCGGACAGGTCGTCGTCCGGGCCGCCCTTGGCGGCGGGGGCGCCCTTGGCGGCGGGGGCGCCCTTGGCCTGCTCGGCCTTGCCGCCGGCGGCCCGGCGCAGCTTGGCGGCCGCGGCCCGGACCGGGCCGGGGGCGCGGTCGAGCACCGAGTCGCCCGCGGACGGCTCGTCGCCGGCCTTGCGCTGCTCGTGGAAGGCGAGGATCTGCAGCTCTATCGACAGGTCGACCTTGCGCACGTCCACCCCGTCCGGCACGGTCAGCACGGTCGGGGCGAAGTTCAGGATGCTGGTCACGCCGGCCTCCACCAGCCGGTCGCAGACCTGCTGGGCGGCGCCGGGCGGGGTGGTGATCACGCCGATGGAGACCTGCTGGGTGGCGACGATCTCCTCCAGCTCGTCCATGTGCCGCACGGGCAGGCCCGCGGCGGTGCTGCCCACCACCTGCGGGTCGGCGTCCAGCAGGGCGGCCACCCGGAACCCGCGGGAGGCGAAACCGCCGTAGTTGGCGAGGGCGTGGCCCAGGTTGCCGATGCCGACGATGACGACCGGCCAGTCCTGGGTGAGGCCCAGCTCGCGGGAGATCTGGTAGACGAGGTACTCCACGTCGTAGCCGACGCCGCGGGTGCCGTAGGAGCCCAGGTAGGAGAAGTCCTTGCGGAGCTTCGCCGAGTTCACCCCGGCGGCGGCGGCCAGCTCCTCGGAGGAGACGGTCGGGACCGAGCGCTCGGAGAGCGCGGTCAGGGCCCGCAGGTAGAGCGGGAGGCGGGCCACGGTCGCCTCCGGGATGCCCCGCGCACGCGAGGGCCTGCGCGCGGCGCCCTGGTCGGGCGTCTGCGAACTGCTGGGTGAGGGTCGGCCGATTGCCACGTTGCTCCTGTGGGTGAAGCTGGGCTTGGACCGCCAGGCTATGCGTTTGTGAACGTGTGCACAAAGATGGTGTCCGATTTGTCCCCGAACAGTGACACGCATCACTCGTCGCCCGCCGAACCGGTCAGCGCCCGCGGGCCCTCCGCCCCGGCCGGCCACGGCCCCGGCGGCGCCACCCGGCACCGCAGCGGGGCCTCCGCCCGGGAGCGCGCCGACCCGGCCGGGCCCAACCGCGGCCACGGCACCGCGGGCCCGGCGGGGGCGGCCGGCAGCCGGACGTCCGCGCAGCCCGTCCGACGGCAGTGCCGCAGCAGCTCGACCGTCGCCCGCGCGTCGCCCAGCGCGGTGTGCGCCGGGAACCGGCCCAGCCCGGCCGCCTCCACGCACGCGGACAGGCCGAACCCGCCCGCCTCCGGCAGCATCCGGCGGGCGATGCGCATCGTGCACAGCAGCGGCACCGGCGGCAGCGCCACCCCGATCCGGGCGAACTCGCGCTCCAGGAACGCCCGGTCGCAGGTCACGTGGTGGCCCACCAGCACCCGGCCGGCCAGCAGCTCCAGCAGCCGCGGCGCGATCTGCCGGAACTTCGGCGCGCCCTCGACGTCGCCCTGCGCTATCCCGTGCACGTGCGTCGGTCCGACCGGGCCGGCCGGGTCGAGCAGGGTGGCGAACTCCCGCTCGGTGCGCAGCGCGGCGTCCAGCTGCACCACGGCGACCTCGACCACCCGGTGGCGCCAGGGGCTGCGACCGGTGGCCTCGACGTCGACGACGGCGTAGCCGCTCATCGCGCCCTCCTCTTGCACGGCCCCCGGCGGACACGGAAACCGTTCGATCGTAAGCCGAGAAGTGAGGGAACTCCTAGGCCGATCTTCATCGGGCGTTCACGAAGCACCGTTGCCGCGGGAGGGGCGGGCGGCGGATCCGGCGGCGGGGCGGGCAGGAGGCGGGGCCGGCCGGGGGTGGCGGGCTAGGCGCCCAGCGCCTTGCGGAGCCGGGCCTCGTCGACCCGCCAGAAGTCGTGCTGGCGGCCGTCGACCAGGGTGACCGGGATCTGCTCGGCGTACTGCGCGTAGAGGGCCGGGTCCTGGAGGACGTCCTTCTCCTCGAAGGACGCGCCCAGCTCGGCGGTGACCCTGAGGATCACCGCGCGGGCGTCCTCGCAGAGGTGGCAGCCGGGCTTGCCGATCAGGGTGACGGTGGTGTCGGCGGGGTTCTTCCCCGCGCGTCGCAGCAGGCTCACCGGTTCATTGTGCCGCTCGTCGCGCCGCCGCCCGTTCACTGCCCGGGCACTCCTCGGTCACGGGGCCGGGCGGGCGCGCTGACTATGCTCGTCGCATGGCCGCGCTACGAAGGCTCACCCAGTCAAGGCGTTCCACCGACGACCGGACCGCCCTGGCGGCCGAGGCCGCCGCCGACGCCGCCAGCGCCCAGCTCGCGCCGGAGCCGTCGAAGGCCCCCGAGGCGCCGGCGGGCGACCACACGCCGGAGCCCGGGGACGTCCGGGCCGCCGCGTTCTTCGACTGCGACAACACGATCCTGCGCGGCGCGGCGATCTTCTACCTCGGGGTCGGGCTGTACCGGCGGCGGTTCTTCTCCCGCCGCGACCTGGCCCGGTTCGCCTGGCAGCAGGCGGCGTTCCGGCTGCGCGGCGCGGAGAATCCGGAGCACATCGCCGACGCCCGGGACAGCGCGCTCGGACTGGTGGCCGGCAAGCGCACCGCGGACCTGGAGCGGATCTGCGAGGAGATCTTCGAGCCGGTGCTGGCCGAGAAGGTCTGGCCGGGCACCCGGGCGCTGGTGCAGATGCACCTGGACGCCGGGCAGCGGGTGTGGCTGGTGACCGCCGCGCCGCAGGAGGTGGCCCGGCTGATCGCGCGCCGGCTGGGCATGACCGGCGCGCTCGGCACCGTCGCGGAGACCCGGGACGGCGAGTACACCGGCCGGCTGGTCGGCGGGATGCTGCACGGCCCGGCCAAGGCCGCCGCGGTGCAGGCGCTGGCCCGCCGCGAGCACCTGGACCTGGCGCGCTGCGCGGCGTTCAGCGACTCCGCCAACGACATCCCGATGCTGAGCCTGGTCGGCCACCCGTACGTGATCAACCCGGACGGGGAGCTGCGCCGGCACGCCCGGGCGATGGGCTGGCGGGTGCGGGACTTCCGGACCGGGCGGAAGGCGGCCCGGATCGGCGTCCCGGCGGCGGCCGGGCTGGGCGTGCTGGTGGGGGCGGCCGCGGCGGCGGTCGCGGTGCACCGCCGGCAGCGGGCCTGACGCCGCGCCGGCACCGGGGCGACGCGGCGCCACCGCAGCGACGCGTCGGTCCGGCGTCAACGCGGCGCCGCACCCGGCGTCAACGCGGCGCCGCCGACACGCCCCCCGGCGGGTGGTCGTGCACGTCAGCGGGGGTGAACCCGCTCCGGGCGGGCGGCGGTTCGGGAACGTCCGGCCCTGACCGGAACTGATCGTTCGGCAGACGGGCAAAGTCATGGGTTGGGGCGGCCGGTAGCGGGGAAACCCGGCCCGCGCACCGGTGTTCGGTCACCCGATGTGCACAAGTGGTCACATTGAGCCGGATGGATGGCGCCAACTCCGGTCATCGACAGGTGAATATCCGCAAGAAGTGGACCTCAATCGACCACTTCGACCACGCGGTGTAGCTGTCATTGCACAAAGCGTTATTCTCTCCTGGATGCACCCCGCCCGCAGCGTCCCCGTGACGGGCGGTCCGTGCGGCGTGCTCTCCGCACAGGCGGAGGTGATCCGTCCACAGTTCTGCCTCTGGGAGTCCCGTGTACCCACCCGTCCGGAACGACGCGCCAGCCGCCTCCCGCCCGTCGACCGCCACTCTGCGCCGCGGTGTGCGCCTGGAACGGCTGTGGGCCGCGATCCGCGAGTTCGAACTGGCCGTCCCGCAGCCCGCGGTGGCCGGCCCCGCGTTCGCCGCGCCCGCCCCGGCCGCGTTCGCCGCGCCGCTGCTGCGCTCGACCACGACCGGCTCCGCCGGCGGCGGAACCTCCGGCAGCACCCCCGCCACCGGTCCGCGCGGCCGCGCCGTGCCCGCCCCCGGCAGCCGCGGCCGCTCCCGCAGCGCGCCCGCCGGTCCCGGCTACGACACCGAGCACAACCCGGTGGTGGAGCTGGTCGAGCGGGCCCAGAACGGCGAGAGCGAGGCCTTCGGCCGGCTCTACGACCACTACGCCGACACCGTGTACCGGTACATCTACTACCGGGTCGGCAGCCGGGCCACCGCCGAGGACCTGACCAGCGAGACCTTCCTGCGCGCGCTGCGCCGGATCGGCACCTTCACCTGGCAGGGCCGCGACTTCGGCGCCTGGCTGGTGACCATCGCCCGCAACCTGGTGGCCGACCACTTCAAGTCCAGCCGGTTCCGGCTGGAGGTCACCACCGGCGAGATGCTCGACTCCAACGAGTGCGAGCGCAGCCCCGAGGAGTCGGTGCTGGAGTCGCTCTCCAACGCCGCCCTGCTGGACGCGGTGCGCCGGCTCAACCCGCAGCAGCAGGAGTGCGTCACGCTGCGCTTCCTGCAGGGCCTGTCGGTCGCCGAGACGGCCCGGATCATGGGCAAGAACGAGGGCGCCATCAAGACGCTGCAGTACCGGGCGGTGCGCACGCTGGCCCGCCTGCTGCCGCCGGACGCCAGGTGAACCGCCGACCGTGGACGCGATAGCCCACGGGCCGTCGTCGCGCCCGCCGGCGCCCGACGGGCCGTCAACCCGCTCCGGGCACAGGCACGTCCGGGTGAAGCGGCGGTCATCTGCTCTGCTTAATACGCCAGGGGGGTCGTGCGTAACCGACTCCGGACACCGCTCGTTGGCCAGCGTGCAATCCGCCACCGGGCCCGCGGTCAAGCGGGAACTCGAACTGTCACCCGATGGTGTGGTTTCGGCCTGTCGGGACAACCAACCGGTGGGCCACGGTGTCGAAAACGACGAAGGGAGGTGTGGCCCGTGACGGCAAACGTGCTGGAGCACCGGCGGGCGAAGTCCTTCGCCGAGGCGCTGGAGGCCCACCAGAGTGACCACCGGAGCAGCGGCTCGCACCGGGCAGGCTCCGCCGCCATGACCGAGCTCCTCGCGACGGCCGACGCGCTCGGCGCGGTCCCCGCCCCCGAGCTCAGCGCCGAGGCGCGGACGGTCCAACGTGCCCAGCTGATGGCCGCGTTCGAGCAGGAGTGGGCCGGTGGCGCCCCCACCGCGGTCCTGCCCGCCCAGCGCGGTCGGCGCGCCCAGCGCACCCGCTGGGGCCGCCGCCTGGCCATCGGCGGCCTGGTCGCCGGCGTCGCGGTCGGCGGGTTCGCCGGGGCCGCCGCCGCCTCCACCAACGCCCTCCCCGGCGACGCCCTGTACGGCATGAAGCGCGGCCTGGAGGGGCTGCGCCTCGACTGGGCGGACAACGACACCGAGCGCGGCGCGCTGCTGCTCCAGCAGGCGTCCACCCGCCTCGACGAGGCGCAGTCGCTGCTCGGCCGCTCCGACGGCCCGACCGCGCTCAGCCCCGCCACGGTCGACCAGGTCCGCCGCGCGCTCGACGACATGCACGCCGAGGCGCTGCGCGGCCGGGACCTGCTGCGCGCCGTCTACCGCACCAACGGCTCGCTCACCCCGATGCGCCAGCTCGCCGGCTTCGCCGGGGAGGACCAGCGCTGGTCGGTCCTGCAGTCCAGGCTCCCGTCCGGGCTGAGCAGCCAGGCCACCAAGGTCGACCAGCTCTTCGACGACATAAGCGAGGACGTCGCGCCGCTCAGGCTGGAGCAGACCCCCGGCCAGGGCGGCAGCGGCGGCAGCGGGAGCACCGCCGGGAGCGGCGGGGACGGCGGCAGCAGCGCCGGCACCGGCACCGGTACGGGGCAGCAGCCGCTGCTGCCCGGCACCGGGGCGTCCGGCGGCGCGAGCGGCGGCCACGCGCCGGGCGCCGTCCCGTCCGTGCGGGTCACGCCGCCGCCCGGCGCGGCCACCTCGGGCGGGCTCGGCGACCTGTTGGGCGGCCTGACCGGCACCGGGGCCTCCCCCGCCGCGACCGGCTCCCCGGCGGCCTCCGGCGGCGCCGCCCCGGCGGCCCCCTCGGGCTCCCCGTCCGCGCCCGCCCAGGGCGCGGTGCCGGGCATCACCCTGCCGCCGCTCATCCCGGGCCTGCTGCCGGGGCTGACGCTCGACTGAGGGCGCGTCGGCCGGGGGGCGGGGGGAGCCGGACGGCTCCCCCCGCCCCCCGGCCAGTGGGTCACCCGAAGACGGAGCGCCGCTGCACCAGCAGCTTGTACAGCGTGTGCTGGATGGTCTCCCGGACCTGGTCGGTGAGGTTGAAGACCAGCATCGGGTCCTCCGCCGCGTCCTTCGGGTAGCTGTCGGTGGGGATCGGCTCGCCGAACTGGATGGTCCACTTGGTGGGCAGCGGGATCGCGCCGAGCGGGCCGAGCCAGGGGAAGGTGGGCGTGATCGGGACGTAGGGCAGGCCGAGCAGGCGTGCCAGGGACTTGAAGTTGCCGATCATGGGGTAGGTCTCCTCGGCCCCGACGATCGAGCAGGGCACGATCGGGACGCCGGCCCGCAGCGCGGAGGCGACGAAGCCGCCCCGGCCGAAGCGCTGGAGCTTGTAGCGGTCGGCGAAGGGCTTGCCGATGCCCTTGAAGCCCTCGGGCCAGACGCCGACCACCTCGCCGCGCTCCAGCAGGGTCTGGGCGTCCTCGTTGCAGGCCAGGGTGTGTCCGGCCTTGCGGGCGAGCTCGTTGACCACGGGGAGGACGAAGACCAGGTCAGCGGCGAGCATCCGCAGGTGGCGGTCGGCGTGGTCGTGGACGGCGACCTGGGTCATCAGGGCGTCCAGCGGGATGGTGCCGGAGTGGTTGGCGACGATCAGCACGCCGCCCTCGGCGGGGATGTGCTCGGTGCCGCGGACCTCGATCCGGAAGTACTTCTCGGCGAGCGGCCGCAGCAGGGCGAGGAAGACCTCCTCGGTGAGCTCCCGGTCGAAGCCGAAGTCGTCGACCTCGTAGTCGCCGGTGAGCCGGCGGCGCAGGAAGCCGAGGCCGTGGGCGGCCCGCTCCTCCCAGCCCCTGCCGAGGACCCGGGTGGCGGTGGCGCCGAGCTGTCCGGCGAGGGCCGCGCCGACGCCGTCGGCGATCCGGTCGGCGAGGGCGGGCCGCGGCTCCGGGCCGCTCCAGCTGGGGGCGGACTCGATCGGGATGACCTTGGCCGCCGGGTCGGCGGACTCCCGGGCGGCTGTCATCGCGGCCTCAACTCCTGGGTCTCGGTGGGGTGGTGGTCGTCGAGCAGGCCGGCCAGCCGGTCGGTGACGGCGGTCAGCCGCTCGGGCGGCAGCGGGCCGGGCGGGCAGTGCGCGACGAAGTCGGCGAAGGTCTCCGGGGTGGTCCGGCGCGGGCTCCAGCCGAGCCGTTCGCGCAGCCGGGCGGTGTCCACCACCCGTCCGTGGGTGAGCAGTTGGAGCTGTTCCTGGGAGAAGGCGCGGTCCGCGGGGGCGGCCAGCCGCCGGGTCAGCCGGGCGACCAGGCCGAGCGCGGGCCGCAGCAGCGGGACGGTGGGGCGGCCGAGCCGGCGGGCGCACTGGGAGAGCAGCAGGACGCCGTCCCCGGCGACGTTGTAGGTGCCGGGGGGCGCGCCGAGGACGGCCAGCCGCAGCGCCTCCAGGGCGTCGTCCTCGTGGACGAACTGGAGCCGGGGGTCGTGGCCGAAGGCGGTGGGCAGCACCGGGAGGCGGAAGTACGCGGCGAGCGGGGTGTCGCCGTCCGGGCCGAGGATGTTGGCGAAGCGCAGCACGGTGACCGCGACGTCGGGGCGGCGGCGGGCGAAGCCGCGGACGTAGCCCTCGACCTCGGCGGCGTCCCGGGCGAAGCCGCCGGGGGGCAGCGCCTTGGGCTGGGTCAGCTCGCCGAAGATGGCCGGGTCGCGGGGCGCGGAACCGTAGACGGCGGTGGTGGACTTGACCACCAGCCGGGCCAGCCCGGGGGCCTGCTGGCAGGCGCCGAGCAGCTGCATGGTGCCGATGACGTTGCTCTCCTTCACCGCGGCCCGGCCGCCGTGGCCGAGCGCGGTGACGTTGAGGTGCACGACGGTGTCGACCCCGTGCTCGGCGATCACCCGGGCGACCGCGGGGCGCCGCGGGTCGACCCGGGCGTACCGGACGCCGGGCGGGAGTCCGGGCGGCGGCGGGACGGCGTCCACCCCCACCACCCGGTCCACCTCGGGCCGTTCGGCGATCCGCTCGGCGAAGCGCGCGCCGAGCGGGCGCGCCACGCCGGTGACGAGCACGACCTTGCCCACGCTGCCCCGTCCTCCCTGGATGCCCACCCTGCGTCTGCACCGTACCGCGCGGAGGACACCCGGGCTGAAACGCCACTGCCCGCCCCGGAAATCAATCCGGGACGGGCAGGACGGAAACCTGGCGACGCGAGGCGACCGCAGGCGGTGTTACTTCTTGTTGCGACGCTGCACGCGAGTGCGCTTCAGAAGCTTGCGGTGCTTCTTCTTGGCCATACGCTTGCGACGCTTCTTGATGACAGAGCCCACGGAACATTCCTCGCTCACTCGGACCCGCGCCCGTGAGAGAACGGGAGTCCATACGACTGACGGAGGCCCTAGCCTACCGTCCACCTCGCGTTTGCCGTAATCGGTGCCCGTGGTGGTGGTGAGCTACGCGCTTTCGAGCCGCACGTAGGACTCCTGGAGGTACTCGTGCACCTTCTGCTCGGGCACCCGGAAGGAGCGGCCGACCCGGATGGCCGGAAGCTCGCCGCTGTGCACCAGACGGTAGACCGTCATCTTCGACACCCGCATCACCGAGGCGACCTCGGCCACGGTCAGGAAGACGACATCCTGCAGGGGACGCTCGCCGGAACTCATGACCCATCACCGACCCTTACCCGTGTGCAAGGCACCGGCTTCCCCTCCGGTGACTCCACCGGCACACGTGTATCCCCAGAGTAGTTATGCATGGTACGGGTGGGAAGAGGGGGGCCGTCACCTGTTGTACGGTGCGAGATCCGCCCGTTGCAGTACGTAGTCGCTCAGCGGAACGTAGCAGCTCGGCGCGGAGCCGTCCTCCAGCGGGACGACCACCTCCACCAGGCCGTCCGCCTCGGCGGCGAACGGGGCGACGTCGTTGCAGTCCGCGACGCCGCCGGCCGGGATGCCGAGGCGGCCCGCGCCGCAGAGCCAGCCGTGGTCGCCCAGGACCAGGTCGGGCGGGGGGTGTCCGGCGTCGGCGAGGGCGGTCAGGGCGAGCCGGACGGGCAGCGGGGAGTGGGTGTGCGCGAGGTCGCCGGGGCCCGGGCGGCCGGGCCCGTCGGGGCCGTCCAGGGCGCGCACCACCAGGACGCCGTCGAGTACGTCGAGGTAACGGGGGCGCTCGCCCTCGGGGGTGGGCTCGCGGAAGCGCGCCCCGCGCGCGGGGGTGTGCACGGTGCAGCCGGCCGCTTCGAGCGCCTCGGCCAGCGCGCGGTGGAAGCCGGCCAGCTTGGTGGGGTGGCCGGTGCCGGCCAGCACGCTGCCGCGCCGGTCGGCGGTGCGGCGCAGCAGGGCGGCGAGGCGGTCCAGGGCGTCGAGGGTGCGGTCGGGGTCGATGGAGTCCGGGCCCCGGGTGTGGCGCGGGTCGGGGTTCACCCCGACGCGTGCGGCCATCAGCCGCAGCACGGCGGCCTCGTCGCGGCGGGGCTCCGGCTCCAGTCCCATCAGGGCCTTGGGGTCGCCCTGGGCGAACAGCCGGTAGTGGCGCAGGTTGTTCTGCCGGGGGGTGGGGACCTCGGGGCCGGCCAGGCGGTGCTTGACCAGGTAGGCGCGCAGCTCGGCACGGGTGGTCCGGGCGGGCCGGGCGGTCACGGGATCAGCCCGTGCTGCGGCAGGACGGCCCGGCGGGCGGCCAGGATCGCCTGGTCGAGCCGGTCCGCCGGGTCGTAGCCGCCGTCCTGGAAGTCGGACCAGTGCGGGGTGGCGCCGTCGGTCATCCGCAGCGGGGCGGGGCGGCGGGTGAGCCGGTACACCTCGGCGCGCCACGCCTCGGGCGTCTCGGTGGCCGGGTCGACGGGGTGGCCGGCGGCGGTGGCCACCAGGTGCGTCCAGGTGCGGGGCACCACGTCGACCACCGCGTACCCGCCGCCGCCGGTGGCAATCCAGCGGCCGTCGGCGTGCTCGTGGGCGAGGCGGTGGACGGCCTCGGCGATCAGCCGCTGGGCGTCGACGGTGACGGCGAGGTGGGCCAGCGGGTCCTCGACGTGGGTGTCGGCGCCGTGCTGGCTGACGATCACCTGCGGGCGGAACGCGGCCAGCAGTTCCGGCACCAGCGCGTGGAAGGCGCGCAGCCAGCCGGCGTCGCCCGTCCCGGCGGGCAGCGGGAGGTTGGCGGCGGTGCCCTCGGCGTCCGGGCCGCCGGTCTCGGTGGCCCAGCCGGTCTGCGGGAACAGCGTGGCCGGGCTCTCGTGCAGCGAGACGGTCAGCACCCGGGGGTCGTTCCAGAACGCCTGCTGCACGCCGTCGCCGTGGTGGACGTCCACGTCGACGTAGGCGATCCGCTCGGCGCCGAGTTCGAGCAGCCGGGCGATGGCCAGCGCCGGGTCGTTGTAGACGCAGAACCCGGACGCCCGCCCGGGCATCGCGTGGTGCAGCCCGCCCGCGAAGTTGACGGCGTGCGGGGTCTCCCCGCGCCAGACCGCCTCGGCGGCGGCCACCGACTGGCCGGCGATCAGCGCGGACGCGGTGTGCAGCCCCGGGAACGCCCAGTTGTCGTCCGTCCCTAGCCCGTGCGCGGCGTCGACGGCGGACGGGTCGGCGGCGGCCCGCTTCACCGCCGCCACGTACTCGGCGGTGTGCACCAGCCGCAGCGTCGAGTCCCCCGCGGCCGGTGCCGAACGCACCGTCACGGACGGCCGCGCCGCCAGCCCCAGTGACTCGACCAGCCGCATCGTCAGCGCCAGGCGCGTCGGGTCCATCGGGTGCCCGGGCCCGAAGTCGTATCCGGTCTCTGCCTCGTCCCAGAACAGGTGCAGGCCGCAGGTGGTTTCCGCCATGGCCCCCACCGTATCGGGACCGCCCCCGGCACCCGGTCCGCTCCGGGCGGTTTCGCGGGCGGCGCCGCCGTCGCGGGAGGGCGGGGCGGCGGCCCCGGCGGCCACCGGCCCCTCCCCGCCCCGCGATTGTCACGCTCCGCGCCCCGGGCGTCGCGGAACGGTACCGGCCTGGGCGGGAGGGGCACGCGCCGGCCGGGAGCCGGAACGCGGCGGAACTCCGCGTCCCGTCGCACGGCACGCGTGCACCACGGAGAGGGGGGAGGACGGCCATGGCCTTCCGGAAGCGGCGCCCGGCCCCGGGCGCCCGCCAGTTCTACGGGTCCGAGGTCCTGCGGCTCCGGGAGGAGCACGGCTGGTCGCCGGACCGCCTGGCCGCCGAGACGCACTGCCCCGCCACCGTCCTGTTCCGGGTGGAGACCGGGGAGCACCGCGTGCCCGACGGCCTGTCCGAGGAGTTGGACCGGGTGTTCGCGACGGACGGCCGCTTCGTGCGGCTGCTGCCCCTGGCCCGGCAGGAGGACCATCCCGCGAAGTACCGGGAGATCCTGGCCCTCGCCGACCGGGCCGAGCTGGACGAGTCCTACAGCCCCGGCATCCACGGCCTGCTCCAGACCGGGGCGTGCGCCCGGCACATCCTGCGCTCCGGCCTCCCCCACGGCCCGGAGGAGGAGGTCGAGCAGCGCGTGCGCGCGGCTCGGACGGCAGGTCCGCCTGCACAACAGCGCGGAGTGCCGGTACCGGTTCATCCTCGACGAGAGCGCGATCCGCCGCCGGATCGGCAGCCGGGCCGAGATGGCCGAGCAGTTGCGCGCCGTCCTCGCGGCGGCCCGGCTCCCGAACGTCGCGGTGCAGGTGCTCCCCTTCTCCGCCGGCGCCCACTCCGAGACCGCGTCGCTCTGGCTCCTCGGGCTGGAGGACGGCCGGCAGATCGCCTACGAGGAGACCACCCGGGCCGGGACGGTCTCCGAAGGGGAGGGCGACGTCGCGGAACGCAGGGAGCTCTACGATCTGCTGAAGGCCCAGGCGCTGTCCGAGCAGTGGGATCAGTGCCGAGTGGGAAGGACTGGCCCACGATGGCCCGTGACGACCCCGCGCCGCCCGCCGGGCGCCGCTGGCGCAAGAGCAGCCACAGCAACTCCGACGGCGGCGGGTGCATCAAGGTGGACGACGCCGCCTTCGGCCACGTCCGCGACTCCAAGGACCCGCACGGTGCCCACCTGGAGTTCACCCCCACCGCCTGGGCGGCCTTCGTCACCGCCACCGCGACCGGCCGGTTCGACCCGGCCTGACCGCGTCGCCCGTCGCCCGTCGCCCGTCGCCCGTCGCCCGTCGCCCGTCGCCGAGAACGTCCGTCCCCGGGGAGGGCGTTCCGCCGTGCGGCCGGTCAGACCGGTTGGGCGGGGTCGTCGAGCCAGGCGTGCCAGCCGTCCGGGGTGACGGTGAGTCCGAGGCGTCCGGTCCCGGGCCGGCCCGCTTCGTGCCACCAGGCAAGGGCCCGCTCGAAGTCGTCCCAGAGGCGGCGACCGCCGTACTGGCGGACCAGGTGGGCGGTCTCGCCGTCGCGGAAGGTCGCTGCGGCCCAGGCCGGGACGGTGAGGGAGTAGAGCCACAGCGTCCGGGCGCCGTCCTCGTGGGGCTGGACGGCGTGGACGACGTCGCGCAGGCGCAGGCCGGCAGCGAGCGGGAACGGGTCGAACTTGCCGTGCCCGGGCAGCGTGGCGGTGGTGGTGCCCTCGGCGACCGTGCCTCCGTCGGCCGGGGCGTTCGGCCACCGCAGGCGTTGGGAGCGCATCTTCATGAACTCGACCGGCTGGAGGAACGGCCCGGTCGCGGTGCCGTCGCGGGCCACGGTGAGGCGGACCAGGGCGTCGGCGTTGGAGTAGTGGGTGCCGAAGGGAGCCAGGATCATCCCGCCGGGACGGGTCTGCTCGATCCACGGGCGCGGGATCTCCCGCAGCCCGTACGTCACCGTGATCCGGTCGTACGGGGCTCCGGGCGGATGGCCGAGCGCGCCGTCCCCGCACACGAGGTGCGGGCGGTGACCGGCGGCGTGCAGCGCGGCCCGGGCCCGGGCGGAGACCTGGGGGTCGATCTCGATGGTGGTCACGTTCGCGTCGCCGATCCGGTGGGCGAGCAGGGCGGCGTTCCAGCCCGTGCCGGTGCCCTGCTCCAGCACCCGCATCCCGGACTCGACCCGGAGGTCGTCCAGCATGGCGGCGACCAGGGACGGCTGTGAGGCGGAGCTGGTCGGCACCGTGCCGGGCTCGGTGCCCCGGTGCTCACCGTCGTCCCACTGGGTGACGATCGGGATGTCCGCGGCGGCGGCCGCCCGCCAGGTGCTCTCGTCGGCGGTCCGATCGAGGGGGCGGCTGGTGCCGGTGGCCATGTCGTACGCCCAGATGAGGTCCGGCAGGAACAGCGAGCGCGGCACGGCGGCGAAGGCCGGTGCCCATGCGGCGGCGACGGGGAAGGACCGCCCCGGCTCGGGGCGGTCCTCCTGCTCGGGTGCGAGCGTCACCTGCGGTGTCCGCCGTCTCCGGGCGGAGTCGTGCCGTCCGGAGACGGCGGTGCGGGCGGCGGCGTCCACGGCGTGCCGGGGTGCCCGTCTCCCCCGCTTCCGCCACCGCCTCCGTTGTCGTTCTCCACCTCGATGTCCATGCCGGCCTCCTTGCCGTTGCTGTCGAGGGTGTGGGACTTCGACGGTAGAGAGCGGTGCGAGCCGTCCTCAACGGGATTGCGGACGATTGCGGGGAATCACCCGAGGGCGTCGATCGCCGCGGTGACCAGCGCCCGGGCGGCGGCGCCGTGGACGGCCATCTTCGCGAGCTCGGCGAAGGCCCGGTGGTAGTCGGCGAGTTCGCGGGGCCGGGTCACCGTCACCTCGGCGGTCAGCGTCTCCACCGATGCCTGCGCGGTGTCGAACAGGTAGAACGCCTCCAGCGGCCACATCGTGCGCTGCGCGGTGGAGGGAATGACACCGACCGAGACGGCGGGCAGCGGCATCACGGCCAGGAGGTGGCCGAGTTGGTCGGCCATCGCGGCGGCGTCGCCGATGCGGTAGCGCAGCACGGTCTCCTCGATGAGGACGACGAAGCGGTGGCGTGGATCGTGCAGGAGTCGGCCGCGTTCGAGGCGGGCGGCGACCGCGGCGGCCACGTCGTCGGGGGTCTGCTGGAAGGCGGTGATGGCGTGCAGGAGGGCGGTGGCGTAGGCGGCGGTCTGGAGGAAGCCGGGGAGGACGTTGGAGACGTAGGCCCGGCACACCGAGGTCTCCTGGTGGCGCGTCAGCGACTCCTCCTGCGCCCGGCGCATTCCGGCGCGGTGTGCCTGCCGCCACTCCCGGTACATCAGCGCCACCGCGCGCAGCGTGGCGATCAGGTCGTCGGCCTGGTCGTTCGCGCCGCACGCCGCGCACCAGGCGCGCAGGTCGGACTCGGAGGGGACGGACTTGCCGGAGAGGATGCGGGAGGTCTTGGCGGGGTGCCAGCGGCAGCGGGCGGACAGGTCCTTGCCGTCGAGCCCGGCGTCCGACATCAGCTCGCGCAGGCGGACGGCGAGCGCGGCGCGGGCGGCCCGGATGCTGGACGACGGGGAGGCGGGCACGGCGGGGCTCGGCGCGGCGGGTCAGACGGTGTACTGCTCGTGCGGGACGGCGCGCTCCCACACCGCGTCGAACGCGGTGGTGCACAGCTTCACCACGGCCGGGTCCTCGGTGTAGGAGAAGCGCGGGTCGGCCCAGTCGCCGTCGCCGGTGAAGTGGTGGAAGCGCACCCGGCTGCTGTCGACCAGCCAGAAGTCCTCGCCGGGCAGCGCCAGGTCGCAGGTGTCGCGGCGGGCCAGCCAGCGGACCTCCTCACCGGCGGTGACGTTGACCCGGGTCATGGCGTGCAGGTAGCGGGTGTAGAGGGTGACCGGTTCGGAGACGATCCGGGCCCGGCGGATGACGACTCCCCGATCGGCCGCCTCGCGCACCATCCGGGTCCACTCGCGCCAGTACTCGGAGTCGGGGTCGAGGTCGGAGGCACCGGTCCGGCGGAAGCGCTCGACGGCGTCGGCCTCGTCCGGGACGCTGTAGGTGTCGCGCAGTTCCAGGTGCACCGCGGTGTGCCGGGCACCGCCGAGGAGTTGGTCAAAGTCCGGCGCGTTCAGCCACATCGCATGCCTCCCTCAGGATCCGCGCCATCCGGGCCGGGACGCGCACCACGGCCTCGCCCTCCGGAATCCCGGGGGTGTGGTCGGGCGCCCACGCGATCCGGGAGATCACGTCCAGCAGGTCCGCACCGGCGGTCCAGCCCTGGATGACGATCTCCCGGCTCTCCCGGTCCACCCACTCGGTCGGCGAGCCCTCTCTGCCCGTCTCCGGGTCGATCCCGATGAAATCCAGCTCCACCGCGCCCTCCGTCACCGAACCGGTTGTGGCCACTTGGGGCCCACCGTCCTCTTCCCGGGGGCGGGCCGTCAAGGGCGCGCGGTTGCGGGTGGGCGCGCACCGGCGGGCGGGCCCCGAGGTGGGGGAGGGCCGGGGCTCAGGCCGGTGTGCGGGCCGGGGCGGGTTGTTCGGCCGGGGCGGGGGCGAAGTGGGGGGCGAGCGGGAGGATGGCGAGGACGAGGAGCATGGGGGCGCAGAAGGCCCAGCGGTAGTCGGAGAGTTCGGCGAGGGCGCCGACCAGGGGGGAGCCGATCAGGAAGCCGACGTAGTTGAAGAGGTTGAGGCGGGCGACGGCGGCGTCGCTGGCGTGCGGGAAGAGGCGGCCGCCGGCGGCGAAGACCTGCGGGATGATCGCGCAGATGCCGAAGCCGAGGACGGTGAAGCCGAGGACGCCGGTCCAGGTGCCGGGGGCGAGGACGGCGATCAGGAAGCCCGCGCCGGCCACGGCGGTGCCGGTGCGGACCACGGGCAGGACGGTGAAGCGCTGGACGGCGCGGTCGCCGACGGCGCGGCCGAGCAGCATGGCGACCATGTAGCCGAGGTAGGAGAACTTGGCGAGGTCGTCGGGGCTGTGCAGGCCGTCGGTGAGGTACTTGACGCTGTAGTTGGAGACGGAGGCGTCGGCGATGTAGGCGAAGGCCATCACGGCGCACAGCGGGAGCAGCGGCTTCCAGGGGATGCGGCGGGCGGCGAGGGCGGCGGCCTCGCGGACGGCGTCGCCGAGTTCGGCGGGGCCGGCGAACCAGTGGCCGGCGATCAGCGCGGCGGGGACCAGGACGGCGGCGGCGCCGCCGAACAGCAGGGGCAGGCCGGTGTCCCGGTGCGCGCCGAGGGCGGCGAGGGCGGCGCCGAGGATGCCGCCGAGGCTGAACGCGGCGTGGAAGCCGATCATGATGCTGCGGCCGTAGCGGTGCTGGAGGCCGACGCCGAGCATGTTCATGGAGGCGTCGAGGGCGCCGACCAGCAGGCCGAACAGGCCGAGGGCGAGCGCGAGTTGCCAGAGCCGGGAGCCGAGGCCGGTGAGTGCGAGGGTGAGGCAGAGCGCGGGTTGGACGACCCGCAGGACGCCGCGGGCGGTGGTGCGCTCGACGAGCGTCTCGGAGGTGATCGAGCCGACCCCGGCCAGGATCGGGACGGCGGCGAGGAAGACCGGCAGCAGGCCGTCGCTGAGGCCGTAGCGTCTCTGCAAGTCGGTGATGCAGGTGACCAGCAGGGCGAAGGTGGTGCCCTGGAGGAAGAAGGAGACGGCCAGCGCGGCCCGGGCCCGCCGGAGCCGGGGCGTGGGGGCGGCCGTGGCCGTGACCTGCATCGGGACCTCGCTCACCACCGACGCTACCGGCCGGTACGCAACTGTTGGGCAGAGCGTAGGCGGTCGGCGGCGCCGGCGGGAGGGGTGCGGCGGGACCAGTTCGGCGGCGCCGGCCGACGGGGCGCGGCACGGCCGGAGGGGCGGGAGGGGCCGGAGGGGCGCGGCGGCCGGTCAGCTGCCCAGCAGGCCGATCGCCTCGTCCAGCCCGGTGAGCAGCCCGGTGGCGCCCGCCGAGGTGAGCCTGGCCGGGTCGGTGAGCGCGGCGTACCCGTACACGTCCATGCCGGCCGCGCGGGCGGCCAGCACGCCGTTGCGGCTGTCCTCCAGGACCAGGCAGCGGGCCGGGTCGGCGCCCATGGTGCGGGCGGCGTGCAGGAACAGGTCGGGGGCGGGCTTGCCGACGCCGACGTCCTGGGCGGAGAACAGCAGCTCGTCGGTGAAGTACCCGGACAGGCCGGTGAGGCGGTGCGCGGTGCGGATCCAGGAGTGGTGGGCGGAGGAGGCGACGCAGTAGCGGACGCCGCGCTCCCGGAGGTGGGTGAGCAGCTTCCCAGCCCCGGCCACCGGCCGCAGCTCCTGCTCGAAGGCGGCGAACACCCGGGCGTGGAACAGGTCGTCGAAGCCCTCCGGGAGCCGGGCCCCGTACCGTTCGGCGACCACGTCGTGCACGGTGTGCGCGGCGGTGCCCATGAAGTCCCGGTAGGAGTCCTCCAGGGTGGTGGGGTGGCCGAGTTCGGTCAGGTACTCGGCGAGCACCCGGTTGGAGATCGGCTCGCTGTCCACCAGCACGCCGTCGTTGTCCAGGATCAGCAGGTCGTAGCTCACGGGGCCCGAGCCTACTTGCCGCCGCCGGCCAGCTCCCGGGAGCGGTCCCGGGCGGCCTCCAGGGCGCCGAGCAGGGCGGCCCGGACGCCGTGGTTCTCCAGTTCGCGGATGGCGGCGATGGTGGTGCCGGCCGGGGAGGTGACGGCCTCGCGGAGCTTGACCGGGTGCTCGCCGGAGTCGCGGAGCATCACCGAGGCGCCGATCGCGGACTGCACGATCAGCTCGTGCGCGACCTGCCGGGGCAGGCCGAGCAGGATGCCGGCGTCGATCATCGCCTCGACCAGGAAGTAGAAGTAGGCGGGGCCGGAGCCGGACAGCGCGGTGGCCGCGTCCTGCTGGTTCTCCGGGACGCGCAGCGCCTTGCCGACCGAGCGGAAGATCGCCTCGGTGCGCGCCAGGTGCGCCTCGGTGGCGTGCGAGCCGCCGGAGATCACGCTCATGCCCTCGTCCACCAGCACCGGGGTGTTGGGCATCACCCGGACCACGGGGGTGCCGGGGGCGAGGCGCTCCTCGAACCAGGCGGTGGGGATGCCCGCGGCGGCCGAGACGACCAGCTTGTCGGCGGCGACGTGCTCGGCCAGCTCCTCCAGCAGGGTGCCCATGTCCTGCGGCTTGACCGCGAGGATCAGGGTGTCGGCGAGCTTGGCGGCCTCCGCGTTGCCGACGGTGGTGACGCCGTGGCGGTCGGCGAGTTCGGTGGCGCGCTCGGGGCGGCGGGCGGTGACCAGCACGTCGGCGGGCGAGGTGCCGGCCCGCAGCAGTCCGGAGAGCAGGGCCTCGCCGATCTTGCCCGTGCCGAGGAAGGCGATCTTCTGGCCGCCGGTCGTGGTGTCGCTCATGGGCCTCTCCGTACGCTGCGGTTCCGGTTCCTGGCCGCCATCTTGCCCCCGGAGCCGCCCGGCCCGGCGGAGGTGTCCACCCTGCGGGCGCGGGCCGGGCCGTCCCGGTCGGTCCCGCGGGCCGGGCCGTCCCGGTCGGTCCGCGGGCCGGGCCGTCCCGGTCGGTCCGCGGGCCGGACCGCTCCGGTCAGTCCGCGTCCGGGACGACGCCGAGGGCGAACGCGCCGTCCCGGACCAACTCCTCGGTGATCCGGACGCCGGTGAGCCGCTCGGCGAGCGCGAAGACCGCCGGCCGCAGGTCGCCGCCCGGGCGGTCGACCTCGGCCAGCAGCGCCCGGGTCGCCGCCGCGTCGGGGCCGTCCGCCGCGTCCGGGTGCGCGAAGGAGACCCGCCGTTCGCCGTCCCGGTAGTGCCGGAAGCGGTCGACGGAGCCGTCGGCGGCGCTGTCGTGCTGCACGGCGTCGCCGCCGCGGGACAGCGCGGCCAGCTGGGCGGCGTCCAGGCCGGCGCTCCGGTCCAGGGCCAGCAGCAGCGTCCAGCCGCCGCCGTCGCCGGGGACGGGGAGGGCGCCGACGGTGAACGAGGCGTCCCGGCCGCCCCGGACCCAGGCGCGCAGCTCCTCCGCGCAGTCGAACAGGTCGTCCACGCCGTCGGCGAAGCCCTGCGGGACGGCGCCCAGCAGGTCGAGCGCCTCCCGCGGGGGACGGCCGCGGACCAGGGTGAGCGAGTATCCGGCGTCCAGGCAGTCGGGGAACCAGTCGGAGTCGGCGATCCAGGCGTAGTCGTGCGCGGTCGACGTCATGGCCCCATTGTGGCGGGCCGCTCCGACACTCCGTCACGGCCGCGGCGGGCCGGGGCCCGTAGGGGGAATCTCAGGGGTGCCGGCTATGGCTTCCGGGCCCGGCGGGGAGCACCGTGGAGGCATGGGACACGGAGAGTTGTCAGGACGTGAGAACCGCCAGGTCGCCGTCGCCGCCGCGACGCTCGGCCCGTGGCGGACGGCGGCGGCGGTGGGCACGGTGGTCGGCGGGGCCGCGCTCGCGGTGGACGTGGTCACCCTGGACTGGTCATGGGGCATCCTGGCCGGGCCGGTGAGCCTCGGGTTGTTCTTCTTCTTCCTGGTCGGCACCGTGGGCGGGCGGCTGCGCGGCGGCGGCGACCGGCGGCTGCGCCGCTGGGCGGACGCCCACCCGTGGCAGTCGGCGCTGCCCGCCACCGGGGCGCTGCTGGTGCTCAACACCCTGGCGCTGTGGCTGCTGGGCAGCCACGGCCTGTTCGGGGCGCTGTTCACCTCGCTGCTGCCGGCCGGCATGCTGCTGGCGGTGGCGGGCGTGGTGGGTGCGGTGAAGGCGGCCCGCAGGGGCTGACGGCGCGTCACGTCCGCCCCCGCTGTCGTGCGTGTCGGGGGTGGTCGGCATACTTCCGGCCGTGCCGACGATAGACGAGCCGGGACCCGCCGACAGCGGTCCCGGGAGAACCGACGACCCCTTCGAGGGGCTGGTGCTGGACGAGGAGTTCGTCCGCGCCGCGACGAACAAGGAGGCGTCCGGGCGTTCCCGGATGCTGGCGGAGCGGTGGAAGAGGAACCCGCCGCCGGAGAACGAGCCGTGGCGTCCGACCACGGAGGTCCGGCGCACGGACCGCCCGGCCGGGCCGAAGCGCTCGCGCCGGGTGCGCGACGCGCTGCTGCTGGTGCTGGTGGTGGGCGGCGTGCTGGCCGCCCTGGGCCTGACCGGCGCGGGGCGCTCCTCGCACGCGCCGAAATCCTCCGCGCTGCCCGCGGTGGGCGCGGAGACCGCCCCGCCGAGCAGCGCCCCGCCGTCCGTGGACCCGGACCTGCCGACCCCGGAGCACCCCTGGGCGGGTTCGCCCGCCGAGGCGTGGCCGAACGGCGCGGACGGCATCGGCGGGCCCGACGGCATGCCCGCGACGGGCGTGTTCAGCGCGAAGCAGGTGGCCGCGAACGTGGACGCGGTGAAGGCGTACCTGGTCGCCGCCAACCTGAACCCGCAGGTACTGTCGGGCGGCAGCGCGCAGCCCGTCCTGGACCTGATGGACGAGCAGGACGCGAAGGACCTGAGCGCGGCGCTGGCCCACCCGAGCGCCGAGAACGACCCGACCACCTGGCTGAGCCGGTTCGACCCGGCCCGGGCGGTGCCGGTCACCGACCAGGTGAAGGTGCAGGGCCGGATCAGCGTCGAGGGCGACGGCAAGCAGGGCATGCTGGTGCACACCGACGTGACCTACGTGTACGCGCTGCGCCCCGGCCCGGACGCCGGGAAGGCCGACCCGGGCACCGGCGGGAGCGCGCAGCCGGCCGCCTGGGCGGAGGCGGACCACAGCCGGGTGGTGGACCGGGAGATCGTCCGCCGGGTGCAGGACTTCCGGTTCTACGACCCGAAGCACTACCGGGTGACGCCCGGCAGGCCGGTGCTGGACAGGAGCAGCAGCGACTTCGGCAACAACCGGTGCGAGATGGGCTCCGGCTACCTGGAGCCCGTGTTCGACTTCATGGGGGACGCCTCGACCGACCCGGCGCCAAGCGGCCCGACCACCGACCCGTACGACCGGACCGAGCCGCTCAGGAGCGACGGGGAGTGCGGCACGCTGAGCCGCACCTGACGGGCGCTCAGGCCCGCCGCCGGGCCGCCTTGCGCGCGTCGCGCTCGGCCCGGGCGGTGCGGCGGCGGTGCCAGGTGGCGGTCTCCTGGTCGTGGACGGCCCGCCGGAGGCCCTCGCCGGGGGCCTCGACCAGGCTGCGGGCGAAGTAGGCGGCGAGCGCGCCGACGGAGCCGATCAGCCAGACCCCGGCCAGCGACTTCTCCTCCGCCATCCAGCCGGTGAGCGAGTCCCGGCCCTCGGTGAGGATCTTCCAGTTCCGCAGGCCGGCCAGCGCCGAGCAGAGGCCGATGGCGAGCGTCAGCGGCAGCGCGAGCGGGGCGGCTTCGGAGAGCCGGACGCCGGAGACGCCCAGCCGCAGCGCGAGCGCTCCGGCGGCGGTGGCGGCGAGGGCGCCGAGCGAGACCGCGACGCGGCGCAGCCAGTAGTCGGGGCCGCGCCGGACCCAGGTGGTGCCGAACCAGCGGATCGGCCGGGGGGCGGGTGCCCCGTCCGCGGTGGTGGTCGTGGCCGTCGTACGCGTCGTACTCACGGTCCGATTATCACCACGAGCGGGGCCCGCCCCCGGGGCAACGCGCCTCAGCCGAGCTTGGAGACGTCCCGGACGGCGCCCTTGTCGGCGGAGGTGGCCATCGCGGCGTACGCCCGGAGCGCGGCGGAGACCTTCCGGTCGCGGTTCTTCGGGCGGTAGCCGCCCTCGGACTCCAGCTTGAGGCGGCGCTCGTGCAGCTCCTCGAAGGAGACGTCGAGGTTGATGGTGCGGGCCGGGATGTCGATGGTGATCGGGTCGCCGTCCTCGACCAGGGCGATGGCGCCGCCGGAGGCCGCCTCCGGGGAGACGTGGCCGATGGACAGGCCGGAGGTGCCGCCGGAGAACCGGCCGTCGGTGATCAGGGCGCAGGCCTTGCCCAGGCCGCGGCCCTTGAGGAAGGAGGTGGGGTAGAGCATCTCCTGCATGCCGGGGCCGCCCTTGGGGCCCTCGTAGCGGATGACCACCACGTCGCCCTCGGTGACCTGCTTGGTCAGGATCTTCTCGACCGCCTCGTCCTGGGACTCGCAGACCACGGCCTTGCCCTGGAAGCGCCAGATCGACTCGTCCACGCCGGCGGTCTTCACCACGCAGCCGTCCTCGGCGATGTTGCCGTACAGGACGGCGAGGCCGCCCTCGACCGAGTAGGCGTGCTCGACGCTGCGGATGCAGCCGCCCGCGTCGTCGGTGTCCAGGGTGTCCCAGCGCTCGGACTGGCTGAACGCCTCGGCGGAGCGGACGCAGCCGGGGGCGGCGTACCAGAGGTCGACGGCCTCGGCGGAGGCCGAGCCGCCGCGCACGTCCCAGGTCTTCATCCACTCGGCGAGCGAGTCGGAGTGCACGGTGTGGACGTCCTCGTGCAGCAGGCCGCCGCGGTAGAGCTCGCCCAGGATGGCGGGGATGCCGCCCGCGCGGTGCACGTCCTCCATGTAGTAGGAGCCGTTGGGGGCGACCTTGGACAGGCAGGGCACCTTGCGGGAGATGCTGTCGATGACCCGCATGTCGAAGTCGACCTCGGCCTCCTGGGCGGCGGCCAGCAGGTGCAGGATGGTGTTGGTGGAGCCGCCCATCGCGATGTCCAGCGCCATGGCGTTCTCGAACGCGGCGCGGGTGGCGACGTTGCGCGGCAGGACGGACTCGTCGTCGCCGCCGTAGTAGCGTTCGGTGATCTCCACGACCGTGCGGCCGGCCTGCTCGTACAGGGCGCGGCGGCCGGTGTGGGTGGCCAGCAGCGAGCCGTTGCCGGGCAGCGAGAGGCCGATCGCCTCGGTGAGGCAGTTCATCGAGTTGGCGGTGAACATGCCCGAGCAGGAGCCGCAGGTCGGACAGGCGTTCTCCTCGATGATCGAGATGTCCGCGTCGGAGACGTTCTCGTTCACCGCCTGGGAGATCGCGTCCACCAGGTCCAGCTTGCGCACCGTGCCGTCGACCAGGGTGGCCTTGCCGGCCTCCATCGGGCCGCCGGAGACGAAGACGGTGGGGATGTTCAGGCGCAGCGCGGCCATCAGCATGCCGGGGGTGATCTTGTCGCAGTTGGAGATGCAGATCAGCGCGTCGGCGCAGTGCGCGTTGACCATGTACTCCACCGAGTCGGCGATCAGGTCGCGCGAGGGCAGCGAGTACAGCATGCCGTCGTGGCCCATCGCGATGCCGTCGTCCACCGCGATGGTGTTGAACTCGCGCGGGATGCCGCCCGCCTGCTTGATCGCCTCGGAGACGATCCGGCCGACCGGCTGGAGGTGGGTGTGGCCCGGGACGAACTCGGTGAAGGAGTTGGCGACCGCGATGATCGGCTTGCCGAAGTCCTCGCGGGCTACGCCCGCGGCGCGCAGAAGGGCGCGCGCGCCCGCCATGTTGCGACCCTGGGTGACCGTGTTGGACCTCAGCTGGGGCATCGTTGCCGCTCCTTCAGGAGACTCTCGGGGGCTGTCGAGCCTACGCCCGCGACGGCCGTCCCCGGACCCGGTGTCCGCGATGCGGTCAGTGCGGGCGGTCGGCGCGGGCCGCCCCGCGGCCCCGGACGCTACGGCTTCGACAGCACGAAGGCGTCCAACCGGTACGGCTCGGTGACCTGCCCGTCCGGGAACTCGGCGAGCAGCGCCGCCCGCTCGGCGGCCAGCACCGGGGCGCGCCGCTCCGGCTCCAGCACCGCGAAGTACGAGCGGGAGGTCAGGTCGTCGATCACCTGCTCCACCGGGACGGTCCGCTCCCAGCGCAGCCGGGCGGAGCGCACCTCCAGGCCCGGTCCCGTCAACTTCTCCGGCCTGGCGTCCACCCCGCTGTGGTGGTCGTACGTGGGCAGGGCCGCCGCCAGCCGCTCCTGCTGGGCCGCCAGCCAGGGCACCCCGACGTCCTTGACGTTCCACCACACCGCCAGCGACCCGCCCGGGCGCAGCACCCGCAGCGCCTCCGGGACCGAGCGCGCCGGGTCGGTCCAGTGGAACGCCTGGGCGTACGTCACCAGGTCCACCGAGGCGTCGTGGAACGGGAGTTCGTCACCCACCGCCTTCACCACCGGGACGTCCGGGCTCAGCTCGCGCAGCACCGCGGCCATCCCCTCGCTCGGCTCGACCGCGACCACCCGGGCGCCGCGTCCGGCCAGCAGCCGGGTGGCGATGCCGGTGCCCGCGCCGACGTCCAGCACCTCGGCCCCGGCCAGCGGGCGGCCGGCCAGCCGCTCCAGCGCGTCGAAGAGCGCGTCCGGGTAGGACGGCCGGGCGGCCTGGTACTGGGCGGCCACCGGGCCGAAGGAGTTGGCGTGCGCCGCGGTGTCGTACACCGGCGGGTTCCCCTGTTCCGTCACGGGTCCGACTCTAGGCGCGAACGCACCGCGCGGCGGCGGGGGTTCGCCGACGGCGAAGGGGTCAGTCGGCCGGCCGGGCCGTCGCCAGGTGCAGCCGGGTGAAGGCCAGCGCCTCGGCCAGGTCGGCCTCCCGCTCGGCGGGGCCGCCCGCCTTGCGGGTGTTGACCTCCAGCACCACGTGGCCGTCGAAGCCGGTGCGGGCCAGGCGCTCCAGCAGCTCCGCGCAGGGCTGCTTGCCGCGTCCGGGGATCAGGTGCTCGTCCTTGCCGGAGCCCGAGCCGTCCGCCAGGTGCACGTGGGCCAGCCGGTCGCCCATCCGGTCGACCAGTTCGAGGGCGTCGGTGCGGGAGGTCGCGGCGTGCGAGAGGTCGACGGTGAAGTGCCGGTACTCCTCGTCCGTGACATCCCAGCCCGGCGCGTACGCCAGCACCTCGCGGTCCCGGTAGCGCCACGGGTACATGTTCTCCACCGCGAACCGGACGTCGGTCTCGCCCGCCATCCGGCCGATCCCGGCCACGAAGTCCTTGGCGTACTGCCGCTGCCAGCGGAACGGCGGGTGCACCACCACGGTGTCCGCGCCCAGCCGCTCGGCCGCCTTCCGGGCCCGCACCAGCTTGGTCCACGGGTCGGTGCTCCACACCCGCTGGGTGATCAGCAGGCACGGCGCGTGCACCGCGAGGACCGGCACCCCGTGCCGGTCGGAGAGCCGCCGCAGCGCCTCCACGTCCTGGCTCACCGGGTCGTTCCAGACCATCACCTCGACGCCGTCGTACCCCAGCCGGGCGGCCAGCTCGAAGGCCGTCCCGGTGGTCGACGGGTACACCGACGCGGTCGACAGCGCGACCTTCGTGTCGGGCACGTGCAGCGCCGGGTGCGGGGCCGGCAGCACCGGCCGGTCCAGCTTGCGCCGCGCCGCCCGGGCGGCCCGGGCCGCCTTGGACGGCAGCGGGCCGCGCCTCGTGCTCCGACCGCCCGTTGCATCCACCACGCAGACCAGACTAGGTCACGCCCCGGGAAAACCAGGGGCTCGGGGAGAACCGCCCTGCTGGGAGCGCGGACGGGGACGCGGGGAACCGCGCGGCCGGCCGGGCCCGCGCGCAGGCTCGCGGCGCAGGGCGGCGGACCGCGCCGCCGCGCGGGGGCCCGCGCTGTCCGGTCAGGCCCCGACGGCGGTCCGGGGCTCGGGTCCGTCCATCGTGTCCAGCCGCCGCAGGATGATGCCCTCGCGCAGGGCCCACGGGCAGATGTCCAGCTCCTCCAGGCCGAAGAGGTCCATCGCCGCGTCGGCGACCAGCGCGCCGGCCAGCAGCTGGCGGGCCCGGCCGGCCGAGACGCCGGGGATCTGGGCCCGCTCGGCGGGCGTCATCGCGGCGAGCCGGGGCAGCCAGGCGGAGAGGCCCGCGCGGGTGAGCCGGCGGGGGACCCGGACGCCCGCGCCCTCGGGGGCGGCGCCGGTCATCCGGGCGAGCTGCTTGAAGGTCTTGGAGGTGGCCACCGCGTGGTCGGGCGGCCCGAGCCGGGCGATGCCGCCGACCGCGCCGGCGATCTCGGCCCGGATGTGCCGCCGCAGTTCGCGCAGGTCGCCCGGGTCGGCGACCTCGCCGGGCAGCCGGGAGGTGAGGCGGCCGGCGCCGAGCGGCAGGGAGGTGGCGACGGCGGGCTGCTCGTCGATGCCGCAGGCGATCTCCAGCGAGCCGCCGCCGATGTCCAGGTTGAGCAGCCGGCCGGAGGACCAGCCGAACCAGCGGCGGACGGCGAGGAAGGTCAGCCGGGCCTCGTCCTGTCCGGAGAGCACGTTGAGCGCGACGCCGGTCTCGTCCTCGACCCGGCGCAGCACCTCCTCGCCGTTGGCGGCCTCCCGCACCGCCGAGGTGGCGAACGGCAGCAGGTCGACCACGCCCTTGTCCTCGGCCACCCGCAGCGAGGAGGCGACCATGGAGACCAGGCGCTCGACCCCCGTCCCGCTGATCGCCCCGTCCTCCTCCAGCAGCTCGGCGAGGCGGAGTTCGGCCTTGTGGGAGTAGGCGGGCAGCGGGGCCGCGCCGGGGTGGGCGTCCACCACGAGGAAGTGGACGGTGTTGGAGCCTACGTCGAGCACACCGAGTCGCATGACCGCCCAACCTAGCCCAGACCGGTGACCGCCAGGGATACCGCGGGGGACGGCGGAGGGGTCACAGCATCCCGTCCCAGAGCTGCTCGACGATGACCGCCCACCAGTTCTCCGGGTCGCTCAGCGCGGTGCGGTCCAGGGCGGCCAGCGCCCACTGGAGCTCGGCGACGGCCGGGCCGGCCTGCTCGGGGGGCAGGTCGAGCAGCCGGGGGCGGCGTTCGGCGAGCAGTGCCAGGCAGCGGGTGAAGGCGGTCAGGTCGGCGTTGCAGTAGCGGGCCTCGCAGGTGTCCGGGTCGACGGCGCGGACCCGTCCCTGGGCGGTGTCGACGGTGAGCAGCGCCCAGCCGTCGGTGCCGATCACCCGCTGGCCGAGCAGCGCGGCCCGGGCGGCGGCGGTGGCCCGGCGGCCCCGGCCGCGCGCGGCCAGCAGCTCGGCGAGGTCGGGCAGCGGCGGGGCGGCCGGCCCGGCGATGCCGTCGGCCTCCGGCAGGTGCAGGGTGAAGAAGCCGGGGACCTCGCGCGGCAGTCCGGTGCGCCGCAGCGGGCGGCCGACGGCCTCGGGCAGGTCGGCGGCGAGCACCTCGGCCTGCTCGAAGCGGCGGGTGCCGTCCTCGCCGAACAGGGCGGCCAGCCGCTTGCCCAGGCCGGTCTCGTCCTCGGGCTGGGCGGGCGGCACCGCGGGCGGGAACGGCACCCGGTTGTAGCCGCTGCGGGCCCGGGCCACCAGGGCCCGCACGGCCACCGCCCGGTGGTCGTGGCGCGGCCCGTACGGCTGCTCGAACTCCAGCCGGACGCCCGGAAGCTGCTCGGCGACGGCCTGCTCGAAGTAGCCGCCGGGGAGCATCGACAGGCGCAGGTCGGTGCGGAGCGCGACCAGGTTCTCGGCCGGGACGCCCTGCTCGGCGAGCTGGCGGCGGGCCCGCAGCGCGGGGTGCGGGCGGCCGTGCGCGGAGTGGACGGTCAGCGAGCGCAGCTCGTCCCGGTCGTCCCGGTAGGTCAGGGTGGCCCGGGTGCCCGGGCCGGTGACCGGCGGCAGCGCCGGGCGGTGGCTGCCGGCGCCGAGGCGGTCGCGGTGCAGCTGCTCGACCACCGGCACCGGGACGGACGGGTAGACCACGAGTTCGCCGGTGACCCGGTCGACCACGGCGCAGGCCGCGCCGATCTCCTCGGGGGCCCGGCGGGCGCCGGTCAGCGGGTCGGTGAGGACCGGCGCGGGCTCGGGCCAGAGCACCCAGCCGAGGTCGAACTCGTGGCACCTGACAGGCCGTGAACCCTCCTGCGGGAGGTCGCCGTTGACCCAGCGGTGGGCGGTGGCGAGGGCCTGCTCGCGGGTGATCATCGGCTGGTGCTCCCGGTGGTGGTGCGGTGGATGGTGAGCCGGGAGCGCGGCGGGGCGGGCGCCGCGGCGGGGGCGGTGTCGTCAGCGGCCCCGGCGGGGGCACCGTCCTCCGTACCGGCCGTACCGGCCGTACCGGCCGCGCCGACCAGGGCCGGCTCCGGGGCCCGCTCGGAGGCGCGCTCCGGGGCGTGCTCCGGGACGGCGACGGTGGCCGGCAGCGGCGCGGTCAGGTCGATCGGCCGGTCGGCGGCGTCCACCGCGATCGCCCAGAGGCCGTGGTCGGCCGGGTAGAGCGGGGTGGGCCCGGCGTAGCCGGTCTGGTGGTCCAGGTAGCTGAGGACGCCCTTGTGGTTGACGGCGTTCCAGGTGTGCGAGCGGCCGAACGCGTCGACGGTGAGCAGCACCGCCCGGGTGCCGGTGCCGTGGGCGAGCAGGGCCCGGCCGAGCTTGCCGTGGGCCTCGGTGCCGTCGCCGAGGTCGAGGAAGCGGGTGCCGAGTTCGAGCTCGGCGCGGTCGCGGCCGCCGCGCTCGCCGGCCGGGCCGTCGGGCAGCCGGGGCGCGGCGCAGGTCGGGACGCCGCCGAGGGTGTCCACGGCGGACAGCGACACGTCCACGCAGTTGTTGGCGCGCCCGCTCTCGGCGGGGCCGCCGCCGTTGAGCACCTCGGTCCACTCGCCGACCATCGGGTCCGGCGCGGGCACCGGGGTGCGGCGCACCGCCTCGGCCTGGTGCGCCGGGTCGACCGGGCCGAGCCCGCCGGGCAGGCCGTACGGGCGGCTGTCGGCGAGGGTCCGCTCGCGCTCGCCGGCCGGTCGCGGGGCGACGGCGCCGGGGCGGCGGCCGTTGGCGATCACCAGCCAGGCCGCGGACGCCTGTCCGGGGTTCACCGGCAGGCCCTGCTCGTCCGTACCGGCCTGGCGCCGGGTGTCCACCAGCGGCTCGTAGCCGCGGGCCGGGGTGCCGGACGCGTGCTGGCCGATCCCGCCGCCGCCCGCGGTCGGCACCGGGACGCCGGCCACCGGGCGTCCGCCGACCGGCTGCTGGCCGACGCCGATCACCGCGGCCCCGCCGCCCGCCGCGCCGGGGGCACCGGGGGTGCCGACCGCGCCGACCGGGCCGGGAGCGCCGACCGCGCCGCCCACCGGGCCCGCCGCGGGCGCGCCCGGGACACCGGCCGCGCCGGGGGCCCCCGGGGCGCCGGGCACCGCCGCCGCGCCGCCGGGCACCGCGCCGACCGGTCCGCCGATCGGGCCCGCACCGGCCACCGGGCCGGTCGCCACCGGCCCGCCCGTCGGGATGCCGCCGCCGACCGGGGCGGCCGTACCGCCGCCGACCGGGCCGAGCTGGAACGAGGAGCCGCCGGACGGGCCCGACCCGCCGGAGGACGGCCCCGGGTCGGCGAGGCGGTGACCGCCGCCGCCACCGCCGCCGCCGGACGACCAGATGTCGCCGCCGCTCACCACCGGCGGGGCGCTCGGCGCGGGCGGCGCGACCACCGAGTCGACGTGCACCGACACCGGCAGGTCCGGCACGCTGTGGCCGCCGCCCCCGTACGAGCCGCCCCCGTACGAGCCGCCGCCGTACGAGCCGCCACCGCCGCCGTACGAGCCACCGCCGGACGGGGTGCTGACGGTCGGTCCGCTGTAGGCGGGCGCCGCGGGGCTGCCGTAGGAGACGTTGTGCGAGCCGCCCTGGTAGCCGGTGCCCTGGTAGCCGGTGCCCTGGTGGCCGCGGTAGCCGCCGCTGTCGGCCGGGCCGGACTGCGGGTGGCCGCCCGGGTCGCCGAGCGCGCTCTGGGTCACCGCCGACACCGGGTCGGTGACGGTGCCGGTCAGGTCGGTCAGCAGGCCGCCGTGGCCGGGGCCGAGCGGGCCGCCGTGCCCGAGGCCCGGGCCCGTGCCCGGCCCGGTGCCGTCGCCGGCCCAGGTGCCGTGCCCGTCCGGGCCGCCGTGGCCGTGGGCGTGCGGCAGGTCGTTCTGGAACGGGCCGTCCGGCTGCTGGTCGTCCACCACGCTGACCGGCTGCCCGTCGGGGCCGAGCAGGTCCAGCGGGCGGCCGTCCGCGCCGAACTGGATCACCTGTCCGCCCGGGCCGGCCGCCCGGCCGGCGGCGTCCACGGTGACCGGGTGGCCGTCGTGGCCGGTCAGCAGGTGGCCGTCCGGGTCGGCGACCAGGCCGGCGACCTGGGTGCCGTCGGCGTCCAGCATCACCGGGTGGCCGTCGTCGCCGAGTCGGGGCTTGCCGTTCAGGCCGAGCGCCAGCGTGATGCCGGTGCCGACCAGCGCGCCGCCCAGGCCCACCAGCAGCGGCTTGCCGTTGCCGCCGAGCAGCGGCTTGCCGTCCTCGCCGATCGCCACGCCGGTGACCGGGGTGCCGCTGGCGTCGACCAACTGCTGGGTGCCGTCCGGGCCCTGGGTGACCGTCAGGCCGTCCACGCCCTTGACCCGCTGCCCGTCCTCGCCGACCAGCACCGGGTTGCCGTGCCGGTCGGTGCGCACCGTGCCGTCGGCCTTGACCTCGGCGTGCAGGCCGGCGACGGCGGCCACCTCGACCGAGCGGGCCACCCCGGCCCGCGCCAGCGCCCCGCCGACCTTCCCGGAGCGGGCCGCCATCGAGGTCTCGCGCAGTTCGCCGTGCAGGCCCCGGCCGTCGGTCCGGGCGATCCGCTCCAGCGCGACCAGGGGCGGCTCCTTGGCCAGTGACCCGGCGGCCTCGCCCATGTCCCGGCCGAGCCGCTCCAGCAGCTGGCCGATCCTCGATTTGGCGTGCTCGACCGCGGCCAGCTCCTCGGCCTCGGCGGCCAGTTCCTTGACCGCGCCGACGGCCGCGCCGACCGCGCCGGTCACCAGCCCGCCCAGTCCGGTGGCGGCCTCCTTGCCGGCCTGCGCGATGTCCGCCTTGGCCTTGGCCTCGGCCGCGTCGGCCGCCCGGATCTTCTCGGTCAGCTCGGTGAGCACCGCGATGATGTCGGCCTTCACCTGGTCGGCCACCCCGGCCGCCTTGTCCAGCGCGGCGGCCACCAGCGCGGCCGCCGCCGCGGCGTCGTCCAGCTGGCCGCGCCCGCCGCCGCTGAACTGCCGCCAGTGGTCGGCGAAGGCGTCCACCGCGCGGCCCTTGTTCTCCCCCGACACCCGCTGCGCGGAGGCCGTGCCGCGGGCCACCAGGGCGTCCGCGTCCGACCCGAACTCGCGCCACAGGCCGGCCGCCCGGCGCAGCCCGTCCTCGTCCGCCTGCGGCCACGCGTGGCCGGTCCGCGCCAGCGCGGGGGCGAGTTCCTCCGGCAGGTTCCTGGACACGTGCTCCCCCTTCGGGTGGTACGGCTCGGCGCGCGCGGCGGCCCGCCAGGTGGACTGACTCCGTTTCAGGCCCGGCCGGTTGCGGTCGGGTGGTTCAGCGAGGGCGCGTCGAAGTCCGCGCTGATCTCCTGGTCGGTGCGGTCGGTGGTGTCCGCCATCGTGTGCAGCCCGCGCCCGATCCGGCCCAGCCGCTCCGACAGCCCCTGCAGCCCGGCCAGCGCGCCCTCCCGGGCCTCGCCGTACGCGGTGCCGAACGGCTGCCCCGGCTCGTCCTCGCCCCACGGCGCGCCCAGCGCCGCCAGGCCGCTCTCCAACTGCTTCGCCGCGCTCCCGAACTCGTCCGAGATCTTCTCGAACTCGCGTCCCTCGCCGTGGAGTTCCCACGACCGGATGACGACCTCGTCGCCCATCTGCACTCCCCCGTGCAAGGGCGCCCGTGCGCCCGACCTATCGGCTGAGCCATCCTAGGACCACACTCCGCCCGCGCCGACCGGCCGGCGGCCCTTTTCACAGCCGTTTCACCTTCCCCGGCCGCCCGAAACCCCCGCAACCATCCCAACTCGGACGAACCCCCGGCAAAGCCGCGCCGCCGCAACCCCGGCCCGTCCCGCCCAGGCCATACCCTTGCCGGGTGGCACCAGCTGACAGCACCAAGAACAAGAAGACCAAGAAGCCCGCCAAGGCCGACAAGCCGGCGAAGACCGCCGGGGCCGACAGGGCCGACAGGGCCGACAGGGCCGACAAGCCGGCCAAGGCCAGGGGCCCCGTCGTCGACCTGGCGATGCCCGCCGTCCGCGAGGTCGCCCTCGACTTCCCGCGCGCCTGGGTCGAGTTCACCGACCCCGACGACGGGGACCAGGTGTTCCGCTGCGACCTCACCTGGCTCACCTCCCGCTGGGGCTGCATCTTCGGCAAGGGCTGCCACGGCATCCAGCCCGGCCGCGGCGCCTCCGACGGCTGCTGCACCCTCGGCGCCCACTACTCCGACGAGGACGACGAGCGGCGCGTCGCCGGGCACGCCGCCCGCCTCACCCCCGACATCTGGGAGCACCACGCCGAGGGCACCGACGCCAGGGGCCGGATCCGCCGCGACGGCGGCATCACCATGTTCGACGAGGACGGCGACCGCCAGACCCGCCGGGTCGACGGGGCCTGCCTCTTCCTCAACGGCCCCGGCTTCCCCGGCGGCGCGGGCTGCGCCCTGCACGTCCTGGCCCTGCGCGAGGGCCTCGAACCGCTGGAGACCAAGCCGGACGTCTGCTGGCAGCTGCCGGTGCGCCGCACCTACGACTGGATCGACCGCCCCGACGACACCCGCTACCTCCAGGTCTCCATCGGCGAGTACGACCGCCGCGGCTGGGGCCCCGGCGGCCACGACCTGCACTGGTGGTGCACCGGCTCCCCCGAGGCCCACCGCGCGCCCGACCCGGTCTACGTCTCCTACCGCCCCGAGCTCACCGAGCTCATGGGCCGGGCCGCGTACGACCAGCTGGTCGCCCTCTGCGAGGCCCACGACACCCGGCTGGCCCCGCACCCCGCGGACCGGTAGCGCCCGGGAGCGGGCCCCGGCCGGGGCCCGCTCACTTGTCGATGTCGCCGACCACGAAGAACATCGACCCCAGGATCGCCACCATGTCCGCCACCAGCGTCCCCGGCAGCAGCTCGGTCAGCGCCTGGACGTTGTTGAAGGACGCCGAGCGCAGCTTGAGCCGCCACGGCGTCTTCTCGCCGCGCGAGACCAGGTAGTACCCGTTCAGGCCGAGCGGGTTCTCGGTCCAGGCGTACGTCTCGCCCTCCGGCGCCTTGAGCACCTTGGGCAGCCGCAGGTTGACCGGCCCGGCCGGCAGGCCGGCCAGCCGGTCGAGGCACGCGTCGGCGAGGTCGAGGGAGTTGGCGGTCTGCTCCAGCAGGCACTCGAACCGGGCCAGGCAGTCGCCCTCCTCCCGGACGGCCACCTTCAGGACGTCCCGCAGCTCCCCGTAGGCGAGGTAGGGCTCGTCGCGGCGCAGGTCGAAGTCGACGCCGCTGGCCCGGGCGATCGGCCCGCTGACGCCGTAGGCGTGCACGTGCGCGCGGGAGAGGACGCCGACGCCCGCCGTGCGGCCGCGGAAGATCTCGTTGCCGAGCACCAGGTCCTCGAAGACCGGCAGCTGCCCGCGGACCGTGCCGACCGCGCGCCGGACCCGGCCGAGCCAGCCGGCCGGAAGGTCCTCCTTGAGGCCGCCGACCCGGTTGAACATGTAGTGCATCCGGCCGCCGGAGGCCTCCTCCAGGACGTGCTGGAGCTCCTCGCGGCCGTTGAAGGAGTGGAAGATCGGGGTGATGCCGCCCAGTTCCAGCGGGTAGGAGCCGAGGAACATCAGGTGGTTGAGGACGCGGTTGAGCTCGGCCAGCAGCGTCCGCAGCCAGACCGCCCGCTCGGGCACCTCCATGCCGAGCATCCGCTCGACGGCCAGCACCACGCCCAGCTCGTTGGCGAACGCGGACAGCCAGTCGTGCCGGTTGGCCAGCATGACGATCTGCCGGTAGTCGCGGGCCTCGAAGAGCTTCTCCGCGCCGCGGTGCATGTAGCCGATCACCGGCTCGGCGGAGGTGATCCGCTCCCCGTCGAGCACCAGCTTCAGGCGGAGCACGCCGTGCGTGGACGGGTGCTGCGGGCCGATGTTGAGCACCATGTCGGTGCTGCCGCCGTCGCCGGGGAGCGTCTGCGCGCCCGGGCCGATGCCGACCGTGGTCTCCGTCATGGCCGTCGCCTCCTTCTACGAGGGGAGAGTCTGCCATCCCGGCAGGCCCGCGAGGTCGTCCGGTACCGGCATCCGGACGGCCTGGGCCAGCCAGTGGAACGCGCCGAGCCCGCCCGGGTCGGTGAGCTCGGCGGCCTCGCCCGCCCCGCCCAGGGCGCGCAGGTAGGCCGCCGGGTCGCTGCCCGCCAGCGCCAGCGGCGGGCGGGCGCCGCTGACGCCCAGCGCGCGCAGCGCCTCGCGCTGGGTGGTGAGCAGCGCCGGGTGCCCGGGGACCGCCGCCGCGTCGAGCGCGACGTGCGCGGTCAGGTCGCGGGAGCCGTCGGGGACGGGGGCGCACTCGCGGCCGTCCCGGAAGCCGGTCAGGGTGCCGAACGGCGGCCGGGCCGCCCGCAGGTGCCCGTAGTCGACGGCCACCGCCAGGCCCCGCTCCAGGGTGCCGACGGCCGCGGCCCAGGCGGCGTCCCGCGGGCCGCCCAGCTCGACCCGCTCCCCGTCCGGCCACCAGCGCCCGGCCCAGGCCGCGTCCGGCGGGTCCACCGGCCCGCCGGGCCGCTCCGCCCCGTCCGGCGCGACCTCGACGTAGCGCAGCCGCCCGTCCGCGCCGCGCTCGGCCACTTCCAGCGGGACGTTGTCCAGCCACTCGTTGGCGAACAGCAGGCCCCGGACGCCGGCGGGCGGCTCGGCGGACCAGCCGATCTCGGCGGGCAGGCCGGCCGGGCGGTCGGCCAGCTCGACGGCCCGGAGGTCCACCCGTCCGCGCAGCCCGGCGGGGAGCAGGTCGCGCACCGCGAGGGTGAGTTCGCCGCGGCCGGCGCCGACGTCGACGAAGGCCAGCCGCTCCGGCCGGCCGAGCGCCGCGTCGACCCCCGCCAGCAGGCGGGTGACGGCGGCGGCGAAGCGCGCGGAGGCGTGCACCGAGGTGCGGAAGTGCCCGGCCGGGCCCTCCGGCCCGCGGTAGAAGCCGCCGTCGGGCCGGTACAGGGCGTGTTCGATCGCGGGCCGCCACCGCATCCATGTCATGGTGGGCGACGTTACCGGGGCGGATGCGCCTCCACCCTGGGGAGTAGCCCCGGATCGACCTCGCGGCGGAGCGGAACGGCCCCGCGGACTCCCTACGCTGGAGACGTGCATCGACTCAACGCCTGGCTCCGCCGACATCCCGTGGTCGTCGACTCCGGCTGGGCGCTGCTCGTCCTGATGCTCGGCGTGCTCGCCGCGGTCGAGTCGAACGGCGTGCCGGACGACCCGCTGCCCTCCTGGAAGCACTACGCCGGCGTCGCGGTCGCCGTCCTGCTGCCCGCCCTGATGGTGGTCCGCCGCCGCCGGCCGGACGCCACCACCGCGGCGGCCGTCGCGCTCGGCCTGGGCCAGGTCGCGTTCGGGATCGACCCCAACGTGTCGAGCATCGCCTACCTGGTGTTCGGCTACACCGGCGCCGCGTTCGGCCACGCCTGGACGTCCCGGCTGGCGCTGGCGGCGAGCCTGGCGGCCGGCCCGCTGACGCTGTGGCGGCTGACGCCCGCGGAGCAGCGCCAGAGCGGCTACGGGGCGGTGTTCCTGGCCGTGCTGATGACCACCCCGTTCGTGCTGTGCTGGGCCTGGGGCCGGCTCACCCGGGTCCGCCGCGCCTACCTGGTCGAGCTGGAGGACCGGGCCGCCCGGCTGGAGCGCGAGCGCGACGCCCAGGCCCAGGTCGCGGTCGCCGCCGAGCGCGCCCGGATCGCCCGCGAGCTGCACGACGTGGTCGCGCACAACGTCTCGGTGATGATCGTCCAGGCCGACGGCGCCGCCTACGTGATGGACTCCTCGCCGCAGCAGGCCAAGGAGGCGCTCGGCACCATCGCGTCCACCGGCCGCCAGGCCCTCGCCGAGATGCGCCGCCTGCTCGGGGTGCTGCGCACCGCCGACACGGCCGGCGAGTACGTGCCGCAGCCCGGCGTCGAGGAGCTGCCCGACCTGCTGGAGCAGGTCCGCACGGCCGGCCTGCCGGTCGAGTTCGCCGCCACCGGCCAGGTCCGCGAACTGCCCCGCGGCCTGGAGCTGACGGTCTACCGGATCGTCCAGGAGGCGCTCACCAACGTCCGCAAGCACGGCGGGCCGAACGCCCGGGCCCGGGTCGCCGTCGACTTCCGGGAGAGCGACCTGGAGGTCCTGGTCGAGGACGACGGCCGCGGCTCCACCCGCGAACAGCTCTCCGGCGGCACCGACGGGCTCGGCCACGGCCTGATCGGCATGCGCGAGCGCGTCGGTATGGTCAGCGGCAGCCTGGACGTCGGGCCCCGGCCCGGCGGCGGCTTCCGGATCCGGGCCGTCCTGCCGCTCAGAGCGTCCGCCTGACCCACCCGCCCCCCACGCAAGGAGACCCGAGCGATGCCGATCCGCGTCATGCTGGTCGACGACCAGGAACTGCTGCGCACCGGCTTCCGGATGGTCCTGCAGTCACAGGGCGACATCGAGATCGCCGCCGAGGCGGGCGACGGCCAGCAGGCCGTCGAGGTGCTGCGCACCGCCGAGGTCGACGTGATCCTGATGGACGTCCGGATGCCCCGGCTCGACGGCGTCCAGGCCACCCGCCGGATCTGCCTCGACGAGCACGGCGCCCCGGTCGAGGGCGCCCCCCGGGTCCTCATCCTCACCACCTTCGACCTGGACGAGTACGCCTTCGCCGCGCTCAGGGCCGGCGCCTCCGGCTTCCTGCTCAAGGACGTCCCGCCCACCGAGCTGGTCGCCGCGATCCGCTCCGTGCACGGCGGCGACGCGGTGGTCGCCCCCACCACCACCCGCCGCATGATCGACCGCTTCGCGGAGGTCCTCCCCACCCCCGCCGGCACCCCCGGCTCTCCCGTGCTCGGCCCGCTCACCGACCGCGAGCGGGAGGTCTTCCTGCTGGTCGCCCAGGGCCTCTCCAACGGCGAGATCGCCGCCCGCCTGGTCCTCTCCGAAGCCACCGTCAAGACCCACGTCGGCCGCATCCTCGCCAAACTCGGCCTCCGCGACCGCGTCCAGGCCGTCGTCCTCGCCTACGAGAACGGCCTCGTCCGGGCCGGCGAGACCCCCTGACGGGGGGCCGCGGTGGCACGGGTGGGTGGGCGGGCCGGAAACCCCCGTACCATTGACCGGTACGTCTGGTACCCCTAGAGGACTGGAACGGAAGAGTGCTGCCCGACTTCGGAGACCCCTCCGACCCCGGTAACCGCCCCGCCCGGCTCACCGTGGGCGTCCTCGGCGCCGGCCGCGTCGGCCCCGCCCTGGGCGCCGCCCTGCAGCTCGCCGGCCACCGCGTGGTCGCCGCGTCCGGCGTCTCCGCCGCGTCCCGCCGCCGGGCCGAGGCCCTGCTGCCGGGGGTGCGGCTGGTCGCGCCCCCGCAGGTGACGGCCGCCGCGGACCTGGTGCTGCTGACCGTCCCGGACGACGTCCTGCCCGGTCTCGTGCAGGGCCTGGCCGCGACCGGCGCGGTCCGCCCGGGCCAGCTGCTCGTGCACACCTCGGGCGCGCACGGCGTGGCCGTGCTGGAGCCCGCCGCCCGGGCGGGCGCGCTGCCGCTGGCGCTGCACCCCGCAATGACCTTCACCGGCACCTCGGTGGACGTGGCCCGGCTGGCCGGCTGCCCGTTCGGGGTGACCGCCCCGGAGGAGCTGCGCCCGGTCGCCGAGGCCCTGGTGGTGGAGATGGGCGGCGAGCCGGCCTGGATCCCCGAGGAGGTCCGGCCGCTCTACCACACGGCGCTCGCGCACGGGGCGAACCACCTGGTGACGCTGGTCGCGCAGGCGATGGAGCTGCTGCGCACGGCGGGCGTCCAGGAACCCGGCCAGCTGCTCGGCCCGCTGCTGGGCGCGGCCCTGGACAACGCCCTGCGCTCGGGCGACCTCGCGCTGACCGGCCCGGTGGCCCGCGGTGACGTCGGGACGGTGCGCACGCACCTGGACCGACTCGCTACGGTGACCCCGGACATCGGCCAGGCGTACCGGGCGATGGCGCGGGCGACCGCCCAGCGCGCGGTGGCCAACGGCACGTTGAAGCCGGAGCCGGCGGCGGCGCTGCTGGACGTACTGAACGAGGAGAAGCACTGATGGCACGCGACAGGCGCCCGGCGAAGGCCCCGAGGGCGGCGAAGGCCCGCACGGCGGTGCTGACCCGCACCGTGGAGGAGTTCGAGGCCGCGTTCTGGCCGGACGAGCAGCCGGTGGACAACGCCGTGGTGATGACCATGGGCGCGCTGCACGCGGGCCACGCGGCGCTGGTGCGGGAGGCCCGCCGCCGGGTCGGCCGGGACGGCCGGGTCGCGGTGACGGTCTTCGTGAACCCGCTGCAGTTCGGCGCCGGCGAGGACCTGGACCGCTACCCGCGCACCCTGGACGCGGACCTCGCGCTCGCCGAGGAGGCGGGCGCGGACGTGGTGTTCGCCCCGTCCGTGGACGAGGTGTACCCGAACGGGGAGCCGCTGGTGCGGCTCTCGGCTGGCCCGATGGGCGACGGCTTCGAGGGCGCGTCCCGCCCGGGGCACTTCGACGGGATGCTGACCGTGGTCGCCAAGCTGCTGCACATCACCGACCCGGACTTCGCGGTGTTCGGCGAGAAGGACGCCCAGCAGCTGGCGATCGTCCGCCGGATGGTCGCCGACCTGGACTTCGACGTGGAGGTGGTCGGCGTCCCGACCGTCCGCGAGGAGGACGGCCTGGCGCTGTCCTCGCGCAACCGCTTCCTCTCCGAGGAGGAGCGCACCCGGGCGCTCGCCCTCTCCCGCGCCCTGTTCGCCGGCCGGGACGCCGGCGCGCAGGGCCCGAAGGCCGTCCGCGCGGCGGCCGCCGCCGTGCTGGAGGGCGCGGACGGCCTCTCCCCCGACTACCTCGCCCTGGTCGATCCGCTCTCCTTCACCGAGGCGCCGGACGACTTCCGGGGCGAGGCGGTGCTCGCCGTCGCGGCCCGGGTCGGCTCGACCCGGCTGATCGACAACGTGAGCGTCATCGTCCGCTAGCCCGGACGCCCGGGGCGGCCGGCCTCCCGAGGTCCCGGCCGCCCCGTCCACCACCGGTAGGCACCACCAGGCATGCACTCACAGGAGGCGTGACCCATGTTCCGCACCATGCTCAAGTCCAAGATCCACCGTGCCACCGTCACCCAGGCCGACCTGCACTACGTCGGTTCGGTGACGGTCGACGAGGACCTGCTCGACGCCGCGGACCTGCTCCCCGGCGAGCTGGTCCACATCGTCGACATCAACAACGGCGCCCGGCTGGAGACCTACACCATCGCCGGGCCGCGCGGCTCGGGCGTCATAGGCATCAACGGCGCCGCCGCGCGCCTGGTCCACCCCGGCGACCTGGTGATCCTGATCGCCTACGGGCAGATGGACACCGCCGAGGCCAAGGCGTACCTGCCGAAGGTGGTGTTCGTCGACGAGCGCAACCGGATCACCGGCCTCGGCGGCGACCCCGCGGACGCCCCCGAGGGCAGCGGACTGGTGCGCGGGGACGGCGCGTACGGTGGTGCGAACGGCGCGGCCGACGCCGCCGCGCGCTGAAGGAGCAGCTGAACCCATGTCGCACCGCCTGACCGCCCCCGCCCCCGGCTGGACCACGAGCACCGACGTGGTCGTGATCGGCTCCGGCGTGGCCGGGCTCACCGTCGCGCTCAACGCCCGCAAGGCCGGCCTGCGGGCCATGGTGGTGACCAAGGCGGTGCTGGACGAGGGCTCCACCCGCTGGGCCCAGGGCGGCATCGCCGCCGCCCTGGGCGAGGGCGACACCCCGGAGCAGCACCTCCAGGACACCCTGGTCGCGGGCGCCGGCCTGTGCGACGAGGAGGCGGTGCGCACCCTGGTCACCGAGGGCCCGGCCGCGGTGCGCCGGCTCATCGAGGCGGGCGCCGAGTTCGACCTCGACGAGGACGGCGAGATCGTGCTGACCCGCGAGGGCGGCCACCACCGCCGCCGGATCGCGCACGCCGGCGGCGACGCCACCGGCGCCGAGATCGAGCGCGCCCTGGTCGCCGCGGTCGAGGCCGACCCGGGCCTGGAGCTGATCGAGCACGCCCTGGTCCTGGACCTGCTCACCGACGCCGACGGGCACGCCTCCGGCGTCACCCTGCACGTGATGGGCGAGGGCCAGCGCGACGGCGTCGGCGCGATCCTGGCCCGGGCCGTGGTGCTGGCCACCGGCGGCATGGGCCAGGTCTTCTCGGCCACCACCAACCCGGCGGTCTCCACCGGGGACGGCGTCGCGCTCGCCCTGCGGGCCGGCGCCGAGGTCACCGACCTGGAGTTCGTCCAGTTCCACCCGACCGTGCTGTTCCTCGGCCCGGACGCCCAGGGCCAGCAGCCGCTGGTCTCCGAGGCGGTCCGCGGCGAGGGCGCGCACCTGGTCGACGCGGACGGGGTCCGCTTCATGGTCGGCCAGCACGAACTGGCCGAACTCGCCCCGCGCGACATCGTCGCCAAGGCGATCATCCGCCGGATGCACGAGCAGGGCGCCCGGCACATGTACCTGGACGGGCGGCACTTCGGCGCCGAAATGTGGGAGCACCGCTTCCCCACCATCCTGGCCGCCTGCCGGGCGCACGGCATCGACCCGGTCACCGAGCCGATCCCGGTCTCCCCGGCCGCCCACCACGCCTCCGGCGGCGTCCGCACCGACCTGCACGGCCGCACCACCGTCCCGGGCCTGTACGCCTGCGGCGAGGTCGCCTGCACCGGCGTGCACGGCGCCAACCGGCTGGCCTCCAACTCGCTGCTGGAGGGCCTGGTCTTCGCCGAGCGGATCGCCGCCGACCTGGCCGCGCTGAACGCCGCCGGCCGGCTCCCGGCCCGCACCGTCACCACCGACGCGGCGCACGCGGCCGAGCCCGTCCCGCTGCTGCCCGCCGGGGCCCGCGGCGAGCTCCAGCAGCTGATGTCCGCCGGCGCGGGCGTGATCCGCTCCGCGGACTCGCTGGCCGCCACCGCCGAGGGGCTGGCCGGCCTGGCCGACCCGGACCGCCCCGGCTCCCCGTCCGTGGAGACCTGGGAGGCCACCAACCTGCACCAGGTCGCCACCGCCCTCACCACCTCCGCCGCCCTGCGCCAGGAGACCCGCGGCTGCCACTGGCGCGAGGACTTCCCCGACCGCGACGACGCCCACTGGCACCGCCACGTCGTCCACCCGCTCGCCGGCTGACGTCCGCGCGCGCACCCCCGCCAGCCGATCCCCGTACCGCCGACACCTGGAGCCCCGCCACCATGTCCCACTCCGAACTGCCCCTCCTGTCCACCGAGTCCGGCGGCTGCGGCGACGGCTGCGCGTGCGGCGAGGGCGAGGAGTACGAGACCGGTCTCGACCCGGCGCTCGCCGCCCTGCTGGAGGACGCCGGGCTGGACCCGGTCGAGGTGGAGGACGTGGCCATGACGGCCCTGTCCGAGGACCTGGCCGGCGGCGAGGACGTCACCTCGGTGGCGACCGTCCCGGCCGAGGCCGTCGCCACCGCCGACTTCACCGCCCGCCAGGCGGGCGTGGTGGCCGGGCTGCGGGTGGCGGAGGCCGTCGTCTCGCTGGTCTGCGAGGAGGAGTTCGAGGTCGAGCGGCACGTCGAGGACGGCGAGCGGGTCGCCCCCGGCCAGGTGCTGCTCTCGGTGCGCAGCCGCACCCGGGACCTGCTCACCGCCGAGCGCTCGGCGCTGAACCTGCTCTGCCACCTGTCCGGCATCGCCACCGCGACCCGGGCCTGGGCGGACGCCCTGGAGGGCACCGGCGCGGTGGTCCGCGACACCCGCAAGACCACCCCGGGCCTGCGCGCGCTGGAGAAGTTCGCGGTGCGGGCCGGCGGCGGCGCCAACCACCGGATGGCGCTCTCGGACGCCGCGCTGGTCAAGGACAACCACGTGGTCGCCGCAGGCGGCGTGGTGGAGGCGTTCACCGCCGTGCGCGAGGCGTTCCCGGAGCTGCCGATCGAGGTGGAGGTGGACACGGTCGAGCAGATCGCGCCCGTCCTGGAGGCCGGCGCGGACCTGATCCTGCTGGACAACTTCACCCCCGCGCAGCTGCGCGAGGCGGTCGCGCTGGTGGCCGGCCGGGCGAAGCTGGAGGCCTCCGGCGGCCTGACCCTGGCCACCGCGCGCGAGGTCGCCGGGACCGGGGTCGACTACCTGGCCGTCGGCGCCCTGACGCACTCCGCCCCGATCCTCGACATCGGCCTGGACCTCCGCAGCTCCTGACCCTTCGAACCCCGACCCTTCGAAGCAGAAAGCGCCCCCATGCTCCTCACCATCGACGTCGGCAACACCCAGACCACGCTCGGCCTGTTCGACGGCGAGGAGATCGTCGAGCACTGGCGGATCTCCACCGACCCGCGCCGCACCGCGGACGAACTCGCGGTGCTGATGCAGGGCCTGATGGGCGCCCACCCGATCGTCTCGGCGGACGACCGGGTGGCCGGCCTGGCGATCTGCTCCTCGGTGCCGGCCGTCCTGCACGAACTGCGCGAGGTGACCCGCCGCTACTACGGGGACGTCCCGGCGGTGATCGTCGAGCCGGGCGTGAAGACCGGCGTGCACGTGCTGATGGACAACCCGAAGGAGGTCGGCGCGGACCGGATCGTCAACGCGCTGGCCGCCAACCACCTGTACGGCGGCCCGTGCATCGTGGTCGACTTCGGCACCGCGACCACCTTCGACGCGATCAACGCGCGCGGCGACTACGTGGGCGGCGCGATCGCCCCGGGCATCGAGATCTCGGTCGACGCCCTGGGCGGCCGGACCGCGATGCTCCGCAAGATCGAGCTGGCCCGCCCGCGGAACGTGATCGGCAAGAACACCGTCGAGGGCATGCAGTCGGGCATCCTGTACGGCTTCGCCGGCCAGGTCGACGGCCTGGTCAACCGGATGGCCAAGGAGCTCGCCAAGGACCCGAACGACGTCCAGGTGATCGCCACCGGCGGCCTGGCCCCGCTGGTGCTCGGCGAGGCCGACTCGATCGACGTGCACGAGCCCTGGCTGACCCTGATCGGCCTGCGGCTGATCTTCGAGCGCAACCGCCCGGCCACCGCCGCCTGACGCCCCCGGCCACCGCCGCCCGACACCCCCGGCCGCCCCGCCCGGGCCCCGGTCCGCCCCGGCGGGCGCCGGGGCCCGCCGCGTTCCCGGGGCGCGGCCGGCCCGCGGGCCATCTCATAGGCCAATCGGGACAAACACGTCATCAATCGCCATAAGTCGGACGTACGACACGTACTGTCGACCCATGCCAACGCCACACGGATCGCGCGGCGGCATGGCCTTCAGCGCCGATGAAGTCCGGGTGCTGCGCCGTGTCCTCGCCCAAGCCCTCTACCCGGCCGCGCCCGACCGGCTCCCGCTGCCCGCCGCGGCCGGCGAACTGTGGACCGAGGACGTCCAGGACGCGCTGCGGCTGACCGAGGCCATCGACGAGGCGGTCCAGGAGGGCGGGCGGCTGCGGGCCTTCATGCTCACCGACCTGGCCCGCTACCGGGCCGCCCTGCCCGGGAGCGTCGCGGGCTACCTGGACCGCCTGGAGGAGGCCGTCGCCGACGGCTACCTGCCCACCGCCGAGGACCTCTCGGCCCTGCGCTCGCTGTCCCGCCAGCCCTGCGGCCCGCCCGAACAGGCCCGCCGCTCCCGGCTCGCCGGGCGCTGCCACGCGCTCGCCGAGGCCGAGGTCCGCGAGCGGCTCTCGCTGGGCTCCGGCCAGCGGCACCTCGCGGCGGTGCCCAGCCCGGCGTCCGAACCCCAGTCCGCCACCCCAGTCGCAGGACGGTCCCCGATGAACGACCAGCAGCCCCCGCACCCGGCCGAGCGCCCCCGCCCCCGCCGGATGCCCACCCCCGCCGAGCTGTTCGGCCGCCGCGCCCGCTCGGCCCCCCACCAGGAGCCCCCGGCCGACGAGGAGCACCCGGAACTCGCCACCGGCACCGACGGCTGACCGGCCGCCGCGCCCCGGGCCCCCTCCGTCCGGAGGGGGCCCCGCCGTTCCCGGCGCGCCCCCGCCGACATCCCGTGACGGAGCGGGCCGTGAGCCTGGCTACCCTGGTGGGGTGAGTGATCAGAGCACCGTCCCCGCGACCGACGACCTTCCCGAGCAGATGCGCGTCCGGCGCGAGAAGCTGGACCGGCTCCGGGCGGCCGGCGTCGACCCGTACCCGGTCGGCTTCCCCCGCACCACCACCATCGCCGAGCTGCGCGACAAGCACCCCGACCTGGCCGCGGACACCGCCACCGGCGAGCGGGTCGGCGTCACCGGCCGGGTGGTCCTGGCCCGCACCGGCGGCAAGCTCTGCTTCGCCACCCTGCGGGACGGCTCCGGCGACCTCCAGGTGATGCTCTCCCTGGACAGGCTGGGCGCCGAGCGGCTGGCCGCCTGGAAGGGCGACATCGACCTCGGCGACCAGGTCGGCGTCGAGGGCGAGGTGATCACCTCCAAGCGCGGCGAGCTCAGCGTGATGGTCGACCGCTGGGAGCTCACCGCCAAGTGCCTGCGCCCGCTGCCGGACAAGCACAAGGGCCTGAACGACCCGGAGGCCCGGGTCCGCCAGCGCTACGTGGACCTGATCGTCAACCCCGAGGCGCGCGAGATGCTCCAGCTGCGCACCCGGGTGATCCGCTCGATCCGCCGCACCTACGAGGACCGCGGCTACCTCGAGGTCGAGACCCCGATGCTGCAGCCGATCCACGGCGGCGCCAACGCCCGCCCGTTCACGACGCACATCAACGCGTACGGCATCGACCTGTACCTGCGCATCGCCACCGAGCTGTACCTCAAGCGCCTGGTGGTCGGCGGTGCCGAGAAGGTCTTCGAGATCAACCGGAACTTCCGCAACGAGGGCGCGGACGCCACCCACAACCCGGAGTTCACCGCCCTGGAGTCGTACGAGGCGTACGGCGACTACGACACCCAGGCCGAGCTGATCCGGGCGGTCATCGTCAACGCCGCCCGGGACGCGCTGGGCACCACCGTGGTCAGGGGCCTCGGCCCGGACGGCGCCGAGCACGAGATCGACCTGGCCGAGCCCTGGGAGGAGGTCTCGGTCTACCCGGGCATCTCCGCCCACCTGGGCACCGAGGTCACCCCGGCCACCTCCGCCGAGGAGCTGCGGAAGCTGGCCGCCGAGCACGGCCTGGGCGAGTACCTGGACCCGGCCTGGGACCACGGCCAGATCGTGCTGGAGCTGATCGAGCGCCTGCTGGAGCACCACGCGATCCGGCCGACCTTCATCAGGGACTACCCGACCTCGGTCTCCCCGCTGACCCGGCGGCACCGCTCGGTCGAGGGCGTCGCGGAGAAGTGGGACCTGGTGATCTTCGGCACCGAGATCGGCACCGCCTACTCCGAGTTGATCGACCCGGTCGAGCAGCGCGCCCGGCTCACCGCGCAGTCGCTGCTGGCGGCCGGCGGCGACGTCGAGGCGATGCAGCTGGACGAGGACTTCCTGCGCGCCCTGGAGTACGCGATGCCGCCCACCGGCGGCCTCGGCCTGGGCGTGGACCGCCTGATCATGCTGCTCACCGGCAAGAACATCCGCGAGACGGTGCTCTTCCCGCTGGTGAAGCCGGAGAAGGCGGCGAAGAACGAGCGGACCGCCGCCGAGGGCGCGTCCGACCCGACCGAGGAGTAACCGATGGAGTACGTCAGCGCGATCGTCCCGCCGCTGGTCATGGCGGTCGGTTTCGCCTTCCTGGTGCGGGCCATCATCCGCAGCCAGGGCGGCGCCCAGAAGGCCAAGGAGGACGCCGCCGCCGAGGCCATGGCGGCGCGTTCCGCCGCCGAATAGCGGTCTCCGGGCCGGCGCGCCGCTCCCCCCTCCGGGGAGCGGCGCGCCGGTCCGTTTGCCGTTTGCCGCCTTTTGTCCGCATCGGCCCTATCCTTGGCGGCACTATGGTGCGGCGACTCGGAGAACTCGAGAACGACATCATGACCCGGGTGTGGCAGTGGAACCGCCCGGTCACGGTTCGGGAGGTTCTGCAGGATCTGCGGGCGGAACGCGAAATCGCGTACACCACCGTGATGACGGTGCTCGACAAGCTCTATCGAAAGGGCTGGGTGCGCCGGGAGCGCGCCGGGCGCGCATACCGATATGAGCCGGTCTCCTCCCGGGAGGCGTACACCGCCGCGCTGATGAACGACGCCTGGGCGACGAGCGACAATCCGGCCGCCGCCCTGGTGCACTTCTTCGGGATGATGTCCCCGGAACAGCGCGAGTGGTTGCGCGACGCGCTGCGGGTGGCGGGCGCCGATACCGAGGAGACCGGGCCGCCCGCGGCACGATAACGTTCCCCGGCATGGAGGTCACCATCCGCCGTGCGCGGACCACCGACGTGCGCGCCGTCCGCCGGCTCATCGACGCGTACTCCCGGGACGGCATTCTGCTCGACAAGCCGACCGTCACCCTGTTCGAATCCGTCCAGGAGTTCTGGGTCGCCGAACGCGACCAGGACGGCCGAGTGGTGGCCTGTGGCGCGCTGCACGTGATGTGGGAGGACCTCGCCGAGGTGCGCACCCTCGCGGTGGACCCGGTCTGCAAGGGCCTCGGTATCGGGCACCTGCTGCTGGCCAAGCTGCTGGAGACCGCGCGCTGGCTCGGCGTCCGTCGGATTTTCTGCCTGACGTTCGAGGTTCCGTTCTTCTCGAAACACGGCTTCGTGGAGATCGGCGAAAACGACGATCGTACGGCAGACCCGGCGGCCGTGGCCACAGAAGTCTATGAAGAACTCCTGCGCTCGTACGACGAAGGCGTCGCCGAGTTCCTCGACCTGGAGCGGGTGAAGCCGAACACGCTGGGCAACTCGCGGATGCTGCTGCACCTGTGAGTCATGCCCCGCGGCACGACCGGCGACACAGGGGTTTGTGTTTTCCGGGAAAAGACGCTTTCCTTTCTCCAGGCAATGGATCGTTATCGCGGAAAGGGAAGCCCGTGGCACAGAGGGTTCAGGTCATTCTGGAAGACGATCTCGACGGCGGCTCCGCGGACGAGACGGTGACGTTCGCCCTGGACGGCGTGGCCTACGAGATCGATCTGAAGAGCGACAACGCGGAGAAGCTCCGCGACCTGCTCGCCCCGTACGTCGAGAAGGGCCGCAAGCAGAGCGGCCGGCTGACCGCCCCGCGGCGCGGCGGCAGCGGCGGCGGGCGCAGCGGCGGCGGCCGGTCCGCCGCGGCCGGGCAGGCCGACACCGCCAAGATCCGCACCTGGGCGAAGGAGAACGGCCTCCCCGTCAACGACCGCGGCCGCGTCCCGAGCAACGTGCGCGAGGCGTACGAGAAGGCCAACGCCTCCTGACGGCGGCTCCCGAGGGAGCCGCCCGGGCCCCGGCGGGGCTCTCAGCGGGCGGGCGGCAGGCCCAGCCGTTCCCGCGCGCAGGCGTCCGCGAGGGCGTCCAGCAGGTGCAGCAGGGCGGGCGAGCGCAGGTCCAGGGCGGGCCGCGGCGCTCCGGCCCGCAGCCAGTCGGCGGTCCGCGGTTCGGGCACCCGGGGGTCTCCCGGGTGCGCCGCCCGGGCCTCGATCGGCAGCCCCAGCTCGGGGCCCCAGCCCAGCCAGCGGAGCAGCTCGGGCACCGGCTCGGCGGCCCCCGGGGCGAGCAGGAAGACGGCCCGGCCGGACTGCCGCAGCACCGGCCCGGTGGGGCGGCCCAGCCGCTCCAGCCGGCCCAGCGCGGCCCGCGCGGGCCCCAGCGGCGCGGTCACCCGGTCCGATCCGCGCCAGCCGACCGCCGCACGGGGTGCGGCCGGGGCGGGCGGCGGCGGACGGGTCACGACCTGTGCAACGCTGGAGGGGCCGGGCGGTCACGCGACCGCCACCGGGACGGCGGTGAGCCGCCCGCGGCCGACCTGACGGCCCGTCAGCCGGGTCCCCGGTCGGCGGACTTCTCGCCAGGCGAACACAGACCCCGGGAAACCACGCGAAACCCGCCGGATTACCGGGTATGAATGCTGGTGGACGGGCTCCGCGGAGTCCGCCCGCGGCACACCGCGGGGCCGGTCCGCCGGTTCCGCCGGACCGTGTTCGCCGTTGGCGTAGCGGGATCCGGTGCATCGGGCCCGTCGCTGGGAACACCGTCTCCCAGCATCAGGTTGGGAAAGGTGTCGGCTGGTCGCGCAGCATGTTGCTCCCGCTCCGTGGGAGTTCCGTAGCCGCGCTGCTGAGCGGGACTAGCATGCGGAAGGACAGGGCGGGGACGGCCCCCGAACTGACCGACCGCTCTGAGGAGCGATTAACGATGTTCGAGAGGTTCACCGACCGCGCGCGGCGGGTTGTCGTCCTGGCACAGGAAGAAGCCCGGATGCTCAACCACAACTACATCGGCACCGAGCACATCCTCCTGGGCCTGATCCACGAGGGCGAGGGTGTCGCCGCAAAGGCGCTGGAGAGCCTCGGCATCTCGCTCGAGGCGGTCCGCCAGCAGGTGGAGGAGATCATCGGCCAGGGCCAGCAGGCCCCGTCCGGGCACATCCCCTTCACCCCCCGGGCGAAGAAGGTCCTGGAGCTGTCGCTCCGCGAGGCGCTTCAGCTCGGCCACAACTACATCGGCACCGAGCACATCCTGCTCGGCCTGATCCGCGAGGGCGAGGGCGTCGCCGCCCAGGTCCTGGTGAAGCTCGGCGCCGACCTGAACCGGGTGCGCCAGCAGGTCATCCAGCTGCTGTCCGGCTACCAGACCGGCAGCGGCAAGGAGTCGGCCACGGCCGGCGGCCCCGCCGAGGGCACCCCCTCCACCTCCCTGGTGCTCGACCAGTTCGGGCGCAACCTGACGCAGGCCGCCCGCGAGGCCAAGCTCGACCCGGTGATCGGGCGCGAGAAGGAGATCGAGCGGGTCATGCAGGTGCTGTCCCGCCGCACCAAGAACAACCCGGTGCTGATCGGCGAGCCCGGCGTCGGCAAGACCGCCGTCGTCGAGGGCCTGGCCCAGGCGATCGTCAAGGGCGAGGTCCCGGAGACGCTGAAGGACAAGCAGCTCTACACGCTCGACCTCGGCGCCCTGGTGGCCGGCTCGCGCTACCGCGGTGACTTTGAGGAGCGCCTGAAGAAGGTGCTCAAGGAGATCCGCACCCGCGGCGACATCATCCTGTTCATCGACGAGCTCCACACCCTGGTGGGTGCGGGCGCCGCCGAGGGCGCGATCGACGCCGCCTCCATCCTGAAGCCGATGCTGGCCCGCGGTGAGCTGCAGACCATCGGCGCCACCACGCTGGACGAGTACCGCAAGCACCTGGAGAAGGACGCCGCGCTGGAGCGCCGCTTCCAGCCGATCCAGGTCGCCGAGCCCTCGCTCCCGCACACCATCGAGATCCTCAAGGGCCTGCGCGACCGGTACGAGGCGCACCACCGGGTCTCGATCACCGACGCCGCCCTGGTCGCCGCCGCCACCCTGGCCGACCGGTACATCTCGGACCGCTTCCTGCCGGACAAGGCGATCGACCTGATCGACGAGGCCGGTTCCCGGATGCGCATCCGCCGGATGACCGCGCCGCCGGACCTGCGCGAGTTCGACGAGAAGATCGCCGACGTGCGCCGGGAGAAGGAGTCCGCGATCGACGCGCAGGACTTCGAGAAGGCCGCGTCGCTGCGCGACAACGAGAAGCAGCTGCTCCAGGCGAAGGCCAAGCGGGAGAAGGAGTGGAAGGCCGGCGACATGGACGTCGTGGCCGAGGTGGACGAGGAGCTCATTGCCGAGGTCCTGGCCACCGCCACCGGCATCCCGGTCTTCAAGCTGACCGAGGAGGAGTCCTCGCGCCTGCTGCGCATGGAGGACGAGCTGCACAAGCGGGTCATCGGCCAGGAGGACGCGATCAAGGCGCTCTCCCAGGCGATCCGCCGCACCCGGGCGGGTCTGAAGGACCCGAAGCGCCCCGGCGGCTCGTTCATCTTCGCCGGCCCGTCCGGCGTCGGTAAGACCGAGCTGTCCAAGACCCTGGCGGAGTTCCTGTTCGGGGACGAGGACGCGCTGATCGCGCTGGACATGTCCGAGTTCTCGGAGAAGCACACCGTCTCCCGGCTGTTCGGCTCCCCGCCCGGCTACGTGGGCTACGAGGAGGGCGGCCAGCTCACCGAGAAGGTGCGGCGCAAGCCGTTCTCGGTGGTCCTGTTCGACGAGGTCGAGAAGGCCCACCCGGACATCTTCAACTCGCTGCTGCAGATCCTGGAGGACGGTCGCCTGACCGACTCCCAGGGCCGGGTCGTGGACTTCAAGAACACGGTCATCATCATGACCACCAACCTCGGCACCCGGGACATCTCCAAGGGCTTCAACCTGGGCTTCGCGGCCACGGGCGACGTCCAGGCCGGCTACGAGCGGATGAAGGCGAAGGTCGGCGAGGAGCTCAAGCAGCACTTCCGCCCCGAGTTCCTGAACCGCGTCGACGACATCGTCGTCTTCCACCAGCTGTCCGAGGCGAACATCATCGAGATCGTCGACCTGATGATCGCCCGGGTCGACCAGCGGATGAAGGACCGCGACATGGGCATCGAGCTCAGCGTCGAGGCCAAGCAGCTGCTGGCCAAGCGCGGCTACGACCCGATCCTGGGCGCGCGTCCGCTGCGCCGCACGATCCAGCGGGAGATCGAGGACCACCTGTCCGAGAAGATCCTATTCGGTGAGCTGCGGGCCGGCCACATCGTGGTGGTCGGTGTGGAGGGCGAGGGCAAGGAAGCCAAGTTCACCTTCCGCGGTGAGGAGAAGTCCCCGGTGGCGGACACTCCCGCGGCGGTCTCGGCGGCCGGTCCGGACCTGACCAAGTAATAGCCCCGCAAAGCGTTCGGCAAGCCGCCGCCCCCGACCTGATCAGGTCGGGGGCGGCGGTTTTCTGCCGTCCCGCTCTTCAGTTGAAAAACTGTTTAGGTTTCCGTGTGCTGTGAATGCGGACGGGCGGCCCGCCGAACGGGTGGAGCGCGGTGCGGTGCGGGCACGACCGACCCTTGACCGGCAGGAATGGTGGGTAGGTTGACGGACCGTCAGCGAAACCGGGGTGCGGGAGCATAGCGGCGTGGCCACGCCAGGGTCAAGGTCTTTCTTTTTTACCGGACCTTGGGTCAAATGTCGTCCACCTGTCTTGCATTGGTTCACCGGTTCGGCCGACCAGCCCGACCGGTAAGGGGAGGACGTCACCACGTTGAAGATAACCAAGAGGGCCGTCGCGGCTTCCGCCGCCATCGCGGTGACCGCCGCGCTGGGCGCCGGAATGCTCCCGGGGACCGCCACCGCCGCCCCCGCGACCAAGACGGCCACCGACCCGGCCGAGGCGCTCCAGAACGACAGCGTCCCGCGCGAACTGCAGAGCCCGCTGGCCGACAAGCAGCAGGCCGAGCAGACCGCCGCGGTGGAGCAGCTGGTCAACGGGACCGCGAAGGTCGAGCAGCACGGCAGCGGCTCCTCGATCAAGCTGGGCCGGGACAAGTACGTCGAGCTGTCCCGCGAGCGCACCGACAAGATCTTCACGATCCTGGTGGACTTCGGCACCCAGGTGGACACCACCACCACGACCGCCGACGGCAAGGTCAAGTACGGCGGCACCCCCGGCCCGGCGCACAACCAGATCGCCGCCCCGGACCGCAAGAACGACAACTCGACGGCCTGGCAGGCGGACTACAACCAGGCGCACTACCAGGACATCTACTTCGCGAAGAACAAGCCCTCGCTGAAGACGTACTACGAGCGCCAGTCCTCCGGCCGGTACTCGGTCGACGGCCTGGTCACCGACTGGGTGCGGGTGCCGTGGAACGAGGCCCGCTACGGCTCGGACTACTGCGGCCAGCACGTCTGCGCCAACGCGCAGGACCTGATCCGCGACGGCATCGACGCCTGGGTCGCCGACCAGAAGGCCAAGGGCCGCACCGACGCCCAGATCAAGGCCGACCTGGCGCAGTACGACCAGTGGGACCGCTACGACTACGACGGCGACGGCAACTTCAACGAGCCGGACGGCTACCTGGACCACTTCCAGATCGTCCACGCCGGTGAGGACCAGTCGGCCGGCGGCGGCGTCCAGGGCACCGACGCGCTGTGGGCGCACCGCTCCTACGCGTACGCCAACCAGGCCGGCAAGACCGGCCCGGACAACAACAAGCTCGGCGGCACCCAGATCGGCGCCACCGGCCTGTGGGTCGGCGACTACACCATGCAGCCGGAGAACGGCGGCCTGGGCGTGTTCGCCCACGAGTACGGCCACGACCTGGGCCTGCCGGACCTGTACGACACCTCCGGCCAGGGCATCGACAACTCGGTCGGCTTCTGGTCGCTGATGTCCTCCGGCTCCTGGCTGGGCGAGGGCAAGAACGAGATCGGCGACATGCCGAACGACCTCGACGTCTGGTCGAAGCTCAAGCTGGGCTGGCTGAACTACGACACCGCCAAGGCCGGCAAGGAGTCGCTCTCGCTGCTCGGCCCGGTCGAGTACAACAGCAAGCGCAAGCAGGGCCTGATCGTCAACCTGCCGGCGAAGACCGTCACCACCGAGGTCAACACCCCGTTCGAGGGCGCCAACGAGTGGTGGAGCGGCAGCGCCGACGACCTGAACGTCGCGCTGACCCGTGACCTGGACCTGACCGGGAAGACCTCGGCCACGCTGACCGCGAAGGCCTGGTTCGACCTGGAGACGGACTACGACTACGCGTACGCCGAGGTCTCCACCGACGGCGGCAAGAACTGGACCCCGCTGGCCGGCACCTTCAACGGCGCCGCGCTGCCGGACAACGCCATCAACGGCTCCAGCAACGGCGCCTGGGGCGACCTGTCCTTCCCGCTGGACGCGTACGCCGGCAAGGCCGTCAAGATCCGCTTCCACAACACCACCGACGGCGGCGTCCACTACAAGGGCCTGGCCCTGGACAACATCGCGGTGACCGCGGACGGCGCGGCCCTGTTCACCGACGGCGCCGAGAACGGCGACAACGGCTGGACCGCCACCGGGTTCTCCCGGATCACCGGCAAGTTCGCCAAGGACTACGACCAGCACTACCTGGTCGAGAACCGCCAGTACATCTCGTACGACACCACGCTGAAGACCGGCCCGTATAACTTCGGCTCGGCCGCCCGTCCGGACTGGGTGGAGCACTACGCCAACCAGAACGGCATCCTGATCTGGCTGTGGGACTCCTCGCAGTCGGACAACAACGTGGCCAACCACCCGGGCCAGGGCCTGATCCTCCCGATCGACGCCCACCCGGCCCCGCTGAAGTGGAGCGACGGCACGCTGCTGCGCCCGCGCTTCCAGGGCTACGACTCGACCTTCGGCTTCGAGCGCACCGACGGCCTGAACATCCACAAGGCCGACGTGCTCACCAAGATCCCGAGCTCGCGCGGTGTGACGGTCTTCAACGACCACACCACCAAGTACTGGTCGGCCGACAACCCGTACAGCAGCGTCCAGGTCCCGGACACCGGCACCCAGATCGAGGTGCTGTGGCAGTCCTACAACGACCTGGAGGCCCTGATCCACGTCAAGCCGGTCCGGAAGAAGTGACCCGGCGGTAGCGACAGCGAGGGCCCCGGCGGTTTCCGAACTGCCGGGGCCCTTCGCGTGCCCGGCGCGCGCCGGGGCGGCCGGGGCGGGCCGGTCAGAGCAGGGCGAGGAAGTCCTCCAGCGCCTCGGTGACCTCCTCGGCGCTCCACTCGGCGGCGTCGGCGGCCACCGTCACCTCGGTCATCGACAGGCCGGGCAGCGGGCCCGGCTCGCGCCAGGCGCCGAACAGCGCGACGCCCTGCTCCTCGGCCTGCCGTAGACCGGCCTCGTTCAGGCGGTCGGCGGGGTGCGGCAGCCAGAACCGGAACTGGTGGGTGTGCGGCGGCTCGGGGTGCACCCGGGCGCCCGGGGCCCCGGCGAGCGCGGCGGCGACCACCTTGGCGTGCGCCACGTACCCGGGCAGCCGGGGCAGCTCGCGCTCCAGGCCGGCCAGCGCGGAGAGCACCGCCGGCCACTGCTGCCAGAGGTTGCCGCCGTAGCGGTGCCGCCAGACCCGCAGCCGGCGCACGTACTCCTCCTCGCCGGCCACCAGGGCGCCGCTGTGGCCGCCGAGCGACTTGTAGCAGGAGACGTACACCGAGCCGGCCCGGGCGCAGACCTCCGGCAGGGTGCGGCTCAGGTGCGGGGCGGACTCCCAGAGCCGGGCCCCGTCCAGGTGGACCGGGCGGCCCTGGCGCTCGGCCAGCTCGTACAGCGCCTCCAGCTCGGCCCAGTCGGGCAGCAGGAAGCCGGCGTCGCGCAGCGGCAGCTCCAGCATCAGCACGTCGTACGGCTCGTCCAGGGCGGCCAGCTCGGCGGCGGCGGGGTGCCGGGGGGCGGTGGTCTGCGGGACGCTGCGCAGGCCGGAGAGCACCTGGTGGGCGCGGCGCTCGTGCACCTCGGGGTGGGCGAGCGGGTGCATGGCGACCACCGGGCCGTGGGTGTCGGCCCAGGTCTTGAGGGCGGCCTGCTGGGCCATCGTCCCGGTCGGGAAGTAGGCGGCGTCGGGCTTGCCGAGCAGCTCGGCGGTGCGCCGCTCCAGGGTGCGGACGATGCCGCTGCCGTACATGTCGACGGGCTCGTCCAGCGGGAGGGGGCCGTCGCCCAGGGCGGCCAGGGCGGCGAGCGCCTCGCGGACGGTCTGCGGGCGGCCGCCGGAGAGCAGGCGGTCGGCCTGGCGGCGGGCCCGGAAGCGGCGGTCCTGAACAGGGGTGTCGTTCATCAGCTGATCATCTCCGACGGGGGGTTCCCCGGCCGGGGCCGAGGGCGGGTGGATCGGATCGCGCAGCTGGTTCGAAAGCCGGTTCTACCCGGACCGGTTCGGGCCCAAACCGGGCGCTCGCCGGTGGCACTGCTCACAGCACATTTCCGACATACGACCCACCGTAGGAGGTTTGGGGCGGCAAAAGCCGTTCCGCCCGAGGCTCCGAGGGGGTATTCCCCGCCCCTCACGCACTACCGGCCGTCGTAGGTCACACGCTTGGGCCTGCGCATCCGGTTCGTTTACACCGGAGTCGTTCCACCAGTTCGGCGAGTCGCACCGACTCGGCCCCGCACTGGCCCCGTCCGTGAGGTACCGACTCCGATGCGTTCTCTCCCCGCCACCGGCCGCCGGGTTCTCCAGGCGATCAGCACCGGCCACGTCCGTTCCGTGCTCTCCTCCGCGCCGCTGACCACCGCCCGACTGGCCCCCGCCAAGGCGATCGCCTCCGGCGCCGCGGTGGTCGCCGCCGGCGCCCTGCTGATCCCCACCGGGCAGGCCATCGCGCAGAGCGGGCACCCGGCCGACCACGCCGCCGCGGCCACCGCCGCCACCGGCACCGCCACCGCCACCGCCACCGCCGTGCAGGACTTCCGCCTGCCGGTCCAGGCCGAGCAGCCGGTCGGGCAGACCGCCGCGGTCAAGGCCGCGGTCGTCGCCTCGCTGGGCGGCGGCTCCGGGGCGGACGCCCCGGCCCAGGCCCAGACCCAGCCCCGGGCCCAGGACGAGTCGGCCTCCCGCAGCGAGGAGCGCACCGAACTGCTGGCCGCCGGACAGAGCGACGAGCAGCAGGCCGCCGCCCAGGCCGCCGCCGACCAGCAGGCGGCGGAGCAGCAGGCCGCCCAGGCCGCCGCCGAGCAGCAGGCGGCCCAGGCCGCCGCTGAGCAGGCAGCCCAGCAGGCCGCCGCCGAGCAGCAGGCGGCCCAGGCCGCCGCCGAACAGGCAGCCGCCCAGCAGGCCGCCGCCGAGCAGGCCGCCGCCGCCGCGAAGCCGGCCTGGTCCTCCCCCGCGCCGGGCGCGACGATCAGCAACCCGTACCACAAGACCAACGCGGCGTACGCGGCCGGCTACCACACCGGCACCGACTTCGCGGTCTCGGTCGGCACCCCGGTGCTGGCGGTCGGCGACGCCACCGTGGTGTCCTCCGGCTACGCGGGCGCCTACGGCAACCAGATCGTGCTGAAGCTCTCCGACGGCCGCTTCGCGCAGTACGCGCACCTGTCGCAGCTGGGCGTCAAGGCCGGGCAGCACGTGGACGCGGGCGACCAGGTCGGCAAGTCCGGCAACACCGGCAACTCGCACGGCCCGCACCTGCACTTCGAGATCCGCACCGCCAACCAGTACGCGAAGGTGATCGACCCGGTCGGCTACCTGAAGCAGCACGGCGCGACCAACTTCTGATCCGCCGCCCGCCGCACCCCGCCGAGCCGTCCGCGCCTACCGCGCGGGCGGCTCGATGCGTGCCGCGACCTCCAGCGCGACCTCCAGGGCCGCGTCCATCGCCTCCTCGACCGAGGGGCCCGGCCGGTCGGGCTCGCACAGGTCCGCCTTGAGCAGGAACATCGCCGAGTGCACGGAGGTCAGCGCCACGGTGGCGCGCAGCCGGTCGCGGAAGGTCGGCTCCGGCCCGTGCAGCAGGCCGATCATCCGGATCATCCGGTCCTTGAACGCCAGCCCGGCCGCAGACTCCCGCAGCGCGGGCTGGTTCTCGTGGAAGAAGCGCAGCAGCGGGGCCCGCTCGCCCATCCCGGCCGCGAAGCGGCGCAGCAGCTCGTCGCGGAGTCCGGGCGACCAGGGCCTGCCCTCGCCGTAGGCGATGGCGTCGTCGAGCGGGGCGGCCATCTTCTCCACGATGCCGCGGACGATGTCGTCCTTGGTCTTGAAGTGGTAGTAGAGGGCGGCCTTGGTGACGCCGAGGCGGTCGGCGATCTCCCGCAGCGAGGTCTTCTCGTAGCCGTGCTCGGCGAACAGCTCCAGGGCCACGTCGATGATCCGCGCTCTGGTGTCGCTGCGGGGGCTCTGGGTGGTGGTCATCGCTGGCGGCCTGCCTCTTAAGCGGGGAGCGGACGGGTGTCAAGGTCCGGTTCTCTCGGCATTCTCCCTGCCCAGAGGGTCTGCTTCGAAACTGGCTTGACGACCGGCTAGGGAACAACCTACCGTGCCGGACGACGATTAACTAGCCGGTCGTCAAGTAAGTACCGCCGCGGCACCCCGCGGCTCCTGCGCCCCGGGAGAGACGCACCATGACAACCCAGCAGTCCGAGGCGGTTCCGGAGGAGCCGTCGGTCGAACTCGGGAAGCCCGACGAGTTCGAGCAGCGCCCGCACCGCGAAGTCCGCCTGGTGATGGTCGGCCTGGTGATCACCATGCTGCTCGCCATGCTCGACAACCTGATCGTCGGCACCGCGATGCCGACCATCGTCGGCGAACTGAACGGCGCCGAGCACATGTCCTGGGTGGTGACGGCCTACACCCTGGCCACCGCCGCCTCCACCCCGATCTGGGGCAAGGTCGGCGACCTGTACGGCCGCAAGGGCTCGTTCCTGGTCTCGATCGCCATCTTCCTGCTCGGCTCGGCGCTGTCCGGCCTGTCGCAGACCATGGACCAGCTGATCGCCTTCCGGGCCGTCCAGGGCCTGGGCGCCGGCGGTCTGATGGTCGGCGTGATGTCGATCATGGGCGCGCTGGTGCTGCCCCGCGACCGCGGCAAGTACCAGGGCATGTTCGCCGCCGTGATGGCGCTGGCCACCGTCGGCGGCCCGCTGATCGGCGGCTTCATCACCGACCACCTGAGCTGGCGCTGGACGTTCTACGTCAACCTGCCGCTGGGCGCGATCGCGCTGGCCTTCGTCGTCGTCGTGCTGAAGCTGCCCAAGGTCCGCTCCAACGCGAAGATCGACTACTTCGGCGCGGTCCTGCTCACCGTCGGCATCGTCTCGGCCGTGCTGATCACCACCTGGGGCGGCCACGAGTACGCCTGGGGCTCGAAGCAGATCCTCGGCCTGGGCGCGCTCGGCGTGGCCTCGCTGATCGGCTTCTGCTACGTCGAGCAGCGGGTCGCCGAGCCGGTCCTGCCGCTCAAGCTGTTCCGGAACCGGAACTTCACCATGGTCTCGATCATCGGCTTCATCGTCGGCTTCTCGATGTTCGGCGCGGTGACCTTCCTGCCCACCTACCAGCAGATCGTCCAGGGCGCCTCGGCGACCAACTCCGGCCTGCTGCTGATGCCGATGATGTTCGGCATGCTCGTGGTCTCGCTGGTGGTCGGCCAGGCCATCACCCGGACCGGCAAGTACCGGATCTACCCGATCATCGGCACCGCGGTGATGGCCGGCGGCTCGCTGCTGCTCTCCACCCTCTCGGTGGACACCACCAGCTTCGCCTCCTCCTGCTACATGGTGGTGCTCGGCGCCGGCATGGGCTTCCTGATGCAGGTCACCATGCTGGTCGCGCAGAACAGCGTGGAGATGAAGGACATGGGCGTCGCCTCGTCCTCCGCCACCCTGTTCCGCACCATCGGCGGCTCGTTCGGCGTGGCGCTGTTCGGCACCCTGTACATCAACCAGGTCAACGACTCCATCAAGGCCCTCCCCCCGGAGACCCTGGCCAAGATGGCCCAGGGCGGCGGCGAGGGCATGTCGGCGATGAACCCGGCCACCCTGAAGCAGCTGCCGGCGGACGTGCTCAACGCCTACCAGCACGGCATCTCCAACGGCATGCACACCGTCTTCCTGTGGGGCACGGTGATCAGCCTGGTCGCCGTCGTCGCCGCGCTGTTCGTCCGCGAGGTCAAGCTCCGCGGCGGCGCGGACGCCGCCGAGGCCAAGGCCGAGGCCGCCCTGGAGGGCGCGCTCTGACGCCCCCCGCGGCCTGAACGCGCGGCGGCCCGGGACCGACGTCGGTCCCGGGCCGCCGCGCGTCGCTCCGCCGCTACTGCGGCAGCCGGTAGGTGCCCGGCCCGACCGGCTCGACCAGGCCGTCGGCGACCAGCCCGTCCAGCGCCCGGGCCCGCTGCACCGCGTCCGACCACACCACGTCCAACTGGCCCTGCCCGACCAGCCCGTGGGCGTCCCGCAGCACCGCCAGCAGCTTGCCGCGCACCTGCCGGTCGGTGCCCTCGTAGGTCTGCCCGCGGCGCGCCGGGCCCTGGTACGGCGGGCAGCCGGCCCGCTGCCAGGCGCACTCGGCCAGCAGCGGGCAGCCGCCGCACTGCGGGCCGCGGGCGGTGCAGACCAGGGCGCCCAGCTCCATCACCGCGACCGCCCAGGTCGCGGCCCGCTCGTCGGTCGCGGGCAGCAGCTCGTGCGCGGTGCGGCGCTCGGCGGCCGTGGTGGCGTTCGCCGGGTACTCGACGCCGGTCACCGCCCGGGCGAACACCCGGCGCACGTTGGTGTCCAGCACCGCGTGCCGCTGCCGGAACGCGAACGAGGCGACCGCCGCCGCCGTGTACTCCCCCACCCCGGGCAGCGCCAGCAGCGCCGCGTGGTCGTCCGGCACCACGCCGCCGTGCCGCTCGGTGATCGCGACGGCCGCGCCGTGCAGCCGCAGCGCGCGGCGCGGGTAGCCGAGCCGGCCCCACATCCGCACCGCCTCGCCGGGCGCGTCGGCGGCCAGCGCGGCGGGCGTGGGCCAGCGCTCCAGCCAGGCCGCGTAGGCGGGCAGCACCCGCTTCACGGGCGTCTGCTGGAGCATGAACTCGCTGACCATCACGGCCCAGGGCGAGGCGTCGGGGGCCCGCCAGGGCAGGTCGCGGGCGTGGGCCTCGTACCAGCCGATGACGGTCGAGTGCAGCGCCTGGAGGGCGCCCGGGGGAAGAGTCGAAGCAGTGGCAACCATGGCCCTACGATCCTGCCACGACCCGGGCCGGAGGCTTAAAGCCCCAGGTCATCGAGCTCCTTCAGCAGGTCCGCGCGCGGGCTGACCGGCCCGGCCGGGCCGATCGCGGACGGGCCGGACGCACCGGACGCACCGGACGCGGCGGATTTCCGGCCCGGGGCGGCGCCCGGGGCGGGCAGCGACGGGGCGGCGGGGCCGTCGGGGAGCGCGGCCGCCTGCTTCGGGCGGCGGTCCCGGAAGATCCACGCCCCCGCCAGGCCGCCGACCAGCCCGCCCAGGTGGCCCAGCCAGGACACCCCCGGGGTGCCGGGGACCGCCGTGGTCAGCAGGTAGGCGAAGGAGGCGCCCATCACCAGGCCGATCAGCGAGTCGATCAGGTTCCGGTCGAACAGGCCGCGCAGCACCACGTAGCCGAAGTAGCCGAAGATCACGCCGCTCGCGCCGACGGTCACCACGTCCCCCCGCTCGAACAGCCACACCGCCATGCCGCTGGTCACCACCAGCAGCACCGTCAGCCCGAGGAACTTGCGCACCCCGCGGTACGCGGCGAGGAACCCGAACACGAACAGCGGGCCCGAATTGCCCTGCAGGTGCTGCCAGTTCAGGTGCAGGAACGGCGCGGTCAGCAGGTACCCGAGGCTGTCCACGTCCCGCGAGCGGATGCCGTGCAGCAGGGCCATCCGCCCGTCGAGCAGCCAGTTCACCAACTGCACCGCCCAGACCAGGCAGAGGAAGCCGAACATGGTGAAGAACGCCTTGCGCGCCTCGGCGATCATCTGCGCCGGGTCGAGGGACGTGCCGCTGGGGGCGCGGTCGTGCGGGGAGGCCATGAGGGCGACTATAGGGCGACGCGACGACGTGTCGAGTCCCTCTTCCGGACCAAATGGCGGATGATGTGAAAGAAGTGGTCCCGGTGCGGTGTTGATGCGTCAACAGGCGCACAGGGTCTCGTAGAGTTTGCGCGTGCCCTCTCTGCGCCAGCCCGTCGGACCCCTGCCCGCCTCGATCTACTGGCGGCGCCGCGCCGTGGTCCTCGTCGCCCTCGCCGTCGTCCTCCTGGTGGTCGGCTGGCTCACGCTGGGCGGCGGCGACGGCGACAAGCGGAAGCAGGACTCCGGGAACGGGCCGCTGCCCGCGCCCGCCCAGTCGATCACCCCCGGCGCCTCCCCGACCGGCCCCGCGATCACCACCCGCCCCGGCGGCACCGGCGGCGGGGGCAACGGCGGTGCCAGCGGCAGTGGTTCCGGCACCGGCGGTTCCGGCACCGGCGGGACGGGCTCCGGCGCGGGCGGCGAGATCAGCGTCACCGGCGGCGGCTCCGCCGGCGGCAGCGGCTCCTCGGGCTCCGCAGGTGGCGGGACGGGCTCCGGCGGCTCCGGCGGGGCGGGCACCGGCGGCGGCAACTCCCGCCCCGGCGGCGGGGCCTCGCCCGCCGTCAACACCACCGAGGTGATGGCGCTACCGGTCTGCACCACCGCGCAGCTGACCCTCGAACTCGCCCCGGGGCAGAGCGCGTACCCGGCGAAGGACAAGCCGAAGCTGGCCCTGACCGTCCGCAACTCCTCCGGGGCGGGCTGCCGGATCAACCTCTCGCACGAGTACTCCTTCCTGACCGTCACCTCCAGCGCCAACGAGCGGGTCTGGTCCTCCGCGGACTGCATCACCGAACGCACCGACGCCTGGGCCCAGATCGCCGGCAACAGCGGCGTCACCGAGACCTTCACCTGGGACCGCTCGCGCTCCAAGCCCCAGTGCGCCACCCCCGACCCCGCCCCGGCCCAGCCCGGCAACTACCTGGTCCAGGCCGACCTCACCGGCCCGGCGGGCGGCCCGCTCTCCGCCCGCACCTCGCTGCGCCTGGAGGGCTGAGCCCCCGGCACCGCGCCGTCGGCCCGCGGTCCGTCCCGGGTGCGGGCCCGGCGCGGTCTCGCGGCCGCGCGGGCGGGACGGTCAGACGTACCGCTCCAGGATGGAGGACTCGGCGAGCCTGGACAGCCCCTCGCGCACCGAGCGGGCCCGGGTCTCGCCGACGCCCTCCACGGTCTGCAGGTCGTCGATGGACGCGGCGAGCAGCTTCTGGAGGCCGCCGAAGTGGTCGACCAGCCGCTCGATGACGGTGTTGGGCAGCCGCGGCACCTTGGCCAGCAGCCGGTAGCCGCGCGGGGAGACCGCGGAGTCGAGCGACTCGGGGGTGCCGGTGTAGCCGAGCGCCTTGGCCACCGTCTGGAGGTCCAGCAGTTCGGCGTGGGTGAGCGCCTCCAGGTCGGACAGCACCTCGGTGACGGTGCGGCCCTTCTTGGCGGCCCGGTCCGGGAAGTAGTCGCGCACCACCAGCTCGCGCTCGGGCTCGACGCCCGCGATCAGCTCGTCCAGCTGGAGCGAGAGCAGCCGGCCGTCGGTGCCGAGCTCCAGCACGTACCCGGCGATCTCCCCGGCGATCAGCCGGACCATCTCCAGGCGCTGCACCACCGCCGAGACGTCCCGGACGGTGACCAGGTCCTCGATCTCCAGCGCGGACAGCGTGCCGGCCACCTCGTCCAGCCGGAGCTTGTAGCGCTCCAGGGTGGCCAGCGCCTGGTTGGCGCGGGAGAGCACGGTGGTGGAGTCCTCCAGCACCCGGCGGGCGCCGTTGACGTAGATGGCGATCAGCCGCATCGAGTGCGAGACCGCGACTACCGGGTAGCCGGTCTGCCGGTTGACCCGCTCGGCGGTGCGGTGGCGGGTGCCGGTCTCGTCGGTGGGGATGTTGGCGTCCGGCATCAGGTGGACGCCCGCGCGCAGGATCTTGGTGAGGTCCTTGTCGAGGATCACCGCGCCGTCCAGCTTGCACAGCTCGCGCAGCCGGGTGGCGGTGAACTCGACGTCCAGCACGAAACCGCCGGTGCACAGCGCGTCCACGCTCTTGTCGAAACCGAGCACGATCAGGCCGCCGGTGTTGGCCCGGAGCACCCGCTCCAGGCCGTCCCGCAGCGCCGTGCCCGGCGCGATCGCACTGAGGGAGGCCCGCAGCAGGGCCTCCTCGCGGGAGGACTTGTCCGCCCGGTCGATGGCTGCCACGTGACTCCTTGGGCCGACCCGGACCGTGTGCCACGGCGGCCGACGGTCTGTCTGTTGTTGCTGCGAATGATGCCGATGAGCAGGTGAAGTCTAACTGCGTGCGGCCGCGGCGGGGCGTGGGTCAGCCCAGTTCGTCCGAGTCGACCGGCTCCCAGCCCGCCATCAGCTCCTCCGGGAAGGCCGGGACGGGGGCCTGGGCGCGGGCCCGGGCGAGCGCCCGGGCGCCCTGGTCCGCGGGCGGCGCCGCGTCCTGCCGGGGCTTCGAGCGGGGGCGGCGGCCGGGGATCGCCCGCAGCGCCTCGCCGATGTCGGAGACCTCCACCACCTTCATGCCCGCCGGGACCTTGCCCGGGTCCGGCGGCACCAGGGCGTGCGTGAAGCCGAGCCGGTGCGCCTCGGCGAGCCGGCGCTGCACGCCCGTCACCCGCCGCACCTCGCCCGCCAGGCCGACCTCGCCGATCGCCACCAGGTTGTTGGGCAGCGGCGTGTCGGTCGAGGAGGAGGCCACCGCGAGGGCGATCGCCAGGTCCGCCGAGGGCTCGGTGAGCTTCACGCCGCCGACGGTGGCGGTGTAGATGTCCTGCTTGCCGAGCTTCACCCCGCCGTGCCGCTCGACCACCGCCAGGATCATCGCGATCCGCGGCGACTCCAGGCCCGAGGTGGTGCGCCGGGGCGAGGGGATCTGCGAGTCCACCATCAGCGCCTGCACCTCGGCCACCAGCGGGCGCTTGCCCTCCAGCGTGACGGTCAGGCAGGTGCCCGCGACGGGCTTGTCGCGGCGGGTCAGGAACAGGCCGGACGGGTCGGCCAGGCCGACGATGCCCTCGTCGTGCAGCTCGAAGCAGCCGACCTCGTCGGTCGCCCCGTAGCGGTTCTTCACACCGCGGATCAGCCGCAGCCGGGCGTGCCGGTCGCCCTCGAAGGAGAGCACCACGTCCACCAGGTGCTCCAGCAGGCGCGGGCCGGCGATCTGGCCGTCCTTGGTGACGTGGCCGACCAGCAGGGTGGCCATGCCGCGCTCCTTGGACGCCCGGATCAGCGCGCCCGCCACCTCGCGGACCTGCGCCGGGCCGCCGGGGGCGCCGTCCAGCTCGGCGGAGGCGATGGTCTGCACCGAGTCGAGGACCAGCAGGCCGGGGCCGACCGCGTCGATGTGGCCGAGCACCGCGCCCAGGTCCTGCTCGGCGGCCAGGTAGAGGTGCTCGGAGAGCGCGTTGATCCGGTCGGCGCGCAGCCGGACCTGCCCGGCGGACTCCTCGCCGGTGACGTACAGCGTGCGGTGCCGCTCGCTCGCGGCCTTCGCCGCCACGTCCAGCAGCAGCGTGGACTTGCCGACGCCGGGCTCGCCCGCCAGCAGCACCACCGCGCCCGGCACCAGGCCCCCGCCGAGCACCCGGTCCAGCTCCGGGACGCCGGTGGAGCGGGCGGTGGCGACCTGTCCGTCGACCTGCCCGATCGGCTTGGCGGGCGCGGAGACCGGCCCGGCCGCCGTCGTCCGGATCGGCACCGCGCCGTACTCCTCCACCGTCCCCCACGCGTTGCACTCGGGGCAGCGGCCGACCCACTTGAGCAGCTGGGCGCCGCACTCGGTGCAGCGGTACGAGGAGCGCGGCTTGGCGGTGGTCTTGGTACGGGCAGCCATGCGGGCCACCGTAGCGCCTCGCACCGACAGCGGCCGGACGTCACCCGGACGGCGTCAACCGGGCGAACAGGGGATCGGTCCTGTTACCCGAAAGAAGGACAAGCGGCCGAAACCCCCCGGGCGACGGGTTTGGGCTGCCTACCGTCGATCCCGTGACCACCGGCCAGCCCCACCCCGTCGACCCGTCCCCGGCCCTGCGGGCGTACGGCGCGTGCGTCGACGGGCTGTTCACCTACTGCCTGTCCGTGCTCTGCGCGCACGACGCCGCCTCGGCCGCCGTCCTGGAGGTCCGCGACCTGGCCCGCCGCCACGGCGACCGGATCGAGGACCCGGCCCTGCTGCGGGCCTGGCTGTACGCGCTGGCCCGGCACTGCTGCCTGGCCCGGCTGGAGGGCGGCGCGCCGGACGGCGGCCCGGCGGGCGGCCCGCCCGGGCCCGGCGCGGGCCGCGAGCGGCGCGAACTCGCCTCGCTGGCCTGGCCGGAGGCGGCCGGCACCGACCCGGAGCAGCGCGAGGCGCTGGAGCTGGCGGTCCGGCACCGGCTGGACGGCGCGGAGGTCGCGGCGGTGCTCGGCCTGAGCACCGGGGCCGCGGCGGCGCTGCTGGACGCGGCGGGCGCCGAGGTCGGCCGCACCAGGACGGCGCTGCTGGTGCTCGGGGTCGGCTCCTGCCCGGAGCTGGCGCAGCTCGGCGGGGTCGGCGCGGAGTCCTGGCGGGGCTGGGTGCTGGGCCCGGCGCTGCGCCGCGAACTGGTGGCGCACCTGGTGGAGTGCCCGACCTGCCGGGGCACCGCGGAGCGGGTCGCCGGGCAGCTCGGGCACGGCCTGGCCGGGCTGCCCGGCCTGCCGCTGCTGGCCGCGCCGGGCGCGCTGCGCCCGGTGTCCGCGCCGACGGCGGGCGGGGCGGCGTTCCTGTCCGGCGCGGCGGCGGGGCGGCGGGCCGCGCAGGGCCCGGCGGAGCCGCGGTTCGACCAGCGCGGCTTCCCCCGGCACCGGATGCCGTCGGTGCCGCGCGGCGCGGCGGTGCGCCAGCGGGTGGTCACCACGGGCGTGCTGGCGGCGGTGCTGGCCGCGCCGGTGGTGGCGCTGTGGAGCGCGCACCGGGACGGCGGGGAGGACCACGCCTCGGCGGTGTCCTCGGTGCGGGTGGACGCCACCGCCGGGGCCGGGCACCGGGTGCCGGTGCCGGAGCCGACCGCGGTCGCCGCTGCGGCGCTGCCGCCGGCCGTCTCGGTGGGGTCGCTGGAGCTGGCGGGGGCGATCGCAGAAACGTCCCTGCCGGCCCTGCAGGGGCCGGCCGTCGCGGTGCCCTCGGCCGGGTCCGCCCCGCTCTCCAGCCCCGCGCTGACCGCCGCGCCCGCCCCGGCGCCGTCCGCCGCCCGGCTGGCCGTGCAGGCCGGCGAGTACGGCAGCCGCACGGTGCTGACCCTGACCAACACCGGTGACGCCCCGCTGTCCTGGCAGGCCGTGCTGGACGTGGACTGGCTGCGGCTGAGCCGGGACGCCGGCACCCTGGCCCCCGGCCAGCGGATCACCGTGACCGTCACGGTCGACGAGTCGCGCGCCCCGCAGACCCGCTGGACCGCGCACCTGGCGCTGCCGCCCTCCACCGCCGTGGTCACCCTGGAGGGCGGCACCGACCACCGCGGCCTGCCCTCCCCCGGCGGCCCCTCGCCGTCCGCGGGCGGCTCCGACGCCCCCGCCCCGCCGAGCCCGTCGCCGTCCGGCTCCTCCACCGCGCCCGGCTCGCCGTCCGCCTCGGCCCCGGCGCCGGCCTCCCCGTCGCCGTCCGCTCCCCCGTCGTCCCCGTCGTCCCCGGCTCCGTCGGCCTCCCCGTCGTCCCCGGCGTCCCCGTCGTCCGGGAGCCCGTCCGACCCGGGCTCCGGCTCCCCCGCCGCCCCGCCGTCCGGGTCGCCCGCGCCCTGACGGGGTGCCGCCCCCTCCGGCGGGTCGGAGGGGGCGGGCCGGGCGGTCGCGTCCCGCCGGTCAGCGCGGCCGGACGGCCGGCAGCCGGTAGCTGCCGTCGAGCACCGCGTCCTGCGGCTGGTACATCCGCACCATCGGCCGGAAGCCGCCAGCGGGCGCGGGCAGCCAGTTCGCGAGCTCGTCCCGGTCGGTGGGGGGTTCGTGCCGGAGGTGGAGGGTCAGCGAGCCGTCCTCGCCGTACACCAGGCCGGGCGTGCGGTCGCCGATCGAGTACCGGTCGATCGGGTTGGGGACCAGCCGGTACTCCGGGGCGCCGTACATCGTCACCGACCAGAACGCGCCCACCGGCGGGGGCTGCTCGAAGCGCAGGGTGTACGCGTGCGCGCCGGTCAGCGGGACGCCGTCGGCGTCGTGGTGGGTGGTGGCGTACACCGCCTCGTAGGCGTGGTTGCCCCACAGACCGGCCCGGGCGGCGACCGCGCGGGTCAGGTACGCGGCCCGGCGGTCGGCGATCCGCCACTGCGGCTCGGCGCGGGTGCCGGGGCCGAGGTGGTCCAGGTTGTAGTCGAACAGGTGCAGGTTGGCGGACCACTCGCCGGTCGGTTCGCCGGCCCCGGCGGTCGCCGCCTCCACCCGCTCCCGGCCGGCGGCCAGGCCCTTGGCGAGCGCCGCCGTCCACTCGGCCGGGCCGTCCAGGTAGGGCGAGCGGCCCTGGTCGAGCAGCCCGATCGGGGCGAAGCGCTGCTGGAAGGCGACGTCGGCGGCGGCGGGCGGGAAGGCCGCCATCCAGCGCCGCAGCCGCTCCAGGAAGAGCAGCTCGGCCGGGACGTCCGCGTCCGGCTCCGGCAGCCCGGCCGGGGTGCCGGAGCCGCCCTCCAGCGGGGTGAGGGTGAGCTGCCGCTGGAGGTCCCGGACCCGGTCGAGGTCGTCCGGCCCGGCGCAGGAGTTGCGGCCGGCGATCACCGCGACCGTGGTCGGCGCGACGATCACCGGCACGTCCGGCGGCGGCTCGCCCTGCCAGCCGGGCGGGGCGATCAGCCAGGTCTGCTCGGCGGTGCCGGACGAACGGCGGCCCACGTAGGCGAAGTTGTTCGTCCAGGCGTCGATGAACTGGAGCACGTCGTACGCGCCGCCGGTGTCCGGGACGTGCAGCAGCAGCGGACCGGCGGAGAGGTCCAGCGGCGCGTTCGAGTACAGCGTGTCGTTGTTCACCGACACGAAGTCCGTGTCGGCGTCGGCGAGTCGGGTGGAGTGGCCGAAGGCGTTCCAGGGGGTCGGGCCGACCGCGCCGAACCCCCGGCGGACGAGGGTGTCCACGGCGGTCAGGTCGGCCACCAGCGGGGAGCCGTACACGAAGGCCTCGGCGGCCAGCATCTCGGGCGTGGCGTCAGCCATGCGAACGTCCTTGTCTGCTCGGTGACTTCGGCGGAGGGCCGGGGCGGGGCGCGCCGGGTTTCCCTCCCGCCCTCCTCCCCACGGAAAGGGAACATTCCGACATACCGGTACACCGGGATGCTATGCGCTCCCCTCCGGTCCGGCACGCCGGGAAGTCGACGTCCCGTCAGCCGGTCCGCGGTCTGCTCCCGGCAGAACCGCTCCGCTCCCGGTGAACGCGGCGCATGGACCGCGCCCGGCCCGGAGACCTTCCCGGGCATGGACATCCTTCTGCTCGGCGGCTCCGCGTTCCTCGGCCGCGCCTACGCCGCGGCGGCGCTCGCCCGCGGCCACCGCGTCACCACCTTCAACCGCGGCGTCAGCCGGGCCGACCCGCCCGGCGTCGAGGCCGTCCACGGCGACCGCACCGACCTCGCCGACCTGCACCGCCTGGTCGACGGCCGCCGGTGGGACGCCGTCGTCGACACCTCCGGCCAGCAGCCGCACGACGTGGCCACCGCCGCCCGGCTGCTCAGCGGCCGGGCCGGGCACTACGGCTTCGTCTCCTCGGTGCACGCCTTCGCCGACTGGCCCGCCCGCCCCGTCGACGCCGACTCCGCCACCCTCGACTGCCCCGGCGACCTCCCGCCCGGCCGGCCCTTCGCCAACGCGCTCAAGGCCGGCTGCGAGCGCGCCCTGCGGGACAACTTCGACGGACCGGCCGCGATCCTCAACTGCGGCCTGCTGATCGGCCCGCACGAGCCCATCGGCCGGCTGCCCTGGTGGCTCGACCGGATCGCCCGCGGCGGCCCCGTCCTGGCCCCCGGCGCCCCCGACCGCCCGATCAGCCTGATCGACGCCCGCGACTTCGCCGCCTTCGGCCTCGACCTGGCCGAGCGGCGGGCGGCCGGCCGCTACCTCACCACCGCGCCGGTCGGCTCGGCCACCACCGGCGAACTCCTCGCCGCGTGCCGCACCGCGACCGGCTCCGACGCCGAGTTCGTCTGGACCCCGGACGACGAGCTGCTCGCCGCCGGGGTCTCCCCGTGGACCGAGCTCCCGCTCTGGGCCCCCGCCGCCGAGGGCTGGCACGGCACCTGGCGGGCCGACCCCGCCACCGCCCTCGCCGCGGGCCTGCGGGTGCGCCCGCTGCTCGACACCGTCACCGACACCTGGGCCTGGCTGGAGTCCGGCGGTCGCGCGGAGGTCTCCTACCGGCAGCTGGACACCCCGCTGGGGATCGACCCGGCGAAGGAGCGGGAGCTGCTGGGACGCCCCTGAGCGCCGCCCGCCTCACCACGGCACCGGCGCGCCGTGCCGGTCCAGGAAGCGCAGCCCGGGCGTCCCGGCCTGCGCCTCCAGGACGTCGACCACCGCGGGGACGCTCCGCCGGGGGTCGAGCGGCGCGTCGGGGCCGCCCAGCCGGGTGCGGTTGTGGCCGGGGTCGATCAGCAGCTTGGTGTGGCCGTCGTCGGCGTGCCGGGTCGCGTAGCTGCGCATCAGCTGGTTCAGCGCCGCCTTGCTGGCCTTGTACAGCTCGTAGCCGCCCTCGGTGTTGAGCGAGACGCTGCCCTGCTCGGAGGACATCACGGCGACCGTGCCGCCCGGGACGACCAGCCCGCGCAGGGCGGCCAGGACCCGCAGCGGGGCCAGCGCGTTGACGGTCATCACCTCGGTGAACACCTCGGTGGGGACCTCGTCGATCGGCCGGTCCCCCCGGTCGATCGCCGCGTTGACGAAGAGCAGGTCGAGCGGGCGGCCGGCCAGACGCCCGCGCAGGGCGGCGAGGGCGGCGGCGTCGGTGACCTCCAGGGTCTCCACCGCGAGCCGGCCGCCGACGGCCCGGACGGCGGCCGGGAGCCCGCCGCGGTCCGCGCGGGCGGTGGCCACCACCTGCCAGCCGCGGCGGGCGAGTTCCTCGGCCAGGACCAGTCCGAGGCCGCGGGAGGCGCCGACCACGAGGGCGCGGCGGGGCGGCGGGGCCGGGTGGGTCATCGGGTCTCCTCGGGGAGCGGCGCGGGGGGCCCGCGCGGTCGGACCCGAGTCTAGACGCAACGTCGCGTCTAGGCACAACGCGACGTCCGGGCCGGGCGGGTTCCGGCCGATAGGGTGGCGGGCATGTCCGCCACCAGCACCCCGCCGACGCCGCCGACCCCGTCGACCCCGTCGACCCCGGAGCCCCGGGCGCGCTCCGGCAACCGGCGCGACGAGGCCGCCCGGCTGGCCGTGCTGCACGCCGCCGACGACCTGCTCGCCGAACAGGGCTTCGCCGCGCTGACCGTGGAGGCGATCGCCCGGCGGGCCGGGGTCGCCAAGCAGACCATCTACCGCTGGTGGCCCTCCAAGGTGGAGATCCTGCTCGACACTCTGATCGAGGACAGCGCCAAGACGCTCCCCGTCCCCGCCGACCGGCCCACCGCCGCGGCCGTCCGCGGCTACCTGCACGACTTCGCCCGGTTCCTCGACCGGGACCCGGCCGGCAAGGTGCTGCTCACCCTGCTCGCCCAGGCGCAGCACGACCCCGGTACCGCGGCGTCCCTGCACCGGCGCCACCTCGGGCCGCGCCGCGAGCAGGAGCGCGCCTGGCTGGCCGCCGCGGCGGACGCCGGGGAACTCGCCCCGGTGCTCGGCCTCGACGCGGCGCTGGACGCGCTGACCGGCCCGCTGGTGTACGCCGCGATGACGGGGGCGCCCGCCCGCCCCGAACTGGTCGACGCCCTGGTCGACCGGCTGCTCGCCCCGCGCGGGTGAGCGCCCCGCGCCCGGACGGTGGCGGGCGCCCTCAGTACGCCGGGACGCTCGCCCGGTGCGCCCGGCGGGCGCTCAGTAAGCCCGGCGGGCGCTCTCAGTACGCCCGGCGGGTGACGAGTTCGGCGAGGGCGAGCAGGTCGTCGGCGCGGGAGGGGTCGGGGACGGCGGTGGCGAGGTGGGCGATGGCGGCGGCCATCCGCTCGCAGCTCTCCGCCTGGGCCCAGGCCCGGCCGCCGGCCCGGTCGACCGCGTCGGCGGCGGCGGCGAGTTCGGCGGGGCTGAGCGGGCGGCCGGTGGCGTAGAGCGCGGCGAGTTCCGCGCCGGCCGGGGTGCCGGAGGCGAGGGCGTGCACCACCGGGAGGGACTTCTTGCGGGCGGCGAGGTCGGCGCCGACCGGCTTGCCGGTGACCGCGGGGTCGCCCCAGATGCCGATCAGGTCGTCGATCAGCTGGAAGGCCAGCCCGATCTCGCGGCCGAAGGCGTCCATCGCGTCGGCGGTGCCGGCGTCCGCGCCCGCGTACAGCGCGCCGAGCGCGCAGGCGCAGCCGAGCAGGGCGCCGGTCTTGGCCTCGGCCATGCCGAGGCACTCGGCGAGGGTGACGTCGGCGCGCTGCTCGAAGGAGCAGTCGGCCTGCTGGCCGGCGCAGAGTTCGACCACGCAGTCGGCGAGGCGGCGGACCGACGCGGCGGCGGCCGGGTGCGGGTCCTCGGCGAGCACCCGCAGGGCCAGCGAGTGCATGGCGTCGCCGGCCAGGATGGCGCCGGTGGTGCCGAACACCCGCCAGGCGGTGGGGCGGTGGCGGCGGGTGTGGTCGCGGTCGAGGACGTCGTCGTGCAGCAGGGTGAAGTTGTGCACCAGCTCGACGGCGGCGGCGGCGCGCACCGCGTCCTGCGGGCGGCCGCCGACCGCGGTGGTCGCGGCGAGGACCAGCGCCGGGCGGATCGCCTTGCCGGTGCCGGCCGCGCCGGGGCTGCCGTCGGCCTCCAGCCAGCCCAGGTGGTAGCCGGAGATCCGCCGCATGGACTCGGGCAGGGTGTCGACGGCGGCGCGCAGCGCGGGGCCGACGGTGCCGCGGGCCCGGTCGAGCAGGGCCAGCGCCTCGGCGGCGTCCCGGCCCGCGTCGGCGGCGGCCCCGTGCTGGTCGCGTTCGGGCACGGTGATGGCCATGGTGAAGTCCTCCCCCTCGGCCGGCCCCGGCTGCGGGACGGCGGGAATGCGCGCTGACGGGCGGTCAGGCAGTGGAAGGGGCGGGCCCAGGACGGTGGGCCCGCCCGGGTGGTCAGCGCCGGTGGTCGACGTTCACGTTCTCCAGGACGCCGATCGCGTCGGGGACCAGGATCGCGGCCGAGTAGTAGGCGCTGACCAGGTAGGAGACGACCGCCTTCTCGTCGATGCCCATGAAGCGGACGTTCAGGCCCGGCTCGACCTGGTCCGGGAGGGTGCCGGGGCGCAGGCCGACGACGCCCTGGTTGTCCTCGCCGACGCGCATCGCCAGGATCGAGGTGGTGCCGTCGACCACCGGGATCTTGGTGCAGGCGAGGATCGGGACGCCGCGCCAGCCGGGTACCGTCCGGCCCTCGAACCGGATCGTCTCGGGGTACAGGCCGCGGCTGTTGCACTCCCGGCCGAAGGCGGCGATCGCCTTGGGGTGGGCGAGATAGAACTTGGTGCTGCGCCGGCGGCAGAGCAGTTCGTCCAGGTCGTCGGGGGTGGGCGGGCCGGAGTGGGTCTGGATCCGCTGGCCGTGCTCGGCGTTGGCCAGCAGGCCGAACTCCGGGTTGTTGACCAGCTCGTGCTCCTGCCGCTCGCGCAGCGCCTCGACCGTCAGCCGGAGCTGGTGCTCGGTCTGGTCCATCGGCTGGTTGTAGAGGTCGGCGACCCGGCTGTGCACCCGCAGCACCGTCTGGGCGACGCTCAACTCGTACTCGCGCGGGGCGGGTTCGTAGTCGACGAAGGCGGTGGGCAGCTCGAACTCGCCCTCGTGCCCGGCCGACATGCCGATCGCGGCCTCGCCCTTGTGGGTCTGCGGGAGCTGCGCGTCGGCGAGGAAGGCGAGGATCTGGTCGCGCAGCGCCGGGGAGCGGTCGGCGAGCTCCTGGAAGGCGGGCCAGGCGAGCACCATCGCGGTGCCGGCGGTGGTGGCCCGGACGCTGTAGGACCAGCGGCGGTCGGCGACGGTGAGCGCCTCGTCGCCGAGGTGGTCGCCGTCGGCGAAGGTGCCCAGCACGGTGGGGTCGCCGTACTTGCCGGTGCCGAGCTTGTCGACCTTGCCGTGCGCGATCAGGTAGACCCGGTCGATCTCGCCGCCCTGCTCGACCAGCACCTCGCCCGCGGCGAAGTCGCGCTGGACGAAGCGGCCGGCCAGCTCGGTGAGCAGCGCGTCGTCGGCGAAGCCGCGCAGCACCGGGACCTCGCGCAGGGTGGGCGGGACGACCGAGACCCGGCGGCCGGCCTGCACGAAGCCCACCCGGCCACGGCCGACCGCGTACGACAGCCGCCGGTTGACGCGGTAGGTGCCGCCGGAGACCTCGACCCAGGGCAGGGCGCGCAGCAGCCAGCGGTTGCTGATCTCCTGCATCTGCGGGGCCGACTTGGTGGTCGACGCGAGGTTCTTGGCCGCCGCCACCGAGAGGCTGCTCCGCTGCTCCGCCCGGGGAATTCCGGTGGTGGTTTCGGTCGTCATTTCCGCGGAGCCCCTAGATCGTGTCGACGGCACGTTGCGGCAACCATGCTGACGGCCGTTCAGGTGAGGCGGCAATCACTCGTGGGGGTGATTCGGGTGCGCGGGCGCGGCGGGCGCGACCGGCGCGGCGGGCCGGCCGGCGGGCGATCCGGCCCCGTCTCCGAGGGTTCTTCCGGGCGCTCCCGCGGGCCCTCTTTCCGGGCGTCCGCGCTGCTCACCGGCCCCCTGTTCGAATCCGCCCGGAACAGCGCTAAGGTGGCCCCCTCACCGCGTGGTGACCGCCGCCGCAGCGCAGGCGAACCGGTCGGTGACCTCCCATCGGCACGCCCTTCTCCAGGGAGACCCCTCGTGACCGCGCCCGTCCGCGTCTGGCTGAACCGTACCTACGCCGAGAACGTCTTCTTCATCGACCTGCTGCGGGCCGCGCCGCGACCGGTGCACGTCCTGGCCTCCCACGTCGACCCCGATTCCCCGGTGCTCGCCGCCGCCGATCTCGGCGTTCTGGAACCCGACGGGCTGAGCGCCGAGGGGTACGTGGAATTCGCGCTGGAATTCTGCGCCCGGCACGACGTGGACGTATTCCTGCCGCGGCTGCACCAGTTGGCGATATCGCTGCGCCGCCGCGACTTCGAGGCGCTGGGCACCGCGCTGGTCTGCCCGCCCGCCCCGGCGATCTCGCTGTTCACCAGCAAGGCCGACGGCTACCGGGCGCTGGACGCGGCCGGGCTGCCCACCCCGCTGTGGCGGCAGGCCGACACCGCCGCCGACCTGCTCGCCGCCGTCGAGGAGATCGAGGCGGCCGGGATGACGGCCTGCCTGAAGCCGGCCAGCGGCGCGGGCGGCGAGGGCTTCCGGGTCCTGACCCGCGAGCCGTTCCACCTCGGGCGGCTCTCCGGGTACGTCGACACCCGGGTCCAACTCGACCAGGTGCTCGGCGCGTTGGAGCGGTCCGCGGCCCCGGCCGAGCTACTGGTGATGCCATACCTGGACGGCCCCGAGGTGTCCGTCGACTGCCTGGCCGAGCAGGGCGGCCGGGTGCTGGCCGCGGTCGGCCGCACCAAGCAGGGCCGCCGCCGCGGCTTCACCGTCGACCCGGCCTACCTGGGCCCGGCCCGCCGCCTGGTCGAGGAGTTCGGCGTCGGCCACCTGTCGAACGTGCAGTTCCGGCACGAGCGGGGCACCGGCCGCGCGGTGGTCCTGGACGTCAACACCCGCCCGTCCGGCGGCCTGCACCAGCTGCGCCTGTGCGGGCTCAACCTGCCCGCCGCGGCCGTCGAACTCGCGCTGGGCCACCGGCCGTCGCTGCCCGCGGCGGAGGAGCTGACGCTCGGCGACTACACCCTGGTCTCCACCATCCAGGCGGTGCTGCCCCGGCAGGCGGCGGCGCCCGCGCTGGAGCGGATCGGCGGCGTCGGCGGCGGCGTCGGCGCTATCGGGGGCGGCGTCGGCGGTCTCGGCGCGCGGCTGCTGCCCGCGGCGGGTTAGGCCCGGTCCGGTCGGTCTTGTCGGATCGGCGCGCGGCGTCGGGCGCCCGGCAAGACCGGGCCTAGAGCTCCGGCCCGGACCAGTCCAGGGTCGGCGGGAGTACGCCCTCCAGGGTGAGCAGCCAGCGCTTGGTCTCCACGCCGTGCCACGCCCCGCCGAAGCCGCCCAGTCCGTCGGCGGCCACCACCCGGTGGCAGGGCACCAGCAGCGGCAGCGGGTTGGCCCCCATCATCTGCCCGACCGTCCGGGCCGGGATGCCCGGCTCGGTCGGCTCGGTGAACACCCCGCTGCGGGCGGCGAGTTCGCCGTAGGTGACGGTCCGCCCCCAGCCGACGTCGGTCCACAGGCGGCGCAGCACGGTCAGGTGCGGGCCGGAGGCCAGCCGCCAGTCGATCGGCAGCTCCAGGTCGCGCCGCGCGCCGGCGAAGTACTCGCCGACCCGGGCCCGTACCGTCGCGGCCTTCCGCCCGTCGGCGCACTCCGGCACCGGACCGTCGCAGACGTAGCTGGCGGCGGCCACTCCCCGGTCGGTCACCGCGAACCGCATCGGCCCGCTCGGCAGCGGGGTCGGGACGGTCACCCAGGAGAGTTCCATCCCGCCACTGTAGGGCGCGCCGGGGCCCGGCGGGCCGGGCTCAGAGGTGGTCGCGGAGGTGGTCCGCGAGGGTGCGGGACCAGGTGGCCAGGGCGGCGCGGTCGGGGGCCTCGCCGCCGCCGAGGACGGCGAGCTGTTCGGTGGAGAGGTGTCCGCTCGCGGCCAGCGCGGAGAGGCCGGCGAGCAGGGACGAGAGCCGTGCGGCGTCGTCGTGGCCGAGCATCACGAGGGTGTCGGTGTGGCCGATGGTCATGGAGCCGGGCATCGCGTCCTCCTCGGTCGTTCCTTCCGTCCACCGTACGGCCGCGGGGGCGGTGCTCGCCCGTTCGGACCGCTCCGATGGCCGGGGGGCCGGTCGGCGGCGGACGGTCGGAGGACGCGTGCCCGCCGGACGGGAGCAGCCGGACGGGAGCAGTCGGACGAGAGCAGGGAGTGCAGATGCCAGCACGGGCCGCCGGTTCCGCCGCCCCGCCGCCCGGCCTGCGGGAGCTGCTCCGCAGCCCCGGGTACGGGCGGCTGCTGCTGGTGTCGGCGCTGGTCGGGGTGCCGGTCTCGCTGGCGGCGTTCGGGTTCGTCGGCCTGGAGCACGAGTTGCAGCACTGGGTGTGGGAGTCGCTGCCGCGGCAGCTGGGCCACGCGCGCGCTCCCTGGTGGTGGCCGCTGCCCGCGCTGGCGCTGGCCGGTCTGCTGCTGGCGCCGATCGTGACCCGGATGCCGGGGCGCGGCGGGCACACGCCGGTGCTGGGGCTGGGCGGGCCGCCGACGCTGCCGGTGGAGGTGCCGTCGGTGGTGCTGGCGGCGCTGGCAGCGCTGCCGCTGGGCGCGGTGCTCGGCCCGGAGGCGCCGCTGATGGCGCTGGGCAGCGGGCTGGCGCTGCTGACGGTGAGCGCGGCGAAGCGGGCGGCCAGTCCGCTGCTCGGGCCGATGCTGGGGGCGGCCGGGTCGACGGCGGCGATCGCGACGATCTTCGGGAGTCCGCTGGTCGCGGCGGTGATGATGATCGAGGCGGCGGGCCTGGGCGGGGCGCAGCTGACGATGCTGCTGTTGCCGTGCCTGCTGGCGTCGGGGGTGGGGGCGCTGGTGTTCACCGGGTTCGGGCACTGGACGGGGCTGTCGATCGGCGCGCTGAGCCTGCCGTCGGTGCCGAGGGCGGGGCTGCCGGACGCGGGGGACTTCCTGTGGGGGGTGCCGCTAGCGGTGGTGATCGCGGTGGTGCTGGTCGCGGGGCAGACCCTGGGGCACCGCTGCGCCGCGTTCACGGCGCACCGGACGGCGGTGCGCACGGTGCTGTGCGCGGTGCTGGTGGGCGGGTGCGTCGCCGGGTACGCGCTGGTGACGGGGCGGTCGCCGGAGGAGGCGGCGCTGTCCGGGCAGGCGACGCTGGGGCAGTTGGCCGCGGACCCGCACGGCTGGCCGGTGGGGGCGCTGCTGGCGCTGGTGCTGTTCAAGGGGCTGGGCTGGGGGGTGGCGCTGGGGTCGCTGCGCGGCGGCCCGATCTTCCCGGCGGTGCTGCTGGGCGCGGCGCTCGGGGTGGCGGCGGGCGGCCTGCCGGGCCTGGGCACCGGGGCGGGGCTGGCGGCCGGGCTGGCGGCGGGCAGCGCGGCGGTGACCCGGCTGCCGGTGACCAGCACGGTGCTGGCGGCGGCCCTGCTGGGCGACCAGGCGACGGACTCGATGCCGCTGCTGATCGTCGCGGCGGTGGTGGCGTTCCTGACCGCGACGTTCGTCCACCGGGTGGCCGCCCCGGGACCGGGCACGGACGCGGGGCCGGAGCCGGGCGCGGGGGCCGGGCCGGAGCCGGGCCGCCCGGCGCCCGCCGGGCCGGTTCAGTAGGAGATGCAGGCGCTGCGCAGTTCGGTGTAGAAGTCCCAGACCTGCGGCGAGCACTCGGCCGGGCCGTACTGGGACTCCTTGGCGCCGATGTGCGGCATGTGCGGGTAGGCGCCGACGCCCGGGCGGTTGACGTGCAGCATGCCGACGTCGATCCGGTCGAGGGCGTCGAGGGCCAGGGAGGTGTCGCGGGTGAAGACGGCGGCGGCCATGCCGTAGCGGACCGCGTTGACGATCCGCAGGCCGTCCTCGGGGCCGTCGCAGGTGATCACCGAGAGGACCGGGCCGAAGATCTCCTCCTGGGCGACGTGGCTGTCCGGGTGGACCCCGTCCAGCACGGTCGGGGCCATGAAGTAGCCGTCCGGCAGGCCCTCGGTGAGCCGGCCGCCGCCGGTGACCACGGTGGCGCCGTCCGCGGTGGCCCGCCGGACGCCCTCCAGGCAGGCGTGCAGGCGTTCGGCGCTGACCACCGGCCCGAGCCGGGCGTCCGGGTCCGTGCCGGGGCCCACCCGCAGGGCCTCGGCGCGGGCGGCGAGGCGGCGGACCAGCGCGTCGTGGACGGCGCGGTCGACGACCACCCGGCTGGTCGCGGAGCAGCGCTGCCCGGCCTGGCCGAAGGCGCCGGCCACGATCGCGTCGGCGGCCCGGTCGAGGTCGGCGTCGGCGAGCACCAGGGCGGCGTTCTTGCCGCCCATCTCCAGCTGGGTGCGCAGGAAGCGCGGGGCGCCGGCGACGTGGATGGCCCGGCCGACCTCGACCGAGCCGGTGAAGGAGACGCCGGCCACGTCGGGGTGGTCGACCAGGGCCTCGCCGACCTCGCGCCCGCCGTGCACGAGGTTGAGCACGCCGTGCCCGGCCCCGGCCTCGACGAAGCAGTCCACCAGCAGGGTCGCGGTGAGCGGCGTCAGCGGGGAGGGCTTGAAGACGGCGGTGCAGCCGGACAGCAGGGCGGGGGCGACCTTCCAGGCCGGGATGGCCAGCGGGAAGTTCCACGGGGTGATCAGGGCGACCACCCCGATCGGGTCGCGCCTGGTCAGCGCCAGGGTCCGCGGGTCGTCCGCGGGCAGGGTGGCACCGCCCAGGCGGCGGCCCTCGCCGGCCGTGAACTCCAGCAGCGCGACGGTGCGGTCCACCTCGCCCAGCGCCTCGTGCGGGAGCTTGCCCTGCTCGCGGGTGATCGCCGCGGCGAACTCGGCGCGCCGCCCGGCCACCAGCCGGGCCGCCCGCAGCACCACCTCGCCCCGCCGGACCGGTCCGAGCGAGCGCCAGGCCGCGAGCGCCGCCCGGGCGGCGGCGACCGCCGCGAGCGCGTCGGCCGCGGCGGAGTCGGCGCTGCGGCTGACGGTCTCGGCGAGGTCGCCGGGGTTGCGGTTGTCCCGGCTGCGGCCCGAGGCGGCGCCGCACCACCGGCCGGCGACGTGGTTGTGGGCTTCGGCGAGGCGGGGGCCGGCGGTCAGGCGGGGCTCCATCGTGATCCCTTCGTGGGCGGGGCGGGGCGGGGCGGAGCGGCTCGGTCAGCCGAGGGCGGCGTACTGGGCGGTCAGCGCGTCGTGCCGCTCCTGGCGGGCGAGCAGCGCGTCCACGTTCTGGAGGGCGAAGACGTCCTTGAGGGTGGCGATGGACCCCTCCACGGCGTGGGTCGAGCCGGCCGCGCCGATCTGGCCGAGCACGTCGCGCATGGCGCTGATCGCCGCGCGCAGCCCCTGGTTGGCGTAGATCACGCCGCCGAACCGGCGCTCGGTCAGCTCGGCCGCGGTGACCTGCGGGTAGGTGGTCGGGACGACGATGACCGGGAGCGCGCCGGTGTAGGCCGCGCGGAAGGCGAAGACCTCCTCGGGGGTGGAGAGCTTGGAGTGGATCAGCAGCGCGTCCGCGCCGGCCGCCTCGTACACCGTGGCGCGGCGCAGCGCCTCGTCCAGGCCGGCGCCCGCGATGAACGCCTCGATCCGGGCGACCACCACGAAGTCCTCGCCGGTGCGGGCCTCCTTGGCGGCGGTGATCTTCGCGGCGAAGTCGCCGATCGGGGCGAGGTCCTGGTGGCCCTCGACGAAGCTGTTCAGCTTGGGGAACTGCTTGTCCTCGATGCAGACGCCGGCCAGGCCGCGGGCCTGGTACGAGCGGACCATGTGGGCGACGTTGCCGACGCCGCCGAAGCCGGAGTCGCAGTCGGCCAGCACCGGGACGTCCACCGCGTCGGCGATCTGGGCGGCGGCCTCCAGGCACTCGGCCATGGACAGCACGTTGGCGTCCGGCAGGGCGCGGCTGGCGGAGATCTCCAGGCCGCTGGCCCAGATCGCCTCGAAGCCGGCGTCCTGGCCGAGCTTGGCGCTCAGTGCGCTGTGCGCACCCACCAGGCGGATGACCTCGGAACCGTTCAGGCCGTCGCGCAGGGTACGGCTCTTGGACATGGGGGGGCTCCTTCAGGGGGCGGGACGAAGTGGGGGAACGGTGGGGCGGGGTCAGGACGCGGGCTGCAGCGCGTCCGGACGGTTGAGGGCGCGGTGGACCCGCGCGACGATCTCCTGCGGGGTGTGCGTCACCCGGCGCCCGGGGCCGCCGGCGCGGGGGCCGGTCAGGGCGTGCAGCAGGACCGGGCCGGCCGGGAGCCGGGCCGCGCGCAGTTCGGCGGCGGTGGCGACCCGGACGGCGGCCCGGTAGCCGGCCGCCAGCGCCAGCGCGCCGAAGTCGGTGCGTCGGACGGTGAGTTGGCCGCCGGTGCTCTCGTGCATGCCGTTGTCGACCACCACGTGCAGCAGCTCGGTGCCGGACGCGGCGACCAGCGGGAGCACGCCGAGGTTCATCAGCAGCGAGCCGTCGCCGTCCAGGGCGATGACGGTGCGGCCGGGGCGGGCCAGCGCGATGCCGAGGGCGACCGGGGCGGCCATGCCCATCGAGCCGACCAGGTAGAAGTTCTCCGGCCGGTCGGCCGCGTTGAACAGCTCCCGGCTGGTGAACCCGCAGGTGGAGACCACGACGGCGTCCGGGTGGCGGTCGAGCAGTTCGCCGATCACCTCGGTGAGGCTCAGCGCGGGCCCGGGGGCGGGCAGGTGGTCGGTCATCAGATCCCTTCCCGGACGACGAGCACGCCGCAGCGCTGCTCCCGCTTCATCTGGTCGATCACCCGGGCCACCGAGCCGGCCGGGTCGGCCGGGTCGAGGAGGGTGTGGGGGAACTTGAACAGGTCGAGCAGCGCGAGGAGTTCGGCGCCGATCACGTCGTGCTCGACCGCGTCGTTGCCGTCGTGGCCGCGCCAGCTGACCACCAGCAGCACCGGCACGTCGTAGATCAGGTTGAACGAGGTGAGCACGTTCAGGCAGTAGCCGAGCCCGGAGTTCTGCATCAGGACCACGGCCTGCTCGCCGGCGACCACCGCGCCCGAGGCGACGCCGACGGCGCTGTCCTCGCGGGGGGCGGGCAGGTAGCGCAGGGCGGCCAGCCGCGGGTCGTCGCCGGGCTCCTCCAGCAGCCGGAACGCGCCGTTCAGCAGGCTGCAGGGGACGCCGGTGGCCAGGGTGTAGCCGTGGTCGACCAGGCTGTGCAGCAGGTCGCGGGCGGTGGTGCCGCCCGCGCTGGACGTGTGCATGTTGACCTTCCGTCGGTCGGTTCGGGGGTGGGGGCGGCCGGCTCAGCCGAGCGGGGCGTACTCGGCCCGGTGGGCGGCCAGCACCCGTTCGGCGAGCGCGGCGCAGTGCGCCGGGTCCTCGCCGGCCAGCAGGAACGTCAGGACGCCGTACGGGCGGTCCGGGTGCAGTTCGGCGCCGGGGGCGAAGCGGGTCTTGCAGAACACCAGCTCCGGGAAGGCCGCCAGCAGCTCCTCGCGCGGGGTCTGCCGGACCAGGGTGACCGCCTCGGCGGGCGGCGGCACCGAGCGGTACAGCGCGTGGCGGACGGCCCGGTAGTCGCCCTCGGCCGGGCGGCCGAGCGCCAGCCGGACGACGTCGGCCGCGATGTCGGTGTCGGCGCAGGCCCGCAGCAGGTGGCCGATCGGGCCGCCGAGCCGGGCGTTCAGCTCGATGCAGGCGGGCCCGTCCGGGGTGAGCTTGAGCTCCAGGTGGGTGGCGCCCCAGCGGATGCCCATCGCCGCGATAACCCGCCCGGCGTGCTCCAGCACCTGGCGGCGGCGCTCCTCGGGCAGCGAGGTGGGCATCAGGTGGCCGGTCTCGACGAACGCGTCGAGCGGGAGCTTGTCGGTGATCGCGACGTGCCGGACCCGGCCGTCCTCGACCAGCGACTCGACGCTGACGTAGTCGCCGAACCCGGGCCGCCCGTACCAGTCGTCGCCGACCAGCAGCTGCTCCAGGACGAACCGCGGCTCCGGGTCGAACAGCGGGGAGGTGCGGTAGGCGTCCAGGGCGGCGCGCAGCCGCTCCCGCAGCTCAGCCTCGTCGTGGACCTTGGCGACCAGGAAGCTGGCCGCGCCGTGCACCGGCTTGAGCACCGCGGGGAAGCCCACCTCGGCGGCGGCCTCCGCGAGGTCGGCCTCGCCGGTGACCTCCCGGAAGCGGATCCTCTCGACGCCGGCCTCCCGCAGCCGGCGGCGCTGCGCCAGCTTGGACTGCGCGGTGCGGACCGCCTCCGGCGGGTTGCCGGGCAGGCCCAGCCGCCGCTGGGCCTCGGCCTGGGCCACGATCAGCGGCTCGCCGAAGGTGGCGACGCCGTGCACCGGGCGGCGGGCGTGCAGCTCCGCCAGCAGGTCGGGGACGGTCAGGTGGTCGGCGACGGTCAGCCACTCGCCGGTGCAGTCGGCACTCCAGGCCGTGCGCAGCGCCTGCGCCGCGGCGGCGGACGGGCCGCCCTGGTACCAGACCACGCTGATCTCGGAGGTCACCCGCCGGGCGGAGGCCAGCGCGGCGTCCGGGGAGATGCCGCCGGCGCCCAGCAGCAGCACCAGGTGCGGGTCGGGGGCGCTCACCGGGTGCCGGCCGGGACGGCGCGGGCGGGCAGCGCGGGCAGCAGCAGGCCGGTGACCAGGCGGTCCAGGTCCCCCTCGTCGTGCGGGTCGACCAGCTCGACGCCCATGCCCCGGCCGACCCGTTCCCGGGCGGCCATCACGTTGCGGTGCGGGACGCCGTGCACCGGCGGGACGGTGATGCCGTTGCGGGTCAGCCAGGTGTCCGCGCCGAGCGAGGCCATGGTGTCGGAGGGCACCAGGACCAGCGCCCGGGCCGCGGCGACCAGGCCGGGGTCGCGCAGGATGTCCGGGATGCCGGCGCCCCACAGGTCGCCGCCGAGTTCGGCGACGACGATCTCGGCGCCCTCCCCGGTCAGCCGGGCCGCCAGGTGCCGGGCCGCGCCGACCACGGTGTCCGCGGTGTGGCCGTAGGTGGTGGCCAGGCCCGCGTCCACGAAGTCGGCGGCGCAGTGGGCGCCCGCGTCGGCGAGGGTCAGCAGGTCGCGGAGCCGGCCGGTGCCGGCCAGCTTGGTGACGCCCACCCGCACCCCGTACCGGGCGGCCAGGTGGTGCACCAGCGCCGCGGCGAAGGTGGTCTTGCCGACCTCGGCGGCGGTGCCGCCGACGAACACCACCGGGGTGGCCGGGGCCTCGGCCGCGGCCCGCCGGCGCAGGCTCAGCACCCGCCCGTCCGGGCCGGCGGCGAGGCCGGTCAGCTCCAGGGCGGTGGCCGTGCCCAGCGAGGACGGGGAGGAGGCCGCGATGCCGACCACCCCGCCCACCGCCAGCAGGTCGGCGGGGGTGCCGGCCCCGACGGCCAGGCCGTCCTCGGGCAGGCCGCCGTAGATCGACGTGGTGGAGTGGCGGTCGCCCAGCACGCCGACGACCTCGTCGCCGACCCGGATCCGGACGTCCCGGCCGTGGACGTTCTCGACCCGCGGGTAGGCGCCGACCCGGACCACCCGGGCGATCACCAGGTCCCCGGCGCGGCCGGTGCCCTCGACGGCCGTCGGCCGCTCCGGCAGCTCCTGCGCACCACGGGTGCAGCTCGTGATTACCGTGCTCATGTCTCTTTCCAGAATGGGGAGTTGGCGGGAAGTGGACCGAACCTGGTTCGGGTCACTGGATGTTGACGCTCCAGATGGTGCGCGGATTGACCTCGGTCCGGCCGTCGGCGGCGGTCCGCGCCGCCACCACGTACTGCCGGCCGTGCCCGTGGCGGTCGTTGTCGATGATCACGACGTCGCCCGCGCGCATCAGGTACACCTGCTGGAGGGCCGGGTCGTTGGCGGCGGCGTGGAAGCGCTCGACCGCCTCGAACCAGCGCTCGCCGCCCTCGATCCCCCCGGCGGCCTTGCGCAGCCGCCCGAGGTCCTGCGGCAGCCGGGCCGCGCAGTCGTCCGCCACCGGGGTGTACCGGGGGGTGCCGGGCAGGTAGAGGAAGGGCAGCTCGGAGGGCGCCTCGTCGAGGTGCGAGGCGGGGAAGCTCATCGCGAGGCCGGTGAGCTGCCGCAGGTCCTCGGCCCAGTGCTCGGGGTGGCGCTCGCGCAGCGCGGCCAGCACGTCGCCCCAGCGCACCAGCAGGGACTCCCCGTTGCGGCCGGGCTCGAAGCCCTGCCAGCCCGGGTCGGCCATCAGCATGGCCAGGTACAGCGGGCGGCGCCGGGCGAAGGAGCGGCCCGAGTGCATGGGCAGCGAGCCGGCCTTCTCCTGGACCCGCTCGACCCCCTCGGCCTGCGGCGCCCGGCAGCGGACCACGTTGATCGCCTCGTGCAGCGCGTACGCGGCCTTGGTCGAGCCGGCCGCGTAGTTGGGGCACAGCTCGCCGAGCCGGGACAGCAGGGCGGTGTAGCGGTCCACCTCGACCGGGAAGTTGCGGAGGTAGGCGAGCCGGTGCGCGGCGACCGAGGCGAGGGTGGCGGCCTCGATCTCCTCGGCGGAGCGGCCGGAACAGTCGATGGCGAATTCTTCGAACACGGGTGCTGGCTCCTGGGACGGGGGATCAGGTGCGGCGGACCAGGTGGTGCGCGCCGAGCAGGGCGAGCAGGGCGTCGGCCGTCGACGCGGGGCCGGGCCCGGCGGCCGGGGCGAGGAAGGCGGTGCCGGACAGCCGGTGGCGCTCGCGCACCTCGGCCAGCCCGGACGGCTCGGGGCCGGGGCCGGCCACCACCGCCAGGACCCCGTTGCGGGCGAGGATCTCGGCGACCATCCCGGTGCGCCGGACGACCCCGGCCGGGTCCTCCCCCGGCAGCGGCGGGAACGCCGGGAGGAACTCGGCCCGGCGGTGGTGCCCGGTGCACAGCAGCGCGGCGAGCTCCGCCCCGGCGTCGTGCTCCCGGGCGTCCGCCAGCCAGAGGGTCGCGCCCGGCAGGCAGGTGCAGACGGGGACCGGCCTCATGCCGCACCCGCCCGGACCGCGACCGGCTCCCCGGCCGCCGGCCGGTCCGTCGCCAACTGCCCTCGGGAGACCGCCCGTTCGAGCCAGCCGCCGGCCATCAGCGAGGTGACGACCGCGGTCAGCACCAGGGTGGTGAACAGCGTCGCGTCGATGATGCCCGCGTCGTACGCCAGGGTGGCCAGGACGATGCCCGGACCGCCCCGGGCGTTCATCGCCACCGCCAGGTTGGCCGAGCGCACCGGCGGACAGCCCGACCAGCGGGCCCCCGCGTACACGCTGCCCGCCTTCACCACGCAGGCGAAGGCGATGAACAGCACGGTGAGCAGCGGGTCGAAGGAGTGCACCAGGTCGAGCTTCAGGCCCACCACGGCGAAGTACACCGGGATGAAGAAGTTCGCGGCGAAGGTGTGCACCGCCCGCGCGGGCTCGTCCCCCGCGTCCGCCGCGCCCCGCACCGCCCCGCCCCAGCCGGCCACCAGGCCGACCAGGAAGGCACCGTACATCGGGGTGATCCCGGCGAACAGGCAGCCCGCGGACGCCGCCAGCACCGCCGACAGCTGGACGGCCACCCCGCCCGCCCGGCGGCCCGCGACGGCCGTCCGGCGGCGCACCGCCACCCCGACCGCCGCCATCAGCGCGAACAGCACCAGCGGCGCCAGCGCGTGGTAGACCAGCGCGGCCGGGCCGTCGCCGACCCCGAGCAGCGCCGCCGCCCCGAAGCTGTCGTGCCGCCCGTCGTTGACCATGCCGAGCGCCACCGAGATCACCACGTTGAGCGCGATGTCCTCCAGGACCGCCACCGAGAGCACCACCCGGGCGAAGTCGGTGCCCAGGATGCCCAGGTCGAGCATGATCCGGGAGATCACCGGAATGCTGGTGATCGCCACCGCGCAGGCCAGCACCAGGGTCAGCGCCGCCCGGTCCCCCGCCGGGCCGACCACCCGCCCCAGGTCGAGGAACGGCGCGAGCCCCAGCCCGAAGGCGAACGGCACCACCATCCCGACCACGGCCACCAGGCCCACCGTCCGGCCGTCGCGCCGGGAGAACACCGCCCGCATCTGCGCCCCGGCCAGGAACATCAGCAGCAGCGTGCCGAGCTGGTAGACCAGCGCCAGCCCGGACGCCGCCGGACCGGTCCGCGGGAACAGCCAGCCCTGGGCGTGCGGGGCCAGCAGGCCGAGCAGCGAGGGCCCGAACAACAGACCCCCGACGATCTCACCGATCACCGGGGGTTGGCGGAAGCGGGCGAACACCCTGCCCAGCAGGTGCGCCGACATCAGCAGCAGCACCAGTCCGGCCAGCAGCCGGAACAGATCGACGTCAGGCATGGCGGGTCCATTCCTCCGCGGTCGAACCGGCCATGCCGGCGGTGAGGGTGGTGCCGTCGGCCGGGTCGATCAGGATGAACGAGCCGGTGCGGCGGTTGTCGGTGTAGTCGTCGAGGGCCAGGGGTTCGGCGGTGCGCAGGAGTACGTGGCCGATGTCGTTGACGTGCAGTCCGTCGGTGGCGGGGCGTTGGTGGAGGGTGTCGATGTCGATGCGGTAGCCGATGTCCTTGACGAGGGCGCGGACGGTGCGGGTGGTGTGCTTGAGCAGCACCTTCGCGCCGACGTGCAGGGGGCGCTCGTTGAGGTGGCAGACGGTGGCCTGGACGTCCTTGGTGGGGGCGGGCGGCGGGCCGGCCGCGATGAGGTCGCCGCGGGAGATGTCGAGGTCGTCGGCGAGGCGGAGGGTCACCGACTGCGGGGCCCAGGCGATCTCGGTGGGGGTGCCGAGCGCGTCGATCGCCGCGACGGTGGTGGTGTGGCCGGAGGGCTGGACGGTGACGGTGTCGCCGACGCGCAGGACGCCGGAGGCGAGTTGGCCGGCGTAGCCGCGGTAGTCGTGGTGTTCTTCGCTCTGCGGGCGGATGACGTACTGGACGGGGAAGCGGGCGGGTTCGGCGTCCGGGTCGGTGCCCACGGGCACGGTCTCCAGGTGTTCCAGCAGGGTGGGGCCGCCGTACCAGTCCATCGCGGCGGAGGGCTCGACCACGTTGTCGCCGGCCAGCGCGGAGATCGGCACCGCCACGACGTCCTTGAC
>NZ_QLLT01000022.1 GCF_003259315.1 Kitasatospora sp. SolWspMP-SS2h | reverse complement strand
CCCGGGCGATTAGCTCAGCGGGAGAGCACTTCGTTCACACCGAAGGGGTCACTGGTTCGATCCCAGTATCGCCCACCGAGCACCGACCGCAGGCCCCGACCACACCGTCGGGGCCTGCGGCGTTTCCCGGCCCGACAGCTTCCGACGGCATGTCAGGCCGCCAACCCGCAGGCGTGGCCCGGCTCCAGGCGCGCACCGCAGTGGCAGCGGGCCGGGCGCATCGGCCAGGCCGTGTCCACCCGCTCCGGGGTGCCCGAGCGCTCGAACCAGCGCTCCAGTCCGCGCGCCTGCGCCGCGTGCCACACCGCCTGCCGCAGGTGCAGCTCGGCCGGCGACAGCCCGCCCAGGTGCGCCGCGTGCCGGACGGCCACCGCGCGCACCAGCTCCATCGCGGCCCGCGCGTCCGCCGCCGCGTCGTGCGCGCCCACCAGCTCGACGCCGTAGTGCGCGCACAGGTCGGCCAGCGTGCGCCGCCCCTTGCGGTAGCGGTCGAGCTGCTTGTCCAGCACCCGCGGATCGAGCACCAGCAGCTCCGCGCCGCCCAGCACCTCCGGCAGCGAGCCCGCCCCGTGCCGGCGCAACTCCCGGTCCAGCAGCGTCAGGTCGTACGGGGCGTTCATCACCACCAGCGGCACGCCCGCCCGGGACTGCTCGGCCAGGGCCAGCGCCACCTCCACCGCGACCGCCCGCGGCGGCCGGCCGTGGGCCCGGACCTGCTCGTCCGAGATGCCGTGCACCGCGCGGGCCGGTTCCGGGATCGGCACCCCCGGGTCCGCCAGCCAGGTGCGGACGGCGGCCTCCCGGCCCGGTGCGGGCTGCACCACCAGGGCGGCCGAAACGATTCTGTCCCGCTCGACGTCCACACCCGTGGTCTCGGTGTCGAAGGACGCCAGCGGACCGTGGTACCAGGAACGGAGCTGCTGCATGACGCCCCCTCAGACGCCGCACGGTCCTTGCCCGGCGGCCGCTGCCACCGAGGACCGGTGCAGCGGCAGCGCCGTGCAGGAGTGATACCGCACTTGACGCGCGGCCAACCGTCCCGACGGCCGGATCGTCGCGGAAAGTGACCGGATGGCCACGCCGTCCGCGAACGGGCCGTGGCGACGGGCACGCGGCCCGGCTCGGTACCATGCACGGTGCAGCGGTTCCGCTGCGCCACGGTAGCCAGAACGTCAGGAGAGACCGGTGACGGACGTCCGGATCATCATCAACCGCGAACCCGATCGGGAAGAGCGCGTGGTGACCACGGGCACGACGGCCGCCGAGCTCTTCGCCGACGACCGCGCCGTGATCGCCGCCCGGGTCGGCGGCCAGCTCAAGGACCTCGCCTACGCCGTCCGGGACGGCGACGAGGTCGAACCCGTCGTGATCTCCAGCCCCGACGGCCTCGACATCCTGCGGCACTCCACCGCCCACGTGATGGCCCAGGCCGTCCAGCAGGTCTTCCCCGAGGCCAAGCTCGGCATCGGCCCGCCCGTCCGGGACGGCTTCTACTACGACTTCGACGTCGAGAAGCCGTTCCACCCGGACGACCTCAAGACCATCGAGAAGAAGATGCAGGAGATCATCAAGCGGGGGCAGCGCTTCTCCCGCCGGGTGGTCACCGACGAGGCCGCCCGCGAGGAGCTCGCCGGGGAGCCCTACAAGCTGGAGCTGATCGGCCTCAAGGGCTCGGCCGCGACCGCCGGCGAGGGCGCGGACGTCGAGGTCGGGGCCGGCGAGCTCACCGTCTACGACAACGTCGACCCGAAGACCGGCGAGGTCTGCTGGGGCGACCTCTGCCGCGGCCCGCACCTGCCCAGCACCCGGCACATCCCGGCGTTCAAGCTGATGCGCTCCGCCGCCGCGTACTGGCGCGGCAGCGAGAAGAACCCCATGCTGCAGCGCCTCTACGGCACCGCGTGGCCCTCCAAGGACGAGCTGAAGGCGCACCTCGACTTCCTGGAGGAGGCCGCCAAGCGCGACCACCGCAAGCTCGGCAGCGAGCTCGACCTGTTCTCCATCCCGGAGCAGATCGGCTCCGGCCTCGCCGTCTTCCACCCCAAGGGCGGCATCATCCGCCGCACCATGGAGGACTACTCGCGCAAGCGGCACGAGGAGGAGGGCTACGAGTTCGTCTACACCCCGCACGCCACCAAGGGGAAGCTGTTCGAGACCAGCGGCCACCTCGACTGGTACGCCGACGGCATGTACCCCCCCATGCAGCTCGACGAGGGCACGGACTACTACCTCAAGCCGATGAACTGCCCGATGCACAACCTGATCTTCGACGCGCGCGGCCGGTCCTACCGCGAACTGCCGCTGCGCCTGTTCGAGTTCGGCACCGTGTACCGGTACGAGAAGTCCGGCGTGGTGCACGGCCTGACCCGGGCCCGCGGCTTCACCCAGGACGACGCGCACATCTACTGCACCCGCGAGCAGATGGCCGAGGAGCTGGACCGCACCCTCACCTTCGTCCTCGACCTGCTGCGTGACTACGGCCTGAACGACTTCTACCTGGAGCTGTCCACCAAGGACCCGGAGAAGTTCGTCGGCAGCGACGAGGCGTGGGAGGAGGCCACCGCCGTGCTGGCGGCCGTGGCCGAGAAGCAGGGCCTGCCGCTGGTGCCGGACCCGGGCGGCGCGGCCTTCTACGGCCCGAAGATCTCGGTGCAGGCGCGCGACGCGATCGGGCGGACCTGGCAGATGTCGACCATCCAGCTCGACTTCAACCTCCCGGAGCGCTTCGAGCTGGAGTACACCTCGGCGGACGGCTCGCGGCAGCGGCCGGTGATGATCCACCGGGCGCTGTTCGGCTCGATCGAGCGGTTCTTCGCGGTGCTGCTGGAGCACTATGCGGGCGCGATGCCGCCGTGGCTGGCCCCGGTCACGGTGACCGGCATCCCGATCACCGACGAGCACGTGCCGTACCTCCAGGAGGTCGCGGCGGAGCTGAGGAAGCACGGGGTCCGGGTGGACGTGGACACCTCGGACGACCGGATGCAGAAGAAGATCCGCAACGCCCAGAAGACCAAGGTCCCGTTCATGCTGATCGCGGGCAACGACGACGTCGAGGCCGGGGCGGTGTCGTTCCGGTACCGCAGCGGCGAGCAGAAGAACGGCGTGCCGAAGGCCGAGGCGATCGCGGAGATCGTCGAGGCGGTGCGCAGCCGGGTGCAGGTCTGACCGCTGCGGAGCTGACGCGGGTGCGGGGCGGTCTCCTCCGGGAGTCCGCCCCGCACCGCTCTGTTCGCGGGCCGCGGCGCTTATGCTGGCGGGCATGACCAGTGAGCCGGAACTGCAGCGGGGCGTGGGGGAGCCGGACGGCTTCCGTCGCCTGTGGACACCCCATCGGATGGCGTACATCCAGGGCGAGAACAAGCCCACCGGGCCGGCTCCCGACGACGGTTGTCCGTTCTGCTCGATCCCGAAGCTGAGCGACGAGGACGGGCTGATCGTGCAGCGGGGCGAGTCGGTGTTCGCGGTGCTGAACCTGTATCCGTACAACGGCGGGCACTTGATGGTGGTGCCGTACCGGCACGTCGCGGACTACACCGAGCTGGACGGGCCGGAGACGGCGGAGCTCGGGGAGTTCACCAAGAAGGCGATGACGGCGCTGCGGGCGGCCTCGGGGGCGCACGGGTTCAACATCGGGATGAACCAGGGGGCGGCCGCGGGGGCGGGGATCGCCGCGCACCTGCACCAGCACGTGGTGCCGCGCTGGGGCGGGGACACCAACTTCATGCCGGTGGTGGGGCACACGAAGGTGCTGCCGCAGCTGCTGGCGGACACCCGGAAGGTGCTGGCCGAGGTGTGGCCGGCCTGACCGGTCCGGGACGCGGACAGGGGCGTGCGGGAGGGTTCCCGTACGCCCCTGTCCGCGTCCCGGACCGGTCAGCCGGCGTCGTACTTGTCGGCGCGGAACGGGCGGGCGCCCTGGATCTCGCTGCGCAGCATGTTGGAGCGGTTGGCGATCCGGTCGGTGGCGACGTCGTGCTCGTCGAGGAACTCGATGACGGCGGCGTGGATGATGCCGAGGACCGGGCTGGGCAGGTAGATGGTGTCGTCGGACTTGTAGCGGCTGTTCCAGGTCGGGTCGGCCCAGGCCTGGCGCAGGCAGAGCGGTTCGGGGAAGGAGATGCCGCCGCCGAGCCACTTCAGCAGGCCGGGGTGCTTGTGGAACGGGGCGCGGACGGCCTGGCGGACCACCTCGGTGTCGTTGACGACCGGGAGCTGGACGGTGCGGGTCTCCCAGAAGCGGAGCGTCTTGGAGACGTCCCTCTCGGGGGTCTTCGGCTTGCCGGTGAAGTAGCCGTTGATCGGGCCGAGGGTGTGCGGGGTGACGTGGATCTGCAGGTTCTGCGCCAGGACCATCACGTTGATCACGATGGTGGAGACCAGCTGGCCCTTGTGCAGGACGAACTGGACAGCGATCCGGTGCCGGGTGTCGGAGCCGAAGCTCTGCTTGCTGGCGAGCTCCTGGACGGCGAAGTCGCGCATCCGGTCGCCGTCCATGTCGGGGCCGGAGGGGCGGCCGATCTCGTCGGCGCCCTCGCCGGTGTCCAGCACCACCCAGTGGCTGATCATCGGCTTGGGCAGGCCGCCGTTGGGGACCTCGCTGCTGCTCAGGCCGGAGAGGCGGTCGGCGATCCGGCGGGTCAGGTCGGCGACGTGGAAGACCCGGAAGTCGGGGTGGCCCTCGGCGGGGCGGAGGTCCTCGCGCAGGGACCACTCGGCCCAGCGGGCGCCGATGCCGAGGATGCCCTTGGGCCCGGCGTAGTGCTGGATGTTGGTGTTCTGCTCGGCGCTGAGTCGGTCCAGGCCGGCCTTGAGGGTGTTGGCCTGCTTGTCGAGGTGGTCCTTGGGGACGGCCTTAGGGACGATGGCGGCGACCGGGCTGCCGCCGACCAGGTCGCCCCAGCGGGCGCGCTGCTGGGCGACGCTGTCGACCACGGTGCGCTTGGCGAGGTACCAGCCGACGACCGGGCCGAGCATCACGATCCGGAAGTAGAGGCCGAGGACGCCGTGGAACGGCGGCCAGAACGCCAGGACCAGCGTCAGACCGAAGACGAGCAGCATGACCAGGGTGCCGAGGAAGCCGTCCAGGCCGCCGGACTTCTTGCCGCCGAGCCAGGCGCGGACCTGGTAGGCGCCCAGCCAGACCAGGGTGCCGGGCAGGAACAGCAGGCCGAACAGCAGGCTGAGGCCGGAGAGTTTGCGGTCCCGGGCCTCGCGGAGGTCCTGGGCGGCGAGGCAGTGTTCGACGACCATCCGGACGTCGGTGCCGTGCGAGGGGACCAGCGGTTTGCGGCCGCCGCCGAGGGTGCGGTCGATCAGGGCGCGGCTGAACGCCTCGCCGGCGCTGGGGCGGAACAGCTCGAACTTGCCGTCCTTGACCGCGACGCCGGTCAGCGCCTCGAGTTCCCTGACGTCGCCGGTGCGGTAGGCGGCGGAGGAGAACGCCTGGGTGACCGCGGTCTGGTTGCCGACGTCCGTCCGCGGTACCTGCGCGCCCGGCGTCATGTCGAGCTGAGTCACCTGTGCAGCTCCTTCTCCCCTGATCGATCTGCGGCAGGTTACCGTGCGGCGGCGGGGCTGTGCGGATCATCGGCTGATCCTGGGTCACATATCGGCCGCGCGCGGCCGTTCCGGGGACATGGTGCCCCGTGCGAGCGGGTTCGACGCCCCCGGTTTGTCGGCCGGTGCCGCGGGGGTGGAGGATCGCGGCATGACGAGTGCGTACGCACCGGGCCCGGTGCTGGTTTTCGACGGCGACTGCGCGTTCTGTTCCAGCTGCGTGCGGTGGGCGGAGCGCTATCCGCGGCAGAGCCTGTCCTCGGCGGGGTGGGAGGCGGTGGCGTTCCAGTTCGCGGACCTGGCGGCGCTGGAGGAGTTCACCGGCGGGGAGGTGACGGCGGAGCGGGCGCGGCGGGAGGTGCTGTGGGTGACGCCGGACCGCCGGGTGCACGGCGGGGCGCAGGCGGTGGCGCGGCTGCTGATGCGGTCGGGCGGGCTGTGGGCGTGGGCCGGCGGGGTGCTGGCGCTGGCGCCGGTGCGGCCGGTGGCGGACGCGGTCTACCGCTGGGTGGCGAGGAACCGGGACCGGATGCCGGGCGGCACTCCGGCGTGCGCGCTGCCGCGGCGTTCCTGACCGGCCGCGCGGTCAGCCGCCGGTGTGCCGCGCGGCGAGGTGGGCGGGCATCGGGGCGTGCCGCCGGTAGGCGCGGGTGAACTGGCCGGTTCCGTGCGACAGCGAGCGCAGGTCGAGCGGGTAGCGGGCGAGTTCGAGCGCGGGGACCTCGGCGCGGACCAGGCTGAGGCCCTCGCCGCCGATCTCGGTGCCCAGGACGTGTCCGCGCCGGGCGGAGAGGTCGGCGAGCACGGCGCCCTGGTACTCGTCGGGGAGCAGGACGCGCACCTCGTCGACGGGTTCCAGGACCGCGACGGCGGTGTGGTCGGCGGCCTCCTTGAGGGCGAGGGCGGCGGCGGTCTGGAAGGCGGCGTCGGAGGAGTCGACGGAGTGCGCCCTGCCGTCGGTGAGGGTGACCTTGACGTCGGTCACCGGGTGGCCGCGCAGGCCGCGGGCGAGCTGGGCGCGCACGCCCTTCTCGACCGAGGGCACGAAGTGGCGGGGGACGGCGCCGCCGACGACGCGGTCGACGAACTCGAAGCCGCCGCCGGGCAGCGGTTCGACGGTGAGGTCGCAGACGGCGTACTGGCCGTGGCCGCCGGACTGCTTGACGTGCCGGCCGTGGCCGTCGGCGGGGGCGGCGAAGGTCTCGCGCAGGGCGACCTCGTAGGGGACGGTGTCGATGTGGACGCCGTGCCGGGCGGTGAGGCGGTCGAGGGTGACGGCGAGGTGGGCCTCGCCGGTGCACCACAGGACGAGTTGGCCGGTGTCGGGGTTCTGCTCGACCCGCAGGGCCGGGTCCTGGGCGGCGAGCCGGCCGAGGGCCTGGGAGAGCCGGTCGTCGTCGGCCTTGGAGCGGGCCCGGACGGCGGTGGGGAGCAGGGCCTCGGGCAGCGGCCAGGGCGGGAGCACGGTGCGGCCGGGGCGGTCGGTGGTGAGGGTGTCGCCGGTGCGGGCGGCGGTGAGCCGGGTGACGGTGGCGAGGTCGCCGGCGACGGCCTGCGGGACGGGGCGCAGTTGGCGGCCGAGCGGGCTGTGCGGGGCGGTGAGGTGTTCCTCGGTGCCGTCGGGGAGGTGGGCGGTGGTGTCGGGGCGCAGGGTGCCGGCGAAGACCTTGAGCAGGCTGAGGCGGCCGAGGTAGGGGTCCTCGCCGGTGTGCACGACCTGGGCGGTGACGGGGGCGTCCGGGTCGGCGGCGGGGAGTGCGTCGGTGCGGTCGGCGGGGGAGGGGAAGGCGTCGGCGACCAGGTCGAGCAGGGCGTCGCAGCCGGTGCCGTCGGGGGCGGTGGCGAGGACGGGGTGCAGGGTGCCGGCCAGCAGTTCGCGGCGCAGGCCGGCGGTGAGGGCGGCGGTGTCGAGCCCCTCGCCGTCGAGGTAGCGGGCCAGCAGGGTGTCGTCCTCGCCGGCCAGGGCCTCGACCAGGCGGGCGCGCTCGGCGGCGAGGTCGGGGGCGTCCCCGGGGGTGCCGTACACCCGGCCGGTGAGCAGGTCGGTGACGCCGTGCAGGTGTCCGTCGCGCAGGTCGACGTGGTGCAGCGGGCGGACGGTGTCGGGGGTGCCGAGGGTCTCCTGGAGCATCCGCAGCACGTCGTCGAGGCGGACCCGGGCGGTGCCGAGGTGGGTGAGGACGACCGCGCGGGGGAGGCGGGCGTCCGCGCAGCGCTGCCACAGGTCGCGGACCGGGCGGGGGACGTCGGGGTCGGCGGCGGAGTGCACGAACAGGGCGGCCTCGGCGGCGCGCAGGGCGGCCTGGAGCTCGCCGGCGAAGTCGGCGTAGCCGGGGGCGTCCAGCAGGTTGACCTTGAGTCCGCGCCAGGGGAGCGGGAGGAGCGCGAGCTGGACGGAGCGCTGCTGCCGGTGCTCGACGTCCTCCCAGTCGGCGGCGGTGGTGCCGTCGGGGACGGTTCCGGCCCTGGTCAGGACGCCGGCGGTGCGGGCGAGCGCTTCGGCGAGGGTGGTCTTCCCGGCTCCGCCGGCCCCGACCAGGGCCACGTTGCGGAGCCGGTCGGGTCGGTCGGCGGGCGGTGCGGGGGTGTGGGCCGTCCGGTCCGGCATGGCTGGCCTCCTGCCGCTCGATCAGCGTGGATACCATTGTCCGGCCGGGCGGGTGCATTCGCGCGGCCGCCCGGCGGGGCATGCGGCCCGCGGGTGCCAATCCGAGGAGCGGAGCGGACCGGAAGGCCATGCTCAACAAGTACGCGCGTGCCTTCTTCACACGTGTCCTCACCCCGTTCGCGGCGATGCTGCTGCGGTGGGGTGTCAGTCCGGACGCGGTCACGCTGATCGGTACGGCCGGTTCGGTGGCCGGCGCGCTGGTGTTCTTCCCGCGCGGGGAGTTCTTCTGGGGCGTGATCACCGTCACGCTGTTCATCTTCTCCGACCTGGTGGACGGCAACATGGCCCGCCAGGCGGGCCGCTCCAGCAAGTGGGGCGCGTTCCTGGACTCGACGCTGGACCGGGTCGCCGACGCGGCGATCTTCGGCGGTCTGGCGATGTGGTACGCCGGGGGCGGGGACGACGACCTGCTGTGCGCGGTGTCGGTCTTCTGCCTGGCCAGCGGCCAGGTGGTGTCGTACACCAAGGCGCGCGGCGAGGCGCTGGGCTTCCCGGTGAACGTCTCGGGGCTGGTCGAGCGGGCCGAGCGCCTGGTGATCAGCCTGACCGCGGCCGGGTTCGCGGGCCTGCACAAGTTCGGGGTGCCGTACATCGAGTGGTTGCTGCCGATCGCCCTGTGGGCGGTCGCGGCGGGCAGTCTGGTGACGGTGGCGCAGCGGATGCTGACGGTGCGCCGGGAGTCGGCGGAGCTGGAGGCGGCGGCCGCCGCCGAGGGGGTCAAGTGAGGGAACGGTTGGTCGCCGCGGCCTACGCGGCCGGGTGGGCGGGGTTGAAGCACCTGCCCGAGCCGGTGGCCCGCGGCCTGTTCGACACCATCGCCGACGTGGCGTGGCGGCGGCGGGGCAAGGGGGTGCGGCAGCTGGAGGCCAACCTGTCGCGGGTCCACCCGGACGCGGACGCGGCCCGGCTGCGGGAGCTGTCCCGGGCCGGGATGCGCTCCTACCTGCGGTACTGGCGGGAGTCGTTCCGGCTGTCGACCTGGAGCCGGGAGCGGATCGCCGGTGCCATAACGGTCAAGGGCCTGGAGCAGCTGAACGAGGCGATGGCGGCAGGCCGCGGCGCGGTGCTGGCGCTGCCGCACATGGGGAACTGGGACCTGGCGGGCGCGTGGATCGCGTCCGCGGGCGGGTTCCCGTTCACCACGGTCGCCGAGCGGCTGAAGCCGGAGTCGCTGTTCGACCGGTTCGTGGCGTACCGGGAGAGCCTGGGGATGGAGGTGCTGGCGCTGACCGGCTCCGACGTCTCGGTGGTCGGGACGCTGGCGCGGCGGCTGCGGGAGGGGAGGCTGGTCTGCCTGGTGGGCGACCGGGACCTCTCCGAGGCGGGCGTCCAGGTGGACTTCTTCGGCGAGCCGACCCGGATGCCGGCCGGTCCGGCGGCGCTCGCCCAGCGGACCGGGGCGGCGCTGTTCCCGGTGTCGCTCTGGTACGACGGGCCGCTGCTGCGGGCCGAGGTGCACCCGGAGGTCCGGCCGTCCGGGGAGGGGTCGCGGCAGGAGCAGACCGCCGCGATGACCCAGCGGATGGCGGACGTCTGGGCGGAGGCGATCCGCGAGCACGCGGTGGACTGGCACATGCTGCAGAAGCTGTGGCTGGCCGACCTCGCCCCGCGGCAGGTGCGGTCGTGAGGATCGGCGTGGTGTGCCCGTACGACTGGGACGTGCCCGGCGGGGTGCAGTTCCACATCCGGGACCTGGCGGAGCACCTGATCCGGCTCGGGCACGAGGTGTCGGTGCTGGCCCCGGCGGAGGACGACGGGGCGCTGCCGCCGTACGTGGTCTCCGCGGGGCGGGCGGTGGCGGTGCCGTACAACGGGTCGGTGGCCCGGCTGAGCTTCGGCATCCTGTCGGCGGCCCGGGTGCGGCGCTGGCTGCGCGAGGGCCGGTTCGACGTGCTGCACGTGCACGAGCCGAACTCGCCCTCGCTGTCGATGCTGGCGGCCTGGGCGGCGTCCGGTCCGATGGTGGGGACGTTCCACACCTCCAACCCGCGCTCGCGGGCGATGATCGCGGCCTCGCCGATCCTGCAGCCCGGCCTGGAGAAGATGTCCGGCCGGATCGCGGTCTCCGAGTACGCCCGGCGCACCCTGGTGGAGCACCTGGGCGGCGACGCGGTGGTGATCCCGAACGGCGTGGACGTCCGGTTCTTCGCGGACGCCGAGCCGGAGCCGCGGTGGCGGGGCGGCGCGGCCGAGGGCGGGCCCGGCGGCACCATCGGCTTCATCGGCCGGATCAACGAGCCGCGCAAGGGCCTGCCGACGCTGCTGGCCGCGCTGCCGCGGATCCTGGCCGAGCGCCCGGGGGTGCGGCTGCTGGTGGCCGGCAAGGGCGACGAGGAGGAGGCGGTGGCGGGCCTGGCGCCCGAGGTACGGGCGCAGGTCGAGTTCCTGGGCATGGTGTCGGACCGCGACAAGGCCCGGCTGCTGCGCAGCGTCGACCTGTACGTGGCGCCGAACACCGGCGGCGAGTCCTTCGGCATCATCCTGGTCGAGGCGATGTCGGCGGGCGCCCCGGTGCTGGCCAGCGACCTGGACGCGTTCCGCCAGGTGCTGGACGGCGGCGCGGCCGGCGAGCTGTTCCCGGTCGAGGACGCGGACGCGCTGGCGGCCGCGGCGGTCGGGCTGCTGGGCAGCCCGGAGCGGCTGCTGGCGCTGCGCGAGGCCGCGTCCCGGCACGTGCGGCGCTTCGACTGGGAGACGGTCGGCGCCGAGGTGCTCTCGGTGTACGAGACGGTCACCGACGGGCGGCCCCCGGTGGCCGAGGTCGAACCGTCCGGCCGGCGTCCGCGTCCGAGCCGGTGAACCGCCCCGCCCGGAGAGGGAGTTCCGCATGCCGCTGATCACCGTCGACTACACCGACCGGCTCGCCGACGCCTTCGACCGGCGGGGCTTCGGCCTGGCCCTGAACCGGCTGGCGGTGAAGCTGCTGGACGCCCGGCCGACCGGCTGCACGACCCGGTTCCGCCGGACCGAGGAGGCGGTGGTCGGGGCGGACGCCGAGACCTTCGCGCTGGTCGTGATCGGGTTCGAGGTCTTCCCGGGCCGCAGCGCCGCGGCCAAGGCGGCGCTGGGCGAGGCCGTGCTGGCGGCGCTGCCCGGGTACCTGGGGGCGGAGGCCGGGCCGGTGCAGGCCACCGTCCAGGTCGGCGAGCTGGACCCGGACGGCTACCGCGCGGCGGTCCTCGGGGGCTGAGCCGGTACCGTAGCGCCCCGTGGCTACCTGGATCTGGGCCGTTGCGGCCGTCGCACTCTCCGCCCTCTACCTGAGCTGGACGGCGGGCAGGCTCGACCGGCTGCACGCCCGGATCGACGCCGCCCGGGCCTCGCTGGACGCCCAGCTGCTGCGCCGCTCCTCGGTGGCGGTGGAGCTGGCCACCTCCTCGCTGCTCGACCCGGCCGCGTCGATCCTGCTGCTGGAGGCCGCGCACGCGGCCCGGCAGGCCGAGGACGAGCAGCGCGAGGTGGCCGAGAGCGAGCTGAGCCTGGCGCTGCGGGCGGTGCTGGACGAGCCGGCGCAGGTCGCCGCGGTGCGCGAGGCGCCGGGCGGCGAGGAGGCGGTGCGCGACCTGGTGGAGGCGGTGCGCCGGGTGCCGATGGCGCGGCGCTTCCACAACGACGCGGTGCGGGCGGCGCGGGCGGTGCGCGAGCACCGGCTGGTGCGCTACTTCCGGCTGGCGGGGCGGGCGCCGTTCCCGATGGCCTTCGAGATGGACGACGAGCCCCCGGTGGCGCTCACGCCCGAGGGGGCGCCGGCGTAGGCGCGTAGGCTGGCGGCGTTCCTGCCGCACCGGGTCGCTGGCCTGATTGTCGTATGCCGGGGGCGGCCCTGGACCATGTGGCGTATGGGTCGTGGGGTCTCCGGGCCTACGATAGACCGATAGCACCGGTTCATCCCTGAGTGAGGTCTTACGTGTCCACCACCCCCACTTCCGCTGAGCAGCCCCAGGTCGGCACCGCCCGGGTCAAGCGCGGCATGGCCGAGCAGCTCAAGGGCGGCGTGATCATGGACGTGGTCAACGCCGAGCAGGCGAAGATCGCCGAGGACGCCGGTGCGGTCGCGGTCATGGCGCTGGAGCGCGTTCCGGCCGACATCCGCAAGGACGGCGGCGTGGCCCGGATGTCCGACCCGAACATGATCGAGGAGATCATCGGGGCGGTCTCCATCCCGGTGATGGCCAAGTCCCGGATCGGCCACTTCGTCGAGGCCCAGGTCCTGCAGTCGCTCGGCGTCGACTACATCGACGAGTCCGAGGTGCTCACCCCGGCCGACGAGGTCAACCACTCCGACAAGTGGGCCTTCACCACCCCCTTCGTCTGCGGCGCCACCAACCTGGGCGAGGCGCTGCGCCGGATCGCCGAGGGCGCGGCCATGATCCGCTCCAAGGGCGAGGCCGGCACCGGCAACGTGGTGGAGGCCGTCCGCCACCTGCGCCAGATCAAGAACGAGATCGCCAAGCTGCGCGGCTTCGACAACAACGAGCTGTACGCCGCGGCCAAGGAGCTGCGCGCCCCGTACGAGCTGGTCCGCGAGGTCGCCGAGCTCGGCAAGCTCCCGGTCGTGCTGTTCTCGGCCGGCGGCGTGGCCACCCCGGCCGACGCCGCGCTGATGCGCCAGCTCGGCGCCGAAGGCGTCTTCGTCGGCTCCGGCATCTTCAAGTCGGGCGACCCGGCCAAGCGCGCCGCCGCCATCGTGAAGGCCACCACCTTCTTCGACGACCCGAAGATCATCGCGGACGCCTCCCGCAACCTGGGCGAGGCCATGGTCGGCATCAACTGCGACACCCTGCCGGAGACCGAGCGCTACGCCAACCGCGGCTGGTAGTCGGCCGACGCACGCCCCGCGCGTCCGGCCCGCCGCCACCGGGGCGGCGGGCCGGACGCGCGGGGCGTCCCGGATCATCGGTTCGAGAACGAAGAGGTAGTGAGACCGTGAGCACCCCCACCATCGGCGTCCTGGCCCTGCAGGGCGACGTCCGCGAGCACCTGGTCGCGCTGGCCGCCGCCGACGCGCTGGCCCGGCCGGTGCGCCGCCCGGAGGAGCTGGCCGAGGTGGACGCGCTGGTGATGCCCGGCGGCGAGTCCACCACCATCTCCAAGCTGGCGGTGCTGTTCGGCCTGATGGCGCCGCTGCGCGAGCGGGTCGCGGCCGGCATGCCGGTGTACGGCACCTGCGCGGGCATGATCCTGCTGGCCGACAAGATCCTGGACGGCCGGGACGACCAGGAGACCGTCGGCGGCATCGACATGACCGTTCGCCGCAACGCCTTCGGCCGGCAGAACGAGTCCTTCGAGACCGCCATCCCGTTCGCGGGCCTGCCCGGCGACCCGGTCACCGGCGTGTTCATCCGCGCCCCCTGGGTCGAGGCGGTCGGCGCGGGCGTCGAGGTGCTGGCCGAGGTGCCGGCCGCGGACGGCCCGGACGCCCGGATCGTCGCGGTCCGCCAGGGCAACCTGCTGGCCACCTCCTTCCACCCGGAGCTGACCGGCGACCACCGCGTCCACGAGTACTTCGTCCGGATGGTCGAGGCCGCCGGGCGCTGAGCCCCCGCGCGGGCGTGGTGACCGTGTGCCACCTGACGGTGCGGCACCGGTAGGATCTCCCCTGTTCATTTCCCATTGGCGACGAAAAGGAGCTGGCGATGTCCGGCCACTCTAAGTGGGCTACCACCAAGCACAAGAAGGCCGCGATCGACGCCAAGCGCGGCAAGCTCTTCGCCAAGATGATCAAGAACATCGAGGTGGCGGCCCGCACCGGCGGCGGCGACCCCGCCGGCAACCCCACGCTCTACGACGCCATCCAGAAGGCCAAGAAGAGCTCCGTCCCGATCGACAACATCAACCGGGCCGTCAAGCGCGGCTCCGGTGCGGAGGCCGGCGGCGCCGACTACTCGACGATCATGTACGAGGGCTACGGCCCCAACGGCGTGGCCGTCCTGATCGAGTGCCTCACCGACAACCGCAACCGCGCCGCCTCCGACGTGCGCGTCGCGATGACCCGCAACGGCGGCAACATGGCCGACCCGGGCTCGGTGTCGTACCTGTTCAACCGCAAGGGCGTGGTGATCGTCCCCAAGGCCGACGGCGTGGACGAGGACAAGATCCTCGACGTCGTGCTGGACGCCGGCGCCGAGGAGGTCAACGACCTGGGCGAGGCCTTCGAGGTGATGTCCGAGGCCACCGACATGGTCGCGGTCCGCACCGCGCTGGTCGACGCGGGCATCGACTACGACTCCGCCGACGCCAACTTCGTCCCCAGCATGCAGGTCGAGCTGGACGCCGACGGCGCCCGCAAGATCTTCAAGCTGATCGACGCGCTGGAGGACAGCGACGACGTGCAGAACGTCTTCGCCAACTTCGACGTCTCCGACGAGATCATGGCCGAGCTGGACGCCTGATCCCCCGTCCTCCCTCCGCCCGGTGGCTCTCCGCGGTCGCCGGGCGGCGGCGTGTCCGGGGTGTTGTCGGCGGCCGGGGGTAACCTGCGCAGGTCGGAGAGAGGTGTGGCCGTGCGAGTGCTGGGCGTGGACCCTGGGCTGACCAGGTGCGGAGTCGGGGTGGTCGAAGGGCTGCCCGGGCGGCAGTTGGCGATGCTCGGCGTCGGCGTGGTGCGCACGCCGGCCGAGGACGAGCTGGGCCCCCGGCTGCTCGCCATCGAGCAGGGCCTGGAGTCCTGGCTCGACCGGTACTCGCCCGAACTCGTCGCCGTGGAGCGGGTGTTCGCCCAGCACAACGTCCGCACCGTGATGGGTACCGCGCAGGCCTCCGCCGTCGCCGTGCTCTGCGCGACCAGGCGCGGCATCCCGGTCACGCTGCACACCCCCAGCGAGGTCAAGGCCGCCGTCACCGGTTCCGGCCGGGCCGACAAGGCCCAGGTCACCGCGATGGTCACCCGCATCCTCCGGCTGGACGCCCCGCCCAAGCCCGCCGACGCGGCGGACGCCCTGGCGCTGGCGATCTGCCACATCTGGCGCGGCGGCACCACCAACCGGCTGACCGCCGCGATCAAGGCGCACGGCACGGGCGGCGGCTCCTGGCACGGCGCTGCGCGGCAGGAAGGGCCCGCGCCGCAGGACGGGCCCGCGCCGCAGGCGGGCGCCCCCCGAGCGGCGTACGGCAGGGCGCCGGGCCGCTCGCGCAGCTCCCCGCGGCCCTGACGGGGCCAAGAGGTCGAGTAGGTCCGCCGCCCCGCCGGGTGCGGGGCGCGGCAAGCAATCGGAACCGTCGAGAGGAACGACTTCACCATGATCGCCTTTGTGCAGGGGCCGGTTGCGGTGGTGGGGGCCGGGGTGGCCGTGGTGGAGGTCGGCGGGGTGGGGATGGCGGTGCAGTGCACGCCGACCACGCTGGCCCGGCTGCGGGTGGGGGAGGTGGCCCGGCTGGCCACCTCGCTGGTGGTGCGGGAGGACTCGCTGACGCTGTTCGGGTTCGCGGACGACGACGAGCGGGCGACCTTCGAGGTGCTCCAGGCGGCGCCCGGGGTCGGGCCGAAGCTGGCCCAGGCGATCCTCGGGGTGCACTCGCCGGAGGCGCTGCGGGTGGCGGTGGCGGGCGGCGACGAGAAGGCGCTGATCGCGGTGCCCGGCATCGGCAAGGCGAAGGCGGCGAAGCTGCTGCTGGAGTACAAGGACAAGCTCGGCGCCCCGCACGGCACCGTCCCGGCGCAGAAGCCGGTGGCCTCCGGCCCGGCGCCCTGGCACGAGCAGCTGCACTCCGCGCTGGTGGGCCTGGGCTACGCTCCGCGGGAGGCGGAGGAGGCGGTGGCCCGGGTGACGCCGGAGGCCGAGGCGCAGTCGGTGCCGGACGTCGGGGCGCTGCTGCGGCTCGCCCTGCGCGGGCTGAACCGGGCCCGCTGAACCGGGTCCGCCGAGCCGTGCCTGCCCAGCCGGGCCCGCTGAACCGGGCCCGGTGAACCGCCGTAAAGCAATGTGGCGATCCGTCGCCAAGTCGACATGGGGAGCAGTCTTCCGATGAGCCCGTACGAGCCCGAGCCCGTTGACGGCCTGCTGGCGGCGTCCGCCGACGGTGAGGACCAGGCGGTGGAGGCGGCGCTGCGGCCCAAGCTGCTGGAGGAGTTCATCGGGCAGGAGAGGGTGCGCGAGCAGCTCTCGCTGGTCCTCCAGGCGGCCCGCAAGCGCGGGGCGGCGCCGGACCACGTGCTGCTCAGCGGCCCGCCCGGACTGGGCAAGACCACCCTGTCGATGATCATCGCGGCGGAGCTGAACGCCCCGATCCGGATCACCTCCGGCCCGGCGATCCAGCACGCGGGCGACCTGGCGGCGATCCTGTCCTCGCTGACCGAGGGCGAGGTGCTGTTCCTCGACGAGATCCACCGGATGTCCCGGCCCGCCGAGGAGATGCTGTACATGGCGATGGAGGACTTCCGGGTCGACGTGATCGTCGGCAAGGGCCCGGGCGCCACCGCGATCCCGCTGGAGCTGCCGCCGTTCACGCTGGTCGGCGCGACCACCCGGGCCGGGCTGCTGCCGCCGCCGCTGCGCGACCGGTTCGGCTTCACCGGGCACATGGAGTTCTACGCCCCGGCCGAGCTGGAACGGGTGGTGCACCGCTCGGCGGGCCTGCTGGACGTCGAGATCGACCCGGCGGGCGCGGCCGAGATCGCCGGGCGCTCGCGCGGCACGCCGCGGATCGCCAACCGGCTGTTGCGCCGGGTGAGGGATTTCGCGCAGGTCCGGCACGACGGCCTGGTCACCCGGGAGATCGCCGCGCGGGCGCTGGAGGTCTACGAGGTGGACGTGCGCGGCCTGGACCGGCTGGACCGGGCGGTGCTGGAGGCGCTGCTGAAGCTGTTCGGCGGCGGTCCGGTGGGCCTGTCCACGCTGGCGGTGGCGGTGGGCGAGGAGTCGGAGACGGTCGAGGAGGTGGCCGAGCCGTTCCTGGTCCGGGAGGGCCTGCTGGCGCGCACCCCGCGCGGGCGGATCGCCACCGCGGCGGCCTGGCGGCACCTGGGGCTGACCCCGCCGCCGGCGCCCGGCGGTCCGAGGCCGGGCCGGGGCGGGCAGCAGAACGGGCTGTGGGCCGACGGCCAGGCATAACTCGGCCGCCTTATCGGGAGTTTATGTGCATGCCAAGGCTCGCCACTTCCGGCGGCACACTGGCATGCTTGGCGTTGTCCGTTCAGTGCGGGTCGCCTAGACTCCGCCGGACCGCCCCTCTCACCCGACGGGCCGACGTATACGCACTGGTCGCCGAGAGCGGCCGCAAAGGACCCTGGCCGTGAACCTGATCATCCTCATCCTCCCGCTCCTCGCGATCTTCCTGATGTTCCGCTCGCAGAAGAAGCGACAGGCCCAGGCGCAGACCATGCAGTCCGCGCTGCAGCCGGGATCGGGAGTGCGCACCATCGGCGGCATGTACGCGCTGGTGAAGGCGGTCAACGACGAGACGGTCGAGCTGGAGGTCGCCCCCGGTGTGGTGGCCCACTACACCAAGGGCGCGATCGCGGCCGTCCTGGAGCCGCTCGAGTACGACGCGATCATCAACGGCCGCCCCGTCGAGGACGAGGCCGAGGAGGCCGTCGACGCGGATGCCGACGAGAAGCCCCTGAGCCTGTCCAAGGACGAGGCGAAGGCCGACGCCGAGGCTCCCGAGAGCAAGTAGTACGGTCGGGGGCACCCTCGACCAGCGGCATCCGCCGCAAGCCCAACAGGACCTCGTGGGCCGTCGTGCGTCCGCCGCCTTCCGCCCCCGCCAGCGCGGGGCCGGAGGCCGGCCGCCGGGCGGCATGGACAGGGAGAAACGAGCAAGGTGGCAACACCCAAGTCGCGGTCGCGCGACGGATACCCGGGACGGGCGCTGGCGCTCATCCTGGTGGTCACCGTCGGCCTTGTGGCCCTCATGTTCGGGACGGGCAACACCAAGCCCCGTCTCGGTATCGACCTCGCCGGTGGCACCAGCGTCACGCTGACCGCAAAGTCGGACGACCCCTCCGCGGTCAACAAGACCAATCTGAACACCGCGGTCGGCATCATCCAGAAGCGCGTCAACGGCATGGGCGTCTCCGAGGCGGAGGTGCAGACCCAGGGCAATGCCAACATCATCGTCAACATTCCCGACGGTGGTAACACGCAGCAGTCCACCGACAAGGTCGGTGACACCGCCAAGCTCTACTTCCGCCCGGTGCTGGCCGCCGAGCCGTCCGGCGTGGCCCCGCAGCCGGCCGACCCGTCCGCCTCCCCGGACGCCGCCGCCTCCGCCGCCCCGAGCGCGGGCGCCTCGGCCTCGGCCGGTGCCTCCGCCGCCGCGGGCTCCTCCGCCCCGGCGTCCCCCTCCGCGTCCGCCAGCAAGGCCGGCCGCGCCCTCTCCGGCGCGCTCCAGGCCGACCCGACGGCCTCCGCGAGCGCCGGCGCCTCCGCCCCGGCCGCCCAGCCGAGCGCCCCGGCCTCCGCGCCCGCCGCCGACCCGGCCGCCGCGCCCACCCCGGACCCCGCCACCGCCGCGCTCCAGCAGCAGTACGCCGCGCTGGACTGCTCGGTCAAGGAGCAGCGCAAGAACTACCAGACCAGCGACCAGACCGCGCCGGCCCTGGCCTGCTCGTACGACGCGGAGCAGGGCCTCTGGTACAAGTTCGTGCTCGGCGGCGTCGCGGTGAACGGCTCGGACGTCACCAAGGCGCAGGCCGTGTACGACACCCAGACCGGCAAGGGCTGGATGGTCGACCTGTCGTTCAACGACGCCGGCTCCAAGGCCTTCGCCTCCACCACCGGCCAGCTGGCCACCCAGTCCTCCCCGGCCAACCAGTTCGCCATCGTGCTGGACGGCCAGGTCGTCTCCCACCCGTACGTGCAGGAGTCGATCACCGGCGGCAGCGCCGTGATCAACGGCAGCTTCACCTCGGACGACGCCAAGTCGCTGGCGAACGTGCTGAGTTACGGCGCGCTCCCGCTGGACTTCGTGAAGAGCGACGTCACCACCGTCTCCCCGCAGCTCGGCTCCGAGCAGCTGAAGGCCGGTCTGATCGCCGGTCTGATCGGCATGCTGCTGGTGGTCGCGTACTCGCTGGTCTACTACCGCGGCCTGGGCCTGATCTCGATCGCCGGCCTGGTCGTCTCGGGCATCCTGACCTGGTCGATCATGAGCCTGCTGGGCGCGGGCATCGGCTTCGCGCTGAACCTGCCCGCGGTCTGCGGCGCGATCGTCGCGATCGGCATCACCGCGGACTCCTTCATCGTGTACTTCGAGCGCATCCGGGACGAGGTCCGCGAGGGCGCCCAGCTGCGGGCCGCCGTGCAGCGCGCCTGGCCGCGGGCCCGGCGCACCATCCTGGTCTCGGACTTCGTCTCCTTCCTGTGCGCCGCGGTGCTGTACCTGGTGTCGGTCGGCAAGGTGCAGGGCTTCGCCTTCACGCTGGGCCTGACCACCCTGCTCGACGTCGTGGTGATCTTCCTGTTCACCAAGCCGCTGATCAGCCTGCTCGCCCGCACCAAGTTCTTCGCCTCCGGCCACCCGCTGTCCGGCCTGGACCCGAAGCGGCTCGGCGCCCGTCCGCCGCTGCGCGGCTCCCGCCGCCGTCCCACCACGACCCAGGAGGTCTGACCCATGTCGCTCCGCAACATCGGTCACCGCCTCTACCAGGGCGAGGTCTCCTTCGACTTCGTGGGCAAGCGGAAGATCTGGTACTCGATCTCCGCGGTGATCGTCCTGGTGGCCGGCATCGGCCTGGCCCTGGGCCTGCACCTGGGCATCGAGTTCAAGGGCGGCTCGGTCTACACCGTGCACAAGCCCGGCCTGAGCGCCTCCCAGGCGAAGGACACCGCCGACCGGATCATCGGCTCGCACACCGCGCTGGTGCAGACCACGGACAAGGGCGACGTCCGGATCCAGGTCAGCGCCCAGGAGTCGATCCCGGCGACCACCTTCACCAAGGAGTTCTCCGAGGCGGTCGGCGTCCAGGAGAAGGACGTCAACGCCCAGGTGATCGGCCCCTCCTGGGGTGCCGACATCTCCAAGAAGGCGCTGACCGGCCTGATCGTCTTCATGGTGCTGGTCACCGTCTACATGGCGATCGCCTTCGAGTGGCGGATGGCGGTGGCCGCCCTGGTCGCCCTGATCCACGACCTCCTGATCACCATCGGCGTCTACGCCCTGGTCGGCTTCGAGGTCACCCCGGGCACCGTGATCGGCTTCCTGACCATCCTCGGCTACTCGCTCTACGACACGGTCGTCGTCTTCGACACCGTGAAGGAGAACACCCGGGGCCTCACCAAGCAGTCCCGCCGCACCTACAGCGAGGCCGCCAACCACGGCCTCAACCAGACCCTGGTGCGCTCGATCAACACCACGGTGGTGGCCCTGCTGCCGGTCTCCGCGCTGCTCTTCATCGGCGGTGGCCTGCTCGGCGCCGGCACCCTGAACGACATCTCGCTGGCCCTGTTCATCGGCCTCGCGGCCGGTGCCTACTCCTCCATCTGCGTGGCCACCCCGCTGCTCGCGCAGCTCAAGGAGCAGTCCCCGGACATGAAGGCGCTGGCCAAGCGGGTCGCCCAGCGGCGCGCCTCGGAGGCCAAGGCCGCGGCCGAGGCCGAGGCCCGGGGTGAGGACCCCGACAGTGCGGAGGTGACCGGGGACGAGGTTCCGGCCGGTATGGTCGGACAGCGTAACCAGCCGGCCGGCCGCGCCCGAGGCAAGGGCCGGCCGTCCGGCAAGCGCTGACCCTCCGCGAAGGAACCCCCGTGACCTCCACCACCGACCCCGTCCTGTCCGAGCTGCTCAACAGCCGGATCCGGGACGTGCGGGACTACCCGAAGCCGGGTGTCCTGTTCAAGGACATCGCCCCCCTGCTCGCCGACGCCGAGGCGTTCGGCGCGCTGACCCGGGCGCTGGCCGGACGGGCGAAGGAGCTCGGCGCCACCAAGGTGGTCGGGCTGGAGGCGCGGGGGTTCGTGCTCGCCGCGCCGGCCGCGTTCGCCGCGGGCCTCGGGTTCGTCCCGATCCGCAAGAAGGGCAAGCTGCCCGGCGAGGTGTTCTCCCGCTCGTACGACCTGGAGTACGGGTCGGCGACGCTGGAGGTGCAGTGCGACGCGTTCGAGCCCGGCGAGCGGGTGCTGGTGGTGGACGACGTGCTGGCCACCGGCGGGACGATCGCCGCGTCGCTCGACCTGGTCCAGGAGGCCGGGGCGGAACTGGCCGGCGTGGTGGTGCTGATGGAGCTCGGCTTCCTGCCGGGGCGCGCGAAGCTCGCCGCGCACCTGCACGGCGCACCGCTGGAGACGCTCGTCGTGGTGTGACACCGCGCTGTTCGAGGGCCGCCCGGGAACACGACCGTTCCCGGGCGGTTCTCCGTTCGAGGCGGGCGCGCCGCCGCAGGGGGGCGCACTGTCGGTACGATGAAGGTTGATCCGACGTAGGAGTGTCCTTGCCCGACGAGGTTGTGCCCACGGCCGCTGCCGCCAGTTCCCGTTCCTCGCAGGGCGGGATGCGGGCTCGGCTTGCGCGGCTGGGCGGACAGCGCAGTTCGATGGTCAACCCGGTGCTGGAGCCGCTGTTCCGGACGATCCGGGCGAACGACCCCAAGGCCGACCCGGGGCTGCTGAAGGACATCGAGCGGGCGTACGCCGTCGCGGAGAAGTGGCACCGCGGGCAGAAGCGCAAGAGCGGCGACCCGTACATCACCCACCCGCTGGCGGTGGCCACCATCCTGGCCGAGCTGGGGATGGACGCGCCGACCCTGATGGCCGGCCTGCTGCACGACACGGTGGAGGACACCGACTACGGCCTGGAGACGCTCCGGCAGGACTTCGGCGGCTCGGTGGCGCTGCTGGTCGACGGCGTGACCAAGCTGGACCGGGTCAAGTTCGGCGAGGCCGCCCAGGCGGAGACCGTCCGCAAGATGGTCGTGGCGATGGCCAAGGACCCGCGGGTACTGGTGATCAAGCTCGCCGACCGGCTGCACAACATGCGCACGATGCGCTACCTCAAGCGGGAGAAGCAGGAGAAGAAGGCCCGCGAGACGCTGGAGATCTACGCCCCGCTGGCGCACCGGCTGGGCATGAACACCATCAAGTGGGAGCTGGAGGACCTGGCCTTCGCCATCCTCTACCCCAAGATGTACGACGAGATCGTCCGGCTGGTGGCCGAGCGCGCCCCCAAGCGCGACGAGTACCTGGCCACCGTGATCGACCAGGTGCAGGGCGACCTGCGCGGGGCCCGGATCACCGCGCAGGTGACCGGCCGGCCCAAGCACTACTACTCGGTCTACCAGAAGATGATCGTCCGGGGCCGGGACTTCGCCGAGATCTACGACCTGGTGGGCATCCGGGTCCTGGTCGACACCGTCCGCGACTGCTACGCGGCGCTGGGCACCATCCACGCGCGGTGGAACCCGGTGCCGGGGCGGTTCAAGGACTACATCGCGATGCCCAAGTTCAACATGTACCAGTCGCTGCACACCACGGTGATCGGCCCCGGCGGCAAGCCCGTCGAACTCCAGATCCGCACCTTCGACATGCACCGCCGCGCCGAGTACGGCATCGCCGCGCACTGGAAGTACAAGCAGCGCGCGGTGGCCGGCGCCTCCAAGGTGCGCACCGACACGCCCACCCACGGGCGGCAGCACGACAAGGCCGACGCGGTCAACGAGATGGCCTGGCTGCGGCAGCTGCTGGACTGGCAGAAGGAGACCGAGGACCCGAGCGAGTTCCTGGAGTCGCTGCGCTTCGACCTGTCCAGCAACGAGGTCTTCGTCTTCACCCCGAAGGGCGACGTGATAGCGCTGCCCGCGCAGGCCACCCCGGTGGACTTCGCGTTCGCGGTGCACACCGAGGTCGGCTACCGGTGCATCGGCGCCCGGGTCAACGGCCGGCTGGTGCCGCTGGAGTCGACGCTGGAGAACGGCGACGCGGTGGAGGTGTTCACCTCCAAGGCGGAGAACGCCGGCCCGTCCCGGGACTGGCTGAGCTTCGTCAAGTCGCCCCGGGCCCGGAACAAGATCCGCGCCTGGTTCTCCAAGGAGCGCCGCGAGGAGGCGATCGAGCAGGGCAAGGAGGCGATCGCCCGGGCGATGCGCAAGCAGGGCCTGCCGATCCAGCGCATCCTCACCGGGGACTCGCTGGTCACCCTCGCCCACGAGATGCGCTACCCGGACATCTCCTCGCTGTACGCGGCGATCGGCGAGGGCCACGTCGCCGCGCAGGCGATCGTGCAGAAGCTGGTCCAGGCGATGGGCGGCGAGGAGGGCGCGGTCGAGGACCTCGCCGAGACCGCCACCCCCTCGCACCAGCCGCGCGCGATGCGCCGCCGGGCCAAGGGCGACCCGGGCGTCATCGTCAAGGGCGTGGACGACGTCTGGGTGAAGCTGGCGCGCTGCTGCACCCCGGTGCCCGGCGACCCGATCGTCGGCTTCATCACCCGCGGCAACGGCGTCTCGGTGCACCGCGCGGACTGCGTCAACGTGGAGTCCCTCCAGCAGCAGCCCGAGCGGATGATCGAGGTCGAGTGGGCGGCCACCCAGTCCTCGGTCTTCCTGGTCGCCATCCAGGTGGAGGCGCTGGACCGCTCCCGGCTGCTCTCGGACGTCACCCGGGTGCTCTCCGACCAGCACGTCAACATCCTGTCGGCGGCCGTGCAGACCTCCCGCGACCGGGTCGCGATGAGCCGGTTCACCTTCGAGATGGGCGACCCCAAGCACCTGGGCCACGTGCTCAAGGCGGTGCGCGGCGTCGAGGGCGTCTACGACGTCTACCGGGTCACCTCCGCGCGCAACAGGTAGCCGCAGGTCCGGCGGCCCCGCGGCCGCTCCGGTCGCCGCCCGCCCCCGCCCCGCCGACACTGGCCGGGTGGGGGCGGACGGCTTTCCGGGAGGCAGCGTGCACGGCGTACGGCTCAGGACGGCGGCGGTCGGCGCGGCGGCGGCCGCGGCGCTGGTGGCCGGCTGCGGCGGCGGCTCGGGCGGCTCCGGCGGCCGGCGGCACCGGCAGCGCGGTGACGGCCTCCGCGGCGGCGGCCTCCGCACCCGGGGACAACGGGGTGGCCGGACTCCCGGCCGACCAGGCCCTCCAGCGGGCGGTGCAGGGCCTCCGGGACGCGGGCACGGTCCGGACGGCCGGCACGCTGAGCACCCAGGGCGCGCGCATCCGGGTGGACCTGCGGCTGAACACCGCCGGCGACTGCACCGGCACGCTCGGCCAGCTCGGCGTCGGCAGCTTCGAGGTGGTCAAGGCCGGCCCGCAGCTGTGGGTGAGACCCGACCAGGAGTTCTGGCAGACCCACGGCGGTTCGGCGATGTCCGACCGGGTCGGCGACCGCTACCTGCGGACCACCAGCGACAACCCGGACTTCGCCGAGATCACCGAGCTGTGCGACCTGGCCGCGCTGGCCGACCGGCTCGGCAGCGCGGGGAGCGGCCTGACCCGGGGCGAACCGGCCACCGTGCAGGGCCGCCCCGCCCTCGCGCTGAGCGGCGGCTCCGGCACCGGCACCCTGTACGTGGCCACCACCGGCGCGCCGGTGCCGCTGGAGCTGGAGCAGGACGCCGGGAAGGTCGAGTTCAGCGAGTTCGGCACCCCCGTCCCCAGCGCCACCCCCGGGCCGGACCAGAGCCTCGACCTGGACCAGCTGGAGTCGCCCGCCGCCTCGCCCTCGGTGGTGTGACCCCGCACGCGGAGGGCCCGCACGCGAAGGGCCCCCGTCCGCATCGGACGGGGGCCCTTCGTGCGGAGCCGGGTCAGGAGGTGAACTCCTGGAGCGACTTCTGGGCCTGGTCGAGCAGCGCCTGGCGGCCCTCCAGCTCGGCCTCCAGCTTGGCGGCCCGGGACGTGTTGCCCGCGGCGCGGGCCTTGTCCAGGTCGGCGCGGAGCTTGTCGACGGCGGCCTGGAGCAGGGCGGTCATGCCGGTGGCGCGGGCCCGGGCCTCCGGGTTGGAGCGCTGCCACTCGGCCTCCTCGGCCTCGCGGACGGCGCGCTCCACCGCGTTGAGCCGGCCGTCCAGCTTCGGGCGGGCGTCGCGCGGGACGTGGCCGATCGCCTCCCAGCGCTCGGAGACGTCGCGCAGCGCGGCCTTGGCGGCCTTCAGGTCGGTGATCGGCAGGATCGCCTCGGCCTCGACCAGCAGCGCCTCCTTGGCCTTCTGGTTCTCGCCCTGCTCGGCGTCGCGCTCGGAGAACGCGGCGGACCTGGCCTGGAAGAAGACGTCCTGGGCGCCGCGGAAGCGGGCCCACAGCTCCTCCTCCGCGTCCCGCTGGGCGCGGCCGGCGGCCTTCCACTGGGTCATCAGGTCGCGGTAGGCGGCGGCGGTCGGGCCCCACTCGGTGGAGCCGGACAGCGCCTCGGCCTCGGCGACCAGCTTCTCCTTGACCGAACGGGCCGACTCGCGCTCCGAGTCGAGCGCCGCGAAGTGCGCCTTGCGGTGCTTGGAGAAGACCGAGCGGGCGTGCGAGAAGCGGTGCCAGAGCTCGTCGTCGCTCTTGCGGTCCAGCCGCGGCAGCGCCTTCCAGTTGTCGACCAGGGCGCGCAGCCGGTCCCCGGCCTCCCGCCACTGCTCGGAGTCGGCGAGCTGCTCGGCCTCGGCGACCAGCGCCTCCTTGGCGGCGCGGGTCTCCTCCTGGGCCTTGGCCCGGGCGGCCTTGCGCTCGCTCTGCCGGGTCTCGATCTCACCGGCCAGGGTGTCCAGGCGGGCGGCGAGCCCGGCCAGGTCGCCGACCGCGTGCGCCTCGGCGACCTGGGCGCGCAGGTGCTCCAGCGCGGCCTGCGCCTCCTTGGCGGCCAGGTCGGTCTTGCGCACCCGGTGCTCCAGGAGGGCGGTCTCCGCCTCCAGGCCCTGGAACTTGCGCTCGAAGTAGGCGAGGGCCTCCTCGGGGGAGCCGGCCTGCCAGGAGCCGACCTGGCGTTCGCCGTCGGCCGTCCTCACGTAGACGTTCCCCTGCTCGTCGACACGGCCCCACGGGTCGCTGCTCACAGCGCCTCCTCCACATGACGCCACGCCCACGGGCGGGAGCGTCGTCCACAGTTGATGTGCGGCGGACCGATGGAGCCCGCCGTCCCGAGCCGCCGTTGTTCTCGCGCCGAGGGTGACGGCCGACGGTCTGGGCACCCTATACAACAGCAACATAGGCGACCAGCGCCGGTGCTGTCCGCATCCGGCGCCGGTCGATTTTCGCGGCGGGTCAGCCCTTCGCGGCGGTGATGCCGGTGACGTTGACCGGAGTGGCGGGCGCGCCGTCGCCGCCGCCGCCCTGGACACCGGCGGCGGCGATCTTCTGCAGCACGTCCAGGCCGCCGGTGATCTTGCCGAACGGGGTGTAGCTGGGGGGAAGTTGGGTGTCCTTGTAGACCAGGAAGAACTGGCTGCCGTTGGTGTTCGCGCCGGAGTTGGCCATCGCCACGGTGCCCGCCGGGTAGGTCGCGCCGGTGAGGTTCTCGTCCGCGAACTGGTAGCCCGGGCCGCCCGATCCGGTGCCGGTCGGGTCGCCGCACTGCAGGACGTAGATGCCCTCCGTGGTCAGGCGGTGGCACTTGGTGCCGTCCCAGAACTGCTGTCCGGCCAGGAAGACGAAGGAGTTGACGGTGTGCGGGGCCTTCGCCGCGTCCAGGCTGAAGGTGACCTTGCCGGCCGAGGTGTCCATCGTCGCGGTGTACGCGGCGGCGGTGTCGATCGACATCGCGGGCTCGGTGGCCCACTGCTTGCCGCTCGCGGACGGGGACGGCGCGGCGGAGGCGGCCTTGTCGTCCTTCTTCTTGTCCGAGTCGAACACGCCCGCGGCGACGCTGGAGACGCCGCCGATCACCACGACGGCCAGCACCCCGGCGACGATCGCGTTGCGCTTCCTGCGCTTGGCGGACGCCTCGGCGCGCGCCTGCATCTGGCGCTCGTACTTCTCACGGGCGAGCTGCCGTCGCCGCTGTTCGCTGCTGACCACCGGACGTGTCTCCTGGGATGTGTAGTGGGGGGACTTCGAGCTGGCGTGCACGGATCATCGCACCCGTCGGCGGCCCAGTGTAAGGACCCCGCCCGTCAGGACGGGATCAGCGCGAGATGAGAAAGCCCTGAACGCACCGGACAACCGGTTCGCCCGCGGCCCGGTGCCGCCGGTAGGCTGCGGGGGAAAAGCAGACCGCCACCGCATGAACGAAGGACTCGCGTGTTCGTCGCCGGATTCCCCGCCGGGGCCTGGGGCACCAACTGCTACCTGGTCGCACCCGCCGCCGGCGAGGAGTGCGTGATCGTCGACCCGGGCCACGAAGCGGCCGACGGCGTCGAGGAGTTGATCCGCGAGCACCGGCTCAAGCCGGTCGCGGTGCTGCTCACCCACGGGCACATCGACCACGTCGCCTCGGTGGTCCCGGTCTGCGGCGCGCAGGGCGTACCGGCCTGGATCCACCCCGCGGACCGCTTCATGCTGGCCGACCCGGAGAAGGCGCTCGGGCGCTCGCTCGGGCAGCAGCTGATGGGCTCGATCACCGTCGGCGAGCCGGACGACGTCCGCGAGTTGACCGACGGCGGCGTGCTGGAGCTCGCCGGGCTGCGGCTCACCGTCGACCACGCCCCCGGCCATACCGAGGGGTCGGTGACGTTCAGGACGCCCGCATCGGCAGAGGTCCCGCCGGTGCTCTTCTCGGGCGACCTGCTGTTCGCCGGCTCCATCGGGCGTACCGACCTCCCGGGCGGGGACAGCGCGGCGATCATGCGCTCGCTGGCCCGGGTGTGCCTGCCCCTCGACGACGCGACCGTGGTGCTCTCCGGCCACGGCTCCCAGACCACCATCGGCCGCGAGCGCGCCACCAACCCCTACCTCCAGCAGGCGGGCGGTGCGCAGGGCGCACCGGCCTTCCCGCGACGAGGAATGTGACGGAAGAGAAGTTGAGCACCTTCACCGCCCCCAAGGGCACCTACGACCTGCTGCCGACGGTCAACTCGGCCGCCTACCTGGCGATCCGCGACCGGCTCTCCGCGCCGCTGCGCCGGGCCGGCTACGGCTACGTCGAGACCCCGGTCTTCGAGGACGTCAAGCTGTTCTCCCGCGGCGTCGGCGAGTCCACGGACATCGTCACCAAGGAGATGTTCGCCATCGCCAAGCGCCCGGAGAGCAGCGAGTCGCTCGCGCTGCGCCCCGAGGGCACCGCCTCGGTGGTGCGCGCCGCGCTGGAGGCCAACCTCCACAAGCTGGGCAACCTGCCGGTCAAGCTCTGGTACTCCGGCAACTTCTACCGCTACGAGCGCCCGCAGAAGGGCCGCTACCGGCAGTTCTCCCAGGTCGGCGCCGAGGCGATCGGCGCCGAGGACCCGGCGCTGGACGCCGAGCTGATCATCCTGGCCGACGACGCCTTCCGCTCGCTCGGCCTGCGCGACTACCGGCTGCTGCTCAACAGCCTCGGCGACCGGCAGTGCCGCCCGGCCTACCGCGCCGCCCTGGTCGAGTTCCTCTCCGGCCTCGACCTGGACGAGGAGACCCGCCGCCGCGCCGAGATCAACCCGCTGCGCGTGCTGGACGACAAGCGCGAGGCCGTCCAGGCCCAGCTGGTGGACGCGCCCAGGCTGCGCGACCACCTGTGCGAGGACTGCAAGGCGTACGACGAGAAGGTCCGCGAGCTGCTCACCGCCGCGGGCGTCGCGTTCGTCGACGACCCCAAGCTGGTGCGCGGCCTGGACTACTACACCCGCACCACCTTCGAGTTCGTGCACGGCGGCCTCGGCGCGCAGTCCGCGATCGGCGGCGGCGGCCGCTACGACGGCCTGTCCGAGATGCTCGGCGGCCCGGCGCTGCCCTCGGTCGGCTGGGGCCTGGGCGTGGACCGCACCTTCCTCGCGCTGGAGGCCGAGGGCGTCGTCCTCGACCTGCCCGGCACCACCGAGGTGTACGCGGTGGCGCTCGGCGAGGAGGCCAAGAGCGTGCTGTTCGCCAAGGCCGTCGAGCTGCGCCGGGCCGGCGTCGCCACCGACCTCGCCTTCGGCGTCAAGAGCATCAAGAACGCCATGAAGTCCGCCAACCGGTCGGGGGCGCGCTACGCCCTGATCGCGGGCGACCGGGACCTCGCCGAGGGCGTGGTCCAGCTCAAGGACCTGGAGTCCGGCGAGCAGACCCCCGTCGCCCTGGCGGCGCTCGTCACCACCCTGAAGGAGAAGCAGCTGTGATCCGCACGCACGACGTGGGCACGCTCCGCGCGGAGCACGCCGGCACCACCGTCACCCTGGCCGGCTGGGTGGCCCGCCGCCGTGACCACGGCGGCGTGGCCTTCATCGACCTGCGGGACGCCTCCGGCACCGTGCAGGTCGTGGTCCGCGACCTGGAGTCGGTGCACGGGCTGCGGTCCGAGTACTGCGTGAAGGTGACCGGCGAGGTCCGGGTCCGCCCCGAGGGCAACGAGAACCCGGACATCCCGACCGGCGCGGTCGAGGTCGTCGTGGAGTCCATCGAGGTGCTGTCCGAGGCCGCGCCGCTGCCGTTCCAGGTCGCCGAGTACGAGCCCGGCTCGGTCAACGAGGAGGTGCGGCTGCGCTACCGCTACCTCGACCTGCGCCGCGAGGGCCCGGCCCGCGCGCTGCGGCTGCGCTCGAAGGTCAACCACATCATCCGCACGGTGATGGAGGAGAACGACTACCTCGACATCGAGACCCCGTACCTGACCCGCTCCACCCCCGAGGGCGCCCGCGACTTCCTCGTCCCGGTCCGCCTCCAGCCGGGCCACTGGTACGCCCTGCCGCAGTCGCCGCAGCTGTTCAAGCAGCTGCTGATGGTGGCCGGCATGGAGCGCTACTACCAGATCGCCCGCTGCTTCCGCGACGAGGACTTCCGCGCCGACCGGCAGCCCGAGTTCACCCAGCTCGACGTCGAGGCGTCCTTCGTCGACCAGGAGGACGTGCTGGCCCTCGGCGAGAAGATCGTCGGCCGGATCTGGAAGGAGGTGCACGGGTACGAGATCCCGAACCCGCTGCCCCGCCTGACCTACGCCGACGCGATGGCGCGCTACGGCTCCGACAAGCCGGACGTCCGCTTCGGCCAGGAGCTCACCGACCTCACCGCGTACTTCAAGGGCACCGGGTTCCGGGTCTTCCAGGCCCCGTACGTCGGCGCGGTCGTGATGCCCGGCGGCGCCTCGCAGCCCCGCAAGCAGCTCGACGCCTGGCAGGACTGGGCCAAGGCCCGCGGCGCCCGCGGCCTCGCGTACGTCCTGGTGGACGCCGAGACCGGCGAGCTGCGCGGCCCGGTCGCCAAGAACCTGTCCGAGGAGCACCTGGCCGGCCTGGCCGCCGCCGCGGGCGCCAAGCCCGGCGACGCGGTGTTCTTCGCGGCCGGCAAGAAGACCCCCTCGCAGGAGCTGCTCGGCGCCGCCCGCCTGGAGATCGGCCGCCGCTGCCAGCTGATCGACGAGTCGCAGTGGGCCTTCCTCTGGGTCGTGGACTTCCCGATGTTCGAGCCGATCGAGGACGACAAGGGCGAGTTCCAGGGCTGGCACGCCGTGCACCACCCCTTCACCGCGCCGACCGCCGAGTCGCTGGCCACCTTCGACACCGACCCGGGCAGCGCGCTCTCCAACGCCTACGACCTGGTCCTCAACGGCTCGGAGCTGGGCGGCGGTTCGATCCGCATCCACCAGCGCGAGGTGCAGAAGCGGGCGTTCGACGCGATCGGCCTGTCCGAGGAGGAGGCCGCCGCGCAGTTCGGCTTCCTGCTGGACGCCTTCAACTACGGCCCGCCGCCGCACGGCGGCATCGCGCTCGGCCTGGACCGCGTGGTCACCCTGCTGGGCGGCTACGACACCATCCGGGACGTCATCGCCTTCCCGAAGACCTCCACCGGCGGCGACCCGCTGACCGGCGCCCCCACCCCCATCACTCCGGCCCAGCGCCGCGAGGCCGGGGTGGACGCCCAGCCCAAGGCCAAGGACAACGCCAAGGACGCCAAGGACGCCAAGGACGCCGCCAAGGCCGGTGCCGGGAGCGAGGCCGAGCCCACCGCCTGACCCCCGCCCCCGGTCGCCCCGCCGCGTTCTGACGGGGCATCACGGAGATCACGATTCGTCCCGGCCCCGGCCGGTGCGCGCCCACCAGGAGTAGGCTGCCACCGCCCGGGGCCGGACCGCTGCACAACGGGGTGCAGGGCGCACGAGGGATCAAGGATGACCGTACGCACCAGAGTTGAACTCCCCACCGACACCGCCGAGACCCGGCGGGTGCACATGGCGGCCTTCCCTGGCCCCGAAGAGGCGGACCTGGTGGACGCGCTGCGCCGCGACGCCGCCTGGCTGCCCGCCCTGTCCCTGGTCGCGGTGGACGAGCGCGAGGTCGTCATCGGCCACGCCCTGCTCACCCGGCTGCGGATCGGCAACGGCCGGGGCCTGGCCCTCGCGCCCGTCGCGGTCGCCCCCGAGTGGCAGCGCAAGGGTGTCGGCACCGTCGTGGTGCGGGCCGCGCTGGCCGCCGCCGCCGAGGCCGGCGAGCGGGTCGTGGTGGTGCTCGGCGACCCGGGCTACTACGGCCGGTTCGGCTTCGTGCCCGCCTCCGGGCACCGCATCACCGGGCCCTTCGACGTCCCCGACGGGTACTTCCAGGCCCTGCCGCTGCCCGGCGCCGACGGCGTCCCGCACGGGGCGTGCCGCTACCCCGCGCCGTTCGTCGAGGTCTGAGCACCCGCCGCCGGGGCCGACCGGCCGCCACCGGTCGCCCGGAACTGCACCTCCAGGTGCAGCCGGCAGGACTCCGCGAACGCCGCCATGGCCGGCGTCTCCGCCCGCCCCGGCGCCCGGAACAGCCCCACCAGGCTCGGCCCCAGCCCGCGCACCGGCAGGCAGCGCACGTCCGGGCGGCTCGCCCAGCGGCCCACCGCGCGCGGCGCGAACCCCACCCCCTGCCCGCAGGCCACCGCGGCCATCCACTCGTCCGCGTTGTGCGCCACCGCCCCGATCCGCACCGGCCGGCCGCCGCGCTCCGGCGCGCCCAGCCAGTACTCCCGCCACACCCCGGCCTGCTCCGGGATCGCCACGAACGGCTCGTCCCACAGCTCCGCCGCGTCCAGCGCGGTCCGGGCCGCCAGCCGGTGGTCGGCCGCCAGCACCGCCCAGCGCTCCTCGGTGCCCAGCGGCGCGTGCGCGTACCGCTCGGCCATCGACGCCGGGGCGTGCCACAGCGCCAGGTCCAGCTCGCCCGAGGCCAGGCCGGAGGACTCGTCGAACCAGTCGTTCTGCCGCAGCCGCACCCGCCAGCCCGGCATCCGGCGGGTGAAGTCCTTCACCACCGCCCGGCCCAGCAGGTTGATCGTCGACCCCTCGAAGCCCACCCGCAGCTCCCCGCCGGCCTCCGCCGCCGCCAGTCTGGTCGCCCGCAGCGCCCCCTCCCAGCCCGCCAGCAGCGCCGCGGCCCGCGCCACCAGCTCCGCGCCCGCCGCGGTCGGCGCCACCCCGGTCCGCGAGCGCCGGAACAGCTCCACCCCCAGCTGCCGCTCCAGCGCCCTGACCTGCCTGGTCAGCGTCGGCTGGCTCACCCCCAGCCGGGCCGCGGCCGCGGTCAGCTGGCCCTCCTCGGCGACCGCGGTCAGGTAGCGCAGCATCCGGGTGTCCACGTCCATGCCTCCAGGTTATGGACCGGGGCATTGGACCCGGGCCCCGGGGGTGCCGCAGAGTGGTCCGGCCTTCCCCGGCGCGCACGGCACCGGCGGCACGGGGGACCGCCGGTGCCCGCCGGGGAGGGGCGCCCGCCGGGGAGGGGCCCGCGGGCCGCCCGAACTGCGGCGGCGCCCGGCGGCCCTTAGCCTGAGGGATCGTCAGCGTCGGCGACCCGGTGAGCGGAGGGCACACCCGTGGCGGCACCCAGTACAGGCAAGGCGGGCAGGGCGGGCAAGGCGGGCAGCAGCACCGGCAAGGCGGGCGGCGCGGGCAACAAAGCGGCCGGCAACAAGGCGCCGGGCAAGGCCGGCGGCGCGGGCAAGGCGGGCAAGGCGGACAAGAAGCCCCGCCGGGCCGAGCGGATGCCCAGGAAGCTCTACGAGGACGAACTGCTCCGCCTCCAGCGCGAACTGGTCATGCTCCAGGAGTGGGTGCGCAGCGAGGGCGTCCGGATGGTGGTCGTCTTCGAGGGCCGGGACGCGGCCGGCAAGGGCGGCGCGATCAAGCGCGTCACCGAGTACCTCAACCCCCGGATCGCCCGGGTGGTCGCCCTGCCCGCCCCCACCGAGCGCCAGCGCGGCCAGTGGTACTTCCAGCGCTACGTCGAACAGCTCCCGGCGGCCGGCGAGATGGTGCTGTTCGACCGCTCCTGGTACAACCGGGCGGGCGTCGAGAAGGTGATGGGCTTCTGCACCGACGAGGAGTACTGGCAGTTCCTGCACCAGTGCCCCACCTTCGAGCGGATGCTGGTCGAGGCCGGCATCCTGCTGCGCAAGTACTGGTTCTCGGTCAGCGACGTCGAGCAGGAGCGCCGCTTCCGCGACCGGCTCCACGACCCGATGCGGCAGTGGAAGCTCTCCCCGATGGACGTCGAGTCCCTCACCCGGTGGGAGGACTACTCGCGGGCCAAGGACGAGATGTTCGTCTACACCGACATCCCCGAGTCACCCTGGAACGTGGTCGAGAGCGACGACAAGCGCCGCGCCCGGATCAACATGATCGCCCACCTGCTGTCCACCGTCCCGTACCACGAGGTGGTCGAGCCCGCCGTGGCCCTGCCGCCGCGCCCCGAGCCGCGCGGCTACCGCCGTCCGCCGCGGGACCTCCAGAAGTACGTCCCCGACCACGCCGCGACGGTGCTGGCCCGGACCGGGAAGTAGGGTCGAGCAATGGCGAAGTACTTCGACGTGCACCCCGAGACGCCCCAGCCGCGCACCATCGGCACCGTGGTGGCGAGCCTCCGGGACGGCGCCCTCATCGCGTACCCCACCGACTCCTGTTTCGCCCTCGGCTGTCGCCTCGACAACCGGGAGGCCCTGGACCGGATCCGCACCATCCGGCGGCTCGACGACCGCCACCACTTCACCCTGATGTGCCAGGACTTCGCCCAGCTGGGCAAGTTCGCCCAGCTCGACAACAACGTCTTCCGCGCCGTCAAGGCGGCGACGCCCGGCAGCTACACCTTCATCCTCCCCGCCACCAGGGAGGTGCCGCGCCGGCTGCTGCACCCGAAGAAGAAGACCGTCGGCGTCCGCATCCCCGACCACGCCGTCACCCAGGCGCTGCTCGCCGAACTCGGCGAACCCATGGTCTCCAGCACCCTGCTGCTGCCCGGCGAGGAGGAGCCGATGACGCAGGGCTGGGAGATCAAGGAGCGCCTCGACCACGTGCTGGACGCGGTGGTCGACTCCGGCGACTGCGGGACGGTCCCGACGACGGTCGTCGACTTCTCCGACGGGGTGCCGGAGATCGTCCGCTACGGGGCCGGGGACCCGGAGCGCTTCGAGTAGCCCGGCCCGGCACCGGGCCCGCGCTGTCGGAGCCGTCGCATAGGCTCGGGGCGTGGACGAGCCCGACCTTTTCACCCATGCCGCCGAGGAACGCCAGAGCGCCGAGCCGGGGCGCGCCCCGCTCGCGGTGCGGATGCGGCCGCGGACGCTGGACGAGGTGGCCGGGCAGCGGCAGCTGCTCAAGGAGGGCTCGCCGCTGCGCCGGCTGGTCGCCGGGTCGCGCGGCCCGGCGGCCACCAGCTCGGTGATCCTGTGGGGGCCGCCCGGCACCGGCAAGACCACGCTGGCGCACGTGATCAGCCAGGCGGTGGAGGGCCGGTTCGTCGAGCTCTCGGCGATCACGCACGGCGTCAAGGAGGTCCGGGCGGTGATCGAGGGCGCCCGGCGGGCGGTCGGGATGAGCGGCCGGGAGACGGTGCTGTTCCTGGACGAGATCCACCGCTTCTCCAAGGCCCAGCAGGACTCGCTGCTGCCCGCCGTGGAGAACCGCTGGGTCACCCTGATCGCCGCGACCACCGAGAACCCGTACTTCTCGGTCATCTCCCCGCTGCTGTCGCGGAGCCTGCTGCTCACCCTGGAGTCCCTCACCGACGAGGACGTCCGCACCCTGCTGCGCCGCGCCACCACCGACGAGCGGGGCCTGGGCGGCAGCGTGGAGCTGAGCGCGGAGGCCGAGGACCACCTGGTGCGGCTGGCCGGGGGCGACGCCCGGCGGGCGCTGACCACGCTGGAGGCGGCGGCCGGGGCGGCGCTGGAGCAGGGCGGGAAGGTGCTGACCCTGGCGGCGACCGAGACGGCGGTCAACCAGGCCGCGGTGCGCTACGACCGGGACGGCGACCAGCACTACGACGTGGCGAGCGCGCTGATCAAGTCGATCCGGGGCAGCGACGTGGACGCCACCCTGCACTACCTGGCCCGGATGATCGAGGCCGGGGAGGACCCGCGCTTCATCGCCCGCCGCCTGATGATCTCCGCCAGCGAGGACGTCGGCCTGGCCGACCCGACCGCGCTGTCCACCGCGGTGGCCGCCGCCCAGGCGGTCGCGCTGATCGGCTTCCCGGAGGCCCGGATCATCCTCTCCCAGGCGGCGATCGCGCTGGCCCTGGCGCCCAAGTCGAACGCCGCGTACCTGGCCATCGACGCCGCCCTGGCCGACGTCCGGCAGGGCCTGGCCGGCGCGGTGCCCGCGCACCTGCGGGACGCGCACTACGGCGGGGCGAAGAAGCTCGGGCACGGCAAGGGGTACCAGTACCCGCACGACCTGCCGGAGGGCATCGCCGCGCAGCAGTACGCGCCGGACGAGGTGCACGGCAAGGAGTACTACCGGCCGACCAGGCGGGGCGGCGAGGCCCGGTACGCGGACATCGCGGAGTGGACCAGGGCCCGGCTCAAGGGGGAGTGACCGTCCCGTATAGTAGGGGGGTGTGTCCCGGGCCCGGGGTTCCGCGAGGAGCGACCGGCCGCACCAGCGGGGCACCGAACCGGGGCCTCCCGCGAGGGAGTTCCCCCAGGAGCGGCGTGCACCGGCCTTCGGTGTCGCGGGCCTCCCACCACCCTTCCCGGTCGTGGGTGCCCCGTGTGCAAGCACATAGTGCCCGGTCGCGGAGAGCGGCTGACCGTCCGGCAGCGGGCGGTTTTTCTCCGGGCCGCGAGAAGCGTCCTCCGTCAACACCTGGTGACAGCCGTATCTGAACAGGAAAAGGAAACATGGCGAACCAGAAGCGCCCCAAGGTCAAGATCGCCCGTGCTCTCGGCGTTCCGCTGACCCCGAAGTCCGTCAAGTACTTCGAGGCCCGCCCGTACCCGCCCGGCCAGCACGGCCGCGGCCGCAAGCAGAACTCTGACTACAAGGTCCGTCTGACCGAGAAGCAGCGTCTGCGCGCGCAGTACGACCTCAGCGAGAAGCAGATGGCGCGTGCCTTCGAGGCCGCCAAGAAGGTCGAGGGCAAGACCGGTGAGGCGCTCGTCGCCCTGCTGGAGGTCCGCCTCGACTCCCTGGTCCTGCGTTCGGGCATCGCCCGCACCATCTACCAGGCCCGCCAGATGGTCGTGCACGGTCACATCGAGGTCAACGGCTCGAAGGTCAACAAGCCGTCGTTCCAGATGAAGCCGGGCTACGTCGTCACGGTGAAGGACAAGTCCAAGGAGAAGGTCCCCTTCCAGGTGGCTCGTGAGGGCGGCAACGCCGGCGAGGGCCAGACCCCGAAGTACCTCGAGGTCAACCTGAAGGCCCTGGCCTTCCGCCTGGACCGCGCGCCGCAGCGCCGCGAGGTTCCGGTCGTCTGCGACGAGCAGCTCGTCGTCGAGTACTACTCGCGCTGACCCGCGAGCGTAGCGCCCCCCCGGTCCTCGGACCGGGGGGGCGTTTCCCGTTCCCCGGGGCCGTCCGCCGCGGGCGGGTCGAGGGCGCGGCGGACGGCGGCGTCCAGGCCGAGCCGGGAGCCGAGCCGGAAGGCCGCCGCGTACTCCTCGCCGCCGAGGCCCGCCCGGGCGCGCCGCTCGCACTCCAGGTGCGGGCCGTTGAAGGAGCGGGAGCCGAAGAACGGGGTGCCGACGGCCCGCCAGAGCCGGTGCGCGGCGCCCTGGAGGACCCGGGCCTCGCGCAGGTCGGCGTCCGCGCCCTCGGTGGCCAGCAGGGCCAGCAGGTCCATCGCCAGCACGATCCCCAGCAGGTCGCGGAACAGGTGGTTCAGCCGCATCGACTCGCGGGCCAGGGTCCGGGCCGCCCGCAGGTCGCCGGCCTGCCGCCGGGCGAAGGCCGCCGCGTACAGGCAGTAGCCGTACGCCCACTGCTCGCCGTACTCCTCGCAGGTCTCCCGGAGCCGTTCGATCCCGGCCCGGCCGCCCTCCTCGTCGCCCTGGAACAGCCGGGCGAGGGCGAGTTCGAACCTGGCCATCAGGACGTTGGAGTTGAGCTCGCCGAGGGTGTCGTAGTGCCAGAGCGCCTCCTCGAACAGCTCGGCGGCGCGGGCCGGGTCGTCGCCGATCAGGGCGGCGCAGCCCTGCCGGTGGACGGCGTAGGCCAGCGCCCGGTCGTCGCCGGTGTCCTGGGCCTGGCGGCGGCACTCCTCCAGGGCGGGGCGGGCCCGGTCCAGGTCGCCCTGGAGGGTGGCGAGGTAGCCGGTGACCCAGAGCGCCTTGGCCCGGGCGTCGGTGGGTTCGGGGGCGAGCGCGAGGGCCCGGTCGAGCCAGTGCCGGCCCTCGCCGAGGTGGCCGGTGCCGACCCAGAAGTACCAGAGCGTGCCGGCCAGCACGAGGGCGAACTGCTCCTCGCCGGGTTCGGCGAGCGAGAACTCCAGCGCGGCGCGCAGGTTGGGGTGGGCGAGCCGGGTGCGGTCGGCGGTCTCGGCCTGCCGGGGGCCGAACCACTCGACCTCGCCCCAGGTGGCGACGCCGAGGTACCAGTCGCGGTGGCGGCGGCGCAGCCGGGGGCCGTCGCCGCCGGCCCGCAGCCAGTGCCCGCCGTACTCGCGCAGGGTGTCGAGCATCCGGAAGCGGACGGCGCCGTCGCCGTCGAGGCGTTCCAGGACGGACTTGTCGACCAGCGAGTCGACCAGCCCGAGCACGTCGTCCGGCTCCAGGCCGTGCCCGGCGCAGACGTACTCGACGGCGTCCAGGTCGAAGCCGGCGGCGAAGACCGAGAGGCGGGCCCAGAGTAAACGTTCCTGCATGGTGCAGAGTTCGTGGCTCCAGCCGATCGCGGTGCGCAGCGTCCGGTGCCGGGGCGGGGCCGTCCGGGCACCGCCGGTGAGCAGCCGGAAGCGGTCGTCCAGCCGGGCCGCCACCTGCTCGACGGAGAGCGCGCGCAGCCGCCCGGCGGCCAGTTCCAGGGCCAGCGGGATGCCGTCCAGCCGGCGGCAGAGCAGGGCCACCCCGGCCCGGTTGCCGGCCTCCAGCCGGAAGCCCGGCCGGACGGCCGCCGCGCGGTCGGCGAACAGCAGCACCGCCTCCGGGTCCGGCCCGCCGCCGGCCGCCGCCTCGTACGCCAGCGGGGCCAGCGGCAGCAGGTGCTCGCCCGCGGCGCGCAGCGACTGCCGGGAGGTGGCGAGCACCCGCAGGCCGGGCGCGGCGCGCAGCAGGGCGCCCGCCAGCTCGGCGCAGGCGTCGACCAGGTGCTCGCAGCCGTCCAGCACCAGCAGGGCCCGGCGGTCGGAGAGTTGCTCGACCAGCACGTCCAGCGGCGGGCGGGCGGTGTGGTCGGTCAGGTGCAGCGCCTCCAGCACGGCGTGGCCGAGCAGCCGCGGGTCCCGCACGGGGGCGAGCTCGGCGAGGTGCGCGCCGTCCGGGAAGCCGTCGGCCAGCCGGGCGGCGGCGCGCAGCGCGAGGCGGGACTTGCCGACGCCGCCCGGGCCGGTCACCGTGACCAGCCGGGCCCGGGCCAGCAGGGCGGACAGCGCGTCGAGTTCGGCGGCCCGGCCGACGAAGCTGGTGACCTCGGCCGGCAGCCGGCCCGCCGCCGTGCCCGCCATGGACGCCCCCGCCGCTAGGAAACCCGGAACCCGCCGGCCCGCGTTCCGCGAGCCACACCCCCAACGAGGTGACCCGGCGGTGGGTTACGCGCCGGACCCGCCGGTCCGGCCGGGTCGGGGCGGGCCCGCCGCCGGATATACCGGTCGGGGAACGAGCCGCTGTCACGGTAGGGTTCAGTACGAGTTGCACACGTGAGGAATCACTGCCGAGGGAGCGCGCGAAGGTGTCCGTGGGAGAGCTGGCCGGGCTGCTGGTGGCCGTGTTCTGGGCGGTCCTGGTCACCCTGCTCGCCGTGGTGCTGGTGCGGCTGTCCAAGGTGTTGCGGGAGGCCACCGGGTTGGTCTCCGCCGTCACCGAGCAGGCCGTGCCGCTGCTGCGGGACGCGAGCAGCGCCGTGCACAGCGCGCAGGAGCAGCTGGAGCGGGTGGACGAGATCACCGCCAACGTGCAGGACGCGGCGGCCGACGCCAAGGCGCTGTCGTCCACCGTGGCCGCCACGCTGGGCGGGCCGCTGGTGAAGGTGGCCGCGTTCAGCTACGGCGTCCGCAAGGCCGTCTCCCGGCAGCAGGCCGGGCCCGGCGCGGTGCCGCAGCAGGCGGGTGAGCGCGAGGAGTTGGCCCGGCTGATCCGGGCCGAGGTGCGGGCCGCGACGGCGCCGCGCGGCGGGCTGCTGGCCCGGGTCCGCCGGGCCGTGAGGGGCTGACGGCGATGGTGCGCAGGATCTTCTGGATGGCGGTCGGCGCGGGCGCCACCGTCTGGGCCATGAACAAGGCCAACGAGGCGGTGCAGCGCCTCACCCCGGACTCGCTGTCCGGCACCGCCGCCCGCGGCGCGCTCCACCTCGGCGACGCGGCCAAGCGCTTCGCCCGGGACGTCCGGGACGGCATGGACGAGCGCGAGCGCGAACTGCGCGCGGACCTCGGCCTGGACGGCACGGCGGTCGTCGAGCCGCCCCGCCGCCGCGCACTGGGCGGACCGGCCGCCGACGACGGGGCCCGAGCTATCTCGGCGGCCCCGGGCTCCCCGGCCGCCGCCCTGCCCCCGTCGTCGCGCGCACCGCGCCGCACCACCCCCCAGACCCTCGTTGCCAAGCCCCGCCAGCGCGAGCTGCCGGGCCGCACGACCGATCGGAAGGACCCCCACTGATGGAGTCGGCAGAGATCCGCCGCCGCTGGCTGCGCTTCTTCGAGGAGCGCGGCCACACCGTCGTACCGTCGGCCTCGCTGGTCGCCGACGACCCCACCCTGCTGCTGGTCAACGCCGGCATGGTGCCCTTCAAGCCGTACTTCCTGGGCGAGGTCAAGCCGCCGTTCTCGCGCGCCACCAGCGTGCAGAAGTGCGTCCGCACCCTGGACATCGAGGAGGTCGGGAAGACCACCCGGCACGGCTCGTTCTTCCAGATGTGCGGCAACTTCTCGTTCGGCGACTACTTCAAGGAAGGCGCCATCACGTTCGCCTGGGAGCTGCTGACCAGCTCGGTGGCGGACGGCGGCTACGGCCTGGAGCCCGAGAAGCTCTGGATCACCGTCTACAAGGACGACGACGAGGCCGAGCAGATCTGGCGGGACAAGATCGGCGTCCCGGCCGAGCGGATCCAGCGCCTGGGCATGAAGGACAACTTCTGGTCGATGGGCGTCCCCGGCCCGTGCGGCCCGTGCTCGGAGATCAACTACGACCGCGGCCCCGCGTACGGCGAGGAGGGCGGCCCGGCGGTCAACGGCGAGCGCTACCTGGAGATCTGGAACCTGGTCTTCATGCAGTACGAGCGCGGCCGCGGCGACGGCAAGGACGGCTTCGAGATCCTCGGCGACCTGCCGAGCAAGAACATCGACACCGGCCTCGGCCTGGAGCGCCTCGCCGCCGTCCTCCAGGGCGTCGACAACCTCTTCGAGATCGACACCTCGCGGATGATCCTCGACCGCGCCGCCGAGCTCACCGGCCACACCTACGGCGCCGAGCACAAGTCGGACGTCTCGCTGCGCGTGGTCACCGACCACTTCCGCACCGCGCTGATGCTGGTCGGCGACGGCGTCACCCCCGGCAACGAGGGCCGCGGCTACGTGCTGCGCCGCATCCTGCGCCGGGCGATCCGCAACATGCGGCTGCTGGGCGCCACCGAGCCGGTCGCCAAGGACCTGATCGACGTCTCGATCAAGGCGATGGCCCCGCAGTACCCGGAGCTGGAGAGCGACCGCAAGCGGATCGAGACGGTCGTCGTCGCCGAGGAGAACGCCTTCCTGCAGACCCTGCGCTCCGGCACCAGCCTGCTGGACGCCGCGGTCACCGAGACCAGGCAGTCCGGCGGCGCGGTGCTCTCCGGCGAGCAGGCGTTCAAGCTGCACGACACCTACGGCTTCCCGATCGACCTCACCCTGGAGATGGCCGAGGAGCAGGGCCTCCAGGTCGACGAGGCCGGCTTCCGCCGCCTCATGCAGGAGCAGCGCGACCGCGCCAAGGCCGACGCCAGGGCCAAGAAGATGGGCCACGCCGACGTCGCCGCGTACCGCGAGGTCGCCGACAAGGCGGGTGCGTCCGTCTTCACCGGCTACGCCCACACCGAGGGCGAGGCCACCGTGGTCGGCCTGCTGGTGGACGGCGTCCCGTCGCCGGCCGCCACCGAGGGCGACGAGGTCGAGCTGATCCTCGACCGCACCCCGTTCTACGCCGAGGGCGGCGGCCAGCTCGCCGACCACGGCCGCATCCGGCTCGACTCCGGCGCGGTGGTCGAGGTCCGGGACGTGCAGCAGCCGGTGCCCGGCGTGATCGTGCACTCCGGCGGGGTGCTGTTCGGCGAGGTGGTGCTCGGCGCGTCCGCGTACGCCACCATCGACACCGACCGCCGCCGGGCCGTCTCGCGGGCCCACTCGGCCACCCACCTGACCCACCAGGCGCTGCGCGACGCGCTCGGCCCGACCGCCGCCCAGGCCGGTTCGGAGAACGCGCCGGGCCGCTTCCGGTTCGACTTCGGCTCGCCGGCCGCCGTCCCCGGCGCGGTGCTGACCGACGTCGAGCAGAAGATCAACGAGGTGCTGGTCCGCGAACTCGACGTCACCGCCGAGGTGATGACGATGGACCAGGCCCGCAAGCAGGGCGCCATCGCGATGTTCGGCGAGAAGTACGGCGACTCGGTGCGGGTGGTCACCATCGGCGACTTCTCCAAGGAGCTGTGCGGCGGCACCCACGTCGGCAACACCGCCCAGCTGGGCCTGGTGAAGCTGCTCGGCGAGTCCTCGATCGGCTCCGGCGTGCGCCGGGTGGAGGCGCTGGTCGGCGTCGACGCGTACAAGTTCCTGGCCCGCGAGCACACCGTGGTCTCCCAGCTGACCGAGCTGGTCAAGGGCCGCCCGGAGGAGCTGCCGGAGAAGATCTCCGGGATGCTCACCAAGCTCAAGGACGCCGAGAAGGAGATCGAGAAGTTCCGCGCGGAGAAGGTCCTCCAGGCCGCCGCGGGCCTCGCCGAGGGCGCCGAGGACGTCCGGGGCGTGGCCCTGGTCGCCGCCCGGGTCGGTGACGGCACCGGCGCGGACGAGCTGCGCAAGCTGGTGCTGGACGTCCGGGCCCGGCTCGGCAACCGCCCGGCCGTGGTCGCCGCGTTCACCGTCGCGAACGACCGCCCGCTGACCGTGATCGCCACCAACGAGGACGCCCGGGCGCGCGGCATCAAGGCCGGCGAGCTGGTCCGGGCCGCGGCCAAGACCCTCGGCGGCGGCGGTGGCGGCAAGGACGACGTCGCGCAGGGCGGCGGCACCGACCCGGCCGCCGTCGCGGACGCCGTCGCGGCCGTGCGGGCGCTGGTGGCCGAGCGCGCGTGAGCGAGCAGCCCATCGAGGAGAAGGTCTTCCGGCGCGGCCGGCGGATCGCCGTCGACGTGGGCGACGCCCGGATCGGGGTCGCGGTCTGCGACCCCGACGGGCTGATCGCCACGCCGGTGGAGACCGTCCCCGCCGGGGGCCGCTCGCAGGCCCGCCTGCGGGCGATCGCGGAGGAGTACGAGGCCATCGAGGTGGTGGTCGGCCTGCCGCGCTCGCTGAACGGCAAGGAGGGCCCGGCCGCCGCCAAGGTCCGCGAGTACGCGGGCCGGCTGGCCGGCCTGCTGTACCCGGTCGGGGTGCGGCTGGTGGACGAGCGGATGACCACCGTCACCGCCGCCGCCGGGCTGCGCGCCTCCGGGCGGTCGGCCAAGAAGGGCCGCTCGGTGATCGACCAGGCCGCCGCCGTGGTGATCCTCCAGTCGGCCCTGGAGACCGAACGGGTGAGCGGGCGCGCGCCCGGCGAGAGTGTCGAGCCGGTGGTCTGACCGGTACGGGTTAGCTTCCCGGTCGAGGGGCCCGTGCGGACGCGCGTCCGCACGGGCCCCTGGCGTCGCGCGGGGGCGGAGGCCGCCCGGCCGCGGCGCCAGGACGCCGCCCGCCGCCGGAAGGCCCGCCGTGACCGACCCGTACACCGCGCCCGGACTCACCCCCGGCCACCTCGGCGCCCCCGTGCTGGAGCCCGAGGGGGCCCCGCCCGGCCTGCCGTACGGCGTCGAACCGCCCGACCCGGAGCGGCTGCGCACCCGCGCCGCGTGCTGCCTGAGCGTCGCCGGGCTGCTCGGCGTGGCGATGGCCGCCGCGCTCGCGCTGTTCGTGCTCTGGCCCGAGGGCGAGCAGCCCGCCCCCGACTACCCCGGCGGCGGCACCGGGCAGGTCCAGGTCTCGGTCGCGCAGGGCGCCAGCATCACCCAGATCGGCAAGACGCTGACCGCCGAGCACGTGGTCGCCTCCACCCGGGCGTTCACCGAGGCCGCGGCGAAGAGCCCGGCCGGCGACAACATCCACCCCGGGACCTACACACTCAAGGAGAAGATGTCGGCGGTCTCGGCACTCAACGTGCTGCTCGACCCGTCCAACGCCAACGCCCTGACCATCCCCGAGGGCTGGCGCTCCACCCAGGTCTTCGCCGCGATCGACACCCGGCTCGGCCTGAAACCGGGCACCACCGCGGCCGCCGCCGAGCAGCACGCCGCCGAACTCGGCCTCCCCGCCGACGCCGCCGGCCACCTGGAGGGCTACCTCTACCCGGCCACCTACGCCGTGACCGGCGACAGCACCCCGCTCACCCTCCTTCAAGACATGGTCAAGGAGGCCGACGGCAACCTCGACGGCCCCGCGGTCGCCGACGCGGCCGGCGCCAACGGCGTCTCCCCGTACGGGCTGCTGGCCGTCGCCAGCCTCGCCCAGGCCGAGGCCGACAACCCCGAGGACATGGCCCGGGTCGCCCGCGTCGTCTACAACCGGCTCGCCAAGAAGATGCCGCTCCAGCTCGACTCCACCATCAACTACGCACTCGGCCGCTCCACCCTCACCACCACCCAGGACGACACCCGACTCGACTCGCCCTTCAACACCTACGCCCACCCCGGCCTGCCCCCCACCCCCATCGGCAACCCCGGCCGGGACGCGCTGCGGGCCGCCCTGCACCCCGCCGACGGTGACTGGCTGTACTTCGTGACCGTCCGACCCGGGGACACCAGGTTCACCGACAGCGAGGAGCAGCAGCGCAAGAACGTCGAGGAGTTCAACGCCTACCGCGCCCAGCACGCCTCGCCCCCGCCCGCCGGGAGCCCCTCCCCGTGAACGACAGCAGGCAGTGACCGTCCTTGGCTACGCTGCGGTACGGTAGCGTCTCCGACCACGGGCTGCGCGGACAGCACGCGGGTTCGACGGACACCCTGGACGCTGTAAGGGGATCGATGACTGATCAGAACGGGCGCTACGGCTCCCAGGGCGACCAGCCGTGGTACCCCGGCGAACAGCCCCAGCCCCAGGGCCCGTACGGGCAGCCGGACTACCTCCAGCAGTACCCCCAGGGGTACCCGCAGCAGCCGGACGGGTCCTACGGCGGGCAGCAGCAGTTCGGGCAGCAGCAGGGGTACCCGCAGCAGCAGGGCGCGCCGCAGGGCTACCCGCAGCAGCAGGGCGGCTCGTACGGCGGGCAGCAGCAGTTCGGGCAGCAGCCGGGCATGCCGCAGCCGGGCATGCCGCAGCAGGGGTACCAGCAGGGCGGCTCCTACGGCGGGCAGCAGCAGTTCGTCCAGCAGCAGCAACAACAGCAACAGCCCGGGATGCCGCAGGGCTACCCGCAGCAGGGCGTGCCGCAGGGCTATCCGCAGCAGCAGGGCATGCCGCAGCAGGGCGTGCAGCCCCAGCAGCAGTTCGGCCGGCGGACGGGCCTGCCGCCGCAGCCCGGCCACCCGCAGCCTGGCCACCCGCAGCAGCAGGGCGTGCAGCAGCCGCAGCAGGGCCCCGCCGCGCGGGCGGCGCAGCCCCGGTCGGCGGAGGCGGTCGGCGGCCCCGGGCCGGACGGCATCGACTGGGAGGCGGAGGCCGCGGCCCTCGACGACCCGTCGGCCGGTCGCCGGAGCGCCGCCGCGCCCGACGAGCGGGCCGACGAGGAGCACGGGGACTGGGCCGAGGACGGGTACCCGGACGAGGAGGACGGGGACGCCTCGTTCTTCTCCGAGCAGGACGACTCCCGCGAGGCCGAGCGCAAGCGCAAGGAGAAGGGCAAGAAGTCGGGCCGCCGCAACCGCGGCGCGTGCCTGGTGGTCGCCCTGGTGCTGCTCGGCGGCATGGGCGGCGCGGGCTGGTGGGGCTACGGCTTCTACCAGGACCACTTCGGCCCGCCGCCGGACTTCAAGGGCGACGGCTCCGGCTCGGTGAACATCACCGTCAAGGAGGGCGCGGCCGGCGAGGCGATCGGCAGGACCCTGCTGGACGCCGGCGTGGTGAAGAGCATCAAGGCGTTCAGCGCCGCGTACGAGAAGGACCCCAAGGGGCGCGGCATCCAGCCCGGCGTCTACACCCTGAAGCACCAGATGTCCGCCGCCGCGGCGCTCAAGGAACTGGTGGAGTCCAACGGCGGCAACGCGCTGATCATCCCCGAGGGGCTGAAGGCCGCCGACGTCTACGCCAAGATCGACGGCAAGCTGAAGCTCGCCCCGGGCACCACGGCGAACGTCGCCAAGGCCCAGGCCGGCAGCCTGGGCCTGCCCGGCTACGCCAACAACAACCCGGAGGGCTTCCTCTGGCCGACCCGCTACTCGGTCGCCGACGGCATGAAGCCCGAGGAGCTGCTGAAGCAGATGGTCGCCAACGCCGTCCAGAAGTACGGCGACCTCAAGCTGGACGAGGCGGCGCAGAAGATCGGCCTGAAGAACGCGTACGAGGTGGTGACCGAGGCCAGCATCCTGCAGGCCGAGGGCAACAACTCGGAGGACTTCGGCAAGATGGCCCGCGCCATCTCCAACCGCCTGACCACCAACGTCACCCAGCACAAGCTGGGCGTGGACACTACCCTGCAGTACTCGCTGGGCCGCACCAAGCTCACCGAGCAGGAGATCAACGACGGGTCGAACAAGTACAACTCGTACATCAACCCGGGCCTGCCGCCGACCCCGATCAGCAACCCGGGGCAGGAGGCGCTCGACGCCGTGCTCAACCCGACACCGGGCGACTGGGTGTTCTGGCTGGCCGTCTCGCCGCAGGAGACCAAGTTCGCGGCGACCGGCGCGGAGCACGCCAAGAACACCCAGGAGTGGTGTCTGGCCAAGGGCATGAAGTACGACTCCAAGCACGTCGCCTGCACGTCCTGACCTGCGTGTCCTGACCTGAGCACGACGGGCCGTCCGGTGGGCGATATGGCTTTGCGGGACGGCCGGGTGGTGCGGGTAGCGTGAGGCGGATGGAGACACCGCAGACACCGCAGCCGCCCGAACCGGCCCTGCTGGAGGCCGCCGCCGTCGACGTGGTCCGGGGCGGGCAGTACCTGTTGCGGGACGTGTCGCTGACCGTCCGGGCCGGGGAGCACTGGGCGGTGCTCGGGGCGAACGGGGCCGGCAAGAGCACCCTGCTGTCGCTGCTGGGCGCGGTCGAGCACCCCACCGCGGGCACCGTGAAGGTGCTCGGCAGGCAGCTCGGCAGGGTCGACGTCCGGGAGCTGCGCGCGCACCTCGGGCACGTCAACCCGCGGCACCCGCTGCGCTCCCCGCTGACGGTGCGGCAGGTCGTGCTGACCGGCACCACGCAGACCATCGAGCCGGACCTGTGGCACAAGCCCACCGCCGAACAGCTCGACCACGCCGAGGAGTTGATCCGGACCCTGGGCGTCGCGCACCGCGCCGAGAGCCCCTGGACCACGCTCTCCCAGGGCGAGCGCGGCCGGGTCCTGATCGCCCGCGCGCTGATGCCCGAGCCCCGGCTGCTGCTGCTCGACGAGCCCGCCACCGGCCTCGACCTGACCGCCCGCGAACAGCTCCTGGAGAGCCTGGACGAGCTGCGCTCCCGCTACCCCGAGCTGGCCTCCGTGCTGGTCACCCACCACCTGGAGGAACTGCCCGGGACCACCAGCCACGCCCTGCTGCTGCGCGACGGCCTGACCACCGCGGCCGGCCCCGCCACCGAGGTGCTGACCACCGAGCTGGTCTCCGCGTGCTTCCGGCACCCGATCCGGATCACCCACAGCGAGGGCCGCTGGTCCGCCCGCACCCGCCGGGGCACCGAGTGACCACCGCCCCGCCCGCCTGGACGCTGCGCCCCGCCACCGCCGCCGACCTGGAGCCGCTGGCCGAGCTGCGGGCCGGGGCGATGCGCCCCGACCTGGAACGGCTGGGCCGCTACGACGAGCACGGCGTCCGGCAGCGGCTGCGCGACGCGTACCGGCCGCGGCACACCTCGGTGGTCGAGGTGCCCGGCTTCCCGTCGCCCGCCGGGTGCCTGGCGCTCGCCCCCGACGAGCGGCCCGGCACCCTGCTGTTGGAGCACTTCTACCTCGACCCGGCGCTGCACGGCCGCGGCCTGGGCACCGCCGTGCTGCGCGACGCGCTGGAGCGGGCCGACGCGGCCGGTCTGGCCGTCCGGCTGAACGTGCTGCGGGGCAGCCCCGCCCGGCGGCTGTACGAGCGGCACGGCTTCGTGCCGGAGTCCGAGGGGCCGGTCGACGTCTTCCTGCACCGCCCCGCCGCCACCGCCGCTTCCTGCACCACCCGTACCACCAGCACCACTCCCTGAAAGGCCGCTTCGTGACCACCCCGCACCGCGCCGCCGTGCTCGGCTCGCCGATCGCCCACTCGCTCTCCCCGCTCCTGCACACGGCCGGGTACGCCGCGCTCGGGCTGACCGACTGGCGGTACGGCCGGTACGAGGTCGACGAGCCGGCGCTGGCGGCGTTCGTCACCGGCCTCGACCCCGCCGAGTGGGCCGGCCTGTCGCTGACCATGCCGCTCAAGCGGGCGATTCGGCCGCTGCTGGACACCGTCAGCGACACCGCTCGGGCGGTGGACGCCGTCAACACCGTGGTGATCGACCGCGACGGGCGGCGGCACGGCGACAACACCGACGTCCCCGGCCTGGTCAACGCGCTGCGCGAGCACGGCGTCGAGCGGGTCGGGTCGGCCGCGGTGCTGGGTGCCGGGGCCACCGCCTCCTCGGCGCTGGCCGCGCTGGCCCAGGTCTGCGACGGCGAGGTCACCGCGTACGTGCGCAGCGCCGCCCGGGCCGCCGAGATGCGGGAGCTGGGGGAGCGGCTGGGCGTGGTGGTGCGCACCGCCGACTGGGCGGACGCCGCGCGGGCGCTGGCCGGGCCGCTGACGGTCTCCACCACGCCGGTCGGGGCGACCGACTGCTTCGCGGCGCAGCTGACGGCGGCGCCCGGCGTGCTGTTCGACGTGCTGTACCACCCGTGGCCGACCGCGCTGGCCGCGGCCTGCCTGGAGCGCGGCGGCACCGTGCTGGGCGGGCTGGACCTGCTGGTGCACCAGGCGGGGCTCCAGTTCGAGCGGTTCACGGGCGTGCCGCACGGCCCGCTGGCGGCGATGCGGAAGGCGGGCGAGACCGCGCTCGCCGGGTGACGGACCCGCTCGGTTCCGGACGTTCGCTGTCCGCCACCCGGACCGTGGCCCCGGTGACCTGCGGGACGTGAAAGGATCGGAGTTCGCCCGCCGTGTTCCTGCGGCCGGGCAGGACGAGACGCCGGGCCGGCCGCCGTTCACGGCGCGGGCCGCTGACGAAGGAGCTTTCGGTGGGTAGCTTGCGCTGGCTCACGGCGGGGGAGTCGCACGGCCCCGCTCTGGTCGCGACGCTGGAGGGCCTGCCGGCCGGGGTGCCGGTCACCACCGCGATGGTGGCCGACGCGCTGGCCCGCCGCCGGCTCGGTTACGGCCGCGGCGCGCGGATGAAGTTCGAGCAGGACCAGGTGACCTTCCTCGGCGGCGTCCGGCACGGCGAGACCATGGGCTCGCCGGTGGCGGTCATGGTCGGCAACACCGAGTGGCCGAAGTGGGAGCAGGTCATGTCGGCCGACCCGGTCGACCCCGAGGTGCTCGCGGGCCTGGCCCGCAACGAGGCGCTGACCCGGCCCCGCCCCGGCCACGCCGACCTGGCGGGCATGCAGAAGTACTCGATCGACGAGGCCCGGCCGATCCTGGAGCGCGCCAGCGCCCGGGAGACCGCGGCCCGGGTCGCGCTCGGCGCGGTCGCCCGCTCCTACCTCAAGGAGACCTGCGGCATCGAGATCGTCAGCCACGTGGTGGAGCTGGCCGCCGCCAAGGCCCCGGCCGGGGTGCTGCCGCTGCCCGCCGACGAGGCCCGCCTCGACGAGGACCCGGTGCGCTGCCTGGACGCCGACGCGTCGAAGGCGATGGTGGCCGAGATCGACCAGGCCCACAAGGACGGCGACACCCTCGGCGGCGTGGTCGAGGTGCTGGCCTACGGCGTGCCGGTCGGCCTCGGCTCGCACGTGCACTGGGACCGCCGGCTGGACGCCCGGCTGGCCGCCGCGCTGATGGGCATCCAGGCGATCAAGGGCGTCGAGGTCGGCGACGGCTTCGACCTGGCCCGGGTGCCCGGCTCGCAGGCGCACGACGAGATCGTCCCGACGCCGGACGGCGTCCGGCGAACCTCCGGCCGCTCCGGCGGCACCGAGGGCGGCCTGTCCACCGGCGAGCTGCTGCGGGTGCGGGCCGCGATGAAGCCGATCGCGACCGTCCCGCGGGCCCTGCAGACCCTGGACGTGCGCACCGGCGAGCCGGCCAAGGCGCACCACCAGCGCTCCGACGTGTGCGCCGTCCCGGCGGCCGGCATCGTCGCCGAGGCGATGGTGGCGCTGGTGCTGGCGGACGCGGTGGCGGAGAAGTTCGGCGGCGACAACGTCTCCGAGACCCGCCGCAACGTCCGGTCCTACCTCGACAACCTGATCGTCCGATGAGCGCACCGGCCACACCCGCGGTGGTGCTGGTCGGCCCGCCCGGCAGCGGCAAGTCCACCGTCGGACGGGTCCTCGCCGACCGCCTCGGCCTGCCGTTCCGCGACACCGACACCGATGTCGAGCGGGCCGCGGGCAAGCCCATCCCGGAGATCTTCCTCGACGAGGGCGAGCCGCACTTCCGGCAGCTGGAGCGGGCCGCCGTCCGGGCCGCCGTCACCGGCTTCCCCGGTGTCCTCGCGCTCGGCGGCGGCGCGGTCATGGCCGAGGAGACCCGGGCGCTGCTCGCCCCGCTGCCCGTGGTGTTCCTGGAGGTGCCGCTCGCCGACGCGGTCAGGCGGGTCGGCCTGGACGCCCCCCGCCCGCTGCTCGCGGTCAACCCGCGGGCCCGCTGGCGCGAGCTGATGGAGGCCCGCCGCCCGCTCTACCTGGAGGTCGCCACCACCGTAGCCGACACCGGGGACCGCACGCCCGAACAGGTCGCCGACGCCGTACTCGACGCACTGGAGTTGGAGAACCCCCATGTCTGACCCGGACCTCGTCCGCATCCAGGTCGCGGGCAGCGACGGCCACGCCCCCTACGAGGTGCTGATCGGCCACCAGCTGCTCGGCGAACTCGCCCCGCTGATCGGCCCGAAGGCCAAGCGGGTCGCCGTCATCCACCCGGAGGCCCTGGAGGCCACCGGCGAGGCGGTCCGCGCGGACCTCGCCGACCAGGGCTACGAGGCGATCGCCCTCCAGGTGCCGAACGCCGAGGACGCCAAGAGCGCCGAGGTCGCCGCGTACTGCTGGTCGGTGCTCGGCCAGACCGGCTTCACCCGCAGCGACGTGGTGGTCGGCCTCGGCGGCGGCGCCACCACCGACCTGGCGGGCTTCGTCGCGGCGACCTGGCTGCGCGGGGTGCGCTGGATCTCGGTGCCCACCACGCTGCTCGGCATGGTCGACGCGGCCGTCGGCGGCAAGACCGGCATCAACATCGCCGAGGGCAAGAACATGGTCGGCGCCTTCCACCCGCCCGCGGGCGTGCTGGCCGACCTCGACACCCTGGAGACGCTCGGCAAGCACGACTACGTCTCCGGCCTGGCCGAGGTGATCAAGGCCGGCTTCATCGCCGACCCGGTCATCCTCGACCTGATCGAGGCCGACCCGGAGGCCGCCACCACCCCGGCCGGGCCGCACACCCTGGAGCTGATCCGCCGGGCCATCCAGGTCAAGGCCGACGTGGTCTCCGGCGACCTCAAGGAGTCCGGCCGCCGCGAGATCCTCAACTACGGCCACACCCTGGGCCACGCCATCGAGCGCAACGAGCGCTACAAGTGGCGGCACGGCGCGGCGATCTCCATCGGCATGGTCTTCGCCGCCGAACTCGGCCGCCTGGCCGGGCGGTTGGACGACGCCACCGCCGACCGCCACCGCACCGTGCTGGCCTCGGTCGGCCTGCCGCTGACCTACCGCGCGGACGCCTGGCCGAAGCTGCTGGACGCCATGAAGATCGACAAGAAGTCGCGCGGCGACCTGCTGCGCTTCGTCGTCCTGGACGGCCTGGCCAAGACCTCCATCCTGGAGGGCCCGGACCCGTCCGTGCTGGTCGCCGCCTACGGGGAGGTCTCCGGATGAGCACGCCCGCCACCCGCGTCCTGGTCCTCAACGGCCCCAACCTGGGCCGGCTCGGCTCCCGCGAACCCGACGTGTACGGCTCCACCTCGTACGCGGGCCTGGTCGAGCGCTGCACCGCGCTCGGCGCCGAACTGGGCCTGTCGGTGGAGGTCCGGGAGACCAACTCCGAGGCGGAGATGGTCGGTTGGCTGCACGAGGCGGCGGACGCGAAGACCCCCGTGGTGATCAACCCGGGCGCCTTCACCCACTACTCGTACGCGATGCGCGACGCCGCCGCCCAGCGCACCGCCCCGCTGGTCGAGGTGCACATCTCCAACCCGTACACCCGCGAGACCTTCCGGCACACCTCGGTCATCGCCGCCGTCGCCTCCGGCACCATCGCCGGCTTCGGCCTCGGCTCCTACGAGCTCGCCCTGCGCGCCCTCGCCGAGCAGCTCACCGGCCGCTGACGCACGCCGGGCCCGGTGGCGGACTTGTGCCCGCCACCGGGCCGACGTGTACATTCGGCGCAGGGAGGTGACGGTGAGCCAGTACGCGCAGAACCAGCACGCGGGGGGCCAGGTGCCACCACGACCTGCGGTGTCCCCGCAGCCGACGGGCCCTCAGCCGCCGTACCCCGCACCGGCCCTGCCCGGCGCCACCCAGGCGATCCCCACCCTGGGGCCGGCCGCGCCCCGGCCGGACCGCCCGACCGTCCCGCTGAAGGCCGTCGGCCCGGTCGCGCCCGGCGGCACCGGCCACTTCCTGCTCCCGACCGGAGGCACCGTCCAACTGCCCGCCCCGCCACCGCAGCAGCCCGCGTTCCCCGCCCCGCTGCCCGGCCCGGTCGCCGTCCTGCTGATCGGCCCGGCCGGCGCTGGCAAGACCACCGTCGCCCGGTACTGGGCCGAACGCCGCCCCACCCCCACCGCGCACATCAGCCTCGACGACGTCCGCGAGTGGGTCCAGTCCGGCTTCGCCAACCCGCAGTCCGGCTGGAACACCGCCTCCGAGGCCCAGTACCGGCTGGCCCGCCGCACCTGCGGCTTCGCCTGCCGCAACTACCTCGCCAACGGCATCTCCTGCATCATCGACGACGCGGTCTTCCCCGACCGCCCCGCGATCGGCCTCGGCGGCTGGAAGCGCCACATCGGCCCCGGCATGATCCCCGTCGTCCTGCTCCCCGGCCTCGACCGCGTCCTCGCCCGCAACGCCGAACGCTCCGGCAACCGCCGCCTCTCCGACGACGAGGTCGCCCGCATCCACGGCCGGATGGCCGGCTGGCGCACCTCCGGCCTGCCGATCATCGACAACTCCAACCTGAGCGTCCCAGAGACCGCGGCGGCCCTGGACCGCGCGGTCCTGAGCCGGTTGCAGGCGCGCTGAGGTTCCGCCGCGCGGCGAGGGGCGGGGGCGCGTCGGGGGCCGCCGTCGGCCCGGACCGCGCGAACCTGGTCCGGTTGCACGCGCGTCGGGGTTCGCCCGGTCCTGAGTCCGCTGCACGTACGCGGGGGTTCCGCCGCGCGGCGAGGGGCGGAGGGGGGCGGAGGCGGTGGCCGCCCCGGGCGGTGCGGTCGGGGGTGGGCGGGGGTCAGCTCCCGGTGAAGTAGTGGTTCTGGTCGAGGTCGTCGAGCAGGCCCGGGTGCCGGGGCCGCCAGTCGAGCAGGGCGCGGGTGGCTTCGGAGGAGGCGGGCAGGTCGAGGGGGACGAGGCGGGCGAGGAAGCCGAAGTGGTCGGCGGCGCTCTCCTCGGGGACGGGGGCGGTGGGGACGCCGAGGCGGATGCCGATGCGTTCGGCGATCTCGCGGAAGGGGACGCCCTCGTCGTCGACGGCGTGCAGGCGGGTGCCGGCGGGGGCGTGTTCGAGGGCGAGGCGGTAGAGGTGGGCGGCGTCCAGGGTGTGGACGGAGGGCCAGCGGTTGGTGCCCTCGCCGAGGTAGCCGGAGGTGCCGGTGGCGCGGGCGATCCGGATCAGGGTGGGGACGAAGCCGTGCCGGTCGAGCGGGCTGTGGACGACCGGGGGCAGCCGGACGACGCTGGAGCGCACGCCGTCCGCCGCGGCGTCGACGATCGCCTGCTCGGCCTCGGTGCGCGGGGCGCCGGGGGCGACCAGGCTCTCCAGGGCGGGCCGGCCGGGCGTGTTGCCGCCGCCCGTCCCGCCGGTGCCGACCAGCGGCTTGCCGGTGCCCGCGAGCGCCTCGACCAGGGCCCGGACGGCCTTCAGGTCGTCGGCCATCGCGCCCGCGTAGTCGCCGTCGAGCATCGCCTCGTGCTTGAAGGCGAGGTGGACCACCCCGTCGGCGGCCGAGGCGGCGGCCCGCAGGCCGTCCAGGTCGTCGAGGTCGCCGCGGCGGACGTCCGCGCCGAGGGCGGTGAGCGCGGTGGCGGAGGCGTCGGAGCGGGCCAGGCCGGTGACTCGGTGGCCGGCGGCGAGCAGTTCGGGGACGAGGGCGGAGCCGAGGTGGCCGGTGGCTCCGGTGACGAAGACGCGCATGGGGGTGGACCTCCGAGTGATGAGACCTTGTCCCGTCACCATAACGCGCCGAGCCCCGTGATGCGACCATCTCCCGTCACGTAGACTCCGTGCCATGGCCAGATGGGACCCGAACGCGCGCGAACGGCTGGAGCGCGCGGCGCTCGAACTCTTCGTCCACCAGGGCTACGACCGCACCACCGTCGCCGAGATCGCCGAACGCGCCGGGCTGGCCAAGAGCACCTTCTTCCGGCACTTCGCCGACAAGCGCGAGGTGCTCTCCGGCGGCGACGCGCTGCTGCGCCTGCTCGCCGACGCGATCGCCGCCGCCCCGCCCGGGGCCGGCCCGCTGGAGGCCGCCGGGGCCGCCCTCGCCGCCGCCGGCGCCCACGCCTTCACCGCCGAACGCCACCCCGCCGTCCGCGAGCGCCAGCAGGTGGTCGCCGCCAACCCCGAGCTCACCGAACGCGAACTCCTCAAGCGCGAGGCCCTCGCCACCGCCCTCACCGCGGCCCTGCGCGAGCGCGGCGTCCCCGACCCGGCCGCCGTCCTCACCGCCGAACTCGCCCTGCTCGCCCTGCGCACCGCCCTCGCCCGCTGGGCGGACCGCCCGGGCCAGGACTTCACCGCCCTCGCCCTGGCCGAACTCGCCGCCCTGCGCGAGGCCGCCGCCGCCCTCTGAACCGGTCCGCCTCCTGAGCCGGGCCGCCCCCTGAGCCGGGCCGCCCGGGCTGTCCGAGCGCCCTGGGACAATGGACTCCTCACGCCACACCGACCGAGGAGTTGACCGCCGGTGCCCGAGGGGCATGTGATCCACCGCCTGGCCAGGCAGAACGACGAGCTGTTCGGGGGGCGCCCGGTGCGGGTGTCCAGCCCGCAGGGGCGCTTCGCGGAGGGGGCCGCGCTGATCGACGGGCGGGTGCTGGACGAGGCGGAGGCGCACGGCAAGCACCTGTTCCTGGGCTTCGGCGAGCACTGGCTGCACGTGCACCTGGGGCTGTACGGGAAGTACGCGTTCGGGGCGGGCGAGGCGCCCGAGCCGGTCGGGCAGGTCCGGCTGCGGATGGTCAACGACACCGGGTACGCCGACCTGCGCGGGCCGACCGCCTGCGAGCTGCTCACGCCGGAGGAGAAGGCGGCCGTCCACCACCGGCTGGGGCCGGACCCGCTGCGGGCCGGGGAGTCGGGGGAGGCGGCCTGGCGGCGGGTCTCCCGCAGCGGCAGCACGGTGGCCGCGCTGCTGATGGACCAGAAGGTGCTGGCCGGCGTCGGGAACGTGTACCGCGCCGAGGTGCTGTTCCGGCTCGGGATCAGCCCGCACCGCCCCGGGCGCGAGCTGTCCCGGGCCGAGTGGGACGCGATCTGGACGGACCTGGTGGCGCTGATGCACGACGGCGTGGCCGCGGGCCGGATCGACACCGTCCGCCCCGAGCACACCCCGGAGGCGATGGGCCGCCCGCCGCGGGTGGACGACCACGGCGGCGAGGTGTACGTGTACCGGCGGCACGACCGGCCCTGCCTGGTCTGCGGCACCCCGGTCCGCACCGAGGAGCTGGCCGCCCGGAACCTGTTCTGGTGCCCGCGCTGCCAGCGGTCCTGACGCACTCCTGACCCTGGGCTGGGGTACCCCTCGCCCGAGGGGCGTGCCGAGCCGGGTGGCGGCTCCTGTCGGAAGGCCACCCGGCGACGCGCACCGCAGTGTGGTCAGTCCCGGACGGTCAGCAGCTGCACCGTGATCCGGCGTCCGTCGTGCTCGTACTCGATACGGTTGCCGGCCATCCGGCCGTGCAGAGCCCGGCCGAGCGGTGTGAATGGGCTGAGCTTCTCGACCTCGGTGGAGTGCGGTTCCTGGGAGGTGATCTCGTACTCCTGCTGGTCCCCGCCGAAATCGATCCGTACCAGGCGGCCGGGGCACACCGTGCCCGCTATAGCTCTACGGTCGCCGGTCAGGTAGGCCTTGAGCAGGGCGGCACGCTCCTCCAGTTGCTCGGCGAGCCCGCGCTGCCTGCGCTGCTGGTCGGTACGGGCCCGGGGCCGGGAGTCGGAAACGGCCGCGTCAGAGTGCAGTTCCAGTTGTGCTCGCAACTGTTCCAACTCGTGGCGGACGCGCTGTTCGGAGGAATTCGGAAGGGCACCCTTAGCCGGGACCGAGCTGTCGGAGGACGAGGGCTTCAGTGCGGGTGCCGCCGTCGGAGAGTGCGGCGCGGACGCGGTTCGGGGGATCTCCGCAGCGACCCCGGACGGGGGAGCGGTGTCCGCGCTGCGGGCCGCAGCCCGTTCGACGGCGGTTCGTAGCCGATTCTCGGCTGCCGCCCGGTTGCGGTACCAGTCGGTGCCCCAGATCCGGTGCAGCGTCCAGCCGAGACCGGTGAGCATGGATTCGCGCAGCCGGTCCCGGTCACGGGCCGCCTTGGAGGAGTGGTACATGGCACCGTCGCACTCGACCCCGAGGGCGTAGCGTCCAGGCCATCGAGGGTCACGCACCCCCAGGTCGATGCGGTAGCCGGCGACGCCCACCTGAGGCTGGACGGTGTAGCCCCAGCCGCGTAGTACCTCCAGCACCGACTCCTCGAACGGGCTCTCGGGCAGGGCGTTGTCGTCCGCGCTGTCCTGAGCGAGTGCGGCCGGGCCGTACTTGGCGTACTTGAGGTAGCGGGCGAAGTGTTCGAAGCTCGCGCTTTCGGACGGGCGGAGGGCATCGGGCTCGAAGGAGGCGACCACCTCGACCCGGTAGCGGGCCCGGGTGACGGCGACATTGAGTCGCCGCCAGCCGTCCTTGCGGTTGATCGGTCCGAAGTTCTGGTTGAGCTTGCCGTTCTCATCGGGGCCGTAGCCGACGGACATGATGATCACGTCGCGCTCGTCGCCCTGGACCGCTTCGAGGTTCTTGACGAAGAAACCGTCCAGCCGGTCGTCGGAGAAGTGTTCGTCCAGACCGGGGTTCCGCCGGCGTTCCTGGTCGACCGCCTCCCGGATCACCTCGGCCTGGGCCTGGGAGAGCGCGACGACGCCCAGCGAACGGCCCGGGCGGGTGCGGAAGTGGTGGATGACGCGACGGGTGACCTCGGCGGCTTCGCCTGGGTTGTTGCGCGCTGCCACACCGGAGCGGTACAGGCCCTGCTCGGCTCGGAAGAAGGCCACGCCCACGTCGGGGCCCTCGGAGAACGCGCCGGGGAAGGTGGTCATCGCACCCCGGTAGAACTGGCGGTTGCTGAAGGCGATCAGGTGTTCGTGCCGGCTGCGGTAGTGCCAGCGCAACGAGAGCTCCTTGAGCATCCCGTTGCCCTTGGCCAGGGAGAGCAGCGATTCGTACCGAGGGACTTCGTCCTCGGTGTACGGGTCGTCGTCCTCCTCCTCGCCTGCGGTGAAGAAAGCGGTGGGCGGCAACTGGTTCTCGTCCCCGGCCACGATCAGGGCCTTGCCCCGGTAAACGCAGTTGATCGCGTCCTGCGGCAGGATCTGGGACGCCTCGTCGAAGATCACAACGTCGAAGGTGAGGTCCGGCGGCAGGAACCGGCTGACCGTCAGGGGGCTCATCATGAAGCAGGGTTTGACGCGCAGCGCCGCCGCTCCGGCCTCCCGGAGCAGCACGTGCACGGGCTTGTGCCGGATCTTCTTCTTGCCTTCGTGCTGGATCAGCCTCGCGCCGGGGCTGCTGAGCGCGTCGGGGCGATTCAGATCGCAGGCGCGGGCCACCCGCGTCCGGGCGTGTTCGGCGAGGGAGCGGTCGATGTCGCGGAACGCGGCGACCTTGTCGTCGCGGTCCTCGGCCCGGTTCCACACCAGTCGGGGGTCGCGCTGGATCACGCGATCCGTCCAGGAGCGCAATACGGATTTCTCCACCACCTTCGGGAAGTCCTCCGGGGTGATCCCGGCCCGGACGGCACGGGAGGTCAGATCGCCCAGGCCGGCCTTCTCCAGGGCTCCTTGGCCTCGCTGGTAAGCGGCCCACTCGTCAGGTCCGCCGTGATCGCCGTCCAGCAGCGACAGCAGCAGCTCGGCCGACGAGGTCACGGACAGCGCAGCGCGCAGTTCACGTTCACGTGACGCGTCGAACATGTCGGCCAATCTGGCGCTGGAGCGGTCCCAGAAGTCCCTGGCCTCTTCCAGCACGGGGTCGGGAAGCGCCCGATGGAGGATCCGGGCCGCCTCGGTGGGGAACACCCCATCTTCGAGTAGGCAGTTCTCCCGCAGCCTCCGCAGCCAGGCCAAGGCCTGCTCCAGCATGGTTCGTTTCGTGCCGCGGCCGGCGTACAGCACGTCGAGGAGCTCACCGTCTCCGACGGAGTGGGCGGCGAACTCCTCGTCGGCGGCCCGAGCGGTCAGCGCGGCCGTGACCGCGGCGCGTGCCCGCCCCAGGGTCAGGTCGTCGTGTCCGGACACCGTACGGACGTGCGCGAGCAACCGGGAGGCCTCCCGCAACGGTGGCAGGTGGGCGGTGCTCCAACGGACGGCATCGGCCAGGGAACCGTCCTCCAACTCGCCGGGCGCGCCCAGACGTGGCGGCAGGACCAGCGAGTCGCGCCACGCGGCGAGCGATTCGCCAGCCTGCCGGGCGGCCTCGCGGGCCGTCGGACGGGGTTCCCCGTCGTGCGCGAGCTGGGAGCGGAACGCTTCTAGGTCCAGGACCTGCGGAGCTAGTTCGGCGGCCCGTGAGGCCAGGCCGAGCGCTTTCTCCGCCGAGGCGAAATCGGTCTCCTCGCCCTGCCAGAAGTGGCCGAGGAGCTCCCCGCTCCGGCGGCCCTCGTACTCGAGCTGCTGTTGGGCCTGCTGCCAGGCGACTGCGTCCGGCAGTGCGGCGAGGACGGCCTTCGTGCATTTGGCACCCGCAGGTAGCAGGGTTCGTACGGTACGACGATCGGCCCGGCACGCGGAGGACAGGCGTGCGGTGATCGAGCGATGCACGGTGGCGAAGCGTTGGGCCACATCCACCAGCGAAGTCTCCGCCAGGACTTGCTCGGTGAACTGCCGACGGGCCTTGTCGCGGGCCGCACGCAGATCGGCGATTACGTCGGACAGCCGGTCCAGGGCGGTACGGGCCTGGGCCGCACCGGCGGGAGTGAGCCACTGCGCCGGAGGCTTCTGGGTCTGTTCCGGCAGGGACAGACCGGTCAGCTGGACCAAGCGCAGGCCCTGGGCGCAGGTCTCCGGCGCGGGGACGCCGTACACGCGTGCTGCGTTGGCGAGTTGCTGCAGTGCGCGTTCCAGGTTCCGCGCATCGGCCGTCAGCCGGTTGGTGAGGGCATCGACCTGTACGGCGGTGGCCTCGGCCAGGTCCAGGCCGGCCGGGACAAGCTCGGTCAGTGCCCGTTCCTGTGGCCCGGGTTCGGGGGAGACCGGTGCAAGGGGATCCGCGAGTTCGGCCCAGCCCGCTCCGAGCAGGTCGCGGGCCTTCCGCTCGGACGTTTCCACTGCCTCCAGCCGGCGTTCGAACATCCGGATGCCGTCGGTGATCCGGTCCGGTTCGGTCGTCAACCAGGGCAGGGGGACGGCGGGCCGACCGGCACCCAGCCGGATGGCGTTGATCAGACGCTCGACGTCGTAGAGGCCGTCCCAGCCCATGGCCTCCAGTAGCGGGCCATGTGGGGCCAAGGCTCCGCGCAGGCCAGCGAAGTCTTCCAAGGCCCTTGCCAGGGCGTTCAGTTCGCCGCCGGATTCACCGAGTCCGCGCCAGACGAACGATTCGCCTTCCACCGCGGGCCGCCAAGACCGGGAAACCCACCGCGCGCCGTCGAGGATGCCGCGCAGCAGTTCCTCGGTGAGGCCGACCGCGTCGAACTCCCGTTCCGGGGCGAGCTGCGGCAGGGAATGCAGCAACGAGACCCGGCCCAGGACGTCGTGCAGGGAGCGGTTCATGCCCTCGTGGTGCTCGTTCATCGCAGCGGCGTACCCGGAGAGTTCCCGGCGCAGCTCCTCTGCGGTGAGGAGCTCGTCCCGACGTGCAGCGGGGAAGGAGCGGCGGGGCGCGGCGAGCGCGCGGCCCAGCTCCTGTGCGACCTGCTTGCGGTTGGCGGTGTTGCTGTGCAGGGCGAGGACGTAGTCGTCCAGACCGACCTGTTCGAGGCGGTTGCGCACCACGTCCAGCGCGGCGGCCTTCTCGCTGACGAACAGGACACTGCGCCCTTGCTCGAGGAGCCCGGCGATCATGTTGGTGATGGTCTGGCTCTTGCCGGTACCGGGCGGGCCGTCCATCACGAAGCTCCTGCCGTCGATCGCGGCGGCGACGCACTGGCGCTGGGAGGAGTCCGCGTCCAGCACGAGCGGTGCTCTCTCCGGCGGTTGTTTCTGGTCTATCAGGTCGAGCGGCACCGGATCGAAGTCGAACCAGCCTGCGGTGTCGGCCGGACCGGAGCCCAGCCCCAGGGTGCGCACCAGCGGACTGCCCAGGATCCTCTGCATGTTGTCCCGCAGGTCCCGGTACATCACCTCTTTGCTGGAGTTGAAGGCATCCAGCACCACACGTTCGCTGACCTGCCACCCCGTGCGGCCCGAGACGGTCCTGCGGACCTGCTCCAACAGGCCCACGGCGTCAGTGAGGTCGATCTGTTCCGGAGCGGGCCATTCGAGGCCCATCTCCTCCATCTTGACGGCTAGCGCCGGGTTGAAGCTCGGCTCCTCGTCCCCGTTGGGTTCCAGAAGGAAGGAGTCGCCCTTCCACTTGCGCAGCCGTACCGGCACCAGCAGAAGGGGGGAGGATACGGGATCGGCGTCGGCGGCCGGCCACCACTGTAGGAAACCGACACCGAGGTGCAGGACCCACAGGCCGAAGTCGTTGTACTTCTCCTGCGCCACGGTGGCCAGGCGCTTGAGGTGCCTGTCCTGCTCGCCCTGGGTCGCCTTGGTCGTGCGGAGGGCGAGCCGGGTCCCGCCGGTGCCCGTGCGAGAGGCGGGTGTGTCGAGGGGGCGGCCTCCGGTCGGCTTCGTGAGCGGGGGGTCGGAGTATCCGAACAGCTCGACCGATGTCCCGGCATCCGGGCTCGTCTCCGGTACCGGGGCGAACAGGCAGCCCTTGGGCAGCGCTTCCAGCACCCGCGCCAGTTCCGGGGCAGCGATGTCCGTGCCCGCCTGTCTGCCGCCGCGACGGTAGTGCACCAGCCGGTTGCGAAAGCCCAGGTCGATCAGGGACTTCTGCCAGGACTCCAGGAGCGGCTCCAGGGGGTCGGTGGCGCTGCGCTGTCCGGAGCGGCGGTGAACCATGCAGATGACTCCGTTCAAACCTGTCAGACCGTGTGAATGTCGTGCGGATTGGGTGGGGGCAGCATAGTGCGCTCGTCTGGTTGCGCAGGGTGTGTTCGGTGGTTCTTGCCGCAATCGGAATCGTCGCGGCCGGACGCTTGCGCGGCTGGTGCTCGTCTGCCGTTCGCCCCATCGACAGGAGCGCGATTTCGGCGCACCAGGTGGTGCCGGTGTGCCCGCGCTGCCAGCGGTCCTGACGCCGCGTCACGGGCAAGCCTTGACGCAAGGTTGACCGGGCCTTGGGCGAGGCCCCGGCAGGCCGCTCCTATGGTCGGGTCCATGCCAGCTCTCCCGTTCCAGGACCGGCGCCCCACCCCGGCACTCCCGGTCCTGCCGTACCGCAAGCCCACCCGCGGCCGTGACTACTGGGTCCTGGACGACGTCCTCCCGGACCCGGACGCGGTGCGCGCCCGGCACCTGGCGCGCACCGACTGGGACGAGGGCTACCCGCACAAGCCGGAGTCCTGGCCGGGCCTGCGGGCCATGCCCGGCCTGGAGCCGGCGGAACTGGCGCGGGTCGAGGAACTGGTCCGGGAGGCCACCGGCGCGCCGCGGATCTGGGCGCTGGACGAGGCCGAGGGCGGCACCTTCAACCACAACTGCGTGCAGGTGGTGGGCGCCGGGGAGTGCGAGCCGCGCCCGCACACCGACTCCCGCTCGCTGTGCCGCTACGCCGCCGTGCTGTACCTCAACCCGGCCGTCCCCAAGCGCTGCGGCACCAGCTTCTACCGGCAGAGCCTGCCCGGCGGCCGGCTCGGCGGCAACAGCGTGGTCGCCCCGCACAACAACCTGGTGGACGCGCTGGGCACCCGCTTCGTCCCGCCGGACTCCTTCACCGAGGACCTGGCCGTCCCGCACCGCTACAACCGGCTGCTGCTCTACACCGCCAACCTGATCCACACCGCGACCGAGTACCACGGGACGGCGCTGGAGGAGAAGCGGATGACCTGCGTCTTCTTCTGGATGGCCTGACCCGCGCTCGGTACGCCGCCGATCGGGACCCGCGCTCGGCACGCCGCCGGCCGGGCGCGGTCCGCGCCACCCCGGCCCGGGCGCCGCACCGGGCCACCCGCTCGACCGGCCGCCCCGGGCGGACGGTCCCGGTCGGCCCGGTGCTCGGCCCGGACGGCGTCGGCTCCGTGATCGCCGGCCCGCTCGTGGTGGTCCGGGCCGCCGCGACCGGCTGCCGGCGGATCGCCGAGCGCTCCCGGACGTTCGGCGGCCCGGGGGCGGGCGCGTCCTGGCGGCGCGTCAGCCGGTGGCCAGGATCAGCGTCCCGGCCACCGCGAGGCCCGCGCCCACCACCTGCACCCGCAGCAGCCGCTCCTTCAGCAGGCCGCGCGCCATCAGCGCGGTGACCACCGGGTAGAGCGAGGCCAGCACGGCCGCCACCGCCACCGACCCCAGGTGCGAGGCGGCCGCGTACAGGCCGTTCGCGGCCACGTCGGCCACCCCGACGGCGGTCAGCGCGGGCAGCGACCGGGCGCCCGCCGACAGTCCGAGGGGCCGCCGGCGGGCCGCGGCGGCCAGCATCCCGGCGCCGACCACCGCGTTGGTCAGCCGCTGCACGCACAGCGTCAGCAGCAGGGCGCCGCCCGCACTGGCGTGCGCGACCAGGGCCAGCACCGCCCCGAAGGCGAACGCCGCGCCCAGGGCGAGTGTCAGCACCCGCCGGCCGACCGCGGGCCCGCCGCGCTGCGGGCCGCCCGCCAGGGCGACCCCGACGACGGCCACCGCGATGCCCAACCCCTGGACGGCGCCCGGCCGTTCGCCGAGGAACAGGCCGACGCCGATCGGCACCAGCACGCCGACGGTGGCCAGCGGCGACACCACGCCCATCGGCCCGAGCGCCAGCGCCCGGTAGAACGCCAGCAGCGCGAACGGCCCGACCGCGCCCGCCGCCACCGCGTACCAGAGGGCGGGGGAGGCCCCGGACCAGCCGCCGGTGGCGGTCACCGCCGCCGCGAGCACCGCGGCGGCGGCCGACTGGGAGAGCACCACCACGGTCGGGGCGGGCACCCGCCGGGTGATCGCCCCGCCCCCGTAGTCGGCGACGCCCCAGAGCAGGCTGGCGAGCAGCGCGAACGCGGCGCTCACCGGAGGAACCGGCGGGCGGACAGCATGGTGGACCCCGCAGTACAGTCGGTGGATCTGTCGATGCCGCCGCAGCATAGTTCAACCTGCTGCACCCACCCAACCAGAATATTGGACTGCCCGTGCCGGACGCCGATCTCGTCACCCAGGCCCTCGCCCGCAACCTCAAGCGCCTGCGGCTCGAACGCGGGCACACCCTGGACGCCCTGGCCGCCCGCTCCGGGGTCAGCCGCGGCATGGTCGTCCAGATCGAACAGGCCCGCACCAACCCGAGCGTGGGCACCGTGGTCCGGCTCGCCGACGCGCTCGGGGTCTCGATCGCCCGGCTGCTCGACTACGACGAGACCTCCGCCGTCCGGATCGTCCCCGCCGAGCAGGCCGTCCGGCTGTGGAGCGGCCCCGGGGGCGGCAGCGGCACCCTGCTCGGCGGCGCGGAGGCCCCCGGGCCGCTGGAGCTGTGGTCTTGGCGGCTGCACCCCGGCGAGTCGCACGCCTCCGACCCGCACCCGCCCGGCACCGTCGAGATCGCCCGGGTCGACGAGGGCGTGCTCACCCTCACCCTGGACGGCCGCGAGCACCGCGTCCCGGCCGGGGCCACCGCCTCCTACGAGGCCGGCACCGCGCACGGCTACCGCAACGACGGCGACGCGCCGTGCCTGGTCACCATGGTGGTCTCGGTCCCCCCGCCCGGCGCGTAGCCGATCGCCGACAGCCGACCGGTGGCCGGCGGTCCGGACACGGGCGAAGGGCCCCGGGGAAGCCCCGGGGCCCTTCGCGTCACGCCGTGCGCCGTCAGCCGCCGTACCTGCGCCGGTACAGCTCCACCCGGCCCTCGGTGTCCATCAGCCGGGCCTTGCCGGTGTAGAACGGGTGGCTCGCCGAGGACGTCTCCACGTCCACCACCGGGTACGTCCGCCCGTCGGCCCACTCGACCGTCCGCTCGCTCGCGGCGGTGGAGCGGGTCAGGAACGACAGGCCCCCGGTCTTGTCGCGGAACACCACCGGACGGTAGTCGGGGTGAATTCCCTGCTGCATGACTGCTCCTCCTCGCTGTGTGTGTCGGTCGGTCCGGGCTTTCGGGCTCACCGAGCCCCCCGGGGGCCTCAGCGGGCCTCGCGGAACTCCACGTGCCGCCCGGCCACCGGATCGAACTTCCTCAGCACCATCCGGTCCGGGTCGTTGCGGCGGTTCTTCCGCGTCGCGTACGTGAACCCGGTGCCCGCCGTCGACCGGAGCGTGACCACCGGTCGCAGTTCGCTGCGTGCCATGCCCGCCTCCTCTCCGTCCTTCTCCCGGCAACGATTGCCGTTTTCATCAGGTCACAACACGGCCGCCACGCCGGGCATTCCCCACCCGACGGCCCGCCCCGACAGGCGCCCCGGGGCCCCCGTTCGTAGGCTCGGGGCATGTCCGACGCGCACGCCGAACGACGCGAACGCCTCCGCGAGCACTGCAGCGCCTCCGGGGCCGACGCCGCGCTGATCACGCGCGCCGCCAACGTCCGCTACCTGACCGGCTGCCCGCCGCTGGGCGCCGCGCTGCTGCTCACCCGCGAGCGCGCGCTGCTCGCGCTGCCCGAGGACGCCGCGCCCCCCGGCGGCGGCGAGGGCGGCGGGTGGCGGCTCGACCCGGAGGTCACCCGGCTGCCGGTGCCCGGCGAGGCCGACGCGGCGTGCGCCGCCGCCGAGGCCGCCGCCCGGCTGCGGGTGCGCGACCTGGCCGTCGAGGAGCACGACCTCACGGTGGCCCGGCACCGCGCCGTCGCCCGGCTGGCGCAGGCGGACCGGCTGCTGGACCTGGACCGGGCGGTCGAGCGGCTGCGGGTGGTCAAGGACGAGCACGAGATCGCCGACCTGCGGATCGCCGCCGAGATCGCCGACCAGGCCCTCGGCGAGCTGCTCGAATCCATCCTGGTCGGCCGCACCGAGCGGCACCTGGCGATGGAGCTGGAGCGCCGGATGATCGACCACGGCGCCGACCGGGCCGCCTTCCCGGTCTCGGTCGGCACCGGCACCCACTCCGGACTGGAGCGCCACCAGCCCACCGACCGCCGGGTCGAGGAGGGCGACTTCCTCACCGTCGCGCTCGGCGCCAGCTACCGCGGCTACGGCATCTCCACCGCCCGCACCTTCGTGATCGGCGCCGCCCCCGCCGCCTGGCAGGTCGAGCTGCACCGGCTGGTCTTCCACGCCCAGCGGGCCGGCCGGGAGGCCCTCGGCCCCGGCGTCGAGCAGCACGTCCCGGACGACGCGGCCCGCTCGATCCTCCAGGCCGCGGGCCACGCCGAGCGCTCCGTGCACGCCCTGGGGCACGGCATCGGCCTGGAGATCCGGGAGGCTCCGCGCCTGGGGCCCGCCGACATGGGTAAACTGGACAATCGCGTGCCGGTCACCGTCGGCCCCGGGGTCCATCTCCCGGGTCGGGGCGGCGTCCGGATCGAGGACACGCTCGTGGTGCGGCCTCCCGAGGAGGGCGGGCCCGAGCTGCTCACCATCACCACCAAGGAGCTCCTCGCGCTGTGACCGAGCCCGGTCCCGGCGGCGCGCCGCTTGGTGTTCCTTGACAGCGGACATATCAGGAGTAAGTGCGCCCGTGGCTACCACGAACGATCTCAAGAACGGCATGGTCCTCAAGCTGGACGGCGGCAAGCTCTGGACCGTCGTCGAGTTCCAGCACGTCAAGCCCGGCAAGGGCCCGGCCTTCGTTCGCACCAAGCTGAAGGAGGTCCTCTCCGGCAAGGTCGTCGAGAAGACCTTCAACGCGGGCATCAAGGTCGAGACCGCCAACGTCGACAAGCGGACCATGCAGTACTCGTACCGCGACGGCGAGGCGTTCATCTTCATGGACATGGACACCTACGACCAGGTCCCGGTCGACGCCGCCACCGTCGGCGACGCCGCCAAGTACCTGCTGGAGGGCTTCGAGGCCCTGGTCGCGCAGAACGAGGGCGTCCCGCTGTACGTCGAGCTCCCCGCCGCGGTCGAGCTGGTCATCGCCGAGACCGAGCCGGGCGTCCAGGGCGACCGCTCCACCGGCGGCACCAAGCCCGCCACCCTGGAGACCGGCGCCGAGATCCAGGTGCCGCTCTTCGTCACCACCGGCGAGAAGGTCAAGGTCGACACCCGCGACGGCAGCTACCTCGGCCGGGTCAAGTAACCGTGGCGGCTGCTCGTAGCAAGGCCCGCACCCGGGCCTTCCAGATCCTGTTCGAGGCGGACCACCGCGGCGTGTCCCCCGAGCGGGTGCTCGCCGACTGGATCGCGCGGGCCCGCGACCCCCGTCCGGACGAGGGCATCCCGCAGGTCGCGGAGTACACCATGCAGCTGGTCGAGGGCTACGCGCAGCACGCGCGCACCATCGACGACCTGATCTCCACCTACGCGGTGGGCTGGACGCTGGACCGGATGCCGATCGCCGACCGCAACGTGCTCCGGCTCGGTGCGTACGAGCTGATCTGGGAGGACGGGACGCCCGACGCGGTGGTCCTGGACGAGTCGGTGGAGATCGCCAAGGAGTTCTCCACGGACGAGTCGCCGGCCTTCGTCAACGGCCTGCTCGCCCGGTTCATGGAGCTCAAGCCGAGCATCCGGCGCTGAGCCCCGCACCTCCCGAAGGCCGCCGGACCTGTTGGTCCGGCGGCCTTCGCGCGTAAGCTACCGGCAAGTAATGTTCTTGCCCGCCGCGCAGAAGGGCCGCGAAGCCATGCCGGAGACCATCCCCGCCTTCGAGTTCGACCAGGGCATCGCGCTCACCCCGCACCCCGGCGAACCCGGCCGCTACGACGGCGAACTCGGCGACGGCTGGCAGATCGGCGGCGGCGTCAACGGCGGCCTGCTGCTCGCCTTCGCCGCGCACGCCCTCGCCCGGGAGGCCGGACCGGCGCACCCGCACCCGCTCACCGTCAGCGGCACCTACGTCTCCGCCTCCCGGCCCGGCCCGGCCACCGTCCGCACCGAGATCGTCCGGCGCGGGCGCAGCCTGGCCACCGGCAGCGCCGTCCTCTCCCAGGGCGGCGAGGAGCGGCTGCGCCTGACCGCCTCCTTCACCGACCTCGCCGGGCTCGACGCGGAGGTCGCCACCACCGCGCTGCCGCCGGAGCTGCCCGGCCCCGAGCAGTGCATAGGCGTCGAGCACGCCCCGCGCGAACTCATCGCCCAGGCCGCCCTGTTGCGCCGCCTCGACCTGCGGCTCGACCCGGCCGCCATCGGCTGGGCGGTGGGGCAGCCGTCCAAGCGGGGGCGGATCCAGGGCTGGTTCCGGCTCGCCGACAAGCGCCCCGCCGACCCGCTCTCCCTGCTGCTCGCGGCCGACGCCCTCCCGCCGGTCACCTTCGACCTCGGCCGCCCCGGCTGGGCCCCCACCATCGAACTCACCGTGCACGTCCGGGCGCTGCCCGCCGACGGCTGGCTCCGGGTCTCCCACGCCACCCGCAACGTGGCCGGCGGCTACTTCGAGGAGGACTGCGAGATCTGGGACGAGAACGGCCGACTGGTCGCCCAGTCCCGCCAGTTGGCGAAGACGCCGCGCTGATCCCCCCGGCCCGGACCGGCTCCGGCGACGGTCGGTTGCAGACTTGTGACAGGCCGTGTGTGTGGGGCGGGTGTGGGAGGGGAGGACTGGGACAGCAGTTGCTCGACCGAGAACCCCGGGAGCCACCGATGTCCAGGAACAGCCGCCGGCCGCGCCGTTGCAGTGCAGAGCCCTCGCACCGGGGCGGGGAGGTCTTCGTGACGGGCATCCTGACCGGCGAGGCGGACTTCGAGCGGGTGCGGGCCTGGCGGGTGACGGACGCGCCGGACTACGCCACGTACCTGCGGGAGGCCGGGGAACTGCTGGCCGGGGCGGTCGAGGAGTACGGCACCGTCCGGGCCCGGATGTTCCACCCGCAGGACTTCGCCGACTACTGCCTGCTGCACGGGCTGGACGTGCGGGAGCAGGCCGCGCGGGACGGCTACCTGGTCAACCCGCCGCTGCAGACCCAGCTGGTGACGTACCGCGGCGAGGACCTGCCGGACTTCCTGCCGCGGCTGGTCCGGGCCCGCGAGGGCGGGCTGACGCTCCGGTACGCGGACCTGCTGATGGACGGGGCGCTGTGCGGGACGGCGGGCGCGGTGGCCGAGCCGCGGGCGCGCTGGACGTACCAGCAGGCGTCCGAGGTGTTCCGGCGGGTGCTGGTCGGGGCGGGCTGCGGGGCGTACGAGTTCCGGGTGGTGGTGGACGCGCCGTCCGGGCCGCTGGAGGCCCGGGCCCGGGTGCTGCACTGGGAGGACGGCGCGGTGCGGATCAACGACGAGGACCTGGACCTGGTCACCGCGGTGCTGTGCGCCGGGCTCTACCGCGAACTGCCGGGCGCCGCCGTGCTGCACGGGACGCAGGGCTCGGGCGCGCTGTGCGGGGAGTACCGGCAGGTGGCCTGGGCCTGGCGGAGCACCGGCCAGGAGTGGTCGCCGGCCGAGCTGGCGGTGGCCGGGGTGGCGGCGGCCCCCGGGTTCAGCCTGGGCACGGTGGTCTGAGCCGCCCGGCGGGCGGCTCGGGTGTGACGGCGGGGCGGGAGACCGGTCGTTTCCGGTGCCCCGCCCCGCTGTGACGTTTCTTCAAACGGACGAGCGGCCGACCGAGGTCAGCTCGCGTCCTCCTCGCGGACCGCGCGGCGCGCGTCCGGGTTCAGCACGCCCCAGCTGATCAGCTGCTCGGTGAGGATCGAGGGGGACTGGTCGTAGATGACGGCCAGGGTGCGCAGGTCGTCCTGGCGGATCGAGAGCACCTTGCCGTTGTAGTCGCCGCGCTGCGACTGGATGGTCGCGGCGTAGCGCTGCAGCGGGCCGGCCTTCTCGGACGGGACCTGGGTCAGCCGCTCCAGGTCGAGGACCAGGCGCGGCGGCGGCTCGGCGGCCCCGCCCGGGGTGCCGCCGGGCAGCAGCTCCTGCACCGGGACGCCGTAGAACTCGGCCAGCTCGGCGAGGCGCTGCACGGTGACCGCGCGGTCGCCGCGCTCGTAGGAGCCGACGACCACAGCCTTCCAGCGACCCTGGGACTTCTCCTCGACGCCGTGCAGGGAGAGCCCCTGCTGAGTGCGGATCGCCCGGAGCTTGGCTCCGAGCTGCTTCGCGTAGTCGCTGGACAATGGATCTCCCCGGACGAGATTGCTTCGCGTGCGCTGAAATGTGAGTGACGAGGGCCACTGCGGCGCATCTTCGTAACTCACTGTGAGGTTACGTAGAGTGAGGGTGGCGCGTCAAGCCGAATGGGGCACTCGTGCGAACGGGCGGCGAACGGGCCGCGATCAGCACGCTGCTACCATGGGCGAGGCTCCGGCTGCGGTCGGAAACCAGTCCAGACATCCTTTAAGACCCGTCCCGTGAGGCGGGGAAGGAGGTCCGCTCCGGCATGACCACACCCAGTTCCACCCCCCGCGCCCCGCACCAGGTGCTGGACGCCACCGACATCGCCCGGGTCGTCACCCGGATCGCGCACGAGATCGTCGAACGCGCCAAGGGCGCCGAGGACGTCGTGCTGCTCGGCATCCACACCCGCGGCGTCCACCTGGCCCGCCGGCTCCAGGGCAAGCTGGCCCAGATCACCGGCCGGGAGATCCCGCTCGGGACGCTGGACATCACCATGTACCGGGACGACCTGCGGCTGAAGCCCGCACGGGCCCAGGAGCACACCGAGATCCCGCCCGGCGGCATCGACGGCAAGCTGGTGGTCATGGTCGACGACGTGCTGTTCTCCGGCCGGACGATCCGCGCCGCGCTCGACGCGCTCAACGACATCGGCCGCCCGCGCGCCGTCCGGCTGGCCGTCCTGGTCGACCGCGGCCACCGCGAACTGCCCATCCGCGCCGACTACGTGGGCAAGAACCTGCCCACCTCGCTGCGCGAGGCCGTACAGGTCCGGCTGGCCGAGTCCGACGGGCTGGACGCCGTCCTGCTGGGCGACCGCGACTACGCGGCCCGCTCCTCCCAGGCCCTCGCCGCCGACCCCGAACCCGCGCAGTAGCGCCGCGTGCAGCGCCACCCCGACCCCGGCCCCGACGGCGCCGCGGCCGCCCCGCGCCGCGCCCCCGGCCCGGCGACCGACACCGACGCTCCCCGCACCCCCGACCCCCAGGAGGCCGCCCAGTGACCACCTACCTGATCCGCAACGCCCAGATCCTCGGCGGCGCCCCCCGGGACATCCACATCGCCGACGGCGTCTTCGCCGCGATCGGCGAGGACCTGGACGTCACGGCCGACATCGACCTCGACGCGCACGGCCTGGTCGCCCTGCCCGGCCTGGTCGACCTGCACACCCACCTGCGCGAGCCCGGCCGGGAGGACGCCGAGACCGTGCTCACCGGCACCCGGGCCGCCGCCATGGGCGGCTACACCGCGGTGCACGCGATGGCCAACACCTCCCCGGTCGCCGACAGCGCCGAGGTGGTCGAGCGGGTCTGGCGGCTCGGCCGGGCCTCCGGCTACTGCGACGTGCAGCCGGTCGGCGCCGTCACCGTCGGCCTGGAGGGCAAGGAGCTCGCCGACCTCGGCGCGATGCACGACTCCGCCGCCGCGGTCCGGGTGTTCTCCGACGACGGCAAGTGCGTGGACGACCCGGTGCTCATGCGCCGCGCCCTGGAGTACGTGCGGACCGTCGGCGGCGTGATCGCCCAGCACGCCCAGGAGCCCCGGCTGACCGAGGGCGCCCAGATGAACGAGGGCGCCGTCTCCGACGAGCTGGGCCTGCCCGGCTGGCCCGCCGTCGCCGAGGAGTCGATCATCGCCCGGGACGTGCTGCTCGCCGCCCACCTCGGCGCCCGGGTGCACGTCTGCCACCTGTCCACCGCCGGGTCGGTCGAGATCGTCCGCTGGGCCAAGGGCCGCGGCTGGGACGTCACCGCCGAGGTCACCCCGCACCACCTGCTGCTCACCGACGAGATGGTGCGCAGCAACGACCCGGTGTACAAGGTCAACCCGCCGCTGCGCACCGCCGCCGACGTCGAGGCGCTGCGCGAGGCGCTGGCCGACGGCACCATCGACGCCGTCGCCACCGACCACGCCCCGCACCCCGCCGCGGACAAGGACTGCGCCTGGACGGTCGCCGCGATGGGCATGGTCGGGCTGGAGACCGCGCTGTCGGTCGTGCAGCAGACCATGGTCGACACCGGCCTGCTGAACTGGGAGGGCGTCGCGGACCGGATGTCGCACCGCCCGGCCCGGATCGGGCGGCTGAGCGGCCACGGACGGTCGGTCTCGGTGGGCGAGCCCGCCAACCTGGTGCTGTTCGATCCCGCGTACCGTGGAGTGGTGAACCCCGACACCTTCGCCACCCGCTCCCGCAACAGCCCGTACCGGGGGACGGACCTGCCCGGCCGGGTGCACGCCACCTTCCTCCGCGGTGAGGCGACCGTGCTGGCCGGAGAGCTGGTCGAGCGCTGATGCTGCTGGCCACCGAGAAGGGCCGCGTCACCGACTGGCCCGGGTACATCGGCGCCACGGTCGGCCTGTTGATCCTGATCGCGCTGGTGTACTGGCTGATGCGGCAGGGCTGGAACTGGCGGCGCACGCTCCAGTCCGACCTGCCCGCGCCGGAGCCCGCACCGCAGGACCCCGGCCCGGCGCTGCTGGCGGCGCCCGGCCGCTACCACGGCTCCACCACCGCCGGGAACTGGCTGGACCGGGTCGTCGCGCACGGCCTGGGCAGGCGCAGCCTGGCCGAACTCACGCTCACCGAGCGGGGCCTGCTGGCCCGCCGCCCCGGCGAGGACGACCTGTGGATCCCGGCCGCCGCGCTCACCGGCGCCCGCACCGACTCCGGCCTCGCCGGGAAGGTCGTGCCGAGCGGACTGCTGGTGGTCGGCTGGCGGCTCGGCGGGAGCGAGCTGGAGAGCGGCTTCCGCCTGGACGCCGCCGCCGCGCACGACGACTGGGTCGAGGCCGTGCAGGCACTAGTGACACGTACGAAGACGACGAAGACGGAAGAGGCCGCCACATGACCGCACCTGCCCCCACCTCGCAGCGCACCAGGCAGGAGCGCGTGCCCGCCGTGCTCGTCCTGGAGGACGGCCGGACCTTCCGCGGCCAGGCGTACGGCGCGGTCGGCGAGACCTTCGGCGAGGCGGTCTTCAACACCGGCATGTCCGGTTACCAGGAGACCCTGACCGACCCGTCCTACCACCGCCAGGTGGTCGTGATGACCGCCCCGCAGATCGGCAACACCGGCTGGAACGACGAGGACGACGAGTCGCAGCGGATCTGGGTCGCCGGCTACGTGGTCCGCGACCCCGCCCGGGTCCCCTCCAACTGGCGCTCGAAGCGCTCGCTGGACGAGGAGCTGGAGCGCCAGGGCGTGGTCGGCATCAGCGGGATCGACACCCGCGCGCTCACCCGCCACCTGCGCGAGCGCGGCGCGATGCGGGTCGGCATCTTCTCCGGCCCGGCCGTCGCCGACCGGGCCGAGCTGCTGGCCAAGGTGCAGCAGGCCCCGGAGATGAAGGGCGCCGACCTGTGCGCCGAGGTCGCCACCAAGGAGGCCTACGTCGTCCCGGCGGTCGGCGAGAAGAAGTTCACCGTCGCCGCCCTCGACCTCGGGATCAAGGGCATGACCCCGCAGCGGATGGCCGAGCGCGGCATCGAGGTGCACGTGCTGCCCGCGAACAGCTCGGTGGAGGACATCTACGCCGTGCGGCCCGACGGCGTGTTCTTCTCCAACGGCCCCGGCGACCCGGCCACCGCCGACCGGCAGGTCGAGGTGCTGCGCGGCGTGCTGGCCAAGAAGACCCCGTTCTTCGGCATCTGCTTCGGCAACCAGCTCCTGGGCCGGGCCCTCGGGTTCGGCACCTACAAGCTCAAGTACGGCCACCGCGGCATCAACCAGCCGGTGCAGGACCGCGCCACCGGCAAGGTCGAGGTGACCGCCCACAACCACGGCTTCGCCGTGGACGCGCCGCTGGACCGGGTGAGCGACACCCCCTTCGGGCGGGTCGAGGTCTCCCACGTCTGCCTCAACGACGACGTGGTCGAGGGCCTCCAGGCACTCGACACCCCCGCCTTCAGCGTGCAGTACCACCCCGAAGCGGCGGCCGGCCCGCACGACGCCGCCTACCTCTTCGACCGCTTCGTCTCGCTCATGGAGGGCCAGCGTGCCTAAGCGCACCGACATCAAGTCCGTCCTGGTGATCGGCTCCGGTCCGATCGTCATCGGCCAGGCGGCGGAGTTCGACTACTCGGGCACGCAGGCCTGCCGGGTGCTCAAGGCCGAGGGCCTGCGGGTGATCCTGGTCAACTCCAACCCGGCCACCATCATGACCGACCCGGAGATCGCCGACGCCACCTACGTCGAGCCGATCACCCCGGAGTTCGTCGAGAAGATCATCGCCAAGGAGCGCCCCGACGCGCTGCTGCCGACCCTGGGCGGCCAGACCGCGCTGAACACCGCGATCTCGCTGCACAAGGCGGGCACGCTGGAGAAGTACGACGTCGAGCTGATCGGCGCCGACGTCGAGGCGATCAACAAGGGCGAGGACCGCGAGCTGTTCAAGGGCGTGGTCGAGGCCGTCCGCGCCAAGATCGGCCACGGCGAGTCCGCCCGCTCGGTGATCTGCCACTCGATGGAGGACGTCCTCGCCGGCGTCGACACCCTCGGCGGCTACCCGGTCGTGGTCCGCCCCTCCTTCACCATGGGCGGCGCCGGCTCCGGCTTCGCGCACGACGAGGAGGACCTGCGCCGGATCGCCGGCCAGGGACTGACCCTCTCGCCGACCACCGAGGTGCTCCTGGAGGAGTCCATCCTCGGCTGGAAGGAGTACGAGCTGGAGCTGATGCGCGACAAGCACGACAACGTCGTGGTGGTCTGCTCCATCGAGAACTTCGACCCGATGGGCGTGCACACCGGCGACTCGATCACCGTCGCCCCGGCGATGACGCTCACCGACCGCGAGTACCAGATCCTGCGCGACATCGGCATCGCGGTGATCCGCGAGGTCGGCGTCGACACCGGCGGCTGCAACATCCAGTTCGCGGTCAACCCCGCCGACGGCCGGGTCATCGTCATCGAGATGAACCCGCGCGTCTCGCGCTCCTCCGCGCTGGCCTCCAAGGCGACCGGCTTCCCGATCGCCAAGATCGCCGCGAAGCTCGCCGTCGGCTACACGCTGGACGAGATCCCCAACGACATCACCGAGCAGACCCCGGCCTCCTTCGAGCCGTCCCTCGACTACGTCGTCGTCAAGGTGCCGCGCTTCGCGTTCGAGAAGTTCCCGTCCGCCGACGCCACGCTGACCACCACCATGAAGTCGGTCGGCGAGGCCATGGCGATGGGCCGCAACTTCCCCGAGGCGCTGAACAAGGCGCTGCGCTCGCTGGAGAAGAAGGGCTCCCAGTTCAGCTGGGTCGGCGAGCCGGGCGACAAGGCCGAGCTGCTGGTCAAGGCCCAGGTCCCGACCGACGGCCGGATCAACACCGTCATGCAGGCGATCCGGGCCGGCGCCACCCCCGAGGAGGTCTTCGAGTCCACGAAGATCGACCCGTGGTTCGTCGACCAGCTCTTCCTGATCCACGAGATCGCCACCGAGCTCGCCGACGGCGACAAGCTCGACCCGGAGCTGCTGCGGCACGCCAAGCGGCACGGCTTCTCCGACCAGCAGATCGCCGAGATCCGCGGCCTGCGGGCCGACGTGGTCCGCGAGGTGCGGCACGCGCTCGGCATCCGCCCGGTCTTCAAGACCGTCGACACCTGCGCCGCCGAGTTCGCCGCCCGGACCCCGTACTTCTACTCGTCCTACGACGAGGAGAACGAGGTCGCCCCGCGCACCAAGCCCGCCGTGATCATCCTGGGCTCCGGCCCGAACCGGATCGGCCAGGGCATCGAGTTCGACTACTCCTGCGTGCACGCCTCCTTCGCGCTCGCCGACGCCGGGTACGAGACCGTGATGGTCAACTGCAACCCGGAGACCGTCTCCACCGACTACGACACCTCCGACCGGCTCTACTTCGAGCCGCTCACCCTGGAGGACGTGCTGGAGATCGTCCACGCCGAGCAGCAGGCCGGACCGCTGGCCGGCGTGATCGTGCAGCTCGGCGGCCAGACCCCGCTGGGCCTGGCGCAGGCGCTCAAGGACAACGGCGTGCCGATCGTCGGCACCCCGCCGGAGGCGATCCACCTCGCCGAGGAGCGCGGCGCGTTCGGCCGGGTGCTGCGCGACGCCGGCCTGCCCGCGCCCAAGCACGGCACCGCGTTCTCCTTCGAGGAGGCCAAGGCGATCGCCGACGAGATCGGCTACCCCGTGCTGGCCCGCCCGTCCTACGTGCTCGGCGGCCGCGGCATGGAGATTGTCTACGACGAGCCCTCGCTCGCCTCCTACCTGGAGCGGCACGCCGGCCTGATCTCCGAGCACCCCGTGCTGATCGACCGCTTCCTCGACGACGCGGTCGAGATCGACGTCGACGCCCTCTACGACGGCGAGGAGCTGTACCTCGGCGGCGTCATGGAGCACATCGAGGAGGCCGGCATCCACTCCGGCGACTCCGCCTGCGCGCTGCCCCCGATCACCCTCGGCGGGTACGACATCAAGCGGCTGCGCTCGGCCACCGAGGGCATCGCCAAGGGCGTCGGCGTGCGCGGCCTGATCAACATCCAGTTCGCGCTCTCCGGCGACATCCTGTACGTGCTGGAGGCCAACCCGCGCGCCTCCCGCACCGTGCCGTTCACCTCCAAGGCCACCGCCGTCCCGCTGGCCAAGGCCGCCGCCCGGATCTCGCTCGGCGCCACCGTCGCCGAGCTGCGCGCCGAGGGCCTGCTGCCCCGGGAGGGCGACGGCGGCACGCTGCCCGCCGACGCGCCGATCTCGGTCAAGGAGGCCGTGATGCCGTGGTCGCGCTTCCGCGACGTGCACGGCCGCGGCGTGGACACCGTGCTCGGCCCCGAGATGCGCTCCACCGGCGAGGTCATGGGCATCGACCGGGTCTTCGGCACCGCGTACGCCAAGTCCCAGGCCGGCGCGTACGGCGCCCTGCCCACCAAGGGCAAGGTGTTCGTCTCGGTCGCCAACCGCGACAAGCGCAACCTGGTCTTCCCGGCCCGCGCGCTGGTCGAGCTCGGCTTCGAACTGCTCGCCACCACCGGCACCGCCGAGGTGCTCCAGCGCGGCGGCATCCCCGCCACCGTGGTGCGCAAGCACTCCGACGGCGTGGGCCCGGACGGCGAGAAGACCATCGTCCAGCTGATCCACGAGGGCGGGGTCGACCTGATCATCAACACCCCGTACGGCACCGGCGGCCGCCTCGACGGCTACGAGATCCGCACCGCCGCGGTCTCCCGGGGCGTGCCCTGCCTGACCACCGTGCAGGCGATGGGCGCGGCCGTCCAGGGCATCGCCGAGCTGCGGCGCGGCGAGATCGGCGTGATGTCGCTCCAGGAGCACGCCGCCCTGATCAACTCCGGCCGCAGCTAAGGCCGAACCCGTGGGGGGCACGCCGGTCCGGTCACCGGGTGCCCCCCACGTCCATGTCCCGGTCCGGCTCGGCTGACGGAGGTCACCCCCGCGATGTACAAGCTCCTGTTCCACCTGGTGTTCAAGAAGATGGACCCGGAGAAGGCCCACCACCTGGCCTTCTTCTGGATCCGGCTGGCCCGCTCGGTGCCCGGCCTGCGCACGCTGGTGCGGGCCCTGCTCGCCCCGCGCGACCCCCGGCTGCGCACCACCGCGCTCGGCCTCGACCTGCCCGGCCCGTTCGGCCTCGGCGCGGGCTTCGACAAGGACGGCATCGGCATCGACGGCCTGTCCATGCTCGGCTTCGACTTCGTCGAGATCGGCACCGTCACCGGCGAGCCGCAGCCCGGCAACCCGGCGCCCCGGCTGTTCCGCCTGGTCGAGGACCGGGCGCTGATCAACCGGATGGGCTTCAACAACCAGGGCTCGGCCCGGGTCGCCGCCCGCCTCGCCGCCCGCCCGCACACCACCAGCACCCCCGTCATCGGCGTCAACATCGGCAAGACCAAGGCCGTGCCGGAGGACGAGGCGACGGCCGACTACCTGAAGAGCGCCCGGGCGCTCGCCCCCCACGCCGACTACCTGGTCGTCAACGTCTCCTCGCCGAACACCCCCGGGCTGCGCAACCTCCAGGCCGTCCAGGTGCTCGGGCCGCTGCTGTGGGACGTCCGCAAGGCCGCCGACGAGGTCACCCGCCACCACGTGCCGCTGCTGGTGAAGATCGCCCCCGACCTCGCCGACGAGGACATCGACGAGATCGCCGACATGGCCCTGCACCTCGGCCTGGACGGCATCATCGCCACCAACACCACCATCGGCCGCGAGGGCCTGCGCACCCCCGCCGAACGGGTCACCGAGATCGGCATGGGCGGCCTCTCCGGCGCCCCGCTCAAGGAGCGCTCGCTGGAGGTGCTGGAGCGGCTGCGCAAGCGCACCGACGGCCGGCTCGCCCTCGTCTCGGTCGGCGGCATCGAGACCGCCGAGGACGCCTGGCAGCGCATCCTGGCCGGCGCCGACCTGGTCCAGGGCTACTCCGCGTTCATCTACCAGGGCCCGTTCTGGATGCGCAAGGTGCACAAGGGCCTGTCGGCCCGGCTGCGCGCCGCCGGGTACACCACCATCGGCGAGGCGGTCGGCCGGGGCAACCGCTGAGACCCGCCCCGCCCGCCGCACCACCACGACCACGACGACGAGAGACCGCGATGACTGACACCACGCCCTTCGGCACCCGCCTGCGCGCCGCCCTCGACACCCGGGGCCCGCTCTGCGTCGGCATCGACCCGCACGCCTCGCTGCTCACCGCCTGGGGCCTGAACGACGACCTGGCCGGGCTGGAGGCCTTCTCCCGCACGGTGGTCGAGGCGCTGGCCGACCGGGTCGCGGTGCTCAAGCCGCAGTCCGCGTTCTTCGAGCGCTTCGGCAGCCGCGGCACCGCCGTGCTGGAGCGCGCGGTGGCCGAGGCCCGGGTGGCCGGGGCGCTGGTGCTGATGGACGCCAAGCGCGGCGACATCGGCTCGACCATGGCCGCGTACGCCGAGACCTTCCTGGTGCCGGACAGCCCGCTGTTCTCCGACGCGCTCACCGTCAGCCCCTACCTGGGCTTCGGCTCGCTCCAGCCGGCCGTGGACCTGGCGCGCGCCAACGGCTGCGGCCTGTTCGCGCTGGCGCTGACCTCCAACCCGGAGGGGCACGAGGTGCAGCGGGCGGTCGGCGCGGACGGGCGGAGCGTGGCGCAGGCGGTGCTGGACCGGCTGGCGGCGGAGAACGCGGGCGCCGAGCCGCTCGGGTCGTTCGGCGCGGTGGTCGGCGCGACCCTCGCGGACGCCGGGGTGGACCTGGCGATCAACGGCCCGCTGCTGGCCCCCGGGGTGGGCGCGCAGGGCGCCACCGCGGCCGACCTGCCGCGGGTCTTCGGCGACCAGGTGCGCAACGTGGTGCCCTCGGTCAGCCGGGACGTGCTCAGGCACGGACCGTCGGTGGCGGCGCTCCGGCAGGCCGCGCAGGTGTTCATCGACGATGTGAGGGGCGTCACAAACGCCTGAGCAATCGGCCGCCAACTCGGTTGATTTGACCGGAAAACTCCCAGGTCGGCCCCTGCTGACCTGGACTTTTCGTGTTCTTTTCCTGACGCGGCGGCCCAAGTTGGGTAGTGTCCGGCGGTAGGACGCCAGTTGGCGGTGGTCACGGCCACCTCCGCAGGTCAGAGCCTGTGGCGTCCGGGCACCACCAAGTCATGGCTCATCCCTTCCATCCACACCTGAGGTGAACGGCGTGGCTCTTCCGCCCCTTACTCCCGAACAGCGCACCGCCGCGCTCGCCAAGGCCGCCGAGGCTCGCCGGAAGCGGGCCGACGTCAAGAACCGGCTGAAGCACTCGGGCGCCTCGCTGCACGACGTCATCAAGGCCGGCAAGTCCGACGACGAGGTCATCGGCAAGATGAAGGTCTCCGCCCTGCTGGAGTCCCTGCCGGGCGTCGGCAAGGTGCGCGCCAAGCAGATCATGGAGCGCCTGGGCATCTCCGAGAGCCGTCGCGTGCGCGGCCTCGGTACGAACCAGATCGCCTCCCTGGAGCGCGAGTTCGGCGGCGCCGCCTCCTGACCGGAGGCCGGTGTCGGCGGAACCTCCGCGATCCGGGATAATCGGTGCATGAGTGAGCGTCCGCGGCTGACCGTGCTCTCCGGCCCCTCCGGGGTCGGCAAGAGCACGGTCGTCGCTCATATGAGGAAGCAGTTCCCCGAGGTCTGGCTGTCGGTGTCGGCGACGACCCGGCACCCGCGCCCCGGTGAGCGCGACGGCGTGCAGTACCACTTCGTCGACCACGAGCAGTTCGACAAGCTGGTGGCCAACGGCGAGCTGCTGGAGTGGGCGGTCTTCGCCGGGAACCGGTACGGGACGCCGCGGCAGGCGGTGCTCGACAAGCTCGACAAGGGCGAGCCGGTGCTGCTGGAGATCGACCTCCAGGGCGCCCGGCAGGTCAAGGCGTCGATGCCCGAGGCGCAGCTGGTCTTCCTGGCCCCGCCGAGCTGGGAGGAGCTGGTCCGCCGGCTCACCGGCCGGGGCACCGAGCCGCAGGACGTGATCGACGAGCGGCTCGCGGTGGCGAAGGTCGAGCTGGCGGCCGAGGCGGAGTTCGACACGACCCTTGTCAACACCTCCGTCGAGCAGGTAGCGGCCGAACTGCTAGCCTTGCTCGGTGTAGCCTGACCGGATCGGCTGCACCCAGCCGGTCTGACAAAACCACTTCGGAAGGTTCAGCGTGTCCTCTTCGATGACCGCGCCCGAGGGCATCATCAACCCGCCGATCGACGAGCTGCTCGAGGCCACCGACTCCAAGTACAGCCTGGTGATCTACGCGGCCAAGCGGGCCCGCCAGATCAACGCGTACTACTCCCAGCTGGGCGAGGGCCTGCTGGAGTACGTCGGCCCGCTGGTCGACACCCACGTGCACGAGAAGCCGCTGTCGATCGCGCTCCGCGAGATCAACGCCGGCCTGCTCACCGCCGAGGCGGTCGAGGGCGCCTGAGCCCCGCGCTCCCCGGAGGGCCCGTCCGACGCCGCAGCGCGTCGGACGGGCCCTCCGTCGTTCCCGGGGCCGTGGGGCCGCCGGGACGTCGGGCTGCGGGGGCCCGCGGGGTGTGCGCGGTGACACGTCGCAGCCGCGCGCTGAGGGGCCGTAAGGTGGGCGCGAGCCCGTCGCAGCGTCGCAGCAAGGAGAGCCGACCGTCATGAACGCGTCCCGTGTGGTCCTCGGCGTGAGCGGCGGGATCGCCGCCTACAAGGCCTGTGAGCTGCTGCGGAGGTTCAGCGAGTCCGGGCACGAGGTGACGGTGGTGCCGACCGCGGCGGCGCTGCACTTCGTCGGGGAGGCGACCTGGGCGGCGCTGTCCGGGCGGCCGGCGGCGACCGAGACCTGGGAGCGGGTGCACGAGGTCCCGCACGTGCGGATCGGGCAGCGGGCGGACCTGGTGGTGGTCGCCCCGGCCACCGCGGACCTGCTGGCGAAGGCCGCCCACGGCCTGGCCGACGACCTGCTGACCAACACCCTGCTGACCGCCCGCTGCCCGGTGGTGTTCGCGCCCGCCATGCACACCGAGATGTGGGAGCACCCCGCCACCCGGGAGAACGTCGCCACGCTGCGGCGGCGCGGCGCGGTCGTCATCGAGCCGGCCGTGGGCCGCCTCACCGGCGTCGACACCGGCAAGGGCCGGCTGCCCGACCCGGCCGAGGTCTTCGCCGTCTGCCGCCGGCTGCTGGAGCGCGGCCCGCTGGAGCGCGACCTGACCGGCCGTCACGTGGTGGTCTCGGCGGGCGGCACCCGCGAGCCGCTCGACCCGGTGCGCTTCCTCGGCAACCGCTCCTCCGGCAAGCAGGGCTACGCGCTGGCCGCCACCGCGGTGGCCCGCGGGGCCCGGGTCACCCTGGTGGCCGCGAACACCGCGCTGCCCGACCCGGCCGGGGTGGACGTGGTCCGGGTCGGCACCGCGCTGCAGCTGCGCGAGGCGGTGCTGAAGGCCGCCGGGGACGCCGACGCGGTGGTGATGGCCGCCGCGGTGGCCGACTTCCGGCCCGCCGAGTACGCCGGCGGCAAGATCAAGAAGGTGGACGGGGTCGAGCCCGCGCCGATCGTGCTGGTCCGCAACCCCGACGTGCTGGCCGAGGTCGCCGCCGACCGCCCCCGCCCGGGGCAGCTGGTGGTCGGCTTCGCCGCCGAGACCGACGACGTGCTGGCCAACGGCCGGGCCAAGCTCGCCCGCAAGGGCTGCGACCTGCTGGTGGTCAACGAGGTCGGCGACGGCAAGGCGTTCGGCCGGGACACCAACAGCGCCGTGCTGCTCGGCGCGGACGGCTCGGAAGTCCACATCGCGGACGGGCCGAAGGAGATCCTGGCGGACGCGATCTGGGACCGGGTCGCCGCCCGGCTGCCCCGCGACGGCGCCGAGGCGGAGCGTTAACCGACGCAACGCCCCGAGTTGTCCCGGTAGTTGGATCTTGCGGAGCCGCCGGTTCGGCCGCGACCCGCCCTGACCGGCGAAGATCCACCGGTGTGATCCGTGTCCCGGACACGACGGACCTTCGTCAGGAGTGCCCCGCGATCGGTAGCCGACCGTTACACTCCACTCCAGGAATCAAGTCTTTCCGGATGCCTCGGGACTTCCGAGCGCATTCAGTCAGCAGCCGCTGCAACCCCAGGGAGCGCTGTGTCTCGCCGCCTGTTCACCTCGGAGTCCGTGACCGAGGGACACCCCGACAAGATCGCTGACCAGATCAGCGACACCATCCTGGACGCCCTCCTGAAGGACGACCCGACCTCGCGCGTGGCCGTGGAGACCCTGATCACCACGGGTCTGGTGCACATCGCCGGCGAGGTGACCACGAAGGCGTACGCGCCGATCGCGCAGCTGGTCCGGGAGAAGATCCTGGAGATCGGCTACGACTCGTCGAAGAAGGGCTTCGACGGGGCCTCGTGCGGCGTGTCGGTGTCGATCGGCGCGCAGTCGCCGGACATCGCGCAGGGCGTGGACACCGCGCACGAGCACCGGGTCGAAGGCGACGTCGAGGACGAGCTGGACCGGCAGGGCGCGGGCGACCAGGGCCTGATGTTCGGTTACGCGTGCGACGACACGCCGGAGCTGATGCCGCTGCCGATCACGCTGGCGCACCGGCTGTCGCGGCGGTTGAGCGAGGTCCGCAAGAACGGGACGATCCCGTACCTGCGGCCCGACGGCAAGACCCAGGTCACCATCGAGTACGACGGCGACCGGGCGGTGCGGCTGGACACCGTGGTGGTGTCCTCGCAGCACGCCAGCGACATCGACCTGGACTCGCTGCTCACCCCGGACATCCGGGAGTTCGTGGTGGAGCCGGAGCTGAAGGCGCTGGCCGAGCAGGGCATCGAGCTCGCCACCGACGGCTACCGGCTGCTGGTCAACCCGACCGGGCGGTTCGAGATCGGCGGGCCGATGGGCGACGCGGGCCTGACCGGCCGCAAGATCATCATCGACACGTACGGCGGCATGGCCCGCCACGGCGGCGGCGCCTTCTCCGGCAAGGACCCGTCCAAGGTGGACCGTTCGGCGGCGTACGCGATGCGCTGGGTGGCGAAGAACATCGTCGCGGCGGGCCTGGCCCGCCGGGCCGAGGTCCAGGTCGCGTACGCGATCGGCAAGGCCGAGCCGGTGGGCCTGTTCGTGGAGACCTTCGGCACCGAGAGCGTCCCGGTCACCAAGATCCAGGAAGCCGTCACCAAGGTCTTCGACCTGCGCCCGGCCGCGATCATCCGCGACCTGGACCTGCTGCGCCCGATCTACCAGCAGACCGCCGCGTACGGCCACTTCGGCCGTGAGCTGCCGGACTTCACCTGGGAGCGCACCGACCGCGTCGACGCGCTGAAGGCCGCCGCCACCAGCTGAGCCCGCTCCGTCCGCAGCCGTCCGTCCGGGGGTTCCGACCCCCGGACGGACGGCTGCGTCGTGCCGCCGGCGTTGTCGGCGGGTTCCGCTAGGTTGGGGGCGTGAGCAGCGCGGACGGCCCCGGGGAGCAGCTGGCGTTCATCCGGGAGACGGTGCGCCGGGCGAAGCCGCGGGCCGCGCGCGGCGTGGTGCCCGCCGAACGGCAGCCGGTGGCGCGGGTGCTGGTCGACAAGGGCGTGCTGAGCCTGGACCAGTACTTCGACTACGCGGTGCCCGAGGCGATGTCCGCGGACGCCCGGCCCGGCGTCCGGGTCCGGGTGCGGTTCGGCGGCCGGGTCGGCGCGCACGGGCGGCGCGAGGGCGGGGCGCTGCACGACGGGTTCGTGGTCGAGCGGCGGGACGACTCCGACTACGCGGGCCCGCTGGCGCCGCTGGCCCGCGTCCTGTCACCCGAGCAGGTGCTGACGCCGCAGCTGCTGCGGCTGTGCCGGGCCGTCGCCGACCGCTACGCCGGGACGCTGGCGGACGTGCTGCAACTGGCGATCCCGCCCCGGCACGCCGGGGCGGAGGGCGAGCCGTCACCGCGCCCGCTGCCGCCGCCGGACGCGCCCCCCGCCGGGAGCTGGGAGCGGTACGTCCACGGGCCCGAGTTCCTCGGCTCGCTGGCGGGCGGGCACGCCCCGCGCGCGGTCTGGACGGCGCTGCCCGGCCCCGAGTGGCCGGCCGAGATCGCCCGGGCGGTCGCCGCGACCCTGGCCGCCGGGCGCGGCGCGCTGGTGGTGCTGCCCGACGGGCGCGCGGTGGCCCGGGTGGACGCGGCGCTGCGGGCGCTGCTCGGCGAGGGGCGGCACGCGGTGCTGGCCGCCGGGACCGGCCCGCAGGAGCGCTACCGGCGCTGGCTGTCGGTCAGCCGGGGCTCGGTGCGGGCCGCGATCGGCACCCGGGCGGCGGTGTTCGCACCGGTGCGCGACCTCGGGCTGGTGGTGGTCTGGTCGGACGGCGACAGCAGCCACAGCGACCCCAACGCGCCGTACCCGCACGTGCGGGAGGTGGCGCTGCTGCGGGCCGCCGAGGAGGGCGCGGCGGTGCTGCTGGGCGGCGTGTCGATGACGGTCGAGGCCGCGCAGCTGCTGCGCTCCGGCTGGGCCCGGCCGCTGGCCGCCGCCCGGGAGACGGTCCGCCGGACCGCGCCCCGGGTGCGCACGGTCACCGAGCACGACCAGGCCCGGGACGCGGCGGCCCAGGCGGCCCGGCTGCCGTCAGTGGCCTGGGAGACCGCCCGGGAGGCGCTGGCCCGGGGGCCGGTGCTGGTCCAGGTGCCGCGGCGGGGCTACGCGCCCCGGCTGGTCTGCGGGAACTGCCGGGAGACGGCCCGCTGCCGGGCCTGCGGCGGGCCGCTCCAGTCGCCGGCGGCGGACGCCGCGCCGGTCTGCGCCTGGTGCGGCACGGCGGAGCCGGACTGGCACTGCGCCGAGTGCGGGTCGTTCCGGCTGCGGGCCGCGGTGGTGGGCGTGCGGCGCACCGCGGAGGAGCTGGGCAAGGCGTTCCCGCGCATCCCGGTGCGGACGTCCGGGCGGGACGCGGTGCTGGCGACGGTGCCGGGCACGCCCGCGCTGGTGCTGGCCACGCCCGGCGCGGAGCCGGTCGCGGACGGGCCCGGGTACGCGGCGGCGCTGCTGCTGGACGGCTGGGCGCTGCTCAACCGGCCCGACCTGCGGGCCGGCGAGGAGGCGGTGCGGCGCTGGCTGACGGCCGCCGCGCTGGTCCGCCCGGCCGGGGAGGGCGGCACCGTCGTGGTCGTCGCGGAGCCGGCGGCGCGGGCCGTGCAGGCGCTGGTGCGGTGGGACCCGGCCGGGCACGCCGGGACGGAACTCGACGAGCGGGAGGAGCTCAGGTTCCCGCCGGTCTCGCGGATGGCCTCGGTGACGGGGCCGACCCGGGCGGTCGCGGACCTGCTGGGGCTGCTGCGGCTCCCGGCGGGCGCGGACGTGCTGGGGCCGGTGCTGGTGTCGGTTCCGGCGCACGGGGGGCCGGGGGGTTCCGGGGGTCCGGGGGGTCCCGGGGGGCTCGGGGGTTCCGGGGGAGCGCGGGAGGAGGGGGTGGAGCGCGCGCTGGTGCGGGTCGCGCCGGGGCAGGGGGCCGCGCTGGCGTCCGCGCTGAAGGCGGCGCAGATCGCGCGGCTGGCGCTGCGGGGGGCGGAGACGGTGCGGATCCGGGTGGACCCGACGGACATCGGCTGAGACCCGCCGCGCCGGGCGTCGGCGGGACGGTGCGAGAACGGGGGCGCGGGGAACCGCGCGCGGCGGGAGTCGCGCGTCAGCGAGGTCGCGGGGTGGTGCGGGTTCCGGTCCTGCGTCGCGATCTGGCTGTGCGTGCTCGGTCGGCCGCGCAGTTCCCCGCGCCCCTGGTTTCGCGCGCCCCTGGTTTCGCGCGTTCCGGGTTCGTCCGGGGCGTCAGCGGGTGCGCTGGGGCATCAGGGGGCTGGCCTGGCGGGCCTGCGGGATCGGGGGGCGGGCCGCGGCGGCGGCGTGTTCGGCCGGGGTGGTGGCGAGGGTGGCGGTGGTGGTGACGGGCGGCGGGGCGGTGGGGGTCTCGGTGTCGCGCGGGGTGGGCAGGAGTTCGCCGGTGGGGCGGCGCATGCCGTAGCGGCGGTGGACGGCCTGCTTGGTGACGCCGAGGGCGGAGCCCACGGAGTCCCAGGAGAAGCCGAGGGCGCGGTCGAACTCGACGGCGGCGGCGACCAGGGTCTCGACGCTCTCGCGCAGTTCCTGGGCGAGCCGGACCGTCGGGGCCGGGGCGCGGCCGTAGACCACGAACCCGGCGGACGTGCTGGGGCGGCGGGGCCGGTAGACGTTGCCCAGCTGGGCGGTGAGCGTGCGCAGGGCGTCGACCTGGCGGCGGACCCGCTCGATGTCCCGCACCAGCAGGTGCAGGGACGCCCGGGCCCGGGCGTCGTGGTTGATCTGCTCGGCCATGGCCTCGTTGCCACCTCTCGGTCGGGTCGCGTGCTCGGGGCGCTCGCGCGTCCCGGTCAATTCGCATTGACCAACGCACGGCGGGTCGTTGGGTCACGCGCGGACTGCGACTCGGGATATGCCAGTGGCCGCTCCGGAGCGCCGCCGGGAATTGCATAGACTTCCCGGAGGCCGTCCTTTCCGGGCGGTCCTGTCGGTGCAGAGGGAGTCGCAGTCTTGGCAGTTCAGCCGATCCGGATCTTCGGGGACCCGGTGCTGCGGGCCACCGCGAAGCAGGTGACCGTCTTCGACAAGGAGCTGCGGAAGCTGGTGAAGGACCTCACCGACACCATGCTGGAGGCTCCCGGGGCCGGGCTGGCGGCGCCGCAACTGGGCGTCTCGCTGCGGGTGTTCACGTACCACGTGGACGGCGTGGTGGGCCACCTGATCAACCCGGACCTGTCGCTCAGCGAGGAGGAGCAGGACGGCCCCGAGGGGTGCCTGTCGCTCCCCGGCCTGCGGTTCGACACCAAGCGGGCGTACGGGGTGGTGGCCCGGGGCGTCAACATGTACGGGGACCCGGTGACGGTGGAGGGCACCCAGCTGATGGCGCGGTGCATCCAGCACGAGACCGACCACCTGGACGGGATCATCTTCATCGACCGGCTGGACCGGGAGGCCCGGAAGGCCGCCATGAAGGCGATCCGGGAGACGGACTGGGGCGGCGGCCCCGCGCCGACGGTGCGGATCTCGCCGCATTCCACCTTCGGCCCGATCCGCTGACGGTCCGGTCCGCCCGGCGGTTCGGCCGCCCGACGGTTCGTCCGCCGACCGCGCGCGGACGCCGCCCGACGCCGGGCGGGAAAGCGGTGCCCGGAACGGCGGCCCGCCCGGCGGGCATTCTCCGGCAATCCGATGTTCCGACCGTTCGAATCCCAGTGATCCCAGCGAACCCAGTGATCCCCGTGATCCCAGTGAAAGGCCCCCGCCCGTGCGTCTCGTCTTCGCCGGCACCCCCGAGGTCGCCGTTCCCGCCCTGGACGCCCTGCTGGCCTCCCGGCACGAGGTGGTCGCCGTGGTGACCCGCCCCGACGCGCCGGCCGGGCGCGGGCGCAGGCTGGTGGCCAGCCCCGTCGCGCAGCGCGCCGAGGAGGCGGGCATCGAGGTGCTCAAGCCGGCCCGGCCGAGCGAGCCGGAGTTCCTGGCCCGGCTGGCCGAACTCGCCCCCGACTGCTGCCCGGTGGTGGCGTACGGCGCGCTGCTCCGGCCCGGCGCGCTGGAGATCCCGGTGCACGGCTGGGTGAACCTGCACTTCTCGCTGCTGCCCGCCTGGCGCGGCGCCGCGCCCGTGCAGCACGCGGTGCTGGCGGGCGACGAGGTGACCGGCGCGTCCACCTTCCTGATCGAGGAGGGCCTGGACTCCGGGCCGGTGTTCGGCGTCCTGACCGAGACGGTCAAGCCCACCGACACCAGCGGCGACCTGCTCGGCCGGCTCTCCCGCGCGGGCGCCGAGCTGCTGGTGCGCACCATGGACGCGATCGAGGACGGGCAGGCCCGGCCCGAGCCGCAGCCGCTCGCCGGGGTCTCGCTGGCGCCCAAGCTCACCGTCGAGGACGCCCGGATCGAGTGGACCCACCCCGCGCTGCGGGTCGACCGGGTGGTGCGCGGCTGCGCGCCCGCGCCCGGCGCCTGGACCACCTTCCGCGGCGAGCGGCTCAAGCTGACCGGCCCGGTGCGCCTGCTGCCGGGCGAGGGCGCGCTGGCGCCGGGCGAGCTGGCGGTGGCCAAGAACAGCGTCCGGGTCGGCACCGGCAGCCACGAGGTGGAGCTCGGCGAGGTCCGTCCGCAGGGCAAGAAGGCGATGCCGGCCGCGGACTGGGCGCGCGGCGCCCGGATCGAGACCGGGGAGCGCTTCGAGGGTTGAGGGTCGAGGGCCGAGGGCTGTCGGCCGTACGGGAGCGGGGGCGGGACCGGACGACGGCGACGGCGACGGCGGGGGGCGGGCGGCGGGTTCGGCCTAGACTTGGGGCGAGACCCCTCGGTGGGTCGGACCTGATCCGCAGCACCTTTGTTTCGAGGCACCCGTTGTGAGCACCCCAGCCGGCGCGAAGCGCGCCCCCCGTCCGCACCGCCGTCCCAAGAAGGACCCCGCCCGGATCGTCGCGTTCCGGGCGCTGCGGGCCGTCGACGAGCGCGACGCGTACGCCAACCTGATCCTGCCGTCGCTGCTGCGCGAGGCCGAGCGCAAGGGCATGGAGCGGCGCGACGCCGCGCTCGCCACCGAGCTGGTGTACGGCACGCTGCGCGGACAGGGCACCTACGACGCGGTCATCGCGGCCTGCGTGGACCGCCCGCTGCGCGAGGTCGACCCGCCGGTGCTGGACGTGCTGTCGCTGGGCGCGCACCAGCTGCTCGGCACCCGGATCCCCACCCACGCGGCGGTCTCCGCGACCGTCGAGCTGGCCCGGGTGGTGCTCGGCGACGGCCGGGCCAAGTTCGTCAACGCCGTGCTGCGCAAGATCAGCGCCCAGGACCTGGCGGGCTGGGTCGCCCAGGTCGCCCCGCCGTACGAGGACGACGCCGAGGACCACCTGGCCGTCGTCCACTCCCACCCGCGCTGGGTGGTCTCCTCGCTGTGGGACGCGCTCGGCCGCTGGCAGCCGGACGCGAGCGGGCGGCAGGCGATGGAGCGGCTGCTGGAGGCCGACAACGCCCGCCCCGAGGTGACCCTGGTCGCCCGGCCCGGCCGCTCCTCGGTCGCCGAACTGCGCGACGCGCTGCCCGAGGTCGAGGACGGCCGCTGGTCGCCGTACGCGCTGCGGCTCACCGACGGCGGCGACCCGGCCGGGGTGGACGCGGTGCGGGAGAACCGGGCCGGTGTCCAGGACGAGGGCAGCCAGCTGGTCGCGCTCGCCCTCGCCGACGCGCCGCTGGACGGCCCCGACCGGCTCTGGCTGGACGGCTGCGCGGGCCCCGGCGGCAAGGCCGCGCTGCTCGGTGCGGTCGCCGCAGAGCGCGGCGCGGCGCTGGTCGCCTCCGAGAAGCAGCCGCACCGCGCCCGGCTGGTGGCCCGCGCGCTGGACGGCAACCCCGGCCCGTACGCGGTCATCACCGCCGACGGGACGCGGGGCGCCTGGGAGCGCGGGGCGTTCGACCGCGTCCTGGTCGACGTGCCGTGCTCGGGCCTGGGCGCGCTGCGCCGCCGCCCGGAGGCGCGCTGGCGGCGGCGCCCCGAGGACATCGCCGGATTCGGGCCGCTGCAGCGGGAGTTGCTGCGTTCGGCGCTGGACGCGGCGCGGATCGGCGGCGTGGTCGGCTACGCGACCTGCTCGCCGCACCTGGCGGAGACCCGGGCGGTGGTCGACGACGTGCTGCGCGGCCGGGAGGACGTGGAGTGGATCGACGCCCGCCCGCTGCTGCCCGGCGTCCCCGACCTGGGCGACGGCCCGGACGTCCAGCTCTGGCCGCACCTGCACGGGACGGACGCGATGTACCTGGCGCTGCTGCGGCGAACCGCCTGACGGCGGGCGGAGGACGGGGCGGCACCCCGGGCGGGGGCGGCACCCCGGGTCGGGGCGATACCCCAAGAGGGGGCCGGTGCCGCCCCGGCGGGGTCAGCCGGTGAGCGTCTGGGTGCCCAGGACGGAGAGCAGGGCGAGGCGCTCGGCGTCCTCGGTGTCGGGCTCGGCGGTGTAGACCATGATGCGCAGCCGGCTCCCGGAGACGTGGAGGACGTCGCAGTCCAGGGTGAGCGGGCCGACGGCGGGGTGGTCGACGGTCTTGCGGCTCGACTCGTGCTCGGCGGTGGTCCCGGTGTCCCAGAGCTCGGCGAAGCGGGTGCTGCGCCGTCGGAGCCGGGTGATCAGCTCGGTGAGCGCGGCGTCGTCGGGGTAGAGGGCGCTGGTGCGGCGGAGGTCGGCGGCGAGGAGCCGCTGGAGGGCGCCGTTGGATTCGGGGGTGTGGCGCACCCGGGTGGTGGAGGTGACGAAGGCGCGCCAGGCGGCGTTCAGGTCGGGGCCGGTCCACTCTCCCATCAGGGCGGTGTGGAGGGGGTTGGCGAGGAGCTGGGTCCAGGCGGCGTCGTAGACCGCGACGGGGGTGGTGGTGAGGCGGTCGAGGATGCGGTGGACGCCGGGGGTGAGGTGGCGGGGGACCGTCCCGGGGCCGGGCACGGCGAGTCCGGCGAGGCGGAAGAGGTGTTCGCGTTCGCCGCTCTCCAGGCGCAGGGCGCGGGCGAGGGCCTCGACGACCTGGGGCGAGGGGTTGCGGGCGCGCCCCTGCTCCAGGCGGACGATGTAGTCGGCGGAGATCCCGCTCAGGTGGGAGAGCTCTTCGCGGCGCAGCCCGGGGGCGCGTCGGCGGCCACCGGCGGGAAGGCCGGCCCGGTCGGGGGCGATGCGGTCGCGCCAGGCGTGCAGGGCCGCGCCGAGTTCCGTCGAGGGCATGCCCTCATTGTGGCAAGAAGGCGCCTCGTGTTTCCTGGTACCGACGGTCCCAGGAAGGCGGGTCCACTCCCTGGTGGGACGATCGCCGCGCATGCTGGAGGCATGAGCGAGACACGACGCAAGGAAACACCCGCCGAGGGCCGGCTCGCCCTCGTCACCGGCGCGACCTCCGGCATCGGCAGGGCGTTCGCCGAACGCTTCGCCGCCGACGGCTACGACCTGATCGTCGTCGGCCGCCGCCGGGAGCGCCTGGAGGAGTTCGCCGCCGCGCACCCCGAGGTCGGGGTCCGCACCGTCGCCGCCGACCTCTCCACCGAGGAGGGCATCGACGCCCTCGCGGCGATCTGCGCGGCCGAGCCGCTGGACGTGCTGGTCAACAACGCCGGCGTCTCCCACTACATGCCGCTGGCCGACCTGCCCGCCGACAAGGCCCGCGAACTCGTCAACGTCAAGGTCCTGGCCCCCACCCAGCTGATGCGCGCCGCGGTGGGGCCCATGCAGCGGCGCGGGACGGGCACCATCCTCAACGTCGCCGGCATGATCGCCTTCTCCGGGCCCGCCGACAAGAGCGTCATGCCCCGCCGCGCCGTCTACGCCGGGACCCTGGCCTACCTGGTCGCCACGACCCAGGCCCTGGCCGCCGAGGTCGAGGACTCCGGCGTCACCGTCGCCGTGGTCTGCCCCGGCGTGGTGGCCACCGAGTTCCACTCCTCCCAGGGCATGGACCTGAGCGCCGTCCCCCGGATGAGCGCCGAGGACCTCGTCACCGGCGCCCTGCGCGGCCTGGAACTCGGCGAGACCGTCATCGCCCCCGGCGTCGAGGACGACCGGCTGCTGCGGAACGTGTTCACCGCCGACCTCGCCGCGTTCGGCGGCCAGTCCCCGGCCCTCGCCACCCGCTACACCGCGTAGTCGCCTCTGTCGTCACCTTTCGCGGGGTGGACGGTTCCTGACGGCGGGTCGGGCGCGAGTGCGGACGCGGTGCGCGGGTGCGGGTGCGGGTGCGGACGCGGTGCGTGGGGTCGGGGGCGGCGCGGCGGGCGCGGCCGGGCGTGGCCGGTGCCGGACGGGCGGGTGGTACTGGACAAGTCGGCCGGTGCGGCGGAGGGTGGAAGCCATGGAGTACACCCACCTCGGCCGCACCGGCCTGTCCGTCTCCCGGCTCTGCCTGGGCACCATGAACTTCGGCCCGCACACCGTGGAGGCCGACGCGCACCGGATCATGGACGCTGCGCACGGGCACGGCATCAACTTCTTCGACACCGCCAACGTCTACGGCTGGGGCGAGAACAGGGGCCTCACCGAGAGCATCATCGGCAACTGGTTCGCCAAGGGCGGCGGACGGCGCGAGAAGACCGTGATCGCCACCAAGCTCTACGGTGACATGGGCGACTGGCCCAACGAGGGCAAGCTCTCCGCGCTCAACATCCGCCGCGCCGTGGACGCCAGCCTGCGCCGCCTGCAGACCGACCACATCGACCTCTACCAGATGCACCACGTCGACCGGGACACCCCCTGGGACGAGGTCTGGCAGGCGATGGAGGTGCTCACCCTCCAGGGCAAGATCATCTACGTCGGCTCCTCCAACTTCGCCGGCTGGCACCTCGCCCAGGCCCAGGAGACCGCCAGGGCCCGCAACTTCCTCGGCCTGACCAGCGAGCAGTCGCTGTACAACCTGATCGAGCGCAGCGTCGAGCTGGAGGTCGTCCCCGCCGCCCAGCACTACGGACTCGGCCTGATCCCGTGGTCCCCCCTGCACGGCGGCCTGCTCGGCGGCGTGCTGCGCAAGGAGCGCGAGGGCGTGCGCCGCGCCGAGGGCCGGGCCCAGGACACCCTGAACGAGCACCGCGAGCAGATCCAGGCGTACGAGGACCTGTGCGAGGAGCTCGGCCACGAGCCCGGCGACGTCGCGCTGGCCTGGCTGCGCGGCCGGCCGGCCGTCACCGCCCCGATCATCGGCCCCCGCACCGAGGAGCAGCTGGACGCGGCGGTGCGCTCGCTGGAGGTCCGGCTGGACGCCAAGGCGCTGGAGCGGCTGGACGAGATCTTCCCCGGCTACCGCACCGCGCCGGAGCACTACGCCTGGTGAGGCGCTGACGGCTGGCGGCGGCTGACGGTCGTCTGTCGCGGGCGGTCCGGCGAGGGTTCCTCCTCCGCCGGGCCGCCCGTCCGTCCGCTCGTCCGTCCGTCCGTCCGCCCGCCCGTCACCCGTCGCCCGTCCGTCCGGGTCGGGTCAGAAGTACACGGTGCAGCCGCGCCGTTCGAGGGTGTCGACCAGGTGCGGGGCGGGCGGGTGCGGGGTCCAGCGCAGGTCGAGCTTCTCCAGCGCGGGGAGTTCGGCCAGCCAGGGCGGGACCTGCGCCAACGGGTTGCCGCGCAGATCGAGTTCGCGCAGCAGCGGGAGTCCGGCCAGCGCGGGCGGCAGGGCGGTGAGCCGGTTGTCGCGCAGTTCCAGGCAGCGCAGCGCGCGCAGCCCGGAGAGCGCGGCGGGCAGCGCCGTCAAGTGGTTGCCGCGCAGGCGCAGTTCGCGCAGCCGGGACAGCGCGCCGAGGGCTGCCGGGAGGGCGGTCAACCGGCAGTTCTGCGCGCGCAGTTCGAGGAGTTGCTCCAAGTCGCCGATGCTGTCCGGGAGTTCGGTGAGCGGATTGTCGCCGACGTTGAGGTAGCGCAGCCGGTGCAGGCGGCCGAGGGTGGCCGGCAGCGCGGTGAGCCGGTTGTCGTGCAGGTAGAGGAAGCCGGACAGGCCGGTGAGGGCGCCGATCCGGTCGGGGACGGCGGTGAGCGCGTTGTGCCCCAGGTCGAGGGTCCGCAGGCAGGTCAACTCCCCTATGGTGTCCGGGAGTTCGGTCAGCTCGTTGTCCGCGAGGATCAGCACCTCGGCGTCCGTGCGGGTCCACACCCCGTCCGGTACGGCACGCAGGCCCGCCCGCCACAGGTTCACCACCGGCCCGGTCACAGGACCTTCTCCAGCCAGTGCGCGGCGTACGGGTTGGTGTTGTACGGCGGGATGTCCGCGTAGCCGGCGGCCGTGTACAGCGCGCGGGCCTCGGCGAACTCGGCCATGGTGTCCAGCCGCAGCCGGGTGTGGCCCAGCGCGCGGGCGGCGTCCTCGGCGGCGGCGAGCAGGGCGCGGCCCAGGCCGTGCCCGCGGGCGGACGGGCGGACGTACAGCCGTTTCAGCTCGGCGCTGCCGGGGGTGCCGGCGGCGGGGGTGCCGGGGTCGGCGGGGTCGGTGTCCAGGGTCCGGACGCCCGCGCAGCCGGCCGGGCGGCCGTCCAGCCGGGCGAGCAGGAAGACGCCGCCGCGCGGCGCGGTGAGTTCGAGGTCCGCCGGGGCCTCCTCGGCGGGCAGCGCTCCGGCGGGCGGGAGCCCGCTCCAGCGGCGGCGCACCTCGGCCCGGTACTCGGTCAGCAGCAGGCGGGCGTCGGGGGAGTCGACGGGTTCGGGGCGGATCTGGGCCACGGCGGTTCCGTTCGGGGGCGGGGTGGGACGGGGCGGGGTGGGACGGCTGGGGGCGGGTGGGCGTGAGGACGGACGATACTGCCGAAACGGCGGGCGGGCGATCACGCGGGCGGGCGGTGGCCACCGCGTCCGCCGGGCCGCGCGGCGCGGTCCCGCCCGCTGCCGGTGGGGTGGCGGTTCCCGGTGTCGCGGACGGCGCTCCGGGGGACGGGGACGAACGTGCGCCAGGATGGCCGGGTGAAGCCGATCAGCCATCAGGTCCCCTACTACTCCCAGTGGGAGTCGCCCGAACTCGTGCCCGACATCCTGGACGGCACGCTGCGGGCCGCCGACGACCCGCTCTGGGAGCGCTCCGGCGCCGCCGACGAGGACGAGTACGAGTACTGGTCGTGGCGGCTGTGCGGGATGGCCTGCCTGCGGATGGCGCTCGACCACTGGTGGGGCGTCGCCCCGGCGGCCGTCCCGCTCGCCGAGGAGTGCCAACGGGCCGGGGCGTACGTCCGGCACCCCGACGGGCGGCTCGACGGCCTGATCCACGCCCCGTTCGCCGCGTACGCCCGCACCCGCTGGGGCCTGCACGCCGAGGCGGTCGACCCGCTGCCCGCCGACCGGATCGCCGCCGAACTCGCCGCGGGCCGCCTCCCGGTGCTCTCCGTCCACCCCGCCATCCGCACCCTCGCCCCCGAAGTGCCGCGCACCGGCGGGCACCTGGTGCTCGCGGTCGGCGCCGACGACGAGGCGCTGCGGATCCACAACCCGTCCGGCTTCCCCGACGGCTCGCAGCGCGCCGCCCGCGTCCCCTGGGGCGACCTGGAGCGGTTCTACTCCGGCCGCGCCGTCGTCCTCGGCCCGCCCCCGTACTGACCGGCCGGCCGGGCCCCCGGGGCAGGTCCCTGCTGATGCGGGCTGCGGGCAGCGGACGGCGACGGTGGGCGGCGTCCGGTGCGGCTGAACCCCGGCCGGGCGGCCGGGGCGGGCGATCCGCTCGGCGTCAGGCCGCGTTGGGCAGGCCGATCGGCGTGGTCGGGGGCAGGTCGGCGCGGCAGGCGGCGGAGATCGGGCGCAGCGCGCTGAGGAGTTCGTCCAGCTCGGAGCGGTGGAAGTGGGTCCAGACCCGGGAGGCGGCCAGGTCGGTGGCGGCCTCCAGGGCGAGGTGGCGGCGGCGGCCCTCGGGGGTCAGCGAGCCGTCCGGGGCCAGCCAGTGGCGGTCGGTCAGACGGGCGGCGGCCTCGTCCCACTCGGTGTCGCTCCAGCCCCGGTGCGGCTGGAGCGTCTCGCGGCGGGTGTCCAGCGCGCAGCGGACCACCAGCGCCTCGCAGCCGTCGAGGCCCTCGGTGACCAGGGCGGCGACGTGGCCGTCGCCCCGGTGCTCGCGCAGCACGGTGGTGGCCTGCCACAGCCGGGCCAGGCGGCCCTCCGGGCGGGGGAGGTCGGCGTTCGCGGCGGCCAGCACGCGCCCACAACAGTCCAGGCCCTCGACGGCGCGTTCCAGCAGCTCCACCGAACGGTCGATCAGATCCGGCTTCACGTCCGCCAGGACGCGCCGCAGCGCACCCGTCACCCCCTCGACCCGGGCCTCCAGCGCCTGCTCCGGGCTCGCCAGCGTCCACACCTCCGGCAGCGCCCGTTCAACCATCTGCGGCGCGAAGTTGAAGAACGCGGCCACCACCGGCGCCGCGTCCACCGCGCCCAACGGCGCCGAGCGGCCGCCGAAGTAACCGCGCCAGTAACCGCGCAGCCCCGCCGCCTCGTACGCGGCGCGGGCCTCGGGGGAGAAGTAGGTGAGGGCGTGGACGGGTTCGAACAGCCACCAGAGAGCACGTGCGGGGTGGACGACCTGGGTCATCGGACGCCTTTCGTGAGGGGCGAGCAGCGTTGGGTCCGCCTGCTGTGGAGCCTGCCAGAGCGGGCCGACACCGGGAAGGGGAAGTGTTTCGGCCGTGTGAACACTTCGGGGGGTGCGCCTCCGCGACGCGGGGGCGTTCCTGGGCGGGTCCGCCGCCCGGTCCGCTGCCCGATCTGCTGCCCGATCTGCTGCCCGGCCTGCTGCCCGGCCTGCTGCCCGGCCTGCTGCCCGGTCCGCTGCCCGGCCGTCCGGCGGACGGGGGATGATGGTCGGGGGCGGTCGCCCGGGCCGCCCGCACCGAGTCGTGAAGGTACCCTCGCCATGGCGCAGATCAACCCCAGCATCCTCTCCGCGGACTTCGCCCGCCTCGCCGACGAGGCCGAGGCGGTGCGCGGCGCGGACTGGCTGCACGTCGACGTGATGGACAACCACTTCGTCCCCAACCTCACGCTGGGCGTGCCGATCGTCGAGTCGCTGGCCCGCGCCACCGACACCCCCCTCGACTGCCACCTGATGATCGAACAGCCCGACCGCTGGGCCCCGCAGTACGTCGAGGCCGGCGCCGGCTCCGTCACCTTCCACGTCGAGGCCGCCGCCGCCCCCGTCCGGCTCGCCCGGGAGATCCGGGCCAAGGGCGCCCGCGCCTCGATGGCGCTGCGCCCCGCCACCCCGATCGAGCCGTACGAGGACCTGCTGCCCGAGCTGGACATGGTGCTGATCATGACGGTGGAGCCCGGCTTCGGCGGCCAGGCGTTCCTCGACATCATGCTCCCCAAGATCCGCCGCACCCGGCAGCTGATCGACAAGCACGGCCTCGACCTGTGGCTCCAGGTCGACGGCGGGGTCGCCTCCGCCACCATCGAGGCCTGCGCCGAGGCCGGGGCCGACGTGTTCGTGGCCGGTTCGGCGGTCTACGGCGCGGCCGACCCGGCGGAGGCGGTCCGCGCGCTGCGCGCCCAGGCGGAGGCGGCGAGCGCCGAGGCCTGGTGGGCCTGCAAGCACTGAGGCCGCCTCGGCGGCTGACGGGCGGGTGCGTCTGCGTCTGTGTGTGGGGGCGTGGGCGGGGACGGGGCGGGTGCGTTCGCGGGATTCGTCCGGACACGGGGGTGCGCGCGGACCCGCCCGTCGAGCGGGCGTCAGGGGCGGCGGGTGGCCAGCAGGGTGGACAGGTCCGGGGCGAGGCGGACCTCGGTGGTGAGCAGGGCCGGGTGGTCGTACCAGACGGTGCGGCCGGTGTCGGGCGCGCCCCGGTAGGTCGGGGGCCAGCCGGTGAGCGGGGTGAGGTCGTCGACCACCAGCGTGCCGCCGGGGGTGAGCAGGCGTTCCGGGTCGGCGGGCGCGGACTGCTTGCCGTTGCCGCCGCCGTCCAGGACCAGCAGGTCGAACGGGCCGTGCCGGTGGATCCGCGTCCAGTCACCGTGCAGCACCTCCAGGTCGGGCACGTCGGCGAACAACTCCCTTACCACGCGCACCCTTTCGCCCTCCCGCTCGACGCTCACCACCCGGACGCCCGGCCGCCGCCCGGCGAGCAGCCAGCCCAGGCCGACGCCGCACCCGGTGCCGGTCTCGCCGATCCGGCCGGTCGCGCCCGCGGCGAGGGCCTGCAACAGCCGCCCGTGCTCCGGGCGGCAGGACCGGGTGAACCCCAGCCGGTCCGCCAACTCGACGGCCCGGGCGACGGGTTCGGGCAGTGCGGTGGTGGCGGAGCGGGCGGAGGCGCCGAGGGCTGACATGGCGGCACCCTAGCGTGGCGCGGGGTGACGGGGCGGTGGGAACGGGCGGGGGACGGCGGTGGTGGCGTGGCAGGGCGGTGCACCCGGGTTCGTGTGCGACACTTCTCGGCGTTCCGGACGCCGGGCCTCGGCGGGACGTCCGGGCGGGCGGGGCGCGGGTATCGGTACGGGAGTGCGGGAGCAGGGGAGTACGGCGTGGACCAGCAGGACGGGTTCGGGATCGTGGACGCCACCGATGCCGTGGACGCCACGGGCGCGCGGGGCCGGGTCCTGGCCGCCCTCGCCGAGCGGTGGCGCACCGGCAGCCGTCCCGGCAGCCGTCCCGGCGGGCGGACCGACGGGCTGCGGATCGCGCTCGCCGTCGAGGGCGGCGGCATGCGCGGCATCATCTCCGGCGGCATGGCCCTGGCCCTCCACGAGGCCGGTCTCACCGGGGTGTTCGACGCCGTCTACGGGGCCTCCGCCGGGGCGCTGACCGGCGCCTGGCTGCTCAGCAGCGACCCCGGGCAGCTCGCGGGCTGGGCCGACGCGGAGTACGCCCGGGCGATGGTCCGGCCCGGCAACGTGCTGCGCGGCCGTCCCGTCGTCGACCTGCACAACCTGGTCGAGCACCTCTACGCGCACGTGGCCCGGATGGACTTCGACGCGATCCTCGCCAACCCCACCACCCTGCACCCGATCGCCACCCACACCGGCACCGGCGTCGCCACCGACCTCCACCCCCTGCTCACCGACCCGGCCCGGCTCCGCCTCGCCCTGCGGGCCAGCGCCGCCCTCCCGCTGCTCGCCGGACCGCCGGTGGAACTCGACGGCAGCCGCTACTACGACGCCGGGCTGGCCGAGTCCATCCCGTTCCGCACCGCGCTCGCCCAGGGCGCCACGCACGTCCTGGTGCTGCGCTCGCGGGGCCCGGTCCCGGCGGCGGTGGCGACGGCTGCGGCGGCCGCGGTGGCGGCCGGGCCCTCGCGCGGCTCCCGGATGGTCGCCCGGACGGTGCTGCGCCGCTACCCCGCGCCGCTGCGCGACTCCTACCTGGGGCGGGCCGAACGGCTGCTCGCCGACGAGGAGTTGCTCGGCCGCCACGACCTCGCCCCGCCCGCCGACGGCCCCGCCGTGCTCTCCGTCCGCCCCGGGCCGGAGGCTCCGAAGGTCGGACGGCTGACCCGGGACCCGGTGCTGCTGCGGGCCGCGATGGACGCCGGGCGGGCGGCGATGGACGAGCTGATCGTCCGGCTGTCCTGAGCCGCGCCGCGGCTGGGGCGGAGTGGGGCGGAGTGGGGCGGCGGTCGGGCGGTGGTCGGGCGGTGCGGGATCGGGCGGTGCGGGATCGGGCCGTGCCGCGCGTCGCCGCTGCCGCCGTCTCGCCGCTGCCGGGGTCAGCCGGCCCGGCGGAGCAGGACGCCGCGGCTGCCAGGGGCGAGGGTGCGTTGGGCGGGGCGCGGGGCGGCCAGGTCGATCTCCTCCACCAGCAGCCAGCCCTGTTGGGCGGAGAGCCACGGGCGGAGCCGGCAGTCCAGGGCGGGCGGGGCGAGGGCGACGAACAGCAGGTCGGTGGGGAGGGCGTGCAGGAGTTCCAGGTCCTGGCCGGCGTGCAGGGTGTCGATCAGCAGGACCGCGCCGAAGCGGCGGCGTACCGGTGGCGGGGCCGCCAGGTCGGCTCCGCTGAGCCGTAGTCGGGCCCGTCCTCGCAGTCGGTCCCAGAGGCGGGCCCGCAGGGCCGGGTCCGGTTCGGCGGCATGCACGGTGTATCCGGCCCGCAGCAGCCGTCCGGTCAGCGCGCCGTCGCCGGCGCCGAGTTCGGCCAGCGCTCCACTGCCCGGCGGCCGGTGGCGGGCGACCCAGGCGGCGGTGGCGTCCAGTCGTTCGGCCTCGTACTCGGAGGCCACCAGTGTCTCGGCCACGGTCACGTCCTGTCCCAGGGTTCCGAACGGCCGCGCGTGCGAACCGCTACGACCCTAACCAGCTGTTTCGTTCGTGGTCCATACCACCACGGTGAAAAGTTTACGGTTCACGGTCAATTCACGGACCGGGCGGGTGCGTTGCGGGCCGCGGACCGCAGGTGGCGGCGGGTGCGGCCGGGGCGGCCGGGGCAGAAGGGCGGAGCCCCGGCAGGCCCTGGCGGGGGCGCTGGCGGGGCTCCTGGGCCGTGGACCGGCTGTGGACCGGCCGTGGACCGGCGGTGGATCGGCCGGGGTCAGTACAGGTCGTCGAGGTCGCCGAGCTCTTCGAGGTCGAGCTCGAAGTCGTCGTCGTAGCGGTCGTCGCGCTCGGACTCGGGTTTGCGCTGCGGGGTGACGCGGCCCAACTGGAGGTTGGGGTACATGGCGGCGCTGAGCTCGTCGGCGATGATGCCGTCGGGGGAGGCGGTGTTCTCGGGGTCGCCCTCGGCGGTGCGGTTGGTGCGGCGCTGGGAGGCGCCGCGGATGCCGGAGCCGCCGACCGGGCCGTAGCCGCCGTGGCCCATGGCCGCCATGCCCATCATGCCGCCCGGCGGGACGCCGCGGCCGACGGAGTTGGTGGCGGTGGAGGGAGAGGAGCCGGAACCGGACCCGGAGCCGGAGCCGGAACCGCCGCTGCCCTCACCGGACTTCTGGGTCTCGATCCGGGTTCCGCTGCTGCCCCGGCCGCTGTTGCCGAGGCTGCCGGCCGGCATCGAGAGCCGGGGGACGAAGGCGCCGCCGCCCTGACCACCGGTGCCGCCGGTGCCCCCGCCCGCGCCGCTGCCGGAACCGGACCCGGAGCCGCCGCCCGCGCCGCCGCCGTGGCCGCCGGAGGCGAGCGGCTCCTTGAGGCCGAGCGTGTTGAGGCCCGAGCCGCCGCTCCTGCCGCCGGAGAGTCCGGAGCCGATCGGGCCGAGCTTGGGCATCAGGCCCGCGAACGCGGCGAGCCCCGCGTCGCCGCCGCCCAGGCGCGGGCCGTTCAGCGCGGGGGACGCGCCGGCGGAAGCGCCGTTGACGGCCGTCGCGTTGGGGCTGAGCGGGTTGGCCGCGAGCGAGGTGAGGCTGTTCAGCACCGTGCGGTTGCTGTCCTCGTTCTCGTTGAGGTTGCCCGCCATCTTGTCCATCTTGTCCGCGGTGTCGCGGAACGAGGCGAGGATGCGCTTGAGGACGTCCTCGGCGATGGTCTGCAGCACCCTCTCGGCGGCCTCGATCACCAGCTTGCCGAACTTGTCGCCGGAGTCGCCCATCTTCAGGCTCTGCACGATCCGCTGGAAGCTGGTGCCGTGCGTCTCGATGTCGTCCGCGCCGCGGCGCAGGTCGGCCGCGCACTGGGCGAGTTGGGCCAGGTCGATGGAGAAGCCCTGCCCGTTGGAGTTGCTGGCCGGGGTGGGCGCGACCTTCTGCGCGGCCTTCTCGATCATGTCCTCGATCGGCCGGGTGACGGTCTGGGCGAGCTTGCCGACCGCCGCCTCCAGCAGCTGGTTCATGATCTCGCGGCCCATCCGCAGCACCGCCGCCGCGCTCCACGGCCCGGTGGACGAGGCCGCCGCCAACTGGGCCTGGATGGAGAACAGTTGGGTGATGGACTGGGTCTTGGCCAGCTCGACCACCACGGCCGCCGCGCGCAGCACCTTGGACACCGTCTGGCAGGTCTCGACGATCACCTTGGAGTACTTGGTGATGGTGCTCCACAGCTCGGAGAGCTTGTCCGCCGATTCGCCCTGGTAGACCTCGTGCAGCAGGGTGAGCGCCTTGTCCGCCGTCATCTGGGCGCCGTCCAGCGCTCCGGCGAACTTGTCCAACTGGTCGGCCAGTTGGTTGAGCTCGTCCTCGTTGGCCGCCGGAAAACGCACGCCCAGCAGCCCGATGAGGTGGTTGAGCCCCGATGGTAGTTCCACAGCCATTGCCGCCCCCAGCTGCTGCCCGCGGTAAGTCCCTGATCGCGCAGTGCGACGATACACACAGCGGACGACATCGACTACCTGACCCGGTTCCCACCCGCACATTGTGAGCAAATCTGTACAACGTTACGGTGTGCGCCATGGCATGGGGATCATGGTGGCGCGGCCGGTCGGGCACCGGCCCGGACGCGTCCGGCAAGAGTACGGAACGACCGTCCGAGCAGGCGGTGTTGGGCGCGGTGGCGGACGAACTGTCCGCGCTGCACGGCGAGCGGTGGCGGGTCGAGGGCGAAGAGGTCCGCGGGCCGGGCGAGTTGGCGGTCCGGCTGGGCGCCGCGCCGGACGACGACCCGGACCGGCTGGAACTGGTGTTCCTGGCCGACCGGGACCGTCCGGAGACCGCCGTCCGGGACCGGGTGCCCCGGATCGACGGCGGCGACCAGGACCCGGTCCGCCGGGGCGTCGAGGCGTGGGCGTCCACCACGGGCGCCGCGCTGATCGAACTCGTCGCCCACAACGGCCGGTTCGCCGGCCACCTCGACCCCTCCGACCCGGACGGCCTGCCCGGCTGGCACGCCATCCACGGCGGCGTGGTCGGCTGGGGCACCGGCCGGCACTTCCACGACGTGCAGGACTGGCTGGTCCGCAACCCCGTGCTGCCCGCCCTCGCCCCGGCCCTGGGCGGAGACCTCGGCCGGGACCAACTCGTCGGCGTGCAGGTGCACTTCGGCGGTAGCGGTGGTAACGGCGGAAGTGCCGGCGGCGCCGGGCAGTCCGCCGAGGTGTGGGTGCACGGCGAACCGCACGCCGCCGCGTCCGCGGCCCTCGCCGGGCTGGACTGGCCCCGGGTCACCGAGGGCGACGCCTACGCCCGGACCTTCGTCCTGCTGGTGCGCCGCGCCGGGACCAGGCCCCCGGCGGACGTCCGGCTCCGGGCGGCCGAGCGCAGGTAGTGCAGATAGTGCAGGTGGCGCAGGCAGCGCACGGCGTGCAGGTGGCGCACGGCGCGGAGGACGCGTCGCGGTGGCGCTCCGGAAGTCTCCGGGGCGCCTCCGCGGGGTTCCGCAGGGGCCTGACGGTCCGTCAGGAGCCCGGTGCCGCCGCCGGGTAGTGCCAGGTGCCGCCCGGGGCGCGGTGGTCCGGCAGCCAGGCGGCCAGCACCTGCGCGGACGGGTAGAACATCGGCTCGGGGAGCGCGTCCACGGGGAAGCGCTCCCAGCCGGCGCACGCGTGCGGCTCGGTGACCAGGGCCTCGGCCAGGCTCGGCGGGGCCAGCACCGCCGCCGTCACCCGGGTGCGGCCCAGCTCGTGGTCGAGCAGCACCGCCAGCACCCGCATCTCCCCGGCGGGCAGCACGATGCCGGTCTCCTCGGCCAACTCCCGTGCGGCGGCGGCCTCGAAGGACTCCCCGGGGTGGTCCACCTTGCCGCCCGGCAGGCTCCAGGTCGGCGACTCCCCGGCGGTGGTGCGCCGCCCGAGCAGCACCCGCCCGTCCCCGGTCGGCACGATCACGCCCGCGCCGACCAGCGGCGGCAGCGGGTGCGCGGCGGCCGGGGGCCGCGCGCCGAGGGGCCGGGCATCGAGGGGCTGGGCGCCGATCGGCCGGAGGTCCGTCACCACTTGCCCTTCTGGTAGTCCTTCAGGAAGCAGCCGTAGAGGTCCTCGCCGAGTTCGCCGCGGACGATCGGGTCGTACACCCGGGCCGCGCCGTCCACCAGGTCGAGCGGGGCGTGGAAGCCCTCCTCGTGCAGGCGCATCTTCTCCGGGTGCGGGCGCTCGTCGGTGATCCAGCCGGTGTCCACCGCGGTCATCAGGATGCCGTCGGTCTCGAACATCTCCTGCGCGCTGGTGCGGGTCAGCATGTTCAGCGCGGCCTTCGCCATGTTGGTGTGCGGGTGGCCCGAGCCCTTGTAGCCGCGCTCGAAGACGCCCTCCATCGCCGAGACGTTGACCACGTACTTGCGGCGCGCCGAGGACGCGGCGAGCGCCGGGCGCAGCTGCGAGATCAGGATGAACGGGGCGGTGGAGTTGCACAGTTGCACCTCCAGCAGCTCGATCGGGCCGACCTCGGAGACGGTCTGCACCCAGCTGTTGGTGTCCGCCAGGTCCGGCACCAGGCCGCCCGCGTCGATCGCCGTCCCGGCCGCGATCCGCTCCGGCGAGGCCGAACCCGTCACCAGGGCCAGCGAGGTGACCTGCTCGGCGCTGACCGAGGGCCGCTCGCCGCTGCGCTGCCCCGGCAGCGCCGGCACGTCCACCGCGCCCGAGCCGAACCGGCCGATCACCGTGGACGCGGGCAACGCCCCGGCCGGCAGCGGCGCCGACTCGGCCGCCACCAGCTCGCGGTACGCCCCGGGGGAGCGGCGCACGGTCTGCGCCGCGTTGTTGATCAGGATGTCCAGCGGGCCGTCCGCGGCGACCTCGTCCGCCAGCGCCATCACCTGCGCCGGGTCGCGCAGGTCGATGCCGACGATCTTCAGGCGGTGGATCCACTCGGCGCTGTCCGGCATCGCGGTGAAGCGGCGGATCGCGTCGTTCGGGAAGCGGGTGGTGATGGTGGTGTGCGCGCCGTCGCGCAGCAGGCACAGCGCGATGTACATGCCGATCTTGGCGCGTCCGCCGGTCAGCAGCGCGCGCTTGCCGGTCAGGTCGGTCCGGGCGTGCCGGCGCGAGCGGTTCAGCGCGGCGCAGGAGCGGCACAGCTGGTGGTAGAACGCGTCCACCTCCACGTACCGCTGCTTGCAGGTGTAGCAGGAGCGCGGGCGCTCCAGGATGCCGGCCAGCTCGGTGGTGGTCTCGGTGCTCAGCCCGAACGCGCCCGCCGTCTCGTCGTCGATCCGCCCCGGCGCGCCCGTCGCGGTCTTCGCCGTCACCGCGCGGTCGTTGGCGGTCTTGCGGGCCCGGGTCTCCTGCCGGCGGCGCTGCTTGAGGGTGCGGAACAGGCCGCCGACCGCCAGCCGGACCCGGATCGCGTCCGGGTGGTCGACGTGGATCTCGTCCAGCTCGGCGAGCACGCTCAGGCACAGCTCCAGGCGTTCGGGGTCGATGCCCTTGCCGTAGTCGGTGTCGTCCTCGACCGGGGCGCTGCCCGGGCCGCTCTGCTGGTTCGTCACTGCCGATGCTTCCTCGTCGCCCCATCCGTACCGCCGAACTCTACGGGAGCGGCCCCCGCCGGAGCGAAGCCTGTGACCTGCCGCACTCCCGGGCCGGTGGCCCGCCGCCCCCGGACGTGTGACCTGCCGCACTTCCCGGCCACCGGTCCGCCGCGCACCCCGGCGGGTCCGGTCAACCGCCGCCCAGCGACCAGGCGATGACCGACAGCGTCAGCATCGACAGCACCGTCGACGCCAGCACCGCCGAGCGGGCCAGCACCGGAGCCGCCCCGTACAGCCGCGCGTACACGTACACGTTCTGCGCCGTCGGCAGCGCCGACAGCAGCACCGCCGCCCGCAGCTGCGGCCCCCGCAGGTGCAGCAGCAGCGCGCCCACCGCCAGCGCGGCCAGCGGCTGCCCGACCGTCTTCACCAGCACCGCGAGACCCAGCTCACCCCGGTCCGGGCGCTGCGCCGCCGCGCCCGGCGGGGTGCGCAGCGACAGTCCGAGGGTGACCAGCGCGGTCGGGACGGCCGCCGCGCCCAGCAGGTCCGCCGAGTGCGCCAGCGGCCCCGGCAGCCGCCAGTGCGCCGCCGAGAACAGCGCGCCCAGGCCCGCGCCGAGGATCACCGGGTTGCGCAGCGGCAGCAGCGCCAGGCGCCGCAGCCGCGCGGCGGGGCGGGAGGCGGGGGAGGAGGGGGAAGGGGAGGCGGTGGTCGCGTCCAGCACGGTCAGCATCAGCGGGGTGACCAGCAGCACCTGGAACAGCAGCACCGGCGCCGCGTACGAGGCGTCGCCGAGGACCTGCGCGGCGACCGGGATGCCGAGGTTGCCCGAGTTCACGTAGCCCGCCGCCATCACCGCCACCGTCCGTTCGGCCGGGGTCCGGCGCAGCCGCCGCAGCCGCCGTCCGACGGGCAGGCCCAGCAGGGACGCGATCAGCGTCCCGGCGGCGAACGCCAGTACCCAGCGGTCGGCGAAGGAGGCCAGGTCGGTGCGGGCCACCACGGTGAAGAGCGCGGCCGGCATCGAGATGTGGAACACGAACCGCCCGAGCACCGCCTCCGCGTCCGCCCCCAGCAGTCCCGTCCGCCCGGCCAGCCACCCGGCCGCCGTCAGCACCCAGATCGGCGCGAACGCCGAGACCAACGCCTCCACCCTGACCTCCCGCCGCAGTCAACCAGGCCCGCCCGGGCCCGGCGCCGGTGGGGGAGGGGGTGGGGGTGGGGCCGGGCGAAGGGGGGCGGGGGTGCGGGGGCGTGAGCCGGGTCACGGGGTGGGCGGTTCCGGTGGTCGGGCGGCTGCGGTGGGTGGCCGGGGGGAGAGCGGCGTCACAGGGCAGGGCGGTGGCCGGGGTCACACGGGGGGTGGGGGTGCGGAGCGGGGGCGGAGGGGGTGGAGCCCTTGGCGGGACTGGGTTCGGGCCCAAATTCCGAGCGTCGGGGGGAGGTTGGGCGGTGCTGTGACCTTCTTCATAGGCGGGGTGGAATACGGGGGGTCGATGGGAGTGAACTCCTTTGGCGTGCAAGGGAATTCGAGTTGTGGAGGAGTTGTGTAGGTCCCATTTGGGGGTGTTTGCCCCCTGGTTGGGGCTCCGGCAGTCTCGTGGTTGTGCCCCGAGCCGATCCGAGTGCTCACGGGGCTTCATGACGCAGCGGACCGCGAGACCAGCGCGGCGCGGCGTCCCCGGTGAGCAGGAGCCGCCGGGCCGGCCGTCCCGGGCCGAGGAACCCGCACCGAGCGGGGACCACGCATGTCCGCCCGGGCCCGGCGTGACCTGGAACCGACTCTCGGAGGTACCCGAAACATGCGACGCATCAAGCACAACCTCGGCCGATTGCCCCAGGTGCGGATGGGCCACCACCGCATGCCCGACGCCGTCCTCGGCATCGGACTGGCCGGCGCCATCGCCGTGGGCACGCTGCTGCCCGTCACCCAGGCGTTCGCCGGACCCGCGTCCCACCGCACCGACGCCGCCGCGGTCACCACCGCGGACACCCAGGACGCGAACCGCGACGGCGGCCAGGCCGCCTCCCGCAGCGAGGCGCGCGAGCCGGTCCAGCAGGACCAGCAGGCCGCGGACCAGGCGAAGCAGGCCGCCGACCAGCAGGCGGCCGAGCAGGCCGCCCAGCAGCAGGCCGCGGAGCAGGCGAAGCAGGCCGCCGACCAGCAGGCGGCCGAGCAGGCCGCCGCCGCCGCGAAGAAGACCTACCCGAACAACCTGGACGGCTGGATCCAGGAGGCCCGCGACGTCCTGGCCGCCAACGGCCAGCACGTCCCGTCCGCGAAGGCGATGCGCGCCGCCGCGATCGCCGAGTCCTCCGGCAACCCGAACGCCCAGAACAACTGGGACTCGAACGCCAAGAAGGGCACCCCGTCGATCGGCCTGACCCAGGTGATCATGCCGACCTTCAAGGTGTACGCGCTGCCCGGCCACACGGACATCCGCAACCCCGTCGACAACCTGATCGCCAGCTCCCGCTACTGCGACGCCCGCTACGGCAACATGGACAACATGGCCGCCGCCCGCGGCTACGGCGCCAACTGGCGCGGCTACTAGGAACCGCCCACCTGCGCGGAACCGCCGCTCGGCCCCCTCGGTGCACCGCACCGCAGGGGGCCGCGGCGCACCCGGGGCGGGCGGGGAGCGGCGGCTCGGGCGGGGCCGGTGGCGGGGGTTCGGAGGTTCGTACGAAGCGGCTCCGGGATCGGGGGCGTCCGGTTGTGGTGATCTTCAGGATTCGGGCGTGGGCTGGCCCGGGGCGGGGGAATCAAAGAGAATCGAACGTTGGGTGTGCGCGGCTCGGCCGCGTGCCGCCGTAACGTTTCTCCCCAGCCAGAGAGCCCCTTCATGCGCTTCCTGAACGACCTCAAGCCCGCGTACGACCTCACGTACGACGACGTCTTCATGGTCCCCAGCCGTTCCGCGGTGGGCTCCCGGCAGGGTGTCGATCTGTCCTCGAACGACGGGACGGGAACCACCATCCCGCTGGTGGTGGCGAACATGACCGCGATCGCCGGGCGGCGGATGGCGGAGACGGTGGCCCGGCGCGGCGGGCTGGTGGCGATCCCGCAGGACATCCCGATCGAGGTGGTGTCCGAGGTGATCGGCTGGGTCAAGCAGCGGCACCTGGTGCACGACACCGCGCTGACGCTGAGCCCCGGCGACACGGTCGCGGACGCGCTCTCGCTGCTGCCCAAGCGCGCGCACGGCGCGCTGGTGGTGGTCGAGGGCGGCAGGCCCGTCGGCGTGGTGACCGAGAGCGACTGCCAGGGCGTGGACCGCTTCACCAGCCTCTCCGAGGTGATGTCGCGCGACCTGCTGCTGCTGGACCGGGACATCGACCCGCGCACGGCGTTCGACCGGCTGAACGAGGCGCACCGCAAGCTCGCCCCGGTGGTCGCCGAGGACGGCACCCTGGTCGGCATCCTGACCCGGAAGAACGCGCTGCGCGCCACCCTCTACACCCCCGCCGTGGACGGCGCGGGCCGCCTGCGGATCGCCGCCACCGTCGGCATCAACGGCGACGTGGCCGGCCGGGCCAAGGCGCTGCTGGAGGCCGGGGCGGACGTGCTGGTGGTCGACACCGCGCACGGCCACCAGGAGTCGATGATCAGCGCGCTGCGCGCGGTGCGCGGGCTGGACCCGCAGGTGCCGGTCGTCGCGGGCAACGTGGTCTCGGCGGACGGCGTGCGGGACCTGGTCGAGGCGGGCGCGGACATCCTCAAGGTCGGCGTCGGCCCCGGCGCGATGTGCACCACCCGGATGATGACCGGCGTCGGCCGGCCGCAGTTCTCCGCCGTGCTGGAGTGCGCCGCCGAGGCGCGCCGGCTGGGCAAGCACGTCTGGGCGGACGGCGGCGTGCGCCACCCGCGCGACGTGGCGATGGCGCTGGCCGCGGGCGCGTCCAACGTGATGGTCGGCTCCTGGTTCGCGGGCACCCTGGAGTCGCCGGGCGACCTCCAGACCACCGCGGACGGCCGCCAGTACAAGGAGAGCTTCGGCATGGCCTCGGCCCGCGCCGTCCGCAACCGCACCTCCGAGGAGTCGGCGTACGACCGGGCCCGCAAGGCCCTCTTCGAGGAGGGCATCTCCACCTCGCGGATGTTCATCGACCCGGCCCGCCCGGGCGTCGAGGACCTGATCGACTCGATCGTCGCGGGCGTCCGCTCCTCCTGCACCTACGCGGGCGCGGCGAGCCTGGAGGAGTTCCACGAGAAGGCGATCGTCGGCCTCCAGAGCGCGGCCGGCTACGCCGAGGGCAAGCCGCTGCACTCCAGCTGGGCCTGAGCGGTCGGCGATCGGCGATCGGTAGGCGGTAGCCGGCGGTAGCCGGGAGAAGCGGGGCCGGGCACTCCGGGGGAGTGCCCGGCCCCTGCGCGCGCCTCCCGGCCCGGGCGTCAGAAGGCGTAGCCGCCGTGCTCGTCCCACGGGACGTCGAGGTCGTCCAGGTGCACGTGCCACCGCGCCCCGGGCAGGGCGCGACGCAGGGCCGTCACCGCCGCCAGGACGTGGGTGATCACCGGCAGCGCCCGGTCCGGGTCGAGCGGCAGCTTGGTGGAGCCCGCCACGATCCGCTCCGGCTCGCCGCCGCCGTCCTCGGGCAGGTCGTACAGGTACAGGCTCTCCTCGTCCCGGTACGGGAAGGACGCCAGGTGGTCGGCGGCGACGCGGGCGACCGCGGACGCCTCGGCCGCGGTCAGCGGCAGCGCACGGTCCGCGGAGTAGTAGAGGGAGACGCTCATGGCCGGAGCGTACGGGCGCGGTACGACAGCGCCGCCGGGCCCGCGCCGCCCTCTCCGCCTCCTCCGGCCGCTCCGGGGCCGGTCAGCGGTCGCGGTGCGCCGTCCCGGGGCGTACCGCGAGGCCGTGCGGCGGTTCCCGGCGGACGGTGACGGTGCTGACCGCCGTCCCGTCGGACGAGTGGACGTGGATGCGGCCCCGGGCGAAGTCCCACAGGTCGTCGTGCGCGCCGCGCTCGGTGGGCGCCCCGAGCGGCAGGTCCGCGCGGGTGGGCTCGCCCGGCATCCCGTCGACGAACGCCGCGAAGCGCTCGCTCCGGTGGCCGCGGCCGCCGATCTCGACCTCGGCGACGGCGCCGCGGCGGAGCGTCAGGCGCACCCCGGGGAGGCCGCGCACGTGGGCGACGAGCGGGTGCGCCTCCGGGCGGCCCAGGACGTCGAGGAACAGCGTGAACTCGCCGGAGCGCCACCGGTGGACGCCGGGCGGGGCGCTGGTCCCGCGCAGGACCGCCGTCACCGCGTCCGCGGTACCGGCGGCGTGCTCGGTGTGGTCGGCGTACTCGGCGTGCTTGTCGTGCTCGTCGTGCTCGGCGTACTCGACCAGGAGGTCGCGGGTGCCGTAGCGGTACAGGTCGGTGCCCGCGCCGGTCGCCGACGGCAGGCCGAGCGCGCGGTGGAAGTCCGCGCGGGTGGGCGGCCGGGCCGTCCCGGGGAGCAGGTCGGGCGCGTGCCGGTAGGCCGGGCCGGAGGCGTCCGCGCGGAGCCGGACCCGGGCGCTCAGGACCCGGCCCTCCTCGACCTGCACCTCGACGCCGCCGTCGAACGCGAGCAGCCGCCGGGGGGAGCCCGAGGACGCCGCCCACCGCCGGCCCGTACCGCCCGCGAGCCGCGCCACCTCCCGGAAGGCCGGGCCCGCCTCGGGCTCCCCGAGCGCGGCGAGGAAGGCGCGGACCGGGCCCTCCGGCAGCGGCCGCGGGGCCGGGCGCTCCAGGGCGATCTCGACCAGGCCGCCGTCGGCGTACCCGAGCCGCACCCGGTCGCCCTCCACGGCGTACACGTCGCCGCCCGCCTCCACCGGATCGCCCAGGACCGCCCGGGCCCGGGCGCGGTCGCTGCCCGGGGGCAGCCCGCCGATCAGCGCGGCCGGGCGGGGGTGGGCGCCGTCGCCGACCAGCCGGAACACCCGGTCGGCGGTGCCGTCCGGGCCGGTGGCGAGGCGTCGGGAGACCTCGGCCCGGGCGCTGTCCGCGGGTTCGTCCCACGCGTCGACGTGCCACCAGAGCTCGCCCTCGAACCGGGGCGGCAGCATGCGGGCCCGGCACGGGGACCACCGCTCCGGGTACCAGGACCCGCCGCCCGGGTGGAACAGCAGCAGGTCGTCGTGCTCGCCCCGCCAGCACTCGCCCTCGAACGGCCCCAGCCCCTCACCGGCGAGCGCCGCGGCGTACTGCTCCTCCGTCAGCGCGAACAGGGCGTCGGCGGAGCCGTGGCCGACCTGCTGGTCGACGCCGACCCAGGCCCGGCCCGTCGACACCTCGACGCCGAGGCTCGGCCGGCGGGCGACCTGCACGAAGTGCCGCGGGTCGGGGCCCCGGCGCTTCGACCCCTGCTCGTCCTTCGTGCGCTTCGCCATGGCTGTTCCGTCCCGTGTTCGCGCTCGTGCCCGTGTCCGTGTCCGCCCTCGTCCGGAGGCCGTTCCGGCGTTCGTCCCGCCCGGCCCGCCGGTGGACCCATCATCGGGCACCGGTCCGTCAGTCCCCGGAGCGCGGTCGGTTCGGGCTGAGCGGGGTGAGCGGGGTGAGCGGGGTGAGCAGGGCGCGGCCGACCATGCCGACGGAGCCGGAGAGGGCGTCGGCGACCAGGTCGCGGGCGGGCGGCAGGCGGCGCAGCTCCCACAGGGCGAGGACGGAGGCCCAGGCGGCGTCGCGGGCGCGGTCGATGCTCCAGACGGACAGCACGTGCAGCAGCGCGCCGCCGGCCGGGACGGGCAGCAGGGAGGCGCGGACCTCGGCCTCGACCCGGGCGAGCAGGGCGTTGATCCGCAGGTAGTCGGCGTGCAGCCGGTCGGGGGTGCGGTCGGTGAGGCGGCAGGTGTCGAGGACGGCGAGCGGGAGGTCGTTCTCGATGTGGGCGTTCATGCCCGCCAGGGCGAACTGGAGCGGGTGGACGCCCGGGGCGGCGCGCAGCTCGAACAGCGGGCGCCAGCAGGCGGCGGGACGGTGTCCGGCGCGGTTGTCGTCGACGGCGGCGAGGTAGCGGGCGGCGAAGACGGCGTCGAGTTCGGCCATGGCGACCGGGTCGTCGAAGTACCCGGCGGCGAGGTGGTCGCGGACCAGCCGGGTGACGGTCAGGTACATCGCGTTGAACACGGCGACCCCGTCGCGGGGCGGGAGTTCGGCGGCCAGGTCCGTCATCCGGTCGACCACCTGGTCCACCGTCAGTACCGGTGCGGTCATGCGCACGCTCCCATCGGGATGATCGGACAAGGGGATGGTGGGCTGATACTCCGTCACCTTCGCAGCCGGGCGCGCCACTGCCAAGGTGCACACGTGGCGCGGGCGGGTGGAAAACCGCGGCGCGCGGGACGGGCGAAAACCGGGTGCGGGACGGGCGAAAACCGGGTGCGCGGTGCGCCGCTACTCCCAGGCGGGGCCGCTGCCCGCCGTCGACCCGGCCGCGCACGGCGCGGCCACCCTCGGCGACCCGCTGGTCAAGGTCAGCGGCGAACTGCCCAGCCTCAACCAGGTCCGCCGGGTCGCTGCGGCGGGCGGCCTGAGGCTGGTCGTCGAACACACCGACGGCGCGCGGCACACCGTCCCGCTCACCCGCACCGACGCGGACGAGCGCCTGCTCGTCGTCCTCGGCGCCCACGGCCTCGCCCGCCCGACTGCCACCCGCCGGGTGTTCCTGCGCTGCGGGCGGAAGGTGCTGGAACTGACCTGAGCGGGGGCGCGCGGAGCGGAGCGGGTCAGGGGGTGGCGGCGAGCAGGATCGGGTTGGTGAGGGCCGCCATCGGGCCCCAGGGGAGGGCGGGGCCCATGGTGGTGCCCTGGCCCGGGGTGCCGTCCGGCCGGGGGTGGCGGACTTCGGCGCGGACGTAGCCGGCGAGGGAGGCGGTGGTGCGCCAGGTGAGGGTGGTGGGGCCGCTGGGGGAGAGGGGCTCCTGGTGGAGCTGTCCCTCGTCGGTGAGCAGGCGGGCGGTCCCGCCGGGGACGCCGGAGACGGTGAGGCGGACGTCGACGGGGGCGTCGGCGGGGACGGTCAGGCGTTCGCCGATGCCGACCTGGCGGCCGTGGCCGGTGGCGGTGAACTCCAGTTGCACGGCGGCGGACTCGGCGATCCAGCTGCGTCCGGCGCGCAGGCCGTCGAGGATCGCGGCGCGGCTCAGGTCCTCGGCGAGGACGACGTTGTGCGGGCTGCCGATCGGCTGCGGCTCGCTGTGGGCGTCGCTGTTGCCCAGCGCGGGCAGCCAGCCGCGGCCCTCGCGCAGGGCGGTGGCCAGGCCGGCGTCCCAGGTGTCCACGGCGGATTCGTCGTCGTACGTCCAGGGGCCGTTCCAGACCTCGACGGCGTCGGCGTCCCGGTAGCCGAACTTCCACTGGCAGGCCACGTACGGGCAGTAGGGGTGGGCGGGGACGACCAGGCCGCCGTCGCGGCGGACCTGGCGGGCGAAGCGGGGGAACAGGTCGTCGCGCGAGCGGTAGCGCCAGTCGACGAAGCGGCCGGGCTCCAGGCCGAGGGCCAGCCAGTGGCCGTTGCGGGTGGTGACCTCCTCGCCGAGAACGATCAGCAGGTCGTCCCCGGCCAGCGGGCCCCAGGCGCCGTGCGCGGAGCTGGTGTTGTGGTCGGTGGAGACGATGAAGTCCAGCCCGGCGGCCCGGGCACCGGCCGCGACCTCCTCGGGAAGGCGGCGCCCGTCCGAGTGCACGGTGTGCAGGTGGCAGTCGCCCCGGTACCAGGCCCGGCCGCGGCCGCGGGCCCGTTCGGCCGGGTAGTGCGGGGTGGAGGCCGGGCCCGGGCGGCCGAACCGGAAGGTGACCTCGACCGTGTAGGCCAGGCCCTGCGGGGCGACCTGGTAGGGGCCGAGCACCACGTGCCAGGTGTTAGGGTCGATCGGTCCGGGCAGGTAGCCGGGGGTGGCGGCGGTCGCGGAGATGCTGAACGAGTCGCGGAAGCCGCCGGACCAGCCGCGGAAGCCCCGGCCGCCCAGGTCGGTGCCGCGCTGGTCGAAGAGGCCGATGTCGCAGGAGTTGCCCGGGGTGCCGGCCGGGACGGCGGGCCGGTCGTAGCGGTACGACACCGCGATCTCCCGCACCCCGGGCGGGACTTCCACCGGGAGGTGGACGAAGTCGGGCGCGCCGGTGGGGAGTCGGCCGGTCAGCGTGACGGTCCGGTCGGCGGGAGCGGCGGCGGTGGGACCGGCGGTGGGGGCGGCGGCGGAGGCGGTGGCCGGGGTGGCCAGGCCGACGGCGGTCGCGGCGCCGGTGGCGAGGCCGGTGCGCAGCAGGGCGCGGCGGCCGGGCCGGGCGGACGGGTCGGTGGGCATCGGGGCCTCCGGTGGTGGGCGCGGACGGGTCGTCCGGGGCCCTTACCCGGTGGGGTGAACCGGCGGTGATCCGGGGGCGAGCCGGCGCCCACCGGGCTGGGGAGGAGTCGTGAACGGGGCGCGCGGCAGCGTCCGGGCCGGGCCGGGGAGGCCATCGAACTCCTGTCGCGGGGGCGGGCGGGGGTTCGAGGGTCGGCTCTAGCAGTTTCGACCGGCCGTGGTCGAAGGTTTGCCGGGACTGCCGCTCGTCCGGGTGAATCCGCCGGGTGGGGCTACTCCGGGGGCGCATGGTGCGACAAGCCTATGAGTCGGGCACGGCGCGGTCCGGACCGCCCGGGCAGGCCCCGGGAACAGTCGTCCGGGAGAGCAACCCTCCTGGGGGAAAAGGCGTCTGACGGACCGTCAGGCACTTCGTGCACCGGCTATGCTGCTTCGCGCCCGGGCCCCGCCGCACCGCCCGGCCCCGCCCACCTCCCTGTCCCCTCCGAGCGTATGAGGATGCTGATGCTTCGAGCCGGATCGTCACCAGACGGATCGTCTTCAGGAGGACGGCTGCCCGCGGCCGTGCTCGTCTGTCTGCTGCCCGCGGCGGTGATCGGCGCGGCCGTCGGCCTCGCCGCCGCGGCGAACCCGGGCGCGGCGACCTCGGGGATCATCTGGTGCGGCCTGGTGGGCGCCGCGGCCGTGGCGGTGGCGGGGTACGAAGCGGTGCGCCGGGGCCGCGCACTGGAACTGGCCCGCGAGGAGGCCGCCCGGCAGGACGCCGAGCAGCGGCACCGCCTGGCCCGGCAGCAGGCCGGCATGCTCGAACTCGCCAGGAACGAACTCCCGCAGGCCGTCGCCCGGATGCAGGGCGGCGAGTTCATCACCGACGTGCTCCGCTCCTACGAGCAGCAGCACGTCAACAACGCCGGCGACGAGTTCCACGACTTCCGCTACGCCGTGCTGCGCGCCGTCCTGGACGCCGTCGACAACGAGGAGGCGATGCGCGAGTCCGCGCAGCGCGCCTTCGTCAACATCGCCCGCCGGGTCCAGGCCATCGTCCACCGCCAGGCCATCGACCTGCGCAAGATGGAGGACCGGCACGGCGACGACCCCGCGGTCTTCGACGACCTGCTGCTGCTCGACCACGGCAACGCCCTGATCGGCCGCCTCGCCGACTCCATCGCCGTGCTCGGCGGTGCCCGCCCCGGCCGCCAGTGGAACAACCCCGTCCCGCTGTACAGCGTGCTGCGCGGCGGCATCTCCCGCATCCTCGACTTCCGCCGGGTCGAACTCCACCCGGTCTCCGAGGTCGCCGTGGTCGGCCCCGCCGTCGAACCGCTGATCCACGCGCTCGCCGAACTCCTCGACAACGCCACCCGCTACTCGCCGCCGCAGACCAACGTCCACCTCACCGCCGTCGAGGTGCAGACCGGCATCGCCATCGAGATCGAGGACGGCGGCCTCAGCCTCGGCGAGGAGGGCCGCGCCCGGGCCGAACGGATGCTGGCCGAGGCCGAGTCCGGCATCGACCTCAACGGCCTCGGCGAGGCCCCCCGGCTCGGCCTCGCCGTGGTCGGCCGACTCGCCCGCGCCTACGGCTTCCAGGTCTCGCTGCGCCCCTCCGCGTACGGCGGCGTGCGCGCGGTGCTGATCGTCCCCGAGGCGTACATCACCACCGCGCCCGCGCCCAGCCGCGCCCACGGCATCGGCCGGATCGCCACCACCACCCCGCTGGCCTTCCCCTCCCCCCAGGGGCCGGGCGGCCAGTACGACGGCGAGCCCTACCCGCCGGTGCCCGGCGCCGAGTTCGCGGACACCGCGCCCCGCCCGCACCCCGCCGCCGCCACCCACACCCCCGCCGGGGGCTTCGCCGCCACCGCAGCCTTCCCGGCCTCCGCAGCCTTCCCGGCCCCCGCGGCCTCTGCGGCGGGGACGTTCCCGGCCCCCTCCGACGGGACGTTCCCGCGCACCGTGCCCGCGGCGGCGTCCGGACCGGCGTCCGCGGCGGCGTCCCCCGCGGGGCCCGGGCCGGCGGCCAAGCCGTACGAGGACGACGCGCCCCAGGTGTTCGAGCGCACCGCGAACGGGCTGCCCCAGCGCCGCCGGCACGCCGCCCCGTCCCGCTTCGGCGCCTCCCGCCCCGCGCAGCAGGCCCCGGCCCGGACGCCTGCCCCGGCCCAGGCCCCGGCGCCCCCGGTGCGGGCCGCGGCCGCGCCGCAGGCACCCGTACCCGCACCCGCACCCGCCCCCGAGCCGGTCCAACCCGGCCTGTGGCTGGCCGCCTTCACCGACGGCGTCAACGGCACCGCGCCGGTCGCCGGGCCGGGCGGCGGGTCGGTCGCCGGGCCGGGCGGCGGCAGCCACGCCAGTGACGAATCAGCAGGGAAAGGCGACAAGTGATTCAGCAACGGACCAACATGGACTGGATGCTCAAGGACCTCGCGGAGACCGTCCCGTGCATCCGGCACGTCATCGTGCTGTCCGCGGACGGCCTGCGGCTGGCCCAGCACGGCACCGACCCCGACACCGCGGACCGGCTGGCCGCCGCCTGCGCCGGACTCCAGAGCCTGGCCAACGCGGTCGGCCACGAGTTCCCGCACGGCGACGGGCGGATGCGGCTGGTGGTGATCGAGGTCGGCGGCGGCTTCTTCTACCTGATGGCGGCCGGCTCCCGGGCCTACCTGGCGGTCCTCGCGGACGAGGGCGTGGACGCGGGCCTGGTCGGCCAGCGGATGCGCGACCTGGTCGCCCGGATCGGCGAGCACCTGACCACACCCGTCCGCGGCAGCGAGCAGATCGCGTGAGTCGCGCCGCCGACCCGACCGGCCGACGGGCCGGGCCGGGGGCCGGGCGCTCCGTCGGGCCACGGGCAGGACGGCGGGCGCTCCGTCGGGCCGGGTCACGGCCGGGCCGGGCGGACGCACGGCCCGCCGGGTCCGACGCGGCAGCGGCGGCGACAGCGGTCGCGGCCGCCGGGACGGCCGGAACCACCGGAACACCGCCGACGCGCCGACCGGCCGCCGGCCACACCGAGGTGCGGGGATGAGCAACCAGGACTGGGCGGACGCCAACCCGGAGCGGCTCTACGTGATCAGCGGGGGGCGCGACCGCAAGTCCGCCACCGCCGGGTTCGACCTGGTCACGCTGGTCGTCGCCCGCGCCCGGCCCGAGCCGACCATGCAGCCCGAGCACGCCGCGATCCTGCGGATCTGCGGCTCCCCGCTCTCGGTCGCCGAGATCTCCGCCTACCTGCGGCTGCCGAACAGCCTGGTCACCGTCCTGCTGGCGGACCTGCTCGCCGAGCGCCGGATCGAGGTCCGCGCCCCCGTCCCCCCGGCCGCCCTTCCCGACCTTTCCCTGCTGGAGGCAGTGATCCATGGACTTCAACGGCTCTGAGCCGCGCGGGCCGCGCGAGGCCGAGCTGCTCCCGGCGACCGTGGCCACCGCCGTCAAGGTCGTCATCGTCGGCGGCTTCGGGGTCGGCAAGACCACCCTGGTCGGCGCGGTCAGCGAGATCCGCCCGCTGACCACCGAGGAGACCATGACCGAGGCGGGCGTCGGCATCGACGACCTGGCCGGGGTGGAGCGCAAGGACTCCACCACCGTGGCGATGGACTTCGGCCGGATCACCATCAGCGACGAACTGGTGCTGTACGTCTTCGGCACGCCGGGCCAGGAGCGCTTCTGGTTCCTCTGGAACGGCCTGTTCGAGGGCGCGCTGGGCGCGGTCGTGCTGGTCGACACCCGTCGGCTGGAGGTCTCCTTCGACGTCCTGGGCCGGCTGGAGGACCGCGGGGTGCCGTTCGTGGTCGCGCTCAACGGCTTCCCGGAGTCACCCCGTTACCCCGTCGAGGAACTGCGCGCCGCGCTCGACCTGCCGCACCACGTGCCGATCGTCCACTGCGACGCCCGCTCCCGGGAGTCCAGCCGGGACGTGCTGACGGCCCTGATGCGCTACCTGTACGACCTCGCCGCCCAGCCGGGCGGGCCCGCCGGGACCGGTGCGTCCGGTGCGTCCGGCGGGTCCGTCCCGGCCGCGACGCCCTCGGCCCAGCCGGTCGGCTGACGTCCCGCCGTCCCGCCCGCCGTTCCACCGGCCGCCCGCGGCCCGTCAACTCCTCCCCCTCCCCCCGGAGTCATCCCGTGACGTACGAAGAGCACGCGTACCAGGGCGCGCCCGTCCCGCCGCCCGGCTGTCCCGCCCACCGCGCCGCCGGGGGGCCGCCGGGCGGTGGACTGCTGCGGCTGTTCGGCCCCGAGGCCGAGGCCGACCCGGCCGGTTTCTACGAGAAGCTGCGCGCCGAGCACGGCGAGGTCGCCCCCGTCCTGCTGCACGGCGACCTGCCGGCCTGGCTGGTGCTGGGCTACTCGGCGAACCTGACCGCGATGCGCACCCCGTCCCGGTTCTCCCGGGACTCCCGGCGCTGGACCGAGTTCCGGGAGGGCCGGGTCGCCCCCGACTCCCCGGTGCTGCCGGTGATCGCCTGGCAGCCGACCTGCTCCTTCGTCGACGGCGAGGAGCACCGCCGGCTGCGGGTCGCCGTCACCGACGGCCTGAACCGCTTCGACCGGCGCGGCATGCGGCGCTACGTCACCCGGTTCTCCGACCAGCTGATCGCCGAGTTCGGCGACAGCGGCCGGGTCGACCTGGTCTCCCGGTTCGCCGAGCACCTGCCGATGCTGGTGATGACCCAACTCCTCGGCATGCCCGAGGAGTACGGCCCGCGGCTGGTCGAGGCCGCCCGCGACCTGGTCAAGGGCACCGAGACGTCCGTCGCCAGCAACGAGTACGTGGTCGAGTCGCTGCGCCGCACCGTGGAGCGCAAGCGCGACGAGCCCGGCCAGGACCTGATCACCTGGCTGATCGAGCACCCGTCCGGGCTGAGCGAGGACGAGGTGCTGGAGCACCTGCGCTCGGTGCTGCTGGCCGCCAACGAGACCACCATCAACCTGATCTCCGAGACGCTGAAGATGGTCCTCACCGACAGCCGCTTCCGCGCCCACCTGTCGGGCGGCCAGATGACCCTGCCGGACGCCCTCGACCAAGTGCTCTGGGACTCACCGCCGTTCATGCTGGTGCCCGGCCGCTGGGCGACCGGCGACACCGAACTCGGCGGGCAGGCCATCAAGGCCGGCGACATGCTGCTGCTCGGCGTCGCGGCGGGCAACGCCGACCCGGCGGTCCGGCCCGACCTGGACACCCCGCTGTTCGGCAACCGCTCGCACCTGGCGTTCGGCAGCGGTCCGCACGAGTGCCCCGGGCAGGAGATCGGGCGGGCGATCGCCGAGTCCGGCATCGACATCCTGCTCACCCGGCTGCCTGACCTCCAACTCTCGGTGGACGAGAACCAGTTGGTCTGGCGGGGCAACTGGATGTCCCGGCACCTGACCGAGCTGCCGGCCCGCTTCACCCCGCGCGCCGCGCTCCAGCCGCAGGCGGCGGCACCGGCCGCCGGGGTCGTCCCCTCGAACCCGTCGTACCCGTCGTACCCGTCGACCTCGCGGTATCCGGCGACCGCGGAGACCTCGGCGACCGCGCCGACCGTGTCGCCCGCGCCGACCGCGCTGTACCCGTCGAGTTCGGCGACGGCGGTCGGGCCGTCCGTGCCCGGCCCGCGGACGCCCGCCGCCACCCCGTCGCGGACGGCGCCCGCCCCGGCGGCCGTCGCGCCGCCGCTGCCGCCCGCGCCGCCGGTGGTGCCGCTGGTGCCTCCGCAGCGGCGCGGCTGGTGGGGTGCGCTGCTGGCCCGGCTGCGGGGCTGACGGGGGCGGCCGGTCTCCACCCCGGCCCTACCGGGAGGGGCGGGGCCGGGGCCGGACCCGGGATCTGGGCCGGGCCGGAAGAGGGCCCGGGAGCGCGTGGGCCCCCGACCCGGGTGCGGGTCGGGGGCCTGGTGCCGGGCCGGGCGGCCCTCCCCCACAGGAGGCCGTCGGCCGGTCGGCGGTGTCGCGGGGTGCCGGGTGGCTCGTCAGCAGGCGCCGAGGTCGTCCCAGACGCCCCACTGGCCGGTGGTGCCGGGCTGCTCGCCCTGGGTCCACCACTTGGCGCGCCAGTTGTGGCCGCCGTAGGAGACGGTCTGGCCGGCGCTGTAGGCCGCGGTCGTGTTCCAGGCGGCGGTCGTGCAGCTGCCGGTGCCGCCGGTGGTCCCGCCCGTGGTGCCTCCGGTCGTGCCGCCGGTCGTGCCACCCGTCGTCCCGCCGGTGGTCCCGCCGGTCGTGCCACCCGTGGTGCCGCCCGTCGTCCCGCCCGTGCCGCCGATGTTGACGTCGATGCAGGAGTAGAACGCGTTCGCGGTGTCCGAGATGTTCCACACCGCGAGGACCTTCTGGCGGCCGGTGTAGCTGCCGAAGTTCACGGTCTGGCTGAGGTCGGCCGGCGGCTGGGCGTTGTTGCCGGGGAACGTGGCGATCAGCTTGTTGCCGATGTAGTACTGCCAGTTCGCGGTGGAGTGCCGGGCGGTGAAGTGCCAGGTGAAGGTCTGGACGGAGGACACGTTGGTGACCTTCCAGCCCAGGTTGTCGTTGTCCAGCTCGGCGTACTCGGAGTGACCGCCGGAACAGGTGAACAGGCCCTTCGGGCCCTCGACGCTCTGCGGCTCGTACTTGATCTGGCCGCAGCTGACCACGTTGTTGGCGCACTGGTCCTGGCGGCTCGCCGGGTTGGTGATCCAGCCGTGGGCGCTGGCGGTGCCCGCGCTCATGGTCATGCCGAGCAGGGGGGCGACCAGCGCGCCGACGACGGCGGTCACCTTTCTCTTGGTCTGCATGGGGGGTGCCTTCCTGATGTGGGGGGTTCAGGTCCGTCCTGGACCGTCCAGGTACGGCGGTTCCCGTCGTGGCGCGGTGGGGCGGACACGAACGGGGTTCCTCTGTACGACCGTTGCGACAGGCCGGAGACGGTCATAGGTCTAGACCGACTGCTGGGGGAGACGATAGCGGCGTACCGGGCACGGTCAAGTGGTTGAACGAAAGGTTTGTTTCCAGTAGGCGCGGTCCGTCGAATAACTGATTGGACGTCACCGGGGTTGGCCGAAAAGGCCCGTGGCGCCGACCGCTTCGGTCGACCGTCCGGATCGTGGACGCGGTGACCGCGATGTGGACGTTCTAGGCCCTCGACCGACCGGAACGTGGTAGCTTCCGGCGCATGTCGCAGCGCGTATTCCTCACCACCCGGGGTCACATCGACCTTCTCCGGGTGTGTTCCGCTGCCTGTCGCCGCGCCTGAGCGCCACGCACCCCCGGCTCCGCCCGTACCCCGCCGCACCTGCGCGTCCGTACGCCCCGCGTCCGTAGCCCGCGCGTCCGCACCCCCGCGTCCGCAGCCGGTGCGGAGGGTGTCGTCGCCGCGCCCGCACCCCGCCGACCGCACGACCCGGTACGCCCGGTGAGCCCGGTACGCCCGTGTGCGAGTCCCGCCCGCTGTCCCGCCCGCCGCCTCGGCCGCCCCCGGAGAAGAGGACCCCCCGTGCCCGACCGAACCCCCGTGTTCCACTGGTTCCTGCCCACCGGCGGCGACGGCCGCGACCCCGGCGGCGTCACCGCCGTGCAGGGCCGCACCGGTGCCGCGACCCGCCGGCCCGCCGACGTCGACTACCTGGCGCAGGTCGCCCGGGCCGCCGAGCAGGCCGGGTTCACCGCGCTGCTCGCGCCGGTCGGCCTCGGCTGCGTCGACCCGTGGGTCCTGGCCACCGCGCTCACCCAGCACACCCGCCGGATCGGCTTCCTGGTCGCCTTCCGGGCCGGTTTCGCCAGCCCCACCCTGCTCGCCCAGCAGGCCGACTCCTTCCGCCGCCTGGCCGGCGGCCGGCTGCGGCTGAACGTGGTCACCGGCGGCGACCCCGCCGAACAGCGCGCCTACGGCGACCACCTGGCCCACGACGAGCGCTACGCCCGCACCGACGAGGTGATGGCCGCGCTGCGCGACCTGCTGGACGGCAAGCGCGTCGACCGTCGGGGCGCGCACCTGCAACTCGCCGACGCCCAGCTCGTCGACCCCGCCGTCGAGCACCCCGTCCCGCTGTACTTCGGCGGCGCCTCGCCCGCCGCCGAGCAGGTCGCCGCCCGCCGCGCCGACGTCCAACTGCTGTGGGGCGAACCGCCGGCGGCGATCGCCGAGCGGATCACCCGGCTGCGCGCGATCGCCGCCGAGCAGGGGCGCACCCTGCGGTACGGGCTGCGGCTGCACGTGATCAGCCGCGACACCGCCGAACAGGCGTGGGCCGAGGCCGACCGGATCCTCTCCGGCATCGACCCGGCGGCCGTCCGGGCCAGCCAGGCCCGGTTCGCCGCGATGGACTCCACCGGCCAGGCCCGGATGGCGGCCCTGCACGGCGGCGGCACCGCCGCCGCCCGCGACCTGCTGGTCGCCCCCAACCTGTGGGCCGGCATCGGCCTGGTCCGGGAGGGCGCCGGCACCGCCCTGGTCGGCTCGCACGACGAGGTCGCCGCCCGCCTCGCCGAGTACCGGGCCCTGGGCGTCGACGAGTTCATCCTCTCCGGCTACCCGCACCTGGAGGAGGCGTACCGGGTCGGCGAGGAGGTCGTCCCCCGGGTGCGCGCCCTGCTGGCCGAACGGGACGCGGCATGAGCGCGGCCACGGGTGCGGGTGCCGGTACCGGTACCGGTACGACGACCGGCGCGAAGGCCGGTACGGCGGGCGTGACGGGTACGGCGGGTACGGCAGGCGTGACGGGCGCGACGGGTACGGTGGGCGTGCGGGCCGGGGCCTCCCGGGGCCGGGTGGTCGAGGCGCTGCGCTGGACGGCGCTGCGCGCCCTGGCGCTCGCCGCGCTGCTGGCCGGCTGGCAGCTCGTCGTCCAACTCCAGGTGTGGCCGAGGGCGTTGGTGCCCTCCCCGGGCGAGGTGTGGCACCAGTTCGTGCTCGCCTCCACCGTCCACGACGGCGTCCGCGGCTACAGCGGCCACCTGCTGGGCGAGCACCTCGCCGCCAGCCTGCGCCGGATCGCCCAGGGCACCGGCTGGGCGGTCCTGTTCGGCACCGCGCTCGGCCTGGCGATCGGCACCCTGCGCCCGGTCGCGGTGGTGCTGGAGCCCGCCGTCACCTTCCTGCGCACCCTGCCGCCGCTGGCCTACCTGAGCCTGCTGGTGATCTGGTTCGGCATCGACGAGTCGCCCAAGGTCTGGCTGCTGCTGATCGCCGCGCTGCCGCCGGTCGCCGCCGCCACCGCGGCCGCCGTGCGCGGCGTGCCCGGCGACCTGCTGGAGGCCGCCCGGGCGCTCGGCGCGGGCCGCTGGTCGCTGCTGGGCGGGGTGGTGCTGCCCGCCGCGCTGCCCGAGATCCTCACCGGGGTGCGGATCGCCGTCGGCGTCGCGTACACCTCGGTGGTGGCCGCCGAGACCATCAACGGGGTGCCCGGCATCGGCGGCATGATCCGCGACGCCCAGCGCTACAACCAGACCGCCGTCGTGCTCGCCGGAATCATCACCATCGGCCTGTCCGGCATCGTCCTGGACGGCCTGCTCAAGGCCGTCGAACGGCTCGCCGTGCCCTGGCGCGGACGCGCCTGACCCTTCGTCAATCCTCTTTCCTACCAAGGGAGTCCGCCATGCCCGAGAACCGCCGTACCGTCCTGCGCGCCACCGCCGCCGCGGCGGCCGTGCTGCTGACCGCCGCCGCCACCGCCTGCTCCAGCTCCGGCTCCGGCAGCGCCGACGGCAAGGGCAGAACCACCGTCCGGATCGCCTACCAGGAGATACCCAACGCCGACCTGGTGGTGAAGGACAGGCGGCTGCTGGAGCAGGCGCTGCCCGACGCCGACGTCAAGTGGGTGAAGTTCGACTCCGGCGGCGACGTCAACACCGCCGTCCTGGCCGGCTCGGTCGACTTCGGCCTGGCCGGGTCCAGCCCCGTCACCAAGGGCCTGGCCGCGCCGCTGAACATCCCGTACAAGGTGCTCTGGGTGCACGACCTGATCGGCGAGAACGAGGCGCTGGTCGCCCGCGGCGGCATCACCTCGGTGGAGCAGCTGGTCGGCAAGAAGGTCGCCACCCCGTTCGGCTCCACCTCGCACTACTCGCTGCTGGCCGCCCTCCAGGCGGCCGGCGTCGACCCGGCGAAGGTGAACGTCATCGACCTCCAGCCGCAGGACGCGCTGGCCGCCTGGAAGCGCGGCGACATCGACGCCGCCTACACCTGGACGCCCACCCTCACCGAGCTGGAGAAGGACGGCAAGGTGCTGGTGACCAGCCGCCAGCTCGCCGACCAGGGCAAGCGCACCGCCGACCTCGGCGTGGTCACGAACGCCTTCGCCCAGGCCCACCCCGAGATCGTCACCGCCTGGCTCAAGGCCGAGGACCAGGCCGTCGCGCTCGCCAAGAGCGACCCCGGGCAGGCCGCCGCCTCGATCGCCAAGGAGCTCAACCTCAGCCCCGCCGACGCGCTCGCCCAGCTCAAGCAGCTCGTCCTGCTCACCGCCGCCGAACAGGCCGGCCCCGACTACCTGGGCAAGCCCGGCGCGCCCGGCAGGCTCGCCGACAACCTGCACGACGCCGCGGTGTTCCTGAAGGGCCAGCAGAAGATCGACGCGGTGCCCGACGCCTCGGTGTTCGCCAAGGCACTGGCCGTGGAGGAGCTGGCCCGTGTCACCGGCTGAGGCGCCCGGACCGCCGACCGGGGCGCCCGGACCACTGACCGGGGCGGCCGAGATGCGTAAGGCAGGCGAGGCGGACGAGGCGGGCGAGGCGGTCGAGGCGGTCGAGGTGGCCGAACGCGCGTCCCCCGCAGTCGCGTTGGACCGGATCACGGTCCGGTACGGCGGTACCCGGGGCCGGCGGCGGGCCGGGCGGGAGGTGACCGCCGTCCACGACGTCTCGCTGACCGTCGCGGAGGGGGAGTTCGTCGTCCTGGTCGGCCCGTCCGGCTGCGGCAAGACCACCCTGCTGCGGGTGGTCGCCGGGTTCGAACCGGCCGTCGAGGGCGGTGCGCTGGTGCACGGCGCGCCGCCCCGGCCCGGGCGCGGCACCGGGCTGGTGTTCCAGCAGCCGCGGCTGTTCCCGTGGCGCACCGTCGGCGGCAACCTGGCCTTCGTGCTCGCCCGGCACGGCCTGCCCCGGGCCGAACGGGCCGCCCGTACCGCCGAGTTGCTCGACCTGGTCGGCCTGTCCGGCTACGCCGGGCGGCGCACCTGGGAGTTGTCCGGCGGCCAGCAGCAGCGGGTCGCCATCGCCCGGGCGCTGGCCGGCCGGCCCCGGCTGCTGCTGCTCGACGAGCCGTTCGCCGCCCTGGACGCGCTCACTCGCGAACGCCTCCAGGAGGAACTGCGCACCCTCACCGCCCGGGCCGGCACCGCCGTGCTGTTCGTCACGCACTCGGTGGACGAGGCGGTGCTGCTCGGCTCCCGGGTCCTGGTGATGGCCGCCGACCCGGGCCGGGTGGTCGCCGACCTGCCCGTCGACCTGCCCCGCGACAGCGCCACCGACCCCGCCGCGCTGCGCGGCACCCCCGCGTTCGCCCACCTGCGCGGCACGCTCTCCCGCACCCTGCGGGAGGCCGCCGGGGCTGCCTGACAGACCGTCATGCCAGTGTGTCCGGCAACGGCCGAGGACCGGGGGCCACGGCGGCGCCCGGTCCGGCCGCCCGGCCGCCCGTCCGCCCGTCCGCCCGGCCGTCCGGCCGTCCGGCCGCCCCGCAGGCTTGCCGGGCGGGCGGGGCGGGAACGATGGACCAGGGGGGCCCGCGCTGCGGAGCGGGTCGGGGACGGGGGAGCGGGATGACGAGTGCACGGGGCCGCCACGCGGCGCGGGACGCCCTGGTCCGGGTGGCCGTCTGGTGGCTGTGGATGCCGCTGCTGGCGGTGCTGACCCGGGTGGTCAAGCACGTCCTGTTCGGCGGCTTCGGCCAGCAGGACCAGAGCTACCTGCTGCTGGTCGAGCGCCTGTTCTTCCCGCACGGCGGCCCGATGGACGCCGCGCCGCTGTTCTGGTTCTGGCTCGCGATCGGCCTGGGCGGCACCGGGGTGGCGCTCCGGTACGCGGCCGGGGAGTCCGGGGCGGGCCTGCGCGACCGGTGGGTCCGGCTGGCGACGGCCGCGGTGGTGCTGGCGGTGCTCGGCTCGCTGGTGCGCGCGGGCACCGGCCTGTGGGACGACGACAAGGACGCGGGCCGGTTCTACGCCCGCTCCACCGTCCTGGACGTCCCGGCGGGCGGCGCGGCCACCCCGCGCTCGGTGCTCCCGGTCACCGAGCACAGCCGCCCCGGCGACGGCGCGCGCTGCGACCTGGTCGGCACCTCGGACGTCCCGGCCTGCGTCAAGACCGCCCCGATGCCGGACTTCGACTTCGAGGCCCGCACCGCGTCCTACGCCGCCGCCACCAAGGCGCTCACCGACAGCGCGGGCCTGACCTCCGGCGTCCACCTGCTGAACCACAGCCTGCACTACCTGCCCGGTGCCGCGACGGGCGGTGCGGACGGGGCGCGGGCGGGCGGCGCCGGGGTGTGGACGGCCGTGCTGGACGGCTCCGGCGAGCAGCCGATGGAGGGCGTCGCGGTCTGGGACGGCGGCTCCAACTCCGTCACCTCCTGCGCCTTCGGCGGCGACCACGCCTTCGACCGGGCCTTCGGCGGGACGGGCGCGGTCAGCCTGCGCAACCTGCTCGCCGAGCGCTTCCCCGACCTGGTCTACAGCGACCAGGACGTCTGGGGCTACTGCGACGGCCCGGACGTCCGCACCGCCCGGCCCGTGATCGTCATCTCGGTGGCCAGGCAGACCGGTTGGAAGCGGCGCACGGTGCTCGCCCCGGCCGGCGTCCTGGTGCTCAGGGGCTCCGCCGACGGCCGCCCCGACCTCGCCCACCGGCCCACCGCGGCCCCCGGCGACCTGCCCGGCGCGGTCTACCCGGCCTCGGTGGTCCGCTCGCAGATCCACGAGGTGCAGTGGCTCGGCGGGCGCGGCGCCAAGGACGACCGCGGCTTCGGCTACGACCACACCGCGGCCGCCGCGAACGCCACCAACCCCGGCGAGTTCCTGCTCCGCTCGAAGGCCGACGGCCACCTGTACTACGTGACGCCGCTGGTGCCCCGGGACAGCTCCTCGCAACTGGTGGTCGCCTTCGCGGTCCTCCAGGCCGACCGGGTCGGCGACGGCCTCAACGACCTGCACGTGTACGTCCGGGCCGACGACGCCCCGTCGGTCAACCTGGACGTGCTGGCCAGCCGGATGGTCTCGTACATGGCCCAGCGGACCTCGGTCACCATCAGCGCGGGCGAGGGCGGCGCGCTCCAGGAGATCATCCCGTTCGGCCGGGACATGTGGCGCGGCTTCGTCGACTTCAACGGGCAGACCCAGGACTACATCGACCTCTCGGGCGACGCCACCGTCACCCCCAACCTGGTCTCCCTCAAGGGTGCCGTCACCCCGCCCGGCGCCCAGCCGCAGCCGCAGCCCGATCCGGCGGCGACACCCACGGCTCCGGCCCCCGCTCCGGCGACGCCCGCGCCGCAGCCCTCCACGGCACCGGTCGGCTGCGGCGGCGACCCGGCCCGGCTCTCCGACCGCCAACTCGCGGACTGCATCGCCGAGTTGTCCCGCACCCTACAGGGCCGCCTGCCGGCCGGGGGCTGAACCGGCCGGCCGGCCGACGGGCGGGCTCTCGGCGTCAGGCGTCAGGCGTCAGGCGTCCGCCCCGGCGCGGTCGGCGACGGGGCGGCGCAGGGCGGCCGGGTCGAGGGCGGGGGACCGCCAGGCGCCGTCCGCCCGGTAGAGGTCGGTGCCGGGCGGGACGATCGCGTCGATCCGGTCCAGGGCGGCGTCGTCCAAGGTCAGCGCGGCTCCGCCGAGCAGGCCGGTGAGCTGCTCGACCGTCCGGGGGCCGAGGATCACCGAGGTGACGTCGGGGTGCGCCAGCGGGAAGGCGACGGCGAGTTCGGGCAGCGTGCAGCCGAGGTCGTCGGCGAGCGCGACGAACCGTTCGACGGCATCGAGCTTGCGGGCGTTCTCCGGGAGCGCCGGGTCGAAGCGGTGCGGGGTCAGCGCGGCCCGCCCGCTGCCCAGGTCGACCGGCCCGTCCTTGCGGTAGCGGCCGGTCAGGAAGCCCGAGGCGAGCGGCGCCCAGGTGAGCACGCCCATCCGGTGGCGGCGGGCGACCGGCAGCACGGTGGCCTCGATGCCGCGGGCCAGCAGCGAGTACGGCGGCTGCTCGGTCCGGAACCGGGGCAGCGCGCGGCGCTCGGACGCCCAGTGCGCCTCGACGATCTCGGCGGCCGGGAAGGTCGAGCAGCCGAACGCCCGGATCTTGCCCTGCCGGACCAGGTCGTCGAGCACCGCCAGGGTCTCCTCGACGTCCGTGCGGTGGTCGGGCCGGTGCACCTGGTAGAGGTCGATCCAGTCGGTGCGCAGCCGCCGCAGGCTGTCCTCCACCGCGCGCAGGATCCACCGTCGCGAGTTGCCGCCGCGGTTGGGCCCCTCGCCCATCGGGAAGTGCACCTTGGTGGCCAGCACCACCTCGTCGCGCCGCCCCTCCAGCGCCTTGCCGACGATCTCCTCGGACTCGCCCGCCGAGTACATGTCGGCGGTGTCGACGAAGTTGATCCCGGCGTCCAGCGCGGTGTGCACGATCCGGGCGCCTTCCCGGTGGTCCGGGTTGCCGACCGAGCCGAGCATCATGGTGCCCAGGCAGTGCGTGCTCACCTCGATGCCGGTGCCGCCGAGAGTCCGGTAACGCATGACGTGTTCCCCTTCCGTGCGTCCGCTGCGGGCGCGCCGCCGGCCACTCTAGGAGCTGGAGTCGGCTCTAGATCAACTCCCCGGACCGGCCCGGGCAACTCCCCGGCCGACCCGGACGGCGGACTCCTATGCTGGTCGGATGTCATCACCGGACGGGTCGGCGCCGACCCTGAGCATCGGCCAGGTCGCCGCCCGCACCGGCCTGAGCGTGCACGCGCTCCGGTTCTACGAGCGCGAGGGCATCCTGGCCGGCCCGATCCGGCGCGAGGGCGGCGGACGGCGCCGCTACACCGAGGGTGACGTGGAGTGGCTGCGGCTGTGCACCGTCCTGCGTGCCTCCGGCATGCCGATCCCGGAGATCCGCCGCTACACCGAACTCGCCCGCACCGGCACCGGCACCGAACCCGACCGCCTCGCCCTGCTGCGCGCCCACGAACAGCGCGTCCTGGACCGACTCGCCGAGCTGCACCGCTCGTTGGACATCGTCCGGCACAAGGTCGCGGTGTACGAGGACCACCTCGATGGGGCGGCGGACTGAGCCGGCCTCACTCCCGGCGGGTGGGGATGTTCTCCGGGGCCTTCAGTTCTGGCGGCTGGACGGCTCCTGTCCGGCAGCTGGCGGCGCCGGACGAGGGGCGGGTGGGCGGCGGAGGGCATTCGCGTCGTCGGGGTCGGCGGGGTGGAGTTCGATGGCGCGGCGCAGGGGTTCCATGCGGCGGGGGAGGGGGTGCCAGCCGGGTTGGCCGGCCATGTCGGTGTTGAGGTCGTGGACGGCTCGGGCGTAGGCGCGGGCGAGGCCGCGGAAGTGGAGGGGGAGGCCGGGGCGGGGGTGGCCGCTGGGGGCGATGCTGACCCACAGGGCGTCGGTGGTCTCGTTGCCGGGGCCGGGGGGTCGGGTGGCGTCGCGGACGGTGAGGCGGGCGCGGGCGGTGAGCCACTGGCGCAGCGCGGCGCGGGTGGTGGCGGAGAGGGGGAGGGTCTCGGTGACGGGTGGGGTGCGGGGGTCGCGGTGCTGGGGGAGGCGGGTGAGCCGGATCGTGCCGTGGCGCGGGTCGATGTCGTGGGTGCGCAGGGCGCAGAGTTCGCCGGCCCGGCAGCCGGTGTCCAGCACGGTGGCGATGATGGCGAGGATGCGGGTGCGGGCGTCGCCCTGGCCGGGGCGGGTGGCGTGTTCCAGATGGGCGAGGAGGATGCCGCGGGGGCGGGCGGCGACCACCGACCGGAGCGTGACCTTGGGCCGGTCGCGCTCGGGGAGGGTGAGGGGGATGCCGGCCTGGACGCCGAGGATGCGCAGGCAGTCCTCGCGTACGCGCACGGACGCGGGTGAGGCGTGGTCGGGTCGTGCGGCGGGTTTGCGTCGCAGCAGGCCCCGTTCGGCGGCCGTGAGGTAGGCGGCGAGGGTGTCCGGGGCGAGGAGCGCGGTCAGGGAGCGGGCGGCCGTCGGCGGGATCGCGCCGCGTTCCAGGGCGGTGCGCAGTTCCCCGGCGACCCAGCGCAGTTGCTTCGCGCGCGAGGCGCCCGTGGGCGGTTCGCAGGCGCGGTCGACGATGGCGTTCAGGGCTTGGACGGAGGGGGCCGTTGCCGTCGGGGTGTCCGCCACGGGGCCACCCTAGCGCCGGGCGGGGCGGGTCCTCGGGCGGACGGCCACCGGCAAGTCCTCGCGGACGAACAATAACTGGCTTGAAGCGCGATCGTCCGTTCAGGAACGGTCAGGTGGTGACCGCTCTCCTCACCCTTCCCATCCCGGTCGGAACCGTCCTTCGCCGGCTGGCGGGAGGGGTGTGCGGTGGTGGAGCAGTTCCGGGGCCGGTGCGCGCAGCGGCGGGGCCCGGTCAGGCGCCCGTCTTCCCGGCGTCCGGGATCGCCCGTCGTTTCTCTCACCGGAGCACAACGGCGACGCCGTACTCGCGCAGGAGGCTCACGGTCTCCCCGAAGCGGGACAGGCCGCCGCGGTGGTCCAGGACGCGTCCGGCGAGAGCGCGGCGGGCGGTGTCGGCGCGGTGCCACACCAGGGTGAACGGTCGAAGCGCGGGCCCGAAGGCAGTCGCTCGCCGCCCCGGAAGTCGTCCTCCCTGACGCCGGTGCCTGCGACGACGTCCACGCGCCCGAGGTCGCCGGGTGTGGGCCACTGGGCCAGGACGGTTGCGTCCTCCGGGTCCCGGAATCGGAACGGCCCGCGGTTCGAGGGATCCACCGGCTCGGTCGAGAGCGTCCCGCCCCCAGCGGCCGTACCGGCTCCGCGCTGTCCGCCACTGCCTGGACCAGCAGGCTCCCGGGCGGGCAGCCGCGCAGCCTCAGGACCCCTCGCGGCGTTCGCCGACGGCCGGGTACCGGTGCGCGCACTCCTGGGCGTGGGTGGACATCAGGCACGTCCACGGCCTGTCCGTCAACGAGCAGGGGATCATGGTGCGTCAGCATGTGGTCACGGGGCCCGCTCCAGGGCGGTCCGGTCGAGTGGAACAGGGAACGGGATGAAGGTCGGGTTCGGGTGGAAGCTGCACGGGGACGGGCGGGCGCCGCGGCCGGGGGCGG
>NZ_QLLT01000021.1 GCF_003259315.1 Kitasatospora sp. SolWspMP-SS2h | reverse complement strand
CCCGAAGGGCTTCACCGTTCGACTTGCATGTGTTAAGCACGCCGCCAGCGTTCGTCCTGAGCCAGGATCAAACTCTCCGTGAATGCTTTCCACGAAAGAGCGGCACGGCGACCACCGGAATAGGGCGGCCCCGCGCACTGCGTCCTCGCTAGTGTTTTACTTCAAAAGGAATCTCCAACCCCGAACAGATTCGAGGCCGGGGATGTCAACATATCTGGCGTTGACTTTTGGCACGCTGTTGAGTTCTCAAGGAACGGACGCTTCCTTCGACCGGCCTTCCGACCGCATCTCCGGGCGCTTCGTTCTTTCGTGTTCCCAGCTTATCAGAGGTTTTCGCCACCGTTTCACCGGTGTTTCCTCGAACTCGCTTTCGTTCGCCCCTCTCGGCGCGACTCCGGAACTGTACGGGCAGCGGCGGCCGCAAAGCAAATCCGCCCCCGGGCCGGGTGGCACGGGGGCGGAAGGGGACGCGGGGCGTCCGGAAGGTCAGTGGACCTCGGTGATCTCGGGGCCGCGCGAGAAGGGGTCGATCGAGCCGCCCGCGTAGGGCGAGTCGGGCTCGGTGGGGGCGGCGGCGCCGTCCGCGACCATCTGGGCGTCCTCGGGGAGCTTGAGGACGATCGGGTCGCGGGGGGCCATGGGGACCTCGCCGCGGACCACGACGGTCTGGCGGAAGACCTCTTCGAGCAGGCCGGCCATCTCGGGCTGGACGGCCGCCTGGCCGGAGATCACGCCGCGGAGGAACCAGCGGGGGCCGTCGCAGCCGACGAAGCGGACCAGCTGGACGCCCTGGGTGCCGTCCGGGAGTTGGACGGGGACCTGGGCGCGGAGGTGCCAGCCGAGCGGGCCCTCCTCCTCTTCGACGACGCCGCCCTGGCCGGTGATGCCGCTGGCGATCTCCTCGCGGACCTCGCCCCAGATGCCCTCCGACTTGGGGGCGGCGAACGCCTGGAGCTGGACGGCGCTGTTGCCCAGCACGAGGGTGGCGGCGACGATCGCGTCACCGGCGACCTCGACCCGCAGTTCCATGCCCTCGACTCCGGGGATCAGCAGGCCCCCGAGGTCGACGCGGCCCTCTTCGGGCTTCTCCAGCTCGGAGACGTCCCACGGCCCGTCCGGGCGCGGGGCCGGCGGGAGACCGACCCGGTCGGCCGGGTCCGGTTCGGTGTCGTTCTCGCTCTCGACGGAACCCTCGACGTCATCGGCCGTCTCGTCGGCGCTGATGGCGTCCTCGGCGAGCTGCTCGACAGCGTCCTCGCTCTTGCGACGACGGAACACGGTCACTGTCCTTCCCGGTCCAAGACCGAATCCAAGACCGAACGCGAATATCTGCTACCTGCTACCCATCGGACCGGCCGAAGAGCGCTGCGATCGCCGATCGCACCGCTTCCACCCGCTCGTCGTGCTCGCTCGGCGGAACCGAGACCGCGGCGCATGCTAGACCGCGGCGTGGCCGCCGGTCGAGCCGAACCCGCCTTCGGCCCGGACCGAACCCGGGAGTTCACCCACCTCGTGGAAGCGGGCCTTCTCGACCTGCTGGATGACCAGCTGGGCGATCCGGTCGCCCCGCTCGAAGCTGACGGGCTCCCGTGGGTCCAGGTTGACGACGATCACCTTGATCTCACCACGGTACCCGGCATCGACCGTCCCCGGGGCGTTCACCAGTGCAACTCCGCAGCGGGCCGCGAGCCCGGACCGCGGGTGCACGAACGCCGCGTAACCGTCCGGTAGCGCGATGGAGATGCCGGTGGGGAGCAGCGCCCGTTCGCCGGGGGCGAGTTCGGCGTCGACGGTGGTGCGCAGGTCGGCTCCGGCGTCGCCCGGGTGCTCGTAGGCGGGGAGCGGGATCTCCGGGTCGAGCCGGCGGATCAGGATGTCGACGGGCGGGCGGGCGGGGTCGGTCACGGGTTCACCTCGAAGGCTCGGGCGCGCTTGATCTGGTCCGGGTCGTCCAGGATCTTCTGCACGTCCTCTGGACGACCGTGCGTGGTGAAGTGTTCCAGCTTCACCTGGACGAAGAGGGCCTGTGCCCGGATGGCGACCGGTCCGTCGGGGGCGCCGATGCGGCCCTCGGCGGCGCTGTAGACCTTGCGGCCGTGCACGCCGGTCACCCGGGCGTGGATGTGCAGCACCGAGTCGACCGGGACGGAACGGACGAAGTCGGTCTCCAGGCGGCCGGTGACGGCGGGGGCGCCGAGCAGCCAGTTGAGCGTGCCGAGGGTCTCGTCCATGGCGCTGACCAGGACGCCGCCGTGGGCCAGGCCGGGGCCGCCCTGGTGGGCCGGCTTGACGGTGAACTGCGCGGTGACGTCGAGGTGTTCGCCGGCGACGGCGGTGAGTTGGAGGCCCTGGGGGTGGTGCGGGCCGCAGCCGAAGCACTCGTCGTAGTGGGAGCCGATGAGGGTGCCGGGTGCGGGGGCCAGCGGGGAGCGGTCGGGGAGGACGGCGTCCGCGGGCGGGGTGGTGGGGGTGGTGGGTCCGTTCACGGCGCCGACCCTACCTGTCGGTAGTTTTCCGGGACAGGTGCGGCGGCGGGGCCCCGGGGGACGGGCGCGGTGTGCGGAGCGCCCACAATGGGGGCATGTACGAGGAACGTCTCACCGTCCCGCGGTCCTGGTGGCTGCTGCCCGTGGCGCTCGGGCTGTCGCTCGCGCTGATCCTGCTCCGTTTCAGCGGGGTGGGCGCGCTGGTCGGGCTGGTGGTGGGGGTGGCCGCGGGGGCGGCGGCGCTGAGCGGCTACGGGTCGGCGCGGATCCGGGTGGTGCAGGGGTCGCTGGTGGCCGGGCAGGCCCGGATCCCGGTGGGTGCGCTGGGCGCGGCCGAGGTGCTGAACCCGAAGGAGGCGGTGGCCTGGCGGTCGGTGAAGGCCGATCCGCGGGCGTTCATGCTGCTGCGCAGCTACGTGCCGACGGCGCTGAAGGTCGAGGTGACCGATCCGGCGGACCCGACCCCGTACCTGTACCTGTCGACCCGGTCGCCGCAGAAGCTGGCGGACGCGCTGGCCGCCGCGGCGAACGGGCGGGACGCGGCGGCGGACGGGCGGGACGCCACGCGGGAGCGCTGAGGGCCGTCCGCCGTCCGCCAGCGGGCGGCGCGCGGCGAGCGGCGGGCGGCGGCGGGGATGCGAAAGGGACGGTCCCACCCGGTGGGTGGGACCGTCCCTTTCGGTCTGTCTGCGAGCCCTGCGGGGCGGGAGCGCGGTGGGGCGTCCTGCCGGGTGCGACCGCTCGGGGCGGTCGCTGCTACTGCCTCCGGCCCTGCTGCTCAGGGCCGGACGGGGCGGCATACCGGGCCGGCGGAGGGGTATCGCCCGCCCGGGCCAGTGCCGCGCCGTTTTCAGGCTCCGCAGTCCCGGCAGATCGGCTGGCCGTTCTTCTCGCTGTAGAGCTGGCTCCGGTGGTGCACCAGGAAGCAGCTCATGCAGGTGAACTCGTCGGCCTGTCGGGGCAGCACTCGGACCGAGAGCTCCTCGTTCGAGAGGTCGGCGCCCGGAAGCTCCAGCCCCTCGTTGGCGTCGTACTCGTCGACGTCGACCGAGCTGGACGCCTTCTCGTTCCGGCGGGCCTTGAGTTCCTCGATGCTGTCCTCGTTGAGGTCGTCATCGGTCTTGCGTGGGGTGTCGTAGTCCGTTGCCATAGTTTTCGCTCTCCCCCTTTGGGTGTGTGCGGGTGTCTCCAGCGCACGTAACGCCTGGGGGGCCGGTCTTGTGCCCGGCCCGAGGCCGAGATTGTGCCTTACTTCAAGCCCTGTTACTCAATCGACATCCGGACAGGGGCCCGTCGGGGTGACCGAACAGGGTCCGAACACCGTCCACCGTACGGGTGAACCGGTTCGGACCGGAACTCATCGATCATCACGTTCGGTGATCGTCTGGGGCCGTCGGGGGCGACAACTGGGCGACCGGCGAAGGTTTTTGGCACCCGTCCGGGCGGGCTCCGGTCGGGCCGAACGGTGACCGAGAGCTACCGGCCCACCCGAACGAGTGATCACACCATCGGGGGAGGCGGGTGCGCCTTCCGGACAGGTGTGAGGTTCGTCACATTGGGCGTGACAGCGGGCGTTTGCCGCCAAAGCGGGCCTTTCACCCGGAGTCCGCGCGGCCGAATTGTCCGCATACCGAACGGTAGCTCCCGGGCGACGGTCAGGCCCGGGCGGCGGCCGCGGCGGCGCGGCGGGCGAGCAGCGCGGCCTGGCGCTCGTCGAAGCGGGTGGCCTGGGCGTCCAGGCCCGCCAGGAAGGCCCCCAGCTCGCCCTGGGCGTGCTGGCCGACCGGGCCGAGGCCGGTAACCTCCATGACCTTCAGGTGGCGCAGCACGGGCTGCAGCACGTCGTCGTGGTGGATCCGCAGGTTGTAGACGTTGCCGATGGCGATCTGGGCGGCGGAGCGCTCGAAGCCGGGCATGCCGTGGCCGGGCATCCGGAAGTTGACCACCACGTCGGCGATGGCCCGCATGGTCTGGTCGGGGGCGATCTCCAGGGCGGCCTTGAGCAGGTTCCGGTAGAAGACCATGTGCAGGTTCTCGTCGTTGGCGATCTTGGCCAGCAGCTGGTCGCAGAGCGGGTCGCCGGAGTGGTGGCCGGTGTTGCGGTGGGCGATCCGGGTGGCCAGCTCCTGGAAGGCGACGTAGGCGACGGACTGCAGCATGCTGTGCGCGTTGTCCGACGCGAAGCCCTCGGACATGTGCGCCATCCGGGCCCGCTCCAGCTCGACCGGGTCGACGGCGCGGGTGGCCAGCAGGTAGTCGCGGATCGCTATCCCGTGCCGGCCCTCCTCGGCGGTCCAGCGGTGCACCCAGGTGCCCCAGGCGCCCTCGCGGCCGAACATGCTGGCGATCTCGTGGTGGTAGCTCGGCAGGTTGTCCTCGGTGAGCAGGTTGACCACCAGGGAGACCCGGGCCAGCGGGGTGACCTGGGACTGGTCGAGCGACCACGCCTCGCCGCCGAGCACGCCGTCGAAGTCCCGCCCCCGGCTCCACGGCACGTACTCGTGCGGCATCCACTCCTTGGCCACCTTGAGGTGGCGGTTGAGCTCGGTCTCCACGACCTCCTCGAGCGCGAGGATCAGCCTGGCGTCGGTCCAAGCGTTCGTGGCGGTGCGCTGCACGGGGGCGATGGTCACGGCGTTGCTCCTGCGGAGGGGACGGGCTGACCTACGGCTGCGTAGGTTACGACACCGTAAGTTGTTGCGGCGGCAAATGACAAGCCGCCCCTGTCCAGCGCTTATGTCGTTCCGACACGGCTGGGCGGGGGCGGCTGGGGGCGGGTCCGGCGGGGAGGGGGTGGCCGGAGCGCCCGGAGGGGGCGGCCGGAGCGCCCGGAGGGGGTGGCCGGAGCGCCCGGAGGGGGCGGCCGGAGCGCCCGGAGGGGGCACCGGCGGACCCGGGGCGGGCCGGCGGCTACGGGATGCGGACCTGGATCCGCAGGCCGCCTCCGGGGCGGGCAGTGACCTCGATGGCCCCTCCGTGGGCGCGCACCACGGAGCGGACGATGGACAGGCCGAGTCCGACGCCCTTGTCGCTGCGGGTGCGGTCGGTGCCCCGGAGGCGGCGGAACGGCTCGAAGATGTGCTCCAGCTCGTAGCCGGGCACCACCGGGCCGGTGTTGCCGACCACCAGCTCCCCGCCCCCGCCGCGGACCGCCGAGGTGGTGATCTCCACCCAGCCGCCGGGCGTGTTGTACCGGGTGCCGTTCTGCAGCAGGTTGAGCGCGATCCGCTCCAGCAGCACGCCGTTGCCGTGCGCGGGGGCGGGCGCCAGCTCGGCGCGCAGCTCCACCTCGCGGTGGGCCGCCTCGGCCCGGGTCTGCTCCATCGCCCGCTGGGCGACCTCGGCCAGGTCGACCGGGCGGCGCTCGGTGAGCTCGTTCTCGCTGCGGGCCAGCAGCAGCAGGCCCTCGACCAGCTGCTCGCTGCGCTCGTTGGTGGCCAGCAGGGTCTTGCCGAGCTGCTGGAGGTCGGGCGAGGCCTCCGGGTCGGCCAGCTGGACCTCCAGCAGGGTGCGGTTGATCGCCAGCGGGGTCCGCAGCTCGTGCGAGGCGTTGGCGACGAAGCGGCGCTGCGAGTCGAAGGCCCGGTCGAGGCGCTCCAGCATCTCGTCGAAGGTGTCGGCGAGCTCCTTGAGCTCGTCGTCCGGGCCGTCCAGGTCGATCCGGCGGTGCAGGTCGCTGCCGGCCACCTCGCGGGCGGTGCGGGTGATCCGGCCGAGCGGGTGGAGCACCCGGCCGGCCATCGCGTAGCCGACCGCGAAGGCGATCGCGGCCAGGAAGACCAGGGCGGTCAGCGCCCGGCGCAGCAGGGTGGAGAGCGCCTGGCTGCTGTTGACCTCCTGGAGGGCGGCCATCGCCCGGTCCAGGGTGGCCTGGTCCCGGATCTCCTGGCCGTTGAGGGTGACCGCGATGTTGTTGCCGAGGGTCAGGTGCGGCAGCTGGGCCTGGTCGAAGGCCGAGCGGACGAAGTAGTACATCAGCAGCAGCAGGACCACCCCCGCCATCAGAAACATCCCGCCGTACAGCAGGGTGAGCCGGATCCGGATGGTGGGGCGCAGCGACAGCCAGGCGAACAGGCCGTCGCCGGGGTGGTAGGTGTCGTCGGCGCGGTCGCGGTCGGGGCGGCGCGGGGGGTGCGACGGTCGTGGGGGCACCTGGTGCGGACCCGGGGCGGGCGTGCCGGGGGCCCCGCCGGGGAGTGGCGGGGTGGTCATGGCCGGAAGTCCTCTCAGACGGTGGACGGTTCGGGGGTGCGGGTCACACCCGGTAGCCGGAGCCGGGCACGGTGACGATCACCGGCGGGTCCCCGAGCTTGCGGCGCAGGGTCATCACGGTGACCCGGACCACGTTGGTGAACGGGTCGGTGTGCTCGTCCCAGGCCTTCTCCAGCAGCTGCTCGGCGGAGACCACGGCGCCGCCGGCCCGCATCAGGACCTCCAGCACGGCGAACTCCTTGGGGGCGAGCTGGACCGGCTTGCCGTCCCGGATCACCTCGCGGCGGCCGGGGTCGAGGCTGATCCCGGAGCGCTCCAGCACGGGGGGCAGCGGGACGGTGGCGCGGCGGCCCAGCGCCCTTACCCGGGCGACGAGTTCGCTGAAGGCGAACGGCTTGGGGAGGTAGTCGTCGGCGCCGATCTCCAGCCCCTCGACCCGGTCGCTGATGTCGCCGGAGGCGGTGAGCATGATCACCCGGGTGGCCAGGCCCTGTTCGACCACCCGGCGGCACACGTCGTCGCCGTGCACCAGCGGGAGGTCCCGGTCGAGCACCACCACGTCGTAGTCGTTCACGGCGATCCGCTGCAGGGCGGCCTCCCCGTCGTAGACGACGTCGACCGCCATGGCCTCCCGGCGCAGGCCGGTGGCGACGGCCTCGGCGAGCAGCTGCTCGTCCTCGACGACGAGTACCCGCACGGTGGTTGTCCCTTCTGCTGGAGCGGCCCTGGCCGTGCTCGCCCGTGCGGGCCGTGAGGCGCCGGGCGCGGATCCGGGCAGACGGATCCGACGGTGCCTCCATCCTGCCTGGTCGCGCGGTAAAGCAGTCGTAAGTCCGGTGCGCCGTCCGCGAAAGCGGAGCGGTGCCCGCCTGTTTGGACTGTGACTCGGGCAACTTTCCGGAGAGTTGGAGGTTTCCATGGCCCGGGGGTGGGGAGGACACGTGCACACCGTGATGCCGTCCTGTGGCGCGTCGCGGCCACCACCACCCGCCGAGTGCCCCATCCGCACCGGCCTGGGACGGAAAGCCACCGGGTCGCGGCACCTGCGCCGCCCGAGCACCCGACCGGAACCCGCGTCCGGTCCAGGGGGCTCGACCGGGGTTTGTCCGGTTCCGTGCCGGGGGGCTGCTCGGACCGTGCCCGTCCGACACAGCAAAGGGGGCCCGTATGGACGCCTTCACCTCCGGAATCCTCCAGCGGATCAAGAACGCCGAGCAGGATCTGCACCGCGCGATCGAGTCCGGGGACGAGTTCCTGGCCGAGGTCGAGCAGTCCGAGCTGGAGGACCTCCAGCGCCTCGCCACCGAACACGGCGTGGACCCGGTCCTCGGTACGCACCGCTCCGCCGCCTGACCGCTCCCCTTCCCGTACCGCCAGGTGCGGCCCCGTCCGACCAGCGCCCCGGCCCGGTTCACCGGTCCGGGGCGTTTCGCGTCTGCCCGCCGCGCGGCGGATCAGTCGTGCCAGGCGCCGAGTTCTTCCAGCCGGGCCTGCAGTGGTTCGAAGACGCCGGGCGGGGCGGCGACGGTCAGCCCGCCGTTCGCGGGCAGGCCGGGGCGGGAGCCGGTGAGCGCGCCCGCCTCCGCGGCGATCAGCAGGCCGGCCGCCCGGTCCCAGGGGGCCAGGCCGCGCTCGTAGTAGCCGTCGAACCGGCCGGCCGCCAGGTCGCACAGGTCGACGGCGGCGGCGCCGCCCCGGCGGACGTCGCGCACCTCGCCCATCAGCGCGTGCAGCACCTCGGCCTGGTGCACCCGCCGCTCGCGCAGGTAGCCGAAGCCGGTCGCCACCAGCGCCCCGCCCCACGCCGGGGCCGGGCGGACGGCCAGCCGGCGGCCGTCCAGGTGGGCGCCGCCGCCGCGCACCGCCTGGAACAGCTCGTTCCGGGCCGGGACGAAGACCACGCCCACCACCGCCTCGCCGTCCAGCTCGGCGGCCACGCTGACCGCCCAGGAGGGCAGCCCGTACAGGTAGTTGACGGTGCCGTCGAGCGGGTCGACCACCCAGCGCACCCCGCTGGTGCCGGGGCGGTCGGCGCCCTCCTCGCCGAGGTAGCCGTCGTCCGGGCGGCGGGCGGAGATCAGCTCCAGCACCAGCTTCTCGGAGGCCAGGTCCATCTCGGTCACCACGTCCACCGGGCTGCTCTTGGTGGCGGCCACCCCGAGGTCGGCGGGCCGCCCGTCGCGCAGCAGCTCGCCGGCCCGGGTGGCCGCCTCCAGCGCGGTGGCGAGCAGTTCCTGCAGCAGGTCGTCGGTCACTGGTCTCGGTCCTCCGGGTCTCTGACTTCGGGCTCGGGTGCCCGGGCGTCGCGCTTCGGTGCCGGCGCTTCGGTGCTCGCGCTCGGGTGCTCGGGCTCAGGCTTCGGCTTCGGCGGCGGCGGGCCGGGGGGCGCGCGGGTTGGGGCAGCAGGCGGTGGCGCACACGTCGTGGCTGGGGCCGAGCGCGCCCAGCGCGCACCGGGTGACCGGCTCGCCGCGCCGGACGGCGGCCCGCTCCAGCACCAGGTCCCGGACGGCGGCGGCGAACCGCGGGTCGGCCCCGACGGTGGCGGCCCGGGCGACCGGCAGGCCGAGTTCGGCGGCCTTCGCCACCGCCTCGGTGTCCAGGTCGTACTTGACCTCCATGTGGTCGGAGACGAAGCCGATCGGCACCATCACCACGGCCGCGGCGCCGTCCGCGTGCTCCGCCGCCAGGTGGTCGCAGACGTCGGGCTCCAGCCACGGGGTGTGCGGGGCGCCGGAGCGGCTCTGGTACACCAGCTGCCAGGGCCGGTCGGCGACGCCGGTGCGCCCGGCCACCGCGGCGGCGACCAGCCGGGCCACGTCCAGGTGCTGGGCGACGTACGCGCCGCCGGGGGTGCCGCGGGCCGGGTCGTCGGGGGCGCCGGAGGTCTCGGCCATCGCGGTCGGGATCGAGTGCGTGGTGAACGCCAGCCGGGCGCCGTCCCGGACCGCTTCCGGGAGTCGGGCGAGCGCGGCCAGGGTGGCGTCGACCATCGGCTCGACGAAGCCGGGGTGGTTGTAGAAGTGCCGCAGCTTGTCCACGGTCAGCTCCGGCCGGCCCTCGGCGGCCAGCCGTGCCAGCGCGTCGGCCAGGTTCTCCCGGTACTGCCGGCAGCCCGAGTACCCGGCGTAGGCGCTGGTGGCCAGCACCAGCACCCGGCGGTGCCCGTCGTCGGCGATCTCCCGCAGGGCGTCGACCAGGTACGGGGCCCAGTTCCGGTTGCCCCAGTACACCGGCAGGTCCAGGCCGTGGTCGGCGAAGTCCTTGCGCAGCGCGGCCAGCAGGTCCCGGTTCTGCTCGTTGATCGGGCTGACCCCGCCGAACAGGAAGTAGTGCTTGCCGACCTCGGCCAGCCGCTCCTTGGGGATGCCCCGCCCGCGGGTGACGTTCTCCAGGAAGGGCACCACGTCCTCGGGGCCCTCCGGCCCGCCGAAGGAGAGCAGCAGCAGCGCGTCGTACGGCGCGGGGTCGGTCGGGCTGGGCGTGCGCGTGTCGGACATGGCTCCGATCCTGCCACCCGTGACGGCCCGGCCGGTGCACGGGCGCGGCCCGGCCGCTGTACGGACGTTGACGGGGGCGCGGGCCCGGGCGGCGGCGGGCGGGGTCCGGGGTGCCCGTGCACAACCCGGATGCAGAGGTTCGTCCACGCTTCGTAAGCTGTGTGGGCGACGGTCGCGCATTACCGATAGTTGCGTCTTACCCCCATCCGACCTCCGACGGAGCCACCCCCCGTGCTGTCCAGCTACCGCCAGATCTTCGCCGCCCCCGGTTCCCTGGCCTTCTCCTTCACCGGGCTGATCGCCCGCCTGCCGATCTCCATGACCGGGATCGGCATCGTCACGATGCTCGGCCGGATCAAGGACTCCTACTGGCTGGGCAGCCTGCTCTCCGCCGTCCTCGCCGTCTCCGCCGCGGTCCTCGGGCCGCGGATCTCCCGCCTGGTCGACCGGTACGGCCAGCGCCGCGTCGCCCTCCCCGCCACCGGCGTCACCGTGCTCGCCGCCGCCGGGCTGCTGCTCGGCGCGCACTACGGCTTCCCGGACTGGACGCTGTTCGTCTTCGCCGTCGGCATGGGCACCATGCCCAGCACCGGCTCCATGGTCCGGGCCCGCTGGGCCCACCTCTACCGGGACGCGCCGCCCAAGCTGCACACCGCGTACTCCTTCGAGGCCGTCGCGGACGAGATCTGCTTCATCATCGGCCCGATCCTGGCCGCCACCCTGGCCACCTCGCTCTTCCCCGAGTCCGGCCTGCTGCTCGCCGGGGTCTTCCTGGTGGTCGGCGTCCTGCTGTTCACCGCCCAGCGCCGCACCGAGCCCCCGGCCCACCCCGTCGAGCACCGGGCCGGCGCCTCGGTCGCCCGCGACAAGGGCATCCAGACCCTGATCTTGACGCTGGCCGCGATCGGCGGCGTCTTCGGCTCCGTCGAGGTGGTCACCGTCGCCTTCGCGAAGGCCCAGGGCCACCCCGCCGCCTCCGGCAGCGTGCTCGCCGTGTACGCCCTCGGCTCCTGCCTGGCCGGGGCGGTCTTCGGCGCGCTGAAGTTCACCGCCCCGCTGGACCGCCGCTTCCTGGTCGGCGTCGGCGTGATGGCCGCCGGGATGGCCCCGCTCATCCTCGCCGCCCAGCTCCTGCACGGCACCGCGGCCCTGGTCGGCGTGGGCGGCGCGCTCTTCCTCTCCGGGCTCGCCATCTCCCCCACCCTGATCACCTCCATGGCCCTGGTCGAACGGCTCGTCCCCGCCGCCCGGCTCACCGAGGGCATGACCTGGACCACCACCGGCCTGGCGCTCGGCGTCGCCGTCGGCTCCTCGGCGGCGGGCATCGTGGTCGACGCGGCCGGCAGCGCGAACGGCTACTGGGTCCCGGTCGGCGCCGCCGCGCTGTCCGCGCTGGCGGCCTACACCGGCCTGCCCCGGCTGCGCCGCCGGCTCGCGCTGGCGCAGCGGCCCGCGGCGGAGGCGGTGCGCTCCTAGGCGGACCGGCGGACGTTCGGACGGACCGACGGGCGGACGGACGGGCCCGGCAGGCGGGCGGCTCCGCTCCCGTCGAACCGTAGACCTGCGCGATCCTGGTGACTACGCTCCCCGTACCCACCGGTAGAACCGGAAGGTAGGACACGCGCGAGCGGGAGGCTCTGGAGATGACCGAGGTCTGGCGGAACTGGGCGGGGAACCAGAGCGCGCGGCCCGCGCGGGTGGTGGCGCCGGGGTCGGTCGAGGAGCTCTCGGCGGCGGTGGTCGCGGCCGGGCGGGCCGGGCTGCCGGTGAAGGCGGTCGGGGCCGGGCACTCGTTCACCGCGATCGCCGCCGCCGGGGACGCCGTCCTGGTCCGGCCGGACCGGCTGACCGCCGTCCGCGGGCTCGACCGGGCGGCCGGGACGGTCACCGTCGAGTCCGGCCTGCCGCTGCACCGGCTGAACCGGCTGCTGGCGGCCGCCGGCCTCTCGCTGACGAACATGGGCGACATCGAGGTGCAGACGGTCGCGGGCGCGACCAGCACCGGCACCCACGGCACCGGCCGGGACTCCGGCTCGCTCGCGGCCCAGGTCACCGAGGTCGAGATCGTCCTCGCCGACGGCTCGGTGCGGACCTGCTCGGCGACCGAGGACGCGGAGCTGTTCCAGGGCGCGCGGCTGGGCCTGGGCGCGCTGGGCGTGGTGAGCGCGCTGACCTTCGCGGTGGAGCCGATGTTCCTGCTCTCCGCGCACGAGCAGCCGATGGGCTTCGACGAGGTGCTGGGTTCCTTCGACGACCTGACGGCGGTGAACGAGCACTTCGAGTTCTACTGGTTCCCGCACACCGACCGCTGCTCGACCAAGCGGAACAACCGCAGCCAGGGCCCGGCCGCGCCGCTGCCCGCTTTCAAGGCGTGGCTGGACGACGACTTCGTCTCGAACACGGTCTGGGAGGGCGCCTGCCGGGTGGGCCGCGCCTTCCCCGGGGCGATCCCGGCGATAGCCGGGATCGCCAGCCGGGCCTGGTCCGAGCGCCGGTTCACCGACGAGGCGTACAAGGTGTACACCAGCCCGCGCAAGGTCCGCTTCATCGAGATGGAGTACGCGGTGCCGCGCGAGGCCGCCACCGAGGTGCTGCGCGAGCTGCGGGCGCTGGTGGAGCGCTCCGACTGGCGGATCAGCTTCCCGGTGGAGGTGCGGGTGGCCCCGGCCGACGACCTGTGGCTCTCCACCGCCAACGGGCGGGACAGCGTGTACATCGCCGTCCACCTGTACCGGGGCACCCGCGAACTCTCCTACTTCACCGAGGTCGAGAAGCTGATGACCGCCCACCGGGGGCGCCCGCACTGGGGCAAGCTGCACACCCGGGACGCCGAGTACCTGTCGACCGTGTACCCGCACTTCGGCGACTTCACGGCGCTGCGCGACAAGGTCGACCCGGAGCGCCGGTTCGCCAACGCCTACCTGCGCCGGGTGCTGGGCGCCTGACCCGGCGCGCCCGCCGTCAGCCGGTCATCGTCAGACGGTCGCCGTCAGTCGTCAGCCGGTCGCCGTCAGCCGGTCGGGGCGGCCGTCCCGCCCGGGGTGGCGGTCGGCGGCGCCGCCCCGCCGTCCGGGTCCTCGCCGTCCCGGCCCCCGCCGTCCGAGGCCCCGCCGGAGGGCGTGCCGCTCGGCGCGGACGGGACGGACGCGGCCCCGGAGGGCGAGCCCGACGCCGCCCCGGACGGCCCGGCCGAACCGCTCGGCGGCGCCGAGGGGGTGTCGGAGGACCGGCCGGAGGGGTGGTCGGACGGCCCGGTGGACGGGGTGTCCGCGGGGGCCGGCGGCTGCTGCCGGTCGCCGGACGGCCGCGAGGGGTTGAACGAGGTGCCGCCGCCGTCCTGCCCGGTGGTGATGTCGTGCATCGGCTTGCCGGCCGCGAGTTCCACCGCGACGACCGGCACCATGGCGAGCACGAACACCAGCGCGGAGACCGCCGTGTACGACTTCCAGGTCCAGCGGCGTTTCGCGCGCAGCACCCGGGGGGCGTTCCAGTCCCGGCTGATTCCGCCCGGCGGCGCGGGTGCCGGGTGCACCGCGGGGGCGGATTCGGTACCCCGTTCCACCGCGTTGCGCAGTTGTTCCCCGGTGCGTTTGAACAGGTGCTGGAAGAGCGCGCTTCCGACGGTCGCCCCCACCGAGACGACGGCCGCACCGAGTATCGTTCCGTACACTCCGAGTTCCGAGGCGAGTACCGCGCCGACCACCGCGGCCAGGGCGCTCGCGGCCACCTGAGCGGTCGTCAGGTCGAGCCGTCTGCGCTCCGCCTTCTCCTCCGCACCGGCCGGTCCGTGCGCGAACTGCTGGCTCTGCTGCGGCATCCCTGTCCCTCGGTCGGCGTGTCGGAATTTTGAACAAGTCTCTCCATCTTGCCCAAAGAAGGACACAAGGGTCGAAAATCCGGTTCTCCCCGGTCGATATATGTGAAGATGATCACCGTCCGTTGATCGCCGGTGGGTCAATGGGGTGGCCGCTCTTGAGATTCCGGTGATTCGCGGGAGACTTGAGCGGCGAGCCGCCCCTCCGGATGCCACGAATGGAGTACTGTTCGTGGAGCCTGAGCCTTCGGACCCGCTGTCTACGACCCGTCAGACGACGGACCGGGCGCCCGGGTGCGATGTCGACCGTCGACGTGGCAAACAGGCAACCGTGCCACAGCGGCGCGCCCGGGCGAAAGCCCGACACGCCGGGTAACTCTGCAAGGTTGTGGCCACTCGCCAGCGGGCAGGCCACACTCAGTACGGGAGCAGCGACGCAGGTGACGTCGGCAGGCACCACCCGGGAGGTAACCGTGCCCGAACTGCGCGTCGTGGCCGTCAGCAACGACGGCACACGGCTGGTGCTCAAGGCTGCCGACAGCACGGAGTACACCCTGCCGATCGACGAGCGGCTGCGCGCCGCCGTCCGGGGTGACCGCCCGCGGCTCGGCCAGATCGAGATCGAGGTGGAGAGCCACCTCCGCCCCCGTGACATCCAGGCGCGGATACGAGCCGGTGCCTCCGCCGAGGAGGTCGCCCAGGCCGCCGGCATCTCGGTGGAGCGCGTCCGCCGCTTCGAGGGCCCGGTGCTCGCCGAGCGCGCCTTCATGGCCGAGCGGGCCCGCAAGACCGCGATCCGCCGGCACGGCGAGTCCACCGGCCCGCAGCTCGGCGAGGCCGTCGCCGAGCGCCTCGCGCTGCGCGGCGCCGAGAAGGACACCGAGCGCTGGGACTCCTGGCGCCGCGACGACGGCACCTGGGAGGTCGTCCTCTGGTACCGCGCCGAGGGCGAGCACCGGCGCGCCGCCTGGTCCTACGACCCGCCCCGGCGGCTGGTCCAGCCCAACGACGACGAGGCCCGCGCGCTGATCGGCGAGAACGTCGAGCGCGAGGAGGACTCGGTCTTCCCGTTCATCCCGCGGATCGCCCGGCTCCCCCAGGACCGCCCGGCCCGCCCGATGATCGAGCGGCCCTCCGCCGACCGCATCATGCAGGTCCGCGAGGCCCGCGAGGCGGCGGCCTCCGCCGCCACCGCGGCCGTGCCCGAACGGGACTCGCTGACCAGCCTGCTGGACGTGGTGCCCTCCTACCGCGGCGACCTCACCCCGGTCGGCCCGAGCGTGGAGACCGCGGTCACCGAGGAGCCCGAGGAGATCATCGAGGAGACGGCGGCCCCCGCCGCCAGCGTCGGCGCGGGCTCCGCGTACGCGGACATCCTGATGCCGCGCGCCGTCGCCCCGCACCGGGACCGCCTGGTCGGCACCACCGATCGCCAGGCCGAGGCCGACGGCGTCCGCCCCGGGCGCCGGGCGACGGTGCCGAGCTGGGACGAGATCGTCTTCGGCTCGCGCCGCAAGAAGCCCGAGTAACCGAACGGCGTGCCGCCAGGGGCCCGGGCTGTGCCCGGGCCCCTGGCGTGTCCCCGCCCGTTCGCGGACGCGTCCTGCCGCTCAGACCTCGACGGGGTTGTCCGGGTTCGCGGACCACTCGCTCCAGGAACCCGGGTAGAGGGCGGCGCCGTCCTGCCCGGCCAGGGCGAGGGCGAGCAGTTGGTGGGCGGCGGTGACGCCGGAGCCGCAGTAGACGGCGGTGCGGGCGGGGTCGGTGAGGTGGAGCGCGGCGAAGCGGGCCGCCAGCGCGGCCGGCGGGAGGAAGCGGCCGTCGGGGGCGAGGTTCTCGCCGGTGGGCGCGGAGGTGGCGCCGGGGATGTGGCCGGCCCGGGGGTCGACGGGTTCGGTCTCGCCGCGGTAGCGCTCGCCGGCCCGGGCGTCGAGGAGCAGTCCGGTGCGGGCGAGTTCGGCCGCACCGGCCGCGTCGACGGTGGGCAGGTGGCCGGGGTCGACCTCGAAGTCGCCGTCGCCGGGGGGCGGGGTGTCGGTGGTGAGCGGGTGGCCGGCGGCGGTCCAGGCGGCGAGGCCGCCGTCGAGGACCCGGACGTCGGGGTGGCCGGCCCAGCGCAGCAGCCACCAGGCGCGGGCGGCGGAGAGCGCGGGCCCGGCATCGTAGGCGACGACCGGGCGGTCGGCGGTGACGCCGGCCCGGCGCAGCGCTGCGGCCAGGCGGTCGGGGTCGGGCAGCGGGTGGCGGCCGGCCGGGCCGGGCGGGTCGGCGAGTTCGCGGTCGAGGTCGACGTAGTGCGCGCCGGGCAGGTGACCCGCGGCGTACTCCTCGGCTCCGGGCGGGCCGCCGAGCGCCCAGCGGACGTCGAGCAGGACGGGCGGCCGGTCCGAGCCGAGCGCGGCGGCGAGTTCGGCGACGGTGATCAGGGGCGAGGTCATGCGGTCATTGTGGCGCGCGGGCGCGGTGCGCGGGGCGGCCCCGGCGATCGCGTCACCCGGGGAAACGATCCGGCGGCGAGACGGCCCGGCGGTTTGGCGGTCCGGCGGCGAGGCGGCCCGGCGGGGGCCGGTCAGCCCTCGAAGGGGAGGACGTCCGGGGAGAGGACGGCGGCGCGGGCGGTGGCGGCGGTGAGGCGGCGGCGGTGGTGGCGGCGGCAGAGCACCTCGTAGCCGATCTCGTCCTCGTTGACGGCGACGTCCCCGACCACCACCTGGGCCCCCTCGACCACCATGACGCCGCCGACGGTGCGGGCGTTGTGGGTGGCGCGGGCGCCGCACCAGCACAGGGCCTCGACCTGGAGGACCTCGACCCGGTCGGCGAGTTCGATCAGGCGCTGGGAGCCGGGGAAGAGCCTGGTGCGGAAGTCGGTGGTGATCCCGAAGGTGAACACGTCGATGCCCAACTCGTCCACGATGCGCGCGAGTTGGTCGATCTGCCCGGCGGAGAAGAACTGCGCCTCGTCGCAGATCAGGTAGTCGACCTTGCCGCCCGCCGAGAGCAGGTGGACGACGTACGCCTGGAAGTCGAAGAGGTCGCCGACCTCGACGGCGTCGGCGCGCAGGCCGAGGCGGCTGGAGATGGTGGCGGCGCCGGCCCGGTCGTGGCGGGTGAAGATGATGCCCTGACGGCCGCGGGCGGCGTGGTTGTGGTCCATCTGGAGGGCCAGCGTGGACTTGCCGCAGTCCATCGTGCCCGAGAAGAACACCAATTCAGCCATGGCGGAGCGTCAGCCTTTCGGACGGGTCGGACAGGTCGGGCAGGTCGGGCAGGTCGGACGGGGAGGTCAGCGGGCTCAGCGGGGCTCGGCGGGGCTCAGCTTCGGACTTCGAGCAGCGGGACGAGCTGCTCGACGGGGGTCATCGAGCCGTGCAGGCCGACCATCTGGGACTCGCCGGGTTCGCTGCGGGTGGCGATGACGGCGATGTCGTCGCGGGCGGCGGCGACCACGTCGCCGATCCGGGGCAGCACCCGCGCGTCCACCGAGGGGCCGAACCAGCCCGCGGCGACGGCCTGTTCGCGGGTGGCCACCCACATCTGCTCGCCGAGCACCTCGCTCCACACGGCGTGCACGTCGGCGGCGGCGCCGGGGTGGGCGTAGACGTGGCGGGCCCGGCCCTCGCCGCCGAGCAGGGCGACGCCGGCCGAGAGCTCCCAGTCCTCGTCGAAGTCGATCCGGTCCTCGGGGGCGATGTCGATCATGCCGTGGTCGGCGGTGACGTACAGCGCGGAGCGCGGCGGGAGCTGCTCGGCGAGGCGGCGGGCGAGGCGGTCGACCGCGAACAGGGTGAGCCGCCACTCGTCGGAGGCGACGCCGTACCGGTGCCCGGCGGCGTCGAGTTCGCTGAGGTACGTGTAGACCAGGGCGCGGTCGTGCTCGGCCAGCCAGGCGGCGGCCCGGTCCATCCGCTCCTCGCCGGTGGTGCGGCCGAGGAAGGTGCCGCCGGAGAGCGCGACCTGGGTGAGCGGGGTGGTGGCGAACAGCGGGGAGGAGACCTGGGCGGTGGCCACCCCGGCCCGGTGCGCCCGCTCGAAGACGGTGGGGTGGGGCTGCCAGGCGTGCGGGTCGACCGGCGGGGTCCAGCGCAGCTGGTTCATCAGCCGCCCGCTGTCGGGGATCGCCACCGTGTACCCGGCCAGGCCGTGCTGCCCGGGCGGCAGGCCGGTGCCGACCGAGGCCAGCGAGGTGGCGGTGGTGGACGGGAACCCGGCGGTGATCGGGGTGCGCCCGGCGGTCAGCGAGGTGAGGAACGGCGCCCAGTCGGGGTTGGCCCGGATCAGCTCCCAGCCGAGGCCGTCGACCAGGAACACGCAGACCCGGTCGGCCGGCTCCAGCGGCAGCACGGGCCGGTAGCCGGGCACGCCGAGGCCCGCCGCCAGCGTGGGCAGCAGGTCGGAGAGGGCGGCGCTGCCGTAGCGCGGGACGGGGGCGGCGGCCGGGTCGAGCAGGTCGTAGCGGTCCTCGTGGTGCATGCCAGGCTCAGCCGTTGGCCACGGTCGCCTCGGACAGCGCCCGGGCGAACACCAGCGCCTGGGCGACCGTCTCCGGCCCGTCCCCGGCCTCGCTGACCCGCAGCGACAGGTCGTCGGCCGTGGCGGAGCCGGTGTAGCCGTGGTCCGCCTCGCAGTTGGGGTCGGAGCAGCCGGCCGGCTCCAGGTCGAGGCGCTGCACGGCGCCCCAGCCGATGGTGAGGACGACCTCGCGCGGCGGGGTGCCGGGGGTGTACGTCTCGGGGTTGGCGACCATGCGGCTGACCACCACGGAGGTGATCCGGTCCAGCCGGACCGTCTCGGTGGAGGTGGTGGCGTACGGGACGGGGGTGGCCGCGTCGCCGTTCTGCTCGTCGGTGTGGCTGACCACGAAGCGGGACGGGGTGAGCACCAGCACGGTGACGTGCCGGCGGACCTCGTTGGCGTCGAAGGTGGTCTCCTGGTGCACCAGGTACGAGCTGATCGGCTCGGGGCCCACCGCGGACTCCACCGCCTCGGAGACCAGCGCCGGGTAGTAGCCGCTGCGCTCGATCGCGGACCGCAGGTCCTGCGTGGTGGTACCGGTCTTCGCCATATCTCCATCCTGGCATGTCCCGCCGCTGCGGCGGGTGGCACTGCGCCGGGTCGCCCGGCCTTCGCGGTGCCGGGGGTCGCCCGGTCCTGCCGAGCGGGCAACCACGCAAGGTTACAGCGTGCTCATGGCGCGCGGTCCCAGATCGGTGCGGACCGGCAGCGGGGCGATCCGGACCCGGGCGCCGAGCACGGTCAGGCCGTGCGGGGCGACCACGACGGGCTCCAGGTCGACCGAGGCAACCTCGGGCAGGTCGTCGACCAGGCGGGAGACCCGCAGCAGCACCTCCTCCAGCGCGTCGGTGTCGACGGCCTCGGCGCCGCGCCAGCCGAACAGCAGCGGGGCGGCCCGGACCTCGCGGATCAGCTCGGCCACGTCCCGGTCGGTGGCCGGGACCAGGCGGTGGGCGACGTCGCCGAGCAGTTCGGCGGGGGCGCCGGCCAGGCCGAAGGAGAGGATGGTGCCGACGGCGGGGTCGACGGAGGCGCCGATCACGGTGTCCACGCCGCGCGGGGCCAGCCGCTGCACGACCAGTTCGGCCTGCGCGGCGCCGCCCAGCAGGGCGTCCAGCTCGCGGTGGGCGCGGCGCAGCTCGGCCTCGCCGGTCAGGTCGAGCCGGACGCTGCCCAGGTCGGGGCGGTGGCGCAGGTGCGCGGCGGTGGCCTTGAGCGCGACGGGGTAGCCGAGCGCGGCGGCGGCCCGGACCGCGCCGGCCTCGTCGGGGGCGGGCAGCGCCGGGCTGACCGGGATGCCGTAGTGGCCGAGCAGTTCGGCGGCCTCGGCGTCGGGCAGGGTGACCCGGGCGCCGCCGGCCTGGAGCCGGGCGGCGACCGCCTCCCGGCCGGCCAGGGCGCGCTCGACCAGGGCGCGGGCGGCGTGCTCGTCGACGCCGTCCAGTTCGGGGACCCGGGCGGTCTCCTCGGCCTCGGCGCTGCGGCGGCGCCACTTCGCGTAGCGGACGGCGTCGGCCAGGGCGTGCACGGCGCGCTCGGGGGCCGGGTAGGCGGGCACTCCCCCGGCGCGCAGCCGGGCGACCAGGGCGGGCAGCGCGAGGTGGGCGAGCAGAAGCGGCTTGCCGAGTTCCCGGCCGCGTTCGGCGGCGTCCAGCAGGGCCCGGGCGATCTCCGGGGCGTCCTCGACCAGTTCGGGGGCCGGGTCGGGGCCGTGCACGCCGATCGGCGGGATGGCGACGGCGATCACGGCGTCGGTGTGCGGGTCGGCGAGCGCGGTCTCCAGGGCGACCCGGAAGTTCTCGCCGCCGGCGCCGGTGGTCAGGTCGACGGGGGTGCGGGGGCGCAGTCCGGCGCTCAGGCAGGTGTCGTAGGTGAGCAGGCCGAGCGAGTCGGAGTTGCCGACCACGGCGACCTTGTTGCCCCGGGGCAGCGGCTGTCCGGCGAGCAGCTCGCCGGTGTCGAAGAGTTCGGTGATGGTGTCCACCCGGATCACCCCGGCCTGCTGGAACAGCGCGTCCACGGTGCTGTCGCGCAGCCGGGTGGCGGCGGGCTGGACGGCGTGGCCGGGCGGCAGGCTGCCGGTGTGCCGGGCGCCCTTGAGCACCACGACGGGCTTGCTGGCGGCGAGCCGGCGGGCGATCCGGGTGAACTTGCGCGGGTTGCCGAAGGACTCGAAGTAGAGCAGCACCACCTCGGTGGCGGCGTCCTCCTCCCAGTACTGGAGCAGGTCGTTGCCGGAGACGTCGGCGCGGTTGCCGACCGAGGCGAACGAGGAGATGCCGGTGCCGCGCCGGTGCGCGGCCTCCAGCAGGGCCACGCCGATCGCCCCGGACTGGCAGAACACGCCGAACGGCCCGCGCGCGGGCAGCGCGGGGGCCAGCGAGGCGTTCAGCCGGTGCTCGGGGTCGGTGTTGACCAGGCCGAACGCGTTCGGGCCGATCACCCGCATGCCGGCCGCCCGGGCCTGGCGCACCAGCTCCCGCTGCCGGTCGCGCCCGTCCGGGCCGGTCTCCGCGTACCCGGCGCTCACCACCACCAGGCCCCGCACGCCGTGCGCCCCGCACTCGGCGACCGCGCCGGGGACGGCCGGCTCCGGCACCGCGACCACCGCGAGGTCCACCGGCCCGGGGACGTCCAGCACCGAGCGGTGGGTGGGCACGCCCTCCAGTTCGGTGCCGGGCTCGGCGCCCCGGTTCACCGCGTACACCTGGCCGTCGAAGCCGGAGCGGACGTCGCGCAGCAGCGCCCGGCCGACCGAGTGCGGGTTGCGCGAGACCCCGATCACGGCGATCGAACGGGGCGTCAGCAGGCGCTGGACGGAGCGGGCTTCGGCGCGGTGCTCGCGGGCGCGCATCACGGCCAGCGAGGCGGCGGTCGGCTCCAGGTCGAACTCCAGGTGCACCACGCCGTCGGCGAAGCTGCGCCGCTGGGTGTACCCGGCGTCGGTGAAGACCTTCACCATCTTCCGGTTCTCCGGCAGCACCTCGGCGGTGAAGCGGCGGATGCCGCGCTCCTGCGCGACCGCCGCGATGTGCTCCAGCAGCGCGGAGGCGATGCCCCGGCCCTGGTGCGCGTCCTGCACCAGGAACGCGACCTCGGCGTCGGTGCCGGTGGTGGACGGCATCCCGTCCTTGTCGATCCGGTCGTAGCGGACGGTGGCGACGAACCTGTCGCGCACGACGAGGGCCAGGCCGACCCGGTTCACGTAGTCGTGCCGGGTGAAGCGGCGGACGTCCCGGTCGGACAGGTGCGGGTAGGGGGCGAAGAACCGGAAGTACTTCGACCGGTCCGAGACCTGCTCGTAGAACTCCACCAGGCGGTCCGCGTCGTCGGCAGTGATCGGCCGGATCCGGGCGGTGCCGCCGTCCCGCAGCAGGACGTCGGCCTCCCAGTGCTGGGGGTACCCGTTGTCCGCCGCCGCGCGCTCGTGCTCCACGCCCGCCAGCGTAGTCGTCGGCGAGCCTGATGGCGCCAGGCGTGCCGGGCGCGGCACGCTGGCCGTGCCGTCGCCGCGCTCCCGCGCCGACGGGCCCGCAGTGCCCGACCGTGCAACACTGGTCTAGACAACACTGCACCACCCTGCACCACCTGAAAGGCACCTCTCATGGCTGAGCGCCGCGTCACCATCGGTTGGGCCGAGGGCCTGCACGCCCGTCCCGCCTCCGTCTTCGTCAAGGCCGTCACCTCCACCGGCGTGCCGATGACCATCGCCAAGGAGGGCGGCACCCCGGTCAACGCCGGCTCCATGCTCGGCCTCCTCGCCCTCGGCGCGGCCGGCGGCGACACCGTCGTCCTCGCCGCCGACGCGGACGGCGCCGAGGCCGCGCTCGACCGCGTCGCCACGCTGGTCCGGGAGGGCCTGGACGAGCTCCCGGCCGCGTAGCCGGGAGGCGGGAACACGGGAGACGGGGGCAGCGGCCCGGAGAGGACGGCCGGAACCACCTCGGGGGCCCGGGCCCCCGAGGTGCGCCCGACGCCTCAGCCCTTCACGCAGATCACCTGCTTGAGGTGCGCCACCACCTCGACCAGGTCCCGCTGCTGCTCGATGACCTTCTCGATCGGCTTGTACGCGCCGGGGATCTCGTCGACCACGCCGGCGTCCTTGCGGCACTCGACGCCCGCCGTCTGCGCGGCCAGGTCCGCCGTGGTGAAGCGCTTCTTGGCCGCCGTCCGGCTCATCTTCCGGCCGGCGCCGTGCGAGGCCGAGTTGAACGAGGCGGCGTTCCCCAGGCCCTTCACAATGTACGAGCCGGTGCCCATCGAGCCCGGGATGATGCCGTACTCGCCGGAGCCGGCCCGGATCGCGCCCTTGCGGGTGACGAGCAGGTCGACGCCGTCGTAGCGCTCCTCGGCCACGTAGTTGTGGTGGCAGGAGATCATCGGCTCGAACGCCGCCCGGGCCTTGGGCAGTTCGCGGCGGACCGCGTCCTGGAACAGGGTCATCATCAGCGCCCGGTTGTGCTTGGCATACTCCTGCGCCCAGAACAGGTCGGAGCGGTAGGCGGCCATCTGCGGGGTGTCGGCGATGAAGACCGCGAGGTCGCGGTCGATCAGGCCCTGGTTGTGCGGCAGGGACCGGGCGATCGACATGTGGTGCTCGGCGAGCTCCTTGCCGATGTTGCGCGAGCCGGAGTGCAGCATCAGCCAGACCGCGCCGTCGTCGTCCAGGCAGAGCTCGATGAAGTGGTTGCCGCCGCCGAGGGTGGCCATCTGCTGGGCGGCCCGCTCGCGCCGCCAGCGGACGTCCGGCGCGATGTCGTCGAAGCGCCGCCAGAAGTCGTCCCAGCCGGCGGTGGACAGGCCGTGCAGCCGGCGCGGGTCGACCGGGTCGGCGTGCAGGCCGCGGCCGACCGGGATGGCCCGCTCGATCCGGTGGCGCAGGTGCGACAGGTCGTCGGGCAGGTCCTTCGCGGTGAGCGAGGACTTCACGGCCGTCATCCCGCAGCCGATGTCGACGCCGACCGCGGCCGGGCAGACCGCGCCCTTCATCGCGATGACGGAGCCGACCGTCGCGCCCTTGCCCAGGTGGACGTCCGGCATCACGGCGAGGCCGTGCAGCCAGGGCAGCGTGCTGATGTTGCGCAGCTGCTGCATGGCCTGGCCCTCGACGGTGGCCGGGTCGGTCCACATCCGGATCGGGACGCGGACGCCGGGTACCTCGGTGTACGACATGGGGGTGCGACCTCCTGGGCCGGGTGGGTTCGGGGTGCCGCACGGAGGGCCCGGTGCGGCGGCGGGGAAGACCAGGGGGCGGCCCGGGACGGGCCGCGGGCAGCGAACGGCGCTGCGCGGAGGAACCGCTCAGGCGGTTCGGTACGAACGGCGGAAGGGCAGTCTCGGGGAGCGTCGTCGTGGCTCGACCCGCATGGTGACCGCCTCCTTCCGCACTCGTGGTCCGCGCGCCTGCCGCCCGGCCGGGGATATCTACCCACGGGGCGGCGGCGGCGCGCAAGGCATTAAAACGCCGGGGGCCCGGCGGGGCTGACGCCCCGTCGGACCCCCGGCGGACGGACTCAGTTGGCGACGACCGTGACGTCCCCGATGCCGAGCGCCTTGACCGGCTCGGCGATCACCGAGGCGTCGCCGACCAGCACGGTGACCAGCCGGTCCGGCGGGAAGGCGGCGACCACGGCGCGGGTGGCGGCCGCGGTGTCCAGCTCGGCCAGCCTCCGGTAGAAGTCGGCCTGGTAGGTGTCCGGCAGGTACTGCTCGACCTGGTCGGCCAGGGTCGCGGCGACCGAGCCGGCCGTCTCGTACTTGAGCGGGGCGACGCCGACCAGGAACTGGACGGCCTCCTCCCGCTCGGCGTCGGTCAGGCCGCCGTCGGCCAGCGCGCGCAGGATGGTCCAGGTGTCCTGGAGCGCGGGCGCGGTGGACTCGGTGTCCACCGAGCCGCTGATCGCCAGCAGCCCGCGGCCGGAGCCGTCGGCGGCCGAGCGCAGCGCCTGGGCGAACGCCCGCACGCCGTAGGTGTAGCCCTTCTCCTCGCGCAGCACCCGGTCCAGCCGGGAGGTGAGGGTGCCGCCGAGGCAGTAGGTGCCGAGCACCTGCGCGGCCCACGCGGGGTCGTGCCGGTCCGGGCCGATCCGGCCGATCAGCAGCTGGGTCTGGACCGAGCCGGGCCGGTCGACGATGACCACCCGCCCGGTGTCGTCGCCGGCCACCGGGCCGTGCGCGGCCGGCTCCCTGGTCTCGGCGCTCCACCGGCCCAGGGTGGACTCCAGCAGCGCGGCCAGGTCGACGCCGGTCAGGTCGCCGACCACCACGGCGGTGGCGGTGGACGGGCGCAGGTGGGCGTCGTAGAACGCCTGGACCGCGTCCCGGTCGATCCGCTTGACCGAGTCGGCGGAGCCGGCCCGCGGCCGCGACAGCCGGTCGTCGGCCGGGAACAGCTCGGCGTACAGCGCCTTGGCGGCCCGCCGGGCCGGGTTGGCCTGCTCGTGGACGATCTCGTCGAGGCGGTTGGCGACCAGCCGCTCGATCTCGTCGGCGGGCAGCGCGGGGGCGCGCAGCGCGTCGCCGAGCAGGGTCAGGCCGCGCTCCAGGCGGGAGGCCGGGACCTCCAGCGAGACCCGGATCGCCGGGTGGTCGGCGTGGGTGTCCAGGGTGGCGCCGGCCCGCTCCAGCTCGCCCGCGAACTCCTCGGCGGTGAGCGTGTCGGTGCCCTCGGACAGCGCCCGGGACAGGATCGAGGCGACGCCGTCCAGGCCCTCCGGCTCGGCGGCCAGCGGCGCGTCCAGCACCATGTCGACGGCGACCAGCTGCTGGCCGGGGCGGTGGCAGTGCAGCACCGTCAGGCCGTTGGCCAGGGTGAGCCGTTCGGGCGCCGGGAACGCCCACGGGGTGGGGGTGCCGGGCTGCGGCTGCGGGTGGAACTCCATCGCGGGGGTGTGGTCGCTCACGCCGCCGCCTCCTCGTCGTTCTCGTCGTTCGCGGTGCCGTCGTCGTCACCGGTGGTCGGCTCGTACACCAGCACGGCCCGGTTGTCGGGGCGCAGCCGGGCGGCGGCGACCGCCCGGACCTCCTCGGCGGTGACGTCGAGGACCTTCGGCAGCGCGCCGTTGACCAGCTTCGGGTCGCCGAACAGGACGGCGTAGCGGCAGAGTTCGTCGGCCCGGCCGGCCACCGTGGTGAGCCGGTCCAGCCACTCGCGCTCGATCTGCGCCTGGGCCCGCTCCAGTTCCTCGGCGGTGGGGCCCTCGGCGGCGAACCGGGCCAGCTCCTCGTCGACGGCGGCCTCGATCTGCTCCAAGGTCGCGTCGCCGCCGGCCTTGACGTCCAGCCAGCCGAGCGAGGGCGCGCCGGCCAGCCGCAGCAGGCCGAAGCCGGCCGCGACGGCGGTGCGGTCGCGGCGCACCAGCCGGTTGTACAGGCGGGACGACTCGCCGCTGCCCAGGATGGTGAGCGCCAGGTCGGCCGCGTCGGCCTCCCGGGTGCCGTCGTGCGGGAGCCGGTAGGCGGCCATCAGCGCGCGGGACGGGACGTCCTCGCGGATCAGCTCGCGCACCTCGCGGCCGATGGTGTCCGGCAGGGTGCCGTCGCGCGGCGGCTGCTTGCCGTCGTGGGCGGGGATCGAGCCGAAGTACTTCTCCACCCAGGCGACGGTCTGCTCCGGGTCGAGGTCGCCGACGATCGCCAGCACCGCGTTGTTGGGCGCGTAGTAGGTGCGGAAGAACGTGCGGGCGTCCTCCAGCGTCGCGGCGTCCAGGTCGGCCATCGAGCCGATCGGGGTGTGGTGGTAGGGGTGGCCGTCGGGGAAGGACAGCGCGGTGAGCTTCTCGAACGCGGTGCCGTAGGGCACGTTGTCGTAGCGCTGGCGGCGCTCGTTCTTCACCACGTCGCGCTGGTTCTCCATGGACGTCTCGTCCAGCGCGGCCAGCAGCGAGCCCATCCGGTCGGCCTCCAGCCAGAGCGCGAGCTCCAGTTGGTGGGCGGGCATGGTCTCGAAGTAGTTGGTGCGCTCGAAGCTGGTGGTGCCGTTGAGCGAGCCGCCGGCGCCCTGGACCAGTTCGAAGTGGCCGTTGTTGGAGACGTTCGCCGAGCCCTGGAACATCAGGTGCTCGAAGAGGTGGGCGAGACCGGTGCGCCCCCTGACCTCGTGGCGGGAGCCCACGTCGTACCACAGGCACACCGCCGTGACCGGGGTGAGGTGGTCCTCGGAGAGCACCACGCGGAGGCCGTTGGCCAGGCGGTGTTCGGTGATGGCGAGGCCGCTTGCGGGCGCGGGGTTGGCCATGCGGGGTCCTTCCCGTCGTCGGTTCCGGAGTGTTCCGGGCCGGGGGCGTGTGACGTCCCCCATTGTGGTGCAACGCCGGGTCCCGCCGTCAGGTGTCCGGCCACGGGGCGCGTTCGCCAGCGGCGGAAGCGGCCCGGGTGACGGGGGGTGTCCCACCGAGGGTCCACAATGGGGGGCGTTCACGCCCGCGTCCGCCCGTACCCATGTACCGCACGTACCGCAAGGGAGCCCCGCAGCGATGGCCCGCCGCAGTTCGCCCACCCCGCCGCCCGGTGACTTCGAGGAGCGCATCCTCGACGTCGATGTCGTGGACGAGATGCAGGGCTCGTTCCTGGAGTACGCCTACTCGGTGATCTACTCCCGGGCCCTGCCGGACGCCCGGGACGGCCTCAAGCCGGTGCACCGCCGGATCCTCTACCAGGCCAACGAGATGGGCCTGCGCCCGGAGCGCGGCCACGTCAAGTGCGCGCGCCTGGTCGGCGAGGTGATGGGCCGGCTGCACCCGCACGGCGACGCCTCGATCTACGACGCCGTGGTGCGCCTGGCCCAGCCGTTCTCGATGCGGCTGCCGCTGATCGACGGCCACGGCAACTTCGGCTCGCTCGGCAACGACGACCCGCCGGCCGCGATGCGCTACACCGAGTCCCGGCTGACCGCCGCGTCGATGTCGCTGGTGGAGTCGATCCACGAGGACACCGTCGACTTCGGCCCGAACTACGACGGCTCCGAGCAGGAGCCCCAGGTCCTCCCCTCGGCGTTCCCGAACCTGCTGGTCAACGGCGCCACCGGGATCGCGGTCGGCATGGCCACCAACATGCCGCCGCACAACCTGTCCGAGGTGGTGGCCGCCGCCCGGCACCTGATCAAGCACCCCGCGGCGGACCTGGACACCCTGATGCGGTTCGTCCCCGGCCCCGACCTGCCCACCGGCGGCCGGATCGTCGGCCTGTCCGGCATCCGGGACGCGTACGAGTCCGGCCGCGGCACCTTCAAGATCCGCGCGACCACCGCGATCGAGAACGTCACCGCCCGCCGCAAGGGCATCGTGGTCACCGAACTGCCGTACACGGTCGGCCCGGAGAAGGTGATCGGGAAGATCAAGGACCTGGTCAACGCGAAGAAGCTCCAGGGCATCGCCGACGTCAAGGACCTCACCGACCGCGCGCACGGCCTGCGCCTGGTCATCGAGGTGAAGAACGGCTTCGTCCCCGAGGCGCTGCTGGAGCAGCTGTACAAGCTGACGCCGATGGAGGAGACCTTCGGCATCAACAACGTCGCGCTGGTCGACGGCCAGCCGCTGACGCTGGGCCTCAAGGAGCTGCTGGAGGTCTACGTCGACCACCGCTTCACGGTGGTCAAGCGGCGCAGCGACTTCCGGCGCCGCAAGCGCCAGGACCGGCTGCACCTGGTGGAGGGCCTGCTGGTCGCGCTCGTCGACATCGACGAGGTGATCGCGATCATCCGCAACAGCGACGACGCGGGCCAGGCCAAGGACCGGCTGATGGAGCGCTTCGGCCTCTCCGAGACCCAGACCGCGTACATCCTCGACACCCCGCTGCGCCGGCTCACCCGGTTCGACCGGGTCGAGCTGGAGACCGAGCAGGCCAAGCTGCTCAAGGAGATCGCCGAACTGAGCGAGATCCTGGAGTCGGACAGCAAGCTGCGCTCCGTGGTCTCCGCCGAACTCGCTTCCGTCTCCAAGCAGTTCGGCACCGAGCGGCGCACCGTGCTGCTGGAGGCCGGCGCGGTGCCGTCCGCCGCGCTGGCGGTTCCGCTGGAGGTCGCCGACGACCCGTGCCGGGTGCTGCTCTCCGCCACCGGGCTGCTGGCCCGCACCTTCGACCTGGAGCCGGTCACCGAGGAGTCGGCGGCCCGCGCCAAGCACGACGTGCTGGCCTCCGCCGTCCCGGCCACCGCCCGCGGCGACGTCGGCCTGGTCACCACGGCCGGCCGGGTGCTGCGGCTGCCGGTGATCGACCTGCCCGCGCTGCCCCCGGGCACCACGGCGCTGTCCGGCGGCGCGGCGGTCTCCGAGTTCCTCCGCCTGGAGGCCGACGAGCGGCCGCTCGCCCTGACCACCCTGGACGAGTCCTCCCCCGGCCTGGCGCTGGGCACCGTGCAGGGCACGGTCAAGCGGGTGGTGCCCGAGTGGCCCGCCAACAAGGACGAGTTCGAGGTGATCGCGCTCAAGGACGGCGACACCGTGGTCGGCGCGGTCGAGCTGCGCACCGGCGAGGAGGACCTGGTCTTCATCACCTCCGACGCCCAGCTGCTGCGCTACCCGGCGGCCCAGGTCCGCCCGCAGGGCCGCCCGGCCGGCGGCATGACCGGCATCAAGCTGGCCGACGGCGCGCGGGTGCTCTCCTTCACCGCGGTCGACCCGGCGCAGGACGCGGTGGTCCTCTCGGTGGCCACCGCCTCCGGCACGCTGGCCGGCGAGGAGCAGACCAGCTGGAAGCTCACCCCGTTCGACCAGTACCCGCGCAAGGGCCGGGCCACCGGCGGCGTCCGCTGCCAGCGCTTCCTGCGCGGCGAGGACGGCCTCGCCTTCGCCTGGGCCGGCCCGCTGCCCGCCCTCGGCACCAGCACCGCCGGCCGGCCCGTCGCCCTCCCGGAGCGCGACCCGCGCCGCGACGGCTCCGGCACCCCGGTGCCCTCGCCGATCGGGGCGGTCGGCAGCCGGATGTGACGGCGGAACGCGACACCGGGGTCCGGGGAACGGCCGGGCACACGGGTGGCGCGGTCCGGGGATCGGCGGGCTCGGGGCCGCCGCGCGCAAGGGCGGCCGCGTGCGGGGGCCGTCGCGTGCGGGGGCCGTCGCATACGGCCGTTCCGGGTCCCCGGTCCCGGCCAGGAGCAGCGCGGACGAGCCGACGGGCTCCGGCCCCCGCGGCTCGGACCCGGCGTCCCGGCTGCCCCTGGCCCCTTCCGCGCCGGCCGCCGGAGGAGCCCCAGGGCCTAGGGTGGGGCGGGTGAGCACCTGCACGACGCTGTCGCACGAACTGGCCGAGCCGTTGACCGCCACCGCGGCCACCGCCACCACCTGGCTGCTGGTCGAGCAGTCCGGCCCGTGGGGGGCGCGGGCGCTGACCGGCAGTCACCTCGACGCCGGGGTCGGCGCCGCGCTGGAGGCGGCCGCGGAGGGGACCGGAGTCCGGGTGGCGCTGATCCGCCGCCCGGGCCGGCACCCGGACGGCGCCCTCGCGGCCCGGCACGAGGTGCTGGTCGCGCACACCTCCCCGGCCGACCCGTGGGTCCGCCGCGGGCACGTCGCCGACCCCGGCGAACTGCTCGCCCTCGACTTCGCCGCCCTCGGCGCGGGCGACCACGGCTCCCTCGGCGCCCCGCACGACGGCGGCCCGATCGCCCTGGTGTGCACCAACGGCCGCCGCGACCGCTGCTGCGCGCTGCTCGGCCGCCCGCTGGCGGCGGACATCGCGGCGGCCGGCCACGGCGAGGCGTGGGAGGTCACCCACCTCGGCGGGCACCGCTTCTCGCCGACCATGCTGGTGCTGCCGCACGGCTACGCGTACGGGCGGCTGACCGCCGAGTCCGCGAAGGAGGTGCTGGCCGCGACCGCCGCGGGCCGCACCGTCCCGGCGCACTCCCGCGGCCGTTCGTACTGGCCGCGCCCCGCCCAGGCCGCCGAGCAGGCCGTCCGCGAGCTGACGGCCGAGACCGCCGCCGACGCGCTGACCCTGCGGGTGTCCCCCGGCGGCTCGCCCTGGACGGTCGACGTCCGGCACGCCGACGGCCGGCACTGGCGGGCCGGCGTCGCCGAGTCGTTCAGCGAGCCGCCGCGCCCCGAGAGCTGCGGCAAGGGCCCGGGCACCCCGTCCCGGATGGACGTGGTCGCGCTGGAGGCCGTGGCCCGCTGACCGGGCGGCGGGCCGGTCCGGGACGGCGGGCGGCCGGTCCGGGACGGCGGCGGGCGGTCACTCCTCGGGCAGGGTGAAGCAGACCGCGGTGCCGCCTCCGGGGGCGTCGTCCAGCCAGACCGCGCCGCCGTGCCGTTCGACGATGCGGCGCACGATGGCCAGTCCGGCGCCGGAGCCGCCGCCGTGCTCGGCCGTCCGGTGCAGCCGGCGGAACAGCCCGAACACCAGCTCGCGCTGGGCGGCCGGCACGCCGATCCCGTTGTCGCGGACCACCACCGCCTCCCGCTCCGGGCCGCCGTCCGGGCCCGGCCGGCGCTCCACCGTGACCTCGACGGTGCGCGGCCCGTCCGCCCGGGCGTACTTGGCGGCGTTCACCAGCAGGTTGACCAGGACCTCCTGGAGCCGGTCGGGATCGGCGTGGACGACCGGGAGGTGCCCGCGCAGGAGCCGGACGCGCTGCTCGGCGAGCCGGGGCCCGGCGATCTCCAGGGCGTGCTCCAGGGCCTCGGCGAGCGGCACCGGGACGCGGCGCAGCCCGACCTCGCTGACCTGGGAGTAGCGCAGCAGCGAGTCGAGCAGGCCGTCCATCCGGACGGTCAGCCTGCGCACGGTGTCCAGGTGGCGGCGGCCGGCCCCGTCCAGGGCGTCGCCGATGTCCTCGATGACGAAGCTGGCCGCGTTGGAGATCCCGCGCAGCGGCTCCTTGAGGTCGTGGGCGGCGGCGTGGGCGAAGGCGTCGAGGTCCGCGTTGCTGCGTTCCAGCCGCTGGGTGAAGACCGCGGTCCAGGCGGCGTGCCGGGCCAGCAGCCCGGCGACCGCCCGGGCCACCTCGTGGGCGGCCGCCAGGTCGGTACCGTTCCACGGCAGGCTGCGCCCCCGCACGGCCGCCCGGAACACCTCCGTGGAGCCGCGCGGCGTCAACCGCTCGCCGTGCGGTCCCAGCCGGACGGGTACCGCGGGGTCGGCGGCCCAGCTGCGGGCGCCGGTCCGCTCCTGTCGCCACCAGGCGAGGAACCCGTCCCCCAGCGGCAGCAGCAGGACGCCCGCCGGGGCGTGGGCGTCACCGTCCGCCGCCGCGTCCGCGCCGACCGGTTCGCCGCCCGCGTCGGCGAGTGCTTCCGCCAGCCGGTCGGTGTGCCACGTCCCGGTGGTCCGCAGGCCGGCGGCGACGGTCCGCAGCCAGGAGAGCGTCCGGGCGCCCGGGTCCGGGCCCTCGACGGTGGTCTGCCCGGTCTGGTGGACGACCAGGCCGTCCGCCTCGACCAGCCCGGCGAACAGCCCGGCGAAGGCGTGCAGGGACGGGGCCCGTTCGTCGGGCGCCCCGCCGAGCAGGCCGTCGAGGGCGCCGCGGACCAGGTCGAGCGCCGCGGACCGCTCCCGGTCCGCGACCGCGGCGAGCTGCACGGACAGGGCGCTGCCGAACAGTTCGCAGGCCGCCCGCACGTCCGGCGACAGCCAGCGCGGCTCCTCGCCGTGGCAGGCGATCAGCCCCCACAGGGCGTCGTCGGAGAGCACCGAGACCGACATCGAGGAGCGCACGCCGATGTTGCGCAGGTACTCCAGGTGGTACGCGGAGACGGTGCGCAGCGCCGCGGCGGACAGGTCGAGGGGCGGGGCGCCGGCCTCGCCGCGGACGGAGTGCAGCCCGGCGGTGCGGTCGTCGACGTCGCCGATCACCCGGATCCAGTTGTGCCGGTAGAGCCGCCGGGCCTGCGGCGGGATGTCGCTGGCCGGGAACCACAGCCCGAGCCAGGGCTCCAGGTGCGCGGCCCGCTCCTCGGCGACGACCTCGCCGGGCCCCTCGGCGTCCTCGAAGCGGTAGGCGACCACCCGCGAGTAGCCGGTGAGCAGCCGCACCTCGCGCACGGCGGCCTCGCAGCACTCCGCCACGGTGGCGCACCGCTGGATGCGCAGCAGCGCCCGCTGGACGCGGCGGGCGAAGTCCGGGCCGGCCTCGGGCCGCTCGGCGCAGGGTTCGAGCTCCAGCACCAGCAGTCCGTCCCGGTGGTGCGCGCTGACGTCGAACGGGTGGGCGGCGCCGGCGGGACGGGCCCGGCCGGTGAGCAGCACGGCGGACTCCCCGGCGGCCCCGGCCTCGGCGAGCACCTCGGCGCCGACCAGGTCCCGGGCCGGACGGCCGACCAGGTCCGCGGCGGGGCGTCCCAGGTGGTCGGCGGCGTTGTCGGAGACGGTGCGGACGGTCCCGTCGAGCGGGTCGACCGCGATCAGCACGCCGAACGACTGCACGCCGCCGAGCAGGTGGATCGGCTCCCGGACGCAGTCGGCCAGGTCGAAGCCGCCGGGCGCGGCGGCCTCGGCCTGCTGCGCCCGCACCGACAGCCACCCGTCCTCGGCCATGCCCGGTTCCCGTCCTCGGCGCGGCCGGGTCGGCCGCGCGGTCGGTTCCACCCTAGGGCCTGCGACCGGCCCCGCGTCGTCGCCCGCCGGGCCGCACGCGCCGGGGGCGCCTCCCGGCGCGTGCGGCCCGACGGGCCGGACGGGGCTATCGTTGCGGGCGAGGTCCTCCCGCCGGAGGCGGGTACCGGGCGGGACCCGGAAGCCACGGACCGGTCCCACCGCCGGCGTACAACGGGGCCGGGCGGAAAGAGAGAGACCGTGACAGGCCAACAGCCCCCCGACGAACCGGCGGGAACCGCTCCCCGCGGCGACGGCGCCCCGCCGCCGCCCCGCGCGGCGCGGGCCGGGCGCCCGGCGGACGGTGACTGGAGCGCGGGTCTGCACCGGATGTGGCGGCTCGCCCAGACCTCGACCGACGTGACGGCGCTCTCCGAGCAGCTGTACGACCTGCTGCTGGGCCGGCCGGGGGTGGTCGTGGTCTCGGGCACCCGGTTCGCCCCGTCCGGCGCGGCCCGGTACATGCGGTCCAGCAGCCGTCCCGACACCCGCCCCGAACGGGTGCTGGCGCCTCCCGGCGATGCCTGGAAGGGCGGGCCGGCCCCGGTGCCCGGCCTGGTCCGGCAGTTCGCGCTGCGCTCCGAGCACGCGCGGGCCCGGCCCGAGTACGGGGTGTGGCGGGCGGCCGGGGCGGTGCGGGTGGTGGAGTGCGCGCTGGCGCTGGAGGAGGGCGACTGGGCGGTGGTGTCCGTCGGCCTGGCCGCGGGCCGGTCCGTCCCGGCCCGGCTCGGCCTCCGGGTCGCCCAGGTGTGCGACGTGGTCGCCGCCTGCAACGACCGGATCGTGCAGGAGCGGGAGAACGCCCGGGTGCAGGCCCGGGACGCGCTGCTCGCGGAGGCGTCGCTGCAGATGGACGCCTCGCTGGACGTCGGGGAGACCCTCCAGCGGGTGGCCCGGATGACGGTGCCCGCGGTGGCCGAGGGCTGCCTGGTGCACCTGTGCGGGCCCGGCGGGCTCACGCTGGTCGCCTCCGCGCACCTGGCGGCGGGCGCGCAGCGGCGGTTCGCCGCGGCGGGCGAGGACGGGACCTGGGTGGACGACGTCCTGCCGAAGCTGTCCGCGCTGCGCGAGGGCACCGTCCTGAGCGGCGGGGAGCTGGCGGGCACGCCCTTCGGCCCGGCCTCCGAGGTGACCGCCCGGGCGGTCACGGTGAACCCGCTGCGGGCCCGGGGCCGGCTGCTGGGCACCGTCACCTTCGTCTACGAGCGCGACCCGTCCCGCCTGCCGCCGCCGCTGTTCCTGGCCGACCTGGCGCTGCGGGCCGCGCTGGCGATCGACAACGCGACGCTGTACGAGGAGCGCCGGCAGCACGTGGTCTCGCTGCAGCAGCACCTGCTGCCGGCCGTCCTGCCCACCGTGCCGGGCCTGGAGCTGGCCGCCGCCTACGAGGTCGGCGACGCGGCCCTGGAGGTGGGCGGCGACTTCTACGACGCCGTCTCCGGCCGGCACTCGTTCTCCCTCCTGGTGGGCGACGTGTGCGGCCGCGGGGCCGAGGCCGCCGCGCTCACCGGCCTGGCCCGGCACACCCTGCGCACGCTGCTGGAGGACGACCTGCCGCCCGCCGCGGCGCTCACCCGCCTCAACCGCGCGCTGCGGACGGCCGCCTCCCGGAAGTTCGTCACCGGCGTGGTGCTGTCGCTGGTCCCGGCCGCGGACGGCGCCTTCGCGGCCCGGATCGCCAACGCCGGCCACCCGCAGGCGCTGGTGCTGCGCGCGGACGGGACGGTCGCGCCGCTGGGCGGCACCGGCGGGCTGCTGCTCGGCGTGGTCGACGACTACGAGCTGGCGGAGACCACCGACGTGCTGCGCCCCGGGGACACCGCGGTGCTGCTGACCGACGGGATCACCGAGTCCCGCTCACCCGACGGGGCGTTCTTCGAGGACCGGCTCTCCGCCGCCCTCGGCGCGCTGGCCGGCCTCCCGCCGGCGGAGGTGGTCACCGGGCTGGCCCGGGCGGCGCTCGGCTTCGGCCGGGGCTCGGCGGACGACATGGCCGTCCTGGCGATGCGGGTGGCATCGGGGGCGGAACCGGACCGGAACGAGGAGGGGAAGGCGTCGTGACGGCGATGGCCGAGGGACTGGTGCTCGTGGTCGAGGACTCCGAGGAGGACATGGAGGCGGTGGCGCGGGCCCTGGGCCGCTCGCACCCGCTGGTCCGCCTGGAGTTCGCCGGGCGGGCGGACGCCGTCCTCGGGCGGCTGCTCGACCCGGCGGCCGAACGGCCGCGCCTGGTCCTGCTCGACCTCAACCTGCCCGGCTACAGCGGCCACGACCTGCTCGGCGACCTCCGGGCCCACCCGGAGCTGGCCGGGCTGCCGGTGGTGGTCTTCACCTCCTCCACCGCCCCCGCGGAGGTGGACGCCTGCTACGCCGCCGGGGCGGACAGCTACATCTTCAAGCCGCTGAACTTCGAGCTGTTCCGGACCGTGCTCGGCAGCACCGTCGACTTCTGGCTCGGCGAGGTCCGGTCCGGCTGAACCGGGCCGGAACCGACCCGGCCGGAGCTGAACCGGGCCGGAGCGCGGGCCGGAAACGACCCGGCCGGAGCTGACCCGGCCGGAGCGCGGGCCGGAGCTGACCCGGGCCGGGGGGCGGGGACCGGACGTCCGGTCCCCGCCCCCCGGCCCGGGGTGCGTTCCTAGGCGGCGCCCGCGCCCGTCAGGGCCCGCACCTCCAGCTCGGCGAAGCCGTCCTCGTCCGGCGGCTCCCGGTCCAGGACGGTGCCCAGCCAGCCGGCCAGGAAGCCGAGCGGGATGGAGACCAGCCCCGGGTTCTCCAGCGGGAACCAGTGGAAGTCCAGGCCCGGCAGGACGGCGGTCTTCGCGCCGGAGACCACCGGCGAGAACAGCACCAGCACCACCGCCGGGACGAGGCCGCCGTACACCGACCAGACCGCGCCGCGGGTGGTGAACCGCTTCCAGAACAGCGAGTACAGCAGGGTCGGCAGGTTGGCCGAGGCGGCCACCGCGAAGGCCAGGCCGACCAGGAAGGCCACGTTCAGCTTCTGGGCGAACAGGCTGAGCACGATGGCGAGTCCGCCGATCACCACGGCCGAGATCCGCGCCGCGATGACCTCCTCGCGCTCGGAGACCTGCCGCCGCTCGGGGCGCCGCCAGGCCCGCGCGTAGAGGTCGTGGGCGAAGGCCGCGGAGGAGGCCAGCGTCAGCCCGGCCACCACGGCGAGGATGGTGGCGAAGGCGATCGCGGAGATCACCGCGAACAGCAGCAGGCCCCAGGTGGACTCCGGCCCGCCGCCGAGGTCGAGGGCCAGCAGCGGGACGGCCGTGTTGCCGGCCGGGTTGGCGGCCCGGACGGCCTTCGCGCCGACCACCGCGCCGGCCCCGAGGCCGAGCACGATCGCCATCAGGTAGAAGCAGCCGATCAGGCCGATGGCCCACATCGTGGAGCGCCGCGCGGCCCGCGCCGTGGGCACGGTGTAGAAGCGGCTGAGGATGTGCGGCAGGCCCGCGGTGCCGAGCACCAGCGCCAGGCCGAGGCTGACGAAGTCGAGCCGGCTGACCAGGCTGGAGCCGTACCGCAGGCCCGGTTCCAGGTACCTGTCGCCGACGCCGCTGCGCTGGGCCGCGGTCTCCATCAGCGCGCCGAGGTCGCCGTGGAAGCGGGCCACCACCAGCACCGTGAGCAGCACCGAACCGGCCACCAGCAGGAAGGCCTTGACGATCTGGATCCAGGTGGTGGCGCGCATCCCGCCGACCGTCACGTAGACGATCATCAGGCCGCCGACGCCGACGATGGTCCAGCCCTTGGCGGCGCCGCTGTCGGTGCCGAGCAGCAGGGCGACCAGGCTGCCCGCGCCGACCATCTGCGCGATCAGGTACATCAGGGTGACGACCATGGACGCCAGGCCGGCCGCGGCGCGCACCGGCCGCTGGCGCATCCGCAGCGCCAGCACGTCGGCCAGGGTGTAGCGGCCGGCGTTGCGGACGAGTTCGGAGACCAGCATCAGCACGACCAGCCAGGCGACCAGGAAGCCGATGCTGTAGAGCACGCCGTCGTAGCCGTACAGCGCGATCAGGCCGGTGACGCCGAGGAAGGACGCGGCGGAGAGGTAGTCGCCGGAGAGGGCGAAGCCGTTCTGCAGCGGCGAGAAGTCGCGGCCGCCGGCGTAGAAGTCCTCGGCGGCGTGGCCGCGGCGGCCGACCCAGACGGTGATGGTGAGCGTGACGGCGACGACGACGGCGAACAGCGCCACCGCGAGGCCGTGGCTGGGGTGTGGGGTCATCGCAGTTGGTCCTGGGTGTCCCAGCGCAGTTCGAGGGCGGCTCGGTCGCGCTTGGTGCGGGCGTTGCGGGCGTAGAGCCAGGTGAGCAGGAAGGTCGAGGCGAACTGGCCGAGGCCGAGCAGCCAGGCCAGGTTGAGCGGCCCGGCGACCCGCTGGCGCATCAGGTCCGGCGCGAACGCCTGGGCCGCGACGAACAGCAGGTACCAGGCCAGGAACCCGGCGCTGGCCGGGAACACGAAGGAGCGGTAGCCGCGCCTGATCTCCTGGAACGCCTCGCTGTCCTGGACGCTCCGGTAGACCTCCCGGCCGACCCGCTCCTCCGGCGGTGCCGGTTCCGCGGCCCGCCGCTGCGCCACCACCCGGGGTCGGGAAGGGGCCGCGGGCCACCAGTCGACTCTCTCCTGCTGCGCCACAGCCGACACCTCATCATTTCGGTCACCAGGACCGAACCATGATGGAGCGTCACAAACCAGACCACGAAACCCGTGCAGATACGTTCACCCGAACCAGCTAACCGGAAGTCGGTTCACGAACCGTCGGAAATTCCATGCTTGAAGGCGTACGCCACGGCCTGGGCGCGGTCCCGTACCGCTGTCTTGGCGAAAAGGTTGTTGATATGTGTTTTCACCGTCGCGGGGCTGACGAACAACCTTCCGGCGATCTCCGCGTTGGACAGGCCGGCGGCGATCAGCTCCAGCACCTCGGCCTCGCGCTGGGTCAACCCGTCCGGCAGCGCCGGGCGCCCGGCCGGCTCGGTCCTCGGCTGCGGTCCCGCCTGCGGTTCCGGCCGCGACTGCGCGGCGGGCCCGGTCGGGGCCGACAGCCGTTCCAGCAGCCGCAGTTGGACCTGCGGGGAGAGCCCGGCCGCGCCCGAGCGGACGTCCGCGACCGCGCGGGCGATCTCCTCCGCCCCGGCGTCCTTGGTCAGGAAGCCGCGGGCGCCGGCCTGCAGCGCCGAGAACAGCGAGTCGTCGTCGGCGTAGGTGGTGAGCACCACCACCTCGGTGGCGGGGTGCTCGGCGCGGATCCGGCGGGTCGCCTCCACCCCGTCGCAGCGCGGCATCCGCAGGTCCATCAGCACCACGTCGGGGGCGTGTTCGGCGACCAGCCGCAGCGCCTCCTCGCCGTCCGGCGCCGAGCCGACCACCGTGATGCCCGGCAGCAGGCCGAGCAGCATCACGATCCCCTCCCGCACCACGGTCTGGTCGTCGGCGACCACCACCCGGATCGGTCCGTCCGTCACGCCGGCACCCGCAGCAGCACGCGCCACCCTCCCTCCTCGGGGCCCGCCAGCAGTTCGCCGCCGAGCAGTTCCGCGCGTTCGCGCATCCCGAGCAGACCGTACCCGCTCCCGCTGTCGCCCAGCACCGGGTGCGCCCCGCGCGGCGCAGCGGAGTTGCGCACCCGCAGCTCCACCGCGCCGTCCAGGTAGCCGAGTCGGACGTCCACCCGGCCGCCGGGCGCGTGCTTGCGGGCGTTGGTCAGCGCCTCCTGGGCGACCCGGCGCACGGCCAGCCCGGCCTCGGCGGGCAGCGGCCGGGGCACCCCGTCGACGGTCAGCCCGGCCCCGGACTGGGCGGCCAGCTCGGCCACGAACTCGGCGACGGGGGTGAACTCGCCGCGCAGCGCGGACAGCGCCTGCCGGGTCTCGGTCAGCCCGTCCTGCGCCATCCGCCGGGCGGCGACCACCCGTTCGCGGACCTCGGCCCGGTCGGCCCCGGCGTCCAGCATCAGCCGGGCCGCCTCCAGGTGCACCAGCTGCGCGGACAGGCTGTGCGCCAGCACGTCGTGGATCTCCCGGGCGATCCTGGCCCGTTCGGCCAGCGCCGCGGACTCCGCCCGCGCGGCCTGCGCGGCCCGCTCCTGGGCGAGCAGGGCGCGCTGCGCGGAGCGGGCCTGGCCGTCCAGCCGCAGCAGGTAGCCGAGCAGGCCGATGCCGCCCGAGACGGCCAGCATCACCAGCAGCGAGTCGCCCGAGCCGAGGCCGTAACTGGCCAGCGCCGCCCCGGCGGTGAGCAGCCCGGCGGCCAGCGGCAGCCGGATCACGGCGAGCACCGCGAGCCCGCACCAGATCACCGAGGCGAGGGTGTCGGCCCCGCCCTCGTGGGCCAGCCCGGCGGTGGCCAGCAGCCCGGCGGCGCAGCCCAGCGCGGGCCACAGCCGCCGGGCCCGGCAGGCCAGGAACCAGCCGGTGGTCAGGGCGACCGCGGCCGCGATCCAGCCGACCGGGGCCAGCAGCCGCCAGCCGGAGTACCGCTCCTCGGCGAAGGTGCCGAGGACCACGGCGCCCAGCATGACGGCCCGGCTGCAGAACGACAGCACCACCCGGGCCCGGCTGGTGTGCTCCCGGAGCGGCACGTCCCCGGCGGGCCACCCGGTCCAGCGCTCCAGCGTGCTCACCTGCTGATCCTCCCTCAACGGTGGTGCCGCCGACCCCCGTTGCGGGGGCCGACGGCGGATGCCCGGCCCGGCGGCGGATGCCCGGCCCGGCGGCGGTGCGCCGGGCGGTACGGCGTGGGTGCGCCGGGCGGTACGGCGGGCGGCGCGTCAGGCGGCCAGGCCGTGGTGCTGCTTGCCGCCGCCGTCCAGCTGCCGGGCCCGCCACTGCAGGGCCGCCGAGCGGACCAGCAGCAGCAGGGCCAGCGACAGCAGCAGCACGCTGCCGGACTGGTGGACGTGCAGCGCGGCGCCCACCCCGTACCAGGCGATCCGGACCAGGATCGCGCCGACCCAGGCGAACACCGTGACGGTGGTGCCCCGGCTCCACAGCGCGCCGTCCGCCTCGCGCCAGATCCGCACCGTCCAGCCCCAGGCGCAGCCCATGCCGGCGGTGGTGAGCATCGAGCCGATCAGCAGGGCGGTGGCGGCGGTCCGGTGCTGCGGGTCGATCAGCACCGGGTCGCGCAGCGCGACGGCGGCGAGCACCAGCGGCAGCAGCCAGAAGCGGCGTTCGGTGTCCAGTCGGCGGGCCCGCAGCTGCCGGCCCACCACCAGGACGATCACGGCGGCGGCGATCAGGACGTCGGACAGGGCGGTCATTTCGGGTGCCTCCCGGGCGGGGTGGTTTCGACACCCCGAACGCTACGGAGCCGGCGCCCGCCGGTCCTCGGAGCGGGGGTTGATCCGCGGCGCGAAGGGCTCTCCACCCCGGGGTGGAGAGCCCTCGTGCGCGGGGCCGCCCGGCGGGGCGGCGGCCGGTCCGCCCCGGGGTCGCTCAGGCGTCGATCCGGGACCGGTCCAGGGTGGCCGCCGAGTCGACGATGAACTCCCGGCGCGGGGCGACGTCGTTGCCCATCAGCAGGTCGAAGGTCTTCTCCGCGGACTCCAGGTCGCCCAGGTTGATCCGGCGCAGGATCCGGTGCCGGGGGTCCATGGTGGTCTCGGCCAGCTGGTCGGCGTCCATCTCGCCGAGGCCCTTGTAGCGCTGGATCGGGTCCTTCCAGCGCAGCCCCTTGCCCTGGAACTGGAGCAGGGTGCGCCGCAGCTCGGCGTCGGAGTAGGTGTAGTGGTACTTCTCCTGGCCGCGCTTGGGGTTGGTCAGCTCGATCCGGTGCAGCGGCGGCACCGCGGCGAACACCCGGCCCTGCTCGACCATCGGCCGCATGTAGCGGTGGAACAGCGTCAGCAGCAGGGTGCGGATGTGCGAGCCGTCGACGTCGGCGTCGGCCATGAAGATGACCTTGCCGTAGCGGGCCTGGTCGATGTCGAACGTCCGGCCCGAGCCCGCTCCTATCACCTGGATGATCGAGGCGCACTCGGCGTTCTTGAGCATGTCGCTCACGGACGCCTTCTGGACGTTCAGGATCTTGCCGCGGATCGGCAGCAGCGCCTGGAACTCCGAGTTGCGGGCCAGCTTGGCGGTGCCGAGCGCGGAGTCGCCCTCGACGATGAACAGCTCGCTGCGGTCCACGTCGTCGCTGCGGCAGTCGGCCAGCTTGGCGGGCAGCGAGGAGGTCTCCAGCGCGGTCTTGCGGCGCTGCGCCTCCTTGTGCTGCCGGGCCGCGACCCGGGTGCGGGCGGCCGCGACGACCTTCTCCAGCACGGCCCGGGCCTGGAGCTTCTCGTCCTTCTTGGCGGAGGTCAGGAACGCCTTCAGCTCCTTGGCGACCACGGCCGCGACGATCCGGTTGGCCGCCGAGGTGCCGAGCACCTCCTTGGTCTGCCCCTCGAACTGCGGCTCGGCCAGCCGGACGGTGATGACCGCGGTCAGGCCCTCCTGCGCGTCGTCCTTGGTGATGTCGTCCTCGGCGACCCGCAGCAGCTTGGCGGCCCGCAGCGCCTCGTTGACGGTCTTGGCGAGCTGCCGCTCGAAGCCGGTGACGTGGGTGCCGCCCTTGGGGGTGGAGATGATGTTGACGAAGGAGCGCTGGGTGGTGTCGTAGCCGGCGCCCCAGCGCAGCGCGATGTCCACCCCGAGCTCGCGGGTGACCTCGGTGGGGGTCATGTGCCCGAGCTCGTCGAGCACCGGGACGGTCTCCTTGAAGGTGCCCTCGCCGCGCAGCCGCAGCACGTCGGAGATCGGTCGGTCGGGGGCCAGGAACTCGCAGAACTCGCTGATCCCGCCGTCGTAGCGGAAGGTCTCCTCGGCGACCTGCTCGCTCTCGGTGAGCCGCTCGTCGCGCACCACGATGGTCAGGCCGGGCACCAGGAAGGCGGTCTGCCGGGCCCGGCTGTGCAGCGACTCCAGCGAGAGCTTCGCGTCCTTGAGGAAGATCTGCCGGTCCGCCCAGTAGCGGATCCGGGTGCCGGTCCGGGTCTTGGCGAACTTGCCCTTCTTGGTCATGCCGCTGCCGGGCTCGAACTTCGCGTCCGGGCCCTCCCCGGCGTACGCGCCGGGGGTGCCGCGCCGGAAGCTGATCGCGTGGGTGGCGCCGGAGCGGTCCACCTCGACGTCCAGCCGGGCGGAGAGCGCGTTGACCACCGAGGCGCCGACGCCGTGCAGACCGCCGGAGGCCGCGTACGAGCCGCCGCCGAACTTGCCGCCCGCGTGCAGCTTGGTCATCACCACCTCGACGCCGGACAGCCCGGTCTTGGGCTCCACGTCCACCGGGATGCCGCGCCCGTTGTCGCGGACCTCGACCGAGCCGTCCTGGTGCAGCAGCACCTCGATCCGGTCGCAGAAGCCGCCCAGGGCCTCGTCCACCGAGTTGTCGATGATCTCCCACAGGCAGTGCATCAGGCCGCGGCTGTCGGTCGACCCGATGTACATGCCCGGCCGCTTGCGGACCGCCTCGAGCCCCTCCAGGACGAGCAGATGCCGCGCGGTGTAGTCGGACCCGCCCTCACCGGTCACCAGAGAGGGCGGGCCGGTCTTTTCTCCACTCACGCTCTGCACTCCTCCATGACGTTGACGGACACCCCCGCATGCTCTCAGCAACTGAGATCCGGGCCGCCGGGGCCCGCGCGCGCTGTACGCGCTGCGCGAACACGATTCCCGCCTCGGAGGCGGTTACCAGCCTGCCATCTCCTGCCGACACCACGGGTCCTGGCGGATCCGGGCGGCCGGGGAGGGCTGCGGAGCTGCTGCGATGCGGTGCAACGGGTTCCGGGACGGGGCTTATGCTCCGACCCGGCGGAGGATTATGCTACGCGGACCTCACCCCCCGGCCCGGCCGGGAGTTCGAGGTGATCGGCCGGCCACGGGAATCGGTACGCATGAACCATCGTTGCCCGGGGCACGTCCTCATCAAGACGACGGCAGAATCCTCCAAGAGAAAAGCCACGAGCGGGAACGAATTCGACCTGGTTGGATGTTGATCCTGGTACACAGCTCGTCGAGCTAGAGAAGAGGCGACGTGACTACTGTTCTGACCCCTGCGAGCCCGCTGACCGCGGCAGACCGCTGCGACCGTTGCGGCGCTCAGGCTTACCTGCGCGTCGTCCTCTCCAGCGGCGGAGAGCTGCTGTTCTGCGCCCACCACGGGCGCAAGTTCGAGCCCGAGCTCAAGAAGATCGCCGTGGAGATACACGACGAGAGCGACCGCCTCTCCGGTACGCCGGCGGTCGCCGAGGAGGGGGAGCGCTGACGCTCCCGCTCCACCGAGCTGCCTGAAACGGCCGGGTGGCCCACCCCTCCCAGGGGCGGGCCACCCGGCCGTGGCGTTCCCGGGCCCCGGCCCGGTCCGCGTTCACAGCACCTCGTGCACGGCCTCCGAGACGGCCGCGATCCGGGTGTACACCCCGGGGTGCTCGGCCTCCGCGCAGCCCGCGCCCCAGGAGACCAGCCCGGCCAGCCGCCCGGCCACCAGCAGCGGCCCGCCGCTGTCGCCCTGGCAGGCGTCCTTGCCGCCCCGCTCCTCGCCCGCGCACACCATGCTCCGGGCGTCGTACGCACTGTCCGAGCCGCCCGGGTAGGCGCGGCCGCAGACCTCGTCCGAGACGATCGGCACGGTGACCTGGCGCAGCGTGTTCGAGTAGCTGCCGTTGCCCCGGGTGTCGCCCCAGCCGAACACCGTGGCCGGGGTGCCCGCCGCGTACGGCTCGGTCTCGCCCGGGCCCACCATCTCCAGCACCGGCCGGCCGTCCTGCGGCTCGGCCAGGGTGAGCACCGCCACGTCCCGGGTGTTCGCGGTGAAGCTGTAGCCCGGGTCGATCCACACCCCGCGCACCGCCACCTCCCGCCCCGCGCCGCCCCGCAGGTCGTCCCGCCCGACGATCACCCGCAGCCCGGGCCGGTCGGTCGGCCGGGCCGTGGTCTCGTCGTAGAAGCAGTGCGCCGCCGTGACCACCTTGGTCGGACTGATCAGCGCCCCGCCGCAGAACTGCCCGGAGCGGGCCGAGCCGAACTGCTGCCGACTGGCCAGCGCCACCATCCACGGGTGGTCCCCGGTGCTGGCGCCGGTACCGCCGATGATCCGCCGCTGCGCGACGGCCGGCCCGGCCGCGCCCAGCGCGACCAGCGGGGCGGGCAGGGCGGCCAGGGCGACGAGCGCGACCGCCCGGCGGCGGAGCCGAGGCGCGAACGTGTCCAGGATGGGCACCGGTTCTCCAGGGGGTTCGGCGGGCTGGGAGGCGCTCCGAACGGGTCCGAGCCGGTCCGGGCGGAGCTGCGACAACCTGCCCAGCGTAGTCACCCCCTCACCCGCCGTGCCCGCACCCGGCCCGCCCACCACTCCATCAGGCGACCCCCGGACACGCGAACGGGCCCCTCCGCCGGTGGCGGAGGGGCCCGTCCAGGTGACTCGGGCCGACCGGGGTCAGTCCAGGTAGTCGCGCAGCACCTGGGAGCGCGACGGGTGGCGCAGCTTCGACATGGTCTTCGACTCGATCTGCCGGATGCGCTCGCGCGTCACGCCGTAGACCTTGCCGATCTCGTCCAGCGTCTTCGGCTGGCCGTCGGTCAGGCCGAAGCGCATCGAGACCACGCCCGCCTCGCGCTCGGACAGCGTGTCCAGCACCGAGTGCAGCTGCTCCTGGAGCAGGGTGAAGGAGACCGCGTCGGCCGGGACGACCGCCTCGGAGTCCTCGATCAGGTCACCGAACTCGCTGTCGCCGTCCTCGCCGAGCGGGGTGTGCAGCGAGATCGGCTCGCGGCCGTACTTCTGGACCTCGATGACCTTCTCGGGGGTCATGTCGAGTTCCTTGGCCAGCTCCTCCGGGGTGGGCTCGCGGCCCAGGTCCTGGAGCATCTGGCGCTGCACGCGGGCGAGCTTGTTGATGACCTCGACCATGTGCACCGGGATGCGGATGGTGCGGGCCTGGTCGGCCATGGCGCGGGTGATCGCCTGCCGGATCCACCAGGTCGCGTAGGTGGAGAACTTGTAGCCCTTGGTGTAGTCGAACTTCTCGACCGCGCGGATCAGACCGAGGTTGCCCTCCTGGATCAGGTCCAGGAAGAGCATGCCGCGGCCGGTGTAGCGCTTGGCCAGCGAGACCACCAGGCGGAGGTTGGCCTCCAGCAGGTGGTTCTTGGCGCGGCGGCCGTCCTCGGCGATGATCTCCAGCTCGCGCTTGAGCTTCGGGGCGAGCTTGTCGGCCTGGCTCAGCTTGTCCTCGGCGAACAGGCCGGCCTCGATCCGCTTGGCGAGCTCGACCTCCTGCTCGGCGTTGAGCAGCGGGACCTTGCCGATCTGCTTGAGGTAGTCCTTGACCGGGTCGGCGGTGGCGCCGGCCACCGCGACCTGCTGGGCCGGGGCGTCGTCCTCGTCGTCGTCCGAGAGCACGAAGCCCTGGTCGGTCTCCTCCTCGGCCTCGCCCTCCTTGCCGTCGCCGGGCAGGGCCACGTCCTCGAGGAGCTCCTCCTCGCCGATGACGTCCTCTTCGCCGGCCTTGGCACCGGGCTTGGCGGCCGCGGCGGTCTTCTTGGCGGCGGTCTTCTTCGCGGGGGCGGCCTTCTTGGCCACCGCCTTCTTCGCCGGGGCGGCGGCCTTCTTGACGGCGGCCTTCGCCTCGGCGACCTCGATGGTCTCGACGCCGACCTCGGTGCCGGCCACCGCGGCCACCGAGACCGACGGAGCCACGGTCGCCGCGGGGGCGATCCGGACCGGGGGCTTGGTCTGGGCGACCGGTGTGCGGGTGGTGACCGCCTTGGTCGCGGTGCGCTTGGTGGTGCTCTTGGCCGCGACGCTCTTGCGCTTGGCGCCGGCCGGCTCGGCCGCGCTGACCATCAGCTCCACCCCCTCCTCAATCAGCACCTGGTTGAGGCTGCGCATGACGTTCTTCCACTTGGTGACCGGGATCTGGTCCGCCTCGAACGCGTGGCGCACGTCGTCACCGGCGATCTGCCCCTGGGCCTTGCCCCGCTCGATGAGCGCCAGCAGTGCCGCGGACTCGGCGATCTCGGGGGGAAGGGAACGGGATGTGCTGGCCGACACGAACAACCTCTCGGACGATGAGTGGACACGAACCCGCGCCGACCGGCCCGACTGCTCGGGCTCGGACGGGTGGACGGTGACCGGGGTCTGCAGGACGGCAGCAGCGCCGCGGACCATCACAGCCAGCTGGCTTGTGGTGATATTCCGGAGCTGCTTCCGCTCCGTACACATCGCTGCCGCCCCTCAAGTGTTACGCATGCCCGTCGTGGCGCCCGTCACACCACCCGAGGGCCGGTGCGGGCAGCCCCCGAGCGGCCTATCCGCAGGGTCGGAGCGGCCCGGCGGGCGGCGTCGCACCGGGTCCTGGCGGGCGGCGTCGCACCGGCCCGGGGGCGGTCGGTCGGACGGCCTGGCCCCGACGTGCCGATGTGTCGCCGCGTCGACGTACCGATGTGCTGATGTGTCGCCTGTGCTGATGTGTCGCCGCGCCACCACGCCGATGTGCCGATGGCCCCTCGGCTGCGCGGGTGGGGCAGCAGAAGGGCCATCCGGTCGGAGGTCGGAGCGGCGGTCGGGGGCGGCCGCGCTCAGTGCTCGCGCGGCGCGGGGACGGCGTGCTCGATGTCCGGGTGGACGGTGAGCAGCGCGCGGACGGCGGCCTCGGCCGCGGTGCCGTCGCCGGTGCCGAGCGCGTCGACCAGCCGGGCGTGCAGGCTGACCGCCGCATCGGACGGGCGCTCGCAGGTGGTGCCGGAGCCGCCGGAGACCTGGAGCGCGTTGGCCACGATCCCGGACAGGTGCTCCAGCATCCGGTTCCCGGCCATCTGCAGCACCAGGCCGTGCAGTTCGGCGTCGGCCCGGGAGTAGCTGACCAGGTCGCCCTGGCTCCCGGCCTGGCCCATGATCTCGGTCAGCTCGACCAGCCGGTGCTGGACGTCCTCCCGGCCGTGCCCGGCCGCCAGGCGCGCGGCCAGCGGCTCGATCGCCCAGCGCAGCTCGAACAGCTCGCGGCGCTGCTCGTCGCGCTGCGGGCCGAAGGCGCGCCACTCGATGATGTCGGGGTCCAGCAGGTTCCAGTCGCTCACCGGGCGGACCCGGGTGCCGACGTTCGGCCGGGCCGAGACCAGGCCCTTGGCCTCCAGCACCCGGAGCGACTCGCGCACCACGGTGCGGGAGACCTCGAAGCGCTGGCCGATCTCCTCCGGCACCAGCGGACGGTCGGCGCCCAGGTCTCCGGAGACGATCATCTGGCCGAGCTGCTGGACCAGCTGGCCGTGCAGGCCGCGGCCGCGGCTGCTGGTGGTCTTCCGGCCGACCCGGGAGAGGTCGCTCTCCGCACCCTCCCAGCGGGGGGCGGGCGGAGTCGGGCGGTCGGCGTACGGGAAACGGTCCAACTCGGAGGCGGAGATCGACTCGGCCTGGCGAGCGGCGGTCACGGTGGGGTGCGCAAGGGTACTCACGCCATCCTTTGTCGGCGATCGGCGGAGTCGCCTTGAGCATTCTCGTGAAAAGCACACGAAAGGGTGATCGGCCGTGTCTGGATAATTGACTTCTTATCAGCCGGAAATGCGCATACCGGTCATCGGGCACGGATTTCCCCTGCGTCACCCCCGCCCCGGCTGTCACACCGTCAGGGCTCCTTCCGCCGGCGCTCCCCCGGGTTCTACCCGCGCTCTCCTGGTGGCGCGGGCCGGACAGGTGCCTGGTCAGAGGCTCCGGCGGCGCAGTTGCGCCAGCACTGCCACCAGCACCAACAGGGCGGCCGGGGCCAGCAGTGCGGCGACCACCACGCCGTCCAGCGCGCCGGCGGTCCGGTCGGCGGCGTCGCGGACCCAGTCCAGGCCGTACTGGAAGGGCATCAACTCCCGTACCCAGACCGGCCAGTTGCGGCCCGTGCGGTGCAGCAGCAGACCGGTGGTGGGCTCCAGCAGGGCGGGCAGCGCGCCGGTCAGCAGGACGCCGACGACGGCGCTGCGCACCAGCGAGGTGATCAGCAGACCGGCCCAACCGCCCGCCACCGCCAGCACCACGAACGCCGCCAGCGGGCGGCCGACCCCGCCCGCCGCGAACGGGCCCGACAGGTCGAGCACTTCCGACGCGTCCACTCCGCCGGGCAGCGCGAGCCGCGCCGCGAGGACGTTCACCCCGAGAGCGACCACCGCCAGCAGGACCGCTGCCGCGCCCACCACCAGCGACTTCGCGAGCAGGGCACCCAGTCGGCGCCCCAGGGTGACCCGCGAGGCGGACAGGCCGGGCCAGCGCGCCTCGTTGCCGTAGGACAGCGCGCCGAGCACCGCCGCCGCGAGCGCGGTCAGCGGCAGCGGCAGGACCGGCACCACCGCCGCGACCGACCGCACCGCGTCCGGCACCGCCAACTCCCCGGCGGGCAGCCGGTGCGCCGAGAACGCCGCCACCGCCGCGTTCACCAGCAGCGCCCCCACGACCACCACCCACGTGGAGCGCACCCCGCGCAGCCGACGTACCTCACTCGCCACCACTCGCACGGTCACTCACTCCCGTTCTCGTCGCCGACGGCACTCCGCCGCACCGCCCCTCGCGGGTCCACCGCACCCGTTCCGCCCGGCCGGACCTCCCCCGACTCCTGCGGCCGCCCGGCGGGTTCGACCCGTTCGGCTCGTTCTGTCCGTTCTGCCCGTTCGACCGGTTCGCCTCGCCCGGTCGGTTCGCCTCGCCCGGCCGGGCGCAGTTCGGTGGCGTCGGCCGACCAGGGGCGTCCCGGGAAGGGGCGGACGGGGTCGGCGGGGTGGGGGTCGACTCCCCCGATCCGGGCGGGAGTCAGCAGCTCCGCGTCGGTCGGGTTGGCGGCCAGGTGCTCGGTGTCGATCGCGGCGGGGCCCGCCACCGGCCCCACCACCACGCGTTCCGTCTCCCGAGCCGTTCCCGGCGTCCGCTCCGTCCCCGGCGTCCGCGCCGACCGGCCGAGCGCGGAGGCGCCGCGGGGCGTCCGCCTGGTCAGGTCGACGCCGGGGGCCGGCGACGCCTGAACGGGGGCGGTCGGCGCGGGCACGGACACGGCGTGGTCCTGCACCGGGACCTGAGCCGACTCCGGCCCGCGCCCTTCTCCCCCGCCCTTGCCCTCGGCCGCGCCCGCTCCCTTTCCCCGAGCCGGCGGGTTCGGCGCGAGGGCGGCCGCGGCCCAACGGCCGGCCTGTAGGCCGCGGTGGTCGAGCGGGCGCTCGGACTCCGGCCCGGCGGGGCGGCCGACGGCCGCGGGCCGATGCTCGTCGGAGCCGGCCGCGACGGGCTGTCCGGCGCGGTCGGGCCACGGCTGCTCGCCCGCGTCCTGACGGCCCTTCCCCTCGGGGGCCGCGTCCTGGCGGACCGTCCGGACCGACACCTGGCCGGAGCGGCCCGAACCGCTCGGCAGGGCGGAGGGGTAGGAGACCGGGCGCCGCACCACCCGGTCGGCCAGCTCGTGCAGCAGGATGCCGTTGCGGTAGGCGAGTTCGCCGACCTCGGTGCGGTCGATGCCGCTCACCGCGAGACCGGCGCCGCCGTCCCGCCGGACCTGGCCGCCCTGGGCGACCAGCAGGTCCGCGAGGCGGGCCATCTGCGGGCCCCGGACCAGGACTTCGGGGTGCAGCCTGGTGCGGCGGAACTCCACCACCGGCTGGTCGGCGGCCAGTCGGCCCGCGTCCAGGGTGACCACGCGGTCGGCGAGGGCGGCGGCCTGCTCCGGGGAGCGGGTGGTCGTCAGCACGGTGCCGCCCGAGAGCGCGAAGGAGCGCAGGAAGGCCCCGAACCACTCCTCGCCGTTCGGGGACAGGCCTTCGGTGGGGGCGTCCAGCAGCAGCGTCGAGGGGTTTCCGAGCAGGGCCGCGGCCAACGCGAGGCGGCGGTGCATACCGGGCGAGAAGGTGCCGATCCGGTGGCCGGCGACAGCGGCGAGCCGGGTCTGCTCCAGCAGGTCGTCGGCGCGGCGCGCCGGGACGCCGATCGCACCGGCCAGCATCCGCAGGTGGGACCGGGCCCGCTGCCCCGGGTGCCCGGCCTCCGGGCGGCCGGAGGGCAGCAGGACGCCGATCTCCCGCTCCGGGTGCCGGATCCGCCGGTACGTCCGGCCGTCGAACAGGGTGAGACCGTGGCCTCGTTCCAGCCCCACCATCAGCCGGAGCACGGTCGACTTGCCCGCGCCCTCGTCCCCGAGCAGCGCGGTGACCATCCCGGGACGGGCGTCGAAGGTCAGGTCCAGCACCGCGGGAGGACGCCCCCGCCGGTACGCCTTGGTCAGTCCGGTGATCTGGATCATCGCCGCCCGCTCCCTCGCCCGCCGACAGACCGGGGATGTCCACCTGGCCCGAGCCTGCACAGTAGGCCGCGGAAGCGGTGAAACCAGGCATTCCGGATGGGTCGTGGGCGGTGTTAGCGCCGACCTCACCCGTACAGGGGACAGCCCTCCCGCCGGGCTGACGCTTTCCTCACGGTCCGTCACCACCCGTCGGCAGCAACGGTTTCGACACCGGCACCGGTCGCACCGCGTCGATCAGCGAGCGCCCCCGCCACCGGCTCCGGGGAGCGCGGGTCAGGACTCGGGGCGCAGCATCGGGGGGTTGAGGACGGTGGCGCCGCCGGCGGTGAACAGCTGGGCGGGACGGCCGCCCTGACGGGTCGTGGTGCCGCCGGAGGGCAGCAGGAAGCCCGGGGTACCGGTCACCTTGCGGTGGAAGTTGCGCGGGTCGAGCACCACGCCCCAGACCGCCTCGTAGACCCGGCGCAGCTCGCCGACGGTGAACTCCGGGGGGCAGAAGGCGGTGGCCAGCGAGGAGTACTCGATCTTGGAGCGGGCCCGCTCCACCCCGTCCGTCAGGATCTGGCCGTGGTCGAACGCGAGCAGCACGCCGTCGTTGCGCTCCTCGCCGAGCAGTTCGCTCACCGGCGCCCACCGGGCGCTGCTGGCGTCGCCGCCCGCGCGCGGCGAGGGGAGGTCCGGGGCGAGGACCAGGTAGGCGACGCTCACCACCCGCATCCGCGGGTCCCGCTGCGGGTGCCCGTAGGTGGCGAGCTGCTCCAGGTGCGCGCCCGCGGGGGTCTGTCCGCCGGGGAGGCTGCCCGGCAGGGACTGCGCCCGCAGCCCGGTCTCCTCCGCCAGCTCGCGGGACGCCGCCTCGGCCAGGCCCTCGTCCAGCCGCACGAAGCCGCCGGGCAGCGCCCAGTACTCCTTGAACGGCGCCTCGCCGCGCTTCACCAGCAGGGCGCACAGCTCATGGTCGCGCACCGTCAGCACCACGAGGTCAACCGTGACTGCGAACGGGGGGAAGGCCGACGGGTCATAACGCGACATGGCGTCGATCTTAGTCGTCTCTCTGACGATAATCACAGACCACGGCGCCTTTCCCCTCCCTTCGCCCCACCCCGTCGCGGTGGAGCGCTCAGCCGGCGGCGAGTTGCAGGAACGACGGCGCCTCCTCCACGACCGCGACGCCGATCCGGCTGACCCGGACCGAGAACGGCTCGCCGGCCACCCGCAGGCCGGTCAGTTCCAGTGCGCCCAGGGGGGCGGTGCTCGCCGGGCGGGTGGCCACCCGCCCGGACGGGACGTCGGGCCGGACGCCCGCCAGCGAGAGGACCAGGTGCACGGCGGCCGCCGCGGAGACCGCGGCCGGGCGGCAGGCCGCCGGGTGCGGGACGGGTGGGCAGTCGGCGACCTTCTGCTCACCGGCGTACATCTCCGGCAGGCGGCCCTCGAAGTGCGCGGACGCCTCCAGCAGGCCCTCCAGCAGGATTTCGGCCTCCCGCTCGAACCCGGCGTCCACCAGCCCGCTCACCGCGAGCGCGGTCTCCTGGACCCGCACCGCGCCGCTGCGGTGGCCGAGCGGGTTGAACCGGGGGGACTTCGCGCTCAGGGTGCGCAGGCCCCAGCCGCAGTCGAACTCCGGGGCCACCAGGCGCTGGGCCAGCAGCCTGGTCTGCTCGCGGTCGAGCAGGCCTTCGTGCAGTTCGCCCTCGGCGGCCAGGCCCAGGTCGAAGAGGTGGACCAGGGTGGAGGCGACGGCCGGCACCGGCCGGTCCGGGGCCAGCAGGGCGGCTGCCGGACGGCCGCCGGACAGGTCGTCGATCCAGAACCGCTCCCGGAACCGTTCCCGCAACTCGGCTGCCCAGGAACGCCATTGGGCCGCGCCCGGCCGGTCGAAGGCGTCGAGCAGGTCCGCGCCCTGGAGGGCCGCCCGGTGGGCCTGCGCCTGGACCTCGCACCTGGCCGGGCCGGGGCGCGCGGCGCGCTCCTCCGCCGGGCGCCCGAAGTCGGCGACGAACCCGACCGGGCCGTCCGGACCCTCCACCACCGCGGACCGCAGCGCGCCGAGGGCCCGCTCCGCCGCCGGCAGTAGTTCGGCGACCTCGGCCCGGGGCATGCCCCAGCGCCAGGCTTCCGCCAGCACCGTGACGAACAGCAGGGTCGCCTCCGTCGCGGTGCAACTGGCCGGCAGCTCGGGGCCGCCGTGCCGCAGCGGACCGGGGATCACCCCGTCCATCGCCTGGGCCGCCGCGCCGGCCTCGCCACCGGGCGGGTTCGGCCCGCCGACCGGGCCCGGGGCGCTCCCCGGCACCGGCCCGGCCGCACCGCCCTCCGGGGCCGGCCCGCCGTCCCCCGGAGCGGCGTCGGCCGGTCGGGCCGCAGGGGCGGGAACAGGAGCGGCGGGAGCGGTGGCGGCCTGCGGGGCCGCCTGGTGCTGACGGCGGGCGACCGCCCGCAGGGTGCCGGCGGCGAGCCGGGTACCCAGCGGCAGGGTCATCCTGGCGGCCCAGAGCGCGTCGGCGGCGGTGAGGCCGAAGCGCCAGGGCGCGCCCGAGGCGGTGTAGAGGTCGGTGGGCCGGTCCGCGTCGGCGAGCAGCAGGCCGCCCAGCGAATCCAGGGCCCGGGAGACCAGCCGGGCGGCCCGGCGGTCGTCGGCCCGGACCTCGGGCTCGGACCAGGGCAGCGGCACCCCGGGGCCGCGCCCGGTCGGCGGCCGGCCCGTCGACGGGGTCTCCAGCTCGGCCCGGAGGTCGACCGACCAGCGGGCGCCGGGCTGGATCTCCAAGTCCCAGCGCAGCACGCCCGCACCGGCCAGCACCGCGTGCGGCGAGGGCCGTGCGCTGACGGTGGCCGCCCGGCCCTGGCCGACCCAGCGCAGGCCGGACGACTGGACCTGGCCCGGCAGGTCGGCCGAACGGCGGCCCGCCGCGATGTCGGTGAGCAGGCCGAGGTCGGTGCCGAGCGCGATCTCCAGCGGGAGCCGGGCCGGGCGGGCACCCGTGTTGCGGACCGTCACCGTCTCGGCGCCGTCGGCGTGCCGCAGCCGCTCGACCGTCAGCGCCGGGTCCGGGTCGAGGTCGCCCGGTACCCGGACCGAGCCGACGAACCGGGCCGCCGCCGTGGACGTCAGGGTGCCCTGGAGCGGGAGCGGCTCCACGCCGCCCAGCCGCAGCTCCATCCGGGCCAGGGTGCGCACCCCGTGCCGGAAGAAGCCGTGCAGGCCCTGGCCCCGCAGCTGGCCGTCCGGCCCGGATGACGCCATGCCGGGGGCGTTGACGCACAGCACGTCGTGCGCGGCGGAGGGCTGCGGTCTGGGCGGCGCCGCCGGACCGGGCTGCCGGGCCGCCCCGGCGGCGGGCGCGCCCGCCACCTGCTCGGACCGGCCCACCGGCGCTCCGCCCGGGACCGGCGGCTGGCCGGCGCGCGGGACCGGCCCGCCCCGTCCGGCCGTTGGATGGCCCGGGGCCTGCCGCGTCACGGTGCCGTACGGCGGGGTGCCGCCCCCGTACGGCGCACCACCGGCGGGGGTGCCGTACGGGGGCGTGCCCGCCGGGGCCGCGTAGGGGTGGGCTGCTGTCGGGTGCGGGGCGCCCGAGGGCGGTCCGGGCGGCGGCGTGCCGTGCGGGGGCACGCCGCCGTGCGAGGGCGTCCCGTAGGCCGGGGTGCCGTGCAGGGGGGTGCCGTAGGCCGGGGTGCCGGGAACCACCGGGCCGGTTCCGGGCGTCCCAGGGGCGGGAGCGCCGGGCATGCCGGTGCCGTACGGGGGTGTGGCCTGGCGGGGAGTCGGAGGGCCGGCCGGCCGGGCGGGTGGCGCGGGGGCGGCACCGGGGACCGGTGGGGTGGCAGGGGGCAGCGACTGGGGTGCTGCGTGGGGTGGCCTTGAGTCGGTCACCGGGTTCTCCTCCCCTCGACCGGCCGAGGGCTGCGGGCCCGGTCGGCCGCGAGCGTGCTCGATCGCGGACTGTGCTGCTCTGCCGCCGGAACACGCGGCTCTGACTCTGGTCGGACCGGACCACCGGTGCTCCGTCCCGGCCGGGGTGGTGTCCCGGACCGGACGCCGGGGCCGCCCGGGAGCCGGCTGCGCCGGGTCGAACGACGCGTGGCCGGTGCCCGACGCGGTCGGCCCGGCCGGGGTGGACCCGGAGGTGCCGGTTCGGGTGGTGGTGTTCTGCAGATTGAACGCACCACACCTGCCCCAGGTCACGCCCGCCCGGCGGACGTCCGGTCGGAGGCGGCCGTGGGCCGAGGGTGGTTCGGCGCTCGGCGACCGGCGCCCGGGGCGCCCGCTGTGTCGTGGTGCCGTTCGAGGTTCTCCGCATGCGGCGGACGCCCCCCGGCGGCTCCTTTCCGCCGTCAGGATACGGTGCGAGGACGACAGCGGACGCACCGGTGACCCCGGCGATCGGCGCCGCGACCAGCCTGTGACCAGCTCGCACCTAGGAGTTGCATGTCCTCCCTCAGCCGCATCCCCGGAATCGTCACCACCGACCACGTCTTCCGGGTGCCGCTGGACCACAGTGCCCCCGGCGGTGAGTCGATCGAGGTCTACGCCCGGGAGGTGGTGGCCGCCGGACGCGAGCACGACGAGCTGCCGTGGCTGCTGTACCTGCAGGGCGGCCCCGGTGGGAAGGCCAACCGGCCGATGGGCCGGGACGGTTGGCTGGACCGGGCGCTCGACGACTACCGGGTGCTGCTGCTGGACCAGCGCGGCACCGGCCGCTCCACCCCCGCCAACCGGCAGACCCTGGCCCGGCGCGGTGACGCCCGGCAGCAGGCCGAGTACCTGGCGCACTTCCGCGCCGACTCGATCGTCCGGGACGCCGAACTGATCCGCCGCCGGCTGCTCGGCGACGACGCCCGGTGGAGCCTGCTGGGGCAGAGCTTCGGCGGCTTCTGCACCCTGACGTACCTCTCGCTGGCCCCGGAGCACCTGCGCGAGGCCTTCGTGACCGGCGGCCTGGCCGGTCTGCGCCGCTCGGCGGACGAGGTCTACCGCGCGGCCTACCCCCGCGTCGCCCGCAAGAACGCCGGTCATTACGCGCGCTTCCCCCAGGACGTGGCGGCGGTACGGCGAATCGCGGCGCACCTGGTCGAGCGGCCCGCGCCCCTTCCCGACGGGGGCACGCTGACCGTCCGGGCGTTCCAGGCGCTGGGCATCCTGCTGGGCGGCGGCTCGGGCTCCTACGCCCTGCACTACCTGCTGGAGGAGGCCTGGGTGGAGGGCGCGGACGGGCCCGAGCTCTCCGACACCTTCCTGGCCGGGGCGCAGTCGCACCTGTCCTTCGCCCAGAACCCCCTGTACGCCGTCCTGCACGAGTCGATCTACGGGCAGCGCACGGTCGACGCCGGGGCCACCGGCTGGTCGGCGGAGCGGGTGCGCGAGGAGTTCTCCGAGTTCGACGCCGAGGCGGCGCTGGCCGGGGACGGGCCGGTGCTGCTGACCGGCGAGATGATCCACCCCTGGATGTTCGAGACCGACCCGGCGCTGCGGCCGCTGCGCGAGACGGCGCAGCTGCTGGCGGAGCGCACCGACTGGCCCGACCTGTACGACCTGCCGCGCCTGGCGTCGAACCAGGTACCGGTGTACGCGGCGGTGTACCACGACGACATGTACGTGGACACGGCGCATTCGCTGGAGACGGCGGACGCGGTGGCCGGTACCCGGGTCTGGGTCACCAACGAGTGGGAGCACGACGGCGTGCGCACCAGCGGGCGGACGGTGCTGGACCGGCTGATCCGGATGGCGCGCGGCGAGGTCTAGTCGGCTGCTCCGCAACCGCGGGTCGAGGGTTCGCATGTCAGTCTCCGATCGCGGGTCGGTTTCGGTGCACCCGGACGTGCCGGACGCGGACTCCCGCCGGGAGGAAGCGGTGCGGACGCGGACGGCGCCCCGGGTCGGGTCGGCAGGCTGCGGCGGACGGCCCGTCGGTCACGGCGGACGGTGTGGGCGGCGTGGGCGGACGGCTGTCGCCCGGGCTCTCGCCTCCTTCCGGCCCGGGCCCGTCCGGCCCGTTGTCCGGTGCCAGGTCCGGGGCGGGTGCCGGATCCGGCCCCGGCGCGGGTGCGGGGCAGCTCGGTGCGGGCTCGACCGCACCGGCGCCGGGTCCGGGACCGGGATCGGCCTGGGGCCGGTCCGGGCCCCGGTGGTCGAAGCCGTCGTCAGGTTCCTGCGGAGCGGCGCTGCCGCCGTCGGCCGTTTCTCCGCCGGGCCCTGCGGGTTCCGCGAGCCGCGGGGCCGGTGCGTCGCGCAGCCGGGCGGTGCGCTCGCGGCGGACCACCCGGAGCAGGGCTTCCGGGGCGATGCCGGAGTTCAGTGATTCGTAGAGGAGTTGGGCCAGGGTGTAGCCGGGTTCCAGCTCCAGTGCCCTGGCCAGCACGATCCGTGCCGTGGCCGAGTCTCCGGCCAGCCAGGACGTCCAGGCCAGCAGGGTCATCGGCGGGACGGCGAGGTGTTCGAACGGGTCGACGCAGCGCTGGACCAGGAACCGCCACAACCGCTGGGCGGTGGCGAGTTCGTCCGGTTCGGCGTACTCGGCGGCGCGGTCCCGGCCGAGTTTGTCCTGCATGCCGATCAGCAGCCTGGCGGTGCGGGCGGCATCCAACCCGCTTGCCCCGGAACGGAATTCGGCCATCGCCTCGGCGAGCACCCCGGCGGTGCGCTCGACGGCCGCGGCCCGGCCGCCGGGGCCGGCCAGTTCGCGGATGAAGGGCGGCCCGGCGTCCTCCAGGGCGCGGCGCTGCACCTCGGAGAGCGGTGGGCCGACCGGGGCAAGGCCGGCCACGATCGCCTTGCGGCTGCCCCGCGGGGCGAGGCCCGCGTAGGTGGCCGCCGCGGCGAGCGGGCTGGGCTGGTGGGCCGCCCGGACCGGAGTGCCGTCCGGTGGACAGCAGTCGACTCCGGTGCACAGGAAGGACCACCAGCGGCCGGCGGAGACGCACAGCGACTCCTTGACGACCACCCGTTCCTCCTGGAAGGCCCGGGCGAGCGCGTCGGCCAGCGGGCGGAGCCGGGTCAGCACGGCGTGCCCGCCGCCGCCGGGCGCGCGGTCGTCCCCGGCGGGATCCCGGCACAGGTACAACAGGACTTGGACGGGGCGGTGGGCCCGCTGCTCGGACAGCTCGACCAGCAGCCGGGCGGATTCCGCCGCGGTGCGCTCCCAGCAGGCCGGGTCCTCCGGGATGTCGATCCGGATCACGCCGCCCTGGTCGAGCGCGGTGCCCTGCAGGCCCACCGCGACGATGCTGTCGTCGGGGAAGAAGCCCAGCAGGTACGGGAGCATCTCCGCCATGTCGGCGGGGCCGCGCAGCCGGACCGGGAGGTGGCCGGGGCGCGGGACGGGGGTGGTGGTGCGGTCGTCTGCGGTCATGGCGGAAAGCTTGGACCGGATCACGGGCGGCTGCGGACAATTCGCCCCAGCCTGTGGATAAGTCGGGGGGTTCAGCATCTCTGCCCCCTGAATCACCCGGATTTTCGGCGATTACGGCGATTTCACAGCAGCTCAACCGATGAACGCCACTCTGTCCACAGCCCGGCATTCGCGGTCCGTCCGTGCCGCACGGTATCCATGACCTCATGCAGACGCGCGAACTCCCCCCGACCACCCCCGCCGACCGCGCCGCCGTCCGGGCCACCGCGGAAGCCGTGCTGCGCGACCTCGCCGGCCCGGGCGCGGCCCTGCGCGAGGACCAGTGGAAGGCCATCGAGGCGCTGGTGGTGGAGAGCCGGCGCGCCCTGGTCGTCCAGCGCACCGGCTGGGGCAAGTCCGCCGTCTACTTCATCGCCACGGCGCTGCTCCGCGCACGCGGCGCCGGACCGACGGTGATCGTCTCCCCGCTCCTCGCCCTGATGCGCAACCAGGTCGACTCGGCCGCCCGGGCGGGCATCCGCGCCCGGACGATCAACTCGGCCAACCCGGAGGAGTGGTCGGAGATCCAGCAGGAGGTCGCCGACGGCCTGGTCGACGTCCTCCTGGTCAGCCCCGAGCGGCTGAACAACCCCGACTTCCGGGACCACGTGCTGCCCAAGCTCGCCGCCTCCACCGGCCTGCTGGTGGTGGACGAGGCCCACTGCATCTCCGACTGGGGCCACGACTTCCGGCCCGACTACCGGCGGCTGCGCACCATGCTCGCCGAGCTCTCCCCCGGCGTCCCGGTGCTGGCGACCACGGCGACCGCGAACGCCCGGGTCACCGCGGACGTCGCGGAGCAGCTCGGCACCGGGGCCGGTGACGAGCAGGCGCTGGTGCTGCGCGGTCCGCTGGACCGGGAGAGCCTCAGCCTGGCCGTGCTGGCGCTGCCCGACCCGGCGCACCGGCTGGCCTGGCTGGCCGACCACCTGCCCGACCTCCCCGGCTCCGGCATCGTGTACACCCTCACGGTGGCCGCCGCCGAGGAGGTCACCGAGTTCCTGCGCGGGCGCGGGTACCAGGTCGCCTCCTACTCCGGGCGGACCGAGGACGCGGAGCGCCGCGAGGCCGAGGCGGCGCTGCTGGACAACCGGGTCAAGGCGCTGGTCGCCACCTCCGCGCTCGGCATGGGCTTCGACAAGCCGGACCTGGGCTTCGTGGTGCACCTCGGGTCGCCGAGCTCCCCGATCGCCTACTACCAGCAGGTCGGCCGGGCCGGCCGCGGCGTGGACCGGGCCGAGGTGCTGCTGCTCCCCGGCCGGGAGGACGAGGCGATCTGGCGGTACTTCGCCTCGATCGGCTTCCCCGCCGAGGAGCAGGTCCGCCGCACGCTGGACGCGCTGTCCGAGGCGGGCCGTCCGCTCTCCACCGCCGCGCTGGAGACCTCGGTCGACCTCCGCCGCACCAGGCTGGAGACCATGCTCAAGGTGCTCGACGTGGACGGCGCGGTCCGCCGGGTGCGCGGCGGCTGGGAGGCCACCGGGGAGCCGTGGCGGTACGACGCCGCGCGGTACGCCAAGGTCGCCCGGGCCCGCGAGGCCGAACAGCAGGCGATGCGCGAGTACGTGGCCACCGAGGGCTGCCGGATGGAGTTCCTGCGCCGCCAGCTCGACGACCCCGAGGCGGCCCCGTGCGGCCGGTGCGACCGCTGCACCCCGGCCCGGCACTCCGCCGAGGTCTCCACCGGGGCGCTGGACGCGGCCCGGGCCGCCCTGGGCCGCCCCGGTGTCTCCTTCGAGACCCGGCGGATGTGGCCCACCGGCATGGAGTCCCTGGGCATCCCGCTGAAGGGCCGGATCCCGGCGACCCAGCAGGCCGAGCCGGGGCGCGCCCTGGGCCGGCTCTCCGACATCGGCTGGGGCGGCCGGCTGCGCTCGCTACTGGACGAGCGCTCCCCGGACGGGCCGCTGCCGCGCGAGGTGCTGGACGCGATGGTCGGGGTGGTCGCGGACTGGGCCAGGGGCCCCGGCGGCTGGGCCGGGCCGGCCGGTCCGGACGGCCGGCAGCTCGCCCGTCCGGTCGGGGTGGTCGCGCTCGACTCGTCCACCCGTCCCCAGCTGGTCTCCGATCTGGCCGGCGGCCTGGCCTCGATCGGGCGGATGCCGCTGCTCGGGCGGGTCGAGTACGCCACCGGGGAGCCGCCGCACGGCCCGCGCAGCAACAGCGCCCAGCGGCTGCGCTCGGTCGCCGGTGCGCTCACTCTCGCGCCGGGCCTGGCGGACGCGCTGGCCGCCGCGCCGGGTCCGGTCCTGCTGGTCGACGACCTGGTGGACTCGGGCTGGACGCTGACGGTGGCCGCCCGGCTGCTCCGCCAGGCCGGTGCCACCGCGGTGCTCCCGCTCGTCCTCGCCGTGCGGGGGTGAGGCCGGGCTCCGCGACCGTCCCGGGGCCGCCGGTGGCCGGAAGGCGTGCGCGCCTGCGGCCGGGCGGGGCCGGGCGCACTGCTCTGCGGCGAGGCGCCCGGCCGCAGAGCAGTGCGCCCGGCCGCCGGGAGCGGCGTGCACCGGAACGTTTCGGGCCGTACACCCCGCGCTCACCGGAAGGTCAGCCGAATGGCCCTGTCGGGGGCGTGGAACATACCCGGCAGAAGCACGGATTTCGGGCTGCGATCGTCATTTCATCATTGCCGCTCGGACTGCTCTCGCCCGAGAATTGGAAGGTATCCAGTACCCGGTCCTCCGGACCCGGTCTTCGGCGTACGCTCGCGCGCTCCAGGGGCGCGGGCTCGGGAAGGAGGATCGTGATCAACGGCATCGACCGGGGTCCTTCCCACCACGACAACCGCCGGACCATCAGCCTGCCGGAGTGGAAGAGCCACGGCGTGCCGCTCCTGCGGGCCCCACGGGAGTTCGTCACCGAGCTGTACCGGCGGCACCTCCCGCAGCCGGGCACCACGGTGGTCGCGGTGCTGAGCGCCGAGAACCGGGTGACGGCCTCCGCCTCGTTCGGCGTGCGACCGCAGTTCAGCGACGGGTGGGACCACCGCAACGCGCTGCTCGGCCATCTCCGCCGGGTCACCCCGCACGACCTGAAGCGGTCGAGCCCCAGCCGGACGGCCGTCCTGCTGCGCTGCCGCGAGGGCGGGCCGGACTGGACCGAGCAGGACGGTGCCTGGATGTGGGCGCTGCGCGCCGCCGCCGAACTGCACGGGCTGCGCTGCGGCTCGTACCTGACGCTCACTCCGGCCGGCTGGCAGTCGCTCGGCGACGGCCGGCGCGGGCGCAATCCGCACTCCGGGTCGTGGGCGCTCGGCCCGGTCCACACCGTCACCGAACTGCCGCCGCGCATCCCGCTCGGGGTGCCCGCCGCGCCGCCCGGGCCACCGCTCCCCCAGCAGCCGCCGATCGCCCCGGTCACCTCGCTCAGCGCGATCCGCGCGCTGGAGGAGTCCCACGACGGCCGGAGCGCCCGCCGCACCGCCGCCCGCTGAGCGGACGGCGCGCGCCGAGCGCGGAGGACCCACCCGCCGACCAGGGGTCGACGAACCGGCCCGTCCACCGCCCCCTCCCGTCCGCCGCCGCCCCGCCGTGCCCGCCCGCCGTGCCGCAGGACGGCACCACGGACGAACACCGCCGGACGGGCAGCGCAGAACGAACGGACGGGACAGGCGGGGCAGAAAGGACAGGACGGAACGGGGTGGAAGGACGGAGCGGCGCTCAGGCGAACAGCGGGGCGACGGTGTCCGTCTCGCCGCAGACCACCAGGAGCTTCGCGGCCCGCTCCAGCGCCTTGCGCGCCGCAGCGGCCACCCGCTCCGAGCGGCCCTCGTTGACCACCAGCACCACCACGTCCCGGCGGAGCGGGCGCGTCGTGGCGGCGTCGGCGTAGAACACGTCGCCGCCGTCGGCGAGCTGCGCCCAGTAGCGCTCCTCGCCGAAGCCGAGTTCGTGCTGCTGCCAGGGGTGCGCCTCGCCGACCGTCAGGACCAGCACGTCGCCGGGGCGGCGGCCGGACTCCAGCAGGGCGTCGACGGCCTCGTCGGCGCGGTCGATCGCCTCGGCTGCGGCAGCGGGCAGGAGTTGGACGTCCGGCCGACCGGGGCGCGGCGCGGAGCCGGGCTTGGGACGGGCCGGGGGCCGCGGGCCGGGGACCGGACGGTCGGCACGGGGCGGGGCGGGGCGCGGCGGACCGGGGCGGGGGCCCGGGACCGGAGCGGCGACGGCGGTGGAGGAAGGCATACGGGGGGCAGGTGCGTCCGACGTGTGGGGAAGGGGAACGCCGGGGCCCGGGATCGTCTCGTGAATCTCCGGCTCCTCGGGGAAGACAGGCATACCCGGATTCCTATCAAATGCCGGTCGGATGCGCACGGGCACCCCACCACTTGGAAGTGTGGCGCACTCTACGCGCACCGGCGGCAACGCTCGGATGACCGGTGGATGAACCCTGACGAACCGTCAGGAAACGGGACCTCCGGGCTCCGGAGAACGGCTGTCGGCCCGCCCCGAACGCCGGGGAAATTCCGGAGGACCTGGCTCAGAAACCCAGCGAGAGCTGCTCGGCGGCGTCGACCGGGACGCGCTGCCGCTTGAGGTGGCTCCAGCGCGGCAGCCCGTCCAGGTAGGCCCAGGACAGGCGGTGGTGCTCGGTGGGGCCGAGCTCCTCCAGTGCGGCGCGGTGGGTGGGCGACGGGTAGCCGGCGTTCTCCCCGAAGGCGAACCGCGGGTGGTCCGTGCCGATTTCGGCCATCAGCGCGTCCCGCCGGACCTTCGCCAGCACCGAGGCGGCGGACACGCAGACGCAGGACTGGTCGCCCTTGATCACCGTGCGGACCTTCCAGGGACCGCCCAGGTAGTCGTGCTTGCCGTCCAGGATCACCGCGTCGGGCCGCACCGGGAGCTCTTCCAGGGCGCGGACGGCGGCCAGTCGGAGCGCGGCCGTCATGCCGAGGTCGTCGCACTCCCGGGCCGAGGCGGACCCGATCGCGTACGCCGTCACCCACTCCTCCAGGAGCGGGGCGAGCGCGGTCCGGCGGCGCTCGGTCAGCAGCTTGGAGTCGGTCAGCCCCTCGGGCGGGCGGCGCAGCCCGGTGACGGCCGCACCGACCATGACCGGACCGGCCCAGGCGCCCCGGCCGACCTCGTCCAGCCCGACCACCACACGGGCGCCGGTCTGGCGCAGGGAGCGCTCGACCGCGTGGGTCGGGGGGTCGTACGGCATCGGGGTTCCGTTCACTGGAGCGGGGGCGGACCGGACGGGACCGGAGCGGGGCGGGGCGCGCCGGTGCTCCCCGCCCCCATCAGCGTACGCCGCCGCGCCGACGCCCCCCGCCGCCCCCGACGCCACGTCCGGACCACCGGCAGCGGGACCCGCTCCGGCAACTCGACGCCGAACGCCTCGCCGAACGCGCCGCCGGGGCGGCCCGGCCACGCACACGGAGTCGTGGCCCGGGCCGCCCCGGCAGTCCCTCGGCGCCCTCGACGGACCAGGAGGTCAGTAGGTGCCGTAGAGCGAGTACACCAGGTTGTCCTTCACGGCGGTGCCGAAGCCGGCCGGGAAGGTCCCGAACGGGACGGACGTGCTGCTGTAGGCGCCCGAGCCGGCCGGGCCCGAGCTGTAGTGCATGTTGTTGACGGTGGAGCTGGTTCCGTTGGAGTTGTAGACCACCCAGTAGGTGGTGTTGGCCGCCAGGGTGTAGGTGATCGGCGCGCTGTTCCAGGCGTTGGCGCTCAGCGTGCCGACCGAGCTGGTGGCCAGCAGGGCGTCGGGCGAGCCGGCGTTGTCGCTGTAGACGGCGATCTGGAACTGGTTGTTGGGCGCCGCGCTGATCTGTCCGGTGTGCACGTTGAGCGAGGTCAGCGCGATGGCGGAGGCCCCGGTCGTGATCTTGGAGCCGTTGAGGTGGTTGGAGTCGGTGTCGTCGAGCAGGGTGCCGACCGCGCTGTTGCCGATGGTCTGCGGCGGCGCGCCGGCGGTGGTGAAGGCCGCGGTGTAGGCCGCGGTCTGGGTGTTGCCCGCCAGGTCCTTCACGTTGGCGACGCTCAGCGTGTAGCCGGTGCTGAGCGAGAGCGCGGCGCTCGGGGTGAAGGTGACGGTGTTGGTGGCCGCGTCCAGGGCGACGGCGCCGGGCACCGCGACGGAGCCGGCGGTGGTCTTCAGCGTGACGTTGGTGCCGTTGACGGTGCTCGCCTGGACGGGCTCGCTGAAGGACGCCTTGACCGGGGCGGTGGCGGAGACGCCGGTGGCACCGTTGGCCGGCACCGAGCCGGTGACGGTCGGCGCGGTGGTGTCCATGCCGTAGGTCGCCGTGTAGGAGCCGACGTTGCCGTCGAAGAACGCGTAGGAGATGCCGTGGATGGTCTCGATGCGGTAGCTGACGTTGGTGGTGCCCTGCTTGACGCCGGTGAGCGTGCCGACCGACGAATTGACCGGGACCATGGCGCGCAGGCCGTTGGCGCCGCCGGTGATGCTGAAGCTCAGCGCGTTGCTGGTCCAGGCCATCCCGGAGAAGGCGGAGCCGTTGCGGGCGTCCAGCCAGGTCAGCAGCTGACGGCCGGAGACCACCGGGGTGCCGTGCGCCTTGGCCGAGGCGATGACCTGGTCGGAGGCGGTGGAGGCGGCGTAGTCGGTGTGGATGTTGGCGGTCAGGACGGTGTAGTAGCCCTTGGAGTTGTAGGCGTTGTCCAGCAGCGTGTTGACGGTGCTCGGCATGGACTGCCCGGACTCGTCGGTGAGTTCGGTGGTGGCCTGGTACTCGTTGATGGTGCTGCCGTCGCTGTCCGCGTACTTCATCGGCAGGCCGGTGCCGTTGAAGTAGCCGGGCCGGTCCTGCACGAAGCTGGCCGGGTAGTAGTAGTAATCGGTGTCCAGCCGGATGCCGTTGGCGAGCTTGGTCTTGGCCTGGGTCGCCCAGTCGTCCCACTCGACGCAGTGGGTCCGGGTGCTGTCCGGGTTGGGCAGCGAGGGGTACTTGGCCCGCCAGGCGCCGATCTGGGTGGTGTAGATGTTCTGGAGGTCGGCCGGGGTGCCCCACGGGGTGCAGTTGGTGGTGACATGCACGCCGATCTCGAAGCCCTGGTCGGAGTAGGCCTTGGCCTGGGCGTCGGTGATCGGGTCGTCGGTGTAGATGTACGACGAGGCGCGCACGCACTCCCAGTTGGCCACGTTGCAGCCGACCGGGCTCTGCGCGACGTAGCCGTCGAAGCGGCCCGCGGTGCCGCCGATGCCGTGGTCGTCGCCGGTCATCACCACGACGGCCTTGGCGTCCCGCGGGAAGTACCAGAACTTCGGCAGCGGCTTCTTGGCCGCGTCCATGGTGGTGATCAGGTTGGCGAGCAGCCGCTGCTGCTCGTCGGCGATCGGGATCTGCGCCTTGTCGAGGTTGTTCCAGTTGAGCTGTCCGCCGGTGCCGAAGAACATCTCGCTGGCCTGGATGCCGTCCACGTTGTCGCGCTGCTGGCCGCCCCAGGCGGCGTTGCCCTGCCGGGTCTGCACGACGGACTTGGCGAGGTCGTAGGTGAACGCGGCGGCCTGGCCGGCGCCGGCGGTGCGCAGCGTGACGGCCGGGTTGGTGGTGGCCACCGCGGTGTCGCTGTACAGCGTGGCGACGGCGGTGGCGCCGTTGAGCGCGTACTTGTCGGCGGTGCCGTGGAAGCCGATGGTGTCGGAGGTCAGCCCGGCACCGGGCGCCGCGGTGGTGTTGATCTTCAGGTAGCTGTCGGCCAGCGTGTCGGTGGTCGTGGTGAGGCCGAGCAGCCCGGCGAGCTGCTTGTCGGGCCGCATCGCCACCAGCCGCCCGCCGGTGTTCACCCAGTTGGTGAACATGGTGGTCTGGGCGGCCGTCAGCTGGTGCTCCGCCAGCAGCACCACGTCGTACGAGTTGAGCAGGGTGGAGGTGACGGTGCTCAGGTCGGCGGTCTTGTAGTAGTTCAGGCCCTCGGACTTGAGGATCTCGCCGTAGTACGTGGTGTACGGGTTGGCGGAATCGGTGACCAGCAGGATCGGGCCCTCGTTGCCGGGTCCGCCGCCGGGGGTGCCGGTGCCGCCGCCGGAGGGCGTGTAGGTGGCGTAGACGGAGTAGTTCAGCGTGCCGGTGGAGACGGCGCCGAAGCTGCTGGGCCAGGTGCCGAAGGCGGTGCCGCCGGTGGAGTAGCCGCTCTGGCCGCCGGTGGAGTAGTTCAGGTTGTTGACCGCCGCGGAGACGCCGTTGGAGTTGTACGCCAGCCAGTACGGCGTGTTCGGCGCGAGCGTCGCGGCGACCGGCAGGGTGTTCCAGGCGTGCGCGGTGAGCGTGCCGGAGGCGGAGGACCCGAGCAGCGGTCCGGGCTTGCCGGCGACGTCGCCGTACACCGCCACCTGGTACTGGTCGTTGGGCGTGGCGCCGACGGCGCCGACGTACACGCTGACGCTGCTGACGGTGCCGCCGGCGGCGCCCGTCACGAAGCGGGAGGTGTTGATGTAGTTGGAGTCGCCGGAGTCGGTGGCGGTGCCGACGGTGTTGTTGCCGAGGACGGCGGTGGTGTCCGCGTGTGCCGCGGGCGCCACCATCAGTCCGCTGGCTGCGAGCAGGCCCACGAGCAGCCCGGCGATTCGTTTTCTGATCCTCACGCCAACCCCCCAAGGTCGGATGACCGGATGAACGGCAGAAGTGCCGTCCTCCGTCCTACCGGCTCCGCACCCGGCGCGTCCGCAGAACCCTCACATCACAGCCACGAGTTCCGGCCATCCGACGGCCCGACCCTCCGCGTCCGACCGGTCCGTCCGCGCACCTTCCGCCGCGACGGCGCGGACGGCGGCACGGACGGCGGGACCGGCGGCCACCCGGGAAGCGGGGAGCGGCACCGACGACGGCCCGAGGGGGCACCCGGGGAGACGGACGGAGCGGGCCCCCGGCGCACCCGGGAGCCCGCTCCGTCCGTTCAACACTTGTCCGCACCCGGGTGGCTCAGCCCTTGACCGACCCCGCCAGCAGGCCGCGGACGAAGTACCGCTGGAGGGCGAAGAACACCGCCAGCGGGACGAGCATCGACAGGAAGGCGCCCGCGCTGAGCAGTTCCCAGCGGCTGCCGTTGGAGCCGGAGAGCTGGGCCAGCCGGGAGGTGATCGGCGCGACGGTCGGGTTGCCGCCGGCGAAGGTGAGCGCCACCAGCAGGTCGTTCCACACCCACAGGAACTGGAAGATGGCGAACGAGGCCAGCGCCGGGGCGCTCAGCGGCAGCACGATCGACCGGAAGATCTTGAAGTGCGAGGCCCCGTCCACCACCGCCGCCTCCATCAGGTCGCGCGGCAGCTGGGCGATGAAGTTGTGCAGCAGGAAGATCGCCAGCGGCAGCGCGAACATGGTGTGCGTCAGCCAGACCGGCAGGTAGCTGTCCTTCAGGCTGAGCGCCGGGATGACCGTCACCGACCCGAGGTGCGCGCCGCCGGAGAACAGCCGCAGCAGCGGGATCAGCGACATCTGCAGCGGCACCACCTGGAGCGCGAAGACCACGAAGAAGAGCGTGTCGCTGCCCTTGAACCGCACCCAGGCCAGCACGTACGCGGCCATCGCGGCCAGCACCAGCGGGAAGACCGTGGCCGGGACGGCGATCGCCACCGAGTTGACCAGGTACGGCATCAGGCCGCCGGAGGTGCCGAAGGAGTTGTCGAACAGCACCGAGCGGTAGTTCTCCAGCCCGAAGTCGGGGTGGACGAACGCCTCCCACCAGCCGCTGGAGGCGACGTCGCCCTTGGACCGGAGCGAGGTGACCAGCAGGCCGACGGTCGGGATGGTCCACAGCACCGTGACGACGACCACCAGGGCGCCGGCCAGCGGGGAGCTGAACGCCCGGCGGACGGCCTTGGCCGGCGGCAGGTCGGGCCGGGCCGCCTTGGCCGCGGCGGCCCGCGCGGCGGGCACGGAGTCGGCCCCGGAGGCGGTCCCGGAGCCGGTGCCGACACCGGCACCGGCAGCAGTACCGGCACCGGCACCGGTGGCGGCGCCGGGCTCGGGCTCGGGCCCGGAGGCCGTGTCGAGGGCGGGCTTGGCGCTCATCGGGTCGCACGCTCCTTGCGCAGCAGGGCGATGTTGTAGACCACCAGGGGGGCCACCGCGAGGAAGAGGATCACCGCGAGGGCGCTGCCGCGGCCGTAGTTGTACTGCTCGAAGCTCTGCGAGTACATCTCGTTGGCCAGTACCTGGGTGCCGAAGTTGCCGCCGGTCATGGTGCGGACGATGTCGAAGGCCTTCAGCGTGATGATCATGATGGTGGTGAGCACCACCACCAGGGTGGTGCGGATCATCGGCACGGTGACGTGCAGGAACAGCCGCAGGCCGGTGGCGCCGTCGAGCCGGGCGGCCTCGGTGATCTCGTCCGGGATGGCCTTGATCGCGGCGGAGAGCACCACCATGGCGAAGCCGGTCTGCACCCAGACCATGGCGGACATCAGCAGGAAGTTGTTCAGCGGCTGGGACAGGATCCAGTTCGGCGGGTCGTCCCAGCCGACCGCGACGGCGAGTTGGCTGAGCAGGCCGACCTGGTTCTGCCCGTTGCCGCGCGACTCGTACAGCAGCTTGAAGATCAGCGAGGCGGCCACCAGCGAGACCGCCATCGGCATGAAGATCAGCGACTTGTAGACCGCCTGGCCGCGCATCCGGTCGACCAGCAGGGCCAGCAGCAGGCCGAGCCCGGTGGCCGCGATCGGGGCGACCACCAGCCAGAGCAGGGTGTTCAGCAGCACGTCGTGGATCTGCGAACTGGTCGCCGCCCAGCCGTAGTTCTTCCCGCCGACGAACTTCGCGGAGTCGGCGTCGTAGAAGCTCAGGAAGACGGTGCGCAGCAGCGGCGCCACCAGTCCGACGAGCAGCAGGACGGCCGCCGGGCCGAGCATCAGGGCGACCGCCAGCGGCCGGGAGAAGCGCCCGGTGGCGCGGCCGGCCGCGAAGAACACGGCGAGCAGCACGCCGAGGAAGCCCAGCACGGCGCCCCCGGTGTTGCCGAACTTGATCGCCGCGTCCTGCCACAGCGAGTCGGCGAGGTGGAGCGCCGGCCCGGCGAGCCGGGGGTCGGTGGGCATGCGGAGGGTCCTTCCTCGGGGCACGGGAAGGGCAGCGCGGGCCGGCCCGCGCTGCCCGTTGGCGTCCGGTTACTGCGGCCAGGCCGCGTCGATGTCGCCCGCCGTCTTCTGGATGGACTGGCCCTCGGCGAACCAGGCGGTCAGCGCCTTCCACTCGGCGCCCGAGCCGACGGCGGCGGGCATCAGGTCGGAGGCGTCGAACCGGAAGGTGGCCGCGGGGTCGGTGAGCGACGCGGCGGAGAGCTGGTCGATCGGGTCGGTGTACAGGCTCTTGTCCACGCCCTGGTTGGCGGAGACCCAGCCCGGGGAGACCTTGACCCGGCTGCTGGCCCACTCGGAGGTGGACAGGTAGTTCTGCACGGCCTGCACCTCGGGCCGGTCGGAGAACGCGCCCAGGAACTCGCCGCCGCCCTCGACCGGGCTGGTGACCTGCGGGTTCACCGGGGGCAGCGGGAAGGCGAAGACGTCGCCGTCCGGCCCGACCTTGGTGCCCTTGGGCCACTGCGCGCTGTAGAAGGACGCCTGCTGGAGCATCGCGCACTTGTTGCTGAGGATCGGGGTGCCGGCGTCCTGGAAGGTGGTGGTGGCGATCGTCTTGACGTCGCCGAAGCCGCCGTTGATCCAGGCCGGGTTCTGCATCCAGCCGGCGACGGTCTGCATCGCGGTGGTGATCTTCTCGTCGGAGAACTTCACCTGGTGGCTGATCCACTGGTCGTAGACGTCGCCGCCGTAGGAGCCGAGGACGATCTCCTCCAGCCAGTCGGTGGCCGGCCAGCCGGTGGCGGTGCCGGAGCCGATGCCGCCGCACCAGGGCTTGGTCTCGCCGCCGGCCCGGGCGATCTTGTCGCTGAGCGCGACCAGGTCGGCCCAGGTCTTCGGGACCTCGTACCCGGCGGCCTTGAACGCCTTGGGCGAGTACCAGACCAGCGACTTCATGTTGGCGCTCATCGGCGCCGCGTAGAAGGTGCCGTTGACCGACCCGTACTGCTTCCAGACCGGCGACCACTTGTTCTCGTTCTCGACGGTCTGCTGCGGCGGCTTGACCACCTTGCCGCTCTTGACCATCTGGGCGAGCAGGCCGGGCTGCGGGATGATCGCCAGGTCGGGGGCGTTGCCGCCGGCCACCCGGACCGGGAGCTGCGACTCGAAGTCGTTGGAGCCCTCGTAGACGATCTTGATGCCGGTACAGGTGCTGAACTCGGCCCAGGACTTCTCCAGCGAGTCCGACTCCGGCGAGAGGATCGAGGCGTACATCGACACCTTGGTGCCGGAGTGGCCCGCGTACGCCTGGTACTTGGCGCAGTCACCCGCCAGCGCGGAGGCGGAGCCACTCCCTCCTCCGCCGCCACCGCCGTCGGAGGAGCTGTTCGAGCAGGCGGCGGTCAGGGCCAGTGCCAGGACGGCCGGTACGGCGAGCAGCCGACGGCGTCCAGTGGTCACAGGGGTGGTCAATGCGGTCCTCCTTGCCAGGGCATGGACATGCCAGCCGTCAGACAGAACAACACTGCGCTGTACCGGAGATGTGGATCTGTACCCAGCGGTCGCTGGCTCAAAGACGTTAACCCACCGGTACTTCCACGCCAAGGAGTGTGTTCGACCTTCATCGGGCAGCGCCCCAGTTGTAACCGCGCCGTGTTACGAGGCCGCCCGCGCACCGCTCACCAGCGCGGCTTCCGTCGCGCGCTCCAGACCGGCCAGGTCGACGCCCTGCTCGCGGAGCACCCGGACGGCCACCCCGCCGCCCTCCCGCAGCAGGCCGAGCAGCAGGTGGCCGGTCTCGATCCGGCGGGCGCGCTGCCCGGTGGCGGCGCGCAGCGTCAGCGCCATCACTTGCCGCCCCCGGTCGGTGAACCGGGGGCCGCCCCGGCGGGGGCGGCGGTCCGGCGGCGGGGCGTCCAGCGCGCCCGCCCCGAAGCCGGACTCGACGGCCTCGCGGACCGCCGCCAGATCGATGCCGATCGCGGCCAGGGCGGCGGCGTCCCGCTCCGGGCCGGAGCCGCCCAGGGCGCGGAGCACCGCGCGCCGCCCGCCCTCCAGGTCGAGGCCGAACCCGCCGAGCACCCGGGCGGCCGGGTCCTGCGGCTGGGCGAGCAGACCGAGCAGCAGGTGCTCGGTGCCCAGGTGGTCGTGGTGCATCCGGCGGGCCTCCCCGGCGGCCAGCTCCACCGCCCGGCGGGCCTCCACCGCGAACCGTTCGAACATGTCAGTCCCCTCCCTGTCCGGCCGCCCGTCGGGCGTGCTTCTTGTGGACGGCCTGCCGGGTGACGCCCAGGCAGACCGCGATCTCGTGCCAGGACCAGCCCCGGCTGCGGGCGTTGCCGACCTGGAGGTCCTCCAGCCGGTCGGCCAGGTCCCGCAGGGCCCGGACGGCGCGCAGGCCGGCCGCCGGGTCACTGCTGCTCGCGTCGGCCGCGAGCCGTGTCGTCTCGCTCATGACGTCAACATAGGTTGACACCGGGGGGTTCGTCAACCCCGGTTGACACGCGGCGCGGCCGGATCAGGCCGGGTACCGCTCCGCCAGGAACTCGGCGAAGGTGATCCGGCCCGCCACGCGACCCGCCGTCCGGTCCGCCGCACCACCCGCCGTCCGGTCCGCCATCCGGTCCGCCGCACCACCCGCCGTCCGGTCCGCCGCACCACCCACCGCACCACCCGCCGCCCGGTCCGCCGGACGCCCCGGCACCAGGTTCCCGCCCGCCCGCAGCGCCCGCACCGTCCCGCCCGGCACCGGCACCCGCAGCACCGGCCGCCGCCGCCCCCGGGCCCGCAGGAACTCCGCCGCCCACGCCTCCACCGGACGCGCCTCGGGCCCGCCGAAGTCGTCCGCCCGCCCGGTCGGACCGGCCTCCGCGAGCTGCGCCAGCCGCTCCGCGACGTCCCGCACGTCCACCGGCTGGAACGCCACCCCGCGCGGCAGCAGCAGCACCGGGGCCTTCGACAGCCCCTCCAGCAGTCGCAGCAGCAGACCGTGGAACTGGGTGGCCCGCAGCACCGTCCAGCCCAGGCCGGACTCCGCGACCAGCCGCTCGCACTCCGCCTTCGCCCGGTAGTGGCCGAGCGGCACCCGGTCCACCCCGACGATCGACACGTACAGCAGGTGCGACACCCCGGCGGCGCGGGCCGCCGCCACCAGGCGGCGGGTGGCCGCGACGTCCCGCCCGCCGTCGGTGGTCGCGCAGTGCACCACCGTCCCGACGCCGGCCAGCGCCGGCTCCAGCCCCCGGCCGGTCACCAGGTCGCCCACCGCCCAGCCGTGCTCCCCCGGCGTGTGCGCCTGCCGGCTGAGCACCCGCACCGGGCAGCCGCGCGACAGCAGCCGGCGCACCACCGCGCGCCCCAGGGTCCCCGTCCCGCCCGTCACGAGTACCGGCCGCATCGCGCTCACCCCTCAGCTCAGCCACTGCCCCCAGCCTGCCCGCGACCACCGCCTCCGGCAGCCCGGTTCGCGCGCCCGGGGGAACGCGGCACCCGCCGGGCCGGTACCGCCCGGAGACGCCGAGTCCCCCCGGAGCCCGGAGGCTTCGGGGGGACGGCGGCCGGAACGGGTCGGGGCGGGGCCCCGGGCGGTCAGCTGCAGCCGCTGGTGGAGCCGCAGCCCTCGCAGAGGTAGCAGCTGCCCGCGCGGCGCATCTTGGTGCCGCAGGAGAAGCAGAGCGGGGCGTCCGCGTTCAGGCCGAGCCGGATCTCGGCGAGCTCGGTCGAGTTGTGCGCGGCCGGGGCGGCCTTGGGCTGCTCGACCAGCGGGAGCGCGACGTGCGGCTTCTCGGGGGCGAGCGGGGCGGACTGGGCCAGCGACTCGATGTCGACGTCGTCCTCGGCCGGCTCGTAGGAGCCGGTCTCCAGGTGCCGGGTGCGCTCCTCGACGGAGTGGATGCCCAGCGCGGAGCGGGTCTCGAAGGGCAGGAAGTCGAGGGCCAGCCGGCGGAAGATGTAGTCCACGATGGACTGCGCCATCCGCACGTCCGGGTCGTCGGTCAGGCCGGCCGGCTCGAAGCGCATGTTGGTGAACTTGGCGACGTACGTCTCCAGCGGGACGCCGTACTGGAGGCCGACCGAGACGGCGATGGAGAAGGCGTCCATCATGCCCGCGAGGGTCGAGCCCTGCTTGGACATCTTGAGGAAGACCTCGCCGAGGCCGTCGTCCGGGTAGGAGTTGGCGGTCATGTAGCCCTCGGCGCCGCCGACCGTGAAGGAGGTGGTGATGCCGGGGCGGCCCTTGGGCAGGCGCTTGCGGGTCGGCCGGTACTCGACGACCTTCTGGACGGCCGGGGCCGGGGCGGGGGCCGCGACCGCGGCCGGGGCCTTGGTCTTGGCCGAGAGCGGCTGGCCGACCTTGCAGTTGTCGCGGTAGATCGCCAGCGCCTTGACGCCGAGCTTCCACGCCTCGAAGTAGATCTCCTCGACGTCCTCGACGGTGGCGTTCTCCGGCATGTTGACCGTCTTGGAGATGGCGCCGGAGATCCACGGCTGGATCGCGGCCATCATCCGGACGTGGCCCATCGGGGAGATCGACCGCTCGCCCATCGCGCAGTCGAACACCTCGTAGTGGGCGGTCTTCAGGCCGGGCGCGTCGATGACGTTGCCGTGCTCGGCGATGTGCGCGACGACCGCCTCGACCTGCTCGTCCTGGTAGCCCAGGCGCTTGAGGGCGCGCGGGACGGTGCCGTTGACGATCTGCATCGAGCCGCCGCCGACCAGCTTCTTGAACTTGACCAGGGCCAGGTCGGGTTCGACGCCGGTGGTGTCGCAGTCCATCATCAGGCCGATGGTGCCGGTCGGGGCGAGCACCGAGGCCTGCGCGTTGCGGAACCCGTTGCGCTCGCCGAGCCGGAGCACGTCGGCCCAGGTCTCGTTGGCGACCGCCCAGACCGGGGTGTCCAGGTCGTCCAGCGGGGCGACGGCGGCCGAGGCGTCCGCGTGCTGCCGCATGACCCGCCGGTGCGGGGCGGCGTTGCGGGCGTAGCCGTCGTACGGGCCGACCACGGCGGCGAGTTCGGCGGAGCGGCGGTAGGCGGTGCCGGTCATCAGCGAGGTGATCGCGCCGGCCAGGGCGCGGCCGCCGGCCGAGTCGTAGGCGTGGCCGGTGGCCATCAGCAGGGCGCCGAGGTTGGCGTAGCCGATGCCGAGCTGGCGGTAGGCGCGGGTGGTCTCGGCGATCTTCTCGGTCGGGAAGTCGGCGAAGCAGATGGAGATGTCCATCGCGGTGATGACCAGCTCGACGACCTTGGCGAAGCTGACCGCGTCGAACGAGTCGTCGTCGCGGAGGAACTTCATCAGGTTCAGCGAGGCCAGGTTGCAGCTGGAGTTGTCCAGGTGCATGTACTCGGAGCAGGGGTTGGAGGCGTTGATCCGGCCGGACTCGGGGCAGGTGTGCCAGTGGTTGATCACCGAGTCGTACTGGATGCCCGGGTCGGCGCAGGCCCACGCGGCCTCGGCCATCTTGCGGAACAGGCCCTTGGCGTCGACGGTCTCGATGACCTCGCCGGTCTTGCGGCCGCGCAGGCCGAAGGTGGTGCCGTTCTCCACCGCGGTCATGAACTCGTCGTTCACCCGGACCGAGTTGTTGGCGTTCTGGTACTGGACGGAGGTGATGTCGTCGCCGCCCAGGTCCATGTCGAACCCGGCGTCGCGCAGCGCGCGGATCTTCTCCTCCTCCTTCACCTTGGTCTCGATGAAGGCCTCGACGTCCGGGTGGTCGACGTCCAGCACGACCATCTTGGCGGCCCGGCGGGTCGCGCCGCCGGACTTGATGGTGCCGGCCGAGGCGTCGGCGCCGCGCATGAAGGAGACCGGGCCGGAGGCGTTGCCGCCGGAGGAGAGCAGTTCCTTGGAGGAGCGGATCCGGGACAGGTTCAGGCCGGCGCCGGAGCCGCCCTTGAAGATCATGCCCTCTTCCTTGTACCAGTCGAGGATCGACTCCATGGAGTCGTCGACGGACAGGATGAAGCAGGCCGAGACCTGCTGCGGCTGCTGGGTGCCGACGTTGAACCAGACCGGCGAGTTGAAGCTGAACACCTGGTGGAGGAGGGCGTGGGTCAGCTCGTGCTCGAAGACCTCGGCGTCGTCAGGGGAGGCGAAGTAGCCGTGCTTCTCGCCGGCGGCGCGGTAGGTCAGCACCACCCGGTCGATGATCTGCTTGAGGCTCCACTCGCGCTGCGGGGTGCCGACCGCGCCGCGGAAGTACTTGCTGGTGACGATGTTGACCGCGTTGACCGACCAGAAGTCGGGGAACTCGACGCCGCGCTGCTCGAAGTTGATCGACCCGTCGCGCCAGTTGGTCATCACCACGTCGCGGCGCTCCCAGGTGACCGCGTCGTACGGGTGGACCCCAGGGGTGGTGTAGATGCGCTCCAGCCGCAGCCCGGCCTTGGGGCCCTTGGCTCCCTTGGCGGCCTTGTCCGACTTCGACCCTCGTGCGGACCCGCTCGTGGTGTCTGTCACTGCTCCTGCTCCTCCTCCTGGGCAAACGCCCGAAGTGCCCGGAAAAGTCCGGGCACGACTGGTTCGTTCCGTCCGCACGCGGGCAGGGCGGAACCCCACCACGGCACACGGGTACTGCGGGGTACTGCGGGTACTGCGCTGCGTGCGCGGAAAAGGGCGCGCGGAGGCGCCGGCGTCCGCCCTAGGGGACGGGCACCGGTTCGGGGGCGGCCGGCCGGCCGGCCCGCAGCTCCGCGATCGCCGCCTCGAAGTCCTCGAGGTTGTCGAACGCGCGGTAGACCGAGGCGAACCGGAGGTACGCCACCACGTCCAGGTCCTTCAGCGGACCGAGTATGGCCAGGCCCACGTCGTGGGTGGAGAGCTCGGCGCTGCCGCTGGCCCGCACGCACTCCTCGACCCGCTGGCCGAGCTGGGCCAGCGCGTCCTCGGTGACCGGGCGGCCCTGGCAGGCCTTGCGGACGCCGGAGATCACCTTCTCGCGGGAGAAGGGCTCGGTGACGCCGCTGCGCTTGATCACCATCAGGGTGGCGGTCTCGACGGTGGTGAACCGCCGGCCGCAGTCGGGGCACTGGCGGCGGCGACGGATGGAACTCCCGTCGTCGCTGGCCCGGCTGTCCACGACTCGGCTGTCCTGATGCCGGCAGAAGGGGCAGTGCACCTGGAACTCCCTCCCTACCCGTCCAACGGCGTACAACAGTCGTCATTCTACCCGCCGGACACAACACCTGTGCCCAACGAGAGACTAGACCACTAGATGTAGTGCGGGACACTTCACCACGCCGAGTGAACGGGCGGTTCCGGAGACAGCCGCCGGGGCCGCGCCATAGACTGTTCGAGTCGAACAAGCAATCGACTTACACCCGGAGGCTTGATCAAGTCAGCCAACCTCGAATAAGTTCACTCGAACGTGTGTTTGGCGCAACCTTTCGATAGAGGGGCCAGTTGAGCTGGGCAGATGGAGCACCAGCCCGACGAGAGGGTCGCCGCGATGTCCACCCCCAGCGCCACCAGCGTCATGCACACCGCCGAAGCCAAGACCGCCATCCCGGTGCAGGAGCGTCCCGCGCGCACCGCTGACCAGGAGAGCATGGACCAGACCATGAGCCGCAGTCAGTCGATCGAGGAACCCCCGCTCGGTGCGTCCGTCCCCGTCGCCCGCTCCCTCCCCGGCCGCCCGCCCGGCATCCGCACCGACGAGGCCGGGCTGACCGAGCGCCAGCGCCGGGTCATCGAGGTGATCCGGGACTCCGTCCAGCGCCGCGGCTACCCGCCGTCCATGCGCGAGATCGGCCAGGCCGTCGGCCTGTCCTCCACCTCCTCCGTCGCGCACCAGCTGATGGCGCTGGAGCGCAAGGGCTTCCTGCGGCGCGACCCGCACCGCCCGCGCGCCTACGAGGTCCGCGGCGTCGAGGTGGCCCGCCCGGCCGCGGCCGAGACCTCCGGCCGGCCGTCCACCTCCTACGTGCCGCTGGTCGGCCGGATCGCGGCCGGCGGCCCGATCCTGGCCGAGCAGACCGTCGAGGACGTCTTCCCGCTGCCCCGCCAACTGGTCGGCGAGGGCGAGCTGTTCGCGCTGACGGTCAAGGGCGACTCGATGATCGAGGCCGCGATCTGCGACGGCGACTGGGTGACGGTCCGCAAGCAGCCGGTCGCCGAGAACGGGGACATCGTGGCCGCGATGATCGACGGCGAGGCGACGGTCAAGCGGCTCAAGCGCGAGGACGGGAAGATCTGGCTGATGCCGCACAACGCGGCGTACGAGCCGATCCCGGGCGACAACGCGACCATCCTCGGCAAGGTGGTGGCGGTGCTGCGCCGCCTCTGAGCACGCGGCACGACGAGCGCGCGGCACGACGAGCGAACGACGCGACGAGCGCGCGGCACCACCGGCGAACGACCGGCACGTGCGAGGGCCGGCCCGAACTGTTCGGGCCGGCCCTCGCACGTGCCGGTGCGCGTGGTGGTCGGCCGCCGGCCGACCGGCGGCTAGCGCGGCCTGACCGGCGGGGCCGAGGCGTCGATCGCGGCGAGCGAGCGGCGGACCTGGTTGCGGTCGGTGGTGTACCAGAAGTCCGGCATGGAGGAGCGGAAGAAGCCGCCGTAGCGGGCGGTGGCCAGCCGCGGGTCGAGGACGGCGACGATGCCCTTGTCGTCGGCGGCCCGGACCAGCCGGCCGGCGCCCTGGGCCATCAGCAGCGCGGCGTGGGTCGCGGCGACGGCCATGAAGCCGTTGCCGCCGCGCGCCTCGACGTCCTTCTGCCGGGCGCTCATCAGCGGGTCGTCGGGCCGCGGGAAGGGGATGCGGTCCATCACGACGAGCTGGCAGGCGGAGCCGGGCACGTCGACGCCCTGCCAGAGCGAGAGGGTGCCGAACAGGCAGGTCTCGGCGTCGGAGGCGAAGGCCCGGATCAGCTCGCCCAGGGTGTCCTCGCCCTGGAGCAGGATCGGCACGTCCAGCCGCTCGCGGAGCTTCTCGGCGGCGGTCTGGGCGGCCCGCATCGAGGAGAACAGGCCCAGGGTGCGGCCGCCGGCCGCGCCGATCAGCTCGGCGAGCTCGTCCAGCATCTCCGGCCGGTCGGGCTCCCGGCCGGGCGGCGGGAGGTGCTTGGCGACGTAGAGGATGCCCTGCTTGGGGTAGGTGAACGGGGAGCCCACGTCCAGGCCGCGCCAGTACGGCGGGGCGTCCTCCCCGGTCTCGGCGGCGGGGCCGTCGGGGGTGCGGTGGTCGGGGAGCCTGGTCTCGCCGGGCAGGCCGAGCGAGGCGGCGACGCCGTTGAAGTCGCCGCCGAGCTTGAGGGTGGCGGAGGTGAGGACGACCGAGCGGTCCCGGTACAGGTTCTCCCGCAGCAGGCCGGAGACGGAGAGCGGGGCGACCCGCAGCGAGGCGGTGCCCAGGCCGTAGCGGTCGGAGCGCTCGATCCAGATCACGTCGTACTCGGAGCCGGTGAGCAGCCGGTCCGCGGTCTCGTGCAGCGTCTCGGCGGAGGCCATCGCCTGCTTGCGGACGGCGTCCTCGTCGGTGAGGCCCTTGTCGCGGGTCTCGCCGAGCGAGGTGATGACCTGGCGGCAGGCGTCCCGGATGCCGGCCACCGCGTAGCCGAGGTACTCGGGGAGTTCGTCGACCTGGCCGGGCTGGGCGGTCTCCATCAGGCCGTGGAAGTTCTCGGCGGCGGCCTGGAGCGCGTCCACCGCCTTCTCGTTGGCGAGCTTCGCGGCGCGCTTGACGGCCCGGTTGACCGCGCCGACGGTGAGTTCGGCGGTGGCCGCGCCGGTGACCCGGTTCACCAGCTCGTGGGCCTCGTCGATGATCAGCAGGCCGTGCTCGGGCAGCACGGGGGCGCCCTCGATCGCGTCGATCGCGAGCATGGCGTGGTTGGTGACCACCACGTCGGCCAGTTTGGCGCGCTCGCGGGCCAGCTCGGCGAAGCACTCCTCGCCGTAGGCGCAGCGGGAGGCGCCCAGGCACTCCTTGGAGGTCACGGCGAGCTGGGCCCAGGCCCGGTCGGAGACGCCGGGGGTGAGGTCGTCGCGGTCGCCGGTCTCGGTCTCCTCGGCCCACTCGCGCAGCCGGAGCACGTCCTGGCCGAGCTTGCCGGTGGGGCCGCCGAGCGCGTCGACCGGGTCGAACAGGCCCTCGCCCTCGTCGCTCGGGGTGCCCTCGTTGGCGCGGTGCAGGCACAGGTAGTTGGAGCGGCCCTTGAGCATGGCGAACAGCGGGCGGCGGCGCAGCACCGGGTGCAGGGCCTCGACGGTGCGCGGCAGGTCGCGTTCGACGAGCTGGCGCTGGAGGGCCAGCGTCGCGGTGGCGACCACCACCCGGTCGCCGTGGGCGAGGGCGGGCACCAGGTAGGCGAGGGACTTGCCGGTGCCGGTGCCGGCCTGGACGAGCAGGTGCTCGCCCTCGTCGACGGCGGCGGAGACGGCTTCGGCCATCCGCACCTGCCCGGGCCGTTCCACGCCGCCGACGGCGGCGACGGCGGCGTGCAGCAGCTCGGGCAGGCGGGAGGCGGGGACCGGCGCGGCGGGTTCGGCCGTCTCCGGGCCGCCGGGCAGGGGTTCGGTGGTGTCGTTCGTCATGACGCCCCCCAGCCTACGGGGCGGGACTGACAATCCTGACCCGCTGGACGGGGAGCTGCGCGGTGCTGTGCAGCGGGTTGTCGACCTGGCCGTGGACGGCGGCGTGCGGGCGGTCGGGGCGGTCCCGGTAGCCGTCGAGCAGCAGGCGGTTGCGGTTCAGGCAGAGCCGGTCGATCCGGGGCTTGAACAGGTCGAACAGCCGGTGGCGGTCCGCGAGTTCGGGGAAGCGCCGCTGGCAGCCGAGGATCTCCGCGCGCAGCAGCTCCCAGAACTCCGGCTCCGGCAGGCCGAGTTGCTCCTCCAGCAGCGGGGCGAGGTAGCGGTAGACGCCGATGAAGAGGCCGGAGTGCAGGAACTGGCAGAGGTAGTCCGGGTCCTCCCGGTTGAGTACCCCGGCGATGTCGGCGGGCAGGTCGGCGAGTTCGGGCAGCGGCCGGTCGCTGAGGTTGACGTCGTCGACGAAGTCCTTGACCGCGAGCCGGACCGGGACGTCGTCCTGGTCGAAGACCACGATGGCGTTCTCGCCGTGCGGGGAGAAGACCAGTCCGTAGCGGTACAGGAAGTGCAGCAGCGGCGGCAGCATCGCGGCGAACAGCCGGCTCACCCACTCCCGGGGCGCCAGGCCGGAGCGGGCGACGAGTTCGGCGGCCAGCGCCCGCCCGTCCGAGCCGGTCTGCAGCAGCGCGGCCAGCGTGCGGGCCCGCTCGCCCGGCTCCAGGTGGCGGCCGAGCGGTTCGCGCCAGATCGCGCCGAGCAGTTCCTTGTACTGGTAGGGCGCGTCGGGCAGGTCCCGGTAGAGCGGGTGCTCGACGGTGACCGAGGCGATCTCGCCGAGCAGCACCACCCGGCACTCGTCGCGCAGGTACGGGTCCCGGTCGCGCAGGCGGTGGATCCAGGCGGTGACGGCGGGCGCGGCGAGGGCGCGTTCGGTGGGCAGGCCGCGCCAGACCAGGGTGTTGAGGATGGCGAGCGGCAGTTTGACGGTGCAGCGGTCGGGGCGGCTGAGGTTGAAGAAGGAGCGGATGGACTGCTGGGGCAGCCGCAGGTCGCCGTCGCTGGGCAGCGGGACGATCCGGCCGTCGGCGATCCACGGCGCGAACAGGCCGACCACGGTCTCGTCCCACTGCCAGGGGTGCACCGGGAGCAGCCAGAACTCGTCGGCGCGCTCGCCCAGTTGGGTGCGGAAGGCGGGGTCGAGCTCGGTGCGGTAGATGGCCGGGTCGCCGCGGAACTCGGCCAGGCTCTTGTGCACGGCGAGCCAGGGCAGGGTGCGGGGCAGCCGGGCCTCCGGGGTCCAGCCGGCCGCGTCGGTGGCGGAGAAGCCGATCCGGCCCTTGTTGGCGACGATCCACGGGTGGCCGGTCTGCCGGCCCTCCAGGGCGACGTGGTCGAGGTCGGCGAGTTCGGCGGCGCTCAGCGCGGTGGCCCGCAGATGGGCGTCGGCGATCAGGGTGGCGGTGAGTTCGCGGACCAGGTGGCCGGTGGTGTCGCCGCTCATCCCGAGGACGTGCCGGGCCTGCTGGAGGAAGCGCAGCGGGTCGTCGCCGCCCTCGACCGACGCCGGGTCGACCCGCCAGCTCCCGTACGCGCCCCGGCGGGCGGCGAACCGGTAGTCGGCGTCCGGGAGCCGCACCAGGTGGCGGCCGTCGCCGTCGGGGCGGGGATGGAGCAGTTCCTCGTAGGCGAATTCGCCGAGCAGTTTGGCGAGCATGTCCCGTCCGGCGGCCCGCCAGTGCCCAGTGGTGAGCTGGGGTGGCAGGTGGAGTACGGAGTCAGCGGCTGGCTGCTGCACGCTCGGTCCCTTCCTGGGGTCGTGGGAGTGCCGCCGACGGCGGCGGGGCGGGTGCGGGTTCGGCGGCGGGTGCGGGTGCGGAGGCGGAGGCGGGTGCCGGGAGGAACGTGGTCCAGGCGGTGCGGTGGGGCAGCGGGTGGAGCGTCTTGCCCGCGACGGCGTTGAGGATCACGGCGGCGCGGTGGGCGCCGAGCCCGAGGTCCGGGGTGCCGACTCCGTGAGTGTGCAGCTCCGCGTTCTGGACGTACAGACCGCCGGTGAGTTCCGGCCGGGTGGCGACCCGGTGGTCGAGGTCGACCCGGTAGCGGCCCTGTTCGTCCCAGTCGATCAGCTCGGCGATCGGGTCGAGGGCGGCGGGGCGCACCGCCCGGTAGCCGGTGGCCAGCACCACGGCGTCGGTGCGGACCAGGTGGCGGCGGCCGGAGTCGCCGTGCCGGCAGTGCAGTTCGAGCCCGCCGCAGGGGCCCTGGGCGGCTTCGGTGACGGCGGTGCCGGGCAGGATCTCGACCGGTTCGGCGTCGATCGGGCGGCCGACGGTGCGCTCGTACAGGTGGTCGTGGATCTCGGCGAGCGTCTCGGCGCTGGCGGCCTTGTGCAGCTGCCACTGGGCGGGGACGAGGGCGTCCCGGACGTCGGCGGGCAGGCCGTGGAAGTAGCGGGTGTAGTCGGGGGTGAACTGCTCCAGGCCGAGCTTGGAGTACTCCATCGGGGCCAGTGCCCGGGTGCGGGTGAGCCAGCGCAGCCGGGTGCCGTCGCCGGCCCGGTGCCGGAGCAGGTCGAGGAAGACCTCGGCGCCGGACTGGCCCGATCCGACCACCGTGACGTCCCGCGCCGCGTCGAGCGAGCGGCGGCGTTCCAGGTAGTCGGCGGAGTGCAGGACGGCGGGGTGCCGGCGCAGCGGGGCGAAGGCCTCGGGGCGGGCGGGTTCGGTGCCGGTGCCGAGGACCAGGTGGCGGGCCCGGTGCACGGTGCCCGCGGCGTGCACCAGGTAGAGCCGGTCGGCGGCGTCCCAGTGCACGGCGGTGACGGGTTGCCCGAAGCGGCAGTTGGGGAGCCGTTCGGCGGCCCAGCGGCAGTAGTGGTCGTACTCGCGGCGGGGCAGCTGGAAGCGCTCGCTGAAGTAGAACGGGAACAGCCGCTGCCGGTCGCGCAGGTAGTTGAGGAACGACCAGGGGTTGGTGGGGTCGACCAGGGTGACCAGGTCGGCCAGGAACGGGACCTGCATCCGGGCGCCGTCGACGAGCATGCCGGGGTGCCAGCGGAACTCGGGCCGGGCGTCGAGGAACAGCGCGCTGACGGTCTCGGCCCGGTCGGCGAGCGCGGCCAGCGAGAGGTTGAACGGGCCGATGCCGACGCCGATCAGGTCGTACGGCTCGGGCTGCTGGCCCGCCGTGTCGTCAGGGGGAGTCATGTCGTCCTAGGTATCGGCGGTGGTGTCGGCGCGCCGGCGGACCATCAGGGCGGCGCGCTTGTCGGGCAGGTCGAGGTCGGCGACGCGGTCGAACCCGGCGCGCGCGAACGCCCGGACGGAGGGCGTGTTGCGGACGTCGGGTTCGGCGAGCACCCGGGTGCAGCGCGGTTCGCGCTCCAGCAGCCGGGTGGCGATCGCGTCGAGGAGCGGGGCGGCCAGGCCCCGGCCGCGGGTGGCGGGGGCCAGCAGCAGGTGCACGCCCAGGTCGTGCGGGCGGGCGGGGTAGTGCGCGGCCAGCGGGTCGAGGTCGGCCCGGTACAGCTCGAAGTAGCCGGTGGGCACGGTGTCGAGCAGGGCCAGGGCGGGGCGGCTGCGGCCGTCGCCGTCGAGCTGGGCGGCGAGGTGCTCCGCGGTGGTCCGCGGCGGGCCGGCCAGGGCCCACCAGCGGTCGGTGTCCGGGTCGTTCATCCAGCCGGCGAGCAGGTCCAGGTCGGTGGCCGGCCGCACGGTGCGCAGGACGAGTTCGCCGACCGCGGTGGGTATCGTGCCGGTCTCGGGCATCACGCCCGGGCCACCGGGTTGTCGATCTCGACGTACACCGACTGGGTCTCGACCGGGCCGACCAGTTCGTCCAGGCCGTGCAGCCGGGTGAGCAGGTTGGCCTTGCAGCGCAGGGTGGGGGCGTCCAGCAGGTGGGCGGGGAGCGCGGAGCCGGTGGCGGTGGCGGCGGGGCCGGACAGGAAGCGGCGCAGTGCGGCCAGCAGCAGCTGCTCGTCGGCGAGGCCCTGGGAGCCGAAGGCGCCGATCAGGCCGAGCACGTGGTTGATGCCGAGGTAGTAGGCGAAGCGCTCATCGGCGACCGCGTCGGGCACGAAGGTGTCGCTGTGCGCGCCGAGTCCGGGCAGCCGGGCGCGCAGCCGGTCGGCGTGCGAGGCGCGGAAGTAGTAGCCCTGGTTGTCGCGGTAGCGGCCGCCGGCGGGCCAGCCCTGGGCGTCCAGCAGGACCAGGCTGTTCTGCTGGTGGGCCTCCAGGGCGATGCCGGCCCGCCCGTCCAGCCAGAGGATCGGCAGCACGACGGTGTCCAGGTAGCGCAGGAACCACTCGGTGGCGACGGTCGGCACCGGGCGGCCGGTGCGGACGGCCAGCTCGGCGAGCACGCCGGCCAGGTGCGAGTCGAGCCGGTCCAGGGGCTGCTCGGCGACCAGCCCGGCCACGCACAGCGCCCGGTCGGCGGGCCCGAACGGCATCCGGCGCAGCACGGTGTCCAGGCCGTTGGGGTCGCCGAGCGCGGGGTGGTCGACGCCGATCCAGGCCGGGTCTCGGACGATGTCGAAGCCGGGGTGAGCGGCCCGCCACTGGGCGGCCAGGCCGGACTCCAGCAGGCGGTGCACCTCGGTGCCCCGGTGCAGCTCCTTGCGGAGGTTCTCCCGGCGGGAGTTGGTGATCCGCAGGCCCAGCGACAGCTTGAGCATCCACGGGGTGCCGGGGCGGCAGACGGTGCGCACCGAGCTGGTGGGGTGCCAGGGCTCGCCGTGCTGCCCGAGGTCGGTCAGCAGGCCCTGCTCCAGCAGGTCGGCGACGGCCGGGCGCAGCGCCAGCTCGCGGGCCTGCCAGGGGTGCAGCGGCAGGGCGGCCGTCCCCGCGGGCAGCGGGCGGCCGTACAGGTCGGCGGTGAGCTGCTCGGCGGGGGTGCCGGTGGCGCTGTCACCGGCCAGCAGCGAGCGGTGCACGGCCCACCAGTGCAGCCGGAACGAGCCGTGCAGCTCCGGGGAGTAGGCGGCGGACTGGGCGGGGCCGAGGCCGTCGCGGCTCTTCGGGGTGGGGTGCAGCGGGTGGCCGAGCAGCAGCGACTGCTCGGCGCGCAGGAACGCGTCGGCGGGCGCGGCGGGGGCGGCCCGGCGGTGGGTGAGGATCTCGGCCGTGCGGGCCGAGGAGTCGGCCACCCGGGCGGTCAGGTCGGCGAGTTGGCCGGGTTCGGGGCGGCCGGTGGCGCCGGCCACCAGGGCGGCGACGGTGACCGCGTCGACCGGATGCTCGGCGGCGCCGGTGGAGACGGTGGCGGGGCCGAACCGGTGCCAGCCGCAGGCCGACCAGTGCCGCACCGGCGCGGACAGCTGGGCGGCGCCGCCGAGCACCGGGATCCGCAGCAGGTCGCCGTCGGGGCGCTCGGCCGCGGTCTCCCGGGCCCAGCAGCGCAACAGGCTCTCGGTGGCGGCGTGTTCGGCGGCCACGGCCGGGTCGGGGTCGAGCAGCGGGTCCGGGGTGGGGTGCCCGGCCGCGGGCCGGGCGGCCGGGGGGACGCCGGTGAGGGTGCTGGCCAAATCCGCTCCTTGTAGCCGCGTGACTGCCTACGGGTAAGGGTTGCCTGTCCACCACCACCGGGCACAAGGACGGATCACTCGTTCCGGTGAGTTTCGGGCGATCACTCACCCGCAGGTGTGAGCGGACGGCACCCTGACGGACCGTCACCATCACGGTTCGATGACCGGACGTCAACGGAGGGGCACCGCCCGCCCGCCGCCCCGGGCCCGGGTGGAAGACTGTCCCGGGAGTCGGTCCGTTCTGGGGGGTTGATGGTGAGGGCACGGGGGGTGGTGGCCCTGCTGTCCGCGGTCGCCGTGGTGGCGGGCGGGACGAGCGCCTGCACGTCGACCGGCGGTCGCGGGGGCGGCGGGGAGCCGCGCAGCTTCGCCGAGTTGAAGCGCTGGGGGTACGCCGAGTGGGACGGCTGGGCGCAGCGCCACGGCTTCCGCAACCCGGCGGTGCCGGGTCTGTGGAGCGCCGACCGGATGGACCAGGCCCCGCCCCGGCAACCCGCCCCGGCCCCGGACGGGCCGTCCGCCCCGCCGCCCGCCGCACTGTCGCCGTCGCCGTCGCCGGCTGTGGACGCCCCGGCCGGCGCGTCCGGCACCGGCTCCGCCACCGCGTCCGCCGCCACCGGCGCGCCGTCCGCGCCGCCGTCCGCGCCGCCGCCGGTGGCCGCCCAGCCGGTGCCGCGCCCGTACACCAGCTACCCGGCGTCCGGGAAGGTCTTCACGACCGCGCCGAACGGCGGCACCGGCCAGTGCTCGGCCACCGTGGTCGCCGACCCGAACCACCCGGGGAGGAGCAACCTGGTCTGGACGGCCGCGCACTGCGTGCACGAGGGCAAGGGCGGCGACTGGTACCGGAACCTGGTGTTCGTCCCGGCGTACAACAGCTCCGGCGCGGCCGGCGACCACCGCCTGGCGGCGCTGGCCGAGGTCGCCCCGCTCGGGCAGTGGTGGGCCGACAAGGTGATCACCTCGCCGCTGTGGACCACCGAGGGCACCAAGGGCGGGGGCGCCGCCAACCAGTACGACTTCGCGGTGATCAAGGTGCGCGGCCCGGAGGGCGAGACCCGCTCGCTGGAGGAGGTCATCGGCACCGCCGTGCCGGTCTGGTTCGACGCCCCGCGCGAGCAGCTCGCGATCCAGGCCTGGGGGTACCCGGCGCTGGCCCCGTTCGACGGGCAGGAGTTGGAGCGCTGCGACTCCGGCCGCCCGGGTTCGCGCGGCTTCGACCCGGCCCGGCCCCCGATGCTGGTGATCGGCTGCACCATGACGGCCGGCGCGTCGGGCGGCGGCTGGTTCGCGGACGGCCCGGACGGCCGCCAGCGGCTGGTCAGCAACACCTCGATCGGCACCCAGGCGCACACCGCGCTCAACGGCCCCTACCTGGAGGACGTGGCCCGCCAGGCGCTCGACTACATCTCCCGGAAGTGACGACCGCCCGTCGCCTCCGCCCGATCCGACCCGACCCGACCCCGGGGGAACACCCAATGACCGACCAGCACCGCACAGCGCGCCGAGTCCGGAACGCGGCCGCGGCCGCCCTGGTGGCGGTACTCGCCGTCACCACCGCCGGCTGCAGCCAGAAGGCGCTCCCCTCGCCGCCGCCCGCCAAGTCCTCCTCCGCGTCGAAGGAGTCCGTCGACATCGGCGCCCTGCAGAACTTCCTGTCCCGGGTGCCGAACTGGAGCTCCGACGACTGGAAGGAGTGGGCCTCCAAGAACGGCTTCAAGCCGGAGGATATCGAGGCGATCAGGAGCTTCTGGGACACCAAGAAGCCCGCCGACCCGAAGAAGACCACCGTGATCACGCCGGACGAGAAGGCCCCCAGCATCCGGGACGTGGTCTTCCCGCCGACCGTACCGGCCAAGGCCCAGCCGCACCCGTACGCCGCGGACACCGCCGTGATCGGCAAGATCTTCTTCGAGACGGACGAGGGCCAGGCGGTCTGCTCGGGCACCGTGGTCTCCGACCCGAACAACCCGGGGAAGAGCAACCTGGTGTGGACGGCCGCGCACTGCGCCCACGGGGGCAAGGGCAAGGGCTACTTCACCAAGGTGATGTTCGCGCCCGGCTACAACCGCACCGGCGTCACCAGCAACGGCAAGGGCCGGGACGCCACCTGGGAGCAGGTCGCCCCGCTGGGCCGCTGGCTGGCCACCGGCATGCTGGTGATGCCGCAGTGGACCCAGGAGGGCAGCATGGTGGGCACCGCGGCCAACCAGTTCGACTTCGCGGTGATCCGGGTGGCCTCGCTGGACGGCTCGGACGTCTCGCTGGAGGAGACCGTCGGCGGGTCGGTGCCGATCCTGTTCAACGCGAAGCCGGAGGACCTCACCGCGCCCAGGGCGTACGGATACCCGGCCGGGAAGCCGTACGACGGCGAGGAGTTGGAGCACTGCGACTCCGCCGCCAAGCCGTCCCCGTTCGTCTTCGACCGCTCGCGCCCGCCGATGCTGGCCATCGGCTGCAGCATGACCGGCGGCTCCTCCGGCGGCGGCTGGCTGACCAGGCAGGGCGGCCGGACGATGCTGTTCTCCAACGTCTCGATCGGCGACAACGCCAACCACTGGCAGGCCGGGCCGACCCTCGGCCCGGACGCCAAGAAGATGTTCGACGCCTTCCTGGTGAAGTAGCCGCGACGACGGACGGGCGGGTGGCGCACCCCGGGGTGCGCCACCCGCCCGTTCCTCCGCCGCCGGGGCGGCCGGTGCCGGTGCCGGGTCGGTCAGGCTCAGGCCGTGACGACCGCGTACCGCTCCAGCTCGGCGGCCAGCGCCGTCGCCACCTTGGCGTGCAGCAGGGTGCCGTCCGCGGTGTGCTCGGTGGAGATCAGCTCGCCCTCCGCGTGCACCCGGGAGACCAGGTCGCCGCGGGTGTAGGGGACCAGGGCCCTGACCTCCACCGCGGGGCGGGGCAGTTCCTGGTCGATCAGGGCGAGCAGTTCCTCGATGCCCTGGCCGCTGCGGGCCGACACCACCAGGGCGTGCGGCTCGCGGCGCAGCAGGCGCTGGAGGACCAGCGGGTCCGCCGCGTCGGCCTTGTTGATCACCACGATCTCCGGCACATTCTGCGCGTCGACCGAGACGATCACCTCGCGGACGGCGGCGAGCTGGGTCTCCGGCTCGGGGTGCGAGCCGTCCACCACGTGCAGGATGAGGTCGGCGTCGGCGACCTCCTCCATGGTGGAGCGGAACGCCTCGACCAGGTGGTGCGGCAGGTGCCGGACGAAGCCGACGGTGTCGGCCAGGGTGTAGAGCCGGCCGCTCGGGGTCTCGGCCCGGCGGACCGTCGGGTCCAGGGTGGCGAACAGGGCGTTCTCCACCAGGACGCCGGCCCCGGTGAGCCGGTTGAGCAGCGAGGACTTGCCCGCGTTGGTGTACCCGGCGATGGCCACCGAGGGGACGTGGTTGCGCCGCCGCTCCTGCCGCTTGGTGTCGCGGCCCTTCTTCATCTCGACGATCTCCTTGCGGAGCTTCGCCATCTTCTCGCGGATCCGCCGCCGGTCGGTCTCGATCTTGGTCTCACCGGGACCGCGGGTGGCCATGCCGCCGCCCGAGGAGCCGGAGCCACCGCCACCCATCTGCCGGGACAGCGACTGGCCCCAGCCGCGCAGCCGCGGCAGCATGTACTGCATCTGGGCGAGCGAGACCTGCGCCTTGCCCTCCCGGGACTTGGCGTGCTGGGCGAAGATATCCAGGATCAGGGCGGTGCGGTCGACCACCTTGACCTTGACCACGTCCTCCAGGTGGATCAGCTGGCCGGGCGTCAGCTCACCGTCGCAGACCACGGTGTCGGCGCCGGTGGAGGCGACGATGTCGCGCAGCTCCTTGGCCTTGCCGGAGCCGATGTAGGTGGCCGCGTCGGGCTTGTCGCGGCGCTGGATCACGCCGTCCAGGACTTCGGAGCCGGCCGTCTCGGCGAGGGCGGCGAGCTCGGCCATCGAGTTCTCCGCCTCCTCCAGCGTGCCGTCCGTCCACACGCCGACGAGCACCACGCGCTCCAGGCGGAGCTGGCGGTACTCGACTTCGGTGACGTCCTGCAGTTCGGTGGAGAGGCCGGCCACGCGCCGGAGCGCGGCGCGCTCGGAGCGGTCGTACTGCTCTCCGTCGTAGTTGCCGAGGCCCTCGTCGATCGCCGCGAGGTCCTCGTCCATCAGGGCTTCCGCCTTGAGGTCGGCGAGCCGGCTGGCGGACTCGCTCGATCGGGTGCGGCTGTCGAACGTGGAGGTCATTTCATCCTTGGGTTGATCGGATCGTGCTCTCGGACAACACGGCGGAGCCGCCGTGAATTCCCCACGATGGTTGCACGTCCGCCGCGCCCGAGTCATCCCTTTTACCAGCCGCCCCGTCCGGGTCGGCACCCGCCCCCGCCGTTCCGTCCGCCGCCGTCCCGTCCGCCGCCGTCTCGGGGCCGCCGGGCCGGTAGACGTCGTACACGCCGGAGACCCGGAGCACCGCGCGCATCACGGCGGGCAGCGCGGCGGCGTCGGGCAGCTCCAGGGTGTAGCTGTGCCGGACCCGCAGCTGGCGGGGCGGCTCGACCTCGGCGGAGAAGATGGAGGCGCCCTCGCCGGAGATCGCCGCGGTCAGGTCGGCGAGCAGCCGGGGGCGGTTGAGCGCCTCGGCGTGCAGGGTGGCCCGGTAGCCCCACTGCGGGGCGCCGCCGGGCAGCCAGCGGACCTCGACCGGGCGGCGGCCGCCGTGCAGCATCCGGCTGCCGGTCGGGCAGCCCGCCCGGTGCACCGCGACGGCCCCGCCGCGCAGCACGATCCCGGTCACCTCGTCGGGCGGGACGGGCGTGCAGCAGCGGGCCAGCCGGACGGCGGCGCCGGGCAGGTCGGGCACCTCGGCCGGGGCGACGGCGGCGGGCGCCTCGGCCGGGGCGACGGCGGCGGGCGGCGGGACCGGGGCCCCGGCGGCGGGGACGGCCGGGGCCCCGCTCTGCTCGGGCACCTCGGCGGCGGGGGCGGCCGGACGGGCGGCCAGCCGGCGTTCGACGGCGAGCCGGGCACCGGGGGTGCGGACGTACTCCAGCCACTGCGGGTCCGGCCCGCTGTCCTCGCCGTCGGGGGCGAGTAGCAGGCCGAGCATGTCGCCGTCGCGCAGTTCGGTGGAGAGCGCGGCGAGCCGGCCGTTGACCCGCGCGCCGATACATCGGTGGCCGGTCTCCTCGCCGAGCAGGTAGGCGGCGTCCAGGCAGCTGGACCCGGCGGGCAGGTGCAGGGTGGCGCCGTCCTCGGTGACGGCGGTGATCTCGCGGTCGTCGCGCAGGTCGTCGGTGAGCGCGGACCAGAAGGCGTCCGGGTCGGGGGTGTCCTGCTGCCAGTCGAGCAGCCGGGCCAGCCAGCCGGGGCGGGCCGGGTCGGTGCGGTCCTCGGGGTCGTCGGCGGCGCCCTGCTGCGCGGTGCGCGGGTCGCCGAGGGCGACCACGCCGGTCTCGGCGACCTCGTGCATCCGCCGGGTGCGGACCAGCACCTCGACCACCTCGCCGCCGGGCAGCGCGACGGCGGTGTGCAGCGACTGGTACAGGTTGAACTTGGGGGCGGCGACGAAGTCCTTGAACTCGCCGGGCAGCGGCGTCCAGCAGGTGTGCAGCTCGCCGAGCACGGCGTAGCAGTCGGCGTTCTCCTCGACCACCACCAGCAGCCGCCCGAAGTCGGCGGGCCGCAGTCCGGCGCCGTCCGGCCCGGCGTCGCGCTTGATCATCACCCGGTGCAGCGAGACCAGGTGCCGGGGGCGGACGGTGACCGCGGCGGGGATGCCGGCCTCGCCGAGCTGGCGGCCGAGCTCGTCGGCGAACGGGGCGAGCACGCCGTCCGCCCAGCCCTCGGCCACCGCGCCGGTGCGCTCGTACTCCTCGGGGTGCAGGGTGGCGAAGACGATGTCCTCCAGCTCCGCCTTGACCACCTGGATGCCGAGCCGTTCGGCCAGCGGGATCAGCACGTCCCGGGTGACCTTGGCGATCCGCACCCGGCTGGCTGGCTTCATGTGCCGGATGGTGCGCATGTTGTGCAGCCGGTCGGCGAGCTTGATCACCATCACCCGGACGTCGTCGCCGGTGGCGACCAGCATCTTGCGGAAGGTCTCCGGCTCGGCGGCGGCCCCGAAGTCGACCTTCTCCAGCTTGGTGACGCCGTCGACCAGGTACGCCACCTCGGGTCCGAAGTCCTCGGCGACCTGGTCGAGCGTCACCTCGGTGTCCTCGACGGTGTCGTGCAGCAGCGAGGCGACCAGCGCGGTGGTGTCCGCGCCGAGCTGGGCGAGGATCATCGTCACCGCGAGCGGGTGGGTGATGTAGGGCTCGCCGCTCTTGCGGGTCTGCCCGCGGTGGCTCTCCTCGGCGACCCGGTACGCCCTGGTCAACAGCGGTACGTCGGCCTGCGGGTGGTGCACCCGGTGGGCCTGGACGATCGGCTCGATGGCGTCGGGGACGGGCGTCCGCCCGGTGGCGAGCAGCGCCGCCCGGCCGGCCCGGCCGAGTGCCGCGCGGCTGAACCGGCCCGCCTGCTGCTTGGACGGCGAACCCGCCAACTCGGAGCGGATGGTCATCTGCACCTCCGGCAGCAACACCGGAGCGACGGCCGACCCGGTGGTCCATGCTACCGAGCAGAGCACGTTCCGCGAGCCCCCGCTTCCCCTCTGTCACTCGGATCACTCGAACGGGCGGATTAGCCGGAGGTCCGGGTGGGAAGCGGGAGCTGACGCTCCGTCGCGCTGACCTGCGGTCAGGCCAGGACGCCCTCGGCGACGATCACCGCGGGGCCGGTCATCTCGATCCGGCCGTCCGGGAACTCCTCGATCACCAGCCGCCCGCCGGGCACGTCCACGGTGTAGCGCACCGCCTCGCCGGTGACCGCCGGGTCGGCGCCGTCCCGCCGGATCGCCGCCACCGCGACGGCGCAGGCGCCGGTGCCGCAGGAGCGGGTCTCGCCGGAGCCGCGCTCGTGCACCCGCATCGCCACGTGCCGCTCGCCGCGGTCCACCACGAACTCCACGTTCACGCCCTGCGGGTACGCGCCCGCGGGGGCGGTGGCCGGGGCGTCCAGCAGGGCGCCCGCGTGCGCCAGGTCCTCGACGAAGGCGACGGCGTGCGGGTTGCCCATGTTGACGTTCAGCGCGGGCCAGCTGCGCCCGTCCACGGTGACGGTGATGCCGTCCGGGCCGGGCAGCACGGCGCGGCCCATGTCCACGGTGACCTCGCCCGGGGTGCCGTCCGCGCCGTCCTCGGCGATCCGCACCCGCTTGACCCCGCCGCGGGTGGCCACCGCCAGCTCGCCCGGCTTGGCGTGCCCGGCGTGCACCAGGTAGCGGGCGAACACCCGCACCCCGTTGCCGCACATCTCGGCGATCGAGCCGTCCGCGTTGCGGTAATCCATGAACCACTCGGCCTGCTCGGCCGCCCCCGCCGCCGCGGGCTCGGCCGCCGAGCGGACCACCCGCAGCACGCCGTCCGCACCGATCCCGGCCCGCCGGTCGCACAGCCCGGCGACGGTGGCCGCCGACAGGTCGATCCGGCCGTCCGGGTCGGGGAGGATCACGAAGTCGTTCTGGGTGCCGTGCCCCTTGAGGAAGGCCGTTCCGCTGATACCGCTGCGCTCGCTCACACCGCCGATGGTAACGAAACCGGGCCGCTCCGACCCCGGGCGGACGGCCCGTGGGACGGGGGCGGTCCCGGCGGGCGGACGGGGCCCGGGCCCGGTCCGGCCGGTCTTGCCGGGCGGGGCCTAGCCGCGCAGGTGGACGACCCGCCAGACGGCGAGGGCCACGGCCACGGCCGCCAGCAGGGTGTACAGCACGATGGCCTTCCACCCGGCCCGCTCGGCGCTGCCGCGGCGCGGCACGCCCGGCCACTTGTACCCGGCCCGGCGGGCGGCCATCGCGCCCCAGCCGACCGAGGCGGCGGTGATCAGCAGGCCGAGCATGCCGATCATCGCGGTCGCGCCCTCGCTGCCGAAGGCCAGCGGGAAGGCGAACATCAGCGAGCCGAACATCACGGTCGCGGCGATCGGCAGGGTCTGCCACCAGCGCAGCCGGCGGCGCGGCCGGATGTCCCGCTCGTGGACCACGCCCGGCGCGGCGGCCAGGTCGTCGATCGCGGGCAGTGCCACCGCGTACGAGGTGGTGGGGACGGCGAGCTCGGGGAGGGTCTCGGACCTGTCGGAGACGTCGCCGAGCAGCTCATCGGTTTCGGGGCCGGTACCCGTTGACACGCGGCCTCCCCTGACGGCTCGACACGAGCTCCGGAGCTCGCGGGCGGTGAGGCCGGCCCGCGTGCCGGGCCTCGGTGGTACCGATGATGGCACGTACCAACACGCCCGCAGGGGGTCGCACGGCTTGATCGGGTGATCCGATGCCAGGACGTGATCCCGCCGTGACCGCCGGTACCTCCTGCACCTGCGTCTGCCGGTGCAGACGCCGCGAGCCTGGCCGAATACCTCCGCCGGGCAGCCGGAAACCGCCGGTCAGCCCACCCGGTGGGACGCTTCCGGACGGTGGATCAGTTCCAGTGCCCGGCCCAGCAGCTCGACCGGATCGGCGCCCTCCGGCCGCTCCAACCAGTGGATCCGCGGGTCCCGGCGGAACCAGGACTCCTGGCGCCGGGCGAACCGCCGGGTGGCCCGCACGGTCTCCGCCCGCGCCTCGTCCTCGGTGCACTCCCCCGCGAAGAACGCCAGCACCTGCTGGTAGCCGAGCGCCCGGCTCGCGGTCAGCCCCTCGCGCAGCCCGGCCTCCTCCAACTCCCGCACCTCGTCCAGCAGCCCGGCCTCCCACATCCGGTCCACCCGCAGCTCGATCCGCCGGTCCAGCTCCGGGCGCGGCACCCGGACGCCGATCTGCACCGCCGGGTACACCGCCCGCTGGGTCGGCAGGCTGGCCGTGAACGGCCGGCCGGTGATCTCGATGACCTCCAGCGCCCGGACGATCCGCCGCCCGTTGCCGGTCAGGATCGCCTCCGCCGCCGCCGGGTCCAGCCCGGCGAGGCGCCGGTGCAGGGCGCCGGGGCCGACCCGCTCCAGCTCCTCCTCCAGCCGGGCCCGGACCGCCGGGTCCGTCCCGGGGAACTCCATCTCGTCGATCGCCGCCCGCACGTACAGGCCCGAGCCGCCGACCAGCACCGGCACCTGCCCGGCCGCCAGCTGCCGGTCCATCTCCGCCCGCGCCAGGCCCTGGTACTCGGCCACCGAGGCGGCCTCGGTCACCTCCCACACGTCCAGCAGGTGGTGCGGGACGCCGCCGCGCTCCGCCGCGGTCAGCTTGGCGGTGCCGATGTCCATGCCCCGGTACAGCTGCATCGAGTCGGTGTTGACCACCTCCCCGCCGAGCTCGCGGGCGATCGCCACCGCCAGGTCGGACTTGCCGGCCGCCGTCGGGCCGACCACCGAGACCACCCGGGGCGGGGTGTCGGGACGCGTGGAAGGGGAAGAAGAGGAACCGCTCACCCCACCAGTCTCGCAAAAGCCGAGCACCTCCCGTGTCACTGCGTCGTTGACCGGGGAGGATCAGCTATGTCTGGTGCGGGAATGACCCGAAATGCGAGGAGCGCACGCCATGGGCCTGATGGACAACCTCAAGGGCAAGGCCGAGGAACTGAAGGACAAGGCCAGCGAGCTGGCCGGCAAGCACGGGGACAAGATCGACAACATGGTGGACAAGGCCGGTGAGACGATCGACAAGGCCACCAAGCACAAGTACTCCGACAAGATCGTGAAGGGCACCTCCGCGACCAAGCACGCCCGGGACGACTTCGCGGCCAAGCCCACGGACGACCTGCCGCCGACCGCGGGCGGCCCGACCCCGCCGACCGGCCCGACTCCGCCGGCCGCGGGCGGCCCGACCCCGCCGGTCCCGCCGGTCCCGCCCGCCAACGGCTGAACCGGGGCGTCAGCGCCAGGAGGCCACCAGGTAGCCGACGCCGTACGGGGCGTCCTCGTAGCGCAGTTCACCGCCGAGCGCGGCGCCCTCCGCGGCGCCCGCCAGCACCTGCCACGGGGCACGCCCCTCGGCCATCAGCTCCGCCGACAGCTCCGCGTCCAGCCCGGCCAGCGCCGCCGCGTCCGCCCCGGCCAGCGCGAGCGCCACCGCCCGGTCGTACCCCTCGGCCCGCCCGTCCAGGTAGCCGGGGGCCTTCACCGAGCGCCGGGCGCTGCCGTCCCCCAGCACCAACAGGCCCATCCGGTCCGCGAGTTCGGCCAGCCCCCGGCCCAGGCCCAGCAGCCGCTCCGGCGCCGTGTCCGGCCGCACCGCGACGGCGTGCGTCGGCACCCGCACGCCCGCCTCCTCCAGCAGCCACGCCCCCACCGTCAGCGCGGGCGACAGCTCCGGACCGTCCACCCCGCCCAGCGGCAGCCGCACCGCCTTCGCCACCCCGTACCGGCGCAGCGACCCCGCGCCGCCCTCCGTCCACACCCCGGCCCGCTCACCGGTCCCGACCACCACCACCAGATCGACCCCGGCCAGCTCCCCCACCGCCGCCAGGCACGCCTCCCGCAGCCCCGCCACCTCACCGGCGGCCCCCGCCGCCACCTCCGGCACGAGCAACGGCGGGCAGGGGCACACGGCGGCGGCAGCAAGCATGTCGATCACTCTACGCGCCACCGACCGGACGGAACCGGGGACGCGGAGCGGACCGCTGCGCCGGGCGCTGCGCACGGGGGCGCGGGGAACCGCGCGGCCGGCCGAGCACGCACCGCCGGACCGCGACGCGGGACCGTGCCTCGCACCGTCCCGCGACCCCGCCGACGTACGGCTCCCGCCGCGCGCCGACGTACGACTCCCGCCGCGCGGTTCCCCGCGCCCCCTGATGCGCGTCCGCTAGCAGCCGCAGCCGTCGCCGCTCGGCGCGGTCGCCGGCTGCTTGGGCGCGCCGATCGTCGGCAGCCCCAGCATCACGCCGGCCGGCTTCGCGGTCGGCGGGGCCGCCTGCCGCTTCTCCCAGGCGTCGCCCGCCCGGGTGCGGCGGACGGCGAGCGCGGGGCCCTCCGCGAGGAGGTGGTGCGGGGCGGCGTAGGTGATCTCGACGGTGACCATGTCGCCGGGCCGCACGCCGCCCTCGGGCCGCGTGCCGTGCTCTTCGTTCTCCCCTCGCAAGCTCCGGGAGAAGTGGACCAGCCGGTTGTCGGGGGCGCGGCCGGAGAGCCGGTCGGTGCGGTCGTCCTTCTTGCCCTCGCCCTCGGCGACCAGGATCTCCAGCGTGCGGCCGACCTGCTTCTTGTTCTCCTCCCAGGAGATCTCCTCCTGGAGGGCGATCAGCCGGTCGTAGCGCTCCTGCACCACGGCCTTGGGCACCTGGTCCGCCATGTCGGCGGCCGGCGTCCCCGGGCGCTTGGAGTACTGGAAGGTGAAGGCGTTGGCGAACCGGGCCTCGCGCACCACGTGCAGGGTCTGCTCGAAGTCCTCGTCGGTCTCGCCGGGGAAGCCGACGATGATGTCGGTGGAGATCGCCGCGTCCGGCATCGCGGCCCGGACCTTCTCGATGATGCCGAGGAAGCGTTCCTGCCGGTAGGAGCGCCGCATCGCCTTGAGGACGGTGTCGGAGCCGGACTGCAGCGGCATGTGCAGCTGGTGCATCACGTTGGGCGTCTCGGCCATCGCGGCGATGACGTCGTCGGTGAAGTCGCGCGGGTGCGGGGAGGTGAACCGGACCCGCTCCAGGCCCTCGACCTGCCCGCAGGCGCGCAGCAGCTTGCCGAACGCCTCCCGGTCGCCGAGGTCGGAGCCGTACGCGTTGACGTTCTGCCCGAGCAGGGTGACCTCGACGACGCCCTCGGCGACCAGCGCCTCGACCTCGGCGAGGACGTCGCCGGGCCGGCGGTCCTCCTCCTTGCCGCGCAGGGCGGGGACGATGCAGAAGGTGCAGGTGTTGTTGCAGCCGACCGAGATCGCGACCCAGGCGGCGTACGCGGACTCGCGCCGGGTCGGCAGGGTGGAGGGGAAGGTCTCCAGCGATTCGAGGATCTCGACCTGGGCCTTGCGCTCGACGGCGGCGCGCTCCAGCAGGGCGGGCAGGTGCCCGATGTTGTGGGTGCCGAAGACCACGTCGACCCAGGGGGCCTTGCGGACGATGGTCTCGCGGTCCTTCTGCGCCAGGCAGCCGCCGACGGCGATCTGCATGCCGCGGTTGGCCTGCTTGGCGGGGGCGAGCCGGCCGAGGTTGCCGTACAGCTTGTTGTCGGCGTTCTCGCGGACCGCGCAGGTGTTGAAGACCACCAGGTCGGGGTCGCCGTCGCCGGCCGCCTTGGCGTAGCCGGCCTCCTCCAGCAGCCCGGACAGGCGCTCGGAGTCGTGGACGTTCATCTGGCAGCCGTACGTGACGACCTTGTAAGTTCGCAAGCTCTCCTCCATACCCACAGAGCCAAGGGTAAGGGCAGCGGCGCGGGCCTCCCGCCGGGGTGCGGGCGGCGGGGAGGGGGCTGCCGCCGGGCGGTGGGGGCTGGCAGTATCCACGGCATGGCTGCTGCTGCGAACCCGCTCCTCCGCCCCGGCGCCGCGCTGCGGTCCGCGGCGCGTTCCGTGCTGCGCGGCCGGCTGCTGCGGGCCGCCGCGGTGCTGCTGCTGGTGGCGGGGGGCGCGGGCGGCTGGTGGGTGTCCTCGGCGCGCTCCTCGTCCGGCCCGCACGGGCGGGTGGCGTTCGCCACCGGGGTGGACGGCGGGGTGTACGACCGCTACGGGGTGCTGCTGCAGCAGTACCTGGGCGGCCACATGCCGGGGCTGAAGGTCCAGCTGGACAACTCCGAGGGCTCGCTGGACAACCTGGAGCGGCTGGTGTCGCACCAGGACGACTTCGCGGTGGCCACGGCGGACGCGGTGGCCAGCTTCGGCAGCCCGGACAAACCGGGGCTGCGGGCCATCGCCCGGCTGTACGACGACTACATGCAGCTGGTGGTGCCGGCCGACTCGCCGGTGCACTCGGTGGCGGACCTGCGCGGGCTGCGGGTCGGGGTGGGGCAGGCGAAGTCGGGCGTGAACCTGGTGACCCGGCGGCTGCTGGAGGCGGCGGGCCTGAACCCGGACCGGGACGTGCGGCCGTCGCCGGTCAGCGTCGTCCAGGCCGCGGACGAGCTACAGCGCGACCGGCTGGACGCGTTCTTCTGGTCGGGCGGCCTGCCGACCGCGGCGCTGTCCGACCTGTCGGAGCGCACCCCGATCCGGATCGTCCCGATGGGCGACCTGTCCGACCCGCTGCACCAGCTGGCGGGCCCCGGCATGGACGCGTACCGGGCGGCGACCATCCCGGCGGACGCCTACCCGGACGTGGAGCCGGAGCGGACCGCGGTGCCGACGGTCGCGGTGCCGAACCTGCTGGTGACCCGGGCGGACGTGGACCCGGCGCTGGTGGAGGCGCTGACCCGGGCGGTGATCGACAGCCGGGACGACATCGGCCGCCAGGTGCACGCCGCCCAACTGGTGGACCTGCGCACCGCGGTGTACACCGACCCGCTGCCGCTGCACGAGGGCGCCCGGCGCTACTACCAGTCCGTCAAGCCCTGAGCCGCCGCCCCGGTCCCTGCCCCGGCCGCCGCCGAGGGGCCCGGCGCGGGTCGGTCAGCGCCGCCGCCGGGGCACGCTGAGCCGCACGGTCAGGCCGTGCGGCTCGGCGGGCTCGAAGCCGAGGCCGCCGCCGCCGGCCAGCAGCAGGGTGCGGGCGATGGACAGGCCGAGGCCGGAGCCGTCGATGTTCTGGTGCCGGGAGGAGCGCCAGAACCGGTCGCCGACCCGGTCCAGCTCCTCCTCGGTGAGGCCCGGTCCGGCGTCGGTGACGGTGGCGGTGACCTCGTCCTTGCCGATCAGCAGGCCGACCCGGACGGTGCTGCCGGCCGGGGTGAACTTCAGCGCGTTGTCCAGCACGGCGTCCAGCGCGCTGCCGAAGCCGATCGGGTCGGCCCAGGCGTGCGCCATCGGCGGGCCCTCCCAGTGCAGGGCGACGCCGCGCTGCTCGGCGAGCGGGCGCCAGGCGTCGGCCCGGGTGCGGACCAGGTCGACCAGGTCGACCGGCTCGGGTTCGGGCCGGGAGCCCTCGGCGGTGGCCAGGCCGAGCAGGTCGTCCAGGACCCGGGCCAGCCGGGCGCCCTCCTCGCGGACCGCGACGAGTTCCTCCTCGTGGCCCTCGGGCAGGTCCAGGCCGATCAGCTCGACCCGCAGCAGCAGCGCGGCGAGCGGGTTGCGCAGCTGGTGGGAGGCGTCGGCGACGAAGGCCCGCTGCTGGTCGATGGCGAGCACCACGTGGTCGGCCATGTCGTTGAAGGAGCGGGCCAGCCGGCGCAGTTCGGGCGGTCCGCCGCTGGGGGCGACCCGGGCGCCGAGCCGTCCGGTGGCGATGTCGTGGGTGGCCCGGTCCAGGGTGCGGACGGGGCGCAGCACCCAGCCGGTGAGCCGGACGGCGAGCAGGATGGCGACGATCATGGCGAGCGCCTCGCCGCCGGCCAGCACCATCCAGCGGTGCAGGACGCGCGAGCGCAGCCCGTCGGTGGGCGACTCGGTGAGCACCACGGCGATCACGTCGCCGTCCCGGACCACCGGCAGGGCGACGGCCAGGGTGCGGTCGGGGGTCCAGGGCCAGACCTGCGGCGGGTTGTGGCTGCGGCGGCCGGCCAGGGCCTCCTGGTACGCCTGCCGGCCGGGCCCGGCGGCGGGGGGCCGCCAGCCGCCCGGGGAGACCGCGATGGCGCTGCCGTCGCGCTGGAAGAGGCCGATCCGGGCGCCGTACAGCTCCTGGTAGCGGTCGGCCTCGGTGGCCAGGGCGTGCAGTCGGCCGTTGTCGCCGGGGCCGGGCTGCGGGTCGCCCTTGACGGCGGTGGTGAGGCGGCCCTGGGTGGGCAGGTCCTGGGCGAAGCGGGCGGCGTCGTCGATCCGGTCGACGACCACCTTGGACTGCTCGGAGGCGGCGATCAGGTAGGCCAGGGGCACCCCGAGCGCGGCCAGCACGCAGGCCATCAGGGCGATCAGGATGCCGAGCAGGCGGTTGCGCACGTGCGGTCAGCGCCCCGCCGCGCCGTCGCGGGAGCCGGTGCCGTCCTGGGCGCCGGAGCCGGAGCCGTGCCCGGGGCCGGTGGTGTCGTGCCCGGGGCCGCTGTCGGGCTGCTCGATACGGCTGTCGGTCTGGTCGGGACCGCTGTCGGGCTGGTCGGGACCGCTGTCGGGCTGGTCGGGGATCAGCCGGTAGCCGACCCCGCGGACGGCCTCGACCAGGCCGGGCAGGCCGAGCTTGGTGCGCAGCGAGCCGATGTGCACCTCCAGGGTGCGGCCGTTGCCCTCCCAGCCCGAGCGCCAGACCTCGCTGAAGATCTGCTCGCGGCGGTAGACCACGCCGGGGCTCTGGGCGAGCAGCGCCAGCAGGTCGAACTCCTTGCGGGTGAGCGGGACGTCGCGGCCCTCGACGGAGACCCGGCGGCGCTCGCGGTCGATCTCGACGCCCCGGGAGGCCAGCGGCCCGGACGGCTCGGGGCCGTTCTCCTCGGTGCTGCGGGGGGTGCCTCGGCGGGCCACGGCGTGGATGCGGGCCAGCAGCTCGCCCATGTCGTAGGGCTTGACCACGTAGTCGTCGGCGCCGAGGTTGAGGCCGTGGATCCGGGAGCGGATGTCGGCCCGCGCGGTCACCATGATCACCGGGACTCCGCTGCCGGCCCGGATCCGGCTGCACACCTCGAAGCCGTCGCGGTCGGGCAGGCCGAGGTCGAGCAGCACCACCCGGTAGGGGTCGCTGCCGTCCGGGACGAGCGCGTCCAGTGCCTCGTGGCCGCTGCGGGCGTGCCGGACCTGGAAGCCGTGCCGGCCGAGCACCGCCACCAGGGCGGAAGCCACGCGGTCGTCGTCCTCGACCAGGAGCAGGCGCATCGGGTTTCCTTTCCGTGGGGTTCGTCCGGGCTGGTTCGGACACGTGCGGGCGTTCGGTGCCGGGGCCCGCGCCCGGGTCGGGGCGCGGGCCGCGGCGGCGCGTTGTCATGGCTGGGCCCGCGGCGGGACCGGGCCATCCTGGCATCCATGCCCATCCGGCGTCACCCGGTCAACCGGGTTGCCCGGTCCGTTACCCAGCCGGTATCCGCTATCCGTCGACTACCCGGCGTAGCCGAACCGTGATCCTCAAGTTCAGCTCAGATCGGCTGACGAGGGGTCGTGTACCTGCCTAAAGTCACCCCGTCCGGGGGCCGTGGGCTCCGCCGGCTCCGGCCCCCGGACATCAGACGGACCATCACCGGCTCTGCGGCCCTTGCGAGTTGGCCCGGGTTCGGAGGACGAGGGAGCGAGCCGCGATGACCGAGAACAGTGCCGGGCTGCCCGAGCCGGAAGGCCGCGGGGCCGCCCCGCTGGTGGCGCTGCGCGGGGTGAACAAGCACTTCGGCGCGCTGCACGTGCTGCAGGACATCGACCTGGAGATCGCCCAGGGCGAGGTCGTGGTGCTGATCGGCCCGTCCGGTTCCGGCAAGTCGACGCTGTGCCGCACCATCAACCGGCTGGAGACCATCGACTCCGGCACGATCGAGGTGGACGGCCGCCCGCTGCCCGCCGAGGGCCGCGAGCTGGCCCGGCTGCGCGCCCAGGTCGGCATGGTGTTCCAGTCCTTCAACCTGTTCGCGCACAAGACGGTGCTGCAGAACGTGGTGCTCGCCCAGGTGAAGGTCGGCCGGGTGCCGAAGGCGCAGGCCGAGCGGACCGCCCGCGAGCTGCTGGAGCGGGTCGGCGTCGGCGCGCAGGCCGACAAGTACCCCGCCCAGCTGTCCGGCGGCCAGCAGCAGCGGGTGGCGATCGCCCGCGCGCTGGCGATGGACCCGAAGGTGATGCTGTTCGACGAGCCGACCTCGGCCCTCGACCCGGAGATGGTCAACGAGGTGCTGGAGGTGATGCGTTCGCTCGCCGCCAAGGGCATGACCATGGTGGTGGTGACCCACGAGATGGGCTTCGCGCGCTCGGCCGCCAACCGCGTCCTGTTCATGGCGGACGGCCGGATCGTCGAGCAGAACACCCCCGAGGCGTTCTTCACCGCGCCGCGCAGCGACCGCGCCAAGGACTTCCTTTCGAAGATCCTGCACCACTGAGCCAGCCATTGATCCAGCGTCAGTTCGCAATTTGCCCGGAGCCAGCGATGGCCCCTACCGAGGAGAAGAACGACCGCATGAAGGCCCGTCGTACCGTAGCCGCCGCCCTGTCCGTGCTCGCCCTGACCGCGGTCGCGGCCTGCGGCAAGGACGGAACCCCGAACTCGGACGCCGGCGGCAAGGGCGGCTCGGCCGCCCCGCAGCTGCCGACCTACCAGGTGAACGCCGACGCCAAGCTGGACGGCTCGCCGGTGTGGACCAAGGCCAAGGCCGCCGGCAAGCTCCGCATCGGCGCCAAGTCGGACCAGCCGTTCCTCGGCTTCGAGGACGTGCAGACCGGCAAGCGCAACGGCTTCGACATCGAGATCGCCAAGATGATCGCCGCCGACCTCGGCTTCTCCGCGGACCAGGTCGAGTTCACCACGATCAACTCCAGCGCCCGCGAGACCTCGATCTCCGGCGACCAGATCGACTACTACGTCGGCACCTACTCGATCAACGACAACCGCAAGAAGCAGATCGACTTCGCCGGCCCGTACTACATCGCCGGCCAGTCGCTGCTGGTGAACAAGGACGACACCTCGATCACCGACGCCAAGTCGACCAGCGGCAAGGCGGTCTGCACCGTCACCGGTTCGACCTCGGTCGACAACATCAACAAGTACGGCGCCAAGGTCACCACCTTCGAGAGCTACTCGCTCTGCGTGGAGAAGCTGCTCACCAAGGAGGTCGACGCGGTCACCACCGACGACGCGATCCTCAAGGGCTACGCCGCGAAGAACCAGGGCAAGCTCAAGGTCGTCGGCGAGCCGTTCTCCACCGAGCGCTACGGCGTCGGCCTGAAGAAGGGCGACGCGGTGCTGCAGAAGGCGATCAACGACGCCCTCAAGAAGCACGAGGACAACGGCGACTGGAAGAAGGCGTACGACGCCACCCTGGGCCTGTCCGGCTCGGCCGCGCCGTCCGTCCCCGCGCTGGACCCGACCGCCTGACGCCCGACCCGACCGATACCGAGAAAGGAGGGCCGCCGGCATGGGCATACCGTTCGAGGACGGCAACTTCTCGCTGTTCGTCCGCGGGTTCCTGGGAACGCTCGAACTGAGCGCGCTCAGTGCCCTGTTCGCCCTGCTGCTGGGCTTCATGCTGGCGGCCTTCCGCGTCTCGCCGGTCCCGGTGCTGCGGGCCTTCGGCGGCACCTGGGTGACGATCTTCCGCAACACCCCGCTGACCCTGCTGTTCTTCGCGGTGACCTTCGTGCTGCCGCGGCTGGACGTGCACATCAGCAGCTTCACCGCCGCCGTGGCCGCGCTCAGCGTCTACACCGGCAGCTTCGTCTGCGAGGTGCTGCGCGCGGGCATCAACACGGTGCCGCTGGGCCAGGCCGAGGCCGCCCGCTCGCTGGGCATGGGCTTCGGCCAGACCCTCGGCCTGGTGGTGCTGCCGCAGGCGGCCCGGGCGGTGATCGCGCCGATGGGCTCGGTGTTCATCGCGCTGCCCCGCAACTCGGCCATCGCCGGCGCCTTCAACGTGTTCGAGCTGTTCAGCGTGCAGAAGACCCTGACCGAGAAGGGGTACGCCATCTTCGCCATCTTCTTCTGGGTGGCCCTGGCCTACCTGGTGATCAGCTTCGCGGTCGGCACGGTCGTCTCCGCCCTGGAGCGGCGCACGGCGGTGGCCCGATGAGCGCCCGCACCTCCTCCGTCCTGTACGACGTCCCCGGCCCGCGGGCCCGGCGGCGCTACCTGCTGCTCGGCGCGCTCGGCGCGCTCGGCATCGCCGCCCTGCTCTGGTGGGTCGTCTCCACCCTGGCCGACCAGGGCCAGTTCGACGGCTCGCTGTGGGACTCCTTCCAGTACACCGCCGTCCAGCAGCGCATCATCGACGGCGTCCTGGCCACCCTGAAGGCCTTCGGCCTGGCCGCGGCCGGCTCGCTGGTGCTCGGCTCCCTGCTCGCGGTCGGGCGGCTGTCCGACCACCGCCCGGTGCGGGCGGTGTGCACGGCGGTGGTCCAGTTCTTCCGGGCCATGCCGCTGGTGATCATGATCTTCGCGCTCTACCAGGCGGTGTTCACCGCCCAGCCGATGTGGGGCCTGGTCATCGGCCTGGTCCTCTACAACGGCGCCGTGCAGGCCGAGATCATCCGCTCCGGCATCAACGCCGTCCCGCGCGGCCAGTCCGAGGCGGCCCACGCTCTGGGCCTGCGCAAGACCCAGGTGATGAGCCTGGTGCTCGTCCCGCAGGCGGTCCGGACCATGCTGCCCGCGATCATCGGCCAGCTGGTCGTCACCCTCAAGGACACCTCGCTCGGCTACATCATCACGTACCCCGAGCTGCTGTACGTGGGCAAGCTGATCGCCTCCAACTCCGACGGCTACCCGTACATCCCGGTCGTCCTGGTGATCACCCCGATCTACATCGCCATGTGCCTCGCCCTCGGCGGCCTGGCCCGCTGGATCGAGTCCCGCGGCCGTCGCGGCGCGAAGCCCCGCGGCACGTCCGCTGCTTGACGGACACCCAGGTGATCTGTTGCATTGCTCTTCGTGACACCACCTGGGACCTCTCACCCGGCATATGACGCACCGGCGGCCGCGGCCGCCCGCCCGAAGGCCCCGGCATGGACGCGGTGATCATCGTCGGGGCCGGGCCGGTCGGTCTCGCCCTGGCCCTCGCCCTGGCCCGCAACGACGTGCCCAGCACCGTCCTGGACGAGGGTGCCGGCGTGAGCCCGGAGAGCCCCCGCACCGTCGTGCTCGGCGGTGACACCACCGCCTTCCTGGCCCGGATCGGCTACACCCGGGTGGTCTCCGACGCCGCCCGCTGGGACGCCTTCACCGTCTGGCGCCGCCGCGCCGAGGTGCTGCGCCTGCCGCTGGACGCCGAACCCGTCCTGCACCTCGCCCAGCACCGCCTCCAGCGCGGCCTGCGCGACGCCGTCGCCGCCACCCCGCTGATCCACCTGCTGCCGCGCCACCGGGTGGTCGAACTCGCCCAGGACCGCGACGGGGTGGCGGTCCGCACCGCCTCCGCCGGGGAGGACGCCTGGTGGCGCGGCAGCCACCTGGTCGGCTGCGACGGCGCCCGCTCCACCGTCCGCAAGCTGCTCAAGGTCCGCTTCCCCGGCCGGCCCGCCGTCGACCGGCACGCCGTCGCCACCGTCCGGGTCGACCTGCCCTTCCCCGGCGAGGCCCGACTGCACCGCGAACCCCCGTGGCGCGGCGACCGCGAGGCCTCCGCCCGCCCGCTGCCCGACGGCCTGTGGCGGCTCGACTGGCGGCTGCCCCCCGGCCGCCCCCAGCCCACCGAGCCGGTCGACCCGCACGCCACCTGGCCCGGCATCGTCACCGGCGACACCCTGCTCACCCGGGTCACCGCCGCGCTCACCGGCTGGTGCGGCGAACTCCCGCCCCACCAGCTGCTGGCCGCCGCCGACCACACCTACCAGCAGCGGCTGGCCGGCCGGTTCCGCACCGGCCGCTGCTTCCTCGCCGGCGACGCCGCCCACCTGCACGGCGCCCTCGGCATGCAGAACCTCGTCGACGGCCTGCGCGACGCCGACAACCTCGCCTGGCGGCTCGCCCTCGCCCGGCACCTGCCCCCCGGCACCGAGCGCGCCGACCGCGCCCTGCTGGACGGCTACGAGGCCGAGCGCCGCGGCGCGGTCGGCGCCCGGCTGCGCGCCGTCGACCAGAGCATGCCGCTGCTGCGGCCGCTGCGCGGCTGGGCCGAGACCCGGCGGGCGCTAGTCTCCGGCTCCTTCCGCAAGCACGCCCCGCTGCTCGCCGACGGCCAGCTCGGCACCGGCCGCTTCGGCGGCGCCCCCGCCTACCCGGCCGCGCCCTCCGGCGTCGCCCCCCGCGTCCCCGAGCAGCGCGGCGCCGGCCGCGGCACCGCGCTCACCGAGCAGCTCCCGGCCACCGCCCCCGGCGTCCTGGTCCCCGACCTCCCGGTGGTCACCGCCGACGGCGCCGCGGACACCCTCCGGGCCCGCCTCGGCGGCCCGTTCCTGCTGGTCCTGGTCGCCCCCGGCACCACCGTCTGGTCCGCCGAGCACTGGCTCGGCGCCGGCCTGATGCCCCGCCTGGCCGAACTCGCCGCCGCCCTCCCCGTCCCCACCGAGGTCCTGGTCACCGACGGCTACCCCGGCGCCGCCCCGCACACCGTCCTGCTGATCCGCCCCGACGGCCACCTGCTGGGCACCACCCCCGGCCTCCAGCCCGAGACCCTGCACGCCCTGGCCGCCCCGCTCACCCCCAAGCCGGGCCTGGAGCAGCAGGAAGCGAAGGGTTAGCCCCGCCCCGGGGAAGCCCGCCGGCACGGGGACGGCACCACCTGCGGGCATGCCGTGCGCCACCCGAATCAGGTGGACCGCAAGGACGTTCGAGTGGGAAGCTTGGCCGCTTTTGACGTTGTGTTCCCCTTCCCGGAGTCAATTCGTGCGTCTGCGCCAGTCCGCTGCCCTCCTCGTCGCCGCGGCGACGTCCGTCCTCGCCTTCCCGGCGGTCCAGTCCTCGGCCGCGACCACCGGGGACGTCCTCTACGTGAACCACGTGTCCGGCTGCTCGCAGACCGACGGCGGCACCGAGGCCCACCCGTTCTGCACCATCTCGGCCGCCGCAGCGGTGGTGGTACCCGGTCAGACCGTCAAGGTCGGCCCGGGGTCGGGCCCGTACGTCGAGTCGGTGAAGCTCACCCGCTCCGGGACGCCCGAGCAGCCGATCACGTTCCTGGGGCTGACGTACGAGCCCGTCACGGGCATCCGGCCCGCCGTGGCGATGCCGTCGCCGACCGAGGGCGCGTTCGTGCTGGCCGGCGTGCACGACGTGGCGATCCGGGGGTTCGGTGTCCAGGGCGGGTTCCGGGGAACCGTCCCGCTCCCGGCGGTGGTGGTCTCCGACTCCTCCCGGATCACCCTCGACCAGAACCGGTTCTCGGTGGGCGGGCTGTCCGTCCGGACCGCCGGCGACACCAGGCAGGTGACGGTGAGCCGGAACACGATCGGTTCCGGCGGGATCGACCTCGGGGCGGGCACCCACGACACCCTGATCACCGGGAACGACATCAGCTACACCAGCACCGTGGGCGTCACCGCCACCGACGCGCCGAACACGGCGGTCACCTACAACACCATCGTGGCCTCCTGCGGGGAGAGCGTCCACCTCGACGGCGCGTCGCCCGGCGCGCTGATCGAGAACAACGTGATCAGCGACGGCACCCTCCCCTCGGCCTGCCCGACCGACCCGGCCGCCCAGAGCGGGGTGGAGGTCTCCGTCTCGGCCGGTTCGGTGAGCGGTTCGAAGGTCGACTACAACCTGCTCCACCGACGGCCGAACGGCTCCGGGTACGCCTGGGGCGGCCAGACGTACCCGAGCGCAGCGGCCTTCACCGCCGCCACCGGTCAGGCCGGGCACGACGTCGCCCTGGACAGCTCGCTCGTCCCCTACATCTTCTCCTCGAAAGGCCAGCTGTCGGAGTCGGCCGCCGCGGCGATCGACTCGGCCGACCCCGACGCACCCGGCGTCGAACCCGACCTGCTCGGGGTGGGGCCCGGTGACGACCCGGACATCGCCAACACCGCGCCGAAGGGCGGGATACGGGACCGGGGCGCGTACGAAGTCAGCGGTCAGCGGGGGTTGACCCTGGACGTGACCGCCGACGTGCCGACACTGCAGGGTCCGGCCCCGTTCACCGTCAAGGCCACCGCCGCGCCGTACAACGCCTGGGGCGTCAAGCAGGCCGACTACTACTACGACTTCGGCGACGGCACGACCCAGCACGCGACCGCTCCGGCCGCCACGCACACCTACACCGCTCCCGGCACCTACTGGGTCCGCGTCATCGTGACCGACGCCCAGGGCGGGCGACTGTACTCGGAGCAGAAGTCCGTGGTGGTCAACGCCCCGGCGGAGCTGCAGGCGGGCTTCTCCTACCAGCTCGACCAGAGCACCCTCTCCATCAAGGTGACGCCCTTCGCGACGTCGCCCTACGTCGTCTCCGCGGTGTCGGTCGACTTCGGTGACGGCTCGCTGCCCGCGTCGCTGCCGCCGAACAACGGGGTGGCCCTCACCCACCAGTACAGCGCCCCGGGCCGGTACCAGGTCCGAGTGACCGCCTTCGACCAGGGCAAACGGACGGTGACCACCCAGGATTCCGGCATCCAGGTCGACAACGACGCGTACGCGAAGTCGATTGCCCCGGGCGAGCGGGTGCAACTGCTCACCCAGCGCGCCGACGGCAGCCTGATCAACGCGGGTGCCAACTACACCACGGGCCGCTGGTCGCCGTTCCTGCCCCTGCCGTCCAGCGCGGGACTGCCCGGGACGGTCGCGGCAGCCGCGTCGGTGCTGCAGGAGGACGACAACCTGCACGCCTACGCGGTGGTGGACGGCAAGGTGTACGGCAACATGCGCTTTCTCAACCAGGCATGGGGCCCCACGGCGCTGGGGACGTGGGACCAGTGGCGTGAGCAGATCGGCACGGGCCCGCTGCCGGGCATCAGCCGGCTGACCGCGACGGCGATCGGCAACGAGACCCACCTGCTGGCGGTCGCGAACGGCCGGGTGTACGAGACGTACCCCAGGAACGGGCGCTGGCAGCCGTGGGCCGACGTGACCGGGGCGCTCGGGTTCCCCGCCGACGCGACCGACGTGGCGGCCTCCTCTATCGGCAGGGTGCTGCACGTCGCGGTGCTGGGCTCGGACGGCCGGATCCGGATCGCCGACGGCGACTACAACGCGGGCCGGTGGACCGGAGGCGACCTGACGGCGGCGATCGGTTCGCCGGGCACCGTGGCGCAGGTGGCCGCGGCCACCACCCCGGGCTCCAAGTTCCACGTGGTCGCGCGGACCTCGGACGGCCGGGTCTTCGAAGCGACCGGTGACTACGCCGCCGGCCGGTGGAGCCGCTGGGGCGACGTCTCGGCGGTGAGCGGGCTGCCCGGCGTCCGGCAAGTGGCCGTCGCCTCCACCGGCAACAGCCTGCGGGTGTTCGGCGTGACGAGCCAGAACTCCGTCCTGACCGTCAACGGCGACTACACCGCCGGCCGGTGGAGCGCCGCCGCCCGGATCGACACCGCCGACGCCGCCGGACCGCTCTCCCCGTTCGTCACGAACGTGGGCATCGGTCCGCTCGTCGTGGCCGGCCGCTGACCGCGCGCCACGGCATCGCTCCTCCGGCGCTGTCCAGGACGGGGAGCAGCCCTCCCCACGTGCCGGTGCCGGCCCGCCGCGCGCTCCTCGCGCGGCGGGCCGGTCGGTCGACCACGGGGCGGCGGGCCGGCCCCAGCCTTCGACCGCGGGACGCACAGGCGGTGGCGCAGCACCGCCGGGCGCGCCCAGGCACACGGGGAACCACACGCCCGACCGGGCCCCTCCCGCGCCGACAGGATCGCGGCCCCGGAGCCGGTAGCGCGCCCTCCCACCGGGTGCGCTACCGGGCGACCTCGGTCGCCCGCGACTCCCGCACCACCGTGATCCGGATCTGCCCCGGGTAGGTCAGCTCCTCCCGGACCTGCCGGGCGACCTCCTTGGCGATCTCCTGCGCCCGCAGGTCGTCCACCGCCTCCGGCTGCACCATGACCCGGACCTCCCGGCCGGCCTGCATCGCGTAGACCTTGGTGACGCCCTCGTGCGCCCGGGCGATCTCCTCCAGCCGCTCCAGCCGGCGGACGTACGCCTCCACCGACTCCTTGCGCGCGCCCGGCCGCCCGGCCGAGCAGGCGTCGGCGGCCTGGGTGAGCACCGCCTCGACGGTCTTCGCCTCGATCTCGCCGTGGTGCGCCGCTATCGCGTGCACGACCTCCTCCGCCTCACCGTGCCGCCGGGCGAACTCCGCGCCGATCGCGGCGTGGCTGCCCGGCACCCGGTGGCTGAGCGCCTTGCCGATGTCGTGCAGCAGCGCGGCCCGGCGCACCTGCTCGGGGTCGACGCCGAGCTCCGCGGCCATCATCCCGGCCAGGTGCGCGGACTCCACCAGGTGCCCGAGCACGTTCTGCCCGTACGAGGTGCGGTAGCGCAACGTGCCCAGGGTGCGGACCAGTTCGGGCGACATCTCGCCGCTCGCGCCGATCCCGACGGTGAGCAGCGCGTCCTCCCCGGCCCGGACGCAGAGCCGCTCGACCTCGGCCCGGCTGCGCTCGTGCGCCTCCTCGATCCGCGCCGGGTGGATCCGCCCGTCGACCAGCAGCGCCTCCAGGGTGAGCCGGGCGCTCTCCCGGCGGACCGGGTCGAAGCAGGAGAGCTGGACCAGGCCGGGGGTGTCGTCGACGATCAGGTTGACGCCGGTGACGGCCTCGAAGGCGCGGATGTTGCGGCCCTCGCGCCCGATCACCCGGCCCTTCATGTCCTCGCTGGGCAGCCGCAGGGTGGTGACCACGGTGTCGGCGGTGTGCTCGGCGGCCAGCCGCTGGACGGACGAGGCGATGATCTCCCGGGCCCGGCCCTCGCCCTCGGTGACCGCCCGCCGCTCGATCTCCCGGACGCTCAGCGCGGCTTCCCGGCGGGCCTCCGACTCGGCGGCCCGGACGATCTCCTCGCGGGCCTGGGCGGCGGTCAGCCCGGCGGTGCGCTCCAGCAGCAGGCGGTTCTCCACGGCCTGGCCGGCGAGTTCGTCGCGCACCCGCTCGGCGTCGGCGGCGCGGGCGGCGAGTTCGTCCTCGTGCGCGTGCAGGCGGTGCAGTTCGGAGGTCAACCGCTCCTCGCGGCGGTCGAGTTCGGCCCGGCGCTGCCGGAGCATCAGGAACCCGGCGGCCAGCACCAGCACCAGGGCGCCGATCAGCACTCCGGCCGCCAGCAGCAGGGAGGAACCCGTTTCGGTGCCCTGAGCGATGCCCATCCGGCCACTCCCCGTCCTGCTCACGCTACCGCCGAGGCGACCTCCGCGATCGTCCTGCCACTGAGTGTGAGGCTAGGCGGAGGTTACGAAACGGTCAAGATGCGATCGAGAATTGGCTCCGGCGATCTGATCACCAGTCATCACATCGCACCGCACCACCTCTCGCTCCGCGTCCCGGGCCCGTGGTCAGTCGTCCGTGGTCAGTCGTCCGCGTCCGCCCAGTCCTCCGCCCCCTCCTCCGCGCCGTCGGCGCCTTCCGCGTCCAGCGCCTCCCGGACCACCCGGAACGCCAGGCCCTCGGCGTAGCCTCGCCGGGCCAGCACCCCGACCAGCCGCCGGATCCGGACGTCCCGCTCCAGCCCGGCGGTGGAGCGCAACTTCCGGGCCACCAGCGCCCGGGCGGCCTCCGACTCGTCCTCGGCGTCCACCTGGAGCAGGGCCCGCTCGGCGGCCTCCCCGGCGACGCCCTTGGTCCGCAACTCCTGGGCCAGCGCCCGCCGGGACAGCCCGCGCACCGCGTGCCGGGACTCCACCCAGGCTTCGGCGAAGGCGGCGTCGTCGATCAGCCCGACCTCCTCCAGCCGGGACAGCACCTGCTCGGCCACCTCGTCCGGGATCTCCTTGCGGCGCAGCGCGTCGGCCAGCTGCTTGCGGGACTTGGCGGCCCCGGTGAGCAGCCGCAGGCAGATGTCCCGGGCCCGGTCCGCCGGATCGCCGACCGGCTCGACGGCCCGCGCCCGCCCGCGCCGTCCCGACCGCGACTCCCCGTCGCCGCCGGTCCGTCCGCCTTCCGTGCCCCCGGTCTCCGCGCGTTCGCTCTCGCCGCGCCCGCTCTCGCCGCGTTCGGCCTTGGTGCGCCGCCGGGCCCGCGGCCGCTCCGCCGCCACCGGCTCCGCGGCCGGCAGCTCCCCCAGCGCGCTGCGCCGTCGCCGCCTGCCCCCGGGCAGCTCGGACGCCCGCACCAGCCCGGGCAACTCCCCCACCGGGGCGGCCGGTTCCCCGGCCGCCGCCGCGAACCAGTCCGGCGGGCCGTCCGACCCCTGCGCCGGCTCCTCCTCTTCCCCCGCGACGGCCGCGAACCAGTCCGGCGGGCCGTCGCCGCTCCCGTGGTCGCCGGCGCCCCCGGGAACGCCCGCACCGGGCCCGTCCTCGGACGGACCCGGTGCCGGGTGGTCGTGCTGCTGGTGGCGTGTCAACGGATCAGCTCTTGGCAGCGGCCGCCGTCTTCTTGGCCGCGGCCTTCGCGGGGGCCGCCGCGGCCGGGACCACGGCCGGGACCTCCGCCGCGGGGGCCTCGCCCTCGACGACGGGCGGCTTCGGGCCGATGCCCAGCTTGCCCTTGATCTTGGCCTCGATCTCGTCGGCCAGCTGCGGGTTGTCGCGCAGGAAGTTGCGGGCGTTCTCCTTACCCTGGCCGAGCTGGTCGCCCTCGTAGGTGTACCAGGCGCCGGACTTCCGGATGAAGCCGTGCTCCACGCCCATGTCGATCAGGCCGCCCTCGCGGCTGATGCCGACGCCGTAGAGGATGTCGAACTCGGCCTGCTTGAACGGCGCGGCGACCTTGTTCTTGACCACCTTGACGCGGGTGCGGTTGCCGACCGCCTCGGTGCCGTCCTTCAGGGTCTCGATCCGCCGGATGTCGAGGCGGACCGAGGCGTAGAACTTGAGCGCGCGCCCACCGGTGGTGGTCTCCGGCGAGCCGAACATCACGCCGATCTTCTCGCGCAGCTGGTTGATGAAGATCGCGGTGGTGTTCGACTGGTTCAGCGCACCGGCGATCTTGCGCAGCGCCTGGCTCATCAGCCGGGCCTGGAGGCCGACGTGCGAGTCGCCCATCTCGCCCTCGATCTCGGCGCGCGGCACCAGCGCGGCCACCGAGTCGATGATCACCAGGTCGATCGCGCCGGAGCGGATCAGCATGTCGGTGATCTCCAGCGCCTGCTCGCCGGTGTCCGGCTGGCTGACCAGCAGGGCGTCGGTGTCCACGCCGAGCTTCTTGGCGTACTCGGGGTCGAGCGCGTGCTCGGCGTCGACGAAGGCGACGGTGCCGCCGGCCCGCTGCGCGTTGGCGGCGAGGTGGAGGGTCAGGGTGGTCTTGCCGGAGGACTCGGGGCCGTAGATCTCGACCACCCGGCCGCGCGGGATGCCGCCCACGCCGAGCGCCACGTCGAGGGCGGTGGATCCGGTGGAGATCACCTCGACCGGCTCGTTCGCCTTCTCGCCGAGGCGCATCACCGAGCCCTTGCCGAACTGTCGCTCGATTTGGGCGAGTGCGGCCTCAAGGGCCTTCTCGCGGTCCGTTCCTGCCATGGCTTCCACCCTCGGGTTCTGTCCTGTGCGCTTCATCGTCACCGACGCTAGCGCGTCCCACCGACAATCGGCCCCGGACGGGCTCGGCCTGTGGAAAACTCCGCGCCGAAGAGTACAAAGAACATCTGTTCGATTCCAGTGTCGCACCCTACCCACCCGTTCCGGGGTCGCGCCGCGCCGCGCCGCCCAGTGCGGCGCGGCCCCGCACCGACTCAGCGGGCGCTGCCCATGCCCCGGTCGGCCTCGGCCCCCTCCAGCAGCAGGGTGGTCTCCTCGATCCGGCGGAACCGGCCGTCCGCCGCCAGGTCGGCGAACACGTAGACCTCCATGCTCACGGTGGAGCCGTCGGTCTTGACCAGGTGCGCGGTGTGCCGGTCCGCGTAGCGGTCGCCGTCGCGCAGCTCCTCGTGGACCTCGAACCGGCCCCCGGCGACGACGCCGCGCAGGTGCGAGATGTGGTCGACGAACTGCGCGCGGTCGGCCCACTCGCCGTCGGTGCGCTGGCGGTAGTCGGGGGTGAAGTGGCGGTCGGCGGCCTCGGCGACGGTGAGGTCGCGGTTGAGCAGGAGGTCGGTGAGCGCGGCCTCGATGCCGGTGCGGGTCATGGCGGTGTCCTTCCGTCGATGCGGATCGAAATGCGTGCGCGGCGCACGCTTCTTCCAGGACTCTAGCCCAGATACGTGCGCCGCGCACGCATCTGGGCCGAAAAAGCGTGCGTCGCGCACGCTAATCTGGCGACCATGGAGAACGACACGGGCACCGCCATCGCCGAAGCACTCGGCGTCCTGCTCCGCCGCACCACCCGGGTCCGGCTGCACCGGCAGCTGACCGAGGGCCTGGGGCCGGCCCTGGACGAGCTGACCTACCCGGTCCTCAGCGCACTGGCCCGCACCGGTCCGCACAGCGCCGCCGACCTGGCGCCCGAGATCGGGCTGGACCGCTCCGGCACCACCCGCCGGGCCTCCCGCCTGGAGGAGGCGGGCCTGATCCGCCGCGAGCCGGACCCGGCCGACCGCCGCGCCCACCTGCTGGTACTGACCCCGCAGGGCGAACGGGCCGTCGCGGAGCTCCGCCGCCGCCTGACCGAACGCATCACCGAGGGCCTCGCCGACTGGCCGCCGGGCGAGGCCGAGGACTTCGCCCGCCACCTGCGCCGCTTCACCACCGGGGGCCCCTTCGCCTGACCCGCCCGGCACCCCGCCCGGCCGCGGGCCCCACCCCACGGCCCGACCCCTGGCCCCCCTTCAGCACCCGCCGGACCGCCCCGCACCCGCCGGAGCCCGGCCCCGCCTCGACGCCCACCGAGGCGCGGCCCCCACCCGGGCCCGAGCCCCACCACCGCCACCCGCCGGGCCGCCGACCCCTCTCCGCGCCCACCGCCCCCGCTCAGCTCCCCCCGGTCCGCAGGTCGACGCCGCGCCGGTGGGCGTCCGCCGCGACGACCCGGGCGGCCAGTCCGGCCAGCAGGCGCCGCTCGTCCCCGGTCAGCCCCGCCGCGAAGGCGTCGATCCGCTCGGCGAACTCCGCCGCGACCCGCTCCGCGAGCTCCCGCCCAGCAGGGGTGGCGGAGACCCGGTAGGAGCGGCGGTCGGTGGCGCTGGCCTCGCGGACCACCAGGCCGCGGCGCTGCGCCCGGTCGACCAGGCCGGTGACCGAGGACTTGTCCAGACCCAGCAGCCGGCCCAGCTCCCGCATGGCGGGCTCGCGGTCGCGGAGCACGCCGAGCAGCCGGACCTGGATCATCGACAGGTCCTGCCGGGCCGCGATCTCGGCCAGGGCGCCGTGGACGAGGAAGGTGAGCTGGGCCAGCCCGTCGACCAGGCCGAGGTCCGCCACGGAGACGGAAGCGGAGACGGAAGCGGGGGCGGAGGCAGGCGCGGAAGCAGGGACGGCGGGAGAGGCGGACCGGGCGCGGGCGCCCTCGGAGGAGGTCATGGGCCCGATCATAGTTGAAAAGGTTTGCGCCACGTACTACTTTTGGTACGTGGCACAAACCAAACCCTGGAGGAACCCCGTGGAGATCCGCGCCGCCGTCGTCGACTCGTTCGACCGCCCGCCCCGCTACCGCCCCTTCGACCTCCCGGCACCCACCGACGAGGACCACGCGCTGGTCGACGTCCTCGCCGTCGGCCTGCACCCCCGGGTACGCACCGGCGCGTCCGGGCGGCACTACACCAGCACCGGGCGGCTCCCGATGGTCCCCGGCGTCGACGGCGTCGGCCGCCGCGCGGACGGCACCGCGGTGTACTTCGTCGCCGACGACGACCTGGTCGGTCCGATGGCCACCCGCACCGTCATCGACACCCGCCGCAGCATCCCGCTGCCCGAGGGCACGGACCCGGTGCGGATCGCGGCCGCAATGAACCCCGCGATGTCGTCCTGGGTGGCGCTGCGCCGCCGCGTCCCGCTCCGACCGGGGCAGTCGGTCCTGGTGCTGGGCGCGACCGGCAACGCCGGACGGATGGCGGTCCAGGTCGCCGGGCGCCTCGGGGCCGGCCGGGTGGTGGGCGCCGGCCGCGATCCGGAGCGGCTGGCGGCCCTGCCCGGCCTGGGGGCGGACGCGACCGTGGCGCTCACCGCCGACGCCGACGCCACCGCGGCGGCCCTGGCGGAGGCCGCCGCCGAGGTGGACGTGGTGCTCGACTACCTGTGGGGCGAGCCGGCCGCCGCCGCGATGTCGGCCCTGCTGCGGGCCAGGTCGGACCGGAGCCGGACGCTGGACTGGGTGCAGATCGGTTCGGTGGCGGGCCCCTCGCTCGACCTGCCCTCGGTCCTGCTGCGCTCGGCCGACCTGCGCCTGCGGGGCAACGGCCAGGGCGCCGTCTCCACCCGCGCCTACCTGGCCGAACTGCCCTCCCTGATCGAGGAGATCGACCACGGCCGACTCGCCGTCCCCGCCCGGACCGCGCCGCTCGCCGACGTGGAGACGGTGTGGACCGCCCCCGAGGCCCCGGGCGTGCGCACCGTCCTGCTGCCCTGACCGCCCGCGCGGTCACTCCCCCGGCGGTTCCTCCCGCCGCTCCCCGCCCGACCGTCCCCCACCGGCACCGTCCGCGCCCGAACTGCCCGCGCCGCCCGCGCCGCCGGAGCCGTCCGAACCGTCCGAGCGCCCCGAACCGCCCGACACCATCCGCCGCAGCCGCCGCACGGTGTGCCGCCGCCGTTCGCGCCGCTCCTCGCCGTGGTCGATCCGCGGGTCGTCCTCGACCTCGTAGCGGCGCACGTACGTCCCGACGAAGCCCTGCAGGGTGGCCGCGACCGGGATGGCGATCAGCGCGCCGACCGCGCCGAGCAGCGCGGCCCCGGCGATCACCGCGCCGAACGCGACGGCGGGGTGCACGTCGACCGTCTTCGCGGTGATCCGCGGGTGCAGCAGGTAGTTCTCGATCTGCTGGTAGACGGTCACGAAGGCCAGCACCCAGAGCGCTTCCACCGGCCGCACGGTCAGCCCGACCAGGACCGGCAGCGCGCCGGCCAGGTAGGTGCCGATGGTCGGCACGAACTGCGACATGACGCCGACCCAGACGGCCAGCGCGGCGGCATAAGGCAGCCCGATGATCGCGAAGAACGCCCAGTGCGCGAGCGCGGAGATCAGCGCGAGCAGCGCCCGGGAGTAGAGGTAGCCGCCGGTCTTGGCGAGCGCGATCTCCCAGGCCCGCAGCACCTCGCCCTGCTTGGAGGGCGGCAGCAGCGAGCAGACGGTGCGCCGCACCCGGGGGCCCTCGGCGGTGAAGTAGAAGGTGAACAGGCCGACGGTGAACGCCTGGAACAGTCCGCCGATGACGGTGCCGGTGACGCCCCAGACGTTGTCGGCGGCCTGCTGGGCGTACTTCTCGATGGTCCCGGAGTCCTTGAGCACCTGGTGCTGGAGCTGGTCGAGCGACAGGTCGGTGTGGAAGGTGTGGTTGATCCAGGTGATCAGGTCCTGGAGCAGCTGCGGGAGCTTCCCGGCGATCTGGGTGATCTGGTCGACCAGCAGGGTGCCGAGCGAGGCCAGGAAGCCGGCGGCGGCGACGAACAGGCCGATGAACACCAGGAAGGTGCCCAGGCCCCGGCGCACCCCCCGGGCGGCCATCCGGTCGACGGCGGGCTCCATCGCCAGCGACAGGAAGAACGCCACCAGCAGCATCACGAACAGGTCGATCAGCTGGTGGAAGGCCCAGTCGGCGAGCTGGAACAGCCCGACCCCGAGCAGCGCCAGCAGCAGCGCCCTGGGCAGCCAGCGGGGCATCGCGCCGCCGCCGAGCTCGGCCCGGCGCAGCAGCCGGGCGGCCACCGTGTCCGCCCCCTCGGCGCCCGGGCCCCCGGTGCCCGCCCTCGCGGCGTCGGCGGCCTCCACCGCGTCGGCCGCCCGGGCCGTGGTGCCGGGCGCAGTGTCGGGCGCAGTGTCGGGCGCGGTGTCGGGGGCCGGGTCGCCGGTCGGGTCGGGGTTCTCTGCGCTGCTCGCCACCGGGACAGTCTCACCCACTCCGGCGCGAATAATCTCACCTCAGTCGCGGCGACACCCCCTGCGTGGCGCAGACCACCCGCCACACGTCCTTGGCCTCCCACCCGGCGTCCAGCGCCTGCCGGACGGTGCGGCCGCCGAGCTCGCCCATCACGTGGTCCTGGGCGAAGGACTCCGCGTACGCCTCGCCGAAGTGCTCGTGCATCCGTCGCCAGAACTCGGTCAGCCTCATGCGCCCCAGTATCGGGCACCGGCCGGCCGCTCCGGGACGGCGGTCAGCCCGTCGGCAGGGTGAGCAGGCCGGCGCCGTAGAAGCCGCGGTCCTGGCAGCCGAGCGGCAGGGTCGTGGTGCAGCCCTGGTCGGCGGCCAGGGCCAGCGCGGCGGCGATCCGGTCGGGGCTCCAGTCGGGGTGCCGGGCGGCGACCACGGCGACCGCGCCGGTGACGTGCGCGGCGGACATCGAGGTGCCGGCCAGCGCGGCGTACCGGCCGCCGGGCCAGTCGGAGACGATCGCGCCCTGGGTGCCGCCGTCGGGGTCGCCGCCGGGGGCGGCGATGGAGACCCTGCCGCGCCCGTAGTTGCTGTACCCGGCGGGCAGGCCGTTGCGGTCGACGGCGGTGACGGTGACCACGCCGGGCAGTTCGCCGGGCAGCCGGATGCACTCGGTGCCGAGCTGCCGGTCGTCCGGGGGGCCGGTGGTGCGGTCGTTGGGGCTGCGCTGGTCGGTGCGTCCGGCGTTCAGGTCCTGGCTGTCGTTGCCGGCCGAGGCGACCACCACGGCGCCCTTGCGCTGGGCGTAGGCGACGGCCCGGCCGACGGCGGCGGCCAGCGCGGCCTGGTCGGCGTCCTCGGGGCAGTTGTACTTCCACGGGTCGGCGAAGTAGCTGTCGTTGATCGCGCGGGCGCCGTGGTCGGCGGCCCAGAGCATGCCGCAGACGATGTTCTCGGTGTAGTACTGCCCGAGCGGTCCGAGCAGTCGGACGGCGGCGATCCGCACGCCGGGGGCGACGCCGGTGACGCCGTGGCCGTCGCGGGCGGCGCCGACGATCCCGGCGACGTGGGTGCCGTGGCCGCTCTCGTTGATCGCGTCGTCGGGCCGCCAGGCGCCGCTGCGGGAGTCGGGGCGGCCGTCGGCGCAGGACGCGGAGGCGGCCGGGTCGACGGCGGCCCGCAGGTCGGGGTGGGTGTCGTCGACGCCGGAGTCCAGGACGGCGACGGTGACCTTGGCGAGTTGCTGGGCGGTGGGCAGCGCGCCGGCCCGGTCGGCGGAGGCCGGGCCGGGCCGGTCGGCGACCGGCGGGCGCAGCAGGGCGGCGCCCCGCCCGGCGGGGCGGTCGAGGGCGCCGATCATGGCGAGGTTCCAGTCGGACTGCTCGTCGGGGTCGGGCACGGTGGCGGTGGAGTCGTCGGCCCCCTCGACGGTCTCGCCGGCCGCCCCCGCGCCCGTCGTGCCGCGCGCGGCGGCCGGCTCCGCGTCCCCGAGCGGCAGCGCGCCGGGCCGGGCGCCGGCGGCGGTGCCGGTGCCGGCGTCGAAGGCGGCGCCGGCCAGCGGCCGGGGCGGGGAGGGCACCGGGACGGTGCGGGTGGCGCCGACGGCGGCTATCCCGGGCCGTCCGCGCAGCTTCTCGGCGAACCGGGGCCCGGCGTAGGCGAGCACCGCGCCGATCTGCGGGTAGTCCTGGACGACCTTGCCGCCGACCGCCCGGGCCTGGTCGCCGGCGTGCTCGGCGCCCCGGGCGTCGGTGCGCTCGTCCAGCACCAGGTAGCTGAGGTAGGTGTCGCCGGTGCCGGTGACGTAGGGGACGGCGCCGCCGAGCAGCAGTCCGGTGAGCAGCGTCGCGCCGAGCACCCGGACGCTGCGGCGCCGGTGGGGGGCGGGGGTGCTGCCGGGGGCCTGGCTCACCTGCTCCATCGCACGCTCTCCGCTCGTCAGGCAGGGCCGGACACCGGGATCGGGTCCGGTTCATCACCATATGAGCGATTTGTACGATTTGCTTCACGGGGTTGGGTCAGACGGTGACCGTTCCGTGACCTGTCAGCGTGTCGGGGCACCATGGGGTCATGGCCTCCTCCGACGCTGACCCGCTGCACGGCTTCGCCCCGGCCACCCGGGCCTGGTTCACGGGAGCGTTCGCCGCGCCCACCGAGGCGCAGTCCCGGGCCTGGTCGGCGATCGGGCTCGGGACGGACGTGCTGGTGGTCGCCCCGACCGGCTCCGGCAAGACGCTGGCGGCCTTCCTCTCCGCGCTGGACCGGCTGGCCGCCACCCCGCCCCCGGCCGACCCGAAGCACCGCTGCCGGGTGCTCTACGTCTCCCCGCTGAAGGCCCTCGCGGTCGACGTCGAGCGCAACCTGCGGTCCCCGCTGGCCGGCCTGCGGCAGGCGTCCGTCCGGCTCGGCCTGCCGGAGCCCGAGGTCCGGGTCGGCATCCGCTCCGGCGACACCCCGGCCGCCGACCGCCGCCGCTTCGCCACCCAGCCGCCGGACATCCTGATCACCACCCCCGAGTCGCTGTTCCTGCTGCTCACCTCCGCCGCCCGGGAGGCCCTGCGCGGCGTCGACACGGTGATCCTGGACGAGGTGCACGCGGTGGCCGGCACCAAGCGCGGCGCGCACCTGGCGCTCAGCCTGGAGCGCCTGGACGAGCTGCTGGAGCGCCCGGCCCGCCGGATCGGCCTGTCCGCCACCGTCCGCCCGGTGGAGGAGGTCGCCCGCTACCTCAGCCCGCGGCGCGGCGCGGCGATCGTCCAGCCCGGCGGCGACAAGCGCTTCGACCTGTCCGTCGTGGTCCCCGTCCCGGACCTGGCCGACCTGCCCGCCGCGCCCGCCGAGGAGGGCGACGAGCAGCGGCAGGGCTCGATCTGGCCGCACGTCGAGGAGCGGATCGTCGACCTGGTGCAGGCGCACCGCTCGACCATCGTGTTCGCCAACTCCCGCCGCCTGGCCGAGCGGCTGTGCAACCGGCTGAACGAGATCGCCTACGAGCGGGCCACCGGCGCCCCGCTGCCCGAGGCGCACTCCCCCGCCGAGCTGATGGGCGGCTCGGGGGCGGCCGCGGGCGCACCGCCGCTGCTGGCCCGGGCCCACCACGGCTCGGTGTCCAAGGAGCAGCGCTCGCTGGTGGAGGAGGAGCTGAAGGCCGGCCGGCTGCCCGCCGTGGTGGCCACCTCCAGCCTGGAGCTGGGCATCGACATGGGCGCCGTCGACCTGGTCGTGCAGGTCGAGTCCCCGCCCTCGGTGGCCTCCGGCCTGCAGCGGGTCGGCCGGGCCGGGCACCAGGTCGGCGCGGTCTCCAGCGGCGTGTTCTTCCCCAAGTACCGGGGCGACCTGGTGCAGTCCGCCGTGGTCACCGAGCGGATGCGGGCGGGCGCCATCGAGGCCCTGCGCGTCCCGCGCAACCCGCTGGACGTGCTGGCCCAGCAGCTGGTCGCGATCACCGCGCTGGACGTCTGGGACGTCGACGAGCTGCTCGCGCTCTGCCGCCGGGCCGCCCCGTTCGCCACCCTCCCGCGGTCCGCGTTCGACGGCGTGCTGGACATGCTGGCCGGCCGCTACCCGTCCGACGCCTTCGCCGAGCTGCGCCCCCGCCTGGTCTGGGACCGCGTCGCGGGCACCGTCACCGGCCGCCCCGGCGCCCAGCGGCTGGCCGTCACCTCCGGCGGCACCATCCCCGACCGCGGCCTGTTCGGCGTCTTCATCGCCGGGGCCGACCCGAAGAAGGGCGGCGGTCGGGTCGGGGAGCTGGACGAGGAGATGGTCTACGAGTCCCGGGCGGGGGACGTCTTCACCCTGGGCACCACCTCCTGGCGGATCCAGGAGATCACCCACGACAGGGTGCTGGTCACCCCCGCCCCCGGCGTCCCCGGCCGGCTCCCGTTCTGGAAGGGCGACACCCTCGGCCGCCCGCTCGAACTCGGCCGCGCCCTGGGCGCGTTCGTCCGCGAGCTCGGCGCCCTGGAGCCGGCGGCGGCCACCGCCCGGCTGCGCGCGGCCGGCCTGGACGACTGGGCTTCCGCCAACCTGCTCGCCTACCTCGCCGAGCAGCGCGAAGCCTGCGGCCACCTGCCCGACGACCGCACCATCGTGGTCGAGCGCTTCCGCGACGAGCTCGGCGACTGGCGGATCGTCGTGCACTCCCCGTTCGGCGCCCAGGTGCACGCCCCGTGGGCGCTGGCCATCGGCGCCCGGCTACGCGAGAAGCACGGCCTGGACCCGCAGGTGATGCACGCCGACGACGGCATCGTGCTGCGGCTGCCGGACGGCGACCTGCTGGGCGACTTCCCCCCGGCCGTCCCGCCCGCCGACGGGGCCCCGCCCGCCGACGAGGCCCCGGTCGGCGCCGACGCCGCGGTCTTCGACGCCGCCGAGATCGAGCAGCTGGTCACCGACCAGGTCGGCGGCTCCGCCCTGTTCGCCGCCCGCTTCCGCGAGTGCGCCGGCCGCGCCCTGCTGCTGCCCCGCCGCAGCCCCGGCAAGCGCACCCCGCTGTGGCAGCAGCGCCAGCGCGCCTCCCAACTCCTGGAGGTGGCCGCCGAGTACGGCTCCTTCCCGATCGTCCTGGAGGCCGTCCGCGAGTGCCTGCAGGACGTGTTCGACGTGCCCGGCCTGGTCGAGCTGATGGGAGACCTGGAGTCCCGCGCGGTGCGGCTGGTCGAGGTCACCACCCCCGAGCCGTCCCCGTTCGCCCGCTCCCTGCTGTTCGGCTACGTCGCCCAGTTCCTGTACGAGGGCGACTCCCCGATCGCCGAGCGCCGCGCCGCCGCCCTCGCGCTGGACTCCCGGCTGCTGTCCGAGCTGCTCGGCCAGGCCGAACTGCGCGAACTGCTCGACCCGCAGGTCCTCGCCGACCTGGAGGCCGAGCTCCAGCGGCTCACCCCCGAGCGCCGGATCAAGGACGCCGAGGGCGTCGCCGACGCGCTGCGCCTGCTCGGCCCGCTCTCCGAGGCCGAACTGGGCCTGCGCGGCGCCGACCCGCTGTGGGCGCTGGAGCTGGAGGCCGCCCGCCGGGCGATCCAGGTCCGGATCGGCGGCGCGCTGCGCTGGGCCGCGATCGAGGACGCCGGGCGGCTGCGCGACGCCCTCGGCACCCCGCTGCCGGTCGGCGTCCCCGAGGCGTTCACCGAGCCGGTCAAGGACCCGCTGGGCGACCTGCTGGCCCGGCACGCCCGCACCCACGGCCCGTTCACCGCGCAGGACGCCGCCGAGCGCTTCGGCCTCGGCACCGCCGTGGTCACCGGCACCCTGCACCGCCTCACCGCCGCCGGCCGCCTGGTCCAGGGCGAGTTCCGGCCGGACGGCTCGGCCGCCGCCCCCGAGTGGTGCGACACCGAGGTGCTGCGCCGCCTGCGCCGCCGCTCGCTGGCCGCCCTGCGCCACGAGGTGGAGGCCGTCCCGGCCGGGGCGCTGGCCGCGTTCCTCCCGCAGTGGCAGCACCTGGCCGGCCACCGGCTGCGCGGCGCCGACGGCCTCTACCGGGTGGTCGAGCAGCTCCAGGGCGCCGCGCTGCCCGCCTCCGCCCTGGAGAAGCTCGTGCTGCCCGCCCGGCTCGCCGACTACTCCCCCGCCCTGCTGGACGAGCTGACGGCGGCCGGCGAGATCGGCTGGTCCGGCGCGGGCGCGCTGCCCGGCAAGGACGGCTGGATCAGCCTGCACCTGCCGGAGAACGCCCACCTGCTGCGCCCCGAGCCGCTGCCGCTCACCCCGGGCCCGGTGCACACCGCCCTGCTGGAGGCGCTCACCGGCGGCTACGGCGCGTTCTTCCGCCAGCTCGCCGAGCGCGTCCCGGACACCCCGGACGCCGAGATCGCCGACGCCCTGTGGGACTTGGTCTGGGCCGGGTACGTCACCAACGACACCCTGGCCCCGCTGCGCGGCCTGCTCGGCTCCGGCCGCACCGCCGGGGCCACCGCGCACCGCGCGCCGCGCACCACCCCGCGCGGCCGCTACGGCGGCGCGGGGCGCGGCCTGGCCCGCCCCGCGGCCCGCACCGGCCCGCCGACCACCGTGGGCCGCTGGTCGCTGCTGCCCGCCCTCGACGGGGATCCGACGGTGCGGGCCGCCGCCCGGGCGCAGGCCCTGCTCGACCGGCACGGCGTGCTGACCCGCGGCACCGTGGCCGCCGAGCGGGTGCCCGGCGGCTTCGCGGGCGTCTACCGGGTGCTGTCCGCGTTCGAGGAGCGCGGCAGGGCCCGCCGCGGCTACTTCGTCGAGGGCCTGGGCGGCGCCCAGTTCGCCATGGCCGGCGCCGCCGACCGGCTGCGCTCCGTCAGCTCCCGGCTGGAGCGGGCGGCGGCCACCGAGTGGACGGCCGCCGCCCCCGACCAGGCCCCGCAGGCCGTGGTGCTGGCCGCCGCCGACCCGGCCAACGCGTACGGCGCGGCCCTGCCCTGGCCCGAGCCGCCCGCGGACACCGCCGCCGCGCACCGCCCCGGCCGCAAGGCGGGCTCGCTGGTCGCCCTGGTCGACGGCGAGCTGGTGCTCTACCTGGAGCGCGGCGGCAAGTCCCTGCTCGCCTGGTCCACCGACGGCCCCACGCTGGCCGTGGCACTGGCCGGGCTGGTCGGGCCGCTCACCATCGAGCGCGTCAACGGCCACCCGGCCCTCACCAGCCCCCTGGGCGGGCACCTGGAAACGGCCGGTTTCCACCCCACCCCGAAGGGCTACCGGCTCAGGTAGCGGGGGCGGGGCGCGGGCGGTTCACCCGTCCGAGGGAGGGCTCCCCGCCCCGGGCGGCCCCGGCGGCGGGGGGTTCCCGGCGTCCGGGGTCTCCCCGCGTTTCCCGGGTTCCGGCACCAGTCGGGTGTGCACCGGGATCAGCCCCGCCCCCCACCAGCCGGCCGCGAGCATGCCGAGGGCGGCACCGCCGTGTATCGCGGTGCCGCCCTTCAGCAGCAGTATCAGGCCCAGACCGACCAGTGCCGTCGCACCGAGCAGCAGCGCACTGCGCGCACTCCGCATCGTGGCCCTCCTTCACCCGGCGCCCCGCGGTGGCGGGGCGGACGAGGTCCGGTCAGGCCGCCACCACGTCCATCGCCGCCTTGGGCGAGATGGACCCGGACCGGTCGACGCCGGGTGCCGGCAGCGGAACCGGTTCGAGCACCGGCCTCAGCAGATCACCCTCCGAGAGTGTCGCCATCGCCGCAAGTTCGGCGAGCGACAGTTCGTCGCTGACCTCCCGCATGACCTCCGACATCCGCACGTCCAGTGCGTCGCAGATGGCGGAGAGCAGTTCGGAGGACGCCTCCTTCTGACCCCGTTCGACCTCGGAGAGGTACCCGAGCGAAACCCTGGCGGCTGCCGACACCTCGCGGAGTGTGCGGCCCTGGCGCTGGCGCTGCCGACGCAGCACATCGCCCAGCAGGCGACGGAGCAGAATCATCGGTGCCTCCCTCCTCGGACTGCGGATCGAGATGTCACGACCCCACCGTACCGCCTTGCCAGCATCCCGTGCCGGGACCGGGGTCGTGTTCACTCTGGGCTGCAAGGCGCCCCCTCCCTGTTTCTTCCCCGCCCGGGCCGTCGAACCACCCGTGGCGGGCAGATGTCCGGCTCCGGACGCGCGGTCGACGCCGGGTCGACGGATGTGCCTCCCGGCGGGGCCCCGCCCGGCCGGAGCATCCGGTGTAACACGTTCCCCCGGCGGGTGCGGCGGGTTCCCGGGTTTTCGGCCCGCCGCACCGGGTCCTTCGGCGAAGCTCAGCCCGGGCGGGACGCCAGGCGCCGCAGCAGCAGCTCCAGCGCGGCGTCCACCGACCCCTGCCGGATCGTGTCACGCCCACCCGACAACCGGAGCGGGAGCGCTTCTGTTCCCGCCGGTCCGGCCAGGGCCACGTACACGGTGCCGACCGGCTGCCCGTCCTGCGGCTCGGGCCCGGCCACGCCGGTGGTGGCCAGCGCCCAGTCGGCGCCGAGCAGCCGGCGGACGCCCTCGGCCATCTGCCGGGCCACCACGGGGTGGACCGGGCCGTACACGTCCAGCAGGCCCTCGTCGACGCCGAGCAGGGCGGACTTGAGCTCGGTGGCGTACGCGGTGACCGAGCCCCGGAAGACTGCGGAGGCCCCGGGGACGCCGACCAGGGCGGCGGCCAGCAGCCCGCCGGTGAGGGACTCGGCGACGGCCAGGGTGGCGCCGTCGGCCCGCAGCGCGGCCAGCGCCCGGGCCGCCGCGGTGCCGGGCTCACCCACCGCGGCGCTCCCGGGCGATGCCCTCGCGGCGCAGCCGGACGGCCTGGAGCAGGTAGTCGAGGCCGGTGGCCAGGGTGAGGAGGACCGCGACGCCCATCACCACGGCCCGGGCGGTGGCCAGCGGCCCGGTGAGCACCAGGACGTACATGCCGACCGCGGTGCCCTGGGCGAGGGTCTTGACCTTGCCGCCGCGGCTGGCCGGGATGACGGCGTAGCGGATCACCCAGAACCGCATCAGGGTGATGCCGATCTCCCGGGCCAGGATGACCACGGTGATCCACCAGGGCAGGTCGCCGAGCAGAGACAGGCCGATCAGGCCGGTGCCCATGATCGCCTTGTCGGCGATCGGGTCGGCGATCCGGCCGAAGTCGGTGACCAGGCCCTTGCTGCGGGCCAGCGCGCCGTCGAAGACGTCGGTGATCATCGCGATGGCGAAGGCCGCCCAGGCGAGGGCCCGCCACTTGGGGTCGTGGCCGCCGTCGGCGAACAGCAGCGCGGCGAAGACCGGGACGAGCACCAGCCGGAACATGGTCAGCACGTTGGCGATGTTCCACACGCCGGGCTGCGGCGGGACGGCCGCCGGGGTCGGCCGGGTGGCGGCCGGGGCGCCCGGCCCCTTCGTCATACGTCGGCTCCGGCGAGCTGCTGGACCTCGACGGCCCCGGTGGCCCCGACGGCCTCGGCGACCAGGTCGACGCCCTCGGTGCCGGTCACCGTGGCCCGGTAGAACCGGCCGACCACCGCGTCCCGGACGCCGAGCAGGGTGGTCAGGCCGTCGGTCTCCGGGGCCTGGTGGGCGGCCCGGCCCTCGACCACCCCGTCCTCGACCGACTCGACCAGCACGGTCACCTCGCTGCCGACCCGCTGTTCGGCGCGCTGCGCGGTGAGCTCCTCGGCGAGCTTGGAGAGCCGGGCGACGCGGTCGTCGACGACGTCCTGGTCGAGCTTGCCGTCGTAGCCGGCCGCCTCGGTGCCGTCCTCGTCGGAGTAGCCGAAGACGCCGATGGCGTCGAGGCCGGCGTGGGTGATGAACCGTTCCAGCTCCGCGAAGTCCGCCTCGGTCTCGCCGGGGAAGCCCACGATGAAGTTGGAGCGGGCGCCGGCCGCGGGGGCCTTGGCCCGGATCGTCTCCAGCAGGCCGAGGAACTGCTCGGTGGAGCCGAAGCGGCGCATCCGGCGCAGCACGGCGGGCGCGGAGTGCTGGAAGGAGAGGTCGAAGTAGGGCACGACCTTGTCGGTCCCGGTCATCACGTCGATCAGGCCGGGGCGCATCTCGGCGGGCTGGAGGTAGCTGACCCGGACCCGCTCGATGCCCTCGACGGCGGCGATCTCGCTCAGCAGGGTCTCCAGCAGGCGGATGTCGCCGAGGTCCTTGCCGTAGGAGGTGTTGTTCTCGGAGACCAGGACCACCTCGCGCACGCCCTGCCCGGCCAGCCAGACGGCCTCGCCCAGCACGTCGGCGGGGCGGCGGGAGATGAAGGAGCCGCGGAAGGCCGGGATGGCGCAGAACGAGCAGCGGCGGTCGCACCCGGAGGCGAGCTTGATCGAGGCGACCGGGGCGTCGTCCAGCCGCTTGCGCAGGGTGCGCGGGCCGGAGGCGGGGGCCAGGCCGTCGGGGAGGTCGGCGGGGGCGCCGTGGCCGGGCAGCGCGACCTCGGCGGCGGCGGCCTGCCGCTCGACCGGGGTGAGCGGCAGCAGCTTGCGGCGGTCGCGCGGGGTGTGGGCCTCGACGTGGCCGCCGGAGAGGATGGTGTTCAGGCGGGTGGAGATGTCAGCGTAGTCGTCGAAGCCGAGCACGCCGTCGGCTTCGGGGAGGGCGTCGGCGAGTTCCCTGCCGTAGCGCTCGGCCATGCAGCCGACGGCGACCACGGCCTGGGTGCGGCCGTGCCCCTTGAGGTCGTTGGCCTCCAGCAGGGCGTCGACGGAGTCCTTCTTGGCGGCCTCGACGAACCCGCAGGTGTTGACGACGGCGACGTCGGCCTCGCTGGCGTCGTCCACCAGCCGCCAGCCGTCGGCCTCCAGTCGCCCGGCGAGTTCCTCGGAGTCGACCTCGTTGCGGGCGCATCCGAGCGTGACCAGGGCGACAGTGCGGGTTTCAGGCATGACGCCAAGATTAACGCGCGCCCCCGGGTGGAGTTCCCTCCGGAGGGCGCGCGGTTCGCTTCGGCGGGCGGATCGTCCCGGTTCAGCCCGCCTGCGGGTCGCCCGGGGTGTAGGTGAGGTGCACGACCTGGCCGTCCTGGCCGGCCGGGCCGAGGTCCTTGCCGTTGACGAACAGGTGGACGGCCCCGGCGTTGCCGATCACCAGGGTGATCTTCTTGGCGTCGGTGAAGGTCTGGTCCTGGCCGGCTTCCAGGTTGTTGGAGTAGAGCGACTTGCCGTTGCCGTCCTTGGCGGTGACCCAGCTCTTGTCCGACCCGGCGACCAGCTTGACGGTGACCTTGTCGGCGGGCGCGGCGGCGATCGCGGCGACGCTGCTCTCGGGGGCCGGCGGCTGCGCGGACGGGGAGGCGGTGACCGGGGCGGAGACGCCGGAGGGCAGCGGGGCGCTGGCCGCGCCGGGCTGGTCGCCGCCGGAGGACGAGGAGCCGACCAGGTTGTAGCCGATCAGCGCGACCACGGCGAGGATCGCCACCACCATCGCGGCGGTCCAGTTCGGCCGGTTGTGGTCCTTGACCTTGATCGGGCCGGAGTCGATCAGCTGGCCGGCGGTCGGCGCGGGCGCCCCGCCGTGCTCGGCGTCGTAGCGGGCGACCAGCGCCTCGCCGTCCAGGCCGACCTCGCGGGCCAGCAGCCGCAGGTGGCCGCGGGCGTAGAAGGCGCCGCCGCAGCGGTCGAAGTCGTCGGACTCGATGGCGTGCACGATCGGCACCCGGATCCTGGTCCGGGTGCTGACCTGGTCGACCGTCAGGCCCGCGTCGATCCGGGCCCTGGCGAGCAGCCGCCCGATGCTCGGCCCGCCGGCGGCACGGCTCGGCTCCTCGGCGGCGGCGGGCGCGGAGGCGTCGGGGGCGGAGCTGCGGGGGGACTTGCCGATGGTCACTGGGCACGCCTTTCGAGCGGAGGCCACCTGCTGAAGCACCAGTCTAGGGGTGGGGGCGGAACGTTTCTCAACCGGAGGGGGCCCGAACGTGCCACGGTCTCGCAACAGAACTTGACGGGCGGTCACCGCGGTCCCCGGTCGTGCGGCCGTCCGCCGCCTACCCCCGGATGGTCACCAGTACACCGTCCAGTTCGTCCGGCTTGACCAGCACGTCGCGGGCCTTGGAGCCCTCGCTGGGGCCGACGATGCCGCGGGACTCCATCAGGTCCATCAGCCGGCCCGCCTTGGCGAAGCCGACCCGCAGCTTGCGCTGGAGCATCGAGGTCGAGCCGAACTGGGTGGTGACGACCAGCTCGGCGGCCTGGACGAGCAGGTCGAGGTCGTCGCCGATCTCCTCGTCGATCTCCTTCTTGGGGCCGCCGCCGACCACCACGTCGTCGCGGTAGCGAGCGGCCAGCTGGTCCTTGCAGTGCTGGACGATCTTGGCGATCTCCGCCTCGGTGACGAAGGCGCCCTGCATCCGGACCGGCTTGGAGGCGCCCATCGGCAGGAACAGCGCGTCGCCCTTGCCGATCAGCTTCTCCGCGCCGGGCTGGTCGAGGATGACCCGGGAGTCGGCCATCGCCGAGGTGGCGAAGGCCAGCCGGGACGGCACGTTGGCCTTGATCAGGCCGGTGACCACGTCGACCGAGGGGCGCTGGGTGGCCAGCACCAGGTGGATGCCGGCGGCGCGGGCGAGCTGGGTGATCCGGACCACCGAGTCCTCGACGTCGCGCGGGGCGACCATCATCAGGTCGGCCAGCTCGTCGACGATCACCAGCAGGTACGGGTAGGGCGACAGCTCGCGCTCGCTGCCGAGCGGCGGCTGCACGGTGCCGGCCCGGACGGCGGCGTTGAAGTCGTCGACGTGCCGGAAGCCGTAGGCCGCCAGGTCGTCGTAGCGCATGTCCATCTCGCGCACCACCCACTGGAGCGCCTCGGCGGCCTTCTTCGGGTTGGTGATGATCGGCGTGATCAGGTGCGGGATGCCCTCGTACGCGGTCAGCTCGACCCGCTTGGGGTCGACCAGCACCATCCGGACCTCGTCGGGGGTGGCGCGCACCAGCACCGAGGTGATCAGGCAGTTGATGCAGGAGGACTTGCCCGCGCCGGTGGCGCCGGCCACCAGGACGTGCGGCATCTTCGCCAGGTTGGCCATCACGGTGTGGCCCTCGACGTCCTTGCCCATGCCGACCACCATCGGGTGGGTGTCCTCGGCGGCGGTGCGCGAGCGCAGCAGGTCGCCGAGGGTGACCATCTCCCGGTCCCGGTTCGGGATCTCCACGCCGACCGCGGACTTGCCGGGGATCGGCGAGATGATCCGCACGTCGGGGGTGGCCACCGCGTAGGCGATGTTCTTCGCCAGCGCGGTGATCCGCTCGACCTTCACGGCGGGGCCGAGCTCGACCTCGTAGCGGGTCACCGTCGGGCCGCGGGTGAAGCCGGTGACCCGCGCGTCGACCTTGAACTCGGCGAACACGCCGCTGAGTTGAGCCACCACGTCGTCGTTGGCCTGGGACCGGGCCTTGGCCGGGGCGCCGCGCTCCAGCAGGTCCAGCGGGGGCAGCGCGTAGGTGACGTCGCCGGAGAGCCGGAGCTGCTCCATCCGGGCCGGGGCGGCGCCGTGGCCCTCGGGGGCGGCCGGGGCTCCGGGGGCGGCCGGGGCGTCCGAGGCCCGGGCGGCGGGCACCTCGGGCGTCCAGGGCTCCTCCGGGGGCGCGGTGTTGTCCTTGACCTGGCCGATCATGCTGGCCACCGCGGGCGAGCCGGGCACCCCGTACAGCAGCGCGCCGTCCAGGTCGGCGGCGACCCCGGCCGCGATGTCCCGGGTCTGGTACGGGTCCTTCTCCAGCGGGATCGGCTCGGTGGGCTCCAGGCCCCCGTCGCCCTCGTCCTTGCGGCGGCGGCGCCGGCGGCGGGCGGAGAGCTCGTCGCTGTCGACGGTGATCGGCAGCGCGTCCGGGTCGGCGTCCTCGGGCGGGGCGGTGGAGTAGGCCCGCTCGGCGTCGGACGCCCCGGCCTCCTCCGGGTCGCCGGGCAGCGGCTCGACCACGCCCAGGCGCACGCCGAGCAGCCGCAGCCGCTCGGGGATCCGGTTGACGGGCGTGGCGGTGACCACCAGCAGGCCGAAGAAGGCGACCAGCAGCAGCAGCGGGACGGCCAGCGGCGGACCGGCCGCGGCCATCATCGGGGTGGACGCGGCCCAGCCGATCAGCCCGCCGGCCTGCCGGATCCTGGTGGCGCCGGCGCCCATCGCGGGCGCGCCGCAGCCGATGTGCACCAGGCCCAGGACGCCGACCACCAGGGTGCTCAGGCCGATCGCGATCCGGCCGTTGGCCTCCGGGAGCTCGGGGTGGCGCATCAGCCGGACGGCGAGCGCGCCGAACAGGAACGGCACCAGCACGTCGAGCCGGCCGAACAAGCCGGAGACCACGTTGGTGGCGGCCTCCCCGAGCCAGCCCTGCGGGCTGAACCACGTCCCGGCGGCGGTCACCAGGGCCAGCGCCAGCAGCAGCAGCGCCACGCCGTCCTTGCGGTGCTCGGGGTGCAGGTTGCGGGCGCCGTGGCCGAAGCCGCGGAACAGCGCGCCCACCGGGTGCGCCAGGCCCAGCCAGAGGGCGCGGAGGGCGCGGAAGAGTATCGGCCGCCTCGGCGGGGGCGGCGGCGCGGCCGGGGCCCGCCGGGCCGGGGCGGCCTTCTTCGCCGGGGCCTTCCTGGCGGGCGCCTTGGCCGCGGCGGCCTTGGCGGGCGCCTTCTTGGCCGGCGCGCCCTTGGCCGGCCCGGGCTTGCTGGTGCGTGCGGCGCTTCCGGGCGTTCGTGTGGCCATGGGGGGCAGCCTACCGGCGCGCCCGGGCCGGGGACATGCGCGGGCGCACTTCGGCGGGTTGTGTCGCCGACGCGCCGTCAGCCGTCCGGGAACCACCCGGACGGGCGACGCCGACGTCCCGTCAGGGGGAGCCGGGGCGCAGCGCGTCGAGCGCCCCGCGCAGGCCGGCGATCTTCCGCTCCAGGTGCGCGGCGGTGGCGGCGGCGCCGCCGTCCGGACCCGCGTCGAGCTGCTTGGTGAGCGCCTCGGCCTGCTCCTCGACGGCGGCCAGCCGGGCCGACAGCTCGCCGAGCAGCGCCCCGCCGATGGCCGGCTCCTCGCCCGCCTCCAGCTGCAGGCGCAGCAGCGCGGCCTGCTCCTTGAGCTGGGTGTTCTTCTGGTAGAGGTCGACGAAGACGGAGACCTTGGCCCGCAGCACCCACGGGTCGAAGGGCTTGGAGATGTAGTCGACCGCTCCGGCCGCGTAGCCCCGGAAGGTGTGGTGCGGTCCGTGGTTGATCGCGGTCAGGAAGATGATCGGGATGTCCCTGGTCCGCTCGCGGCGCTTGATGTGCGCCGCGGTCTCGAACCCGTCCATGCCGGGCATCTGGACGTCCAGCAGGATCACCGCGAAGTCGTCGGTGAGCAGAGCTTTGAGCGCTTCCTCGCCGGAGGCGGCGCGCACCAGGGTCTGGTCGAGCGCGGAGAGGATCGCCTCCAGGGCGAGCAGGTTCTCCGGACGGTCGTCGACCAGGAGGATCTTCGCCTTCTGCACCAGGACCCGCCCTCCTGCCGGTTGTTTCCCGTGGGCCGGCACCTTCGCGCCGCCCATCACTGCCCCGGTCATGCTAGCCGTACCCCCTCGCCTGCCACAGGCCCGGTGCCGGGCGTCACCGTACGGTCACTGTTGGCAACGACGGGTGACCCTACCGGGTTCCCGCCCGCGGGGGCCAGCCGGAGCGGCCCCCCGCGGGCGGCGGTCACCTGACAGGCAGGTGCTGGCGCATCACCGCCAGCAGGTGGTCGGTCTCCACCGGCTTGGTGATGTGGTCGGTGGCGCCCGCCTGGAGGCTCTTCTCGCGGTCGCCCTTCATCGCCTTGGCGGTCAGCGCGATGATCGGCAGGCCGGAGAACCGGGGCATCCGGCGGATCTGCTCGGTGGTCGCGTAGCCGTCCAGCTCGGGCATCATGATGTCCATCAGCACCAGGGCGACGTCCTCGTGCTGCTCCAGCATCTCGATGCCCTCGCGGCCGTTCTCGGCGTACAGCACGGTCAGGCCGTACTGCTCCAGCACGCTGGTGAGGGCGAACACGTTGCGGATGTCGTCGTCGACGATCAGCACCCGCTCGCCGTCGAAGCGCGGCGGGGCGGCGGCGGGGCGGGACGGCTCGCCCTGGCGCGGGACGGTCTCCTCGGCGGGGCGGGGGGCGTCGGTGGGGCGGCGGCGCTCGACGGTGGAGCGGCGGCGCTCCTCGACCAGGCCGCGGGCCTCCTGGGTCCACTGCTCGGCGGGGGTGCGGGGGGCTTCGAGGGCGCGCGGGGCGCCGCCGCGCTCCAGGGTGACCGGCTCGGGGCCCTCGCTGCGCAGCGGCAGGTAGAGAGTGAAGGCGGAGCCGCGGCCCAGCTCGCTCTCGACGTGGATCTCGCCGCCGAGCAGCCGGGCGATCTCCCGGCTGATCGACAGGCCCAGGCCGGTGCCGCCGTACTTGCGGCTGGTGCCGCCGTCGGCCTGCTTGAACGCCTCGAAGATCTCCCGGAGCTTGTTGCCGGGGATGCCGATGCCGGTGTCGGAGACCGAGAAGGCGATCAGCGGCTCGTCCGGGTCGGCCATGGTGCCGGACTCCAGCAGCTGCTCGCGCACGTGCTGCGGGATCTCCTGGCCGGCCACCGGGCGGATCATCAGCTCGACCGCGCCGGCGTCGGTGAACTTCACCGCGTTGGACAGCAGGTTGCGCAGCACCTGCTGGAGGCGCTGCTCGTCGGTGTGCAGGGTGACCGGCAGGTCCGGGGAGACCCGGACCGCGAAGTCCAGGTTCTTCTCGGCGGCCAGCGGCCGGAACGCGGCCTCCACGTAGTCGACCAGCTGGACGAGGGCGATCCGGGCCGGGCGGACGTCCATCTTGCCCGCCTCGACCTTGGACAGGTCGAGGATGTCGTTGATCAGCTGGAGCAGGTCGCTGCCCGCGCCGTGGATGGTCTCGGCGAACTCGACCTGCTTGGCCGACAGGTTGCCCTCGTTGTTGTCGGAGAGCAGCTTGGCCAGGATCAGCAGCGAGTTGAGCGGGGTGCGCAGCTCGTGCGACATGTTGGCGAGGAACTCGCTCTTGTAGCGGGAGGCCAGGGCGAGCTGCTCGGCGCGCTCCTCCAGGATCTGTCGGGCCTCCTCGATCTCGCTGTTCTTGATCTCGATGTCGCGGTTCTGCTGGGCGAGTTGCTCGGCCTTCTCCTGCAACTCCTCGTTGGTGCGCTCCAGTTCCTCCTGGCGGGCCTCCAACTCGGCGGAACGCATCGAGAGTTCGGCGGTCAGCCGCTGGGACTCCAGCAGCAGGCCCTCGGTCTTGGTGTTGACCGAGATGGTGTTGACGGTGACGCCGATCTGGTCGGCGATCTGGTTCAGGAAGTCCAGCGCGACGGTGGTGAAGCTGGAGAAGGTGGCCAGTTCGATCACGCCGAGCAGCCGGCCCTCGAACAGCACCGGCATCACCACCACGTGCGCCGGAGAGGACTCGCCGAGGCCGGAGGAGATCTTCAGGTAGCCGGGCGGGGTCTCCTTGAGCACGATCGGCCGCTTCTCCACGGCGGCCTGCCCGATCAGGCCCTCGCCGAGCCGGAAGGTGGTGGGCATGGTGCGCCGGTGGTAGCCGTAGGAGCCGATCAGGCGCAGCACGATGTCGTTCTCGTCGTCGTCCTCGGTGACGAGTTCGGCGGTGCGCCCGGCGGGCTGGGCGAGGAAGAAGGCGCCGTGCTGGGCGGAGACCACCGGGGTCAGCTCGCTCATGATCAGCGAGGCGACGGCGGACAGGTCGCGGCGCCCCTGGAGCAGGCCGGACATCCGGGCCAGGTTGGACTTGAGCCAGTCCTGCTCCTTGTTGGTCCGGGTGGTCTCCCGCAGGTTGGCGATCATCTGGTTGATGTTGTCCTTGAGCTCGTCGAGCTCGCCGGACGCGTCCACGTTGATCCGGGGCGACAGGTCGCCCCGGGTGACGGCGGTGGCGACCTGGGCGATCGCGCGCACCTGCCGGGTCAGGTTGTTGGCCAGCTCGTTCACCGACTCGGTGAGGTCCTGCCAGGTGCCGGCCACGCCGGGGACGCGGGCCTGGCCGCCGAGCCGGCCGTCGGTGCCCACCTCGCGGGCGACCCGGGTGACCTCGTCGGCGAACGCGCCGAGCTGGTCGACCATGGTGTTGATGCTGGTCTTGAGCTCCAGGATCTCGCCGCGGGCGTCGACGTCGATCTTCTGCGAGAGGTCGCCGCGGGCCACCGCGGTGATCACCAGGGCGATGTTGCGGACCTGGCCGGTGAGGTTGTTGGCCATCAGGTTGACGTTCTCGGTCAGGTCCTTCCAGATCCCGGCCACGCCCGGGACGCCGGCCTGGCCGCCCAGGATGCCGTCGGTGCCGACCTCGCGGGCGACCCGGGTGACTTCGACGGCGAAGGCCGACAGCTGGTCGACCATGGTGTTCAGGGTGCCGGCCAGCGCGGCGACCTCGCCGGCCGCGTCGATGGCGATCTTCTTGGACAGGTCGCCGCGGGCCACCGCGGAGGCGACCTCGGCGATGTTGCGGACCTGGCTGGTCAGGTTGGACGCCATCAGGTTGACGTTGTCGGTCAGGTCGCGCCAGATGCCGGAGACGCCGGAGACCCGGGCCTGGCCGCCCAGGATGCCGTCGGTGCCGACCTCGCGGGCGACCCGGGTGACCTCGTCGGCGAACGCGGACAGCTGCTCGACCATGGTGTTGACGGTGGTGACGAGCTCGCGGATCTCGCCCTTCGCGTCGACGGTGATCTTCTTGGAGACGTCGCCGCGGGCCACCGCGGTGGTCACCTCGGCGATCGAACGCACCTGGCTGGTCAGGTTGTTGGCCATCAGGTTCACCGAGTTGGTGAGGTCCTTCCAGGTGCCGGAGACCCCGGGCACGCTGGCCTGGCCGCCCAGGATGCCCTCGGTGCCGACGTCCCGGGCGACCCGGGTCACCTCGTCGGCGAACGAGGAGAGCTGGTCGACCATGGTGTTGATGGTGTTGGTCAGCTCCAGGATCTCGCCCCGGGCGTCCACCTGGATCTTCTGGGACAGGTCGCCCCGGGCGACCGCGGTGGTGACCTGCGCGATGTTGCGGACCTGGCTGGTCAGGTTGTTCGCCATCGAGTTGACGTTCTCGGTCAGGTCCTTCCAGACGCCGGCCACCCCCGGCACCTGGGCCTGCCCGCCGAGGATGCCCTCGGTGCCCACCGCGCGCGCCACCCGGGTCACCTGCTCGGCGAACCCGGACAGCTGGTCGACCATCGTGTTGATGGTGTTCTTCAGCTCCAGGATCTCGCCCCGGGCGTCGACCTCGATCTTGCGCGACAGGTCGCCCTTGGCGACCGCGGTGGTCACCTCGGCGATGTTGCGGACCTGCGCGGTCAGGTTGGCGGCCATGAAGTTCACCGAGTCGGTGAGGTCGCGCCACACGCCGGCCACGCCCGACACCTGCGCCTGGCCGCCGAGCCGGCCCTCGGTGCCCACGTCGCGGGCCACCGTGGTGACCTGCGCGGCGAACGAGTTGAGCTGGTCCACCATGGTGTTGACGGTGTTCTTCAGCTCCAGCATCTCGCCGTCGACGTCGACGGTGACCTTGCGCGAGAGGTCGCCGCGGGCCACCGCGGTGGTCACCTCGGCGATGTTGCGCACCTGCGCGGTCAGCCGGCCCGCCATGGTGTTGACCGAGTCCGACAGGTCCTTCCAGGAGCCGGAGACGCTGCGCACCCGGGCCTGGCCGCCGAGCTTGCCCTCGGTGCCGACCTCGATCGCCACCCGGGTCACCTCGTCGGTGAACTCCGACAGCTGGTCGACCAGCCCGTTGACCGTCCGGCCGACCTTCAGGAACTCGCCGCGCAGCGGGTAGCTGGCGCCGGTGGTGTGCAGCGAGCGCAGCTCCATGGTCTGGGTCAGGTCGCCCTCGGCGATCGAGGACAGCACCCGGCCGACCTCGGCCATCGGCCGGGCCAGGTCGTCGATCAGCGCGTTGCAGTTGTCCACGGCCGCCATCCAGGCGCCCTCGCCGACCCCGGTCTCCAGCCGCTCGGAGAGCCGGCCCTCGCGGCCCACCGCCCGCCGCACCCGGGCCAGTTCCCCGGTGAGGTGCTGGTTGCGCTCGGCGACCTCGTTGAACACCGCGGCGATCTCGGCCAGCAGGCCGTCGCCCGGGAAGGTCAGCCGGCGCCGGAAGTTGCCGTCGCGCATCGCGGTCAGCGCGGTCAGCAGCTTGCGCAGCTCCGCGGGCTCCGCGCCGCGCCCCGGCCCCGGGCGCCGCCCGCCGCCGGCCCGCGACGGCGGCACCGGGCGGGCGCCGCGCGCAGCGGCGGTCGTCGTACCGGACACGTCCTTGGTCGCCGAACTCAACGGGGGCCCTCCCAGGTCCTGACTCGGTTCACCGCCGCGGGAGGATCGGCGTCCGGCCGGTCGGCTCCCGCGCCGTCCCTGTCGACCGTACTGCGGCGGTGACGGCACGCGGACCCCCCAGTGTGGCAGCACCGGCAGTCGGTGTCGGACCGGTTGCGCGGGGTTTTCCCGGCGAGCAGGGAAAGTGGTGAACGAAATCACCCCCAGGTGCCTGTTTCGACGCCCCGGCCCCGCTGGGTACCAACCGGAAAGTAGGGTGGAGGGCCGCACCGGGCCGGGGCGACGCCGCCCCGCGCCCGCCGCACCGCCCGAACCGTCCGCCCGGACCGTCCGCCGGACCAGCAGCAGAGGAGCCGTGGCCGTGGTCACCGCGCGCGCAGCCGCCACCTTCGAACCGGTCGACCGGTCGGCCGCCGCGGCCCGCGGCTTCGTCCGGGACGCCCTGCTCGGCTGGGGCGTGCCCGAGGTGGTGGACGACGCCGTGGTGCTGGTCAGCGAGCTGGTCACGAACGCCGTGGTGCACGCCGGGACGGCCGCCGAGGTGGCCTGCCTGCGCGAGGAGGAGACCGTCCGGATCGAGGTCAGCGACCGGCACCCGGAGCGCGGCCTGCCGTCCTTCGCCAATGTGACGATGAACTCGCAGCGCTACGCCGACCCGGACGGCGAGGGCGGCCGGGGCCTGCTGATGTGCTCGGCGCTGTCCAGCAGCTGGGGCGTGGAGTACGCGGCCGGCCGCAAGACCGTCTGGTTCCGGCTCGCCCTGCCCGAGCAGCGGCCCGGCACCCGGTACGCGCTGCCCAGCCTGCCCGGCGGCGAGCTGCCGACCACCGACGGCCCGGTCCGGGTCGCCGTGGTGCAGCTCGACGACCACGGGCGGGTCCGGCACTGGAACGCCGACGCCGAGACGCTCTTCCACCGGCCGGCGGACGCCGTGTTCGGCCGCCCCTGGGCCGAACTGGCCGTCTGGCCGCAGACCCCCGGCCTCGGCCTCGGCGACACCCTGCGGCTGGCCCGCTGGGAGGGCTCGTACGCGGTGCGCGGCGGCGACGGCGCGGTCCAGGAGGTGTACGGCACCCACGTGCGGCTGCGCGACAGCCAGGGCACCCCGACCGTGCTGTGCGTGCTGGTCCGGGAGGCCGACCGCGCGGTGCTGCGCAGCCCCGGCGCCCCCGGCACCGCCGTGGAGGGCGCCACCACCGCCGTCGAGCCGCTGGACCTGCTGGTCGGCCCGGTCTCCCCCGACGACCTGTCCAGCCTGCTGCAGCGGATCGTCGAGCGGGCCCGCGACCTACTCGACGCCGACGCCTCCTACCTGCTGCTCACCAGCGAGGACGAGACCGAGTTCGAACTGCGCGCCGCCACCGGCCTGGCCGGCCCGGCCCGCCGCTTCTCCCGGCTGCCGATCGACGCCGGGGCCGGCCGCTTCGACTCGGCCCGGCTGCCCGCCGTCCACGAGGACCTCGCGGTCCGCCCCACCGGCGCCGCCCCGCTGCTCGACGGCACCGACCTGCGCTCGCTGATCACCGTCCCGCTCAAGGTCGAGGGCCGGCTGACCGGCTCGCTCGGGGTGGCCGCGGCCGCCCCCGGCCGCTACGACAACGAGGACGCGCTGCGCCTGCAGTTCGCCGCCGACCGGATCGCGCTGGCCCTGGAGAGCGCCCGGCTCGGCGAGCTGGAGCGGCTGCGGCGCGGCTCGCTGTCCTTCCTGGTGGAGGCCTCCGACCTGCTCGCGGGCACCCTGGAGCACGAGCAGACGCTCGCCCTGATGGCACAGATGGCCGTCCCCACCCTCTCCTCCTGGTGCGCCGTCTACACCACCGGCACGGACGCCGCGGCCGGCGCCGAACTCGCCTTCGTGCTGCACGAGGACGAGGACCGGATCGACGCGCTGCGCGCCCTGCTCGACAAGTCCCCCGCCCCGGAGGCGGTGCCCAGCCCGGGCGCCCGCCCGTGGTCCGCGCCCGCCGAGACCGCCCGGGCCCTCGGCCACCCGGTCGGGCCGGAGCTGGGCGAGACGGTGGTGATGCCGCTGTCCGCTCGCAACCGCGTGATCGGCCTGCTGGTGCTCGGCACCCGGCACGGCGTCCGGTTCCGCCAGGAGATCCTGGAGCTCGGCGAGGACCTCTCCCGCCGGGCCGCCCTGGCGCTGGACAACTCGCGCCTGTACTCGGAGCGCACCGCGATCAGCCAGGCGTTCCAGCGCGCCCTGCTGCCGCCGGAGCTGCCGAAGATCCCCGGCGTCGAGGTGGAGGTCTTCTACCAGGCCGCGGGCGAGGGCAACGAGGTCGGCGGCGACTTCTACGACCTGTTCCCGATCCGCGAGGGCACCTACGGCTTCGCCATCGGCGACGTCTGCGGCACCGGCCCCGAGGCCGCCTCGGTCACCGGCCTGGCCCGCAACTCGCTGCGCCTGCTGGCCCGCGAGGGCCTCGACGCCCCGCAGGTGCTCACCCGGCTGAACGCCGCGATCCTGGACGAGGGCAGCCGGGCCCGCTTCCTCACCCTGCTCTACGGCGAGCTGACGCCCCGCGAGGACGGCTCGACCGTCCTGTCGCTGGTCTGCGCCGGCCACCCGCTGCCGCTGCGGCTGCGCACCGACGGGCAGGTCGACCAGGCCGCCTCGCCGCAGCCGCTGCTCGGCGTGATGGACGAACTCGACCTCGTCGCCGAGGAGTTGGTCCTCGCCCCGGGCGAGGTGCTGCTGTGTGTGACGGACGGCGTGACCGAACGCCGGGAGGGCCGCCGGATGCTCGGCGACGACGGCCTGGCCGAGGTGCTGACCGGCTGCGCGGGCCTGACCGCGGGCGCCGTCGCGGCCCGGGTGCACCGGGCGGTGGAGCGGTTCGCACCGGAGCCGCCGTCCGACGACATGGCCATCCTGACCCTGCGCATCCCGACCCAGCGGCAGAGCTGACCGGCCACCGGTTCTCGAACCGGTGACGGGCCGGTGCCGGAACCGGTCACGTTTTGCTCACACTTGCTCATCCTGCGTGAGGCCCGCGGGTACGGAACCCGGCGGCCGGGTACACCGTGAGCACCGGGGGCTTCCACCCCGGAGGGCACGACCAGCGGCTCGGCCGCCGGTTCTCTCACTCGCCGCAGCCGCCGCACCCTCTCCCCGGTGCGCCCACGACCCGGCACCCGGCACCACCTCGCACCCCACTTTTCACCGTGATCCCGCCATGCCCTGGCGCAGAGTGAAAGGAGCCTCCGGTGAGCAACGAAGCCCCCGGGGCGAACGTCCGATCCGCTGACGCGGGTCCGCTCGGCTACCTGGCCCTCGGTCTGACCCTGCTGGCGTACGGCCTGCTCGGCACGGGTGTCCTCAACGGCACCTCGGCCGGCGGCGCCGCCACGCTGGCCAACCTGGTCGGCGGCGTGACGCTGTTCGTCGCCGGCCTCTGGCAGTTCCGCGGCGGCGACCGCTTCAGCGGCACCGCGTTCACCGCCCTGGGCGCCTTCTGGGCGACCTGGGCCGCCGCCGGCCCGGCCGGCAAGAACACCGCGGGCCTGTTCCTGCTGCTGTGGGCGCTGCTGGCGCTCACCCTGACCGCCGCCTCCTGGGGCGCCGGCCTGCTCACCCGCGCGGTGTACGGGCTGCTGACGGTCTCCCTGGTGCTCAGCGCCATCGGAGCCTTCAGCGACGCCTCCGGCTGGGCCAAGGTCGGCGGCTGGGTCGCCGCCGTCGCCGGCCTCGCCGCCTGGTACTCGGCCACCGCCGCCCTGACCGACGGCCGCTGGGGCCGGGTCGCCTTCCCGGTCAGGTAACCACCGCACCGCCGCACCGCGCACCACCGTTCACCCCGGAGCCCGGACGCCACCCCCACGGCGCCCGGGCTCCGGCATGTCCGAACGCGAGCCGCTGCGCATGCCGTTCGACCTGCGCGGCTTCGTCCCGCGCCGCACCCTCGACGCGGCGGCCGCCATCCCGGCCGTCCTCACCGCCGTCCAGGTCCCGGTGCCGCCGCTCCCGTCCATCCCGCACCTCCCGCAATCGCCTGACCCGTTCACCTCGGGTTGCTACTGTCTGCGTGCGGAGGGGAACGGATGGGTCATTGGCTGGTGGGCACGGAGTCCCTCGCCGCATGCCGTTTCGTGCTCTCACCCCTGGTCGAGACGGTCGCCGCGGTCGGCATCCTCGCCGAGATCCGCCCCGAACCGTGGCGCCGCAGCTGGCTCGCCACCCACCAACCCGCCTTCCGGGCCCACCTCGCGGCCACCCGGCAGCCCGCCCCCCAGCCCAGCGCCCGCCGAGCCTCCGACTGGCCCGCCGAACTGCGGCTGCCCGTCCCCGACCCGGACGCCGACCCCCGGCTGCTCGACCTCACCGGCACCGACCTGCCACCGGACCTCACCGAACTCCTCGACTGGACGTGGCAGCACGTCGTCCGCCCCGAATGGCCCGCCCGCCTGCGCGCCCTCCGCGCCGACCTCACCGCCCGCCGCGAACGCGCCGAACGCCACGGCTGGCCCGCCGCCCTCCCCCACCCCGGCCCGCACCACCGCTGGCTCCCCGACGGCCGCCTGCGCCTCACCGCCCCCGACCTCCCGCCGCCCCCGCGCCCCTCCCCCGAACTGCTGCTCGTCCCCACCAGCGCCCGCCACGGCTGGCTCTGCCCGGACGGGTCACGCAACCGGCTCGCCCTCGTCTACCCGACCTCGGCCGCCCCCGTCCCCGGCCCGCACACCCCGCCCGCTAGCCTGGGCCGCCTGCTCGGCAGCGCCCGCGCCGAACTCCTGGCCGGCCTCGACCGCCCGCGCGACACCACCCAGCTGGCCGCCCTCACCGGCCTCGGCCCGGCCGCCGTCGACGACCACCTCACCGTCCTGCTCGACGCCCGCCTGATCGCCGGCACCACCACCGGCCGCTACTACCGCACCGCCCTCGCCGAGGCCCTGCTCTCCGCCCAGCCCGGCTGACCTCCGGTCCTACCGGGCCGCGCTGGGCTCTCGCTCCCCCGGCCCCGCCGCCGCGGCCTGCGGCTCGTCCTCCTCCTCCTTCTGGCGCCACCCCGAGACCGCCGCCTGCACCAGGTACACGGTCAGCAGGATCACCACCGCCACCAGGCCGTCCGCCCAGAAGTGGTTCGCCGTCACCACGACCACCCACACCGTCACCACCGGGTGCAGCACCATCAGCCACCGCCACGGCCCGCGCGCCACCGAGACCACCGCCACCGCCGCGATCACGCACCACGCCACGTGCACCGAGGGCATCGCCGACAGCTGGTCCGCCACCACCCCCGCGACCGCGCTGCCGTACACCGACTGCCCGTACTGCTCCGCCAGGTCGACGAACCCGCTGCCCGGCAGCATCCGCGGCGGCGCCACCGGGATGAACTGGATCAGCAGGCACACCGCCGTGGTCGCCACCACCGTGGTCCGCACCCACGCGTACCGCGCCCGGTGCCGCAGGAACAGCCAGAGCAGCACCACCAGCATCACGCCGAAGTGCATCGTCGCGTAGTAGTAGTTCGCCCCCTGCACCAGCCACGGATGCCCCACCACCGCCCGCTGCCACGACGCCTCGTCCGGCAGCCCGAACTCCCCCTCCGTCCGGTGGATCCACTCCGCCCGCTCCACCGCGTGGCCGGTGCCCACCAACGACAGGTGCCCCACCACCTGCCACAGCGCGAACAACGCCAGCAGCGTCCCCGCCTCCCGCAGCGCGTCCGCCACCACCCCCGCCCGACGCCGCCGCACCTCCCCGCCGGCCCGCCGAGCCACCCCTCGCCTGACCGCGAACGCCGCAGCGTACAGCGCCGCGGAGGCACCGGCCGAGGTTTGCCACGTCAACGTCAGGTTCTGCATTGGCGAAGGCTACCCGCCCGCTCCCGGGAACGCGAGAAAGCCCCCTGACATCCCGTCAGGGGGCTTTCCCACAAAGATTGTTCGGCGGCGTCCTACTCTCCCACAGGGTCCCCCCTGCAGTACCATCGGCGCTGTGAGGCTTAGCTTCCGGGTTCGGAATGTAACCGGGCGTTTCCCTCACGCTATGACCACCGAAACACGGTGAAACTGTGCACCGCCCACCCGTGGC
>NZ_QLLT01000020.1 GCF_003259315.1 Kitasatospora sp. SolWspMP-SS2h | reverse complement strand
AGGGCCCGTCCCCGGGCCCCGGCCGGGCGCACGTCCCCCACCCCGGGCGGGCGGGGCCGTGCGCCGGGTCCGGGCCGGGGGAGGACCCGGCCCCGAGCGAGGCGGCCGCACACCGAGCGGCCGCGAACCACCCGCGTGTCAGGCGCGGCAGATCCGGAGGAGGAGCCGCCATGGCGGAGCGCAGGCCCAGGCAGGAGCGGGCCGAACAGACCCAGCGGGCGCTGGTCGAGGCGGCTGCCGAGGTGTTCGCGGCGCACGGCTACACCGGTACCAACCTGGGCCGGATCTGCGAGCTGGCCGGCACCAGCAAGGGGGCGCTGTACTTCCACTTCGCCACCAAGGACGACCTGGCCGCGGCCGTGGTGGCCGCCTACCAGCGCTCGGTGGCCGAGCTGTCGGACCGCCTGCTGGCCGAGGACCCGGCCTCCCCGATGGGCCGACTGGTCGAGCTGTCCTACGAGTTCGCGATACGCCTGCGCGAGGACGCGCTGACCAGGGCCGCCGCCCGGCTGAGCGCCGGCAGCGCCCCCGACCCGCGGGACCCGGCGGACTTCGCCCAGGGCTGGCTGGAGCTGGCCCGCGAACTGCTGGTCCGCGCCCAGCGGTCGGGCGAACTGCGGGACGGGGTGGCGCCGGCCGCGATCGGCAGCACCGTGCTGGCGGTCTCCTACGGCATGCGGCTGCTCGAACCGGACCGCGACGGGGTGGAGGACCGGCTCGCCGAGAGCTGGGACCTGCTGCTTCCCGGGCTGGTCTCGGACGAGGTGCTGGAACGCCTCGGGGCTTCGTGCGGAATGGAACTGACGGGTAATCAGTCGGCTTCCCGGGTCCGTCCGGAGCGTCCGGAACCGGCCGCCTCAAACGGCTGACAAAAAACCGGCCGGTATGTATTTTCTTCCCTGCCAGGCCCGCACACCCACCTCTCGACGGGGGAGAAGAGCCATGCGTACGCCGACCCGGGAAGCCGTCCGCTCCGAGGAGCCCGGCTTCTCCCAGACCGTCCCGCGCGCCCTGGTCCATCGGGCCGCGATCAGCGAAGTCCTGCTCACCGACTGGCTGCGCACCGACCGGGACGAGTTCACCGTCGCCGCGCAGTGGCCCAGGGCGCACGCGTACCACACCCCGGTCGGCGGCTGCCACGACCCGCTGCTGGCCGCCGAGACGGTCCGCCAGGCCAGCATGCTGGTCAGCCACGCCGGCTACGACGTCCCGCTCGGCAGCGCCTTCCTGACCCGCTCGCTCTCCTACCTGGTCGAACCGGACGGGCTGCGGCAGGACGACCGCCCGCTCAACCTGGTCGCCCGGGTCTCCTGCCGGCCGCTCAAGCTGAGAGCGGGCCGGCCGCGCGAGATGCGCACCGACGTGACGCTCTACCGCGACGGCGAGGCGGTCGGCTCCGGCCACGCCGAGTTCACCGTCGTCGAACCGGCCGCCTACGCCCGGCTTCGCCCGGCCGACCGGATCGCCCCGGCCGATCCGCTGGCCCCGCCGGTCGCCCCCGGGTCGGTCGGCCGGCACCGGGCCGCCGACGTGGTGCTGGCCGAGCACCCGGCGGGCGAGGGCTGGCTGCTGCGCGCCGACCAGAGCCACCCGGTGCTGTTCGACCACCCGGTCGACCACGTGCCCGGCGCGCTGCTGCTGGAGGCCGCCCGGCAGGCCGCGGTGCTCGCACTCGGACCGGTGCTGCCGTACGGCATGCACACCGTCTTCCACCACTACGTGGAGTTCGCCGGGGCGGCCGTGGTCAGCGCCGAACCCGAGCCGGCCGACGGGCTGGGGCTGCGTGTGCAGGTCGTCCAGGCCGGGCGGGTGGCGGCGCTCTCCCGGGTGCTGGTCCGTGCGTCCGGCTGACCGGGCCGCCCGCCGGGGCGCCGTCCTGCTGACCGGGGCGAGCGGGTTCGTCGGCGGCGCGGTCCGCACCGAACTCGCCGCCCGGGGCGGCGGCCCGGTCCGGCTGGCGGTCCGCTCCGGCGCCGGCCCGACCGGCCCGGACGAGCAGCCGCGCACCGCCGACCTGACCCGGCCCGGCACGCTGCGCGGCCTGTGCACCGGCGTGGACACCGTGCTGCACCTGGCCTCGCTGGTCAGCGGCGAGCCGGCGCGGTGCCGGGCGGTCAACACCGACGGCACCGCGGCGCTGCTCGCCGAGGCGGCCCGCGCCGGGGTGCGGCGCTTCGTGCTGCTCTCCACCACCGCGGTGTACGGCCCCGGCCCGCACCGCGGCCCCGCCGAGGACGACCTGCGCCCCGCACCGGTCTCCGCGGCGAGCGCCACCCGGCTGGCCGCCGAGCGCCTGGTGCTGGCCGCGGGCGGGACGGTGCTGCGCGCCCCGCTGGTCTACGGCGCCGGCGACGCCTGGGTGGTGCCCGGCGCGGCCGCGCTGCTGGCCGCCGTCCCCGCCCTGCCGGACGGCGGCACCGCCCTGCTGTCGCTGGTCGACGTCCGCGAACTGGCCGCCGTCGTCGCCGACCTGGCCGACCTGCCGCCGGACGCGTGGGCGGCCCGGGCGGCCGGGCGGGTGCACCACGTCACCGACGGCGCGCCCGTCCGCGCGGCCGACCTGCTGGCCGCCGTCGGCCGGGCGGCCGGACGGCCGGTGCCCGCGCGGGCGCTGCCGGCCGACGCGTGCTTCCGGCTGTTCGACGCGGCGGGCGGACGGCTGAGCCGCCGTCAGTTCGACCTGCTGGCGGTGGACCACTGGTACGCGGACCGGCGGCTGCGCTCCTGGCTGCGCCGCCCGTCCGGGCCCGGTTTCGCGGCCCGCTTCGCCGACCATCATGACTGGTACTGCTCAAGGTTGACGCAAGCCGCCGCCCAGGGGCGTTCGCGAGTGTCACAGGGCCGGGCCGGACACCCGCGGACCCACCTCTAGGAGAGAAGCAATGACAGCCGACGCACCGACCGCGCCGGAGGACCAGGGCCACCCCCGGCGGTGGGCGATCCTCATCGTGCTCTCGCTCTGCGTGTTCCTGGTCGCCATCGACAACACCGTGCTGAACGTCGCGCTGCCCTCGATCAGCGAGCAGTTGCACGCCTCCAACCGCGCCCTGCAGTGGATGGTCGACGCCTACTCGCTGGTCTTCGCCGGCCTGCTGATGACCGCCGGCAGCCTCTCCGACCGGCACGGCCGCAAGAAGCTCCTGATCGTCGGCCTGGTCTTCTTCGGCGGCGCCTCGGCCGCCGCCGCGTTCGCGCAGGACACCGGCACGCTGATCGGCATGCGCGGGCTGATGGGCATCGGCGGCGCCTTCCTGATGCCCAGCACCCTGGCCATCCTGGTGCAGGTCTTCCACGAGCGGGACCGGCAGCGGGCGATCGCCATCTGGGGCACCGCCTCGGCGCTCGGCATCGCGCTCGGCCCGGTGATCGGCGGCGTCCTGGTCAGCCACTTCTGGTGGGGCTCGGTGTTCCTGGTCAACGTGCCGATCGGCATCGCGGCGGTGGTCGCCGTCGCGGTCCTGGTGCCGGAGACCCGGGACCTGGGCGCCCGCCGCACCGACCTGCCCGGCGCGCTGCTCTCCACGCTGGCGATGTCCTCGCTGGTGTACGGCGTGGTGCAGCTCTCCGAGCACGGCTGGTACTCGCCGCAGGTGTGGGGTCCGCTGGTCGGGGCGGCGGTGGCCGCGGCGCTGTTCGTCTGGCGGCAGGCCCGGGCCGAGTCGCCGATGGTCGAGCTGTCCATGGTCCTCTCGCCGCGCTTCATCGGCGCCGCGCTCTCCGGCGCGCTGCTGATGTTCGCCCTGGTCGGCTCGGTGTTCGTGCTCACCCAGCACCTCCAACTGGTGCTCGGCTACAGCCCGTTGCGGGCCGGGTTCGCCACCGTCCCGGTCGCGCTCGCGGTGATGGTGACGGCGCCGCTCTCCCCGGCGATCACCCAGCGGATCGGGGTGCGCACCACGGTCGCGATCGGCCTGGTGGTGCTGGCCACCGGCATGGTGCTGTTCGCCACCCTCGCCCCGCGGGCCGGGTACCGGCCGGTGCTGGCCGGCCTGCTGGTGCTCGGCTGCGGCATCGGCCTGGCCACCGCGCCGGTCAGCGACGCGCTGATGAGCTCGGCGCCCAAGGAGAAGGCCGGCCTGGCCTCGGCCTCCAACGACACCGTCCAGGAGCTGGGTTCGGCGCTCGGCGTGGCCCTCGCGGGCAGCGCGCTGGCCGCCGGGTACGCCGACGGGCTGCCCGCCGGCCTGCCCGAATCGGCCCGCAGGTCACTGGCCGGGGCGCTCGAGTTCGCGGGCCTCCAGGGCCCGGCGGGCGGCGCGCTGGCCGAGCACGCCAGGTACGCCTTCGGCAGCGGCATGCGGCTGTCGATGCTGATCTGCGCGGGCGTCGCGCTGATCGGCGCGGTCTGCGCCTTCCTGATGCTGCCGTCCTGCGTCCCCCCGCAGGACGAGTCGGCCGAGACGCCGGCCGCGGTCGGCCCGGACCCGCTCGGCGTCGCCTGACGCGCCGTCAATTCTTTTCTCCCGCAGGGCCTTCCGGACGGTTCCGGAAGGCCCTGCGGCGTTCCCGGCCGCCCCGGCGCGACGCGGACGCGGGCGCGGACGCGCGTGCGGGTGCGGACACGGGTGCAGGTGCAGGAAAGGAACGGGCCAGCCCGGCTCAAGGTGCCGATCGCACAGTAGCTGCGCACGGAGAGACGAAACCCATCACCGAGGAGTACCGAACATGAGCTGGGACGCCGAGAAGGCCCTCGTCGAGCGCTACGTCGAAGAGGTCCTCAACAAGGGCAACACCGCGATCGTCGACGAGCTGTTCGCCGTCGACTTCGAGGGCGAGGCCAAGGACGAGGTGCTGGAGCTGGAGACCAAGCCCGGCGGCCTGGCCGCCGTCTCCGCCGCCGTCTCCGAGCTGCGCACCATCGTGCCGGACCTGTCCTACGAGGTGGAGAACATCCACAAGGACGGCGACCTGGTGCGGCTCACCTACATCGCCAGCGGCACCCACGAGGGCCGGCTGATGGGCCAGGAGGCCACCGGACGCCCGATCCGCATCAAGGGCGACGGCTGGGTCCGGATCGTCGACGGCCGGATCGTGGCCGGCGGCAGCGACTGGGACCCGAACGAGCTGGCCGCCCAGCTCGGCATCGAGCTCCCGGCCGAGGCCCCCGCCGCGGTCTGACCGCACCGCCCGCACCGCCCGCACCGCTGGAGCACCACGCGTACCACCGCACATCACCCGTACCGCCGCGCACCACCCGTACCGCGGACCCCGGCCGGGTCCGGGCCGAGCGGCCCGGACCCGGCCCGTCCCCCTCTCTCGTCCGAACCAGCCGGAGGCAGGAATGACCCCGCGCACCACGCCCCTCGCGGACTGGCTGGCCGGGTGCACGGCCGCCCTGCTGGGCCGGCCGGCCGCCTCGGTCGACCCGTCCGGGCCGATCGCCGAACTCCGGCTCAGCTCCTGGCACGCGGTCTCGCTGGCCGGCGACCTGACCGAGCACCTCGGCCGCCCGGTGGAGCCCACCGTCTTCTGGGAGCACCCGACCCTGGCCGGGATCGCCGCCGCGCTGGAGGGCGGACCGGCCGCCGCGCCGTCCGCCCGGCCCGAGCCGTCCGCCGCCCCGGCCGGGCCGGACGGCGACCCGGTCGCGGTGGTCGGCATCGGCCTGCGGGTGCCGGGCGCGTCCTCCCCCGAGCAGCTCTGGGAGCTGTTCGAGCGGGCCGGGACCACCGCGCGGCCGCTCGACCTGGCCGCCCGCACCGGCTCCGCGCAGGACGAGGGCCGGAGCGTCAACGGCTCCTTCCTGGACGACGTGTACGGCTTCGACCCGGCCTTCTTCGGCATCTCGCCGCGCGAGGCCGCCGCCATGGACCCGCAGCAGCGGCTGCTGCTGGAGACGGCCTGGGAGGCGCTGGAGGACGCCGGGCTGGTCCCGGCCGAGCTGGCGGGCACCGCCACCGGCGTGTTCGTCGGCATCTCCGGCTTCGACCACGGCCGCCGCCGGTACGCCGACCCCGGGGCCGACCTGTACACCGGCACCGGCAGCGCGCTGAGCGTCGCCGCCAACCGGCTGTCCTACCTGCTGGACCTGCGCGGCCCCAGCCTGGCGGTGGACACCGCCTGCTCCTCCTCCCTGGTCGCCGTCCACCAGGCCGTCCGCAGCCTCCAGTTCGGCGAGAGCGACACCGCCCTGGTCGGCGGCGTCAACGTGATCCTCGACGACGCCGTCCACCGGGTCTTCGACCGGGCCGGGTTCCTCTCCCCGGACGGCCGCTGCAAGACCTTCGACGCCGCCGCCGACGGCTACGGCCGGGGCGAGGGCGCAGTGGTGCTGGTGCTCAAGCGGCTCGGCGCCGCCCGGGCGGCGGGCGACCGGGTGTACGGGCTGATCCGGGCCGCCGTGGTCAACCAGGACGGCCGCAGCAACGGCCTGACCGCCCCCAACGGCGCGGCCCAGGAGGAACTGCTGCGCCGGGCCTGCCGGCAGGCGGGCGTCACCCCCGCCGAGGTCGGCTACGTGGAGGCGCACGGCACCGGCACCCCGCTCGGCGACCCGATCGAGGCGCACGCGCTGGGCCGGGTGTTCGGCGCCGGGCGCGACGCCGCCGCCCCCTGCCTGGTCGGCTCGGCCAAGGCCAACGTCGGCCACCTGGAGTCGGCCGCGGGCGCGGTCGGCCTGGTGAAGGCGCTGCTGTGCGTGCAGCGCCGCCGGGTGCCGCCGGCCGCGTCCTTCGACTCCCCCAACCCGCACGTCGACTTCGCGGCACTGGGCCTGCGGGTGCCGCGCGAGACCACCGCGTGGCCGGACGCCCACCCGCTCGCGCTGGCCGGCGTCAGCTCCTTCGGCTTCGGCGGCACCAACGCGCACGTCCTGGTCGGCGAGGCGCCGCGGGACGGGGACGCCCCGGCGGCCGACGCGGTCGACGCGGTCGAGGAGGTCGAGGAGGGCCGGGCCGACAGCGGCGAAACGGTTCTGCTGCCGCTGTCCGCCGCCGACCCGGAGGCGCTGGCCGCGCTGGCCGCCCACTGGGCCGAACTGCTCGAACGCCCCGCCGCCCCCGCCCTGCCGGTGCTCGCCGCCACCGCCGCCACCCGCCGCACCCACCACCGCCACCGGCTCGCCGTGGTCGCGGCCGACCGCGCCGGGGCCGCCGAACTGCTGCGCGCGGCCCGCCCGGCCGGACCGGCCGCCGACGGCCCGCCGCACCCGGTGTTCGTCTTCTCCGGCCAGGGCGGCCAGTGGCCCGGCATGGCCGCCGACGGCCTGCGCGGACTGCCCGCCGCCGCCCGGACCCTGGCCGAGTGCCACGAGCGCCTGGAGGCACTGGCCGGCTGGTCCCTGCTGGACGCGCTGCGCGACGGCACCGCCCTCACCGACCCCGGCGTGCTGCAACCCGCGCTGGTCGCCCTCCAGATCGCGCTCGCCGCCCAGTGGCGGGACTGGGGCGTCGCCCCGGCCGCCTGCGTCGGCCACAGCCTCGGCGAGGTGTCGGCCGCCGCGGTGGCCGGAGCGCTCGACCTGGACGACGCGCTGTTCGTCGCGCTCTGCCGCGGCGAACTGATGCGCGAAGCCCCGGCTGGTGCCACCGCTTTCGTCGAACTCGACCCGGAGCGGGCCGCCGCCCGGGCCGCCGAACTCGGCGCCCCGGTGGACGTCGCGGCCTGGAACGCTCCCGGCTCCTGCGTGCTGGCCGGACCCGAGGCCGACACCGCCCGGCTGCTCGACACCCTCGCCGCGGAAGGCGTGTTCACCCGCCGGCTGCCCGGCCGGCTGGCCTTCCACAGCCGGCTGATGGAACCGCTGCGCGCACGCCTCGCCGACGCCCTGGACGGCCTCGCCCCGCGCCCCGGCCGCCTGCCGCTGTACTCGACGGTGACCGGCGGCCGGATCGAGCCCGCCGCCCTCACCCCCGGGTACTGGGCGGACAACCTGCGCCGGACCGTCCGCTTCGCCCCGGCCGCCGCCGCCCTGGCCGCCGACGGGCACCGCGCCTTCCTGGAGATCGGCCCGCACCCCGCGCTCACCGCCGCGCTGCGCGGCTGCCTGGAGCAGCGCGGCGGCCGGTTCTCGGTGCACGCCTCGATGCGCCGCGACACCCCCGCCCGGGACGGGCTGCTGCGCGGCCTGGCCGAACTGTACGAGCAGGGCGCGTGGATCGACTGGGCGCGGGTCGCCGCCCCGGACGCCGCCCGCCCGGACGCCACCCGCCCGGCCCAGGCCGCCCCGGCCGCGCTGGCCGTCCTGCCGCGCTACCCGTGGCGGCGCGAGAGCGGCCTCGGCCCGGTACCCGCCCCGGGCGACGGCGCCCCGCGCTCCGCCGAGTCGGGCGCCGATCCGGGCACAGGTCCGGGCGCGGGTCCGGCCGCCGAGTCCGCCGAGTCCGTCGCCGAGCTGTCCGACGGGCGGCTGCGCGCCGCGCTCGCGGTGGCCACCGCGGAGGAGCAGGCCCGGCTGATCACCGAACGGCTGATCGAGGAGATCGCCCGGGTGCTGCGGATGCCCGCCTCCCGGATCGACCCCGCGCAGCCGATGAACTCCCTCGGCCTCGACTCGATCATGGCCATGGAACTGCGCCGCCGGCTGGAGCGCGAACTCGACATGGAGGTCCCGGTCACCGGCTTCCTGAGCGGCGCCGGCTGCACCGACCTGGGCGCGGCGCTGGCCGCCGAGTTCACCCTCGGCGGGACCGACCAGCAGACCGCCGAACTGCTTCTCTCCGAACTGGACCGACTCTCGCCAGAGGAGGTGGACGTGCTGCTCGAACGCCTCGGCGCCGGGTCGGCACAGACGCCATGAGCGACTCGCCCACCCTGCCGGCCGCCGCCGCGCCCGGCACCGCCGCCGCCCCCGACCGCCGCGAGCTGCTGCGGCAGCTGCTCGCCGAGCGGGCCCGCGGCTCGGCGGCCACCAGTGCTGTCACCGCTGCCGCTGCTGACGCCGACGCCGCTGTCGCCGCCGCACCGCAGCGTCAGGCGGTCTCCGACGGGCAGCGCGCGCTGTGGTTCGTCCACCAGCTCACGCCCGGCTCGGACGCCTACCACCTCTCGCTGGCCGGACGGGTCCGCCCGGTGTCCGGCGCCCCCGCGCTCGACACCGCCGCGCTGGCCACCGCCGTGCAGCAGCTGGTCGACCGGCACGCGGCGCTGCGCACCACCTTCGGCACCGCCGACGAGCGCGCCGACGAGGGCGGCGGTGAGGGCGCCGGGGAGGGCGGCGGCGCCCCGGCCGCCGAGGTGTACCAGCGCGTCCACCCGGCGATGGCCGCCGACTTCGCGGTGGTGCCCGCCCCGGGCCGCACCGAGGAGGAGCTGCACGCCCTGGTGGCCGCCGAGGCCGCCGCCCCGTTCGACCTGGAGCGCGGGCCGCTGCTGCGCACCCGGGTGTTCCGGCACCCCGACGGCGGCAGCGTGCTGCTGCTGACGGCCCACCACATCGTGACCGACCTGTGGTCGTTCGGCATCGTCCTGGACGACCTGGACCGGCTCTACCGGGCCGCCCGGTCCGGAAGGCCCGCCGAACTGCCGCCGCTGCGGCACCAGTTCGCCGATTTCGTGGCCTGGCAGCGGGAGCTGCTGGCGGGCGAGCGCGGCCGGGCCCACGAGGCGTACTGGACCGGCCACCTGGCCGGCGGCGCGCCCGAGCTGGACCTGCCCGGCGACCGGCCCCGCCCGGCCGTCCCCTCGCACCGCGGCGGCAGCCACCGCTTCCGGCTGGACGCCGAGCTGACCGGCCGACTGGCCGCGCTGGCCCGCGAGCGGGGCACCACGCTGTACGCGCTCTCGCTCGCCCTGTACCAGACCCTGCTGCACCGCTACACCGGCAACGAGGAGCTGTGGATCGGCTCGGTCACCGCCGGACGCGGCCGCTCCGCCTTCGAGGACCTGGTGGGCTACTTCGTCAACCCGGTGGTGGTGCGCGCCGAGACCTCGCCCGACACCCCGTTCCCGGCCCTGCTGGAGCGGGCCCGCGCCGAGTCGCTGGCCGCCATGGAGCACCAGGACTACCCGTTCCCGCGGCTGGTGGCGAAGCTGGCGCCGCGCCGGGACGCCTCGGTGCCGCCGCTGTTCACCGCCGCCATCGCCTACGAGTCCGCGTCCTGGACCGCCCGCCGGGGCATCTCGATGTTCGCGTCCGGGGTCGAGGACGCCCGGCTGGATCTCGGCGGCCTGTCCCTGGAGCCCTACCCGGTCGGCCGGGAGAGCACCGAGTACGACCTGACGCTGTTCCTGGAGGAGGTCGACGGGGTCCTGCACGGCTCGCTGCGGTACGCCGCCGACCTGTTCGACCCGGAGACCGCCGCCCAACTGGCCGGCCACTACCGGGCGCTGGCCCGCGCCGTCGCCGAGGACCCGGACCGGGCGCTCGGCGAGCTGCCGATGCTCGGCGCCGAGGAGCACCACCGCCTGCTCACCGAGTGGAACGCCACCGCGCTCGCCCACCCCGATACCCCGTCGGTGCCCGCCCTGGTCGACGCGCAGGCCGCCCGCACCCCGGACGCGCCCGCGGTGGCCGACGCCGCCGGCTCCCTCACGTACCGCCGACTGGTCGGCAGGTCACGTGAGTTGGCCGCCGTGCTGCGGGGGCGCGGCCTGGACCGGGGCGCCCGGATCGGGCTGAGCTTCGAGGGCTCCACCGAGATGGTAGTGGCGCTGCTCGCCATCCTGCGGATCGGCGCCGCCTACGTCCCGCTCGACCCGGACTACCCGCCGGAGCGGCTGCGCCACATGCTCGGTGACGCCGAGGTGGCCGCCGTGCTCACCCAGCGCCGCCTGGTGGACCGGCTGCCGCTGGACGGCGTCCCGGCGCTCTGCGTGGACGAGCCCTGGCCCGCCGCCGCTGACACCGGTACCGGCACCGGTACCGGAACCGCCGCTGACACCGACACCGCTGACACCGACACCGACACCGACACCGACACCGACACTGACACCGCCGACACCGACGCCGACACCGCCGGCCCGGACGGGGCGGCGCCCGGCCCGCGCGACCTGGCCTGCGTGATCTACACCTCCGGCTCCACCGGCCTGCCCAAGGGCGTCCTGGTCGAGCACCGCGGCCTGGTCAACCTGGCCTACGCCCAGCGGGCCGCCTTCGGCCTCGGCCCGGACGACCGGGTGCTGCAGTTCGCCTCGCTCAGCTTCGACGCCGCCACCTGGGAGTGCCTGATGGCGCTGGGCTGCGGCGCGCTGCTGCACACCGCGCCGCGCGCCGCGATGCGCCCGGGCGGCCCGCTCGTCGCGCTGCTGCGGCGCGAGCGGATCACCGCGATCACCCTGCCGCCGTCCGCGCTCTCGCTGATGGACCCGGCCGACGTGCCGGGGCTGCGCCTGCTGGTGTCGGCCGGCGAGGCCTGCCCGGCCGACCTGCCCGCCTGCTGGGTCGCGGCCGGCCGCCGCTTCGTCAACGCCTACGGCCCGACCGAGACCACCGTCTGCGCCACCCTGCAGGAGTGCGACGGCACCGGCACGCCCTCGATCGGCTGTCCGATCGGCAACGCCACCGCGTACGTGCTGGACGCGGGCGGCCGTCCGGTGCCGCCCGGCGTGGTCGGCCAGCTGCACGTCGGCGGCGCGGGCGTCACCCGCGGCTACCTCAACCGGCCGGAGCTGACCGCCGAGAAGTTCCTCCCCGACCCGTTCGCGCCGCACGATCCGGAGGCCCGGCTGTACGCCACCGGCGACCGGGTCCGCCGCCGCCGCGACGGGCGGCTGGACTACCTGGGCCGGATCGACCACCAGGTGAAGATCCGCGGCTTCCGGATCGAGCCCGGCGAGATCGAGACGGCGCTGCTGCGCCACCCCGCCGTCCGGGAGGCGCTCGCCCTGGGCCGTCCCGACAGCCGGGGCGAACTCCAGCTGGTCGCCTACGCGGTGGCCGTGGACGGAGCCGGGTCCGGGCCCGGGGCGGACGGGCCCGGGGCGGACGGGGCCGGAGCGGACGGGTCCGGAGCGGACGGGTCCGGGGTGGACGCCGCCGAACTGCGCGCCCACCTGAGGGCCGCGCTGCCCGCGCACATGGTGCCCACCCACCTGATGGTGCTGGACGCCTTCCCGACGACCCCCAACGGCAAGGTCGACCGCCGCCGCCTGCCCGCCCCGCAGCAGGCCCCCCGCGCGGCCGGCCCGGCCCCGCGCACCCCGCTGGAGGAGGTGGTCGCCTCGATCTGGGCGCAGGTGCTGGACCTGCCGAAGGTCTCCGTCACCGAGGACTTCTTCGAACTCGGCGGCCACTCGCTGCTGGCCACCCGGCTGGTCGCCCGGCTGCGCGAGGCGGCCGGGGTGGAACTGCCGCTGCGCGCCGTCTTCGAGGCGCCCACGGTCGAGGCGCAGGCCGCCCTGGTCGAGCGGCTCGGCGCGGGCGGTGCCCCGGGCGGGCCGCCGTCCGGCCCGGTGCCGGTCGGCCGCCCGGCCGGCGGGCTGCCGCTGTCCTACGCCCAGCAGCGGCTCTGGTTCCTGAACCAGGTCGCCCCCGGCGACGACGCCTACCACATGGCGGGCCGGCTGGAGCTGGCCGGACCGCTCGACCCGGCCGCGCTCGGCCGGGCCCTGGACGCCCTGGTGGAGCGGCACGAGGTGCTGCGCACCGCGATCTCGATGGAGACCGGGGAGCCCCGGCAGTCCGTCCGCCCCGCGACGGGCGGGCTGCTGGCCGCCGTCGACCTGCGGGGGGCCGACGGGGCGCGGGTCGAGCAGCTGGCCGCCGAGCACGCCGCCCGCCCCTTCGACCTGGCGGCCGGCCCGATCCGGGCCACCCTGCTGCGCCGCGCGGACGACCGCTGGACGCTGCTGCTGGCCGTCCACCACATCGCCTGCGACGGCTGGTCGATGGGGGTGCTGCTGCGCGAACTCGGCGCCCTGGCGGTCGGCGGTGAGGTGCCCGAACTTCCGGTCCAGTACGCGGACTTCGCCGACTGGCAGCAGCGCACCCAGGCCGGTCCGGCGGGCGAGGCCCGGCTGGCCGCCCGGGCCGGGCGGCTGGCCGGCGCGCCCGTCCTGCTGGAGCTGCCCGCCGACGCGCCGCGCACCGCGGGCACCGAGCGGCGCGGCGCCAGGCTGCGGGCCACCGTCCCGGCCGAACTCGGCACCGCCGTGGAGAAGTTGGGCCACAGCACCGGGGCGACCCCGTTCATGGCGCTGCTCACCGCGTTCGCCGTGCTGCTCTCCCGCTGGTCCGGCCAGGACGACCTGCTGATCGGCACCCCGTCCGCCGGGCGGAGCAGGCGCGAACTGGAGGACCTGATCGGCCTGTTCGTCACCACCCAGGTGCTCCGCGCCGACCTGCGCGGCGGGCCGAGCTTCCGCGAGCTGCTGCTGCGGGTCCGCGAGGACGTGCTGGACGCCTTCTCGCACGAGGACGTCCCGTTCGAGCGGCTGGTGGACCGGCTCTGCCCGCAGCGCGACCTGGCCCGCACCCCGCTGTTCCAGGTGATGTTCAACATGCTGAGCATGCCCGAGCCGGAACTGCGGCTGCCGGGCGTGCGCGGCGAGTTGGCGCCCGCCGAGGAGGGCGGCTCCAAGTTCGACCTCACGCTGTACGCCAGGCCCGCCGCCGACGGCAGCGTCGCGCTCGAACTCGCCTACGACCGGGACCTGTTCACCGCCGAGCGGATGCGGGCGCTGCTAGACGGCTTCACCTCGGTGCTGGCCGCCGCCGTCGCCGCCCCCGACCTGCCGGTGGCCGCGCTGCCCGCCGGGCCCCGGACCGGCCTGCCCGACCCGGACCGGCCGCTGCCGCAGCCGCCCGGCTCCCCCGTCCCGCTGGTCGGCCGGTTCCTCGCGCAGGCCGCCCGCACCCCGGACGCGGTCGCGGTGAGCGCCCCCGACGGCGACCTCCGCTACGCCGAACTGGCCTCGTACGTCACCGGGTCGGCGGGGCGGATCGCCGCCGCCGGGCTCGGCCGGGGCGACGTGCTCGCCGTCCACGGCGCCCGCACCGCCGCCCTGCCCGGGACGCTGCTCGCGGTGCACGCCGCCGGTGCCGCCTTCGCCCTGCTCGACCCGGCGCACCCGGCCGCCCGGCTCGCCGCCTGCCTGCGGACGGCCGCCCCGGCCGCCTGGATCGCGGTCGACGGCGCGCCCGAACCCGCCCCCGGCCTGTACGACGGCCTGCCGCGGCTGTCGCCCGGCCCGGCCGGCGCCACCGGCCCGCTGCCGCCGCCCGCCCCCGGCGACCTCGGCTACCTCGCCTTCACCTCCGGCAGCACCGGTGCCCCGAAGGCGGTGCGCGGCGCCCACCTGCCGCTGAGCCGCTTCACCGACTGGTACGCGGACACCTTCGGGATCGGCCCGGGCGACCGGGTCGGCCTGACCTCCGGCCTGGGCCACGACCCGCTGCTGCGGGACTGCCTGGTGCCGCTGGCGCTCGGCGCGACGGTCTGCGTGCCGCCCCCCGGGGCGCTCGCCGACCCGGGGCCGTTCGCCGGGTGGCTGGCCGAGCAGCGGGTGACGGTGCTGCACCTGACCCCGCCCACCGCCCGCTTCCTGGCCGGCGCCCCGGACGTCGAACTGCCCGCGCTGCGGCGGGTGTTCTTCAGCGGTGACGTGCTGACCGGCCACGAGGCGGCGCTGCTGCGCCGACTCGCCCCGCGCGCCGAGCAGACCGCCTTCTACGGTGCGACCGAGACCCCGCAGGCGGCCGCCTGGCACCCCGTCCCGGCCGACTGCCCGCCGGGGGCGCCGGTGCCGCTGGGCCGGGGCGCGGCCGGCCACGAGCTGCTGGTGCTGGTCGGCGACCGCCCGGCCGGGGTCGGCGAGCTGGGCGAGGTCTGCGTCCGCGGCCACCGGCTGGCCGACGGCTACGCGGGTGACCCGCGGGCCACCGCCGCGGTCTTCCGGCCCGGCGCGCACGGCACGGTGCTGTACCGCACCGGCGACCTGGGCCGCCACCGGCCGGACGGCGCGGTGGAGTTCGCCGGCCGGGCCGACCGGCAGCTGAAGATCCGCGGGCACCGGGTGGAGCCCGCCGAGGTGGAGCGCGCGCTGCGGGCCTGCCCCGGCGTGGTGGACGCGGCGGTGGTCGCGGCCACCGACCGCACCGGCGAACGCGTCCTGGTCGGCTACCCGGTGGGCGGCGGCGACACCGCCGCGCTGCGGGCCGCGCTGGGCGGGCTGCTGCCCGCCGCGCTGGTGCCCTCGCTGCTGGTCCCGGTGCCGGAACTGCCCCGCACCCCCAACGGCAAGCTGGACACCGCGCGGCTGCCCGCCCCCGACCAGGGCCCGGCCCCGGGCGGCCGGGCGGCGGCGGCGGGCGCGGAGGCGGCGGTCGCCGAGGTCTGGGCCGAGCTGCTCGGCCTGGAGAGCGTCCCCGCCGACGTCAACTTCTTCGAGCTGGGCGGCCACTCGCTGCTCGCGGTGCGGTTGCAGGACCGGCTCCGCACCCGGCTCGGGGCGCGGCTGGAACTGGTCGACATCTTCCGCCGCCCGACCGTGGCCGGGCTGGCCGCCCTGCTCGACCAGGCCGCCGGCCATCCCCGCCCCCCGGCCCGGCCCGCCCCTGCCGCCGCCCGCCGGGGCGCGGACTCCCGCAAGCAGCTGCGCGAGCAGCGCCGACTGCGCCTGAAGGAGGTGCACGACCGTGACTGACCCGATCGACGACGCCGGGACGGACGACCTGATCGCCGTGGTGGGCCTGGCCTGCCGGGTGCCCGGCGCCCGCGACCCCGAACAGCTCTGGGCCAACCTGCTGGCCGGCGTGGAGTCGGTGGACTTCCACCCCCGCACCGGGCAGGACCCGCCGCACTACGTCCCGGCGTCGCCGAGCGCCGAGGGCGCCGCCGAGTTCGACGCCGAGTTCTTCGGGATGTCCCCGCGCGAGGCGGAGCTGACCGACCCGCAGCAGCGCCGCTTCCTGGAGTGCTCCTGGGAGGCGCTGGAGTCGGCCGGCCAGGACCCGGCCGCGTTCGACGGCCGGATCGGGGTGTGGGGCGGCAGCAGCGTCGGCAGCTACCTGCTCCTCAACCTGATGCCGCACCACACCGGGGCCTCGCTGCTCGGCGACTACCCGGCGATGCTGCTGCACGGCAACGAGAAGGACCACCTGACCACCCGGGTCGCGTACAAGCTGGGCCTGACCGGCCCGGCGGTGACCGTGCAGAGCGCCTGCTCCAGCTCGCTGGTCGCGGTCGCCCAGGCCTGCCAGTCGCTGCTGGACTACGGCTGCGACCTGGCGCTGGCCGGCGGCACCTCGCTGAAGCTGCCGCTGGACGCGGGCTACCTGTACGAGCAGGGCTCGATCTTCTCCCCGGACGGCCACTGCCGGGCCTTCGACGCGGACGCCGCCGGGACGCTGTTCGGCACCGGCACCGCCGTGGTGGCGCTGCGCCGGCTGCGCGACGCGCTGGCGGACGGCGACCCGGTCCGGGCGGTGATCCGCGGCGCCGCGGTCAACAACGACGGCTCCGGCAAGGCCGGTTACACCGCCCCGGGGGTGGACGGCCAGGCCGCGGTGATCGCCGAGGCGTACGACCTGGCCGGGGTCTCCCCGCTGAGCATCGGCTACGTGGAGGCGCACGGCACCGGCACCCCGATCGGCGACCCGATCGAGGTCGCCGCGCTCACCGAGGTGTACGCGGCGGAGGGCGCCGGGCCCGGCTCCTGCCTGCTCGGCTCGGTGAAGACCAACCTCGGCCACCTGAACGCGGCGGCCGGCGCGGTCGGCCTGATCAAGGCGGTGCTGGCGGTGGAGCGCGGCGCGGTGCCGCCGAGCCTGCACTTCCGCCGCTTCAACCCGGCGATCGACGCCGACACGGTGCCGTTCCGGGTGCCGGTGGAGGTCGAGCCGTGGCCCAAGGACGGCCCGCGCCGGGCCGCGGTCTCCTCCTTCGGCATCGGCGGCACCAACGCCCACCTGGTGGTCGAGCAGGCCCCGGCCCGCCCCGCCGCCGGCACCCCCCGGGCCCACCAGGTGCTGCCGCTGTCCGCCCGCACCCCGCAGGCGCTGGAACGCGCCGTGCGGAGGCTGACCGACACCCTGGCCGACGGCCCGGCCGACCTGCCCGGCCTGGCGCACACCCTGCGCACCGGCCGACGGGCCTTCCCGCACCGCACCGCCCTGGTCGCCGGGCCGGACGGGGCCGTCCGCGCCCTGCCCGGTCCGTCCGGCCCGGCGGCACCGGCCGGCCGGGCCCGGGTGGCGCTGCTGCTGCCCGGCCAGGGCGCCCAGTACTCCGGCATGGCGGCCGAGGTCCACCGCACCGAGCCGGTGTTCCGGGCCCACTTCGACGAGTGCGCCGAGCTGCTGCGCGGCCACCTCGGCCGGGACCTGCGGGAGCTGGTCGACACCGAGCCGCCCGCCCCCGGTGCGCCGGACCCGCTGACCGGGACGGCGCTGGCCCAGCCCGCGCTGTTCGCGGTGGAGTACGCGCTGGCCCGGTACTGGGAGTCGCTCGGCGTCCGCCCGGCCGCGCTGGTCGGCCACAGCGTCGGCGAGTGGACCGCGGCCTGCCTGGCCGGGGTGTTCGACCTGCCGGACGCGCTGGCGCTGGTCGCCGCCCGGGGCCGGCTGATGCAGGCCCTGCCGCCCGGCGGGATGCTCGCGGTGGAGCTCACCGAGCCGGCCGCCGTCGAGTTCCTCGCCGGCCACCCGGAGCTGTCGCTGGCCGCGGTAAACGCGCCGGGGCGCTGCGTGCTGGCCGGCCCGCCGGACGCGGTGGCGGCGGCGGTCCGGGCGCTGGCCCTGGCCGGGGTCCCGGCCCGGCGGCTGCACACCTCGCACGCCTTCCACTCCGCGGTGCTCGACCCGGTGCTGGCGCCGTTCGCCGAGCAGGTCGCGGCCCGCCGCCGGAACCGTCCGACCCTGCCCTTCACCTCCTCGCTGACCGGCACCTGGATCACCCCGGAGCAGGCGGTCAGCCCGCGCTACTGGGCCGACCAGGCCCGCGGCTGCGTCCGGTTCGCCGACGCGGTCCGCACCGCGGCCGGTGTCGCCGACGTGCTGCTGGAGACCGGGCCGGGCCGCACCCTGGGCCGGCTGGCCGCCGAGTGCGCGCCCGCGGCCGGACCGCGGCCGGCCGTCCTCGCCTCGCTGCGCCACCCCCGGCAGGGCGCGGGCGACGCCGAGTCGCTGGCCCGCGCGGCCGGCGCGCTCTGGGCGCACGGCGCGGACCTGGACTGGCGGGCGTACGACGCGGACCGCGGCCACCGGCGCGGCCCCGCCCCGACCTACCCCTTCGAGCCCGCCCGGCACTGGGTCGACCCGCCGGCCGCCGCCCCGGCCCCGGCCCCGGCCCCCGCCGCCGCCGCGGCCCCGGCCGCCCCGGCCCCGGCCGTCCCGACCCCGGTGGCCGCCTCCGGACCGGAGGCCGAGCGACCGGCCGGGGTGCAGGACCGGGTGATCGCGCTCTGGGGCGAGCTGCTGGGCGTCTCCGGCCTCGGCCCGGACGACGACTTCTTCGAGCACAACGGCGACTCCGTGCTCGCCACCCGGCTGGTCTCCCGGGCCCGGCACCTGTTCGGCGTCGAACTGCCGCTGGACGACCTGCTGGACGAGCCCACCGTCGGCGGCATGACCCGCCTGGTCGAGGACGCGCTCGCCCGCGCCGCCTGACCGCCCCCCTTCTTCCACCGACTACCGCCACCTCTCGGAGGAGCAGTGACCACCGAAGTCCTCGGGGACCCGAGCACGATCCCCGGCCCCGCCCGGCTGACCCGGCTCGACCGGCCCGCGCGCGTCCCGCTGTCCTGCGCGCAGGAGCGGCTCTGGTTCCTGGAGCAGCTGGTCCCCGGGACGGCGATCCAGAACGTGCCGCTCGCGGTGCGCCTGACCGGCCGGCTGGACGAGCCCGCGCTGGCCCGCACGATCGGCGAGATCGTCCGCCGGCACGAGGTGCTGCGCACCACCTTCGAGGTGGTCGACGACCGCCCGGTGCAGCGCGTCCTGCCGACCGCGGACGTCCCGCTGCGCCCGGTGGACCTGCGCGCCGTCCCGGCCGGGGAGCGCGAGGAGCGGCTGGCCGCGGAGACGGCCGCCGAGGCGGCCGTCCCGTTCGCGCTGGAGCGGCCGCCGCTGCTGCGCGCCGCGCTGATCCGGCTGACCGACGAGGACCACGTCTTCCTGCTGACGATGCACCACATCATCGCCGACGGCTGGTCGGTGGGCGTGCTGTTCCGCGAGGTCACCGAGCTGTACTCGGCGTTCGCCGCGGGCGACCCCAGCCCGCTGCCCGAACTGCCGCTCCAGTACGCCGACTTCGCGCTCTGGCAGCACGAGCGCCTGGCCTCCGGGGCGGCCGGCGCCGACCTGGAGTACTGGCGGGCCCGGCTCGGCGGGCGGCTGCCGGTGCTGGAGCTGCCGACCGACCGGCCGCGCCCGGCCGACCCGGTGTTCGACGGCGGCCGGGAGAGCGCGGTCCTCCCCGCCGCCCTGGCCGAGGGCGTGCGCGCGCTCAGCCGGCGCAGCGGGGCGACCCCGTTCATGACGCTGATCGGCGCCTGGGCGGCGCTGCTCCAGCGGATGAGCGGTCAGGACGACCTGGTGGTCGGCGTGCCGATCGCCGGCCGCGACCGGCTGGAGACCGAGGAGCTGATCGGCTTCTTCGTCAACACCCTGGCGCTGCGCTTCGACCTGTCCCGCACCGACGCGGACCGCGCGCCGACCTTCCGCGAACTGCTGCGCCGGGTCCGCAGGACCGCGATGGGCGGCTACGCGCACCAGACGCTGCCGTTCGAGCGGCTGGTGGAGGACCTGCGGCCGGAGCGCACGCTGACCCACGCCCCGCTGTTCCAGGTGATGTTCGTGCTGCAGAACGCGCCGCTGGAGCCGCTGAAGCTGCCCGGCCTGACCGCCGCCCCGGTGGAGGTGCACAACGGCACCGCCAAGTTCGACCTGCTGCTGGCCGTCGCCGAACGCCCGGAGGGCCTGACCGCGACCCTGGAGTACGACGCCGCGCTGTACGACGCCGCCTCCGCGGCCCGCGTCCTGGACCAGTACCTGACCCTGCTGTCGGCCGCCGTCGCCGACCCGGACCTGCCGCTGGACGAACTGCCGGTGGTCTCCGAACGGGAGGCCGCCCGGCTGCTGGCGGTCGGCGCCAAGCGGGCCGACTTCCCGTCCGCGGACGTCCTGCACGGCCGCTTCGCCCGCCGGGCGGCCGACCGCCCGGACGCCCCGGCGGCCACCCTGGACGGCCGGAGCCTGACCTACCGCGAGCTGGACCGGCGCGCCGACGCGATCGCCGAACAGCTGATCGCCCGGGGCGTCACCCCCGGCACCCTGGTCGGCCTGTTCCTGGAGCGCTCCCTCGACACCGTCGCCGCCGTGCTCGGCGTGCTGAAGGCCGGGGCCGCGTACGTGCCGCTGGACGCCGCCCACCCCGCGTCCCGGCTCGACCTGGTCCTCTCCGACGCCCGCCCGCCGGTGCTGCTCACCCAGCGCCGGATGCGCGACCGCCTCCCGGCCCACCCGGGCACCGTGCTGGAGGTCGAGGAGATCCCGCCGGCCCCCGCCGCCCCGGTCGTCCCGGCCCGCCCGGCGACCGCCGAGGACCCGGCGTACGTCATCTACACCTCCGGCTCCACCGGCCGCCCCAAGGGCGTGCGGGTCAGCCACCGCAACGTGGTGCGGCTGTTCGACTCCACCGAGGAGATGTACGGCTTCACCGAGCGGGACGTGTGGACGCTGTTCCACTCCTACGCCTTCGACTTCTCGGTCTGGGAGCTGTGGGGCGCGCTGCTGCACGGCGGCCGGGTGGTCGTGGTGCCCGCCGACGTGGCCCGGGCCCCGGAGGCGTTCCACGCGCTGGTCGCCGCCGAGCGGGTCACCGTGCTCAACCAGACCCCGTCCGCCTTCGTGCACTTCGCCGCGGCGGACGCCGCCGCCGGCCGCGAACTGGCCCTGCGGCTGGTGGTGTTCGGCGGCGAGGCGCTGGAGCCCGGGACGCTGCGCGGCTGGTTCGAGCGGCACGGCGACACCAGCCCCCGGCTGGTCAACATGTACGGCATCACCGAGACCACGGTGCACGTCACGGCCCGCCCGATGCGCCGGGAGGACTGCGAGCTGGCCCGCCGCAGCCCGATCGGCCGCCCGCTGCCGGACCTCGAACTGCTGGTGCTGGACGAGAAGTTGCGCCCGGTGCCGGTCGGCGTCCGCGGCGAGCTGTTCGTCGGCGGCGCGGGCCTGGCCGACGGCTACCTGAACGCCCCCGAGCTGACCGCCGCCCGCTTCGTCCCGCACCCCTTCGACCCCGCGCCCGGCGCCCGGCTCTACCGCACCGGCGACCTGGCCCGGATCACCGCCGAGGACGGCATCGAGTACCTGGGCCGGATCGACCACCAGGTGAAGATCCGCGGCTTCCGGATCGAGACCGGCGAGATCGAGTCCCACCTGCTGGAGCACCCGGCGGTCAGCGCGGCCGTGGTGGTGCCGCAGTCCGACGGCGACGGCGAACGGCGGCTGGTCGGCTACGTGGTGGCCGACCCCGGGCCGGACGCCGGCCCCGAGGACGAGGAGGAGCTCCGCGACGGCCAGGCCGCCGAGTGGGAGATGATCTTCGACGGGATGTACGGGCACGGCGGGGGGGAGCACGCCGCGGACTTCGACATCTCCGGCTGGAACAGCAGCTACACCAACGAGCCGATCCCCGCCGCCGAGATGCGCGAGTGGGTCGAGGCCACGGTCGACCGCATCCGCGCCCTGCGGCCCCGCCGGGTACTGGAGATCGGCTGCGGCACCGGCCTGCTGCTCTCCCGGCTGGCCGCCGACACCGAGGAGTACCTGGGCACCGACTTCTCCGCCGAGGTGCTCTCCCGGCTCGCCCCCAAGGTCCGCGAACCGCAGACCACCCTCCAGCACCGCGCCGCCCACGACCTGGCCGGCCTGCCCGCCGACCACTACGACACCGTGGTGATCAACTCGGTCGCGCAGTACTTCCCCAGCGGCCGGTACCTGCTGGACGTGCTGGAGGGCGCCGTCGCGCTGGCCCGCAAGCCCGGCCGGATCTTCCTCGGCGACGTCCGCGACCTGGCCACCCTGGAGGAGTTCGCGCTCTCGGTCGAACTCTCCCGGGCCGACGACCGGATGCCGCTCGGCCGACTGCGCCAGCAGATCGCCCGCCGGCTCGCCGACGAGGACGAACTGGTCCTCGACCCGGCCTTCTTCCACGCCCTGCGGCTGCGCCTGCCGCAGATCAGCGGCATCGAGGTCCAGCTCAAGCGCGGCACCGCCGACAACGAGATGACCCGCTACCGCTACGACGTGGTGCTGCACCTCGGCGGCAGCCGCCCCGCCCCCCGCCCGGCCGGACCCCGGGTCGACTGGCGGCAGGAGGGCCTGGACGCCGCCGCGCTGGCCCGCCTGCTGGCCCGCAACCCGCGGGGCGCGGTGGTCACCGGCATCCCCAACGCCCGGATCACCGGCGAGCGCACCGCGCTGCGGCTGCTGCACGACGCCGAACCCGGCTCCACCGTCGCCGACCTGCGCTCCGCGCTGCGCCGGGCCGGCGCCCCGGCGGGCCTCGACCCGGAGACCGTCCACCGCCTCGGCGAACAGGCCGGCTTCACCGTCCGGGCCGGACGGCTCGGCCCCGAGGGCGGCAGCGACTACGACGCGGTCTTCCTCCCCGACGCCGGTGCCGGTGCCGGTGCCGACGCGGGTGCCGGTGCCGGTGCCGGTACCGACGCCGGGCGGGACGACGCCGGGCGGGACGGCCCCGGGCCGGCGGCCACCGCCCCGGCGCTGCCCGCCGGCGTCCCCGCCGACCCGCTGGCCCACGCCACCGAGCCGCTCACCGCCCGCCGCCGCGGCCGGATCGCGCCCCGGCTGCGCGCCTTCCTCGCCGCCCGCGTCCCCGACCACATGCTGCCCGCCGCGTTCGTCGTGCTGGACCACCTGCCGCTCACCCCGAACGGCAAGGTCGACCGCGAGGCGCTGCCCGCCGTCGACCTGGCCCGCCCGGTGCTGCGCACCGAGTACACCGCCCCCGCCACCCCCACCGAGGAGCGGGTCGCCCGGGCCTGGGCCGCCGTCCTCGGCCTGCTCCGGGTCGGCGCCGACGACAACTTCTTCGAGCTCGGCGGCCACTCGCTGCTCGCCACCAAGCTGGTCTTCCGGCTGCGCACCGAGTTCGGCGTCGACCTGCCGCTGCGGGCGCTGTTCGAGCACCCGACGGTGGCCGGCACCGCCGCCGCCGTCGACCGCTGCCTGAGCGGCGTGCAGGCCCTCCCCGGCACCGACGTCGACCCGGCCGACCTGCTGCTGGCCCCCGACGTCACCGCCGCGGGCCACCGGGCGCACACCGGCCCGCTCGGCCGGGTGCTGCTCACCGGCGCCACCGGCTTCCTCGGCGCGTACCTGCTCGCCGAACTGATCCGCTCCACCCCCGCCACCGTGGAGTGCCTGGTCCGGGCCGACTCCGACCGGGAGGCCGGGCAGCGGCTGCGCACCGCCCTGGAGCGGTACGGCCTGTGGACCCCGCAGCTCGCCGCCCGCACCGTCGCCCTGGCCGGCGACCTGGCCCGGCCCCGCCTCGGCCTCGACGAGGAGCGCTTCGACCGGCTCGCCGCCCGCACCGACGCGGTCTTCCACAGCGGCGCGGCCGTCAACCTCACCTACCCGTACGAGGAGTTGAGGCCCGCCAACGTGACCGGCACCGAGGAGGTCCTGCGGCTCGCCGCCCGCTCCGGCCGGGCCGCCGTCCACCACGTCTCCACCATCGGCGTCTTCGCCGGGAACGGCCCCGACGGCCGGGTCGGCGAGCACACCCCGACCGGCCCGTCGGCCGAACTGCGGCAGGGCTACACCCGCTCCAAGTGGGTCGCCGAACAGCTGGTGCTGGAGGCCGCCCGGCGCGGCCTCGCCACCGCCCTCTACCGCCCCAGCCGGATCAGCGGCGCCACCACGACCGGCGCCTGCCAGTCCGACGACTTCCTGTGGCGGATCGTCAAGGGCTGCGTCCAGGCCGGGGCCGCGCCGCAGGGCGCCGACATCCCGCTCGACCTCGTCCCGGTCGACCACGTCGCCGCCGCGATCGTCGCGCTCGCCCGGCCGGACGCGCCCGGCCCGGCCGCCGAGCCGCACCACCCGACCAGCCCGCACCACCTGACCAGCCCGCACCCGCTGCGCCTGGGCGACGTGCTCGACCACCTGCGCGGGGCCGGCTACCCGCTGCGCCCGCTGCCCTTCGACGCCTGGGCCGCCGCGATCGCCGAGGACCCGGCCAACGCCGCCTACCCGCTGCTCGGCGTGGTCGGCGCGGACACCCTCGGCGACACCTCCGCCGTCCGCTTCGACTCCACCCGCACCACCGAGCGGCTCGCCGAGCGGGGCGTGCACTGCCCGCCGGTCGCCGGCGCCCTGCTCGACACCCAGCTCGCCTGGTTCGTCCGCACCGGCTACCTGCCGGCCGCCCCCGCCACTCCTGACGCCCCCGCCGCCCCCGCTCTCGCCGACGCCCTGACTGGAGACGCCCGATGACCACCACCGCCGCCCCGCAGCCGACCGCCGCCCCGAAGCCGTCCGTCGCCGTCCCCGGTGAGTCCTCCTACACCGCCGACGTCCACCCCGACCTGGACTTCGAACTCGACCGGCTGCGCAACCAGGCCCTGCTCGTCTGGTCCAAGGAGGTCCGGCTGCTCCGGTCCCTGGGCCTGCGCCCCGACACCGACCTGCTGGAGGTCGGCAGCGGCCCCGGTTTCGTCACCGGCCAGCTGCTCCGGGAGGTCCCGCAGGGCACCGTCACCGCCCTCGAACTCGACGCCGACCTGCTGGAGCGCTCCAGGCACAACCTGCGCGGCGCCGACACCTCCCGGCTCACCCTGGTGCCCGGCTCGATCCTGGACAGCGGCCTGCCCGGCGACTCGGCCGACCTGGCGCTGGTCCGGATGGTGCTCCAGCACCTGCCGCAGCCGGAGGCCGCCCTGGCCGAACTGCACCGGCTGGTCCGCCCCGGCGGCCGGGTCGTCGTCACCGACGTCGACGACCACGTCTGGGGCGTCCTCGACCCGGCGCTGCCCAAGCTCCAGCCGATCCTGGACCGCCGCAACGAGCTCCAGGCGGTGCGCGGCGGCAACCGGCTGATCGGCCGCCGCCTGGGCCGGCTGCTGAAGGCCGCCGGCTTCACCGACATCACCGTCGACGCCATCGCGGTCTCCAGCGACGAACTCGGCCTGGACGCCCTGCTCCCGCAGATCGACATCGCCCCGCGGCTGGCCCTGCTGCTCCAGGAGGGCATCGTCACCGAGCAGGAGATGGCCGAACTGCTGGCCGAGCGCGAGGAGTTCCTGGCCCACCCGGACCCGGCCGTCCTGCTCACCATGTTCGTGGTCTCCGGCCGCAAGCAGGGCTGACCCCCCGCCCCGGCAGCCCCCGCCCCCAGCCCCGATCGGAGTGAACCGATGACCACCGCGACCCGCCCCGGGCCGGACGTCCTGGGCGACACCCGGACCACCCCCACCACCCTGTCCACCATGCTGCGCCGGCTCGCCGAGCACCGGCCGGAGGACACCGCGCACGTCTTCCTCCAGCACGGCGAGCGGCCCGACGCCCCGCTGACCCACCGCCGGTACGACCGGGCCGCCCGCCGGGTCGCCGCCGCCGTCCGGCGCACCGGGGAGACGGCCGCGGTGCTGCTCTTCCCGGCCGGGCCCGACTTCCCCACCGCCTTCCTCGGCTGCACCTACGCCGCGGTGGCCGGCGCCCCCGTCCAGGTGCCGACCCGGCCGCGCGGCGTCGAACGGGTCCGCCGGATCGCCGACGACGCCGGGACGTCCCTGGTGCTGACCACCGCCGCCACCCGCGACGAGGTGCTCGCCCGCTTCGGCGCGCTCCCCGAACTCGACGGCCTGCACTGGCTGGCCGTCGACGAACTCGCCGAGGACCTCGGCGCGGACTGGGAGTACACCGACCCGGGCCTGGAGACCACCGCCCTGCTCCAGTACACCTCCGGCTCCACCGGCCACCCCAAGGGCGTCGCGGTCAGCCACCGCAACTTCTGGCACCAGGCGGTCGAACTCGACCGGACCTGGCCGATCGGCCCCGACGGGCGGATCGTCTCCTGGCTGCCCAGCTTCCACGACATGGGCCTGCTGTTCGGCGTGGTGCTGCCGCTCTGGTCCGGGGCACCCGTCTACCAGATGGCCCCCGAAGCCTTCATCCGCCGCCCCGGCCGCTGGCTGGAGGCGCTCAGCACCTACCGCGGCACCCACGCCGCCGCCCCCAACTTCGCCTACGAGCTGTGCCGTCCGCTGGCCGGCACCCCCGCCGCCGACGGCCTCGACCTGTCCGCCTGGCGGGCGGCCGTGTGCGGCGCCGAACCGGTGCGCTGGGCCACCGCCCGCGGCTTCCAGCAGGACTTCGCCCGCTACGGCCTGGCCCCGGAGGCCATCAGCCCCGGCTACGGCCTGGCCGAGAACACCCTCAAGGTCTCCGGCAGCCCGTCCGGCCGCGCCCCCCGCGTCACCTGGCTGAGCGCCGAGGCGCTGCGCCGCGGGCACGCCGAACCGGTCACCGACCAGGCCCCCGGCGCGGTGCCGGTGGTCGGCTGCGGCCCGGTCGCCGAGGACTCCGAGGTGCGGATCGTCGACCCCGTCGGCCGCGTCCCGCTGCCCGAAGGGAGCATCGGCGAGATCTGGGTACGGGGCCCCTCGGTCGCCAAGGGCTACCACCGCAAGCCCGCCCTCAACCGGGAGGTCTTCCGGGCCCGGCTGGCCGGCACCCCCGAGGCCGGCCCCTTCCTGCGCACCGGCGACCTCGGCTTCCTGCTGGACGGCGAACTCCACCCGACCGGCCGGGTCAAGGACCTGATCGTCATCGGCGGCGGCAACCACTACCCCCAGGACATCGAGCAGACCGTCGAACACACCCACCCCGGCCTGCACACCAACGCCGCCGCCGCCTTCGCCGTCGACCACCCCGCGGGCGAACAGCTCGTCGTCGTGGTCGAGGCCGACGGCCGGGTCCTGCGCAACACCACCGCCGTCGACCTGGCCGACGCGATCCGCACCGCGATCGGCCTGGAACACCAGCTGACGGCCGCCGAGGTCGTCCCGATCCGCCGCGGCAGCCTCCCGCGCACCACCAGCGGCAAGGTCCAGCGCACCGCCTGCCGCCAGGCGTACCTGGACGGCACCCTCCACCGCCTCGCCTGACCGCCCCGCCGCCTGCCCCCTCGAACCGAGCGGTACCGCCACTGACGCCCGCGCGCCCCGCCCGCCCGGCACCCCCGTCCCCGGACCGGGCGTGCCGGGCTACGGCGTCAGCACGATCCGGCCGAAGACCTCGCCCGCGTCCATCCTCCGGTGCGCCGTCACGGCTCCGTCCAGCGGCAGCAGTTCGTGTACCACCGCCTCGATCTCGCCGCGGACGGCCGCGGCGAACAACTCGCCGCGCACGGAGCTCAGTTCGGCCGCGGGGACGGTGGCCGCGATGAAGGCGGCGAAGGACGGCGACTTCCGGAACGCCGCCATGATCCTCGTGCCGAAGTCCGCGGGCGGCTGACCCGCGACGGCGCCCAGGGCCACCAGGCGGCCGTTCGGGGCGAGCCGGTCGAGGAAGGACGGCAGGCCCGCCCCGGCCACCACGTCGAGGATGACGTCGTAGCCCGCGGGAGCCGTCCCCCCGCCGTCGCCGGAGCGGTCCAGCACGTGGGTCGCGCCGAGGCGGCGCAGCCGGGCGCCGCGTTCGGCGGACGAGGTGGTGACCGCCACGGCGGCGGCACCGGCGCGGGCGGCGAGCTGCGCGGCCATGACCCCGATGCCGCCGGCCGCGCCGCGCACCAGGATCGTCTCGCCGGGGACGAAACGGGCGTGGCGGAGCCCGAAGTGGGCCACCGCGCCGGAGCCGCCGAGCGTCACCGCCGCCGCGGCGGACAGGCCGTCGGGCAGCGGGACGACCTGCTCGACCGGCACCACGCCCTGCTCGGCGTACCCGCCACCGGTGCCGGTGGGGCCCTACACCCGCCGACCGGTCCACGCCGCCTCGACCACCGCCCAGATCAGAGCCTCCCGCCGCTTCGCCGCGCTGGCCGTCCAGGCCCTCGAAGCCGGCCCGCACCACGCCCCCTGCCACCGCCGGCCCGCCTGGCGCCCGCCCCGCCCCCGACCCGCCGCTCTAGCGGGAGCAGCCTGGGAGCAGGCCCCCGTCCGGTACCGCCCAGCACGAAACCCCACCTCACACCCCCGCGACGGCGGGAGCCCGGGTAGTTCACTCCGTCGCTCCACGCCGATCCGCTACGCTGTTCACGTCAGTGGCCAGGCCAGGCCGGATGTCCGCCGGGAAACCGTCGCGCACACCCGCCGACCCCCACCGACCAATGGGCCCGCACCCCGAGGCCGAAGACCCGCCCGCCGGGCCTTCGCCGAGGACCCTCCGCAGGCCCCCGCCTCAGTAGCTCAGGGGATAGAGCACGGCTCTCCTAAAGCCGGTGTCGCAGGTTCGAATCCTGCCTGGGGCACAGCGTGACCGCAGTTCGCAGGCCCTCCGCCCACCCGGGTCGGGGGGCCTGCGGCGTTCTGCGCGGTCGGTTGCCGGGCGGGGCCGTCACGGTTCGGTGGGCGGGGTGAACAGGGCGCGGATGGTGGTGGTGGCCAGGTCGCGGAGCCAGGTGTGGGCGCGGTCGTCGTCGTGGCGCTGGTGCCAGCGGAGGTGGAGGGGGGCGTCGGGGAGGGGGAGCGGCGGGGTCAGGGTGGTGAGGCCGAGCCGTTCCCGGGTGGTGCGGGTGACCGCGTCGGGGAGGGTGACGACCAGGTCGGTGTCGCGGGCGAGTTGCAGGGCGAAGGCGGTGGTGGGACCGGCGGCGACGACGTGGCGGGTGAGGCCGTGGGTGGCGAGGGCGTCGTCGATCGGGTCGTGCAGGCTGCCGCGGCGCGACACGGTGAGGTGTTCGGCGGACGCGTAGCGCTCGATGCTCAGCGGTTCCTCGGTGAGCGGGTGGCCCGGCCGGACGGCGACGACCAGGCGGTCGGTGCCGACCAGGCGGTGGCGGATGTCGGGGAGGGCCGGGGCGCCGGAGCTCGATTCGAGGTCGACCTCGCCCCGGCGCAACTCGGCGTCGTCCGAACCGGGTTCGGCCGGCAGGCGCAGTCGGACGCCGGGGGCCCGGCGGTGGACGGCGGTGATCAGGGCGGTGCCGCAGGCGGCGGTCAGGGCGTCGTGCCAGCGCAGGGTGAACACCCGGTCCAGGGCGGCGAGATCGAGCTCCTGCTGCGCGGAGAGCAGGTGGTGGGCCTGCTGCACGAGGACGTGGACCTGGGCGCGCATGGCCAGCGCCCGGGTGGTGGGGACCATGCTGCGGCCGGTGCGGACCAGGATCTGGTCACCGGTGGCCTTGCGGATGCGGCCCAGGGAGCGGCTCATCGCGGGCGCGGTGACGTGCAGGCGGGCCGCGGCGCCGGCGACGCTGCCCTCCTCCAGCAGTGCGTCGAGGGCGGTGAGCAGGTTCAGGTCCAGTTGCATGGCGGTAACTCTACGAGTGAACAGCATGCACTTGTTGTTAACGGTCGGGGACCCTACGGTCGAAGTGCGGGCGCGGAACGAGCCGCCCGCCCACCTCGATCCCAGGGAGACCGCCATGAGCACCGCCATGCCCACCGCCGCGCGCACCGCCATGCCCACCGCGACGCGCACCGCCGCGCCTTTCGCCGCCGACACCACGCTCTTGCCCGAGGTGACCGCGGCGGTGCGGACCGCGGGCCGCACCCTGCGCGACCGCCACACCCCGCACGCCCGGTGCGTGAGCCTGGACGAGGTCGTCGCGGAGATCCACGCCAACGACGACGCGGTGCTGGACGTGCTGCGGGAGCCGCTGCTGCGGGCCCGGCCGGGATCGCGGTGGGCCGAGGACGAGTTGGCCGGCGGCGCGCTCCCGCCCGGGGAGTGGTGGGTCGTCGACCCCGCCGAGGGCAACATCAACCACGTCCACGGCCTGGACGACTGGGCCGTGACCGCCACCCTGGTCCGCGACAACCGGCCGGTGCTCACGGTCGTCCACCTGCCGCTGACCGGCCAGACCTACACCGCCGTCGCGGGCGGCGGCGCCCACCTCGACGGCCGGCCGCTGGCGGTGTCCGCCAAGACCGACCTGGGCGCCGCGCTCGTCGGCACCGGCCAGGCCCGGCCGGGCGAGGACGAGCGCACCTTCCGGCGGATCGGCGACTCGGTCACCGCGATGCTCGTCAACGGCCTGGTCGTACGGGTGTCCGTCCCCGCGACGATGCAGCTCATCCACGTCGCGGCCGGACGCACGGACGCCTTCTGGCAGTTCTCCGACGTCCGCTCCGGCCTGGTTGCCGGGGCGCTGCTGGTCTCCGAGGCCGGCGGCACCGTCACCGACCTGGCGGGCGAGCCCTGGAGCACGGGCAGCCGCGACTTCCTGGCCGCCGCCCCCGGCCTCCACGCCGCCGCCCTCGACGTCCTGTCGCCGCTCGCCTGACCCCGGCACCCCCGTCCCGCCCGCCCCTCCCACCCCTTCCACCCCTTCCACCGCAAGGAGCACCACCCCATGACCAGCATCGGCATCCTGGGCGCCGGCCGCGTCGGCACCAACCTGGCCGCCAAGCTCTCCGCCGCCGGACACCGGGTCACCCTCGGCGTCCGGAACCCGGCGGAGGCCGCGACCCCCGGCACCGCTCCGCGGATCACCACCGACCAGCGCACCGCCGCCCGCACCGCGGACATCGTGATCAACGCGACGCCCGGCGACACCGCGCTGGCCCGCCTCACCGACCTGCGCGCCGAACTCGCCGGAAAACTCCTCGTCGACGTCTCCAACGCCACCCGCGACGCCGACGACGGCCTGCCCGGCGAACTCTGCTACCCCGGCAGCAGCCTCGCCGAACGACTCCAGGCCGCCCTCCCCGGCACCCGGGTGGTCAAGACGCTCAACACCATGCTGTTCACGGTCATGACCGCCCCCGAGACCCTGGCCACCCCGCCGACCGCCTACCTCTCGGGCGACGACCCGGACGCGAAGCGGACCGTCACCGGCCTGCTCGGCGACCTGGGCTGGCAGCCCGCCTGGATCGAGGACCTCGGCGGCATCACCACGGCCCGCGCCACCGAGGCCATGGTCCTCGTCGTCCCGCACGTCCTGCGCCTGCGCGGCTTCCAGCCCTTCGCGGTCTCCCTCGCCCGCTGAACCGCGCCGCCGGGGCGGTGACGTCCCGTGATCGGTTCACTCCACCGACAGGGCGTCAATTCCTCGCTCCCTGAACGTCATTGACGCAGGAGAGAGCGAATCCGACCGCTTCGATCAAGGGGCGAGGAGTGTGTTACGTTCCGTGTCCAGACCACGAAATAGTGGACCCCGGCGGTGCTACCAACACCCCGGGGCCTGGCACTAGGAGCAACAGACTCCCCATGCACATCCATCGTAGCGCGCGCATGCGCGGGTTCGACCCCTTCCCGGAGCTTCGTCCCGAACGTTCCGGACTCTCCAAGGGCGCGTTCGGGCTCGCGGTCCAGATCCTCACCAGCCCCACCGGCTGCGACGCGGACGGCCGACAGCTCGCCGAACAGGGTCCGGACGGGCGGGCGGGGATCGCCAGGATGCTCCGGGAGTTGAAGAAGGCCGGGTTCTACTGGGTCATCACGTTCCGGCTCCCGGGCGGACGGATCATCAGCCAGTCCCACCTCTTCGACACTCCGCAGCACGTCGCGCCGGATCCCATCCCCCCGGGTCCCGGTGGCTCCGGGCCCGGGGCACCTGACGTCCTATGGAAAACCCGGGAGGGAAAACCCTCCCTCCCGGCCGCCAGGACGGCCGCCGAGCCCCAGCCGAAGCCGGAACCGCAACCGGAACCGCAACCGCAACCGCAACCGGAATCCGCCCCTGCCCCCGAGCCCGCCCCCGAGCCCGAAGTGCCCGCCGAGTCACGGGCGGCAGCGGCCCTGCTGCACCGGGTGGTCCGGCCGGAGCCCCGGCTGCGGATCGGCGAGGTGGAGGCGCTGGAGCTGGCCCCGCTGGTGGCGGAGTGGGTGCGGCGCGGCAGCACCCCCGAGGACCTGTCGCGGGCCCTGGTGCCCGGCCTGCCGGCGTTCATGTACTCGGCGGCGGCCGTCCTGCGGGACCGCCTGTCGCGCAAGATGCCGCCCGAACCGGGCCTGCTCCCGGAGGCCCCGGCGATCGCCGCCGCCAAGTCGGCCCGGCCGAGGTCGAGTTACGCCGAGTGCGCCAAGTGCCATGACCCGGTGCCGACCCCGGGCATCTGCGGCCCCTGCGCGGGCCTGGCCCCCAGGCCGATCGCGGTCGGCACCGGCTCGGCCGCCGTCCGAGCCGGAGCCCAACGCGCCCGAGCCGCCCTGCGCTCCGCCCGCGACACGCTCCCGATCGCCCACCGCCTGACCCCGACAGGCACGTAACGCGGGCCCGGCACCCGCCCCACCGAAACCCCCGGAACAGGTAACCCGACGCCCGGACGGGTCCCCCGTACGAGCGACCCCCGCCACCCCGCCCAGACCCCCGGCCACCGCCCGACACCCGGCCCGCCGGACCGCAAACCACCAGGCAGAGAAGCCCAACCCACCCCGCCACCCACCACCGACAGCCCCCGCCACCCGCAACAACCCCACTTGCCTCCCGCGCGAACAGGCTCCCACGCGCACCGAGCCCGAGCCCGCGACACCGGCTTCAGGAGAGCCGTGCTCCGGGTCCGGAGGTCCGGGAGCGGATGCGGGCTTCTGGGCGTGAGGGGAAATTTTGCCTATGAGGCAATGGGGTTCTTGAACTGTCAACAGGTTGTCTAAGGTCGGGTGGACCGTACTGCCTGATCAGGGAGCCTTCGCATGTCTGTCGCCTCGAACGTCGTCGCGCTGGGGAGTCGGGTGTGGCATGCGGTGCGGGCCGGGAGTTTTGCCATGGGGGCACTGTTGGTGTTGGTGGCGGTGGGGGGCGCGTTGCACCAGGCGGTGTTGATACCGCCGCTGGCGGCGAGTGCGGCGTTGGTGCACGGGGCGCCGGGGTTGCCGATTTCGCAGCCGCGGAACCTGATGGGTGGGCAGTTGTTGTCGGCTGCGGTGGGGTTCGGGGTGCTGGCGGTGGTCGGGGCGGGGCCGTGGGCGGCGGCGGTCGCGGGTGGGGTGGCGCTGGGGGCGATGCTGGTCGCGCGGGTGCCGCACTCGCCGGCGGCGGCGACTGCGGTGATCGTGGTCCTGCAGTCCCCGCGTCCGGTGGTCTTCCTGCCGTTGCTGGCGCTCGCCACCGCTGTGCTGGTTCTCTTCGGGTTGCTTCCGCACCGGGTCGGCGGTCATCCGGTGCGTTATCCCGCCGCCTGGTGAGGCGCCGTGCGGAGGTGGGGGCAGGGCCTCAGCGGCAGCGGTCGGCGGGAGGGGCGGGGGGAGGGGAGGTCGGGACGCGGGGCTGCCGGGCGTCGACCAGGGGGGTGGGTGCGGGGGCGGTGTCCTCGGGGCCGGTGGGGAGTTCGGCCCAGACCACCTTGCCGTTCGGCGGGGTGCGGTAGTAGCCCCAGCGGGAGGAGAGTTCGTCGACCAGGTGCAGGCCGCGGCCACCGGTGGCGTCGGACCCGGCTTCGCGGGGGCGGGGCGGACGCGGGTCCTGGTCGCCGACCTGCACCAGCAGGTGTTCGTCACGGAGGGCCAGGGAGAGGGTGAAGCCGCCCGGGCCGCCGCAGGCCCGGATCGCGTTGGTGGCCAGCTCGGAGACCACCAGCCGGGCGGCGTCGGAGAGTTCGACCCGGGCGTGCCAGCAGTGCAGTGCGAGGGCGGTGTGGCGGCGGGCCCCGGCGACCGACTCCGGGGTGCTGTCGAGCGTCAGCAGGCTGAGTCGTGGCCGACTTCGGGACATCGCGGGCCTCCCGGTGGGACGCGTACGGGCACCCGCCGACGGCAGGAGACGGCCCGCACGGACCAGCCTCCGCCGGAACGCCGACGGCCCGCCACGGCCGGAAGTCCCCGGGACGCGGGCACTTCGGGACGGGCGGGCCGGTCGGAGGTGGGTAAGCGGCGTTAACCGACGGCGGATCAGCCGTGCGCGGGAACGCCCGGGCGGGCTCGGCACCGGAGGGCTCAGCCCCGGCGGGCCTAGCCCTGGTAGGGCTCAGCCCCGGCGGGGCTCCCAGCGCAGCAGGCGGCGGGAGAGCATCGCGGCGGCGGCCAGCCAGGCGGCGAGCAGCAGCAGCGAGGGCCCGGCCGCCGTCCAGCCGTGCAGCAGGTCCAGGCGGGGGAGCGGGCCGCCCGCCCAGGTCTCCGGGCCGAAGCCGCGGCCGAACCAGGCCGTCCGCAGCCCCCGGATCACCGGGGAGAGCGGCAGCACTCCGGCGGGCCCGCGCAGCCAGTCGGGCAGGCCCGCGACCGGGGTGAACACGCCCGCGCCGAACATGCAGAGCACCAGCACCGGCGTCGCCACCAGCGGCGCGGACTCGGCGGACGGGGTCACCCCGGACAGCGCCACCGCCAGCACCGAGAACAGCAGGTAGCCGCCGAGCAGGGTGAGCAGCAGCAGCGCCGGATCGGCCGGCAGCGGCGCGCCGAACCAGCCCACCGCGACACCGCCCAGCACCAGCGCCTGGATCAGCACCACCACCCCGCCCGCGCCCAGCTGCCCCGCGAAGATCGCGCTCGGCGGGCACTCGGTGCCGCGCAGCCGCTTCAGCACCAGCTCCTCGCGGCGCGACACCACGCTGCCCAGCAGGTTGACGAACGAGGTCACCAGGGCCAGCCCGAGCAGCCCCACCGCCACGTACCCGGCGGCGTTCACCCCGCCGATCTCCTTGTCGCGCAGCGGCGCGGCGATCACCAGGTTGAGCAGCACCGGCAGCAGGAACCCGATGAAGGTGGAGCGCCGGTTGCGCCAGAACACCTTCCAGGACAGGCCGAACTGGCCCTTGGCGTACGTGAACCAGCTCATCGGGACGCTCCTGCGGTGGTGGTGGCAGCGGTGGCGGGAGTGGGCGTGGGAGTGGGGGCGGGGGTGGCGGCGTGGTCGTGGTCGGCGAGGTCGAGGAAGACGTCCTCCAGCGAACTGGCGCGCACCTCCAGGCCGTCCAGCTCGACGCCCCGGGACGCCGCCCAGGCGTGCAGCGCGGCCAGCGCGGGCGCCGAGCGGGGCACCCGGTAGACCGCCCGGCCGTCCGCCGACGCGGGTGCGGTGCCGAGCAGTTCGGGCAGGGCGGCGAGGTCGCCGCCGGGCGGCAGCGGGAGGGTGATCAGGTCGCCGCGGCCGGACAGCACCTCGGCGACGGTGCCGGTGGCGGCGATCACGCCCCGGTCCATGATGGCCACCCGGTCGGCCAACTGCTGGGCCTCCTCCAGGTAGTGGGTGGTCAGCACCACCGTGGTGCCCGCCGCCCGCAGCTCCTCGACCAGCCGCCAGGTGGCGCGCCGGGCCTCCGGGTCCATGCCGGTGGTCGGCTCGTCCAGGAACAGCAGCTCCGGGTCGTTCAGCACGGCCAGCGCCAGGTCCAGGCGGCGGCGCTCGCCGCCGGACAGCTGGGAGACCCGGGTGCCGGCCTTCGGCTCCAGCGCGACCCGTGCCAGCACCTCGGCGGTCGGCCGGGCCCGGCTGGTGAAGGAGCGCCAGCAGTCGACGGTCTCCTTGACCGTCAACTCCTTGAAGAACCCGCCCTCCTGGAGCATCGTCCCGGTGCGCCGGCGGACCTTCGGGCCCGCCGTGAACGGGTCCAGGCCGAAGACCCGGACGTGCCCGGAGGTCGGCGGGTGGTAGCCCTCCAGCACCTCCAGGGTGGTGGTCTTGCCCGCACCGTTGGTGCCGAGCAGGGCGAACAGTTCGCCGCGGGCGAGGGAGAAGGAGATGCCACGCACCGCCTCGTAATCGCCGTAGTTGCGCCGCAGGTCCACTACCTCCACGGCCGGGGAATTCTCGGAAAGAGGTGTCATGTATGCAGCGTGACGGGTCCGGGCGGGGAACGGCAAGTAGCGCATCGCCGCAGGTCAGAACACGTGCAAAATGTCATCTCGGGTGGTGACATTTACGCCTCTCGGAATCTGACATCTCCTACTGCACGGATTTTCGAGGGTCGGTCATAGTTGAGACATCGCCGAGAGCGGAACCGGGGAAAGCGAAACCGGGAAAGCGAAGGGCGGGAAAAGAGTAAACCGAGGCGGCCGGTCCGATGAGCGGGTCGGCGCCGCGAAACCGAGGGAGATTCCCATGGCGCAGAACGAGATCAACAAGGACGAGCAGTTCGACATCGAGGTCGAGGAGCTGGACACCGTCAACGGCGGCGTCTCCGTCTCCTCCCTGCTCTCCGCCGCCTGCCCGGTGTCGAGCTTCAGCTCGGTGTCGAACTCCGTCGCCGAGGTCGCGGCCGAGTAATTCGGGACCTGTGCGGGGGTGGTCCGCTCTCCGGCGGCCCACCCCCGCACCCCCCACCCGGCAACCCCGGCACTCGGACCCCGACACCCCAGCCCCACCGCCAGATTGAAGGAGAGCCGGGCATGGACAGCCTCCGGCACGAGCTGACGCGGTTCATCCAGCAGCCCGCCGCTCAGCAGGACCCACCCGCGCTCTACCGCCGGCTGCTGACCGAGGCACCGGTCCTGGACCTCGGCCCGCTGTACGTGGTCTCCGGCTACCAGGAGATCCTCACCGTCCTGATGAACCCCGGGACCAACGTCGACCCGACCACCGTCGGCCTGCCCCGGGCGGGCAACACCGCGCTGCTCAAGGTGGTCAACCGGATGCTGCCGATGCGCGACGGCGCCGACCACACCCGGCTCAAGCGGCTCGCCACCGCCGCGTTCAGCCACCGCCGGCTGGAGCAGATGCGCGAGCGGATCGAGAGCACCGCCGCCCGGCTGCTCGCCCCGCTGATCGCCGCCGGCTCCTTCGAGCTCGTCGCCGACCTGGCCGTCCCGCTGCCGGTCGCGGTCTCCTGCGCCATCCTCGACGTCCCCGACTCCGAGCAGGGCCGGATCACCGGCTGGGCGAGCCTGGTGGCCCGCTCGATGCTCGACCCCTTCGGCAGCGGCCCCGAGGCCGCCGAGCTGGACGCCGAGTTCGCCGAATTCCACGCCTACGTCGAGGAGTTGTGCGCGGCCCGGGCCGCCGACCCCGGCGACGACCTGATCAGCCGACTGGCCGCCGCGCGCGGCGAGGGCCGGCTCGACACCGAGGAACTGCTCGCCTTCGTGGTGATGCTGCTGGCCAACGGGCTGGAGACGCTCACCTCCGGACTGGCCGTCGCCGCTTGGGAGTTGATCCGCACCCCCGGCCTGACCGCCCGGGTGCGCGAGGAGCCCGCGCTGGCCGCCGCCGTGTTCGACGAGGCCCAGCGGCTCGGCAGCCCCGTCCGGGCCAGCGCCCGGGCGCTGACCCGGGAGGTCGCGCTCGGCGACACCGTCGTCCCGGCCGGGAGCGTCGCCATGCTGCTGTACGCCGCCGCCAACCGGGACCCGCGCCGCTTCGCCGACCCCGACCGCTTCGACCTCGACCGCGCCGAGCGCCAGCACCTCGCCTTCGGCCACGGCCCGCACCACTGCCTGGGCGCACCGCTCTCCCTGATCGCCGGCTCCGCCGTCCTGCGCGGCCTCGCCGAGGCCGACGCCACCAGGGAGTTGAGCACCACGCTGACCGACGCCACCGCCCGCCCGACCGAGCAGTTCGCCTTCGGCGGGGTCCGCGAACTGCCGGTGGTCTGCCCGCCGCGGACCGCGCCGGTGCCCGAGCTGATGGAGGTGGCGGCATGAGCATCACCACGGACCGGCAGGCCGCGGAGCCGCATCACAAGCGCACGAAGCAGGACACGAGCGGGAACACAGGACAGGACCCGAGCGGGAACACGGGGCAGGACACGGGGACACCGCGCGAGACCGAGGCGGAGTCCCGGGCGCGGAACGCCGTCGCCGCCGTCGCCGCCGCCCGGGCCGCCGCCGTCCTGGAGCCCGGACTCGACCAGCCCGTACGGCTGGTCGGGGCCCGGCTGTGGCTGGCCGGCGCCGCGCTGGTGCTGGCCGTCGGCGCGGGCGCGAGCTGGACGGTGTGGGGCAAGCTCCCGCACACCCTGACCGTGCACGCGGTCGCCGCCCACGGCGACGCCCCCGTCCGGGTGGCCGCCGAACACCCGGGCAGCGTCCTGGAGTTCAAGGTCCGCCCGGGGGAGCGGGTGACGGCCGGGCAGGTGCTCGCACTGGTCGGCGCGGAGGAGGCCACCACCGAGGTCACCGCTCCCGCGGCCGGCACCGTGAGCGCGCTGCTGGCCGCCCCCGGAGACCGGCTCGCCGCCGGATCACCCGTGCTGACCCTGGACGCGAGCGCCGCACCGGCCACCGTCCGGCTGCTGGTGGACGACCCGAAGGACGCCGCGAAGCTCGCCCCCGGCCTGCCCGTACTGGTCCCGGTGCCCGGCGGGGGAGCGATCCGCGCCGTCGTCGACCGGGTCGAGCCGCTGCCGGCCCGGGCCGACTCGCTCGACGGCACCCTGCCGGTCGCCGTCCCCGGCCTGCCCGCCGGCACCGCGCCCGTCTGGGTGGCGTACGCCCGGCTCCCGCAGGGCGTCGCGCTGAACGGCCCGCTGGCGCTGGACGTCCGGGTCGACCTCGGCAGCCGGCACCCGTACCAGGCGGTGCTCGGACAGGAGGCCAAGCGATGAAGCCCACCCGCACCGCCGCCGTCGAACCGCCCGCCACCGAGCCGCGCACCGCCAACAGCGGCGAGCCGGGGACGGGGCCGAAAAAGGCGGAACCCCGGGCCGAGAAGCCCGGGCCCGAGAAGAGCAGGACCAAGAGCGAGCCCGAGCCCAAGCCGCGCACCTACCTCCGCACGCCCGTCGTGCCGCAGATGGAGGAGCAGGACTGCGGGGCGGCCTGCCTCGCAGTCCTGCTCGGGGCGTTCGGGCGGCGGGTGACGCTGAACGAGGCGTCCCGGGCCTGCGGGGTCAGCCGGGACGGGGTGAGCGCGGCGGCCGTCGCGCGGGCCGCCGGGCGGTACGGGCTGCTGGCCCGGGGGCGTCGGGTGGTGCGGCGGGAGGACGACCGGCTGGAGGGGCTCGGCGCGGTGCCGGTGCCGTCGATGGTGCTGGTCACCGGCCCGCACTTCGCGGTCTTCGAGGGCGTCAGGCGCGGCCGGGTGCACGTCAACGACCCGTCGCTGGGCTCCTACTCGGCGACTCCGGCAGAGTTCTGGGACTCCTTCGCGGGCATCGCGGTGGGCTTCGAGCCCGGCCCCGACTTCGAACGCGGCGGGCGCCGCTTCCCGCTGCTGCGCTCGCTGACCGCCCGGATGCGGCCGTACGCGTGGCCGATGCTGGTCGCGGTGCTGGTCGGCATGCTGATGACGGTGCCCGGCGTGGCCTCCGCGTTCCTGCTGCGCACCTACCTGGCGACCGTGGTCAACGGCGGCGCGAGCGGCTGGGCGCTGCCGCTGACGCTGGCCGGGCTGGCGGTCGCCGGGCTGGTGCTGGCCGGGAACTGGCTGCGCTCCGCGCTGGTCAACCGGGTGCTGGAGGCGATGGCCGCCCGCTCCTCGGCGTCCTTCCTGTGGCGGATGCTGCGGCTGCCCGGCGCGTTCTTCCACCGCCGCCAGCTCGGCGGCCTGGTCACCCGGGTGCAGCTCAACGACGGCCTGGCCAACCTGCTGTCCTACCGGGTGGCCGGCGCGGCCTCCTCGCTGGCCGCCGCCGCCGTGCACCTGACCGCGCTGCTCTGGCTGGCGCCGAAGCTCGCCGCCATCCCGGTGGCGGTCGCGGTGCTGGACGCGCTCGCGCTGCGCTCCGCGGACCGGCGGCGCGGCGGCACGATCCACCGGCTGCACGCGGAGGGCCACAAGCGGGACGGTGTCGCGTTCGCGGGGGTGTCGGCGATCGAGACGGTCAAGGCGGAGGGCGCGGAGGACGCGCTGTTCCGCTCCTGGGCCGGCTGGCAGGCCCGGGCCGCGCACACCGGGCAGCGGGTCGCCGAGAGCGTCCTGGTGCCGCTCTCGCTGCCCGGCGCGCTCAACTCGGCCGCCGCGGCCGCCGCGGTGGTCGCCGGGACGGTGCTGCTGCTGGCCGGCTCGCTCTCCTTCGGCACCCTGCTGGCCTTCCTGCTGCTGCTCAACGGCTTTCTCCTGCCGGTCTCCCAACTCGTCGGCACCGGAGCCGAGTTCACGGTCGCCCGGGCGCAGAACGCGCTGCTGGAGGACATCGAGACCAGCGAGGTCGACCCGTACCTCGTCCCGGTGCTCGACGCCCCGGCCGAACCGGTCCGGCTGCGCGGCGAACTGGAGCTGCGCGGGCTGGAGTTCGGCTACGACCCGAACCGGCCGCCGGCCCTCGCCGGGATCTCGCTGCGGATCGCCCCCGGCGAGTGGGTCGCGGTGGTCGGCGGCAGCGGCAGCGGCAAGTCCACGCTGGCCCGGCTCGCGGCGGGCGTGCTGCGCCCCTGGAAGGGCGAGGTGCTGCTCGACGGGCGGCCCCGCGACGACTGGCACCGGGGCACCGTCACCGCCCAGGTCGCCTACGTGGAGCAGCAGTTGCGGCTCTTCGAGGGCACCGTCCGGGAGAACCTGACGCTCTGGGACCCGTCGGCCGGCGAGGGCGCCCTGCACCGGGCGCTCGCCGACGCCGAGGCCACCGAACTGGTGCGCCGCCGGGGCGGGTTGGACGCCCGGATCGACGAGGACGCCCGGAACTGGTCCGGCGGCGAGCGCCAGCGCCTGGAGATCGCCCGGGCCCTGGCCCTCGACCCGGTCCTGGTGGTGCTCGACGAGGCCACCAGCGCCCTGGACGCCCACACCGAGGCCGCCGTCAACGAGCACCTGCGCCGCCGCGGCGTCAGCTGCCTGGTGCTGGCCCACCGCCTGAGCACCATACAGGCGGCCGACCGGGTGGTGGTGATCGAGGCCGGCCGGATCGTCCAGCAGGGCCCGCCCGCCGAACTCGCCGAGCAGGACGGCCCCTACCGGGAGCTGCTGCGCGACGCCGAGCGGAAGACCCCCGCCCCCGCCACCGCCGGCACCACGGCCGCGACCGCGACCGCTGCCACGGCCGCCACGACCACCACCGAGAACCGCACCGTTCGGACGGAGGAGCAGGCATGAGCACCACGACCGCCGCCCGTCGGGGCGGACCGCAGACCGCCGCGGAGGACGAGGAGCGCGACCCGGCGACCCGGGCCGACGCCACCGCGGCCGCCAACCGGACCGCACTCGCGGACGCGTTGGCCGAGTTCGGCACCGTCACCCGTCCGCACACCTCCCCGCGCCACGGCGGCACCACGCCGACAGCGCCGCGCCACCGCGCGGACCTGGCGCGGGAGGTGCTGCGGGCGCTGGGAGTGCCGGTGCCGAAGGAGATCCCCGCCGTGGTGCGGGACGCCGCCGACCCGGTCACGGCGCTGCTGCGCCGGGCCGGGGTGCGCTGGCGCCCGGTCACCCTCGCCGACGGGGACGAGACCGGCACGGCCGGGCCGATGGTGGCGTTCGCCGCCGAGGACGGCCGGCCGATCGCCCTGATACCCCGGGCCGGACGGCACCGCCGCCACGACCCGGGCTCCGAACGGGCTGCCACCCGTGCGGAGTTGAGCCGCCAGGCGCTACTGCTGTACCCGCCGCTGCCGCCGGGGTGCCCGACCCCGGTCGACCTGCTGCGCTTCGCCCTCGCCGTGCCCGGTGCCCGCCGGGACCTGGGAGTGCTGAGCCTGGCCGGTCTGGTGTCGGCGCTGCTCGGCCTGCTCGTCCCGCTCTCCACCGGAGTGCTGCTGCCCGGCCTGCTGCTGGCCGAACGGCACCCGGTGCGCTGGCTGGCCGTGCTGCTGGGCTCCGCAGTGGTGGCGTCCTGGCTGCTCACGCTGGTCCGCAACACCGCCGCCGTCCGGCTCACCAGCCGGGTGCAGCACGCGCTCGAACCCGCCGTCTGGGACCGGCTGCTGGCCCAGGACGCCAGGTTCTTCCGCGACTACACCACGGGTGACCTGGTGCACCGGGCGAACGCGGTGGCGCAGGCCCGCCAGGCCCTCTCGGAGGTGCTGGTGGGCGCCGTACTCGGTGCGGTGTTCGCCGTCACCGGGCTGACGGTCCTGCTGCTGGTGGACTGGCGGCTCGGCGGGCTGCTGCTGCTCGCCGTGCTGGCGGTGACGGCCGCGCTGCTGCTGCTCGGCCGTCGCCGCCAGGAGCACGAGTCCCGGGTGTACGCGGCCCACGGGCAGCTCCAAGGAGTGCTGTACGGGCTGCTGCTGGGCATCGACAAGATCCAGACCGCCGGCCGGGAGATCCAGGCGTTCGCCCGCTGGGCCGCCCCGTTCGCCGGGCAGAAGCGGGCCGACGCCGCCGCGATGCGCAGCGAGGCCCTGTCGAGCGCGCTGACCACCGCGCTCCAGCCGCTGCTGCTGGCCGTCCTGCTGGCCGGGGCGACCTTCGGCCCGGCCGCCGAGGCCGGGCACCTGATGGCCGCCGGGGTGGCGGCCGGACAGGTCGCCCTGGCGCTCGGCCAGGTCACCCACGCCGCGGTCGGCGCGTACGGCGTCGCCCCGGTGCTGGAGCGGCTGCGCCCGATCCTCGCCGAACCGGCCGTGAACGCCGCCGAGCGGGCCGGACAGCTCACCGACCCCGGCCGGCTGGAGGGGCGACTCGCCCTGGAGGACGTGGTGTTCCGCTACCCGGGCAGCGCGCTGCCCGCCCTGGACGGGGTGTCGCTGCGCGCCGAGCCCGGCGAGTTCGTCGCCGTGGTCGGCCCGTCCGGCGCCGGGAAGTCCACCCTGATCCGGCTGCTGCTCGGCTTCGAGCGGCCCGAATCCGGCGCGGTCCGCTACGACGGCCGCGAACTGGCCTCGCTGGACGCCCGCCTGGTGCGCCGCCAGCTCGGCTCGGTGCTCCAGCACGGCCGGATGCTGCGCGGCTCGCTGCTGGAGAACCTGGCCGGCGCCGACCCCGACGTCGCCGAGGACCGGATCTGGCACGCCGCCGAACTCGCCGGGATCGCCGATGAGTTGCGCGCCCTGCCGATGGGCCTGGGCACCCGGGTCGGCGAGGACGCCCAGGGCTTCTCCGGCGGCCAGGTGCAGCGCCTGCTGCTGGCCCGGGCCCTGGTCCGCGACCCGGCCGTGCTGCTGCTCGACGAGGCCACCTCCGCGCTCGACAACGCCACCCAGCAGCGGGTCGCCGAGGCCGTCGCCGGACTCGACCGCACCCGCCTGGTGATCGCCCACCGACTGAGCACCATCCGCACCGCCGACCGGATCTACGTGCTGGACGGGGGCCGGGTGTCCGCCGAGGGCACCTACCGCGAACTGCTCGGCACCGACCCCCTGTTCACCCGCCTCGCCCGCTTCCAGGAGATGTGAGATGTCGCTCGACGTTCAGACCTGGCTCCGCACCCCCGGGACCCCGGGCCACGCGGCCCCGACCGCCGCCCTGCTGCCCGGCCTGCCCGGCGCCGACGAGCGGCTGCACGCCGTGATCGCCGCCGCGGCGAGCTTCGAGGAACGCGCCGCCGCCCGCGACGACGGGCGGGCCCTGTTCACCCCCGACCCGGCCGAGGACCGGCGCAGCCGCGCCGCCGCCGTCGAGACCTGGCTGCGCCGGGCCGCCGGCGACCAGCGCTCCGCCGGGGTGCTGCTCGACCACCTCGCCGAGACCGGCCGTCCGCTCGGCGAGGGCCTGCGCCGGGTCCGGCTGACCGACCCGGCCGCGCTGCCCTCCTGGGCCCACGCGCTGGCGGTGTTCCTGCGCGCCCAGAGCGAGGCGCCCGCCACCGGACCGGGCGCGGTCGCGGCCGGCTTCCGGGCCGCCGCCGACGCCCTGCTGCCCGCCGGGGACGGCTCCGTGCTGGGCGTCCCGGTCACCGCGAAGGGCCGCGCCGACGTGGTCGGCACCCTCGCCGGACGGCTGGTCGAGGCCGCCAACCTGACGCTCTGCCAGGAGTTCCAGCTCGCCACCGGCCGCCCCCGCGCCACCGGCTGGGACGCCGAGGGCGGCCCGGACGCCTCCGCCGCGGGCTGGCTGGCCCGGCTGGAGCGGCTGCCCGCGCTGGCCCACCTGATCGGCACCGTCTGCCGGCAGTGGCAGGAGATGTACACCGAGATGTTCGCCCGGCTCGCCGCCGACCGGGCCGGCCTGGTGGCCGAGATGTGGGGCGGCGCCGACCCGGGCGCGCTGGACTCCGTGCACGGCGACGCCGGCGACCGGCACGCCCAGGGCCGCTCGGTGGCGCTGCTGCGCTTCGAGAGCGGCGCGGGCGTGGTCTACAAGCCCAAGGACATGCGGCACGCCACCGCCTTCCTCGGCCTGGTCGAACGGCTCAACCGGGAGCTCTCCCTCGACCTGCCGCTGCGCACCGTGCTGATCCGCTCCGACCGGGGCGACGACGGCCACGGCGCCTCGCTCAGCACCGACTGCTCCGGCGACTACGGCTGGGAGGAACTGGTCCCCTCCCGCCCCTGCGCCGACCGCGCGGGCTTCGCCCGGTTCTACCGCCGCCTGGGCATGACCATCCGGCTGGTGCAGCTGCTGGAGGGCCGCGACCTGTGGGCGGACAACCTGCTGGCCGACGGCGAGCACCCCGTCCTGATCGACCTGGAGTGCCTGCTCTACCCGCGCGTCCAGGCCCCGCCGGTGCTGACCGCCGGACAGCACGGCCTGCTGGACGAGCTGGAGACCACCGTGGTGCGCACCGCGATGGCCTTCCAGGCGTGGACCCCGGCCGGACGCACCGACGCCCTCGACATCGGCTGCCTGTCCCGGGTCGGCAGCCTGGAGAGCGCCCCCGGCGTGCCCGCCCTGCCGCTGCCCGCCTACCGCCCGGTGCACGACGGGCAGCCCGCCGACCCGTGGCAGTACACCGACGAGGTGGTCGACGGCTACCGCGAGATGCACGCCGCCCTGCACCGGCTGCGCGGCGAACTCGCCGACCCCGAAGGGCCGCTGAGCGGGTTCCGGGGCATCTGGGTGCGCTACATCTGGCGCCACACCTGGGACGGCTACAAGATCCTGCGGGCCTCCACCAGCCCGTTCGCGCTGGACGACGGCGCGACCCGGGAGACCGTCATCGCCGGGGCGCTGCGCGGCGCCGTCACCGCCCGCGCGGGCGACGCGGCCCGGGGCGACCTGCTGGAGGTGGTGCTCGCCGAGCTCGACTCCTTCCGCTCCTTCGACATCCCGTTCTTCCGCTCGCTGACCACCTCCTCCTCGGTGTTCACCGCCGACGGCCGGGAGATCCCCGGCCACTTCCAGTCCACCGGCTGGCAGCGCCTCCAGCTGCGGGTCGCCGAACTCGACGGCTTCGACCTGGAGGGCCACGTCGCGGTGCTCTCCGGCTGCGCGGACGCCGCCCGGGCCGGCACCGAGCGGCCCCCGGCGGCGCCCGCCCGGCCGCTGCGCGCCGTTCAGCCGCCCAGCCCCGGCGAACTGCTGTCCGCCGCCACGGCACTCGGCGACCGCATCCTCGCCGACCGGCGCCCCACCGGCTGGCTCGGCCAGAGCTGGTACCCGGGCACCGGCCTGCGCCAGGTCGAGGCGCTCGGCCCCGACCTGACCTCCGGCACCCTCGGCATCGCCCTGCTGCTCGCCGAACTCTGGTCCGCCACCGGCGAACCGCGCTTCCACCGGGCCGCGCACGGCCTGCTCGCCGAGGCCGCCGCGCTGATCGACCCGAAGGAGCCGATGGCCTTCGCGTTCGCCGGCGACTCCCGGCTGGCCTCCGGCGCGCCCGTCCCCGGCGGCTTCTTCGGCCCCGGCGCGATCATCCACGGCCTGGCCCGGGGCGGGCTGCTGCTCGGCGAGGCCGACTTCCTCACCGCCGCCCAGGCCCTGGTGCCCGGCGCGCTGTCGGTCGCCGAGTCCGCCTCCAACCGGCCCGGCCGCCCGAGCCGGGTCCCGCACGCCGACGTGCCGCTGGGCAGCGCGGGCCTGCTGCTCAACCTGCTGCGGCTGCGCCGCGCGGGCGGCAGCCACCCCGACACCGACCAGGGCGTCCGGGAGCTGGCCGCCGGCGCGCTCGACCGGCTCGCCGACGAGCACACCGCGTTCGACTTCCTGGAGCTCGTCCCCGGCGGCGCCGACTCGATCGCCGCCGCGCTCGCCCGCACCCTCGCCGAAGCCCCCGCGCTGCTCGCCGACCCCGAGGACGTCCGGGCCCGGCTGCACGCGCACCGCTTCGCCACCGGCACCCGCTCCGGGCGCCTGGCCTGCCTGGACACCGCCGTCTCGCTCGGCGCCGACGCCGTCGACCAGGCCGACCTGGGCGCGCTCGCCCCGCCCGTCACCGGCCCCGAACTCGCTGCCCTCACCGGCCGCGCCCTGCTCTCCGCCGCCACCGAGGCGCTCACCGCCGCCGAGGCGGGCCTGGTCCACACGCTGCCCGAGGACGCCACCGAGGCGCTGCTGCCCGGCCCGTTCTACGACGGCCGCGAGGCCGCCGCCCTGATGGTCCGCGAACTGCTCACCCGCCACCGCCTGCACGGCACCTGGTTCCCGGACCGGGCCGCGCACGACGCCGTCAACCTCGGCGCGCTGGACGGCACCGTCGCCGTCGGCCTGCTGCTGCTGCGCCTGCACGACGCCTCCGCCGCCCCGCTCGCCACCCTGCGCTGACCGCGCGCCGCTTCGAGGAGTACCCGCCATGTCCGAACTCATCGGCTTCAAACGCCACTTCACCCCGTACGTGGTCGACGGCGAGGCCGTCTACCTGGTCTCCGAGCGCGGCGTCTCGGTGGTCGACGGCAGGCTCGCCCAGGCCCTCGCCCCGCTGCTGGACGGCACCCGCACCGCCGAGCAGATCGGCGCCGCCCTGGACGGCGTCGTCCCGGCCGACAAGCTGCGCGCGGGCGTCGACAAGCTCCGGGCCGGCGGCTGGGTGACCGCCGCCGACCCGGCCACCGACCGCCCCGGCGCGGCCTTCTTCGAGATGGCCGGGCAGGACGGCGACACCGCGATGGCCGCGCTGCGCGGCGCCACCGTCCGGGTCGAGGTGTACGGCGAGCTGGACGCCGCGCCGTTCCTGGCCGCGCTGGCCGCGGCCGGCGTCACCGTCGACCAGGACGCCGCGTTCACCGTCGCGCTCACCGAGGACTACCTGCACCCCGGCCTGGCCGAGCGCAACCGGCGGGCCCTCGCCGACGGCCGCCCCTGGCTGCTGGCCCGCCCGGTCGGCTCGATCGTCTGGGTCGGCCCGGTCTTCGAACCCGACGCCGGGGGCACCGGGGGCACCGGGGGCACCGGGGGCGCCGGCGGCTCCGGCTGCTGGGAGTGCCTGGCGCACCGGCTGTCCGCCAACCGGCAGTCGCTCAGCTACCTCCAGCACCGCCTCGGCCAGGACCAGCCGATCCCCACCGCCGGCGCCCACCTGCCCGCCACCCTGGCGCTCGGCACCCAGCTCGCCGCCCTGGAGACCGCCAAGTGGCTGGCCGGCGCCCGCCCGCCGCAGCCCGCCGTCACCACCCTGGACACCGTGCTGCTGGAGAGCGAGAAGCACGTCCTGGTGCGCCGCCCGCAGTGCCCGTCCTGCGGCGACGACGCGATCATGGAGCGCCGCCAACTCGCCCCCGTCGCCTTCGAGTCCCGCCCCAAGGCGTTCACCGCCGACGGCGGCCACCGCTCCGCCTCGCCCGAGGACATGCTGGAGAAGTACCGCCCCCAGCTCAGCCCGATCACCGGCGTGGTCACCACCCTCGTCCCCGCCGCCCGCACCCCCACCGGCCTGCGGGTCTACGTCTCCGGGCAGAACCTGTCCCGGCAGAGCGGCGACCTCAAGCAGCTGCGCACCGGCCTGCGCTCGGTCTCCTGCGGCAAGGGCCGCACCGACGTGCAGGCCCGGGCCTCCGCGCTCGGCGAGGCCATGGAGCGCTTCTCCGGCGTCTTCCAGGGCGACGAGGCCCGCCGCACCGCGACCTTCGCCGAACTCGGCGACGCCGCGATCCACCCCGCCCGCACCCTGCTCTACTCCGACCGGCAGTACGCCGAGCGCGACCGCTGGAACGTCAAGCAGTCGATGTTCAACGTCGTGCCCGTCCCGTTCCACGCGGACGACCCGATCGAGTGGTCCCCGGCCTGGTCGCTGACCGAGCAGCGGCACCGCTGGCTGCCCACCCAGGCGATGTACTACGGCTACCGGCACAGCGGCCGGTTCTACGCCGCGGGCGACTCCAACGGCTGCGCGGCCGGCACCTCCTTCGAGGACGCCGTGCTCCAGGGCTTCCTGGAACTCGTCGAGCGGGACGCGGTCGCGCTGTGGTGGTACAACCGGGTCCAGCGCCCGGCCGTCGACCTGGACTCCTTCGGCGACCCGTACGTCGACCAGCTCCGCGAGGTCTACCGCGGCCTGCGCCGGGAGGTCTGGGCGCTCGACCTGACCGCCGACTTCGGCATCCCCGTCGTCGGCGCGTTCTCCCGGAGGCTCGACGCCGGGCGCGACGGCGCCAACGAGGACGTGCTGATCGCGTTCGGCGCCCACCTCGACCCGCACATCGCGCTCACCCGGGCCCTCACCGAGATGAACCAGTTCCTCGGCCCGGTCGCCGGGGACGAGCACGGCAAGGTCAGCTACGCGGGCGCCGACCCCGAGCAGAAGGCCTGGTGGACCACCGCCACCGTCGCCAACCAGCCCTACCTGCTGCCCGACCCGCACGCCCCGCGCTCCACCCCCGCCAGCTGGCTCCCGCTCGCCGGGGCCGACCTGGCCGACGACCTCGCCCTGGTGCAGCGGATCGTCGAGGACCGCGGCATGGAGTTCCTGGTCGCCGACCAGACCCGCCCCGACGTGGGGCTGCCCGTCGCCCGGGTGATCGTCCCCGGCATGCGGCACTTCTGGGCCAGGTTCGCGCCCGGCCGGCTCTACGACGTCCCGGTCCGGCTCGGCTGGCTGGACACCCCGACCCCGGAGAGCGAGCTCAACCCCATCCCCATCTTCATCTGACCGACGCGCGGGGCAGCCGGGCCCGGCTGCCCCGCCCATCCGGGGAGGTCCCCATGACCGTCATCGAACACCTGCCGCCCGCCCCCGCCACCGGGGGCCACCGCCCGCTGCGCCGCCTGCTCCGGCTGCGCCCCGAGGTCGAGGTCACCGCCCAGGGCGCCGACGTCGAACTCGCCCACCCCTGGGGCCGCCAGCGCGTCCACGCGCTCGGCGAACGCACCGTCGCCGCCCTGCTCGACCTGACCCGCTCCGACGCCGACCTCGACCTGCTGGCGCTCGACCACGTCCGGCTGCTGAAGCTGCTCGAACGCTTCCCGTACCTGGTCACCACCACCGTCGCCGACCCGCTCGGCACCCCGCTGGCCACCGCCGTGCCGATCGCCCGCTCCGCCGCGCTGCCCGGATTCGCCCGCCCCACCGGCCGGTTGGTGCTCTCCCGGTTCGCCTACCTGCGCCGCCTGCCGGACGGCCAGGGCCAGGACGGCGAGAGCTGCGTCCTCGAATCGCCGATGGCGCCGTTCCGGCTCACCCTCCACCAGGCCGCCGCTGGGGCCTTCGTGGCGGCGCTCAGCGCCTCCCGCACCGCCGAGGAGGCCGCCCTGCTCGCCGGGATGTCCCCCGGCGAGGGCGAGGCGCTGGCCGGACTGCTGGCCGGCGGCGGCTTCCTGGACGCCGGGCAGGGCTCCGAGGCCCCGCTCTGGGACTTCCACGACCTGCTGTTCCACGCCCGCAGCCGCCCCGGCCGGCACGACTACCCCACCGGCGGCGTCTTCGCCCACCAGGACGTCCCGCAACTGCCCGCCGTCTCCACCCCCGGCGCCCGCGAGGAGGGCGAGGGCATCGACCTGCCCGTCCCGGACTGGGACACCGTGGTCGCCCGCGACCCCGCGCTCAGCGAGGTCCTCGAAGGCCGCCGCTCGGTGCGCTCCTACGCCGACACCCCGGTCACCCTCGACCAGCTCGCCGAACTGCTCTACCGGGTGGCCCGGGTCCGCCGGGTGATCCCCGGCGACCCCGCCGACCCGCACGGCTACGACGGCGTCGAGCGCCCCTACCCGGCCGGCGGCGCCACCGGCGAACTGGAGGTCTACCTCTCGGTGGTCAAGTGCGTCGGCCTGGAGCCCGGCGTCTACCGCTACGACGCCGCCGCCCACCGGCTGCGCCCCCGCCCGTTCCAGCACCCCGGCGAGGAGGCCGCGTTCAACGAACTCGTCACCGCCGCCTGGCGCGCCACCGCCTGCACCGTCGACCCGCAGGTGCTGCTCACCGTCACCAGCCGGTTCGGCCGGCTGTCCTGGAAGTACAGCCAGATCGCCTACGCGCTGACCCTCAAGCACGTCGGCGTGCTCTACCAGACCCTCTACCTGGTGGCCACCGCGATGGGCCTGGCCCCGTGCGGGCTCGGCTCCGGCGACACCGACGCCGCCGCCCGGGCGCTCGGCCTGGACTGGACCGCGGAGTCCTCGGTCGGCGAGTTCCTGATCGGCAGCCGCCCGGCCGGGGTGCCGCGCACCGCGCACGGCTTCGCGGACGTGGTGGCCGCCGCCCGCGCCGGGGAGGGCTTCGGCGAGAGCTTCTGACCGGCCCGCCGCGCCGCACCCGGCCGCGCGACGTCCTGACGCGCGACACCCGGGCGCACCACGCCCGGACGCACAACGCCCTTACGCACAGAGCCCGGACGCAGGCACGCCTGCGACCCGTCAGCGGGAATCTGACGGGTCGTCGGCGAGCCTGCGTTCCTGTCCTGCCGTCCTCGCGGCCTGCCCGGGCCGCGGTCCGCCGGCCTACAGCCAGCCGCACTCGCGGGCGATCCGGATCGCGTCGCAGCGGTTGCGGGCCCGGGTCTTGGCGATCGCCGCCGAGACGTAGTTGCGCACCGTCCCCGGGGAGAGCGACAGCGCCGCGGCCGCCTCCCGCACCGTGCTGCCCGCGGCGATCTCGCCCAGCACCGCCAGTTCCCGGCGGCTCAGCGGCCCGGCCTGCCCGGTGCGCACCACGTCCAGCACCAGCCGCGGGTCGTACACCCGGCCGCCGCGGGCCAGTTCGCGCACCGCCGCGATCAGCGCGGGCGCCTGCACGTCCTTCAGCAGGACCCCGGACGCGCCCTCCACCAGGGCCCGCCGCAGCTCCGCCGTCCGCGGCAGGGCCGGCACCAGCAGCAGCACCGCCGCGCCCGGCGCCGCCTGCTGCACCTGCCGGGCCAGCGCCGGCCCGTCCGGCTGCTCCGGGTCCAGCCCCAGCACCGCGACCGCGGGCCGCACCCGGGCCGCCGCCGCGACCGCCTCCTCCCCGCCGGCCGCCTCGACGACCACCGCGAGGTCCTCCTCCCGGTCCAGCAGGGCCCCCAGGCCGGAGCGGAACAGGTGGTGCCCGTCGGCCAGCAGGATCCCGGTCGGGTCCGTCGCCGCCGCGATCCCGGGGACCGGGAAGCGGTGGGCCGTGGCCCGCTGCACCAGCGGGCGTTCCAGTGCGGTCGTCATCCGCGTGCCTCTCCGGTCCGCTCCGGTCCGATCAGCCCCAGCCCCAGGTCCCGGACTGCTGCGGGCCGCTCGGGCTGCTGGTCGGGGTCGGGCTGCCGGACGGGACCGGGCTCGGGTCCGAGACGCCGCCGCCGACCACGGCGTTCTGGGCCGCCGCGTCCCCGGGCTGCTGCGGACCGCCGGCGACCGCCCCGTCGGCGGTGACGACGGCGCCCGGACGTGCCGGGCCGGCCAGTTCGGCGGCGGTGGCGACGCCGCCTACCGTCAGCGCACCAAGTACCGCAATCGTGACAATTCGGATGTTCAGCGCCATGGGAGTGCCCGATCCTCTCGCGTTCGGCTGATGCCCCGGGCTGCCACCGGGGCGTGTGGTGTGAGCCGTCGTCAGGTGCCCGGTGCGATCCGCGTCCCCCGCCGGGGGCTGCTCCCGCTTCCTCGCTCCGTCGTCCTGCCGACAACAACGAGAGTGCTCCCGGTGGCACCTCCGTGTCAGTAGCCGGAGCTGTCACCACAGTGCCGTGACACTGTGGTGCCAGCTCCGCCACCGGGTTGTTGATGTACCGTCAGCTACGGGCGCTGTCCTGCCACGTGCCCAGCGCGATCCACGGGTCCGCCTCGCAGAGCGCCACCGACCAGCCCGCCAGCGGCCCGTCCGGCCCCACCAGCGCCGCCGCGCCCGCCCGCAGCGCCCACTCCGCCGACAGCAGCGACGCCGCCGTCAGGAAGCACATCGCCGCCAGCCCGTCCGCGACCTCCAGCACCCGGACGTGGCACACCCGGGCCCCGTCCAGCGGCAGCCGCAGCAGCGCGGCCCGCACCGGACCGGCCCCGGCGGACACCGCGCACCGACCCGGCGCGGGCGGCGGGTCCAACTCCAGGCGGATCGCGTACATCCGTCCAGCGTGGCAAATCCGCATCCGATCCGCGCGGTACGACGGGTGTCACATCCCCGCCTGGCACGAATATGACAGTTGCCGGGCGCTCTTCACGGCTCGCCCACCTGTACGACAGAATCTCCGCAAGCCAGTTCTCGACGGTGACCGGTCAGCGCTAGTCTGACGCCCGGTCAGCAGGAATCCGGGGGGCGCGCCACGGCGCGCTGGAGGTCGACATGCGCAGAACCACGCGGACGGACCCGAGCCGGGGCACGCGGAAGACCGGATCTTGACCGCCGGCGGCCCGATCGGGCTCGACTCGTTCGGCGAGGCGGTCTACCGCGCCATGCTGCTCCACCCCGACCTCGACACCGGCGGCCTGGCCGGCCACCTCGACTCCACCGAGGTCGAGGTCGGCCACGCCCTCGACCGGCTCGCCGACCTCGCCCTCACCCGCCCCACCAGCTGCGGCACCCGCTGGCGCGCCGTCAACCCCGAACGCGGCCTGGCCGCCCTGCTCGCCCACCAGGAGGCAGAGGAGGCCCGCCGCCAGCGCGAGGCCGAGCGCAGCCGGGCCGCGATGGCCGGACTGATCGCCGAGTACGCCAGCATCCACGCCCCCGGCGCCGACGGGCAGCGCGGCATCGAGATGCTCTCCAGCCTCGACCAGGTCCGCGACCGGCTGATCCAACTGGCCTCCGACGCCACCGCCGAGGTGCTCTCCTTCGCCCCCGGCGGCCCGCAGCCCGCCCCCGTCATGGAGGCCAGCCGCGCCCTCGACCAGGACACCCTGGAACGCGGCGTCCGGATGCGCACCGTCTACCAGGACAGCGTCCGCAACGACCCCGCCACCGTCCAGTACGCCCGCTGGCTGCACGGCCTCGGCGGCGCCGTCCGCACCACGCCCACCCTGCCGCTGCGCATGATCGTGGTCGACAACGCCACCGCCATCGTCCCGATCGACCCCGACGACCCCCGCAAGGGCGCCGTCCTGCTCCAGAGCCCCGGCGTGGTCGCCGCCCTGCGCGCCCTGTTCGACCAGGTCTGGGAGCACGCCCGCCCGCTCGGCGAGAAGAGCCCCCAGCGCGACCCGCACGGCCTCACCGGCCAGGAGCGCGAACTGCTCCGCCTGCTCGCCGACGGGCTCACCGACGAGCGCGCCGGCCAGCGCCTGGGCGTCTCGCTGCGCACCGTCCGCCGGATGATGGCCGACCTGATGGTCCGGGTGGACGCCCGCAGCCGCTTCCAGGCCGGCATCCAGATCGCCGCCCTCGGCTGGCTGGAGGCCGCCGAGGACGCCCCGGCGTAGCGCGCCGCCCGCGCGGGCCCCCGCGGCCCGGCCGGGCGTCCAGCGCGGCCCGTACCGGGCCTTTACCGTCCGGACGAGGGCCCCGAGCACCGGTGGGGACGCGCCGGAGCCGGTGCGACGCGGCCGACACCGGCGCGGCGCGCCTCAGCGCCGGTGCTTGCCGCTGGTCGGGGCCGGGGTCGGGTACGGGATGCGCAGCTTGCGGGCGAACGGGGCCACCGAGGCGCCCACGCCCAGCGGGCGGGCCAGCACGAACAGCGAGAGCAGCACCGCCAGCGCGCCCGCGGCCAGGCCCGCCAGGCTGCCGAACAGCCCCGCGCCGAACCGTCCGGCCAGCCAGTGCGCGGCCAGCGCGCCCGGCGCGCAGGCCACCAGCAGCCCCAGGTGCAGCACCACCAGCCGGCCGCCCTCCAGCCCGCTGCCGCGCCGCCAGCCGCGCCGCACGCCCAGGTCCACGGTGGCGTTCGCCCCCGGCGCGAAGGCGTCGGTGCGCAGCACCATCGTGGCGTCCGGGCCCTGGCCCGGACCGGCCTGCGCGGGCACCGCCGCCGGGGCGGCGCCCCGGGACAGCCGGCGGCCCAGCGCGATGCCGGTCACCGCCACCGAGACCAGCGCGGCCGTGGTGTGCGCGAACGCCATGCCGACCACCTTGTAGCGCAGCGGCAGCGTCTCGTACGCCACCCAGCACATCAGCGCGTTGGTGCCGGTGGTCACCAGGGTCAGCCAGAACGGGGTGCGCGCGTCGCTCATCGCGTAGAAGCCGCGGGCCAGCGCGTACTGGGCGCAGAACGCGGGCAGGCCGACCGAGAAGGCCATCAGCAGCGAGGCCACCACCATCGCGTCGGCGTGCACGGTCGGCCCGGAGCCGTAGCCGTACGCGGCCATCGCGATCTGCGGGGCCAGCGCCAGGAAGAGCACCGCGGCGGTGACGATCATCGCGGCCGAGGAACGCAGCATCCCCGACAGGTCCTCGCCGATCTTCCGGTAGTCGCCGGCCGTCGCGGCCCGCGCCATCCCCGGCAGCAGCGCCGTCACCAGCGAGATGGTGATCACGCCCTGCGGGACGACGAACAGCTGGTAGGCGTTGGCGTAGGCGGCGTAGCCGCGTCCGCCGGCGATGTGCGCGTCCGCCGCCGCCTTGCCCGCGCCGGTGCCCAGGCTGGTGATCACCGCGAAGGACAGCTGGGTGGCCACCACCAGCAGCAGCGCCCAGCCCGCCGAGCGCAGCGGCCGGGTCAGGCCCGCGCCGCGCCAGTCGAAGCGCGGCCGGAAGGTGAAGCCGGAGGAGCGCAGCGAGGGCAGCAGCGCGGCGGCCTGCACCACGATGCCCATGGTCGAGCCGAGGCCGAGCAGCAGGGTGTCGCCGGAGGTCACGTCGCCGACCTGGTAGGCGTGCCGGCCGATCACCAGGTAGACGCCGAACACGCCGATCGCCACGACGTTGTTCAGCACCGGCGTCCACATCATCGCGCCGAACCGGTCGCGGGCGTTCAGCACCTGCCCGAGCAGGGTGAACACGCCGTAGAAGAAGATCTGCGGCAGGCAGTACCGGGCGAAGTCGATCGCCAACTCGCGCTGGGCGCCGTCGAACTGCGAGTACAGGTCGACGATCTGCGGGGCGAACAGGAACGCGCCGACCGTCAGCACCACCAGGATCACGCCGCACAGGGTGAGCAGCCGGTCGGTGTACGCCTGGCCGCCGTCCCGGTGGGTCTGCATCGCGTGCACCAGCTCCGGCACGAACACCGAGGCCAGCGCGCCGCCGATCAGCATCATGTAGACGATGTTCGGCAGCGAGTTCGCCACGTTGAACGCCTCGCCGACCGGGCCGTTGGTCAGCGCCGCCACGATCACCGCGCTGCGCACGAAGCCCAGCGCCCGGGAGGCCAGCGAGCCCAGCGCCATGATCAGGCCGTTGCGGCCGGTGGAGGCGGGCTTCTTGACCGCGGGCTCTGGCCCGTCCGGCTCCTCGCCGACCCGCGGCGCCGGTACCGGCCGCTCGGCGCCCGGCGGGGGGGTCTGCGGCGCGGGGGCCTGCGGCGGGAAGGGCGGCGGCTGGCCGTACTGCTCGAACCCCTGCGCGGGGATCCGGCCCAGCTGCATGGTCGGCTGGTCCTGCCCCGGGTGCGGTCCGCCCGGCGGCGGGTAGGACGGGGCGCCCTGCGGGTGCGGGCCGCCCTGCGGCGGCTGCGGCTCGCCCTGGCGGTACGCGGTGTCCGGCCGGCGCGGTCCGCCCTGCTCGTACGGGGCGCCCTGCTCGTACGGTCCGCCCTGGGGGTGGTACGGGTCGCCGGGGCCGTCCGCAGTGTGCAAGGTCATCGGACCCCCCGTCGATCGGTGCCCGTCCGGCGTTGCGTGGGTGAGTGCGGGAGATTCGGCCCTGGTCCGGACTCCGCCTGCCGGTTGCAGGGTGCACCAGCCGCAGAAGTCTGCCCCACTTCGGCACCCGATGGGGAGTCGGGTGCCGACCGGCGCGCTGTTCGAGCCGGTCGCACCGGTGTCCGGAGCCCTTGCCGCACCGGCCGTGGAGCGCCGTTTGCGCCCGGAAACACGCGGAATGCTGCCCGCGCGGTTCCCCCGCGCGGAGGAGGCGGGCGACGCGGTGTGACGTTGCTCACGATCCGTCAGGAACGCCCCGGATCGCGCTCCGCAGCTGGTTCCGCGACGGATTCCACGACGGATTCCGCCGCGGGTTCCGCCGGTGGCAGCGGCGCGGCCAGCACCCGCTGCACCCGGGGCCGGTGCCGCCGGTGCAGCAGCAGTACGTCCCGGCCGAACCGGCCCGGCCGCCACAGCTCGACCGCCAGCGCCGACCCGGCCAGCACCGCGACCGCCGCCGCCCAGCCCGCCAGCACGTCGCTCGGCCAGTGCACGCCCAGCGCGATCCCGGTCCAGCCCGCCGCCAGCACCACCAGGCCCGCCGCGACGCCCGCCGCCACCCGCACCGGCCGCTCCGCCCGCGGCCACACCAGCACCAGCAGCGCCCCGCAGGTGACCGCCGAGGCCAGCGCGGGCCCGGACGGGAAGGACCCCCCGGAACCGGCGGCCACCGGCTCGGCGAAGTGCGGCCGGGGGCGGTCGACCAGCGCCCCGCCCGCCCGGCCCGCGGCCCAGCCCAGCAGTGCCACCGCCACCGTCCAGCCCGCCGGCACCCGGGCACCCAGCACCCACAGCCGCACCGCGACCGCCCCGAGCAGCCCCCGCATCACCCAGGTCGGCCCCAGGTCGGCCAGCGTCTGCAGGGCCGCCGTCCACACCGGGTGCCGCAGCGCGTAGCGGTGCAGCAGCGCCACCCAGCCCCGGTCCAGCCGGGCCAGCGGCGGCCAGCCGGCCCGCACCAGCACCAGCAGCGCCGCGAACGCCAGCGCACCCGCCAGGGCGGGCCAGGCACAACGGAGCGCCCCCGGGCGTTGTAACCGTGGCGGGGCCGCGAGACGGCCGGTGCCCCGGCCGCCGCCCGGGCACCCGGCGGCCGACCGGGAACCGGGGTCGATGGGCTGGTGCATGACAGAAACCTTCCCAGCGGCAGGAGGCGAACCGGCGCTGGTCCGATCGCGATTCGGCATCGGTTGTGCGGACGCGCCGCGAAGGCCCCGCACGGATTCGGTGCCGATCGCCCGGTGCGCACCGTGCAGGGCGCGTCACGCTCCGTCTATCGTTCGAGTGAAAACCGGCAGGATACTGCATGGCCCGTGGAAAGCTGAGTCACTTGGGAATGTTGTCCGTTTTCTGTGCGTTGGATCGTTACGTGTGAGCCACGAACGGGCCCACAGGGTTGTGCCGAGTGGCGGAACGGAGCGCCCCCGGCAGCGTCAGTGAGGGAGCAAGCATGGCCACCCGTGCCGTCGTACGCGACAGGGCCGATCGGACTCGCACCGCCCGCCCGACCAACCTCGAAGCCGACCGCGACCTGGTCGGCATGTACCTCGACGAAATCGCCAGGACACCCCTGCTCGACGCCGCCGAGGAGGTCGAGCTGTCCCTGCGCATCGAAGCCGGGGTCTTCGCCCAGCACCTGCTCGACGAGGAGGAGCGGCCCGACGGCGTCACCACCGAGGAGCTCCAGGCGATAGCCGACGACGCCGAGCGCGCCAAGGACGTCTTCATCCGCTCCAACCTGCGCCTGGTCGTCGCCGTCGCCCGCCGCTACCCGCGCAGCGGCCTCCCGCTGCTCGACCTGATCCAGGAGGGCAATGCCGGCCTGGTCCGCGCGGTGGAGAAGTTCGACTACTCCAAGGGCTTCAAGTTCTCCACCTACGCGACGTGGTGGATCCGGCAGGCGATCACCCGCTCCATCGCCGACCAGTCCCGCACCATCCGGCTGCCCGTCCACCTGGTCGAGGAGCTCGGCCGGATCCGCCGGGTCCAGCGCGAGAAGGCCAAGGAGCTGGGCCGCGAGCCCGAGCCCGCCGAGATCGCCGCCGAACTGGACACCACCGAGCAGCGGGTCAAGGACGTCCTGGACTGGGCCCGGGACCCGGTCAGCCTCAACATGTCGGTCGACGACGAGGGCGAGACCCAGTTCGGCGACCTGGTGGAGGACACCGGCGCGGTCTCCCCGGAGGACGCGGTCATGGTGATGATGCGCCGCGAGGAGCTGGACGACCTGATCGGCCGCCTCGACGACCGCACCGCCTCCATCATCCGCAGCCGCTACGGCATGGAGGACGGCCGCGAGCGGACGCTCACCGAGGTCGGCAAGCAGCACGGTCTGACGCGCGAGCGGATCCGCCAGATCGAGAAGCACGCCCTCGCCGAACTCAAGAAGATCGCCGACCACGCGGGCTTCGAGGCGGCGTAGCCCGCCCGGCGGGCGGGCCGCCGGGGCCCGCGGCCGTCCTACAGTGGAGGCATGACCTCCCCGGACGCGCAGAAGCCCGAGCCCCGGCCCGAGACCGGCCGCCCCCGGCCCCGACTGGTCTTCACCGACCCGTTCGACCAGCAGACCTCCGACGACACCGACCGCGGTTGGGGCGACACCTCGGAGGAGCGGGGGCTGGACTGGTACCGCAGCCAGCGGCCCCCGCACCACGGCGAGAAGTAGCGGGACCGGGAAGCAGCGGGAACGGCGGGATCAGCCGCGGCGCACCAGCGCGTCGCGGATCTCGGCGAGCAGTTCGACCTCCTTCAGTTCGACGTCCAGCGCCTCGTCGTCCACGGACTTGCGCCTGCGCATGAAGTGGTTCATCGGCAGGATCAGCAGGAAGTACACGACGGCGGCGGTGATCAGGAAGCTGAGCGCGGCACTGAGCACCGAACCCCAGAGGATGAAGATGCCCGAGGTGACGTTGCCGGCATCGTCCACCGTGCACGGCCCCTTGAGGCAGGAGCTGTAGGCGGCCAGGTCCTTGGTGCCGAACAGCCCGACCAGCGGGTTGATCACGCCCTTGACGAACGCGTTGACGACGCTGGTGAAGGCCGCGCCGATGACGACGGCGACGGCCAGGTCCACCACGTTGCCGCGGAGCAGGAATTCCTTGAAGCCTTTCATGCCGCGTCGAACGTCGGACGCCCCCGAAGGTCACGGGTGAACCCCCCGCCGTCAGGTTGACGCCCGAGCACACCCCGCCACCCCGCCGCCCGCCCCCGACCCGGGCGGCGGCGACCCGCAGAGCAGCACGGCGGACAGCGCCAGACAGGCCACCGCCAGCGGACCGGAACGCCGCCGCAACGCCCGCCACAAGCGGTGGCGCCCCGACGCGACGCCCAGGATCGGCGGGAAGTCAGGCACCTCACGACGCGGCGGAACGAGCACGGCGGGCAGCAGGAAAGAGGTCACGGCACGGGCCTTCCCGAACGAAGCACACGACCCCGGACGGAGCCGCGCCAGCCATCCTGGGCCCCACCCGGACCACCCCGCCCCGAATTCCCCCACCCTGTGGAAAACCCGCCCCTGTGGAAAACCGACCTCACCCCACCGAGTGAACCCCCCCGCCATCCGGCCCCACCCCGTACCCCACCCGCCCCCACCGTCCGGAGGAACCCGCGTAACCCGACCCGGCGACAGCGGGTCCGCGAGTCTCGGTGATGGATCAGACCTCGGTGAAATGGCCGGCCCTGACCGCCGTGACGAAGGCGGTGAAGGCGGGCTCAGTGAAGAGGAGGGCGGGGCCGTGGGGGTCCTTGGAGTCGCGGACGGGGACGATGCCGTGGGTGGCGGTGAACTCCGTCGTGAACTCGACGCAGTTGCCGCCGTCGGTGCTGTGGCTGCTCTTCGCCCACTGGGCATTGTGTAGGTCGATGGGTGTCATGCGAGTTCCTCCTGTGGCCATTGCAGTGGTGGGTCGGTGGGGCTGCTTGGCGCTGGCGATCGTACTTCGGGGCGGAAGCGACGGGGTGAGGTTTTCCGTATCGGGCATGAAGAAGCCCCGCGCGCCCAAGTGGCCGGCCTGCGGGGCTCGGTGGTTCTGGTGGCGGGTCAGATCGATTCGAAGTTTTCGGCCTTGATCGCCGTGACGAAGGCGGTAAAGGCGGGCTCAGTGAAGAGGAGGGCGGGGCCGTGGGGGTCCTTGGAGTCGCGGACCGGGACGATGCCGTGGGTGGCGGTGAACTCCGGCGTGAACTCGACGCAGTTGCCACCGTCGGAGCTGTGGCTGCTCTTCACCCACTGGGCGTTATGCAGGTCGATGTGGGTCATGCGAGTTCCTTCCGAGCAGTTCGGATCATGGCTAGTGAAGGGGCCGTTGGGAGGGACTCCACCAGAAGCCGATCGTAGCGCTTGGACCAGGAGGCAACAGTCTCCCGGTTTCGCTCCACATGTCCTCGGGCCAGGGATTCCGCATAGCCGAGCACCGACCTGTCGGGCAGGGTGAGCAGGACTACCGACGTTCTGAACGGTGCCCACTCGCCCAGCGTGAACGGAGCGATCTGCAGCACGATGTGAGGGCTCGCTGCCATGGCCTCAAGATGCGCAAGTTGGTTCGCCATGACTTCGGGTCCGCCTATGACCCGACGGATGCACCCCTCGTCCAGCACCGCGTGGACGATAGGTGCGGCGGGGCGCTGGAAGATCTGTTGGCGGTTCAACAGGAAAGATACTCGCGCCTCCGCCTGGGCTTCGGTGATGTCTCCACGCTGCACCGCCGCCATCGCCAAGGCCGAGGCGTAGGCGCGCGTCTGAAGCTGTCCCGGAACGATGCCCAACTCAAAAGTGCGGAGCATCCGGCACCTCGCCTCTGCTTCGACATACTCCGTGAACCCCTCCACCAGGCTCGCGTTCGAGTAGAGCCGCCAGAGTTCCTGGAATCGCGAGCCGGTGCCGAACACCTCGTCGGCTTTTACAGCGAAAGTAAAAGTCAGGGCCCGCTTACCTCGTTCGATGAGCGAGATGTAGCCGTTCGTATAGCCCATGTGTTTGGCCAACCTGACCTGCGACCACCCACGAGCCGCCCGTGACCTGGCAAGTTCCCGGCCGAAGCGCAGGGCGGGCGATGACACCACATCAACTTCGTTGCCGGTTTCCATGGTTGTCCCCCTTTGACGGACCGGAACGGTCAACGGTCAAGCCCTGGTGAGCGTAGCCGTTCCCGCCGATGCTTGTGACGCAGAGAACGCAGAAAGAAGCGGACGGTGACCGGCGTGCGGGGGCTCGCTCCCGGCGCGCGTGCGGTCCGGGTCGTCCGAGGGGGGCGTGAACGCCCTCCGAACTCCCCTTGCACAGCTCAACAAGCCGTGAGGTCGATCGCCATGCCGAACCACCAGGACCCGGAGCCGGAAGCGAAGTTGACGATCCGGGTCTATACCGTGCGGGCCGACGGAGCCCGGGTGCAGGTCTCGTCCTGCACGTCCGAGGAGGAACGCTTCCTGCCGCTGGTCTCCGCGCTGGTCTGGCCGGCCTGCCGGTGCCCGCGCTGCGGCGACCGCGACGGGGCGCGGGAGCCTGACGCGGCCTGACCGGCCGGTCGTCCCGTCCAGCCGACACCCGAGACCCGACACCCGAACGAAGGGATGCACGTGTTGTACACCGGACAGCCGCCGGAGGCGGTCGATGCCCTCCGGCGTTTTCTGCGCGCGGGGTTCGCCGACTCCGAACGGGCCGCCGAGCTGCTGGAGCGGGCGTTCCGGCCGGCCCGCCTCGATCCGCCGCCGGGGCTGTCGCCGGTCTACCGGGCCGAGGTGCCGCCGGAGTCCGGCGGCGTCGCGCTGGGGTGCGCCGGGCTGCCGTGGGTGCAGCGGCTGGCCGAGGCGCTGCTCGAACTCGCCCTCCTGCGCGGCGACCTGTCCTTCGTCCGGCCCGGTTCCGAGGAGCGTCCCGCGCTGGAGATCGCCTCATGAGCGGCGGTGAGCGTGGCGGAGCCCGGAGGGTCACGTCCGCGGTCCGGGTGGCGGCGCCGGCGGTCCTCGTCGCGTCCGGCCGTCCGCACTGATCCGGTGGGGGACGCGGAGGCGCGGCAGGCGGCCCGGGACCGGGCGTGGGCGATCGCCGAGAAGCTGGCGGCGGCCGGTGGCGGGGAGGCCCGGCTGACCACCGTCCCCGGCGGCTACCGGGTCGAACTCCACCTGAGCGGGCCCGCGCCGGACGAGCTCGGGGTGCTGGAGGCCCTCGCGCTGGGCGACCGCTGGGGGCACCGCCGCTCGCCCCCGTCGCGCCACGGCGGAGTGGCGAAGGAGGCCGTGTGGAGCGAGGTCCGCCAGGAGCGGTCCGGTTGAGCGGTCACGGCGCCGCGGGCCGGGCCGTCAGCGCGGAACACCGGGCCCGTGCGGGACCCGGTGTCCGTGGAGCGTCGCGGTCAGCTCGTGCTGGAGGCGGAGCTGCTGGAGCTGGAGCTACCGGAGCCCGTCGAGGAGGACGAGGCGCTGCCGCCACTGGAGGAGCCCGTCGAGGAGCCCGTCGAGGAGGACGAGGAGGGCGTCGAGGACGACGACGAGCCCACCGAGCTGCTGGAGCTGGAGCGGCTGTCGGTGCGGTAGAAGCCGGAGCCCTTGAAGACCACGCCCACGGCCGAGAAGACCTTGCGGAGCTTCCCCTGGCAGTCGGGGCACGTGGTCAGCGCGTCGTCGCTGAACTTCTGCACCGCCTCGAGGCCGTTGCCGCACTCGGTGCACTGGTACTGGTACGTGGGCACTTTCCGCTTCCTCCTGCACTCCCCCTGGCACTCTCACGCTATGAGTGCTAACGACGGTCCATGATGCGGCATTCCGCTGGAGGAGTCCAGCGGCTCAGCCGTGGCGGGCCGCGCCGACCGGCTCCTCGCGGACCGCGCCTCCCCGGGCCACGGTACGGGGCGCGGGTGCCGGAACGGCCAGCAGGCGGCGCATCGTGACGAGCGCCACCAGGCCGAGGCCGGAGCCGGCCAGGGCGACGGTGAAGCCCAGCGAGGGCCCGGAGCGGTCGATCAGCTGCCCGGCGGCGGTGGAGCCGAGCGCCAGGCCCAGGCCGATCGCGCCGGTGAGCCAGGTGAACGCCTCGGTCTTGGCGCCGTCCGCGACCAGGGTCTCCACCAGGGTGTAGCCGGTGATCAGAGTGGGCGCGATGGCCAGGCCGCAGAACAGGCCGGCCGCGGTCAGCGCGGCCAGGTCGGGCATCGCCCACAGGGTGGAGCAGCCGAGCACCAGCAGCGCGTAGCAGGCGATCATCCGCCGCCGGGGGGTGGAGCGCCAGGGGACCAGGCCGTAGAGCACGCCGGCCACCATCGACCCGGCCGCGAACAGGCCGTAGACCAGGCCGCTGAGTCCGCCGGAGCCGGCGTCCTCGGCGAAGGCGGTGATCGAGACCTGGAGGGTGCCGAAGACGGTGCCGAGGCCGAGGAAGGCCCCGGCCAGCAGCCGTACGCCGGGGGAGGAGAGCGCGGAGGCCCGCCGGTGGCCGGGGGCGGCGGGCCCGGTGGGTGCGGGCGCGGTGTCCCGGCGGGCGGCGAAGGCGAGGCCGCCGAGCAGGGTCAGGGCGGCCTCGGCGGTGAGCCCGACGGACGGGTTGACCAGGGTGGCGATGCCGGTGGCCAGCATCGGGCCGAGGACGAAGGTGAACTCGTCGGTGACGGACTCGAAGGCGAAGGCGGTGTTCATCAGGGCCGGCCGCTCGCCCAGCCGGTGCACCCAGCGGGCCCGGACCATCGCGCCGACCTGCGGCACCGCCGCACCGGCCGGCGCGGCGGCCAGGAACAGCGTCCAGTCGGGGGCGCCGGCGTGGGCCAGCACGATCAGCGCGGCGACCGCCCCGGCGTGCACCAGTACGGCCGGGACCAGCACCGCGGCCTGGCCGTGGCGGTCGGCGAGCCGTCCGGTCTGCGGGCCGATCAGGGCCTGCGCGACGGCGGCGGCCGCGGCGACCGCGCCCGCCAGGCCGTAGGAGCCGGTGGTGTCGTGGACCAGCAGCACGATGCCGAGACTGAGCATGGCGTACGGCAGCCGGGCGACCAGCGCCGGGAGCAGGAAGGTCCAGGCGCCGGGGGTGCGCAGCAGCGCCCCGTAGCCGGAGCCGTGGGTGGTGGTGTCGTCGACCGGTCGGCGCGCCGCCACGGTCGGTCCTCTCTGCTGCCTGGTAGCGCCGCGGTCGGGGGTGGGGACCGGTCCGGCGCCGAGGGTCGTCCTCTCGCGCGTCGACCGGGGTTGTTACCGGGCCCGGGCGAGGTGCCGCGGGGCCCGGCCGCCGAGCGGTCGCGCCGACTCTGCATCAGGCAGATACGGAAAAGCGGGTGTATCGGATGTATCGGGGTGTTCCGGCCTTCAGCTTAGCGGTTCAGCCGGTCTTCTTCCTGGCGATGGAAGGCTTGACGGCCAGGGGAGGCTTTCCGGCGACGGAGGGCTTCCCGCCGGGGGAAGGCGTCCGGCGGGACGTCCGCGAAACGCCGGACGGGCCTTCCGCGTGCTCCAGCCACCCGGCGAGCTTGCCGCCGCGGTCGACGGCGCGCAGCCGGCGCTCCGCGGCCTCGGAGACCTCGTCGGTGGTGACTACCAGCAGTTCGTCGCCCTCGCGCAGCACCGTCGTCCGGTCCGGCACGAAGCTGGAGCCCTCGCGGACCACCAGGGTGACGGCGGCGCCCTCGGGCATCCGCAGCTCGGAGACCTCGACGCCGGACATCCGGGAGCCGGGGGCGAGGTGGACGGAGAGCAGGTGGCCGTGCAGCTTCTCCAGCGGGGCGGACTCGATGCCCAGGTCCTGGCCGATGTCGCCCTCGCCGATCCGCAGCCACCTGGCGACCAGCGGCAGGGTCGGGCCCTGGAGCAGGGTGAAGACCACGACCAGGATGAAGACCACGTTGAACAGCTGCTGGGCGTCGGTCGCGCCGGACACCAGCGGGATGGTGGCGAGCACGATCGGCACCGCGCCGCGCAGCCCGGCCCAGGACAGCAGCGCCTGTTCCTGCCAGGGGATCCGGAACGGCGTCATGGTCAGCAGCACCGACAGCGGCCGGGCGACGAACACCAGCACCGCGCCGGCCACCAGGCCCGGCACGACCGCCGCGCCCATGCTGGTGGGCGTCACCAGCAGGCCGAGCACCACGAACATGCCGATCTGCCCGATCCAGGCCAGCCCGTCGGCGAAGCCGCGCACCGCGGGGCCGTGCGGCAGCTTGGAGTTGCCGAGGATCACCGAGGCGACGTAGGTGGCGAGGAAGCCGGAGGCGTGCAGCAGCGAGCCGCCCGCGTAGGCGAGCACGATCAGCGCCAGCACCGCGATCGGGTACAGGCCGGAGGAGGGCAGCGCGATCCGGCGCACCGCGTACGCGCCGAGCTTGCCGACCGCGTAGCCGACCGCCCCGCCGACCACCAGCTCGACGACGATGGTGCCGACCAGCACGTACCAGGGGTCGAGCTCGCCGGTGGCGGCGAAGGCGACCACCAGGATCACCACGGGCGCGTCGTTGAAGCCGGACTCGGCCTCCAGCAGGCCGGTCAGCCGCTTGGGCAGCGGCACCATCCGCAGCACCGAGAAGACCGCCGCGGCGTCGGTGGAGGAGACGATCGCGCCGAGCAGCAGCGCGGTGCGCCACTCCAGGCCGACCAGCCAGTGCGCGCCGGCGGCCGTGACGAACACGGAGACCGCGACGCCCAGGGTGGCCAGCACGGCGGCGGCCGGGACCACCGGCCTGATGGACCGCCAGCTGGTCTTGAGCCCGCCCTCGGCGAGGATGACCACCAGGGCGGCGTAGCCCAGGACCTGGGTGAGCTCGGCGTTGTTGAAGCTTATGCCGATGCCGTTCTGGCCGAGCGCGACGCCGATGCCGAGGTAGATCAGCAGCGAGGGCAGCCCCGAGCGGGTGGAGATCCGCACCGCCACGACGGCGAACAGCAGGATCACGGCGGACTCGAGCAGCAGGGTGTTCAGGTGGTCAACGGTCACGCAGGGGCACCTCGGGGCAGGGAGGGGGCTTCTGGCGGATCGTTACTCATCCTAACATTTTACTTGATCTTTACGCCAGCGCCTCCGCCCGGCCGCACCCGGTAAGGTCCCTGCGGTGCCGTCGAACCGCCGGGGCGTCCCCCGTGCACGGCCGCCGGTGCGCTCGCCCTAATGTGGTGACCTGTCACGGCCGCACGCTCCCTCATACAAGGACTCGGATGCCCCGCTCGAAGAAGTTCCGGCGCGCACGTCTGATCATGATCCTGCTCGCCGTGCTGCTGGTGGCGGGTCTGGTAGGCGGCGGCTGGTGGGCGGTGGACACCGTCCGGTCCTCCTTCCCGCAGGTCAGCGGCACCGTCAAGGTGGCCGGCATGTCCGCGCCGGTGGACGTGGTCCGCGACGACAAGGGCGTCCCGCAGCTGTACGCCGACACCGACGCCGACCTGTTCCGCGCCCAGGGCTACGTGCAGGCCCAGGACCGGTTCTGGGAGATGGACGTGCGCCGGCACATCACCTCCGGCCGGCTCTCCGAGATGTTCGGCTCCTCCTCGGTCGAGCAGGACACCTTCCTGCGCACCATGGGCTGGCGCGAGGTCGCCGAGAAGGAGTGGAACGAGGTCCTCTCCGAGGAGACCAAGCGCAACCTGACCGCCTACACCGAGGGCGTCAACGCCTGGCTCGCCGAGCACCCCGGCGGAGCCGGCGCCTCGTTGGAGTACGCGCTGCTCGGCACGGTCAACTCCGGCTACCGGCCCGAGAAGTGGGACCCGATCGACTCGGTGGCCTGGCTCAAGGCGATGGCCTGGAGCCTGTCCGGCAACATGCAGGAGGAGATCGACCGCTCGCTGCTCGCCCAGGACTTCACCGCCGAGCAGATCGACCAGCTCTACCCCGGGTACCCGTACGACCGCAACGGCACCATCGTGAAGACCGGCAAGGTCTCCGCCGACGGCACCTACACCCCCGGCGCCGGCGACACCGTGCCCCCGCTGACCGGCGGCTCCGCCCCGGCCGAGAGCTCCCAGGCCCGGGCCGCCACCCAGGCGCTGCTGAGCGGCCTGTCCCAGCAGGTCGGCGCGCTGCCGCAGCTGCTCGGCCCGCAGGGCCAGGGCATCGGCTCCAACTCCTGGGTGGTGGCCGGCAGCCACACCACCACCGGCCTGCCGATGCTCGCCAACGACCCGCACCTCGGCCCCGGCATGCCGTCCATCTGGTACCAGATGGGCCTGCACTGCCGCACCGTCTCCGCCACCTGCGGCTACGACATGGCCGGCTACACCTTCGCCGGCATGCCCGGCGTGGTCATCGGCCACAACAAGGACATCGCCTGGGGCTTCACCAACCTCGGCGCCGACGTCACCGACCTGTACCTGGAGAAGGTCACCGGCCCCGACACCTACCTCTACGACGGCAAGGACGTGAAGTTCACCGTCCGCAAGGAGACCATCAAGGTGGCCGGCGGCGACGACCGCACCATCACCGTCCGCACCACCCAGGACGGCATGCCGCTGATCTCCGACCAGTCCTCCGAGGAGCAGAAGGTCGGCCGGTACGCCCCGGCCGGCAACGCCGCCCCCGACCGGGCGGCCGGCTACGCCGTCGCGCTGCGCTGGACCGCGCTCGTCCCCGGCCGCACCATGGACGCCGTCTTCGAGATCGACCGGGCCACCGACTTCACGTCCTTCCGGTCCGCCGCCAAGGACTTCGCCGTCCCCGCGCAGAACCTGGTCTACGCCGACACCAAGGGCAACATCGGCTACCAGGCCCCCGGCCTGATCCCGGTCCGCGGCAAGAAGAACGACGGCCGCTACCCCTCGCCCGGCTGGGACCCCGCGTACGCCTGGAACACCGCCTTCCTCCCGTTCAAGTCGCTGCCCTACGCGTACAACCCGCCCGAGGGCTACATCGTCACGGCCAACCAGGCCGTCGTCGACCAGAGCTACAAGCCGACGCTCACCACCGACTGGGAGTACGGCACCCGCGCCAAGGAGATCACCGACCAGATCCAGGCCAAGCTCAAGAACGGCGGCAAGGTCTCGCTGGACGACATGCAGTCCATGCAGCTCGACAACACCAGCGTGATGGCCAAGGAACTCGTCCCGCTGCTGCTCAAGGTCAAGATCGACGACCCGTACGTGCGCGAGGCCCAGGACCTGCTCAAGGACTGGAACTACCACCAGGACGCCGACTCCGCCGCCGCCGCCTACTACAACGGCGTCTGGCGGGCCCTGCTCACCCTCGCCTTCGGCCAGAAGTTCCCCGCCGACCTCCGGGTCGAGGGAGACTGCCTGCTGGTGCGCCAGAAGCGCGACAACACCCTGCCCGACGACGCCCTCGGCGGCGCCGCGCAGGCCGTCACCGAGTGCGGCACCCGCGAACCCGCGCAGGCCCAGCCGGACGGCGGCGACCGCTGGATGGAGGTCGTCCGCCAGCAGCTCGCCACCCCCGACTCGCCCTGGTGGGACTACATCGACTCCGACCACCAGCAGCAGCACGGGCTCGGCAACCTGCTCGCCGAAGCGCTCAAGGACGCCCGCCAGGACCTCACCTCGCGCCTCAGCAAGGACATCTCCACCTGGAGCTGGGGCCGCCTGCACCAGCTCACCCTCCAGGAGCCCACCCTCGGCAGCGACGACTCCTCGATCGCCTCCGGCGTGGTCCACAAGCTGCTCGACCGGGGCCCCTACGAGCTCTCCGGCGGCAGCGCCGCCGTCGACGCCACCGGCTGGAACGCCGCCGCCGGCTACGACGTCGACTGGATCCCCTCGATGCGGATGGTCGTCGACCTCAGCGACTTCGACGCCTCCCGCTGGATCAACGTCGGCGGCGCCTCCGGCCACGCCTTCCACCCCCACTACAACGACCAGACCGACCTGTGGGCCTCCGGCCGACTCCTGCCCTGGGCCTACACCAAGGACGCGGTCGCCAAGGCGGGCAAGGACACCCTCACCCTGACCGACTAGGCCCGGTCCGGCCGGTCTTGTCGGATCGGCGCGCGGCGTCGGGCGCCCGGCTGGGAGTGCCGGCGGAACGCCCTCGTCCTGGGTGTACTCGGGTGTTTCGCCGGTGCTTCCAGCCGGGATGATCCGGCGTCGCGCGCCCGGCAAGACCGGCCGGACCGGGCCTGGTACGGACACCCGGCGGCGCGCGTCCCCGGAGGCGGGGGAGCGGACCGCCGGGGGCCCGCCCCCCGCTCCGGTCAGAAGCGCGTCACGCCCTCCGGCGTCACCACCGCGTGCACCGGCAGGTCGTGGGGTTCGGCCGGGAGGGCCGGGAGCAGCTCGCCCGGGTAGAGCAGGGTGGCCAGCAGCGGGCGGGCCCCGGCCCGGGTCAGGCGGGCCAGGACCCGGTCGTAGGAGCCGCCGCCCCGGCCGAGCCGGGTGCCGCGCGGGTCGACGGCCAGGCTGGGCAGCAGGACCACGTCGGCGCCCAGGACGGCGTCCGGGCCGAGCCGGGGCGCGGCGGGTTCGAGCAGGCCGCGGCCGGCGGGGGAGAGGCGGTCCTCGCCCTCGTACGGCGCCCAGTCCAGGTCGTTGTCCGGCAGCAGCACCGGCAGCAGGACCCGCACGTCCGCCGCGGCGAGCGCGGCCAGCAGCGGGCGGGTGCCGGGCTCCGCGCCGACCGAGACGTACGCGGCGACGGTGCCGCCCGGCGGCACCAGCGCGGCGGCGTGCCGGGCCAGCGCCCCGGCCGCGGCGGCGCGCTCGGCCGCGTCGAGCGCCCGTCGTTCGGCGAGCAGGCGTGACCTCAGCGCCGCCTTGTCGTTGGACAACCGATCCGCAGTCACCGTTCGATTCCCTCCACTCCGTTCCGTGCACTGACACGAGCCTGACACGCCCCGAGGCCGCCGCATGTCCACCCCGCTCCTGCTCCAGGCCCTGGCCGCGCTCGGTGCGGCCGCCCCGGCCGCCGCCGGCGTCCTCGCGCTGCGCCGGCGGCGGGACGGGGCCGAGCGCGGCGGCCGGGAGGCGGAACTCCTGGCGAAGCTCGCGGAACTGACGGCGGAACGCGACGAACTGGTCCGCACCGCCTCCTGCGACCCGCTGACCGGGGTGTGGAACTACCGGCACCTCCAGCTCACCCTCGACCGCGAGATCGAACGGGCCCGCCGGGCCGAGGCCACCGCGATCGACCCCCGGCCGCTGGCGGTGCTGATGATCGAGGTCGCCGGGTTCGACGCGGTGGTCGCCGAGCACGGCCGGGCCCGCGCCAACGCGATGCTCCGGGACCTCGCCCAGCGCCTGGCGATGGAGATCCGCGGCTGCGACACCCTGGGCCGCTACGGCGGCGAGGAGTTCCTGGCGCTGCTGCCCGACACCGGCCCGGAGGGCGCCGCCCAGGTCGCCGAGCGGCTGTGCTGGTCGGTGCGCCGCCACCGGCTGACCGACCGTCACCCCGGCGAGAGCGCCGACCCGGGCGAGCGCAGCGGCCTGACCGCCTCCGTCGGCCTGGCCGTGCTGCCCCGGGACGGCGCGCACTCCGCCGTCCTGCTGCGGGCCGCCGACCGCGCGCTGGCCGCCGCGCGCGCCGCGGGCGGCGACCGCTGGCGCTCCACCGAGCAGCTCCCGCCCGAGCCGGCCGGTCCGGACGCTTCACCGGCGCCCGGTAAGGTGTCTTCCGGCCCCGGCGGGGGACCCCCCACCCCGCATGCGACCACCGTCGGCCCGGGCCCGACCGGTGACAGGCCCTAACCAACGTCTCACGCCGCTCCCAGCGGGGTGGGATGCCCGCCTCAGTAAGGTCGACGCATGACGAACAAGCACGCCCGCCAGCCGGTCACCAAGGCAGTCGTCCCGGCCGCCGGCCTCGGTACCAGGTTCCTCCCCGCCACCAAGGCCACGCCCAAGGAGATGCTCCCGGTCGTCGACAAGCCGGCCATCCAGTACGTCGTCGAGGAGGCCTCCGCCGCGGGCCTGTCCGACATACTGATGGTCACCGGTCGCAACAAGCGTGCTCTGGAAGACCACTTCGACCGCGCCTACGAGCTGGAGGAGCTGCTCAGCCGCAAGGGCGACCAGGAGCGGCTGCGCCGGGTGCAGGAGTCCGTGCAGCTCGCCAGCATGCACTACGTCCGCCAGGGCGACCCCAAGGGCCTCGGCCACGCCGTCTCGGTCGCCGAACAGCACGTCGCGGGCCAGCCGTTCGCCGTCCTGCTGGGCGACGACCTGATCGACCCGCGCGACCCGCTGCTCTCCCGGATGATCGAGGTGCAGCAGGAACTCGGCGGCTCCGTCGTCGCGTTGATGGAGGTCGACCCCGCGCAGATCCACCTGTACGGCTGCGCCGCCGTCAAGGCCAACGGCTTCGGCGAGGACGTCTTCCAGGTCACCGACCTGGTCGAGAAGCCCGACACCGCCGACGCCCCCTCCCACTACGCCGTGATCGGCCGCTACGTCCTCGACCCGACCGTCTTCGACGTGCTGCGCGAGACCCCGCCCGGCCGCGGCGGTGAGATCCAGCTGACCGACGCGCTGCGCGAGCTGGCCACCCGCGACGAGTCCGCCGGCGGGCCGGTGCACGGCGTGCTGTTCAAGGGCCGCCGCTACGACACCGGCGACCGCGCCGACTACCTGCGGGCGATCGTCCGGCTGGCCGCCGAGCGCGAGGACCTCGGCCCCGAGTTCCGCGGCTGGCTGCGGCAGTTCGTGGCCACCGAGATGCAGGACTGACCCGGGCGCGGCCGACCCGCGCGGGGCCGGCCCACCGCGGAGGCTGGACCGGCCCACCACGAAGACCGGCGTAGAAGGCGGTAGAAGGCGAGCGTGAGGCGATGACCGGGAAGCACGACCCCTGCTGCGCGGAGGCCGGCTCCCCGGCCGCGCCGCGGCTGTGGACCGTCGACGAGCACCTCGCCGACGTCCTGGCCGCGGTCGCCCCGCTGCCGCCCATCGAACTGCAACTGCTGGACGCCCAGGGCTGCCGGCTCGCCGAGGACGTGCGGGCCGACGACGACCTGCCGCCCTTCGACAACAGCTCGATGGACGGCTACGCGCTGCGCACCGCCGACACCGTGCGCGCCACCGGGCCGTACCCGTCGGTGCTCGCCGTGGTCGGCGACATCGCGGCCGGTGCCGCCGACCTGCCCAGGGTCGGCCCCGGCCAGGCCGCCCGGATCATGACCGGCGCCCCCGTCCCGCCCGGCGCCGAGGCCGTCGCCCCGGTCGAGTGGACCGACGGCGGCACCGGCACCGGGGAGGCCGCCGACGCGATGGGCGCGCCCGTCGCGGACGAGGAGGTCCGGGTGCTGCGCCCGGTCGCCGAGGGCGCGCACATCCGCCGCCGGGGCAGCGACGTCACCGCGGGCGACACCGTGCTGGAGGCCGGCACCGTGCTCGGCCCCACCCAGCTCGGCCTGCTCGCCGCGATCGGCCGCGGCACCGTCCGGGTCGCGCCCCGCCCCCGGGTGGTCGTGCTCTCCACCGGCAGCGAACTCGTCCAGCCCGGCGAGAGCGCCGGCCCGGGCCGGATCCACGACTCCAACTCCTTCACCCTGACCGCCGCCGCGATCGCCGCCGGCGCCGTCGCCTTCCGGGTCGGCGGCGTCCCCGACGAGGCGGACACGCTGCGCGCCGTGCTGGAGGACCAGCTAGGCCGGGCCGACCTGATCGTCACCAGCGGCGGCGTCTCGGTCGGCGCGTACGACGTGGTCAAGGAGGTGTTCGCGGACTACGGCGGCGTCGACTTCCGCAGGCTGCGGATGCAGCCCGGCAAGCCGCAGGGCTTCGGCCGGATCGGCGGGGGAGCCGGGGTGCCGCTGCTCGCGCTGCCCGGCAACCCGGTCAGCGCCTACATCTCCTTCGAGCTGTTCGTCCGCCCGGTCATCCGCACCATGCTCGGCGCCCCCGACGTGCACCGCCCCGTGGTGCGCGCCGCGACCACCGCCGCGCTGCGCTCCCCGGCCGGGCGGCGGCAGTTCCTGCGCGGCCGGTACGACCCGGCGGCGGGCACCGTCGGCCCGGTCGGCGGCGAGGGATCGCACCTGGTCGGGGCGCTGGCGAAGGCCGACTGCCTGATCACCGTCCCCGAGGACGTCACCGCGCTGCCCGCCGGGAGCGCCGTCGACGTGGTCCTTCTCACGGACTGACCGGGACGGGGCTGTACGGTAGCGCGAGATTCGCACCGTGCCACTGGAGCCACTCGTGACCGACACACCCCCCGGCGACCGCCTCACGCACGTCGACCACACCGGCGCCGCCCGGATGGTCGACGTCTCCGCGAAGGCCGCCACCACCCGGGTCGCGGTGGCGGCCGGCCGCGTCCGGGTCTCCCCCCGGGTGGTGGAGCTGCTGCGCGGCGAGGGCGTCCCCAAGGGCGACGCCCTCGCGGTGGCCCGGATCGCCGGGATCATGGGCGCCAAGCGGACGCCCGAGCTGATCCCGCTCTGCCACCCGATCGCGCTCACCGGCACCACCGTCGACCTCGCCGTCACCGACACCGCCGTCGAGATCACCGCCACCGTCCGCACCGCCGACCGCACCGGCGTCGAGATGGAGGCGCTCACCGCCGTCGCCACCGCCGCGCTCACCGTCATCGACATGGTCAAGGCCGTCGACAAGGCCGCCGCCATCGAGGACGTCCGGGTGCTCAGCAAGACCGGCGGCAAGAGCGGCGACTGGCACCGGGAGGACGCCAAGTGAGGGCGCTCGCCGTCACCGTCTCCAACCGGGCCTCGGCCGGCGTGTACGAGGACCGGGGCGGCCCGCTGCTGGTCGCCGGACTGCGCGCGATGGGCTTCGCCGCCGACGGGCCGGTCGTCGTCCCGGACGGGGAGCCGGTCGAGGCCGCCCTGCGCGAGGCCGTCGCCGCCGGGTACGACGTGGTGCTCACCACCGGCGGCACCGGCATCTCCCCGCAGGACCTCACGCCCGAGATGACCGCCCGGGTGCTCGACCGGCCGATCCCCGGCATCCCCGAGGCGATCCGCGCGCAGGGCCGGGACAAGGTGCCCACCGCGGCGCTCTCCCGCGGCCTGGCGGGCCTGGCCGGACGCACCCTGATCGTCAACCTGCCCGGCTCCACCGGCGGCGTCCGCGACGGCCTGGCCGTGCTCGCCCCGCTGCTGCCGCACGCCGTCGACCAGCTGGCCGGCGGCGACCACCCGCGACCCACCGATCCCTCCGGGAGCGCCCACTGAACGCCGGCTGGCCCGTCGAACTGGCCGAGGGGGACGTCCTGCTGCGGCCCATCCGCCGCCGCGACCAGGCCGAGTGGCAGGAGGTCAGCCGGCGCAACCGGGACTGGCTGCGCCGCTGGGAGGCCACCGTCCCGCCCGCCCCGCCCGGCCGGGCCCCGCTGCCCCGGCCCACCTACCGGCAGATGGTCCGCTACCTGCGGTCCGAGGCCGCGGCGGGCCGGATGCTGCCCTTCGTGCTGCTCCACCAGGGCCGTCTGGTCGGCCAGTTGACGGTCGGCGGGATCACCTGGGGCTCGATGTGCTCGGCCAACGTCGGCTACTGGGTGGACGAGGCGGTCGCCGGACGCGGCATCGTGCCCACCGCCGTCGCGCTCGCCGTCGACCACTGCTTCCGCGACCTGGGCCTGCACCGGGTCGAGGTCTGCATCCGCCCGGAGAACCGGCCCAGCCGCCGGGTGGTGGAGAAGCTCGGCTTCCGCGAGGAGGGGGTGCGCCCGCGCTACCTGCACATCGACGGCGACTGGCGCGACCACCTGGTGTACGCGCTCACCGCCGAGGAGGCCGCCGACGGGCTGCTGCGGCGCTGGCACGCCCTCAGGAACCGGCCGCCGCAGGATAATTGAATACTTGTTCGAAATTGATATCGATATGGCATCGGGGCCGGGGCGAGCCGCCACAAATACCGGCAAAATAGTCTGAGAATCAGCTTGATCACACGACACGCCGCGCCAAATTGCTGCAGTGCCTTCGCCCGCGCCCGTACCGTGTGAAACGTGAGCAGTAGCGGCCTTATCTACGCGGTCATCGTAGGGGCCTGGGCTGCCTATCTGGTGCCGATGTGGCTCCGCAGGCAGGACGAGCTCAACGAGTCGCGTCCGACGGAACGCTTCAGTACCGCGATCCGCCTGCTGGCCGGTCGATCGGCCATGGAGCGGCGCGCGGCCCGGGTCCTCGGCGACCAGACCGCCGACCAGCAGCACCCCGCCGGGCAGGACCCGGACGGGGCCCTCGCCGATCCCGCCCCCGATCCCGATCCCGCCTCCGGGCGCGAGTCCGGCCCCGCGCCCGATCCCGCCGACGTGCCCACCCGGGTCGCCGGGCCCGCGGCCGGACCGGCCGCCGAACCGGCGGCCGACCCCCTCGCGGCGGCGAAGTCCGCCGAGGGCCGCGCCGAGCGGGAGCGCGAGCACGGCGACCGGCGCTCCGCCGAGCGGCGGGCCCGGCTGCTCGCCCGCCGGCGGCGGATGGTCACCATGCTGTTCCTGGCCTTCGCGCTGGGCGCCGTGGTCGCCGGGGTGGCCGGCTTCGCCTTCCTCTGGGTGCCCGCCGTCCCCGGCGTGCTGCTCACCCTCTACATCGGCCACCTGCGCCGACTGGAGCGGCAGCGCTACGAGGTCAAGTTCGACCGCGGCCGGGCCGCGCAGGCCGCCGAGCGGCTGCGCGAGCGCGAACGCGAGCGGACCGCCCGCCCGGCCGCCCCCGCCGCGGACCGCTCCGCGCCCGCCGCCGAACCGGCCGCCGCCGCGGACCCGGGCACCACCCGGGCCACCGTCCTGGCCGAGGCCACCGAGCACGAGGAGTGGGCCGACGGCGTCCGCTCCCGGGCCGCCGCCGGACCGGACTCCTGGGAGCCCGTCCCCGTCCCCCTCCCCACCTACGTCACCGCCCCCGTGGCCCCCCGCACCACCCGCGGCCTCGACCTCTCCGCCCCCGGCACCTGGGACTCCGGCCGCCCGGCCACCCCGCTCTACGACCAGTACGGCGGCGACCCCGCCCAGCCCCCCGCCGCCGCGGACTGGGCCACCCGCCCCCGCGCCGCCAACGAGTAGCAGCCCCGCCCGCCCCCGCCCCGGCCGCAACGCTCCCCCCGCGCCGGGGCGTTCGCGTCCCCCGCCACCCCGCCGCCGGACCGCGTCGACCATGGTCACGAGGACCTCCGCGGAGGTGATAGAGTTCTTTCTTGTTGGGGCTGTGGCGCAGTCCGGTAGCGCACCTCGTTCGCATCGAGGGGGTCAGGGGTTCGAATCCCCTCAGCTCCACCAACAGAAATCCCGCCCGGGAAACCGGGCGGGATTTCTGCTTTCCGCGGGCTTGTTCGCGCGGACGTCACCACGGCTGTCCGAGCCCCGGTCCGCAGTCCCGCTGTTCGCCGTCGGCGGCCGCCACCGGGGCGGGGGCTACCGGCGTCGCGGCGGGGTCTCGCCGAGCAGTTCGCCGTCCGGGCCGCGGACCTCGATCCGCAGGCCGAACTCCGCGTGCAGCGCGGCCGCCTGCTCCGGGGTGGCCAGCAGGTAGTGGTCGTCGTCGTGGCGGCGCACGCCCGGGAGGAGGTGGAAGACCCGGGGGTCGCCGCCGCCCGGGGCGAGGTCGTCGATGCCCTCCGCGATGGCGGCCAGGTCGAGGTAGTCGTCCGACTCCTGGTCGATCGGCCAGCACTTCGGCACGCCGTTGACCTTGAAGCGCAGGTCCCGGAGGGAGTCCTCGTCGCCGACCAGCTCCACGTCGGTGACGGTCACCGCGCCGCCGGACAGCCGCCCGGCCGTCCGGAAGATCGCGCGGTAGGCGTCCTCCGCGAAGTCCACGTCGTCGCTGTGGGCCTGGACCACCGCCTCGCAGAGGGCCGCCACCGCGATCAGGTCCCGTTCCCGCCGCTCCGGCGGGAGCTCCGGCCAGTCGGCGGCGTCCTCGATCGTCTCGTCCGCCAGCGCGCGGGTGGTCAGGCCGAACTCGTGCAACCGCTCGGCCATCCGCTGGTAGGCGTTCATCCCCGTGTCCTTCATGCCGGGAGTCTGACAGGCCGTCACGACAGACCGGACGGCGGCCGGGGCCGGCGGGGGGTCAGGGCTTCAGGACGGTCAGGCGGACGGTGGTGGCGTCGCCGTCGGGGGTCGTGACGGCGGTGCCGGCGGGGGACGGGCCGAAGGTGAGGACCTGGTGGGCGAGGCCGGGCGGGAAGTCCCAGTCGACGTGGTCGCGGCGGCGCAGGACGTCGGTGTCGTGCAGGGCGGTGTCCGGGTCGGTGGTGACGGCGGTGGCGCGCAGGGCGGCGAGGTAGGCGGTGGCGGTGGCGGGCGGGGCGGTGAAGCGCAGGAAGAGGACGTCCGGGCCGGCGGCCGAGTTGTCGTCGCTGTAGTAGCGGACCCCGGTGACGCCCCCGGGGAGGGTGACGTCGTAGTAGCGCAGCAGGGTGGGCAGGTTGCGCGGGCCGCCGAGGTTGGCGCAGTCGTACTGCCGGTAGGCGCGGGCGTCGTGCGGGTGCAGCGGCCAGCAGCCGCCCCAGGCCCGGCGGGCGCCGACCAGGCCGCCGCCCAGGACGAGCAGCGCGATCAGCACCCAGGTCAGCGGCCTGCGGTGCCAGGCGCGGACAGCGGACATCCCTACCCCCCCGGTGTTCCGCCCGCTCCCCGCGCGCCGTCGTTCGTCGTCGGGCCCGGCCGGGCGGCAGTTCCCGGGGATCATAGTCGGCTCGAACACCCGGCCGCCGTACGGCCGGCGGTCGGCCGCCACACAGCCGCCGCACAGCCGACGCCCGGCCGCCGCCGCTCAGTCCCGCAGCAGCAGCCGCAGCCGGGGCGTCAGCAGCGGGCGCAGCAGCCGGGTGACCGGCGGGGTGCACAGCAGGAGGGCCAGCGCGGCGGCGGCGAGGGTCAGGGCCGCCTGTCCGGCCGCCGAGGTGAGGAGGCCCCCGCGGTAGCCGCCCGCGCGGACCAGGGCCAGCTGGACGAAGGGGTGCACCAGGAACGCCGCCGTGCTGGCCGCGCCGAGCCCGCTGTACCAGCCGGCCCGGACCGGCACCAGGGCCAGGAACAGCACGCCCAGGACCGCCCCCGCGAGGTTGACCGCCAGCGACAGCGCCAGCCAGCGGGGCAGTCCCGCGTGCAGGCCCGCCGCGCCGGCGCTGCGGTAGAACCAGGCCGCGTCCAGCCGCGGCACCAGCCAGTACGCGAGCAGCGCCGCCGCCGCGAACACCGGGGGCGCGGCGGCCCGCAGCCGCCGGTTGCCGCGCAGCGCGAGCACCCGGTCGCGGTCCAGGGTCAGCCCGGCGACGAAGAACGGCAGCAGTTGCAGGGTCCGGCCGATCGACAGCTGCGGGGTCAGCGGCAGCGCCCCCGCCAGCAGCGAGACGGCGACGGCGGTGGTCAGCGGGGCCCGCAGCCGGTGCCAGAGCGGGGCGCTCAGCCGCCACAGGAACAGCGACAGCAGGAACCAGGTCACCCAGACCGGGGTGAGCAGGTCCAGCGCGAACCGCCCCCCGTCCAGCCATGCCGTGTACGCTCCCAGCAGGGTGGTCCACAGCAGGTACGGGGCCAGCACGCCGCTCAGCAGCCGGCCGAGCTGGTCCGGGCGGGCGGTGAAGGAGCGGGAGAACCAGCCGGACACGAACACGAACACCGGCATGTGGAACGCGTACACCAGCAGGTACGCGGCGTGCAGCACCCGGTGCCCCGGCACCCGCGCCAGCGGCTCCCAGAAGTGCCCGCAGACCACCAGCACCGTCGCCAGCAGCTTCACGTGGTCGAAGAACGGTTCGCGCCCGCGCGCAGCCGCGGGCCCGTCGGGACCGGGTCGGGCGAGCGGGGGATCGGCGAGCACGGGTTCCCACAGGTCGGAAGGGGGCGCGGACCGACAGGACTCTACGGGGTGCCGCGGGACGGGGACCACGCGGGCACCGCGCGGGGCGCCCGGGGCCGGGCGGCACCGGCCGTCACGGCGGCGCGCCCGGGTTTCATCCGTACGGGTGGATTGCGGAATCCGGGTGGCCCAGCGGGGTACCGGTGACCGCGGGCCCGCGGGCTCGTTAGGCAGCGTGCCGGTCTCCCTCGACGGCACCCCATCAGACGCACACCCAGGGGCGGGACCCAGTGGCTCAGCCGTTCGAACTGCCGGACTTCTACGTGCCGTACCCGGCCAGGATCAACCCGCACTACGAGCAGGCGCGGGTCCACACCAAGGAGTGGGCGCGCCGCTTCGGCATGCTGGAGGGCTCGGGCGTCTGGGAGGAGCACGACCTCGACTCGCACGACTACGCGCTGCTCTGCTCCTACACCCACCCCGACTGCGACGGCGGGGCGCTGGACCTCGTCACCGACTGGTACACCTGGGTGTTCTTCTTCGACGACCACTTCCTGGAGACCTTCAAGCGCACCCTGGACCGCGCGGGCGGCAAGGCGTACCTGGACCGGCTGCCCGCCTTCATGCCGATGGACCTCGCGGACGGCTACCCGGAGGCGGCCAACCCGGTCGAGGCCGGTCTGGCCGACCTGTGGCAGCGGACCGTCCCGCACATGTCGGCCGACTGGCGGGCCCGGTTCGCCGAGTCGACCAGGAACCTGCTGAACGAGTCGCTCTGGGAGCTGTCGAACATCAACGAGGGCCGGGTCTCCAACCCGGTCGAGTACATCGAGATGCGCCGCAAGGTCGGCGGCGCGCCCTGGTCGGCCGGGCTGATCGAGTACGCGGCGGGGGCCGAGGTGCCCGAGGCGGTGGCGCACTCCCGCCCGCTGCGCATCCTGCGGGACGCCTTCTCGGACGGCGTGCACCTGCGCAACGACCTGTTCTCGTACGAGCGCGAGATCGGCGAGGAGGGCGAGCTGTCCAACGGCGTCCTGGTGCTGGAGACCTTCCTCGGCTGCTCCACCCAGGAGGCCGCGGACGCGGTCAACGACCTGCTGACCTCCCGGCTCCAGCAGTTCGAGAACACCGCGCTCACCGAACTCGCCCCGCTCTTCGCCGAGCACGCGCTGGGCCCGGAGGAGGCCGCCCGCGTCCTGGCCTACGTCAAGGGCATGCAGGACTGGCAGTCCGGCGGCCACGAGTGGCACCTGCGCTCCAGCCGCTACATGAACGGCGGCGGCGCGGCCGCCCCGGTGCCCGGCCCCCGGGGCCTGGGCACCTCCGCGGCCAACATCCGCCTCGCGGCGGGCATCCGCGGCCTGCGCAGCTTCGTCCACGCCCCGCACCGGACGTCCGGGCCGTCCCCGCTGCCCGACTTCCCGATGCCGTACCCGCTCGGCCTCAACCCGCACCTGGACGCCTCCCGCGCGTACGTGGTCGACTGGGCCCGCGAGTTCGGCCTGCTCGACCCGGAGCCCGGCGTCCCGGCCTCCGACATCTGGGACGAACGCAAGCTCCGCGACTACGACTTCGCGCTGTGCGCCGCCGGCATCGACCCCGACGGCACCCCCGCCGAGCTCGACCTCTCCTCCGCCTGGCTGACCTGGGGCACCTACGCCGACGACTACTACCCCGCCGTCTTCGGCCGCCCGCGCGACCTGGCCGGCGCGAAGGCCGCCAACGAGCGGCTGCACGCGCTGATGACGCTCGACGGCAGCCTCCCGTTCCCCCCGCGCAACGCGCTGGAGGCCGGCCTGGCCGACCTCTGGCAGCGCACCAGCGCCCCGTTCTCGCAGCGCGCCCGGGCCAAGTTCCGCAAGGCCGTCGGGGACATGCTCGACAGCTGGCTCTGGGAACTCGCCAACGGCGCGCAGAACCGCGTCCCCGACCCGGTCGACTACATCGAGATGCGCCGCGCCACCTTCGGCTCCGACCTGACGATGAGCCTGTCCCGGCTCGGCCGCGGCGAGGTGATCCCCGAGGAGGTGTACGCCGGCGGCACCATGCGCGCGATCGAGAACTCCGCGGCGGACTACGCCTGCCTGGTCAACGACCTGCACTCGTACCGGAAGGAGGTCGAGTACGAGGGCGAGTTCCACAACCTGGTCCGGGTGGTGGAGAACTTCTTCTCCTGCGACCACCCCGTCGCGGTCGACATCGTGGCCGACCTGATGGCCTCCCGGCTGAGCCAGTTCGCGCACGTGGTCAAGGGCGAACTCCCGATCCTCAAGCAGGACTTCGCGATCGAGGGCGAGGCCGCGCAGGCCCTCGACGGGTACGTCCGCGAGCTGGAGGACTGGATGGCCGCCGTCCTGCACTGGCACCGCGAGTGCGACCGCTACACCGAGGACGCGCTGCGGCGGCACTTCGCCCCGAAGACGGCCGTCCCGGCGGACCTGGGGACGTCGGCGATGCGCATCCTGGAGACCATCGGCCGGTAGGGGCGCGGGCGGAGCGAGGGGCGCGGGGAACCAGCCGCTCGTGTGGTTCCCCGCGCCCCTACCGGTCCGACTCGGGCCGTCCTACTGCCAGTTGTCCTGCCGCGGCTGCCCCGGCGGCGCCTGGTGCGGCACCGGGGCCGGGGCCGGAGCCGGGTGGTGCGGGCGGTGCCGGTGCCCGCGCGGGTGCCGGGTGAGGGTGTAGCCGAGGACCCCGGCCAGGGCGGCCAGCACGCCGCCCGCGACGGTCCACCACCAGCGGGTGTTCCAGCCGGAGAAGAGGTCCGAGTACCAGTGGGACTCCTCCGCCGCGGGCGCGGGCGCGGCCGCGTACGTCGCGCTCGCGCTCGGCGCCGGGGTGGCCGCCGCCGCGGCGGCCGTCGCGCCGGCGTTCACCGGCGGCACCAGCGGGGCCTTGAGCGAGCCGCCCTCGGGCTGGGCGTCGTCCGCGCCGCCCCTGGTGGCGACGTGCACGTGGACGGTGGCGGCCAGGCCGAGGTCGGTCTGCGGGATGTCCGTGGTGGACAGCCGGACGTAGTACGTCCCGGGCAGCGGGTCCCCGGACCAGGGCTCGGCCCAGGACCGGATCTGCCGCAGCGCGCAGCTCAGCGCCAGGGTGGTGGCGCCCTGCTCGCCGGTGCCCTCCTGCGGCCCCGCGGTGCAGGACTGCCGGCGGCGCAGGCCGTCGAAGAGTTCGAGCGTCCAGGTCTGCGGGCCGTGCCGGTCCGCGGCGTCCGGCAGGGTGACGGTGACCTGGACGGTCGCGGTCTGGCCCTCGGCGGCCGGGAACGCCCAGTACAGGTAGTCGCCGGTGGAGACCGGGACGTCCGCGTCCTGGCCGGAGGCCAGCGTGGTCGCGGTCAGGAAGCTGGTGCCGACCGAGTGCAGCACCGGCTTCGCCCCACCGGAGGCGGAGGCGGAGGCGGAAGCGGAGGCCGACGGCGAGGCCGCGGCGGACGGGGACGCGGCCGAGGCCGTCGCCGGGGCCAGCAGGAGCAGGCCGGTGAACGCGGCGGCCGAGGCTGCGGCGGTGCGGAGCGTGCGCATCGTCAGTTCTCCCGCCAGACGGCGATCCGCCAGCGTGCCAGCCAGCCGAGGATCAGACCGGCGAGCAGGCCGGCCAGGGTCAGGACACCGAGCAGGATCCAGCCGCGGCCCAGGCCCATCGCGGGGCCGTCCGGGGCCGGGGAGGCGGCGGCGACGTCCACCGTCAGCTCCAGCGGCAGGCCCGGGTCGGCCTGCACGCCCGCCTGCGCGGCGAACGAGTTGCTGACCACCAGGCAGACCGTCCGGACGTCCGACCCGGCGCCGGCGCCCTTCGACGGGGAGGCCGAGGCCGAGGCCGGACCGTCCCCGGTGGCGGACCAGCGCACGCCGGTCGAGGCCACGTCGGTGCGGCCCGAACCGGCGTCGCTGCCGCGCACCAGCTCCTGGCCGCCGCTGTCGGTGGCCTGGAGCAGCACCCCGTAGTCCCGGACGACCGCCCGGTCCGGGGTCACGCTCACCGAGGCGCGCAGCTCCTCGCCCGCCTTCACCGGCACCCGGTACACCCGGTGCTCGGAGAACTTCTCCCGGTCGGTGTACACGCCGGGGGTCAGGACCGGGGCGTCCGCGCACTTCTCGGCGCCCGCCACCTGCGCCGGGGCGATGGTGTGGGTGTCCTGGGCGCGGTTGACCAGCTGCTTGACGCGCTCGGTCAGCTGCTCCTGGGTGCGGACGTCGGTGAAGGTGCCGCCGGTCGCGTTGGCGATGCAGATCAGCTGCTGCCGGGTCTTGTCGTCGTGCGCCAGGCCCAGGGTGTCCACCACCAGGTGGATGCCCTGGCTGGCCAGTTCGCGGGCCACGTCGCACGGGTCCGGCGGGGCGCAGGTGTCCTCGCCGTCGGTGATCAGCACGATCCGGCGGGTGGTCGGCCCGGTCCCCAGGTCCTGCGCGGCGGCGCGCAGCGCGATCCCGATCGGGGTCCAGCCGGTGGGGCGGACGGTGGCGACGGCGGTCTTGGCCTCCACCTTGTTCGTCTTCCCGACCGGGTAGAGCTGCCGGGTGTCCTTGCACCCCTCCTTCTGGTCATTGCCCGGGTAGGTCGCGCCCAGGGTGCGGATGCCGAACTCGGTCTCGTCCGGCAGCGCGTCGATGACCTCGTCGATCGACTGCTGGGCGACCGCCATCCGGCTCTTGCCCTGGATGTCGGCGGTGCGCATCGACCCCGAGCCGTCCAGGACCAGGTCGACCTTGGGCGGTTCGGTCGCGGCGGGCGGGGCCCCGGGCTCGTCGGCGTGCGCGGGGAAGCCGCCCAGCACGGTGCCGACGACTATCGTCAGGGCCCCGAACAGGGCGGCCGCGCGGGCCGTCCGTCGTGGTGTGGGAGTGGTGATCACCCGCCGCATCCTAGGGACCGTCAGTTCGAATCGCCCAACGCGGGTGGTGGGCGGCGCCCGTCCCGAACGGGCGGGCGGGGCGGGCGGGGAGAGCACCTGACGGCGCGTCCGGCCGGGGCCGGGGGACGCCGTCGGCGCGGCGGCGGCGACGGGCGCGGCGACGGGCGCGGCGACGGGTGCGGGGTCGGGCGCGCCGGGACCGGCGGCGGCCCGCCGGAAGCGGACACACCGCACCGGATCGGTCCAAATGCCGCCGCCCCTGGCTAAGGTGCGGGAGACGTGCCCAACGCCAGTCGGAAGGAAGCCCGCCGTGAGCAACCTGTTCGCGATCGCCTACCCGGATGTCCCCACCGCGCAGAAGGTCAGGGACGAACTGGTCGGGCTGCAGAAGCAGAAGCTGATCGACCTGGAGGACGTCGTGGTGGTCGAGCGCCGTGAGGACGGGAAGATCAAGCTGCACCAGGCGGTCTCCAACACCGGGCTCGGCGCGGCCTCCGGCGCGCTGTGGGGCGGCGTGATCGGGCTGCTGTTCTTCATGCCGTTCCTCGGCGCGGCGATCGGCGGCGCGACCGGCGCGGCGGTCGGCGCCTCCACCGACACCGGCGTGGACGACGACTTCATGCGGCGGGTCGGCGAGAAGCTGGACCCGGGCAAGGCCGCGGTCTTCGCGCTGGTCCGCTCGGCGACGCAGGACAAGGTCATCCCGGCGGTCGCGCAGTTCGGCGGCGAGCTGATCCAGACCTCGCTCAGCCACGAGGAGGAGGAGCACCTGCGGGAGATCGCCAAGGCGGCGTACCCCGCGTCGGCGCTCTGACCCCCGGACGGCCCCCCTCCGGCGGGGTGCCGGGCGCCCGCCGCCCGGTGCCCCGCCGTCCGTGCCCCTACGAGCTGGCGAGGACGGCTGGCGGTGGCGACTGACTCCGCGACCCGGGCGGCCCGGGCGCCCCGGGTGCCGCGGGCCGGGTCCGGGCGGTGGACCGAACTGGTGCTGGTGCTGGCCGCGGTGGGCCTCGCGGTGTTCGGCTACGTCGAGGTCGGCGTCAACCTCGACGGCCAGGCCCCGCCGGACGCCGCCCAGTACGGCGGCGCGCTCGGCGTGCTCGCCCTGCTCGCGCACGCCGCGGTGCGCTGGCGCGCCCGCTGGGCGGATCCGCTGCTGCTGCCGATCGCGGTGCTGCTGAACGGCCTCGGACTGGTCGTCATCTACCGGCTGGACCGCAACCCCGGCAGCGCCGCCGCCCCCACCCAACTGCTCTGGTCCACCCTCGGGGTGGGCCTGTTCACCGCGGTGCTGCTCCTGCTGCGCGACCACCGCCGGCTCCAGCGCTACGCGTACGTCGGCGCGTTCGTCGCCCTCGTCCTGCTGGTGCTGCCGGTGTTCTTCCCGCCGGTGTACGGCTCGCGGATCTGGATCACGCTGGGCCCGTTCTCCTTCCAGCCCGGCGAGTTCGCCAAGGTCCTGCTGGCGGTCTTCTTCGCCGCCTACCTGGCCGCGCACCGGGACGCGCTGGCGCTGACCGGCCGCAAGGTGCTCTGGTTCCGGCTGCCGCTGGGCCGGGTGCTCGGACCGGTGCTGCTGATCTGGGCCGCGTTCGTCGGCGTGCTGGTCCTGGAGACCGACCTCGGCACCTCGCTGCTGTTCTTCGGCCTGTTCGTGGTGATGCTGTACGTGGCCACCGCCCGCACCGGCTGGATCGTGATCGGCCTGCTGCTGTCCGCGCTGGCCGCGGTCGGCGTCGGCTGGCTCTCCCCGCACGTGCACGGCCGGGTCACCGAGTGGCTGCACCCGCTGGCCTCGATCGCGGCCGGGCGGGGCGCCAACCAGATCGCCCAGTCGCTGTTCGCGTTCGCCTGGGGCGGCCAGCTCGGCACCGGCCTGGGCCTGGGCCACTCCGCGCTGATCGGCTTCGCCACCAAGTCCGACTTCATCCTCGCCACCGTCGGCGAGGAGCTCGGCCTGACCGGCCTGTTCGCGGTGTTCCTGCTGTACGCCCTGCTGGTGGCCCGGGGCTTCCGGACCGGCATCGCGCTGCGCGACCCGTTCGGGCGGCTGCTCGCGATCGGCCTGGCCGCGCTGGTGGCGATCCAGGTGTTCGTGGTGGCCGGCGGGGTCCTCGACCTGATCCCGCTGACCGGCATGACACTGCCGTTCATCGCCCAGGGCGGCTCGTCCGTGGTCACCAACTGGATCATCGTGGCGCTGCTGGTGCGGATGAGCGACCTCGCCCGGCGGCCCGTCCCCGAGGAGGACGCGTGAGGCCGCCCCGCCCCGCGGGCACCAACGGCGGACCGCAGGGCCTGCCCGGCATCTCCACCACCGGCCGCCGGGCCGGCACCTTCTGCATGCTGCTGATCGTCGCCCTCGCCGTCCAGGCCACCCGGGTCCAGGTGTTCCAGAAGCAGGGCCTGGACCACAACGACGCCAACCAGCGCGCCACCATCCAGCGCTACGCCCAGCCCCGCGGCAACCTGCTGGTGGCCGGGCAGCCCGTCACCGGCTCCGCCCCCACCGGCAGCCGCTACGCGTACCGGCGCACCTACTCCGACGGCCCGCTGTACGCCGCCGTCACCGGCTACTCCTCGCAGACCTACGGCAACACCCAGCTGGAGGGCGTCTACGACGACCTGCTCTCCGGCACCGACCCCCGGCTGGCCGGCTGGGCGGTCTGGGACGCGATCACCCGGCACCAGCAGCCCGGCGGCGACGTGGTCACCACCATCGACCCGGCCGCCCAGCGCGCCGCCACGCAGGGCCTGGGCAACCAGCAGGGCGCCGTCGCCGCGATCGAACCCGCCACCGGCCGGATCCTCGCCCTCGCCTCTGCCCCCAGCTACGACCCCGGCAGCTTCGCCGGCACCTCCGCCGCCGACCAGGCCGCCTGGAAGAAGCTCCAGGACGACCCCGACCAGCCGATGCTCAACCGGGCGCTGCGCCAGATCTACCCGCCCGGCTCCACCTTCAAGGTGGTCACCGCCGCCGCCGCGCTGGCCAACGGCACGGTCACCGACATCGACGCGCCCACCGACGCCCCCTACCCGTACGTCCTGCCCGGCACCACCACCCCGCTCAACAACGACACCGGCGCCTGCGACCGGGCCGGGCTCTCCCTGGACGAGGCGGTGACGCTGTCCTGCAACAGCGTCATGGGCTACCTCGGCGTGCGGACCGGCCTCGACCGGATGACCGCCATGGCGAAGAACTTCGGCTTCAACGACGGCCGGCTCGACACCCCCGTGCGCGCCGCCCGCTCCAACTTCGACGCCGACATGAACGCCTCCCAGCTGGCGCTCTCCTCGATCGGCCAGTACGACACTGCCGCCACCCCGCTGGTGATGGCGATGGTCGCCGCCGGGGCCGCCGACGACGGCCAGGTGATGTACCCCCAGCTCGTGGACCGGCTGACCAAGGCCGACGGCAGCCAGGTCCAGCTGATGCGCCCCGCCCTCTACCACCAGGCGTTCGGCTCCTCGGTCGCCCAGCAGCTGCGGCAGCTGATGGTCGACGTGGTCGAGAACGGCACCGGCCGCAACGCCCGCATCCCCGGCGCCGAGGTCGGCGGCAAGACCGGCACCGCCCAGCACGGCGTCGACAACTCCGGCACCCCGTACGCCTGGTTCATCGCCTGGGCCCGCCCGGCCGGCTCCACCGCCGTCCCGCCGGTCGCCGTCGCCGTGGTCATCGCCGACAGCCAGGCCGACGACGTCACCGGCGGCGGGCTCGCCGCCCCCATCGCCCGCTCCGTCATGCAGGCCGTGCTGAACCGCTGACCGTGCTGAACCGCCGACCGGGCTCGACCGCCGGCCGGGTCCAAACATCAGAAAAACACCATTTGGTACTGTCCCGGTCTGATTCCCCACCAGAAGGACACCGATGAGCACCACCCGCCTGTTGCGGCGCAAGCCCGTGGACATCCTGATCGCCGAAGCCGGCGGCACCGGAACCGGACACCTGCGCCGCTCCATCGGCCTGTGGCAGCTCTCGGCGATCGGCATCGGCGCCACCGTCGGCACCGGCATCTTCTTCGTCCTGACCACCTCGGTGCCCGAGGCCGGCCCCGCCGTCGTCCTCTCCTTCGTGATCGCCGCCGTCACCGCCGGCCTCACCGCGCTCTGCTACGCCGAACTCGCCTCCGCCATCCCGGTCGCCGGCTCCTCCTACTCGTACGCCTACGCCACCATGGGCGAGCTGGTCGCCTTCGGGGTCGGCGTCTGCCTGCTGATGGAGTACGGCGTCTCCGCCTCCGCGATCGCCGTCACCTGGGGCCAGTACCTCAACCAGTTCTCCGACCTGGCCTTCGACCTCCACCTGCCCACCGCGCTCACCGCCCCGCCCGGCGCCGGCGGCGTCTTCAACCTCCCCGCGGTCGTCCTGGTGCTGCTGGTCACCGTCCTGCTGATCCGCGGCGTCGGCGAGTCCGCCAAGGTCAACGCCGTCATGGTGACCGTCAAGCTGGCCATCCTGGTGCTCTTCGTGGCCGTCGCCCTGACCGGCTTCACCGCCGGCAACTTCACCCCGTTCGCCCCCAACGGCTGGGACGGCGTCCAGACCGCCGCCTCCACCATCTTCTTCTCCTTCATCGGCCTCGACGCCGTCTCCACCGCCGGCGAGGAGGTCCGCGACCCGCGGCGCACCCTCCCGCTCGCCATCCTGATCTCGCTGGTCGTCGTCACCACCCTCTACCTCGCCGTCGCCGTCACCGCGATCGGCGCCCAGCCCTGGCAGCTGTTCGACGGCCAGGAGGCCGGCCTGGCCCAGATCCTGCAGGACGTCACCGGCCACACCTGGCCCGCCCTGGTGTTCGCGGCCGGCGCGATCGTCTCGATCTTCTCGATCACCCTGGTGGTGGTCTACGGCCAGACCCGCATCCTGTACGCGATGGGCCGCGACGGGCTCCTCCCGGCCCCCTTCACCCGGGTCTCCGCCCGCACCGGCACCCCCGTCTGGAACACCCTGGTGGTCGGCGCCGCGGTCGCGGTCCTCGCCGCGGTCTTCCCGCTCAAGCTGCTGGCCGACATGACCTCGATGGGCACCCTGGTCGCCTTCACCGCGGTCTCGCTCGGCATCATCGTGCTGCGCCGCACCCGCCCCGACCTGCCGCGCGGCTTCAAGGTCCCGCTCTACCCCGTCACCCCGCTGCTCAGCGCCGCGTTCTGCGTCTACCTCATCACCAAGCTGCACGCCGACACCTTCCTGGCCTTCGCGGTCGTCCTCGCCCTCGCCGCGGTGCTCTACTTCGGCTACAGCGCCAAGCACTCCCGGCTGGCGCGGGACTGACCCCCGGCGGGACCCGGCCCCGACACGCGGGAAGGGCCCCCGCGGGGGCCCTTCCGCCGTTCCGTCCGCTCCGCTACTTGCTGTTGCCGACCCGCAGGACCTTGGAGACCGCCGGACCGGCCGCGGTCGCGCCGTGGCCGCCGCCCTGGACCTCCGCGGCCACCGCCAGGTCGCCCGAGTAGGCGGTGAACCAGGAGTTCGCGTCGGGGCTGTTGTCCACCTCGGCGGTGCCGGTCTTCGCGCCGGAACCGGCCGGCAGCGCCGGCTTGACCTCGGCGGCGGTGCCGGCCCGGACGGTCTGCACCATCAGCGACCGCAGGCTGTCCAGGACCCCGGGGGCGAGGTTGCGGGCGGCCTTCACCTGGTCCGTGCCGGGGATCAGGATCGGCTGGCGGAACACCCCGGACTGCACGGTCGCGGCCACCGACGCCATGCCGAGCGGGTTGGTGCGCACCCGGCCCTGGCCGATGAACTCGCTCGCCGCGCCCGCCATGTTGCCCTCGGTCGGGATGTCGGTGTCGAAGTTCGACAGGCCGGTCTTCCAGACCAGGCCGAGCCCGAAGACGTCCTTGGCGATCGCGGGCAGGCTGCCCGGCTTGAGGGCGTCCTTGCCCTTCTCGATGAAGGAGGTGTTGCAGGAGTGGATGAACGCGTCGGTGAGCGTGTACTCGGGGTGCGCGCCGGGCTCGTCGTTGGTGATGGACTTGCCGGTGACCATGGTGGTCTCCGGGCAGGGCATCGGGGAGGTGGGGGTGACGCCCGCCTCCAGCAGGGCCGCGGAGGTGATCACCTTCATGGTCGAGCCGGGCGCGGTCGCGCCGGAGAAGGCGCGGTTCTGGCCGGTCGAGGGGGAGAAGGCGTAGGCCAGGATGTTGCCGCTGCTGGGCTCGACGGCGACCAGCGAGGAGGGCTTGCCGGTGGCGGCGACCTCCTGCTCGGCGGCGGCCTGGAGACCGGCGTCGATGGTGAGCTTGAGGTTCGGGACGGGCTTGGGCTCCTTGATGGTGAACAGCTTCTCCGTGCCGCCCGAGCCGCTGCCGCCGGCCGTGCCGCCCGGGGTGCCGGTCGCCGCGCCGCTCGGAGCGCCGCTCGCCGTGCCGCCGGGGGCGCTCGGGGAGATGACCACCCCGCTGCCCGCGTCCGTCGGGTCGCCGCCCTGCGGGGCCGCGGCCCGCAGCTGGTTGAGCAGGCCGGTGAGCGAGGCGTAGCCGGTGAGCGGCTTGCCCTTGCGGTCGGTGACGGCGGACGGGGCGGCGTAGAGCGGCTTGACGGAGATGGTCTCGCCGGCGTCCAGCTTGGGGTGGATGACGCCGGGCGCCCAGTGCACGGCGGCGGTGCCGTCGCTCATCTTGACCACGCCGAGCACGCCGTCGTAGTTCCAGGGGGTGCCGCTCTCGGCGAACTCCAGCGACGCCTTGAAGCTCTCCAGCACGCCGGTGGGCGCGGGGCTCCCGGTGGCGGCCGGGGCGGACGCCGGGGCGGACGCGGCGGCGCTCGCGGACTTGGACGCGGCGGGGCTGGGCGCGGTGGTGGGGCCGCCGACGGTGAGGTGGACGGCGCTGGGCTTCACGCCGTCCTGGAAGGACTGCAGCGCGGCCTGCGCCTTGTCCGGGTCGTCGGTGAGCTTGGCGGCGCCGAACAGGTCGCCCTTGGCCCAGGCGTCCAGGAACGCCTTGGCGCCGGACGCGGCGAGCTCCTGGCTGGGGGGCTCGGCGACCACGGTGCGCGGCTTCTTCGCCCCGGCCCCGCCGGAGTCGCCGGAGACCAGGGCGTAGGCCCCGTACCCGCCGCCGACGAGTACCGCCGCTGCGACCACCGAGACGCCGATCTTCGCGCCCTTGTTCACGTCGTGTCCCCCATGGAGTGTCGTGGCCGTCGGAGTTCAGCGGCCACGACACCATAGGCCGACCTGCTCCGTGCACTCACGACACGGCGCTGGTTTGTGACAGTTCCGGTACACGTGTGCAGGTGTCGTGGCCGTTCGGGCGGGTCGGTCAGATCCAGGTGTCGAGCCACATCCGGGCCCGCCAGTCGTCCATCGGGATCGTCTGCCCGGTGTAGATCGGGTAGAAGTACAGGAAGTTCCACATGACGGCGACGACCAGCAGCCCGGCGCCGGTGGCCCCGGCGAGCCGGCGGTCGGGCGAGGCGTCGGCCCGGCCCAGCATCGCGCCGATCATCATGGTCACCGCGAGCACCAGGAACGGGACGAAGCAGACCGCGTAGAAGAGGAAGATCGTCCGGGCCTGGTAGTTGAACCAGGGCAGGTAGCCGGCGGCCAGCGCGCACAGGATCGCCCCGGCCCGCCAGTCGCGGCGCAGCGCCCAGCGGTACAGGCAGTAGGCCAGCGCGACGATGCCGGCCCACCAGAGCAGCGGGGTGCCGAGGGCGAGCACCTCGCGGGCGCACTCGGTGGTGGTGCAGCCGGACTGGCCGTTCTTCGGGGACTCGTAGAAGAAGGAGACCGGGCGGCCCAGCAGCAGCCAGCTCCACGGGTTGGACTGGTAGGTGTGCGGGCTGGTCAGGTTGACGTTGAAGTGCCAGATCTCGTGGTGGTAGTGCCACAGGCTGCGGGCCCAGTCCGGCATCCAGCTCCAGGAGCCGCCGGGGTGCTGGGCGGCCCAGTCGCGCAGGTAGCCACCCTTGCCCGGCTCGGCGGAGGAGGCGATCCAGCCGCTCCAGCTGGCCAGGTAGGTGACGGCGGCGGTCAGGCCGAGGCTCAGGCCGGACCAGCAGAAGTCCCACGCCTGGCGGGCCGGGAGCGGCAGTCCGCCGGGGGAGCGGCGTACGTCCGCCAGGCGGCGGGCGGAGGAGTCCCAGAACGCGGCCAGCAGCACCAGGGCGAGGATCGCCGGGGCGCCGCTCCACTTGGTGCCCGTCATCAGGCCCAGGCAGACGCCCGCGGCCAGCCGGTACGGGCGCCAGCCGAGGTGCCACCAGTCGGCGGCCAGGCCGCGGTCGATCCGCTCGGCGATCCGGGCCCGGGTGCGGTCCCGGTCGACCAGCAGCAGGCCGAACGCGGCCAGGAACCAGAACATCACCAGCAGGTCGAGGATGGCGGTGCGGCTGAGCACGAAGTGCAGGCCGTCGACGGCCAGCAGCAGGCCGGCCACGCAGCCCAGCAGGGTGGAGCGGAACATCCGGCGGGCGATCCGGGCCAGCATCAGCACCGACAGGGTGCCGACCACGGCCACCATGAACCGCCAGCCGTACGGGCTCATGCCGAAGAGCTGCTCGCCCAGGCCGATGATCCACTTGCCGACCGGCGGGTGCACCACGAACGCGGCCTGGGCCTGGTCGATCGGCGGGACGACCGCGTTGGGCGCGGTGATCAGCGCGTTGGCGTCGTCGGGCCAGTTGCTCTCGTAGCCGAGGTGCCAGAGCGCGTACGCGTCCTTGGCGTAGTACGTCTCGTCGAAGATCAGCGCGTGCGGGGTGCCGAGGTTCGTGAAGCGCAGCACCCCGGCGAACAGCGCGACGGCCAGCGGCCCGAGCCAGCCGGCCCACCGGCACAGCCAGGACCAGAGCGGGTCGGGCAGCCGGACGCCGAGCCGGACCAGCACCGGGGAGGGCGCAACGCGCGCCGGGGTGACGCCCGGGCCGTCCGGCATCGGCGGCACCAGCTGCTCGGCCGCGCCGGGGCGCCGGGGTGCCCGGTAGCCGACGCCGGACAGCGCGCGGGCCCATCGGGAGGTCGGTTCGGGCTCCGCGCGCGGTGCCGGAACGGCGGCCGGGTCGGCCGGTTCCAGCACGGTCACGCCGCCCCGCTCGGGGTGGTCCATACCACTCTCCATGTCGCCGTTCACGGGCCACATCGTAGGGGCAACGGCTGAGGGCACAAGGGGTACTCGGCCCGCGCTCCCCGGCGGTCGCGCGCTCACCAGCCACGAGCCGTCCCCCGGTAGGGGAGGATGGTGCCGTGACTGGTGTTCTCGTACTGGCAGGTACCCCCATCGGCGACGTCGAGGACGCGCCGCCCCGACTGCGCGCCGAACTCGCCGAGGCGGACGTCATCGCGGCCGAGGACACCCGGCGGCTGCGCCGGCTGACCCAGGCCCTGGGCGTCGCCCCGGTGGGCCGGGTGCTCTCGTACTTCGAGGGCAACGAGGTGGCCCGCACGCCCGAGCTGGTGGCCGCGCTGCAGGGCGGCGCCCGGGTGCTGCTGGTCACCGACGCGGGCATGCCCTCGGTCTCCGACCCCGGCTACCGGCTGGTGGACGCCGCCGTCGCGGCCGGGATCAGGGTGACCGCGGTGCCCGGCCCGTCCGCGGTGCTGACCGCGCTGGCGCTCTCCGCGCTGCCGGTGGACCGGTTCACCTTCGAGGGCTTCCTGCCGCGCAAGGCCGGCGACCGCGCCCGGCAGCTCGCCCAGGTCGCCGCCGAGCCGCGCACCATGGTGTTCTTCGAGGCCCCGCACCGGATCGCCGAGACGCTGGCCGCGATGGCGCAGGCGTTCGGCGCCGACCGCCCGGCCGCGGTCTGCCGGGAGCTGACCAAGACGTACGAGGAGGTCCGGCGCGGCCCGCTGGCCGAACTGGCCGCGTGGGCCGCCGACGGCGTCCGGGGCGAGATCACCGTGGTGGTGGCCGGTGCCCCGCCGGCCGCGCCGGAGGAGGTCGGCCCGGCCGAGCTGGCCCGCCGGGTGGCCGCCCGGGAGGAGGCCGGGGAGCGCCGCAAGGAGGCGATCGCGGCGGTCGCGGCCGAGCTGGGACTGCGCAAGTCGGTGGTGTTCGACGCGGTGGTGGCGGCCAAGCACGCCCCGTGACCGCCCGGCACCGGTCATTTTGTATGGCGATGGCCGGAATCGCGCGTACGTTGGAATGAGCACCCCAGCGGAGGGCCAATTCGGGACCAAGACTTGGCAAGCCGGGCATCGGACGGAGCCTCCCGGGCATTCCCTGGGATGGAACACCCCGCACCCGGCGGCAGCGCCGGGCGACGGGCTCCGAGCGAAGCGAGGTGGCGCATGAGCGACACGATCGACAGCCCCCGGAACGGCGGAGCACCCAGCGGCCTCGGCACGACCAGCCGTCCCGCCCCCGTGCGGACGGTCCACGAGGCGTACTCCTTCGCCTGCCTCAACTGCGGCTACGGCTGGGAGCAGGCGTACGACATCGAGCACCACACGGCCCGCGACGGCCGCACCGTCGTCGAGTACACGGCGAACGGGGTCCGGGTCCCCTCCCCGCTGCGCGAGCTGGCCTGCCCGGGCTGCGGCGGCGAACGGGTCCGGATCATGCGGGCCGGACGGGTGGCCGACATGGCCGCCGTCACCAGGCGCGGCCCCGGCTACGCCCCCACCGCCGAACCGGAGGGCCCGCCCGAACCCGCCCGGCTGCGGGCGCGCCGCCACTGGCTCGCCTGGCTGCGCCGCACCGGCTGACCCCGGCCCCGCCCGGCCGCTCCTCCGCCCGGCCGCCCCGCCCGGGGCGGTCCGGCCCGGGACGGCGCGGCCACTAGGATTCCGAGCCATGGCGGCCTTGGAAGAGCACCCCGGTACCGGCGCGTACTACGTCACCACCCCGATCTACTACGTGAACGACCGGCCCCACCTGGGCCACGCGTACACCACCGTCGCGGGCGACGTGCTGACCCGCTGGCACCGCCAGCGCGGCGAGGACGTCTGGTACCTCACCGGCACCGACGAGCACGGCCAGAAGATCCTGCGCACCGCCGAGGCCCACGGCACCACCCCGCAGGAGTGGTGCGACCGGCTGGTCGAGGAGGAGTGGAAGCCGCTCTGGGAGCACCTGCGGATCGCCAACGACGACTTCATCCGCACCACCCAGGCCCGGCACACCGACCGCGTCCAGGAGTTCGTCCAGGACCTCCACGACAAGGGCGAGATCTACCGGGGCAGCTACACCGGCCCCTACTGCGTCGGCTGCGAGGAGTACAAGCTCCCCGGCGAACTGCTGCCCGGCGCCACCGAGGACGAGAAGCTCTGCCCCGTCCACCGGCGCCCGGTCGAGTGGCTGGAGGAGGAGAACTACTTCTTCCGGCTCTCCGCGTACGGCCCGAAGCTGCTGGAGTTCTACGCCGCCCACCCGGACTTCATCCAGCCCGCCGCCGCCCGCAACGAGGTGCTGCGCTTCGTCGAGCAGGACCTCAAGGACCTGTCGATCTCCCGCTCCACCTTCGACTGGGGCGTCCCGCTGCCCTGGGACGACAAGCACGTCCTGTACGTCTGGGTCGACGCCCTGCAGAACTACATCACTGCGGCCGGGTACGGCGCCGACCCCGAGCGCTTCGCCCGGCTCTGGCCCGCCTCCGTGCACCTGGTCGGCAAGGACATCCTGCGCTTCCACGCCGTCATCTGGCCCGCCATGCTGATGGCCGCCGGACTGCCGCTGCCGCGCCGGGTGGTCGCCAACGGCTGGCTGATGGTCGGCGGCGAGAAGATGTCCAAGTCCAACCTGACCGGCATCGCGCCCACCGACCTGACCTCGCACTTCGGCGTCGACGCCTACCGCTACTACTTCCTGCGGGCGATCCCGTTCGGCACCGACGGGTCCTTCTCCTGGGAGGACTTCACCGCCCGCTACACCTCCGAACTCGCCAACGACTTCGGCAACCTGGCCTCCCGGGTCGCCGCGATGGTCGGCAAGTACTTCGACGGCGCGCTCCCCGCCGCCACTGCGCACGGCCCCGCCGAACAGGCCGTCGCCGACGCGCTGGCGAAGGCCGCCGCCGAGGCCGACCGGAAGATCGGCGAGGAACTCGACTTCGCGGGCGGCATCGCCGCCGTCTTCGCGTTCGTCAAGCTGGTCAACGGCTACCTCACCGAACAGGAACCCTGGAAGGCCGCCAAGTCCCCCGACGGGCGGGACCGGCTCGCCACCGTCCTGTACACCGCCGCCGAGGCGCTGCGGGCCACCGCCGTCCTGCTCAACCCGGTGATGCCGGACTCCGCCGCCAAGCTCTGGGACTCGCTCGGCGCCGGGCCCGCGCTCGGCGCGCTCGCCGACCAGCCGATCGCCACCGTCGCCGACTGGGGCCGGCTGCCCGCCGGCGCCACCGTCACTAAGGGCGAGATCCTGTTCCCCCGACTCGAAGAGAAGGCAGCCTCCTGATGGCCGGCAAGAAGGAACAGGACCGCACCCCGCCGCCGCTCCCCGAGCCGCTCGCGGTCCCCGTCGCCGACTCGCACACCCACCTCGACATGCAGTCCGGCACCCCTGCCGAGGGCCTGGCCCGGGCCGCCTCGGTCGGCGTCACCACTGTCGTCCAGGTCGGCTGCGACGTGCCCGGCTCGCAGTGGGCCGCCGACCTCGCCGCCCGGTACGAGCAGGTGCACGCCGCCGTCGCCCTGCACCCCAACGAAGCCCCCCGGCTCTTCCTCGGCGACCCCGACAGCTGGTCCGGGCAGCGGCGCGGGCCCGGCGGGCAGGACGCCCTCGACGCGGCCCTCGCCGAGATCGACCGCCTCGCCGCCCTCCCGCAGGTCCTCGCCGTCGGCGAGACCGGACTCGACTACTTCCGCACCGGCCCCGAGGGCGTCGACCTGCAGAAGGAGTCCTTCCGCCGGCACATCGAGATCGCCAAGCGCCACGGCAAGGCCCTGGTCATCCACGACCGCGACGCCCACGAGGACGTCATCGCCCTGCTGCTCGAAGAGGGCGCCCCCGAGCGCACCGTCTTCCACTGCTACTCCGGCGACGCCGCCATGGCCAAGACCTGCGCCGAACACGGCTGGTACCTCTCCTTCGCCGGCCCCGTCACCTACAAGGCCAACCACGCCCTGCGCGAGGCCCTCACCGCCACCCCCCTCGACCGCGTCCTGATCGAGACCGACGCCCCCTTCCTCACCCCCCACCCCTACCGCGGCCGCCCCAACGCCCCCTACCTGATCCCGGTCACGCTGCGCGCGATGGCGGCCCACCTGGCCCTGGCGGAGGACGAGTTGGCGACGGCGATCGCCGCCAACACGGCGCGGGCCTTCGGCTACTGAGAGTGCCTGCGGGCTACCCTGGCGGCGTGTGGAGCACATGGATGAACGCGCCCGCGCGCGGGTGGACCGGCGAAGAGATCGGTGACACCGAGTTCCCGTTCAACTGGGAGCTGGTGGACGGGGTGATCACCCCGGTGCCGCTGAACGACTGGTGGCACGACCGGGTGCGGGACTCCCTGGCCACGGCCGTCCGCCCCCGCGCGGTGCGGCCGCTGTCGGTGATCGGCCCCGTCACGCTGGCGCTCGACCCGGGCAACTGGGTCCGGCCCGACATGACGGTGTACGACGCGTCCGGCCTCGATGTCCGCACCGCGGACACCCTGCCGCTGCGGTCGGTGCTGCTCGCCGTCGAGGTGGTGGTTCCGGCCACCCGCTCCACCGACCGCTTCCGCAAACCGGCGCAGTACGCCGGGACCGGCGTCCCGTCCTACTGGCGCGTCGAGCGCGGTGAGGACGACGTCCCCGTCGTGCACGAGTTCCGGCTCGACCCGGAGCAGGGCGTCTACCTCCCGGTCACGGTGCACGAGGGGCTGCTCCGCACCGAGCTGCCGTTCCCCGTCGAGATCGATCTCAAGCAGCTGGTCGAGCTCTGACCCGTATCCTTGGCGGGTGAGCACCACCGAACCCACCTCCGACGGCCACCTGCTGGGCGCCGCCGACATCCGTGCGCTGGCCGAGGCGTTCGGCGTGAAGCCGACCAAGCAGCGCGGGCAGAACTTCGTCATCGACGGGAACACCGTGCGGCGGATCGTCCGGGCGGCGGGGGTGACGGACCGGGACGCGGTGGTCGAGGTCGGGCCGGGGCTCGGGTCGCTGACGCTGGCGCTGCTGGAGGTGGCGCGGCACGTCACGGCGGTGGAGATCGACCCGCTGCTGGCCCGGCACCTGCCGGACACCGTCAAGGGCCGGATGCCCGCGAAGGCGGACGCCTTCGACCTGGTGCTCAGCGACGCGATGGAGGTCGCCGAGCTGCCCGGCCCGGCGCCGACCGCGCTGGTGGCGAACCTGCCGTACAACGTCGCCGTGCCGGTGCTGCTGCACATGCTGGAGACCTTCCCCAGCATCGAGCGCACGCTGGTGATGGTGCAGAGCGAGGTCGCCGACCGGCTCGCCGCCAAGCCCGGCAACAAGGTCTACGGCGTGCCCTCGGTGAAGGCCAACTGGTACGCGGACGTCAAGCGCGCCGGGGCGATCGGCCGGAACGTGTTCTGGCCCGCGCCCAACGTCGACTCCGGCCTGGTCTCGCTGATCCGGCGCGACCCGCCGGCCACCACCGCCACCCGCCGCGAGGTGTTCGCCGTGGTCGACGCCGCCTTCGCCCAGCGCCGCAAGACCCTGCGGGCCGCGCTCGCCGGCTGGGCCGGCTCGCCCGCCGCCGCCGAGGAGGCGCTGCGCGGCGCCGGGATCGACCACACGCTGCGCGGCGAGATGCTCACGGTGGAGCAGTTCGCCGCGATCGCCGAGCACAAGCCGAAGACCCAGCCCCAGGAGCAGTGATGGTCACGGTCCGCGTCCCCGCGAAGGTCAACGTCCAGCTCGGCGTCGGCGGGGTCCGCCCCGACGGCTACCACGACCTGGCGAACGTCTTCTTCGCCGTCGCCCTCGGCGACCAGGTCACCGCCACCCCCGGCGCGGGCGTCACGCTCAGCTGCGACGGCCCCGACGCGGCCGCCGTCCCGCTCGACGAGGACAACCTGGCCGCCCGCGCCGCCCGGCTGCTCGCCGCCCACCACGGCCTCGCCGACCCGGGCGTCCACCTGCACATCGACAAGGCCATCCCGGTCGCCGGCGGCATGGCCGGCGGCAGCGCGGACGGCGCCGCCGCCCTGCTCGCCTGCGACGCCCTGTGGGGCCTGGACACCCCGTTCGACACCCTGCTGGAGCTGGCCGCCGAGCTCGGCTCCGACGTCCCGTTCGCGCTGCTCGGCGGCGTCGCGCTGGGCCGCGGCCGGGGCGAACTGCTGGAGCCGCTGCCGGTCTCCGGCACCTTCCACTGGGTGTTCGCGGTCGCCGACGGCGGCCTGTCCACCCCGGCCGTCTTCCGCGAGTGCGACCGCCTGCGCGAGGAGTCGGGCCGCGGCTCCTCGCTCGCCGACGTCCCCACCCCCGACGCCGACCCCGCCCTGCTCGCCGCCCTCGCCGAGGGCGACCCCGTCGCGCTGGCCGCCGCCCTCGGCAACGACCTCCAGGCCGCCGCCGTCTCGCTGCGCCCCGCCCTCGCCGACACCCTGCACGCGGGCACCGAGGCCGGCGCCCTGGCCGCCCTGGTCTCCGGCTCCGGCCCGACCTGCGCCTTCCTCGCAAAGGACGCCGACTCCGCCGCCCACCTCGCCGCCGCCCTCCGCACCTCCGGCACCTGCCGCACCGCCCACGCCACCCACGGCCCGGTGCCGGGCGCGCAGGTGGTCAGCGCACCCAGGCCTTGAGCGGTTCGGTGTCCAGGGTGATCCGGACCGGGTCGGGCAGCACGGCGGGCTTGCCGAAGGGCCGCCGCACCAGGCTCACGTACCGGCCGTCCTCGGGCTCGCTGTGGACCAGCACCTCGCCGCCGTCCCGGTCGACCAGCAGGTAGACCGGGATGCCGGTCTCCGCGTAGGCACGCGGCTTCTCATCCCGGTCGCGGCGGTCGGTGTCGCGGTCGTACGAGGTCACCTCGACCACCATGACGACCCGGCCGGGGTCGGCCCACTCGCCCTGGCCGGCGAAGCCGCCCTTCGGGGCGAGCACGCCGTCCGGCTTGGCGTGGCCCTTGCGGTAGGTCTCCACCCGCAGCCCGCGTTCGGGGTACAGCCACAGGTCGGGGCGCTGCTGCATGCACTGCTCCATCACCCAGCGGATGATCTCGTCGTGGTCGCCGTCGGGCACCGCCTTGACTCCGATCCGCCCGTGGATGAACTCCATCCGGACCCCCTCGCGCTCGGCTGCCAAGGCGATGCGCTCGAACTCCTCGGCCAGCATCTGCGGCCGGTCCTCCACCGCCGTCATCACAACCTCCGGCTCACCGTCGTGGTCTTCGTACGGTACCGCGCGGCAGCGACGGGAAGGGAGACGACGGGCGTCCGCCACCCGTGCGCGGTGGTACGCCATCTCCGCGCACGCCGCCGCAGGTGGTCCACACCTCTGCTTGACCTGGAGCGCGCTCCGGGTTCCAGACTCTCTCCCGTGGCCCGCACCGGGCGGGCCGCGGACAACGAGGGGAACCCGGATGCGCAAGCGCACCATCGGAACCGACCCGCGCACCCGCCGCGAGGTCAGCGTGCTCAGCCTCGGGGCGATGCTGTTCGGCACGCTCACCGACGAGGCCACCTCCTTCGCCGTGCTGGACCGCTACGTCGAGGCGGGCGGCACCTTCATCGACACCTCCAACAACTACGCGTACTGGCAGGACGGCAGCCAGGGCGGCGCCAGCGAGGAACTGCTCGGCCGCTGGCGGGCCAGCCGCGGCATCACCGACGAGGTGGTGATCGCCACCAAGCTCGGCGCCCGCCCCAAGGCCCCCGGCACCGGGTTCGTCGAGAACGCCGAGGGGCTGTCCGCCGAGGTGGTCCGGGCCTCCGCCGAGGCCAGCCGCAAGCGCCTGGGCGTCGACCGGCTCGACCTGCTGTACGCGCACATCGAGGACCCGGAGGTGCCGCTCGCCGAGACCGTGCACGCGTTCGGCGCGCTCGTCCAGGAGGGGACGGTCGGCCTGCTCGGCGTCTCCAACCACTGGTCGTGGCGGGTCGAGCGGGCCCGCAACCTCGCCGAGCGGGCCGGCCTGCCCGGCTACGAGGTGCTCCAGTACGGCCACACCTACCTGCGCCGCCGCGCCGACGAGCCCGGCTTCCGCTCCGCCGACGGCGACCAGGCGGCCGTGCACGGCGACCTGATCTCCTACCTCCGGGAGAACCCCGGGCTGACCATGGTCGCCTACTCCCCGCTGCTCGGCGGCGGCTACGTCCGCGCCGACAAGCCGCTCGGCCCGTCCTTCGACCACGCCGGCACCGCGCCCCGCCTGGCCGCGCTCGACGCCGTCGCCCGGGAGACCGGCGCCACCCGCAACCAGGTGGTGCTGGCCTGGCTGCTCGGCGGCGAGCTGCCGGTCGTCCCGCTGGTCGGCGCCTCCTCGGTGGCCCAGCTGGACGAGAGCCTGGCGGCGCTCGACCTGGAGCTGACGGCCGAGCAGCGCGCCCGGCTGGACTCCGCCCGCTGACGCCACCGGGACCACGTCCGGCGTCCCACTAGGCTGGGGAGTCGTTCCGCCCCCCTTCCTCAGGAGTGCAGCTTCGTGGCCGTCAACCTCGCCACCATCGAGTCCGTCACCAAGGTGTACGGCACCAGGGCCCTGCTGGACGGGGTCAGCCTCGGCGTCAGCGAGGGCGACCGGATCGGTGTGGTGGGCCGCAACGGTGACGGCAAGACGACGCTGGTCCGGATGCTGGCGGGCCTGGAGGAGCCGGACAGCGGGCGGGTGACCTGGTCCGGCGGGCTGCAGATGGCGGTGCTGACGCAGCACGACTCGCTGGACCCGGCGGCCACCATCCGGCACGAGGTGATCGCCGGCCGGGCCGACCACGAGTGGCTCGGCGACGCCCGCATCCGCGACATCGTCCAGGGCCTGTTCGGCGGCCTGGACCTGCCCGGCTTCGCCGACGGCCTGGACACCGTGATCGGCCCGCTCTCCGGCGGCGAGCGCCGCCGCATCGCGCTCGCCAAGCTGCTGCTCGGCGAACCCGACCTGGTCGTGCTGGACGAGCCCACCAACCACCTCGACGTGGAGGGCATCGCCTGGCTCGCCAAGCACCTCCAGAACCGCCGCTCGGCGCTGGTCTGCGTCACCCACGACCGGTGGTTCCTGGACCAGGTCTGCACCCGGATGTGGGACGTCCAGCGCGGCGAGGTCCGCGAGTACGAGGGCGGCTACTCGGACTACGTGTTCGCCCGCGCCGAGCGCTCCCGGATCGAGGCCACCGAGGAGCAGAAGCGGCAGAACCTGGCCCGCAAGGAGCTGGCCTGGCTGCGCCGCGGCGCCCCCGCCCGCACCTCCAAGCCGCGCTACCGGATCGAGGCCGCGAACGCGCTGATCGCGGACGTGCCGGAGCCGCGCGACAAGTCCGAGCTGATGAAGTTCGCCAACGCCCGCCTCGGCCGCACCGTCTTCGAGCTGGAGGACGTCACCGTCAAGGCCGGCGACAAACTGCTGCTGGAGCACCTCACCTGGCAGCTCGGCCCCGGCGACCGGATCGGCCTGCTCGGCGTCAACGGCGCGGGCAAGACCTCGCTGCTGCGGGCCATGCAGGCCGCCTACGCCACCCAGGGCGACGTGCAGCCGGCCGGCGGCGTGGTCAAGGTCGGCAAGACCGTCCGGCTGGCGTACCTCTCCCAGGAGGTCGCCGAGCTGGACCCGGCCACCCGCGTCCTCCAGGCCGTCGAGCAGGTCCGCGGCCGGGTCGACCTCGGCAAGGGCCGGGAGATGAGCGCCGGGCAGCTGTGCGAGCAGTTCGGCTTCGGCAAGGACAAGCAGTGGACGCCGGTCGGCGACCTGTCCGGCGGCGAGCGCCGCCGCCTCCAGCTGCTGCGGCTGCTGATGGACGAGCCGAACGTGCTCTTCCTCGACGAGCCCACCAACGACCTCGACATCGAGACGCTCAACCAGCTGGAGGACCTGCTCGACGGCTGGCCCGGCTCGATGGTCGTCATCAGCCACGACCGGTTCTTCATCGAGCGCACCACCGATACCGCGTACGCCCTGCTCGGCGACCGCCGGATGCGGATGCTGCCCGGCGGCGTCGACGAGTACCTGGAGCGCCGCACCGCGATGGCGGAGGCCGCCGCCCAGGCCGCCGCCGCCCGGGTGCCGGCCGCCGCGGAGACCACCGGGCTGTCGGCGGGGGACCTGCGGGCCGCCAAGAAGGAGATGCAGAAGCTGGAGCGGCAGATCGCCAAGCTGGACCAGCAGGAGTCCAAGCTGCACACCCAACTGGCCGAGCACGCCGCCGACTTCTCCAAGGTCGCCGAGCTGGACGCGCAGCTGCGCAAGGTCCGCGAGGAGAAGGAGGAGCTGGAGATGTCCTGGCTGGAACTGGCCGACCAGGTCTGACCCGCCCGGCGGGGCCTCGGACGCCCGGCGGGGCCGTGGCCGCCCGGCTCGGCTCGGCTGCTCGGCCTCGCCTCGGTCGCCCGGGCCCGGGCTCCGGCTGTCCGGCGGACCGCAGCCGCTCCGCTCGGGCCCCGGCCGTCCGGCGGGACTTCAGCCGTCCTGCTCGGTTCCGGTGGTCCGGTTCGGCCCCGGCCGCGCGGCGGCGTGAGCCCGGACGCCCGGGCCTCAGCCGTCCAGGAGCTGGTCGAGTTCGTCGGCGGCCCGGGCCAGCGCGCTGCGGGACGGGTCGTGCGGGCCGGTCGGGCCGGCGATCCGGCCGGTCGGGGGCCGGTGGGTGCGGGCGGCGGCGGTGATCCGGTCCAGCGAGGTCAGCACCCGTTCGATCACCTCCGGCTCCGGCTGCCGGCCGCCGTAGCGCAGCTGGGCGGCGTACGCGGCCACCGCGCCGGACATCCGTTCCAGCGCGGCGGTGGTGGGCAGCCAGCGTTCGGCGAGCCGGCCGGCGGGCGGGGGTTCGGCCAGGCCGAGGTCCACCTGCCGGCGGGCGTCGGCCAGTGACCGGTACGCGGTGCGGCGCAGCCACACCTCGGCGACCGGCTGGGTGCGTCCGGCGACCACCGCGGCCAGGTAGCGGCGCAGGGTGGCGGCGGCGGTGACGACGCTGGGCTCGATCCGGTGCGGCGGCCGGTCGGGCCACAGCAGGTAGCCGAAGACCAGCACGATGCCGCTGGCCAGCGCGGTGTCCAGGACCCGCGGCCAGAACTCGGCGGCCCCGCTCTCCCCGCCGAGCTGCACCAGCAGCAGCGCGACCGGCGTCATCACGATGGTGTTCAGCCCGTAGTGCGCGGCCGTCGAGTACGGCAGCAGCGCCACGCAGAGCGAGATGGCCAGGCTCAGCGCCCAGGGGTTCGTGGTCAGCGCCAGCAGCACTGCGGTGACCGCGATGCCCAGCACGGTGCCCAGCGCCCGGCTCACCGCCCGCTGGAACACCGAGCCCAGGTCCGGCTTCAGGACGAACGCCACCGTCATCGGCACCCAGTAGCTGCGGCTCAGCGCCACCCCGTTGACCAGCGTCTCGGCGACCGCCACGCACAGCGCCACCCGCAGCCCGTAGCGCACCGAGCCCAGGGACAGCAGCCGGGCGCGCAGCCGCCACGGGTCGGGCGGCGGCGGGGCGGCGGTGTCCAGCGGCGCCCAGCGGCCCGCGACGGTGTCGGCGGCGGCCCGCAGCGCGGTGTCGAACGCCGTCCGGGACGGGGTGTCCGGCCGCCACTCGGGGTAGTCGGGCTCGGGGCCGCCGGTGATCCGCCCGGCCAGCCGGGCGGGCAGCTCCGCCACCTCCGGTGGCACCGGGCGCCAGGCCCACAGCAGCCCGGCCGCCGCCTCGGTGGCGCCCAGCGCCGCCTCGTACGAGCGGAGCAGCCAGCGCAGCCGCTCCGACTCGCGCCGGCCCGGGCGGGGCGGCGGCAGCAGGTCCTGCATCTGGTTGAGCCGGCCGGTGAGCAGGCGGCGGGCCGCCGCGCCGTCCGGGGTGCCGAGGGCGGCGAGCAGGCCGCCGAGCGCCAGGTAGACCTCGGCGAGCGCCCGGGTGCGCGGATCGGAGCGGAGGTCGGTGCGGTAGCGCACCCCCAGCAGCAGCACCAGCGCGGCCCCGCACGGCATCATCGCGGGCGCCGCCCACCACGGGTGCGGCAGCGCCATCCCGCCGCCCAGCGAGGCCGACACCAGCAGCAGCATCCCGGCCGCCGACCCGCGCGGCCCGGTCGCGGACAGCGCCCCGCCCGCGAAGCCCACCGCGGTCAGCGCCGCCCCGATCTCCAGGCCGCCCGCGCCCCGGTACTGCAGCTCGGCGCCGATCAGCATCCCGGCCGTCGACGCCGTCAGCGCCAGCGCGATCCGCGGCGCCCGCAGCCGCAGCGGCTCCACCCGGTCGTTCATCGTCGCGTGCATCGCCCCCAGCGCGGCGAACACCCCCAGCGCCATCCGGTCGCACAGCAGCCCGGCCAGCAGCGGCACCGCCATCCCCACCGCGGCCCGCACCACCAGCGCCCGCGCCACCACCGGGCGGCTCGGCCGCAGGGCCAGCGCCCACCACGCGGAGGGGTCGCCGGAAGCACGGCTGCGGCCGGTGGCTGACACAGGATCACGCCTTCGCTGCACGGGAGTTCGCGGCTGCTGGGCGACATTGCACGGCAGATCGGGTCTTCTCGGGCAGTTTAGCCCTCCGACCTGGCCGAAGCGGATTTCCCAACCCGTCCGCGGAGCATGTAATGTTTTCCTCGTCGCAAGGGGAACCGCGAGGGACCCGGAGCAACAAGCCCCTATAGCTCAGTCGGTAGAGCGTCTCCATGGTAAGGAGAAGGTCTGCGGTTCGATTCCGCATGGGGGCTCAGGACAGCGAGGCCCCGCCGTGAGGCGGGGCCTTTCGCGTTGCCCGGGGTTCCGCGTTGCCCGGGGCCGGTTCCGGAGGTGCTCTGGCGGGGCGGGCGATTGTGCGCTGTGATGGTGCGTCTGTCGGGCCCGGAGGGGGAGGCGCGGATGAGCGCACGGCTCGTGGTGGCGGACGACCACCGGCTGATGGCCGAGGCGCTGGGGGCGGCCCTGCAGCAGCGCGGGCACCGGGTGCTGGGGATCGGGGCGCCGTGCGGGGCGGTGCTGGAACTGGTGGCGGGCCGGCGGCCGGAGGTGTGCCTGCTGGGGACGGCGGGCGGGCCGGACGACCCGTTCGGGCCGCTGCGGCGGCTGCGCCGGGAGCGGCCGGAGATCGCGGTGGTGGTGCTCGGCCCGCTCGGCGCGCCGGGGCGGGTCGCGGCGGCGTTCGCGGCGGGGGCGGCCGGGTACGTCCGCAGCGACGAGCGGATCGAGGTGGTGGACCGGGCGATCGTCCGGGTGCGGGCGGGGGAGGCGGCGGTCGGGGTCGACGTGCTGCGGGCGGCGTTCGAGCACCTGCTGTGGCCGGCGGCCGAGCCGGACGACGAGGCGCTGCGGCTGCTGCGGCTGCTGACCCGGCGGGAGGTGCAGGTGCTGGCCCGGATCGCGGACGGCGAGGACACGGCGGCGATCGCCGCGGCGATGCGGATCGCCCCGTCCACCGCCCGCACGCACGTCCAGCGGGTGCTGACCAAACTGGGCGCGCGGTCCCGGCTGGAGGCGGCCGCGCTGGCGGCCCGGACCGGGCTGCTGGACCAACTGGCCTGACCTGCGCGCGAGTTCACTGACCGGCTCGGCGCGGGGGCGGGACGAACGCCCGGCCGGCCCGGACGGGCGGTTCAGCCGGGTGCCCTATGCTCCGGTCGAGGAACACCCGAAATGTCGCGGAGGTCGGAGAACATGGGCAAGTACCTGGTCACGGGCGGAGCCGGTTACGTGGGGAGCGTGGTGGCGGCGCACCTGCTGGAGGCGGGCCACCGGGTGACGGTGCTGGACGACCTGTCGACCGGGTTCGCGGAAGGGGTGCCGGACGGGGCGGAGTTCGTGCGGGGCCGGATCCAGGAGGCGGCCGGGGTGCTGGACTCCTCCTTCGACGGCGTGCTGCACTTCGCGGCCTCCTCCCAGGTCGGCGAGTCGGTGGCGGACCCGGAGAAGTACTGGCGCAACAACGTGGCCGGTTCGCTGGAGCTGGTGGCGGCGATGCGCAAGGCCGGGGTGGGCACGCTGGTGTTCTCCTCCACCGCCGCGGTGTACGGGGAGCCCGAGGAGGTGCCGATCAAGGAGAGCGCGCGGACGGCGCCCACCAACACCTACGGGGCCACCAAGCTGGCGGTGGACCACCTGATCACCTCCGAGGCGACCGCGCACGGCCTGGCCGCGGTGAGCCTGCGCTACTTCAACGTGGCCGGGGCGTACGGGCGTTACGGGGAGCGGCACGAGCCGGAGTCGCACCTGATCCCGCTGGTGTTCCAGGCGGCGCTCGGCCAGCGCCCGGACATCGCGGTCTTCGGCGAGGACTACCCGACCCCGGACGGCACCTGCATCCGGGACTACATCCACATCGCCGACCTGGCCGAGGCGCACCTGCTGGCGCTGGACGCCGCCAGGCCCGGCGAGCACCTGGTGTGCAACCTGGGCAACGGCACCGGCTTCTCGGTGCGCGAGGTGATCGAGTCCGTCAAGCGCGTCACCGGCCGGGAGATCCCGGTCCGGATCGCCGACCGCCGCCCGGGCGACCCGGCGGTCCTGGTCGCCGCCGCCGACCGCGCCCGCGAGGCGCTCGGCTGGACCCCGAAGCGCCCCGACCTCGACCGGATCGTCGCCGACGCCTGGGAGTTCACCCTCGCCCACCGCGCCTGACCAGCCCGCTCCCCGGCCCGGCTCCCGCCCCCGGAGACCCTGTGTACAGGAACTTCACCAAACCCCCACGCCGCGGCGGCGCACGCCCGTAGGCTGAGTGCGGCACCGGTGGGGGTCGGGCCACGAGCAGGGGGGCAAGGACGATGGGGCGTATGCGCGTCCTGGTGGTCGACGGCCACCGGATCTTCGCCGAGGCGCTCGCCACGGCACTGGCCGCCGAACCCGACGTGGACGTCGGGGCGGCGGGCAGCGCGGCGGCGGCCGAACGGGCGCTGGAGCGGGCGGTGGCCGAACACCGCCCGTACGACGTGGTGCTGGTCGACGTCGACCTGGGCGCCGTCCCGCCACCGCCCCGTACCTCGGCCGGGCCGCCGCCGCCGCACCCGCCGGCCGTCCCGCCGCCCCGCGTGCCGGCCGCCGCGCCCGGGCCGCCCGTGCCCCGGCGCACCCCGGCCGGGCCGCGACAGTCGCACCATCCTCAACGGCGGTCTGCCGCCGTCCAGTTGGCACCGCCGCAGCTCCCCGCCGCCCGGCCCGGCGAGGCCCGGCCGCTGACCGACGGGATCGCGCTGGTCGCCCGCGTCCGGCGGGCCCACCCGGAGGTGCGGGCCGTCCTGCTGGCCGCCGCGGACGACCCGCAGCGGGCCGCCCGGGCCCTCCAGGCCGGGGCCAACGGCTGGGTGGCGCGCGAGAGTTCGCTCAGCGCGCTGATGACCGTGGTGCGCGGCGTGCGCCGCGACGAGACGCACCTGCCGCCCGCGCTGCTCACCGGCGTGGTCCGCGAACTGACCTCGGCCCGCCGCGACCGCTCGGAGAGCGAGCGGCTGGTCGCCGCGCTCACCCCCCGCGAGGAGGAGGTGCTGCGCTGCATGGTCGCCGGGCTGGGCCGGCAGGCCGTCGCCGAGCGGCTGTTCCTCTCCCCGCACACCGTCCGCACCCACATGCAGAACGTCCTGGGCAAGCTGGGGGTGCACTCCACGCTCGCGGCGGTCGCGGTCGCCCGCCGGGCCGGGATCGCGCCCTCCGAACCGCCCGTCCCCGTCCCCCCGCCGACCGTCGCGGCCGCCACAGGCCCCGGCGCGGGCTGAACGAGCCCCCGCCTCCCCCGCACGCTCCACTCCGTGATCCAGGGAAACCGGAGGTCAGATGTTGCCGCACCGCACTGCCGCACGCCCGCACGGGGCCCGTACCCGCCCACCGGACGGCTCCACCGGCCTGCGCACCCTGGTGGTCGGGGCCGGTTCCGCCGGCACCGCCCTGGTCCGCGACCTGGGCCGGACCCCGGAGTTCGGCCTCGACCCGGTCGGCGTCCTGGACGACGACCCGGCCAAGGCCGGCCGGGACGTCTCCGGCAGCCCCGTCCTGGGCCCGCTCGCCGACCTCACCGACCTGGCGCTGCGCCACCGCGCCCAGGTCGTCGTCCTCGCCATCCCGGGCCTGCCGCACCAGCGGGTGCGGACCCTGGCCACCGCCGCGGCCGCCGCCGGCGCGGCCGTCCGCTACCTGCCGTCCTTCCTGGCCGCGCTGCGCCGCGAGGTGGTCGGCTCCGACATGCGCACCCTGGACGTCAACCGGCTGATCGGGCGGCACGAGGTGCACGTGGTCTCGCCGGACGTCCGCACCGTGATCGAGGGCCGCCGGGTCCTGGTGACCGGCGCCGGCGGCTCGATCGGCAGCGAACTGTGCCGCCAGGTCCAGGCGTTCGGGCCGGCCGCGCTCTACATGCTCGACCACGACGAGTCCAACCTGCACCGCCTCCAGCTCGACATCTGGGGCGAGGCGCTGCTCACCGACGACTCGCCGGTCATCGCCGACATCCGGGACCGCCCCCGGATCCAGCAGATCTTCCGCGACCTGCGCCCCGACGTGGTCTTCCACGCCGCCGCGCACAAGCACCTGCCGCTGCTGGAGCGCCACCCCAGCGAGGCCGTCAAGTCCAACGTCCTGGGCACCGACCACCTGGTCGAGGCCGCGCTGGCCACCGGCGTCGAGCGGTTCGTGCTGATCTCCACCGACAAGGCGGCCGACCCGACCTCGGTGCTGGGCGCGAGCAAGCGGCTGGCCGAACTCATCGTCCAGGCCAACGCCCGCGACGCCCGCAACCTCGGCACCGGCGTCTTCGCGGCCGTCCGCTTCGGCAACGTGCTCGGCTCGCGCGGCTCGCTGCTGTCCGTCCTGGAGGAACAGCTGCGCAGCGGCGGCCCGGTGACGGTCACCCACCCCGACGTCACCCGCTTCTTCATGACCATCGAGGAGGCGGTCGGCCTGGTCCTGGAGGCCGGGCGGATGGCGGAGGGCGGCGAGGTCTTCGTGCTCGACATGGGCGAGCCGGTCCGGATCGTCGACCTGGTCCACAACTTCGCCGAACAGGTCCAACTCGGCGCGGACGAGGTCGAGATCCGCTACACCGGCCTGCGGGCCGGCGAGAAGCTCAACGAGGCCCTGTTCTCCGACGCCGAGGAGCGCCTGCCCACCGCCCACCCCCGGATCTTCGCCACCGCCGCCGACCACGCCGCCGCCCCCGAGGACCTGGCCGGCGGCCTCACCGGCCTCTACGCGGCGGCCACCACCAACGACGACCCCGAAGTCCGCGACCGCCTGGCGGCCCTGCTCCCCGGCTACCAGACCGCCCCCGCCCGGACCCCGGCGCTCGCCACCCCGTACCCGGACGGCTTCTGAGCCCGCGGCACCGGCCCCGCCGGGGGCCGGGCTCAGCTGCTGCGGTCGAAGGGGGCGACCAGGTCGCGCAGCAGGGCGGCGAGTTCGGTCTGCTGGGCGGGGGCGAGCTGGGAGAGGATCTCGCGCTCGTGGGCGAGGAGGCCGGCCAGGGCCTGGTCGGCCTGGTCGCGGCCGGCCCCGGTGAGGCGGACCAGGACGCCGCGGCGGTCGTCGGGGTCGGGGAGGCGGACGACCAGGCCCTTGGCGGTGAGGCGGTCGATCCGGTTGGTCATGGTGCCGGAGGTGACCAGGGTCTGGGTGAGTAGCTGGCCGGGGGAGAGCTGGTAGGGGGAGCCGGCCCGGCGCAGGGCGGTGAGGACGTCGAACTCCCAGGGTTCGAGGCCGTGCTCGGCGAAGGCGGTGCGGCGGGCGCGGTCCAGGTGGCGGGCGAGGCGGCTCACCCGACTGAGGACCTCAAGCGGTTCCACGTCGAGGTCGGGGCGCTCTCGGCGCCATGCTGCGACCAGGCGGTCGACCTCGTCCTCCATGACGATCAGTGTATCGGGGGGTGTGTCGATGTGAAGTCTCTTGACATCAAGAGATAACAAAGGAAATCTCGGCGTGACAGAGATATCTTGACGTCGAGATACTTTCCGGAGCCGCGCCATGCCCGCCCACTGGGACGCCGACCAGTACCTGCACTACGCCGACCTGCGCAACCGCCCGTTCGACGACCTGCTCGCCCGGGTCCCCGACCTGCCGCCCCGCCCCACCGTGCTGGACCTCGGCTGCGGCCCCGGCAACTCCACCGCCGCCCTGCGCCGCCGCTGGCCCGACGCCCGGCTGCTCGGCCTCGACACCTCGCCCGACCTGCTGGCCCGTGCCCGCGGCGCCGACGGCGAGCCCACCGCCGAGTACCGCGAACAGGACGTCACCGGCTACGACCCGGCCCCCGAACGGCCCGACCTGATCGCCTCCAACGCCGCCCTGCACTGGATGGACACCGACACCGCCGACCACCTCGCCCTGCTGCCCCGCTGGGCGGCCGCGCTGCGCCCCGGCGGGGTGATCGCCTTCCAGCTGCCCGGCAACTTCGCCGCCCCCAGCCACACCCTGCTCGCCGAGCTGCGCCGCAGCCCGCGCTGGCGCGACCGCCTGGCCACCGTCCGCCCCGACGCCTCCTGCCACGCGCCGGACCGCTACGCCCGGACGCTGCTGGCCGCGGGCTGCGCCGCGGACGTCTGGGAGAGCACGTACACGATGGTGCTCCAGGGCCCCGACCCGGTCCTGGAGTGGGTCAAGGGCTCCGCGCTGCGCCCGGTGCTGGACCGGCTGCCGGAGCCGGCCGAGCGGGCCGAGTTCCTGGCCGGGTACGGCGCGCTGCTGCGCGCGGCGTACCCGGCGACCGAGCACGGCACCCTGTTCCCGTTCCGCCGGGTCTTCGCGGTGGCCGTCAAGCGCTGAGGAGCCTCCGGACGGCCGCCGGGTCACTTCGCGCCGGGCAGCGCCGGGTGCCGGCCCAGCACCACCACGCCGACCACCACCGCGGCCAGCCCGGCGCTCTGCCAGGCCAGCGCCCCGGGGGTGAGCCGGAGCCGGTCGCCGAGGAAGCCGACCGCGCAGGCGATCCCGGCCAGCGGCTGGGCGGCGGTCAGCGCGGGCAGCGACATCCGCAGCGGGGCGGCCTCGAACGCGGACTGCACCAGCAGCAGCCCGACCACGCCCAGGCCCAGCACGGTGTACGGCGGCCAGGACGCCAGCGCGGCCGCCGCCCCGTCCTGGTCGATCCGGTCGAAGGTGGCGCGGGTGAGCGCGTCCTGGAGGCCGTAGAGCAGCCCGGCGGCCAGCGCCAGCAGGGTGGCCTCCTCGAACAGCGGCAGCCGGCGGGCCACCGCGACCAGCAGCAGGGCCAGGCCGGAGACGGTGCCGATCACCAGCCAGTGGCGCAGCGGCCCGGCCGCCGGGCCGCCGCCCCGGGGCTGCCCGGCGGCGATGAACGCGGTGACGCCGAGGGCGATCAGGGCGACGCCGGCCCAGCCGGAGCGGCCCAGCCGGGTGCCGGTGATCCGGCGGGCCAGCAGCATCGCCCAGACCAGGTTGGTGGCCAGCAGCGGTTCCACCAGGGTGACTTCGCCCTGGCTGAGGGCGAGCGCGGAGAGCACCTGGCCGCCGATCATGAAGGCGATGCCGAGCAACCAGTCGGGCATCCGCACCAGGTCGAGCAGCAGCCGCCAGCGCAGCAGGTCCCCGCTGGGCGCGCGCTGGGCGGCGTGCTGCTGCAGGACGAATCCGGCGCCCAGCAGGCAGGCCGCGCCGAGGGCCAGCAGGAAGACCGCCACGGGACCGCCCCTGTCGTGCGTGTCGGCCCGGCGTCCCCGGTGGCGGGGCCGGGCCGGTCAGTTCTTGCGGTCGCCGACCAGCTTGGGGTGCCGCTCCAGGCCCTCCAGGCCGTGCCAGGCGAGGTTGACCAGGTGGGCGGCGACCTCCGCCTTGGCGGGCTTGCGCACTTCCAGCCACCACTGGCCGGTCAGCGCCACCATGCCGACCAGCATCTGCGAGTACATCGGCGCCAGCCTGGCGTCGAAGCCCCGGGACTTGAACTCCAGGCCGAGGATGTCCTCGACCTGGGTGGCGATGTCGCCGATCAGCGAGGCGAAGGAGCCGGTGGACTGGGCCACCGGCGAGTCCCGGACCAGTATCTTGAAACCGTCGGTGGAGGTGTCGATGTAGTCCATCAGCGCGAACGCGGCCTGCTCCAGCAGCTCGCGGGAGTGCCCGCCGGTCAGCGCGCCGGTGACCATGTCGAGCAGCAGCTGCATCTCGCGGTCGACCACCACCGCGTACAGGCCCTCCTTGCCGCCGAAGTGCTCGTACACGACGGGCTTGGAGACCCCGGCGCGCTCGGCGATCTCCTCGACCGAGGTGCCGTCGTAGCCGCGTTCGGCGAAGACCGTCCGGCCGATCTCCAGCAGCTGCTCGCGGCGCTGCTTGCCGGTCATCCGCACCCGGCCGGCGCCCCTGCCCCCGCTGCGGCGCGAGGGCTGCCGATGGCCGGCGCTGTCTCCGTTGGTCCCGTTCACCCCTCCATCATGCTGTAGGCGCTGACTCATGCGGCGCGGCGGGCGGCGATCCGCTCCGCGCCGGGCCAGCGGACGTCGTGCGCCCAGCCCGCCTGTTCGAACCAGCGGATGACCCGGGCCGAGGAGTCGACCTGGCCGCGGAGCACGCCGTGCCGGGCCGAGGTGGGGTCGGCGTGGTGCAGGTTGTGCCAGGACTCGCCGCAGGAGAGCACGGCCAGCCACCACACGTTGCCGGACCGGTCGCGGGACTTGAACGGGCGGGCGCCCACCGCGTGGCAGATCGAGTTGATCGACCAGGTGACGTGGTGCAGCAGCGCGACCCGGACCAGCGAGCCCCAGAAGAAGGCGGTCAGCGCGCCCTGCCAGCTCCAGGTGGCCAGGCCGCCGACCAGCGCGGGCAGGCCGAGCGAGAGCAGCGTCCACAGCCAGAACAGCCGGGAGATGCGCCTTATGGCCGGGTCGCGGACCAGGTCGGGCGCGTAGGTGAGCTGCGAGGTCTGCTCCTCGTCGAACATCCAGCCCATGTGCGCCCACCACAGGCCCTTGAGCAGCGCGGGCACGCTCTCGCCGTAGCGCCACGGCGAGTGCGGGTCGCCGTCCTTGTCGGAGTAGCGGTGGTGCTTGCGGTGGTCGGCGACCCAGCGCACCAGCGGGCCCTCGACGGCCAGCGAGCCGAGCACGGCCAGGCCGAGCCGCAGCGGGCGGTTGGCCTTGAACGCGCCGTGGGTGAAGTAGCGGTGGTAGCCGACGGTGATGCCGTGGCAGGTCAGGAAGTACATGGCGACGGCGATCCCGGCGTCCAGCCAGGACAGCCCCCAGCCCCAGGCCGCCGGGACGGCGGCCAGCAGGGCCAGGAAGGGCACCGCGATGAACAGGACCAGGGTGGCGCGCTCCAGCGCGCCCTGCTTCTCGCCGCCCCTGGTGGCGGACAACGCGGTGGCGGACAACGCGGTGGCGGACAACGCGGTGGCGGACGACGCGGTGACGGACGACGCGGTGGCGGTTCGCCGCGCGTCCTCGGCGGCGCTCGGCGGCGCCTGCCCGGCCTGGATGGTCATGGCGCTTCCCTGGGGGAGAGGGGACCGGAGGGGTACCTACGTGACCGTAACTTACGGCATCGTAGGTACCGGGCCCGGGAAAACGGAAGGGCCCCGCGCGCACGTGTCGCCCTGTTCGCCCGCCGGATTCCGGCCCGTCGGTAGCGCGTCGGTAGCGCGTCGGCGGTCCGCCGGCCGCCCGTCGGCCGCCCGTCGACGGGGCGCGACCTGCGCGGTCGGGGGCGCGGGCCGGGCCGCCTTCGGGGAAGGTGGTGGAGCTACGGGCCGTCAACCCGTAGGCTGTGCTGGGCGCGCGTCGCGCCCGTTCCGCCGTGGTGTAATGGCAGCACAGGGCCCTTTGGAGGCCTTTGTCTGGGTTCGAATCCTAGCGGCGGAGCCCCTTCCCGGCCGGGCGCCGTCCCGGTCCGACCGTTTCGGACGGTTTGCCTTCCTTTTCTCTCGGTATTGTTCGGTGCGCCCTCAATCCGCATCGACCGAGGAGTCTCCCCGCGTGAGTGCCAACCAGCCCGCCGCCGTCATCGTGCTCGCCGCCGGGGGCGGTACCCGAATGAAGTCCAGGGCGCTGCCGAAGGTGCTGCACGAGATCTGCGGGCGCTCCCTGGTGGGCCACGCGGTCAGTGCCGCAGAGGAGTTGACGCCCGGTCAGCTGGTCGTGGTGATCGGCCACCTGCGCGAGCTGGTCCAGGCCCACCTGGCCGAGCGCCACCCGGCCGCCCGCCCGGTCGTCCAGACCGAGCAGAACGGCACCGGCCACGCGGTGCGCACCGCGCTGGAGGCGCTCGCCGCCGACGGCGTGCAGCTGGACGGCACCGTGCTGGTCACCACCGGCGACGCCCCGCTGCTGACCGGCGCCACCCTGGCGGCGCTGGCCGCCGCCCACGCCGAGCAGGGCAACGGCGTCACCGTGCTGACCGCCCGCGTCCCCGACGCCACCGGCTACGGCCGGATCCTGCGCGGCCCGGACGGCGCGGTCGCCGCGATCGTCGAGCACAAGGACGCCACCGCCGAGCAGTTGGCCGTCGACGAGATCAACTCCGGGGTGTTCGCCTTCGACGCCAAGCTGCTGGCGCTCGCCCTGTCGCTGGTCGGCACCGACAACGCGCAGGGCGAGGAGTACCTGACCGACACCCTGGAGATCCTCCGCCGGGAGGGCCACCGGGTGGGCGCGGTGGTCGCCGCCGACCACCGGGAGATCGTCGGGATCAACGACCGGGTGCAGCTCGCCGCGGCCCGCCGGCTGCTCAACGACCGCCTGCTGGAGAACGCCATGCGGGCCGGCGTCACCGTGGTCGACCCGGCCTCCACCTGGTTCGACGTCCAGGTCACCTACGAGCCGGACGCGCTGGTGCACCCGAACACCCAGCTGCACGGCGCCAGCCACCTGGGCGAGGGCTGCGAGGTCGGCCCGAACACCACGCTGACCGACACCGCGGTCGGCGCGGGCGCCCGGGTGAGCAACACCACGGCCGACCGGGCCGAGATCGGCCCGGAGGCCGCGGTGGGCCCGTACGCGTACCTGCGGCCGGGCACCAGGCTGGCCCGGGGGGCGAAGGCCGGCACCTACGTCGAGATCAAGAACTCGGAGCTCGGCGAGGGGGCGAAGGTCCCGCACCTGTCGTACATCGGGGACGCGACGATCGGCGAGGGCACCAACGTCGGTGCGGCGTCCGTCACAGTCAACTACGACGGCGTGAACAAGCACCGGACGGTGATCGGGGCCCACTGCCGCACGGGTTCCGACAACATGTTCATCGCTCCGGTGACGGTCGGTGACGGCGCCTACACGGCCGCCGGATCGGTGATCACCAACGACGTCCCGGCCGGTTCGCTGGGCGTCGCGCGGGCCCAGCAGCGCAACATCGCGGGCTGGGTTGAGCGGAAGCGGCCCGGTTCGGCTTCGGCCCGCGCGGCGGCGGAGGCCGGTGGGGCGCAGTAGCCGGACGGGACGGCCGGGGATCTTGAGGAGTGGTCCCCGGCCGCCGGACCTTCCGCGGGGCGCGTAACCTGATGTACATACGTGCGCCATCGGGCCAGTCCGGCCGTGCCTCGGCGTACTCACCCAGAGTGGCAATACACGAGGAGACGGTGCAGTGAGCGGGATCACGACCTCCGGTGAGAAGAAGCTGAAACTCTTTTCCGGCCGTGCCCACCACGAACTTGCCGAGGAGGTCGCCCGCGAACTGGGCACCGAACTCGTCCCGACCAAGGCCCTGGACTTCGCCAACGGCGAGATCTACGTCCGCTTCCTGGAGTCCGCCCGCGGTGCGGACTGCTTCGTGATCCAGAGCCACACGGCTCCGATCAACCAGTGGATCATGGAGCAGCTGATCATGATCGACGCGCTCAAGCGCGCGTCGGCCCGCAGCATCACCGCCATCCTCCCCTTCTACGGCTACGCCCGGCAGGACAAGAAGCACCTCGGCCGCGAGCCCATCTCGGCCCGCCTGGTCGCCGACCTGCTGCGCCAGGCCGGCGCCGACCGGCTGATGGCCGTGGACCTGCACACCGCGCAGATCCAGGGCTTCTTCGACGGCCCGGTGGACCACCTGTTCGCGCTGCCGATGCTCGCCGACTACGTGGGCGACCGCGTCCCGGACCGCTCCAAGCTGACCGTCGTCTCCCCGGACGCCGGCCGGGTGAAGGTCGCCGACCAGTGGTGCGACCGCCTCGGCGCCCCGCTGGCGATCATCCACAAGCGCCGCGACATGTCGCAGGCCAACACCATCCTGTCCGCCGAGGTGGTCGGCGACGTCAGGGACCGGGTCTGCGTCCTGGTCGACGACATGATCGACACCGCCGGCACCATCTGCGCCGCCGCCGACGCGCTGTTCGACGCCGGTGCCGCCGACGTCCTGGTGGCCGCCACCCACGGCGTGCTCTCCGGCCCGGCCGCGGACCGGCTGAAGAACTCCCGGGTCAGCGAGTTCGTGTTCACCAACACCCTGCCGACCCCCGCCCAGCTCCAGCTGGACAAGATCACCACGCTGTCGATCGCCCCGTCGATCGCCGCCGCGGTGCGCGAGGTGTTCGAGGACGGCTCGGTCACCAGCCTCTTCGAGGGCGTGCACTGACCCCTCGTCGGGACCCCGGTCGGCCCCCGGCTCCAGCACGGAGCCGGGGGCCGATTTCACGTCCGCCCCACCACCCGGTTAGTCTGGGCAGACTGCTCGGCGAGGGATGCCCGGATTCGGGGCTCCGTGATCGACGCGCGTGGTCGATGCGCTTTGATCGAACCGCCGAGCTTCCCCCAAGTACTTGAGGGTGTGGCCCGGCGGTTCTGTCGTTCCTGCACCCCTTCGCTTCACGAGGAGTGCAGCCGTGTCCGAGATCCGCCTTGCCGCCGAAGCCCGCACCGAGTTCGGCAAGGGTGCCGCCCGTCGCGCCCGCCGCGCCGGCCTCGTCCCCGGTGTCGTGTACGGCCACGGCCTCACCCCGGTGCACCTGAACCTGCCCGGCCACGACCTGATGATGGCCCTCAAGACCCCGAACGCCCTGCTGGTCGTCCCGATCGAGGGCAAGGACGAGTTCGTGCTGCCGAAGGCCGTCCAGCGCGAGGCCATCAAGCGCACCATCGAGCACGTCGACCTGCTGCTGGTCAAGCGCGGCGAGAAGGTCACCGTCGAGATCCCGGTCCACACCGAGGGCGAGCTGGCCCCCGGCGGCAACCTGATCGAGAACGTGCTGAACGCCCTCCCGATCGAGGCCGAGGCCACCCACCTGCCCGAGTCGGTCACCGTCTCGATCGAGGGCCTGGAGGCCGGCGCCGCCGTCACCGCCGGCGACATCACCCTGCCCTCCGGCGTGACCCTGGCCGTCGAGGCCGACGCCGTCGTGCTCCAGGTCATCGGCGCCCAGGCCCCCGAGGCCACCGAGGAGGAGGAGGCCGAGACCGAGGCCGCCGCCGCCGACGAGGCCGTCGAGGCCTGATCACCGCGCCCTCGCTGCCCCGGCCGTCCCGCCCCGCGCGCGGACGGCCGGGGCAGCGGCGTGTCCGGGATGATGTGACGGTACGGAGAACACCCGCGTGAGGAGCGGCATGAGCGAGTACGACGGCCCCTGGCTGGTGGTGGGCCTCGGCAACCCCGGCAAGGAGTACGCCCGCAACCGGCACAACATCGGCTTCATGGTGGTCGAGCTGCTGGCCCGGCGGATGGGCGCGAAGTTCAAGGCCCACAAGAGCCGGGCCCAGGTCGCCGAGGGGCGGCTGTCCGGCCGGCGGGTCGTGCTGGCCGAGCCGATGAGCTTCATGAACCTCTCGGGCGGGCCGGTCACCGCGCTGCGCGACTTCTACAAGGTCCCGACCCCGGCGATCGTCGCCGTCCACGACGAGCTCGACCTCGACTACGCGGCGCTGCGGCTGAAGACCGGCGGCGGCGACAACGGCCACAACGGCCTCAAGTCGCTCACCAAGTCGCTCGGCCCCGACTACCACCGGGTCCGCTGCGGGATCGGCCGCCCGCCCGGCCGGATGGAGGTGGCCGACTTCGTGCTCAAGGACTTCTCGGCCGCCGAGCGCAAGGACCTCGACTGGTTCGTCGACCGGGCCGCCGACGCCGTCGAGGCGCTGCTCGCCGACGGCCTGGAGCGGGCCCAGCAGAACTACAACTCCTGACCCCCGCCGCCGGGTTGGCACTCGGTGCAGGCGCGGACCGGGGTTCGACCACCCTCCGTACACAACGTTCATGCAACGCTTCCCCGTTGGAAGCTGACCTGGGGTCAGAAACGCCCGGGGATCGGATACCGTCGAAACCGGTGCCGCAAGGATTGAAGTGCCGTCTATGGGGGTATGGACCGTGATCCGGTCGAAGCGCGTGGGCAAGGTCGTCGGAGGCACCGTCCTGTGCCTGGCCGCCGGGGGATGGGTCGCCGGGCCCGCCGCGGCCGCCGAACCCACCTCCGTCCCGGAGCCCGCCGCGGCCCGGATCGCCCCGCCCACCGGCTCGGTCGGCTCGGCCGGCGGGTACGCGGTCGGCGGCGGCCTGGTGGTGGTGGCCGGCGGCGCGGCGGCCTGGCTGCGCAAGCGCAAGCGGGCCTGAACGACGGAGGACGCGCGAACGGCGGCGGCCCGCCCCCTCGGTGGACGAGGGGGCGGGCCGCCGCGGTGCGCGGTGCGCGGGTCAGCCGGTGTTGCGCAGGCCCGCCGCGATGCCGTTCACGGTGAGCAGCAGCGCGCGGGCGCGCAGCGGGTCCTCCGGCCGGCCGGCCGCGACCTCCTCGCGCTGCCGGCGCAGCAGCGCGACCTGGAGGTAGGAGATCGGGTCGAGGTAGGCGTCGCGCACGGTGAAGGTCTGCTTGAGGACCTCGTTGTGCTCCAGCAGCTCCGACTCGCCGGTCAGCCGCAGCACCTCGCGCAGGGTGAGGTCGTGCTCGGCGACGATCTGGTCGAAGACGTGGTGCAGCTCGGCCGGGACCAGCTGCTCGACGTAGTGGCGGGCGATCCGCAGGTCCGTCTTGGCCAGCGTCATGGCGACGTTGGACAGGAAGTTCCGGAAGAAGTGCCAGTTGCCGTGCATCTCGTCCAGCACGTCCGTCAGCCCGGCCTCGCGGGCCGCCGCCAGGCCGGAGCCCACGCCGTACCAGCCGGGGACGATCTGCCGGGACTGCGTCCAGCCGAACACCCACGGGATGGCCCGCAGGCCGTCCAGGCCCGCGCCGCTGTCGGGGCGGCGGGACGGGCGGGAGCCCAGGTGCAGCGAGGCCAGCTGGTCGACCGGCGTCGCCGCGAAGAAGTACTTCGGCAGGTCCTCCTGCTCGACCAGCGCCCGGTACGCGGTGTGCGCGGCGGCCGAGACCTGGTCCATCGCGGCGTCCCAGCGGGCCAGCTCCTCCGGGGCCTGCCGGGGCGCGGTGTGCAGCGCGGACGCGGCCAGCGTGGCGGAGAGGGTCAGCTCCAGGTTCTCCCGGGCCAGCGAGGGCAGCAGGTACTTGTCGGAGATCACCTCGCCCTGCTCGGTGACCTTGATCTCGCCCTCCAGGGTGCCCCACGGCTGGGCCAGGATCGCCTCGTGCGAGGGGCCGCCGCCGCGGCCGACGGTGCCGCCGCGGCCGTGGAACAGCCGCAGCCGGATGCCGTAGCGGTGCGCGACGTCGCGCAGCCGGCGCTGGGCCCGGTGGATCTCCCACTGCGAGGTGGTGATGCCGCCGAACTTCGAGGAGTCCGAGTAGCCGAGCATGACCTCCTGGATGTCGCCGCGCAGCGACACCAGCAGCCGGTACGACGGGTCGGAGAGCATCTCGTCCAGGATGCGGTCGGCCTCCTGGAGCTCGTCGGTGGTCTCCAGCAGCGGCACGATGCCGATCTTGGCGATGCCCGCGTGCAGGTCGATCAGGCCGGCCTCGCGGGCCAGCACCGCCGCCGCGAACACGTCGTCCGCGCCCTGGCACATCGAGATGATGTACGACTCGACGATCTCGTCGCCGAACCGCTCGAAGCCCTCCCGGATGGTGGTGAACACGCCCAGCGTCTTGGCGCCCGCGGCGTCCAGCGGGGCCGGGGTGGGGGCCAGCGGGCGGCGCGAGCGCATCTCCTTGGAGAGCAGGCGCTGGCGGTACTCGCGCGGCATGTCGGTGTAGCGCCACGCCTCCTCGCCGAGCCGGTCGAACAGCTGGCCCAGCGCGTGGTGGTGCGCCTCGGCGTGCTCGCGCACGTCCATGGTGGCCAGCTGGAGGCCGAACGCCTCGATGGTGCGGATCGCCCGGGCCAGGCGGCCGTCGGCGATCAGGCCGCCGCGGTGGGCGCGCAGCGAGTCCTGGATCAGGCGCAGGTCGGCCAGCAGGTCGCGGGTGCCGACGTAGTCCCGGCCCGGGGTGGGCGCGGTGCCCGCGGCGAGGCGGTCGCGGGTGTTCTCCAGCTTGATCCGGATGCAGGTGGCCTTGAGCCGGTACGGCTCCTCGGCGTTCATCCGCTTGTAGCGCGGGCTCAGCTCCGGCAGGTGCGCCAGGTCGGCGTCCAGCGAGGCCAGCAGCTCCTCGGAGGCCCCGGCCAGCCGGACCGAGGTGGAGAGCGAGGCGCGCAGGTCGTCGACGGCCGCCAGGGCGTCCTTGATGCCGTACTCGTGCTGGAGGTTGAGCACGTCCCAGGTGACCCGCGGGGTGACGTTCGGGTTGCCGTCGCGGTCGCCGCCGATCCAGGTGCCGAAGGTCAGCGGGCGCACGCCCTCGGGCAGCGTCAGGCCGACCCGGGCGAGCTCCTCGTGCAGCTCCTCCAGTACCTCCGGGACGGCGTCGCGGTACAGCTCGTCCAGGTAGTAGACGGCGTTGCGGGCCTCGTCGGTGGGCTCCGGGCGGGCGATCCGCAGCTCGTCGGTCTGCCAGAGCAGGTCGATCACCTCGGCCAGCCGGCGGTCGGCCTGGCGGCGGGCCGAGGTCTGCCGGGCGCTGTCGATCCGGCCGGTGGCGTCCTGCTCGCGGTGGATGCGTTCCAGCAGCTCGCCGACCCGGCGCAGCTTGTTCAGCACCGAGCGGCGGGCCGCCTCGGTGGGGTGCGCGGTGAACACCGGGCGCACCGCGAGGTTGGCCAGGGTGTCCGCCAGGTGCTTGGGGTCCGCCTCCTTCAGCTGGTCGGCGGTCTGCGACAGCAGCGAGCCCTCGCGGGCCCGGCGCGAGGCGAACTCCCGGCCGCGGTGCACCTGTTCGGTGACGTTGGCCAGGTGGAAGTAGGTCGAGAAGGCGCGCACCAGCTTCGCGGCGGTGTCCAGGTCGATCTCCGCCAGCAGCTGCGCGGTCGCCTCGCCGTCGGTGCGGCTCAGCAGGCGCACCTGCTCGACCAGGCCCAGCAGTTCGGGGCCCTCCTGGCGCACCAGGGTCTCGCCGAGCAGGTCGCCGAGGCGGCGGATGTCCGCCCGCAGCGCGGCGTTGTCCGCGTCGGCGATCGCGGACGGGCTGTCCGCCTGAGTGGGGACCGGAGCGGTCACGGCTGTCTCCCTGTGGTGGTGGGGTTCGGCAACGGCTCTGACATCACCGCGGTGCGGGTGACGGGTGCGGACCGCGCTGTCCGACGGGCAACAGCATAGGTGGCACGGGGTGCCAGGACGGAGAGGTGGCCGGATGGCGGACAGGTCGGGCGGGGCCGGCCGGCGCCGGGTGCGCGCCCCCGGCCGGCGACCCCCACTGCGTATCGTGTCGGTCATGAGTGAGAAGCCGGCGGGGGACGGCCTGTGGTGGTGGAAGCGGAGGCGCGGCGCGGCGCTGGACCTGGCACTGGCCGCGGTGTCGGCGGTGGAGTGCGCCGCGGGGGCGTACGGGCTGGTCCGGGACCGGCTGGGCTGGGGACCGCCCGCGACGGTGGTGTGCGTGGTGCTGGGGGCGCTCGCCGGGGCGTCGCTGGTGGTGCGGCGCCGGTGGCCGGTGGTGCCGGTGGTGGTGGCGCTGGTGTTCGTGCCGGGGTTCTTCGGCGTGGTGCTGCTGGCGGTGTCGCTGTACACGCTGGCGGCGACCTGGGAGTGGCCCTCGCGGCGGGCCCGGGTGGTGGTGCTGTCGGCGGTCGCGATGGTGGAGACCTTCGGCATGGTGCTGTTCGCCACCACGGCGCCCAGCAAGGCGCCGCCCGCCGAACCGCTGCCGCCGACCTGGGTGTTCGTGGTGATCTCGGCGTTCGTCGCGGTCGGCATGGCGGTCGCCCCGATGGTGACCGGCCTGTACGTGGGGGCGCGGCGGCGGCTGGTGGAGTCGCTCAAGGACCGGGCCCAGGGCCTGGAGACCGAGCTGACCCTGCTGGCCGAGCAGGCCCGGGAGCGGGCCTGGCGGGCCCGGGCCGAGGAGCGCACCCGGATCGCCCGGGAGATGCACGACGTGGTCGCGCACCGGGTCAGCCTGATGGTGGTGCACGCCGCCGCGGTGGAGCGGATCGTCCCCAAGGACCCGGCGAAGGCCCGGCAGTCGGCGAAGCTGATCGGCGAGACCGGCCGGCAGGCGCTGGACGAACTGCGGGAGATCCTGGGCGTGCTGCGGATGACCGAGCCGCAGGAGCAGGTCGAGGCCCCGGTCGGCGGGCTGGGCGAACTGCCGGAGCTGGTCGAGCAGTCCCGGGTGGCGGGCATGGCGGTGTCGCTGGCGGTCAGCGGCGAGCCCCGGGCGTACGTCGCCGAGGCCGAGCAGACCGCGTACCGGGTGGTGCAGGAGGGCCTGACCAACGCGCACAAGTACGCGGGCGGGGCGCGGGTCGCGGTGCTGCTGGCGTACGTGCCGAACGGGGTGCGGGTGTCGGTGGTGAACGACTGCCCGGGCACGGCGGCGCCGGTGGCGCTGCCCAGCGGCGGCAACGGGCTGGTCGGGATGCGCGAGCGGGTGGTGGCGCTCGGCGGCGGCTTCCACGCCGGGCCGGAGGACGGCGGCGGGTTCCGGGTGGAGGCGGTGCTGCCCTCGCGGCTGCGGCGCTCGGCCGGGCCGGCGGGCTGACGGGGCGCTGCTCGGCGGGCCGCTGCTCGGCGGGCCGCCGTCGGACGGGCCGCCCGCGGGCGGCCCGGCGCGGTCAGTCCTGGCGCGGTCAGTCCCGGCGCGGTCAGTCCTGGGCGGTGCGCAGCCGGTGCGGGGCGCGGCCGAGGACCAGGGTGCCGATCGCCCGGTCGACGCTGTCGCCGAGGAACCACTCGCCGGTGTGGTCGAGGCTGTAGACCCGGCCCTGTTCGTCGACGGCCAGCAGGGCCTGCCCGTACAGCTCCTCGCCGAGCGGGGCCAGCCGGGTGTCCAGGGCCCGGCCGAGGTCGGCGAGGGTGCGCGGGGCGTGCAGGCCGCAGCGCGGGTCGAGCAGGAACGGGGTGCGGGCCAGGGTGGCGCCCGCCCCCGGGACGTCGAAGGCCAGGCCGCCGAACTCGGCCCACGCCTCGATCGCGGCCGGGAACACCGCGTGCTGCGGCTCCAGCGGACCGCCGTACGCGACCAGGGCGTCGGCCCACAGCTCGGCCTGCCGGATCTCCCAGCGGCCGGGGTGCCAGCCGGCCTGCTTGAGCGCGGCGGCCACGTCGGCCGGGAAGCGGGGCTGGGTGCGGACGGGGCCGGCGTTCAGGGCGTGCTCCGGGAGTTCGGGGACGGGGGTCGGGAACGGGGGAGTTCGGGAACGGGCGCTCAGCGGCCGGGCGGGCCCACCTCGACGCTGGCCACGTTCAGGTGCTCCAGCAGCGGGGCGCAGGAGCGGCACGGCGGCGCGTGCGTGCCGTGCGCCGGATCGCCCTCCTCGCGGATGCGCAGCGTGGTCATCCGGGCCCCCTTGAGCGCCTTGCGGGCCTCCTGCACCGTCATCGGCTTGCGCGCGGCCCGCTTCGAACGGGACGCGTCGACCTGCCCCAGGTACTGGGACAGCAGCGCCGCCTCCGGGCAGCGGCCGACGAAGCGCTCGCGCTTCTCCACCGGCAGCGCCGCCAGGAACGCGCCGACCAGCGGGTGCAGTATCGGCGCCGGCTCCGACTTCTCCCCGGCCAGCGTGTGCACCGTGCCGCCGCGCAGCGACAGCGCGGCCGCCACCGCGGGCAGCAGGCTGTCGCGCTGGTGGCGCAACACGGGCGGCGGGCCCGACTGGTCCATGACTGCTCCTCGGCGTTGTGCGGCGCACGGCAGTTCTCCGCTGCCGGGGGTCTGCTGACGGACGGTGGATCACGCACGGTAGCGGGACCCGCGGACAGTGAATCCTCACCCCAGAGCATCCAGCCTGCCAAACCGATGCGGCGCGCGCCGCGCCGGGGTGCGGACACGGGGCGCGCGGAGGTGTACGGAGGGCCGAACCACCGCCCCCCGCGCCCCGGGCGGCCCGCGGCGGTTTTGCCGATTGTGCCCCGGCGGGCCGGGCCGGGCCGGTACGGTTCGAGCGACGCGGCGGCAAGGGGGGTCTTGCGATGGGGTCGAACGTCGTGGCGCACGAGGCGCCCGGGGAACACGTGCCCACACCGGGCAGCACCGAACAGCGGCCCGACCGGCGGATCGGCCTGGCCGTGGTCGGCGCCGGCTACTGGGGCCCGAACCTGGTCCGCAACGCCCAGCAGACCGCCGCCCTGCGGCTGCACTGGCTGTGCGACCTGGACGAACAGCGCTCCCGCAAGGTCCTGGGCGAGTACTCGACGGTCGCCGCCACCACCTCGTACGAGCAGGTGCTCGCCGACGAGCGGGTCCGGGCGGTGGCCATCGCCACCCCGGCCGGCGCCCACCACCGGCTGGCCCGGGCCGCGCTGGAGGCCGGCAAGCACGTCCTGGTGGAGAAGCCGATCACCACCACCGTCGAGGAGGCCGCCGACCTGGTCGCCCTCGCCGAGGAGCGCGGCCTGGTCCTGATGTGCGACCACACCTTCTGCTACACGCCGGTGGTGCGCCGCATCCGCGAACTCGTGCACGGCGGCGAGATCGGCGACGTCCAGTTCTTCGACTCGGTGCGGATCAACCTCGGCCTGGTCCAGCCCGACGTCGACGTGCTGTGGGACCTCGCCCCGCACGACCTGTCCATCCTCGACTTCGTCCTGCCGCCGGGCGTCGAACCCGTCGGCGTCAGCGCCCAGGCCGCCGACCCGATCGGCGCCGGCCGGGCCTGCGTCGCCTACCTGACGCTGCGGCTGTCCAACGGCGCGCTCGCCCACTGCCACGTCAACTGGCTCTCCCCGACCAAGGTCCGCACCACGCTGATCGGCGGCTCCCGCCGCACCCTGGTCTGGGACGACCTCAACCCGCAGGCCAGGCTCGCGATCCACGACCGCGGCGTCGACCTCACCCCGCCCGACGAACTCACCGACGCCATCCGGCACCGCGCCCTGATCTCCTACCGGGTCGGCGACGTGGTCGCCCCCGCCCTGGTCGAACAGGAGGCGCTGCGCAACGTGATGGCCGAGTTCGCCGCCGCCATCACCGAGGGCCGCGCCCCGCTCACCGACGGCCGGGCCGGACTGCGCGTGCTGCGCCTGCTGCACGCCGCCTCCCGCAGCCTCGAACTCGGCGGCGCGACCGTCCCGGTGGACGCCTCCGCCGACGGCCCCGCCGCCGGCAGCGGGGCCGACGCCGCCGCGCTGCTCACCCGCCAGCTCTCCGCCCAGCAGAAGGCCGCCGCCCGATGAACGCCGCCGTCCCGCTCGAAGGCTCCCGCTGCCTGGTCACCGGCGGCGCCGGCACCATCGGCTCCACCGTCGTCGACCAGCTGGTCGAGGCCGGCGCCCGCGAGGTCGTCGTGCTCGACAACTTCGTCCGCGGCCGGACGGCCAACCTGGCCCGCGCCCGGGAACTCGCCGCCCCCGGCCAGCTGCGGGTCGTCGACGGCGACATCCGCGACCGCGCCCTGCTGCGCGAACTGCTCGCGCCCGGCACCGACGCGCTGTTCCACCTCGCCGCGATCCGGATCACCCAGTGCGCCGCCGAACCCCGGCTCGCCCTGGAGGTGATGGTCGACGGCACCTTCGACGTGGTCGAGGCCGCCGCCGAGACCGGCGTCCGCAAGGTGATCGCCTCCTCCACCGCCTCGGTGTACGGCCTCGCCGACACCTTCCCGACGCCCGAGACCCAGCACCCGTACCACAACGACACCCTGTACGGCGCCGCCAAGGTCTTCAACGAGGGCCTGCTGCGCAGCTTCCACGCCATGCACGGCCTCGACTACGTCGCGCTGCGGTACTTCAACGTGTACGGCCCCCGGATGGACGTGCACGGCCGCTACACCGAGGTGTTCATCCGCTGGATGGAGCGGATCGCCGCCGGACGGCCCCCGCTGATCTTCGGCGACGGCGCCCAGACGATGGACTTCGTCTACACCGAGGACATCGCCCGGGCCAACCTGCTGGCCGCCGCCGCCCCGGTCACCGACCGGGTCTACAACATCGCCTCCGGCACCGAGGTCTCGCTGCGCGGCCTGGCCGACGCCCTGCTCGCCGCCATGGACTCCGGCCTGGAGGTCGAGCACGGCCCCGCCCGGGACACCGCCGGCGGCGTGGTCCGGCGCCTCGCCGACATCTCCGCCGCCGAGCGCGACCTCGGCTGGAAGCCCGAACTCGGCCTCACCGACGGGCTGCGCGCGCTCGTCGCCTGGTGGCGCGAGCAGTAGCCGCCCGAGCCCGGACGCGCCCCCCGGTCCGCGCGCAACCGCGCGGACCGGGGGGCTCCCGTCAGCAGGACCGCGCCGGGCGGGCCCGTCGCACCGGGGCGCGACCCGGCGGTGCGTGAACCGAGGAGGAGCACCCGATGACCATCCCCGTCATGATCCCGTGGCTCGGCGAGGAGGAGGCCGAGGCCGCCGCCGAGGCCGTCCGCTCCGGATGGGTCGCGCAGGGCCCCCGGGTGGCCGCGTTCGAGAAGGCGTTCGCCGAGCACACCGGCGCGCCGCACGCCGTCGCGGTGTCCAACTGCACCACCGCCCTGCACCTGGCGATGATCGGCGCCGGGGTCGGCCCCGGCGACGAGGTCGTCGTCCCCTCGCTGTCGTTCGTCGCCACCGCCAACGCCGTCACCTACGTCGGGGCCGTACCGGTCTTCGCCGACGTCGACCCGGCCACCGCCAACCTCACCCCCGCCACCGTCGCGCCGCTGCTCACCGCGCGCACCCGGGCCGTGATCGCCGTCGACCAGGGCGGTGTCCCCGTCGACCTGGACGCGATCCGCGCTCTGGTCGAACCGCGCGGCATCGCCGTAGTCGAGGACGCCGCGTGCGCCGCCGGCTCCGTCTATCGGGGCCGCCCGGCCGGTGCGGGCGCCGCGATCTCCGCCTACTCCTTCCACCCGCGCAAGCTGCTCACCACCGGTGAGGGCGGCATGCTCACCCTCCAGGACGGCGAACTCGCCGCCCGGCTGCGGCGGCTGCGCGAGCACGGGATGAGCGTCTCGGCCGCCGACCGGCACGCCGGGGCGGGCGGCGCGGGCGTGGTGGAGACCTACGACGAGATCGGCTTCAACCACCGGATGACCGACGTCCAGGCCGCGATCGGCCTGGTCCAGCTCGGCAAGCTCCCCGCGATGGTCGCCCGGCGGCGCGAGCTCGCCGACCACTACCGCGAGCTGCTCGGCCCCGAACTGGCCGCCCGGACGGTCGCCGACCCGGCGCACGGCACCGCGAACTTCCAGTCGCTCTGGCTGCTGCTCCCCGAGGACGCCCCCGACCGGGGCGAGGTGCTGACCCGGCTCGCCGCCGACGGCGTCTCGGCGCGGCGCGGCATCATGGCGGCGCACCTGGAGGCCCCGTACAAGGGGACGGCGCGGGTGCCGCTGCCCGCGACGGAGCTGATCACCGCGCGGTCGCTGATCCTGCCGCTCTACCACTCGCTCGGCCACGGGCAGGTCCAGCACGTCGTCTCGGCCCTCAAGGCGGCCCTGGGCCGTTGACGCGGGGGTGCCCGCACGCGCAGCGTCCTCCCCCCGCCGCGATCCTCCCGCCGTCCGACCTCCGATCCGCGCGGCTCCCCGCGCCCCCGGTTCCGCCCACGAGAGGCTCCCACCGTGACCGACATCCCCCTGGTCGACCTGCACGCCGCGCACGCCGAGATCGCCGACGAGGTCCGCGCGGGCTTCGATGCGGTACTGGCGAGCGGCGCCTACATCAAGGGCCCCGACGTCGCCGCGTTCGAGCGGGAGTACGCGGCGTTCTGCGGCACGGCGCACGCGGTGGGGACGGCGAACGGCACCGACGCGATCGAACTGGCGCTGCGCGCACTGGAGCTGGAGCCCGGCGGCGGGGTGGTGCTGCCCGCCAACACCTTCGTGGCGAGCGCCGAGGCGGTGGTCCGGGCCGGGCTGCGGCCGGTCCTGGTGGACGTGGACGAGGAGCACCTGCTGATCGACGTCGAGCAGGCCGCCGCCCGGGCGGCAGGCGCCGTCGCCCTGCTGCCCGTCCACCTGAACGGCCAACTCGCCCCGATGGAGGCGCTGCTGGCGGCGGCCGACGGCCGGCCGGTGGTCGAGGACGGCGCCCAGTCGCAGGGCGCCACCCGGCACGGGCGGCCCGCCGGCAGCTGGGGGCGGATCTCAGCCACCAGCTTCTACCCGGGCAAGAACCTCGGCGCGTACGGCGACGCGGGCGCGGTGGTCACCGACGACGCCGAACTCGCCCGCGCGGTGCGGCTGCTCGGCGACCACGGCTCGGACCGCAAGTACGTCCACGAGCGGTTCGGCTTCAACTCCCGGATGGACACCCTGCAGGCCGTGGTGCTGCGCGCCAAGCTCCGCCGCCTGCCCGCCTGGAACGAGGCCCGCCGGGCCGCCGCCGAACGCTACGACAAGCTGCTCGGCGGCCTGGACGGGATCACCCTGCCGCGCACCCTGCCCGGCAACGCGCACGTCTGGCACCTGTACGCGGTGCGGGTCGAGCGCGACCGGGACGGAGTGCTGGCCGCCCTCCAGGAGGCCGGGATCGGCGCCGGCGTGCACTACCCCGTCCCGGTCCACCTCCAGCCCGCGTTCCGCCACCTCGGCCATCCGGAAGGCGCCTTCCCGGTCACCGAGCGGGCCGCCGGGCAACTGCTCACCCTGCCGCTGTTCCCGCAGCTCACCGAGGTCCAGCAGACCCGGGTCGCCGAGACGCTGGCCGCCGCGCTGCGCCGCCGCTGACCCCCGGCGGGCACCCGGCCGGACGGCACCCGGCCGGGTACCACCGCGCCCCTGAACGCGGACGGCCGTTGCCCTACGCTGGTCCCCGAGGACATCGGCTTCTGCCAGTGGGGGACCACAGATGACGACAGGTCGGCCCGGCACCGCCGCCGTGCCCAACGCGGCGTACGCGGGCCAGGTGGTGCAGTTCCCGGACCCGGTCCGGGCCGAGCGGCACCCCCGGGGCGTGCGCGTCGACGAGAACGGCCACCCGGACTTCTCGCCGTACGCGGCCGCCGCCGCCGAGGTCGCCGACCCGCCGGAGGGCTTCGGCGTCGACGAACTGCGCCTGACCGACTACGTGTCGGCCAACGCCGCGCTCTACACCCGGGGCCACGAGCTCTGGGCCGACCTGGACAGCGCCGTCGCCACCCCGCCCGGCTGGACCTGGCACCACGTCGTCGGCCGCGCCCCCGCGGGCTGGCGGCGGATGGAGCTCGTCCCGGTCGAGGTCAAGGCCCTGCTGCGGCACCACGGCGGCCTGGCCCGCTCCACCGCCGACCACACCCGCCGCGGCACCCGCCCGCTCCAGGACCACCGCCCCGCGCACTTCTCGCTCGCCAAGGACGGCGGCGACCCGGTCGCCGTCACCGAGGACCTCGTCCAGCGCGCCGAGCAGCGCCTCGGCCACCCGCTGCCGCCCGCCTACCGGGACTTCCTCAAGCTCACCGGCGGCCGCGGCCCGGTCGGCGTCGCCCTCGACGTCGACCTCGGCCTGCTGGTCGACCAGCCGTTCCTCACCCTCAGCGAGGAGTACGGCACCCACGACCTGGTGTACGCCAACAAGTGCCTGCGCGACCACCTCACCAAGGACCACCTCGCCGTCGCCTACCTCCAGGGCGGCCTGCTGACCGTCAGGGTCCGCGGCGAGGGCACCGGCTCGGTCGGCTTCCTGCCCTACGACGACGCCCGCGACGACGGCTCCGACGAGCCCGTCGAGCAGCGCGTGCAGCGCCTCCTGCTGCCCTGCGGCGACAGCTTCGACGCGTTCCTGCTGCGCCTCGCCGGCGGGCCCGCGGAGCTGGAGACCGTCGCCGAACTCATGGTGGACGGCGGCTTCGTGCGCGCCGTCCCGGTGAACTGACCGAACGACAGGGGTGGGACGAGACGTGGTGACCACGTACGCGCAGGCGCAGGAGACCGCCGAGGACTGGATCAACGCCGGGGTGCCGCGCTCGCGGCACCGCGAGGTGAAGGTCCGCGAGTTCGACCTCGGCTACGTCTGCTGGGCCGTCGACGGCAGCGAGCACGGCGGGGGCCCCGGCACCTCGCTGCGCCTGGTGATCGCCCGCGACAGCGGCGCCAGCACGCTCTGGCCGCCGCTGCCGGTCAACGAGGTGGTCCGGCAGTACGAGGAGCTGTACGGCACCGGCGCCGAGCCCAACCCGGCCGGGGCCGCCAAGCCGGTGCGCGGCGCGGTCGAGGCCACCTCCTTCCTGCTCAGCCCCCCGCAGTGGCTCCAGGAGGCCGGGGCCGCCGCTATCGCCGCCGAGGCCGACCGGCTGGCCGCGCCCGCACCCGCCGCGCCGGCGATCCCGCCGCAGGCCGCCGCGCCCGCGCCCCGGCCCCTCCCGCCGCCCGTGCCGCAGGCCGCGTCGCTGCCGGAACCCGGCGAGGAGGGCCCCAGCTACTTCACCGGCACGCCCACCCCCGTGCCCGGCACGCCCGTCCCGCCGCCGCCCGGTTCCGAGGCCGCCACCGTGCTCGCCCCCGGCCGGGCCTTCCCGGGCACGGCGCCCGGCGTGCCCGTCCCGCCCGGGGCGACGCCGCCGTACCCCGGCCCCGGCGCGCCCGTCCCGCCCGCCGCCCCGCCGTACCCGGCCGGCGGCCCGGGCACCCCGGCACCCGGCACGCCCGTGCCGCCGCCGCCCGGTGCTCCCGTCCCGCCCGTGCCCGGTGCTCCCGCGCCCTCCGCGAGCCCGGTCGACCACGCGGCCACCGTGCTCGCCACCGACGGCCCGCCCGGCCTGATGGGCCTGCCCGGCGCTCCCGGCCCCGGCGCCCCGCTGCCCGGCCCCGGCGTCCAGCTGGGCCGCGGCGGCCCCGGCGCCCCGCCGCCGCCCCCGCCGAACGAGCTGCTGCCGTCCACCGGCGGGCCCGCCCCGCGCCCCGGTGGCCGCGGCGGCCCCGGCGCACCCCCGCCGCCCCCGCCCAGCGACCTGCTGTCCGCCGCCGGCGGCCCCGCCCGGCACCCCGGCGGCCCCGGCGGCCGCGGCGGCGCGGGCGCCCCGCCACCGCCCGCCCCCGACGGGCTGCGCGCCGAGGGCGCGCCCCCGGCCGGGCCCACCGCCCACGCCGTGCCCGGGGCTCCCGCCGCTCCCGCGCCGGAGGCCGCCGCAGTCGCCCACCAGGCCACCCAGCTGGCCCCGGCGATCGAGCTGCCGCCGGGCGTGACCCCGCCGTTCCCCGGCGCGCCGCAGCAGCCGCCGTTCCAGGCGCCCCCGCCGCCGTTCCAGGCGCCCCCGCCGCCGTTCCCGGGCGGCCCGCAGGGCCACGGCCTCCCGCCGGGCGCGCCCGGCGCGCCCGGCCAGGCGCCGCCCCCGGCCGGGCCGGTGCCGCCGCCGTCCGGCCTGCCCACGGTCGGCCCCGGCACCACCGCCGTGGTCAACTACCGGGCCCCCGACGGCTCCGAGCTCAGCCTGGTGATGACCTCCGAGCTGGGCACCCCGCACCCGGAGTGGCGGGCCCTCCAGGAGCTGCGCCGCCTCGGCGTGCCCGCCGACCAGGTGCTGGAGGTGCACACCGAGCTGGAGCTGTGCGACCTGCCCAGCGGCTACTGCTCCCGGATGGTGCGGGCGTCCTGGCCGAACGCCCGGATCAGCCACACCGCCCCGTACGGCCGCGACGCCGCCGCCCGGCAGGCCGGGATGAACGTGCTGCAGGAGCACGTCGAGCAGCTGCACCAGCTGGTGTCCGCCCCGCACCGCCCGCGCACCGTCCGGGCGCCGCTGCCCGCGCCCGGCGCCGTCCCGCAGCTGCCGCCCCCGCCGCCGCAGCAGCTCGCGGCGGAGTTCGGCGCGATGTTCGGCCCGTCGATGTTCCGGTTCGAGCAGCGCGCGGTGGCCCGCCAGGGGGTGCCGGAGCAGGTCGCCCAGATCCTGATGTGGGTCGGCCTGCCCCGCGAGTTCACGCCGTTCTTCTGGGCCCAGGCCCAGGAGGGCCGCCCCATCCCGACGCTGGCCGAGCTCGCCGCCGAGCGCGGCCTGCCGCCGGGCCCGGACTTCGGCGGCTACCTGGTGCTCGGCAACGACTACGGCCGCCAGCTGTGCGTCCAGTACGGGACCGCCGCGGTGGTCGCCGTCGACGTCGAGAACCCGGCCGAGCCGCCGCGCTTCGTCAACTCCGGGGTTCCCGAGTTCGCGGCCTGCCTGGCCGCGCTGGCCCGGATGTGGCACCTGCGCCACGGCCTCAACCCCGAGCAGGCCGGTCGCTGGACCACCGACTTCCAGGCCCAGCTGCTGGCGGTCGACCCGGCCGCCGTGCACACCCCCGAGAGCTGGTGGGCGGTCCTGGTGGAACAGCTCTGGGACGGCCTGCTCTGACCCCGCCCCGCGCGGCCGGTTCGCCCGGCCGCGCGGTGGTCCCTGTTTGGTTTGCGTTCGTATCTGCGCAAAATAGGTCAATGGGACGGTTCGCCCGCCCCACCAGAACCACGCACCCGGCGGGGCCGCGCAGCCCGCGAGCACGAGGAGAACAGCCGAAATGAGCGACGCCGTGTCCCAGTACGGCTTCACCCCGTCCAGGCGCGGCTACGCGCCCGACCAGGTCGACGCGGCGGTCACCGCGCTCAGCCGTGCCCGAGACGAGGCGTGGGAGCGGCTCAGCGTCCTGGGCGGCGGGCTGCGCGAGATGGAGAAGCGCCTGGCCGACATCCAGCAGGCCGCCGAGGAGGCCCCCGACCCCGACTTCGGGGAGCTCAGCGACCAGGCCGCGGCCCTGCTCGGCATCGCCCTCAACGAGGCCGACGCCATCCACGCCAAGGCCGAGCGGGCCGGCGAGGACGCCCGGGACGCCGCCCACGAGACCGGTGAGGCCGCCGCCAGGGCGGCCGAGGAGTACGCCGCCAAGCTGCGCGAGGAGACCGACCGGTTCGTCCGCCGCACCGACGAGCGCAGCCGCGCCGAGGCCGAGCGGATCCGGGCCGAGGCGGACGCCGAGGCCCGCGCCCTGGTGCACGCCGCGACCGGCCACGCCGCCCGGGTCCGGGTCGCCGCCGCGAACGCCTCCGAGCAGTCCGAGGCCACCCTCGCCGAGCGCCGCCGCAAGGCCGACGAGGACTTCACCGCCGCCGAGGCCGCCGCCGACGCCGCCGTGGCCAAGGTCACCGCCGCGGCCGACGCCCGGGTCAAGGAGGCCGAGCAGCACCGCGAGGCGATGCTGGCGGAGGCCCGCCGCCTCGACACCGAGGCCCAGGCCAAGGCGGACGCCGCGCTCGGCGCCGCGCGGGAGAAGGCCGCCCGGATCAAGGCCGCCAGCGAGCGCGAGCAGGCCGACTTCACCAAGCGCCTCGACAAGGTCCAGACCCACCTCGACCACATCAAGGGCACCCTCGCCTCCCTCACCGGCGCCGCCGTCGGCGCGATCGAGGACCCGGAGGACGCGGCGGAGGCCGTCGCGGCCAAGAAGGCCGACCTCACCAAGGCCCCGGCGGCCGACCAGCCCACCACCGTCCTGGGCCCGGTCAAGACCGCGGCCAAGCCCCGGCAGGACGACCCCCGCAAGCCCTACACCCCGACGGTCCCCGCCGAGATCCCGGCCCCGCCGGCCAAGCCCGCGAGCTTCGCCAAGGACCCGGTCCCGCCGAAGCCCGCCACCGCGCCCGAGCAGCCCGCGGCCGCGCCCGAGCAGCCCGCCACCGCGCCCGACCAGCCCGCCACCGCGCCCGACCAGCCGGGGGCCGCGCCCGAGGCCGCCGCCGAGCGGCGCATCGTCCCCAAGATCGTCATCGTCGACGACGGCATCGACCACGACACCCGCCCCGACCGCAACCGCATCCAGCGCCGGGGCTGAGCCGGGCGCCGGCTACAGCACCTCGACCGCCGCCCCCGTCAGGCGGCGGCGGCAGTCGAGGACGTAGCGGGCGTGGGCGGTGACGGCCGCGTAGTCGAACTCGTCGTGGTCGGCGAGCAGCAGGACGGCGTCGGCGGCGGCCAGCTCCTCGGGGGTGGCCTCGACGCGGTGGACGGCGGCCAGCGGGCCGCCCTCGTGGGCGGGGGTGCGCTGGCCGGGGACGTGCGGCTCGGCGACGTGGACGCCCGCGACGACGTGCGGGTCGGCGGCCCGGACCTCGGCGCCCTGCCGGGTGAGCAGGTCGACGATCCGGGCCGCCGGGGTCTCCCGGGCGTCGCCGGTGTTGGCCTTGTAGGCGAGGCCCAGGATCAGCACCCGCGAGCCGTTCACGCTGCGGCGGCGCTGGTTGAGCGCCTCGGTGAGCCGCCGCACCACGTAGTCGGGCATGTGGCTGTTGACGTCGTTGGCGAGCTCCACGAACCGGAAGGACTGGCCGAGGGCGCGCTCGACCCGCCAGGACAGGTACGAGGGGTCGATCGGCAGGCAGTGCCCGCCGACCCCCGGGCCCGGGGTGAAGCGCAGGAAGCCGAAGGGCTTGGTGGAGGCCGCGTCGATGGCCTCCCAGACGTCGATGCCGAGGTCGTGGGCGAACATCGCCAGCTCGTTGACCAGCGCGATGTTCACGTGCCGGAAGGTGTTCTCCAGCAGCTTGGTGAGCTCGGCCTCCTTGCAGGAGGAGACCGGCACGGTCCGCTCGACCAGCTGCCCGTAGAAGGCGGCGACGGCGGCCAGGCCCTCGGGGGTGGTGCCGGAGACCACCTTGGGGGTGTTCTCCAGCTTCCACACCGGGTTGCCCGGGTCGATCCGCTCCGGGCTGTAGCCGAGGTGGAAGTCGGCCCCGGCCCGCAGCCCGGAGCCGGCCTCCAGCAGCGGGGCGAGCAGCTCCTCCGTGGTGCCGGGGTAGGTGGTGGACTCCAGCACCACCGTCGCCCCGGGCCGCAGGTGCCGCCCCAGCAGCCTCGCCGAGGACTCGATGTACGACAGGTCGGGGACGCCGTCGCGCAGCGGCGTCGGCACGGTGATCACCGCGACGTCGAAGTCCGCGACGTCGGCGGGCGCGGCGGTGGGCAGGTACGCCCCGGAGTCGAGCAGCGGGCGCAGCCGCTCCCCGGGGATGTCCTCGACGTACGACTCGCCGACCGCGAGCCGCTTGATCCGGCGTTCGTCCACGTCGTACCCGACGACCCGGTGGCCCACCTCGGCGGCGCGCACCGCGAGTGGGAGTCCGACATAGCCCTGACCTGCGATGACCACGCGCATGACGAAGCAAACCCCCTGGAAATGACCGGCGTCCCCACACCTTCTTCACACGAGGGTACGGAGCGCCGCGCCTCGCGCGGGCGGCTTCGCCGGAAGTGGTGCGGGCGGGGCGCGCGGGGCCCGGAACGCCAGGACGCCGAGACCCGCGGCGCCGCCCGGGAGCGGGCGCCGCGGTCCTCGGCGTGAGTGGCACGGGCGCCCCCACCCAGGGCCGCCCGGCCTTCGCACTCCCGACCCCCATCGAGGTGCGATCGCGCTTCCACAGCCATCCCCCACGGTTGGATGCGGCCTGCGCTGACATCCATGGTGCGCGGTGACCATGGACGCACAGTGACAGCAGTGTGTCGGCCGCATGATCTCTGGACGAGCCGGACCGGATACCGGTGAGTCGCCCCGGCGCCGCCGTCGGGACGCCGCGCCGCGTGCGCGGCGGCGGCGCGGCGTAGGCTGGACACCCCCCGGGCGCACCGCGTTCCGGGCCTGTCGCGCTGCCCGGCCGTCCCCTGTGCCGGGCCACTCCCCGTCGTGGAGAAACTGACGTATGAGCCTGTCCGGACTGCTGGATGTCGTCGTACGGGACGCCGCCCTCGCCGAGGCGATCGAGGCGGCGGCCACGGGGCACCGGCAGCACCTCGACCTGGTCGGGCCGCCCGCCGCCCGGCCGTTCGCGATCGCGGCGCTGGCCCGGTCGCTGGCCGCCCGCGCCGGCGCGAGCGGCCGACCGGTGCTGGCCGTGACCGCCACCGGCCGGGAGGCCGAGGACCTCGCGGCCTCGCTGCGCTCGCTGCTGCCGCCCGACGCGGTCGCCGACTTCCCGGCCTGGGAGACGCTGCCGCACGAGCGGCTCTCCCCGCGCTCGGACACCGTCGGCCGCCGCCTCGCCGTGCTGCGCCGGATCGTCCACCCGCGCGCCGACGACCCGGCGGCCGGGCCGGTGCAGGTGGTGGTGGCGCCGGTGCGCAGCGTGCTCCAGCCGCAGGTCAAGGGGCTGGCCGAGCTGGAGCCGGTGGCGCTGCGGCGCGGCGAGCAGCACGACCTGGACGAGGTGGCCCGCGGGCTGGCGGCCGCCGCCTACGCCCGGGTCGAACTGGTCGAGAAGCGCGGCGAGTTCGCGGTGCGCGGCGGCATCCTGGACGTCTTCCCGCCGACCGAGGAGCACCCGCTGCGGGTGGAGTTCTGGGGCGACGACGTCGAGGAGATCCGCTACTTCAAGGTCGCCGACCAGCGGTCCCTGGAGGTCGCCGAGCACGGCCTGTGGGCGCCGCCCTGTCGGGAGCTGCTGCTGACCGACCAGGTGCGCGCGAGGGCCGCCGCCCTGGCCGCCGCCCACCCCGAGCTGGGCGAGATCCTGGACAAGATCGCGCAGGGTATCGCGGTCGAGGGCATGGAGTCGCTGGCCCCGGTGCTGGTGGACGACATGGAGCTGCTGCTGGACGTGCTGCCGGCCGGCTCGATCGCCGTGGTCTGCGACCCGGAGCGGGTCCGCACCCGGGCCGCCGACCTGGTCGCCACCAGCCAGGAGTTCCTGGCCGCGTCCTGGGTGGCCGCCGCGGCGGGCGCCGACCGCCCGATCGACCTGGAGGCGATCGACGTCTCGGCCGCCTCGCTGTGGTCGCTGGCGGACGTCCGCGAGCACGCCGCCGGGATCGGCCTGCCGTGGTGGTCGGTCAGCCCGTTCGCGACCAGCGACTCCACGGTCTCCGACATGCTCGAATTCGACGCGGACACCCTCACCCTGGGCATGCACGCCGTCGAGGCGTACCGCGGCGACACCGCGCGGGCGATCGCCGACGCCAAGGACCGCCTCGCCGACGACTGGCGGGTGGTGATGGTCACCGAGGGCCACGGCCCGGCCTCCCGGCTGGCCGAGGTGCTCGGCAACGAGGGCATCGCGGCCCGCCTGGTCGCCGACCTCGCCGAGGCCCCCACCCGGGACGTGGTGTACGTCTCCTGCGGCTCGATCGAGCACGGCTTCGTCGACGAGGAGCTGAAGCTCACCGTCATCACCGAGACCGACCTCTCCGGCCAGCGGTCCTCCACCAAGGACATGCGCCGGATGCCGTCCCGCCGCCGCAACGCGATCGACCCGCTGGCGCTGGCGGCCGGCGACTACGTGGTGCACGAGCAGCACGGCGTCGGCCGGTACGTGGAGATGGTGCAGCGCACCGTCCAGGGCGCGACCCGCGAGTACCTGGTGCTGGAGTACGCGCCCGCCAAGCGCGGCCACCCCGGCGACCGGCTGTTCGTGCCGACCGACCAGCTCGACCAGGTCACCAAGTACGTCGGCGGCGAGGCCCCGACGCTGCACCGCCTGGGCGGCGCGGACTGGGCGAAGACCAAGCAGCGGGCCAAGAAGGCCGTCAAGGAGATCGCCGCCGACCTGATCAAGCTGTACTCGGCCCGGATGGCGGCCCCCGGCCACGCCTTCGGCCCGGACACCCCCTGGCAGCGCGAACTGGAGGACGCCTTCCCGTACGCGGAGACGCCCGACCAGCTGACCACCATCGGCGAGGTCAAGGCCGACATGGAGAAGTCCGTCCCGATGGACCGGCTGATCTGCGGCGACGTCGGCTACGGCAAGACCGAGATCGCCGTGCGGGCGGCCTTCAAGGCCGTCCAGGACGGCAAGCAGGTCGCCGTGCTGGTGCCGACCACGCTGCTGGTGCAGCAGCACTTCTCGACCTTCGCCGAGCGGTACGCCAACTTCCCGGTCACCGTGAAGGCGCTCTCCCGGTTCCAGACCGACACCGAGGCGAAGGCCGTGCTGGAGGGCCTGTTCGAGGGCTCGGTGGACGTGGTGATCGGTACCCACCGGCTGTTCTCCTCGGAGACCAGGTTCAAGGACCTGGGCCTGGTCATCGTCGACGAGGAGCAGCGCTTCGGCGTCGAGCACAAGGAGCAGCTGAAGAAGCTGCGGGCCAACGTCGACGTGCTGACCATGTCCGCGACCCCGATCCCGCGCACCCTGGAGATGGCGGTCACCGGCATCCGCGAGATGTCCACCATCACCACCCCGCCGGAGGAGCGGCACCCGGTGCTGACCTTCGTCGGCCCGTACGACGAGAAGCAGATCGCCGCCGCGGTCCGGCGCGAACTCCTGCGCGAGGGCCAGGTGTTCTACATCCACAACCGGGTCGAGTCGATCGACAAGGCGGCGGCCCGGCTGAAGGACCTGGTGCCGGAGGCCCGGGTGGCCACCGCGCACGGGCAGATGGGGGAGACCCAGCTGGAGAAGGTCGTCGTCGACTTCTGGGAGAAGGAGTTCGACGTCCTGGTCTCCACCACCATCGTGGAGTCCGGCATCGACATCTCCAACGCCAACACCCTGATCGTGGAGCGCGGCGACACCTTCGGCCTCTCCCAGCTGCACCAGCTGCGCGGCCGGGTCGGCCGCGGCCGCGAGCGCGGCTACGCCTACATGCTGTACCCGCCGGAGAAGCCGCTCACCGAGACCGCGCACGAGCGCCTCGCCACCATCGCCCAGCACACCGAGATGGGCGCGGGCATGTACGTCGCGATGAAGGACCTGGAGATCCGCGGCGCGGGCAACCTGCTCGGCGGCGAGCAGTCCGGACACATCGCGGGCGTCGGCTTCGACCTCTACATGCGGATGGTCGGCGAGGCGGTGGCCGAGTTCCGCGACGCGCTGGAGGCGGGCGGCGGCGAGCCGGAGGAGGAGCCGCTGGAGGTGAAGATCGAACTCCCGGTGGACGCGCACGTCCCGCACGACTACGCGCCGGGGGAGCGGCTGCGCCTCCAGGCGTACCGCTCGATCGCGGCGGTCAACTCGGAGGACGACATCGCGCAGGTCCGCGAGGAGCTGACCGACCGCTACGGCAAGCTGCCCGAACCGGTGGAGAACCTGCTGCTGGTGGCCGGACTGCGGCTGTTCGCCCGGCGCTGCGGCATCGGCGACATCACCCTCCAGGGCACCTTCGTCCGCTTCGGCCCGGTCGACCTGCGGGAGTCCCAGCAACTGCGGCTCAACCGGCTCTACCCGCGCACCCAGACCAAGTCCGCCGCCCGGCAGCTGCTGGTGCCGCGCCCCGGCAGCGGCGGCCGGATCGGCGGCAAGCCGCTGGTCGGACGGGAGCTGCTCTCCTGGTGCGCCGAGTTCCTGAGCACCATGTTCGAGGACCTCAAGCGCTGACGCGGCGACCGCGCAGCGCCCGCGGGGGCGCCGGAGCACGGCCGGACGGCGTCCCCGGCGCCCCCGTCCCGCACCGGGCGCGGGCGGGCGCCGCGCCCGGCGGGCGCGGGGGTCTGGCACCCGGGGGCGGGGCTCAATAGTGTTCGTCCCAGCCACGTACGCAGAGCACCACCGGACCGCGCTCCACCGCCCAGGAGGCCCCAGTGATCCGCACCAGCTCCCCCCGCCGACTGCGGGCCGCCCTCGGCGTCGCGGTCGCCGCCGCCGCGCTCACCGCCTGCGGCGGGGCACCGGCGCACCAGGGGGCCGCCGCCGTGGTCGGCGGCGACCGGATCAGCATCGCCCAGGTCGAGGCCCGGGTCGCCGCCGTCCGGGACGGCGCCGCGCAGGACGGGGCCGCCACCGAGGAGCAGCCCGGCCTGGCCCGGCACGCGGTCTCCGACCTGGTGCTCGGCAAGGTGGTCGCCCGGGCCCTGGCGGACCGCCGGCTCGACGTCAGCCAGAGCGAGGTGGACCGGGCCCGGACCGCGGACGCCCGGACCGTCGGCAGCGAGGAAAAGCTCGCCGAACTGCTGCGCGCCAAGCAGGGCGTCCCGACCGGCGACGTCGACGGCTTCTACCGCCAGCAGATCGGCCTGATGAAGCTGGCCGGCGGCCAGGACCCGAACGGCGCCGAGGGCGACGCCGCGATCCGCAAGGCGCTGGTCGACGCCGGCACCGCCCTGCACATCGAGGTCAATCCGCGCTACGGCAGCTGGGACACCGCCCGGATCGGCCTCACCGACAGCACCGAGGACTGGCTGCCGAAGACCGTCCGGACGCTCTGACCGCAGCGCCGGTACGGCACACCGGCCCGGCACACCGGCCCGGCACACCGGCCCGTTCCGCTCCGGCCCGGCCTGCGCCGGACGGGTGAGCGGCCCCGCGCCACCGCCGTGTCCCCCGGGCGGGCCCGGCCGGGCCGGTGAGGCTGTGGGGCAGCCCTGCCCCTCCGTCGCACCGGTTGCGAGGTCCGTCCGTGCTCCAGCGCCGTTCCCCCCTGTCGAGGAGGCTGCGCGCGCTGTGCGCGGTCCTGCCCGCCGCCGCCGGACTGCTCCTGCCGCTCGCCGCGTCCCCCGCCGCGTCCGCCGTGCCGCCCGGGCCGCGCCCGGCGGTGGTCCGGGCGGCGGCGGTCCGGCCGGCCCACCCGGGCCCGGCGACCGCCGCCCGGCCGGTGGCGGCCGCCGACCCGGCCCCGGCCCCGGGCGCGCCGGAGGGCAGCCGCCTCCCCGGGACCGGCAGCGCCGGCGCCCTCCCGCTGATCGGCCTGGCCGCCCTCGGCTGCGCCCTGGCCGGCCTGCTGGTGCTGCTCTCCAGGGCCCGCCGCCGGCACTGACCCCGCGCCGGGCGGGCACGTCCCGCGCGGCCGGCGCCTCCCGGTAGGTTCGACCCCGTGGAGACTCCGAAGCTGATCCTGCTGACCACCACCCACCGCGTCGCCCCCGGCCTGCTGTCCTGGCCCGCCTGGGAGGCGCTCCGGTCCGCGCCGAAGGTGCTGGCCGGGGTCGCGGACCACCCGCAGCTGGCCGCGCTGCGGGCGGCGGGCGTCGAGCCGGAGGTGATCGAGCGGCCCCCGGCCCCGGCGCTGGCCCGGCGGCTGCTGGCCGAGGCCCCGGCGCTCTGGCTGGAGAGCCCGGACGGCGACCCGGGGCTGACGGACGCGCTGGCCCGGATCGCGGTGGAGGAGGCCGGCGAGCACCCGGAGATCGAACTGCTGCCGGGCTCGTACGACCTGCCGGGCGCCCGGCTGCTGGACCTGGCCTCCGTGATGGACCGGCTGCGCTCGCCCGGCGGCTGCCCGTGGGACGCCGAGCAGACCCACCGGAGCCTGGTGAAGTACCTGGTGGAGGAGGCGTTCGAGCTGGTCGAGGCGATCGAGGAGGGCGACCGGGAGACCCTGCGCGAGGAACTCGGCGACGTGCTGCTCCAGGTGTTCTTCCACGCCCGGATCGCCGAGGAGGACGCCGAGGACCCGTTCTCGATCGACGACGTCGCGGGCGACCTCGTCGAGAAGCTGATGTACCGCCACCCGCACGTGTTCGGCGACGTGAGCGTGTCCGGCTCCGCCGAGACCGAGGCCAACTGGGAGCAGCTGAAGGCGGCCGAGAAGCAGCGCGAGTCGGTGCTGGACGGCGTCCCGGCGGGCCTGCCCGCGCTGGCGTACGCGGCGAAGCTGGTGTCCCGGGTGCGCCGGGCGCACTTCACCGCCGTGCCGGACGCGCCGTACGAGCTGCCGGCCGAGCTGACCGCGGAGTCGGCGGGCGAGCTGCTGCTGGCGGTCGCGCAGCGCGGCTACGACCGGGGGGTGGACGTGGACGCGGCGCTGCGGGCGGCGGCCCGCCGCTACCGCGCGGCGGTCCGCTCCGCCGAGGGCCTGCCCGAGAAGTGACGAGGGGGGCGGGCTAGCCGGCCAGCGGGACGTCCGCGACGGGCCGGCGCTGGGCCGGGATCACCTCGCCGATGGCCTCGCCGACCAGGGCGAGCAGTTCGGCCAGCGGGTCGAGGTGGAGGGGCAGTTCGGCGAGCTGGACGATCCGCTCGCCGTCCGGCCCGGCCACCGCGAACAGGTCGATCGGGCCCAGGTGCTTGACGGCGGTGTCGACCAGCGCGGCGATGTCCGCCGGGCGGTGGACGTCGCCGGAGACGCCGACCACCGGGCAGCCGGGGCGGTCGAGTTCGGCGGCCAGGTCCTCGGCGACGCCGGGGCGCAGATCGGCGATGAGCAGACCGGCGGCGCCGGCGGCGGAGAACCTGCGGGCCAGGTCGGCCCCCGAGCCTCCGTCGAGCACCGCGATGACCACCACTGCACCGGCTACTCGCATGGTCAGCTCCCCTTTCCGAGCGAACCCGTGGCCGGCCCGCACGCCGCCCACTGTGGTTATCGGAGGATCGTAGGCTCGCCCCGACGCTCCGCAACAGGGAATACCCACCAGGTGACCAGACTCACGCGGTGGCGCTTCCGGATACGGTCAAGACATGCCAGATCAGCCCCACGCCGCCCACCCGCAACTCTTCACCTGGGAGTTCGCGGCCGACCCCTACCCGGCGTACGCCTGGCTGCGGGAGCACGCGCCGGTGCACCGCACCACCCTGCCGAGCGGGGTCGACGCCTGGCTGGTCACCCGCTACGCGGACGCCCGGCAGGCGCTGGCGGACGCCCGGCTCTCCAAGAACCCGGCGCACCACAGCGAACAGGCCCACCGCAGCGGCCGGGTCGGCATCCCCGGCGAACGGCAGGCCGACCTGATGACCCACCTGCTGAACATCGACCCGCCCGACCACACCCGGCTGCGCCGGCTGGTCTCCAAGGCGTTCACCCCACGCCGGGTGGCCGCGTTCGAGCCGCGGGTGCAGCAGCTCACCGACCGGCTGATCGACTCCTTCGCGGCCCGCGGCGAGGCCGACCTGATCCACGAGTTCGCCTTCCCGCTCCCCATCTACGCGATCTGCGACCTGCTCGGCGTCCCCGAGGAGGACCAGGACGACCTGCGAGACTGGGCCGGCATGATGATCCGGCATACCGGCGGCAAGAGGGGAGGGGTGGGCCGCGCGGTCAAGCAGATCCGCGGCTACCTGGCCGACCTGATCCACCGCAAGCGGGCCGACCTCGGCGACGACCTGATCTCCGGCCTGATCCGGGCCGGTGACCACGGCGAGCACCTGACCGAGAACGAGGCCGCGGCGATGGCCTTCATCCTGCTGTTCGCCGGCTTCGAGACCACCATCAACCTCATCGGCAACGGGATGCACGCGCTGCTGCGCGACCCCGGCCAGCTCACCCTGCTGCAGGACTCGCTGGCCCGCGGCGAGTCCGGCCTGCTGGCCACCGGGATCGAGGAACTCCTGCGCTACGACGGCCCGGTGGAGCTGGCGACCTGGCGCTTCGCCACCGCGCCGCTGACCATCGGCGGGGTGGACGTCCCGGTCGGCGACCCGGTGCTGGTGGTGCTGGCCGCGGCGGACCGCGACCCGGCCCGGTTCGCCGCCGAGAACACCCTCGACCTGGCCCGGCAGGACAATCCGCACCTGGGTTTCGGCCACGGCATCCACTACTGCATCGGCGCCCCGCTGGCCCGGCTTGAGGGGCAGCGCGCGATCGGCAGCCTGCTGACCAGGCTCCCGGACGTCCGGCTGGCCGCCGATCCGGCCGAGCTGCGCTGGCGGGGCGGGCTGATCATGCGCGGCCTGCGCGACCTCCCGGTCTCCTTCACGCCCCGCTGACGCCGTTTCAGCGCCCGCGACACGCCGCCGCGCCCGGCCGGCGACGCGCCGGGGCGGGCGCGCGCGTCGCACTCCCGTCCGGGACGAATCCGGACATACCTGGATCGTTCGCCGACGAATGGAGAATTTCCGTGATTTCGGCGTGATCATGGTGATATGAGCTTGTGATTGCTCGTCAGCTTTGCTTACTCTCCGACATGCCCGCAGCTGCGGGCCCCGATCGCGGCACGCCGAGTCCTGTCCGCCGCGTCCTCGGGCCACCGACCAGGTACCGGACAGGAGTGGGGGAACCAGTGTGAACGCCGTAGTCCCAACGGCTTGGGGTGAAGCCGCCGAGCAACGGGCGCAAGCGCGCCCGGACCGTCCGGCGGCCGGGCCAGCCTCCCGGTCCGAACCCGACAGCTCACCTCGCAGGCGTGCGGAGAGGATGTCCCGTGCTGTTCACCCACACTGCTCGTCACCCCCGTAGTACCAAGGCCGAGAAGGTCATCGCCGCCGCCGGCGTGGCCTCGGTCGGCCTGGCACTCCCCCTGTTGGCCGCCACCGGGGCGGTCGCGGCACCCGTCGACACCTGGGACCGCGTGGCCCAGTGCGAGAGCGGCGGGAACTGGGGCATCAACACCGGGAACGGGTTCTTCGGCGGCCTGCAGTTCACCTCCTCCACCTGGCGCGCCTACGGCGGCGGCCAGTACGCGGCCCGCGCCGACCAGGCCAGCCGCTCCCAGCAGATCGCGGTGGCCGAGCGGGTGCTCGCCTCCCAGGGCCCCGGCGCCTGGCCGGTCTGCTCCAAGCGGGCCGGACTGGTCAAGGGCGGCGCGCCCGCCGAGGTGTCCGCCGACACCGCCTCGCGCTCCGAGGAGCGCCCGGCCGCCCCCCGGCAGCCGCAGGACGCGCCGTCGAAGCGGCCGGCCGAGACCGCCGCCGACCCCCAGGACGCGCCCCAGGCCCCCCAGCCGGCCCCGCAGGGCGCCGCCGGCGGCTACACCGTCCAGGGCGGCGACACGCTCTCCGCCATCGCCGCCGCGCAGCACGTGGCCGGCGGCTGGGAGTGGATCTACCGGGCGAACCGGCAGCTGATCGGCGCCGACCCCGACCTGATCCTGCCCGGACAGGTGCTCGCCCTCTGACGCCGGGGCCCGCGCCGGACCCGGCACCCGGCTCGGCATCCGGTCCGGCACCCGGTCCGGCATCCGGGACGCGAGGCCCGCGGACCTGACGAGGTCCCGCCGCCGCCCCGACGGGGGCCGCGTCCCCTGACGCCCCGTCCGCTCCCGGCGCGCGCCGAGCAGTTCGCGCCACCGGGAGCGGCGGACCGGCCGTCAAACAGGTGAACTACCGGCGAGTAGCCGGGCCACAGCGTGAGACGGGGCCCGGCCGGGCGTGGCCGCGGCGCGCTGTGCGGCTAGGCTCTGGTCGTAACGACCACACATCCGCTTCCGCTAGGAGATGCCTCGTGCCGTCCATTGATGTCGTCGTAGCCCGTGAGATCCTCGACTCCCGCGGCAACCCCACGGTCGAGGTCGAGGTCGGTCTCGACGACGGCAGCACCGGTCGCGCGGCCGTCCCGTCGGGTGCCTCCACCGGTGCCTTCGAGGCGCTGGAGCTCCGCGACGGCGACAAGAACCGCTACTTCGGCAAGGGCGTCGAGAAGGCCGTCCTCGCCGTGATCGAGCAGATCGGCCCCGAGCTGGTCGGCTACGACGCCACCGAGCAGCGCCTGATCGACCAGGCCATGCTCGACCTGGACGCCACCCCGGACAAGTCCTCGCTCGGCGCCAACGCCATCCTCGGCGTCTCGCTCGCCGTGGCGCACGCCGCCTCCGAGGCCAGCGACCTGCCGCTGTTCCGCTACCTGGGCGGCCCGAACGCCCACGTGCTGCCCGTCCCGATGATGAACATCCTCAACGGCGGCTCGCACGCGGACTCCAACGTCGACATCCAGGAGTTCATGATCGCCCCGATCGGCGCGGAGTCCTTCTCCGAGGCCGTCCGCTGGGGCGTCGAGGTCTACCACACCCTCAAGGGCGTGCTGAAGGAGCGCGGGCTCTCCACCGGCCTGGGCGACGAGGGCGGCTTCGCCCCGAACCTGGACTCCAACCGCGAGGCCCTCGACCTCATCACCGAGGCCATCAAGAAGGCCGGCTACACCCCGGGCAAGGACGTCGCGCTCGCCCTGGACGTCGCCGCCTCCGAGTTCTACAAGGACGGCGCCTACCAGTTCGAGGGCAAGGCGCTCTCCGCCGCCGACCTGATCTCGTACTACGCCGAGCTGGTCGCCGACTACCCGCTGGTCTCCATCGAGGACCCGCTGGACGAGTCGGACTGGGACGGCTGGAAGGCCATCACCGACGCGCTGGGCGACAAGGTCCAGCTGGTCGGCGACGACCTGTTCGTCACCAACCCGGAGCGCCTGCGCAAGGGCATCGAGACCGGCACCGCCAACGCCCTGCTGGTCAAGGTCAACCAGATCGGCTCGCTCACCGAGACCCTGGACGCCGTCGAGCTGGCCCAGCGCAACGGCTACCGCTGCATGATGTCGCACCGCTCCGGCGAGACCGAGGACGTCACCATCGCCGACCTCGCCGTCGCCACCAACTGCGGCCAGATCAAGACCGGCGCCCCGGCCCGCTCCGAGCGCGTCGCCAAGTACAACCAGCTGCTGCGCATCGAGGAGATCCTCGACGACGCCGCCGAGTACGCGGGCCGCTCCTCCTTCCCGCGCTTCAAGGGCTGAACCCCGCGACGGGCGGACGCCTGTTGTGACCGGTGCCCCGGCTCCCACCGCGTAGGGTGGGGGCCGGGGCACCGGCATGCGCAGGAGGGGTGAGCAGATGGCCAAGTGGAGGATTCCCGGGTTGGCGGCGCGACCGCGCTTCACCAGCCGGGCCACCGTGCTGGTGCTCGTGCTCTGCTCGCTGGTGGCGATACTGGCCTACCCCGCCCGGCAGTACATCGCCCAGCGCGGCGAGATCGCCGACCAGCGGGCCAAGGCCGAGCACGCCCGCCGGCAGGTCGACGAGCTGCGCCGGGAGAAGGCCCGCTGGCAGGACCCGGAGTACGTCAAGGCGCAGGCCCGCGAGCGGCTGCACTACGCGCTGCCCGGCGAGACCCCGTTCGTCTCGGTCTCCCCGCCGCCCGCGCCCGGCGCCAAGCCCTCCTCGACGGACGCCGCGGCCGGCCGGCCGAAGGCCGTCAAACCCTGGTACGCCGCGCTCTGGGACTCGGTGGACGCCGCCGACGCCGCCGACGCGGCGCCCGCACCGCGGCCGGCCCCCTGAAGCCCCCGCCCGCCCCTCGTCACCCCTTGCCGCCCCCTGCCCACCCCGCCCCCTCGGACGAACAGACTCCTGACCTGATGAGCAACCAGAACCCTCCCGCGTCCGACGCCCCCGAGGTGTCCGACCGCGACGTCGCCGCCATCGCCGCCCAGCTCGGCCGGGTCCCGCGCGGGCTGCGCGGCGTCGCCCACCGCTGCCCGTGCGGCAACCCGGACGTGGTGGAGACCGCGCCCCGGCTGCCCGACGGCACGCCGTTCCCGACGTTCTACTACCTGACCTGCCCCCGGGCCGCCTCGCTGATCGGCACCCTGGAGGCGGACGGCGTGATGAAGGAGCAGACCGCCCGGCTCGCCGAGGACCCGGAGCTGGCCGCCGCCTACCGCGCGGCGCACGAGGACTACATCGCCCGCCGGGACGCCGTCGAGGTGCTGGAGGGCTTCCCCAGCGCCGGCGGCATGCCCGACCGGGTCAAGTGCCTGCACGTGCTGGTCGGGCACTCGCTGGCCGCCGGGGAGGGCGTCAACCCGCTCGGCGACGAGGCGATCGGGATGCTGGAGCCGTGGTGGGCCAAGGGCCCGTGCGTCAGCGACGCCGAGGTCGAGGCGGCCGGCGAGCGGGTCGCCCGCAACCGGGCCAGGGCCGGGGACCAGGACCACGACGCGGTGATCGCCGCCAAGGAGGCACTGAGTGCCGAGCGGGCCGCCCGCAAGGCCGCCGGGGCCGGGCCGGAGGACGAGTCGTGAGCCCGACCCGGGTCGCCGCGATCGACTGCGGCACCAACTCGATCCGCCTGCTGATCGCCGACCTCGACCCGGAGACCGGCGCGATCACCGACCTGGACCGGCGGATGCTGATCGTCCGGCTCGGCCAGGACGTCGACCGCACCGGCCGGCTGCACCCCGAGGCGCTGGCCCGCACCTTCGCCGCCTGCCGCGAGTACGCCGAGGTCATCGCCGCGCACGGGGTCGCCCCGGAGCGGGTCCGGATGGTCGCCACCTCCGCCTCCCGGGACGCCGAGAACGCCGCCGAGTTCACCGCCGGGGTCAAGGAGATCCTGGGCGTCGAGCCGAGCGTGGTCAGCGGCGACGAGGAGGCCCGGCTCTCCTTCACCGGCGCCACCCGCGAACTGCTCGGCGGCCCGCACCGCCCGCCCTACCTGGTGTTCGACCTGGGCGGCGGCTCCACCGAGTTCGTGCTCGGCGAGCAGGACGTGCGGGCCGGGTACTCGACGGACATCGGCTGCGTCCGGATGACGGAGCGTCACTTCGCGGGCGGGCGGCCCACCGAGGCGCAGATCGAGGCCGCCCGGGCCGACATCCGGGCCGCGCTGGACACCGTCGCCGAGGCCGTCCCGCTGGACTCCGGCGCCACCCTGGTCGGCCTGGCCGGCACCGTCACCACCGTGGCCGGGATCGCCCTGGAACTGCCCGGCTACGACTCCGAGCGGATCCACCACGCGGTGCTGGACGTCGCCCGGGTGCGGGAGACCGCCCGGTGGCTGCTGCACTCCTCGCACGCCGAGCGGGCCGCCGTCCCGGTCATGCACCCCGGCCGGGTGGACGTGATCGCGGCGGGCGCGCTGGTCCTGCTGGAGATCATGGAGCGCACCGGGGCCGCCGAACTGCTGGTCTCCGAGCACGACATCCTCGACGGGATCGCCTGGTCGATCGCCTGACCCCGCCCGACCCCGCCATGACACCCGGGGGCGGTCCCGGCCGGCCCCCGCAAGGGCCTTCCGGGCCCCGCCCGGGGCCCTCCGGGGGGTTCCCGGGGGGCCCGCGGCGTGTCGCCCGGAGAAGCTTCGTGAATTTCTTCACATGGCAATCCAGCCTTTCGTCGCACCTGGCTGTCCGCTCCGTCCGAAATGTGGGACCGAAGGCGCCGTCGGCGGCTCGCGCATGGGATCGCAGGCAACCTGCCGTTCATCCCGGAGAAATCGAAACCCCGCTCGGGAACCCGCACGGCACGGGGATCGTTGCTGCTCAGCGCGGCACTGAGTGCCGGGCCGGTCGCGGAGGGCGGTCGGCGGGCCCGGAACGGCCCGCCGGGGGTCGAAATGCGGGCGCGTAGTGTAGCACGAGGTGTCCAGGAGCTTGTGACGGGCCTCACGAATGCTCCGTCAGGCGGGGGTGGATACTTTCGGATATGAGCACCACGGAGCGTCCTCGCATCCTCATTGTCGGCGGTGGTTACGTCGGCCTGTATGCCGCGATGCGCATCCTCAAAAAGATGCGCTACGGCGAAGCGACCGTCACGGTCGTCGACCCGCGGTCGTACATGACGTACCTGCCCTTCCTTCCCGAGGCGGCCGGCGGCAACGTCGCGCCCCGCAACCTCGTCGCGCCGCTGCGCAGCGCCCTCAAGAAGGCGGAGGTGCTCACCGGTCACGTGACCGAGGTGGACCACGCCCGCAAGGTCGCCACCATCCAGCCCGCGGCGGGCGACTCCTACGAACTGCCCTTCGAGTACCTGGTCGTCGCGACCGGCTCGGTCTCCCGGACCTTCCCGATCCCGGGCCTGGCGGAGCACGGCATCGGCATGAAGACGGTCGAGGAGGCGATCAGCCTCCGCAACCACGTCATGGCGCAGCTCGACAAGGCCGAGTCCACCACGGACGAGGACGTCCGGCGCAAGGCCCTGACCTTCGTGGTCATCGGCGGTGGCTTCGCCGGCATCGAGACCGTCGCCGAGATCGAGGACATGGCGCGCGACGCCGCCAAGATCTACAAGACCGTCAGCCGGGACGACATGCGCTTCGTCGTGGTGGAGGCGGCCAACCGCATCCTCCCCGAGATGGGCCCCGACCTGGGTCTGTGGACCAAGGGCCGGCTGGAGGAGCGCAACATCGAGGTCTACATCGAGACCTCGATGGACTCCTGCGTCGACCAGCACGTGGTGCTGAAGAACGGCATGGAGTTCGACGCCTCCACCATCGTGTGGACCGCCGGCGTCAAGCCCAACCCGGTCGTCAACCGCTTCGGCCTCCCGCTCGGCCCGCGCGGCCACGTGGACACCGCGGCGACCCTCCAGGTCCAGGGCTTCGACTACGTCTGGGCGGCCGGCGACAACGCGCAGGTCCCCGACCTGGCCGCCGGTGAGGGCGCCTGGTGCCCGCCGAACGCGCAGCACGCGGTCCGCCAGGCCGCCGTCCTCGGCGACAACGTCATCGCGGGCATGCGCGGCTTCCCGCAGGCCGAGTACAAGCACAAGAACCTCGGCGCGGTGGCCGGCCTCGGCCTGCACAAGGGCGTGGCGATCCTGTTCGGCAAGGTCAAGCTCAAGGGCCGCCTGGCCTGGTGGTTCCACCGCGGCTACCACGGCGCGATGGTCCCGACCATGAACCGCAAGATCCGGGTCTTCACCGACTGGACCCTGGCGATGTTCCTCAAGCGCGAGACGGTCGGCCTCTCCGAGATGGAGAAGCCCTTCGACGCCTTCCAGGAGGCGACCGCCCCCGCGCCGAAGCCCGCCGCCGCGGCCGAGCCCGCCAAGGAGCTCGCCGCGAGCAAGTAAGCGACCAGACCCGACACAGGTCGGGTTCGAGTCGGAGGCCCTCCGCCCGGCAGCGCCGCCGGACCACGACCTCCGTGGTGCTCAGCCGGCCCCGCCACCGGGCGGAGTAAGCACATCGGTGACGCGAAGGCCCCCACCCTCCACCGGGTGGGGGCCTTCGGGCGTTCCGGGGCCCGTGGCCGGGCCGCCACCCCGGCCCGGGGGCCCGTGACCGGGCCATCACCCCAGGTCACCGAGGGTGGGCAGGAGAGTGCCCAGAGCCGGACTCGAACCGGCACGGCCTCACGGCCAAGCAGTTTTAAGCTGCCCGTGTCTGCGTTCCACCATCTGGGCCTGGGAGCGCGGCGAACTCAGTCACTGAGCCTAGTCGGCCGGGCGAGTGTTTCGCATATTTCCCGGGACGGAAGTTGTCATGCTTCCATGCCATCTGACGAAGCGTCCGCCGTTTCGGCCACGCTTCGGCTGTTCTCGGCCACCCGGGCCCCGGGCGGAGTCCGGGGGAGGGGTCATCCCGCAGGAGGAGACGGCGGGAGGGGCCGTACGCCTGGCGGCGGTGGGGCAACCGTTCGACGGAGCGACGTGGGCGGGCCCGGGCGGCGGTGAGGATGGGGTAGCGGTCGGAGAGCCTTCCCGTCCGGTCGCGCCGTGACGAACCCCGACCCTCCGGACAGGAGTCCCCACCGTGAGCACCTCGACCGCGTACGCAGCCCACACCGGCCTGGCGGCGGCCCGCGCCACCGGTCTGAACAAGGTCTACGGCGAGGGCGAGACCCGCGTCGTGGCACTGGACGACGTCTCGGTCTCCTTCGGGCGGGGCGAGTTCACCGCGATCATGGGGCCGTCCGGCTCCGGCAAGTCGACGCTGATGCACTGCATGGCGGGGCTGGACGAGGTCACCTCGGGGTCGGCCACGATCGGCGAGACCGAGCTGGTCGGGCTGCGGGACAAGCAGCTGACCAAGCTCCGCCGGGACAAGATCGGCTTCGTCTTCCAGGCGTTCAACCTGCTGCCCACGCTGACCGCGCTGGAGAACATCACGCTGCCGATGGACATCGCGGGCCGCAAGGTCGACCGGGCCTGGCTGGACCGGGTGGTGGAGACGGTCGGCCTGTCCGGCCGGCTCTCGCACCGCCCGGCCCAGCTCTCCGGCGGCCAGCAGCAGCGGGTGGCGTGCGCCCGGGCGCTGGCCTCCAAGCCGGAGATCGTCTTCGCCGACGAGCCCACCGGCAACCTGGACTCCCGCTCCGGCGCGGAGATCCTCTCCTTCCTGCGCAACTCGGTGCGCGAACTCGGCCAGACCGTGGTGATGGTGACGCACGACCCGGTGGCCGCCTCGTACGCGGACCGGGTGGTGTTCCTGGCCGACGGCCGGATCGTCGACGAGCTGTTCGGGCCGACGGCCGACACCGTCCTGGACCGGATGCGCCGCTTCGACGCCAAGGGCCGCACCAGCTGACCCCGCGTCAGCCGCGTCCGCCGCGTCAGCCCCCGTCGAACCGACCGCACCCCTCTCCCCAGGACTGACCCCCATGTATCGCACCGCACTGCGCAACGTGCTGGCCCACAAGGGCCGACTCCTGATGACGGTACTGGCCGTGCTGCTGGGCACCGCCTTCGTGGCCGGCACCCTGGTCTTCTCCGACACCATGGGCCAGGCCATGCGCAACAGCTACTCCACCAGCTTCTCGGACGTCTCGGTGCTGGTCTCCGCCACCGGCGCGGACGACGGCGGCCCCGCCGACGGCGACGCCCCGCGGCCGGAGCGGAACTCGCTGACCCAGGACACCGTCCGGCAGCTGGCCGCGCTGCCCGGCGCCGAGCGGGCCCGCGGCGTGGTCTCCGGCTTCACCGGCGTCGCCGACAAGAAGGGCGACCTGGTCGGCCAGGTCTGGGGCGCCCGCGGCGCCAACTTCGTCCCGGACGCCTCCGGCGCGGACACCCGCTACCCGATGGCCGAGGGCCGCGGCCCGCGCGCCGAGGGCGAGATCGCGCTGAACCGGCAGGCCGCCGACAAGGCCGGCTACCACCTCGGCGACACCGTCCGGGTGGCCGGCAACGGCGCCGCCCGGGACGCCGTGCTGACCGGCGTCTTCACCACCGACGACCCGCAGGTCACCTCCGGCGGCACCCTGGTGCTGATGGACACCGCCACCGCCCAGCGGGAGCTGCTGGAGCCGGGCCGGTTCAGCTCGGTGGTGCTCACCGCCGGGGCCGGCACCTCCGAGCAGGCGCTGCTGGAGCGGGCCCGGGCGGAGACCGGCACCGACGGCGTCGAGCTGCGGACCGGCCAGGAGCTCAAGGACGAGCAGACCCGGATGGTCGCCGACTCGGTCAGCAACACCAAGACCATGCTGCTGGTGTTCGCGGGCATCTCGCTGTTCGTCGGCGTCTTCATCATCGTCAACACCTTCACCATGCTGATCGCCCAGCGTCTCCGGGAGCTGGCGCTGCTGCGGGCGGTCGGCGCCAGCCGCGGCCAGGTCACCAGGTCGGTGCTGGTGGAGGCGCTGGCGATCGGCCTGGCCGCCTCGGCCGGCGGCCTGCTCGCGGGCATCGGCATCGGCGCGGGCCTGCAGTCCCTGCTGCACGCCTTCGACGAGGGCATGCCCACCGGCTCGCTGGTGGTCGCCCCGGCGACGGTGGTCGCCACCCTGGTGGTCGGCGTGGTGGTCACCGTGCTGTCGGCGCTGCTGCCGGCCGTCCGGGCCTCCCGCATCCCCCCGGTGGCGGCGATGAGCAGCGGCGAGCAGCCCGGCACCCAGCGCGGCCTGCTGATCCGCAACACGATCGGGGTGCTGCTGGCCGGCGCCGGGCTGGGCCTGATCCTGGCCGGTGCGAACGGCAGCGGCTCGGGCGCCCAGCACCTGCTGGAGCTCGGCGCCCCGGTCACCCTGATCGGCGTGTTCGTGCTGCTGCCGCTGCTGTCGCGGCCGGTGATCGCGCTGGTCGGCCCGGTGCTGGCCCGGCTGTTCGGCACCCCCGGCAAGCTGGCCCGGCTGAACGCGGTGCGCAACCCGCGGCGCACCGCCAGCACCGCGGCCGCGCTGACCATCGGCCTGACCCTGGTCACCGCGCTGACCGTGATCGGCAACTCGGTCACCAGCGCCGTCACCTCGATGGTCGCCGGGTCGATGAGGGCCGACTACGTGGTCGCCATGGCCAACGGCCGCCAGCTGTCCCCCGAGCTGACTGGGCTGGTGGCCGGGGCGAAGGGCGTCCGGGCGGTCAGCCGGGTCGACAACGTCTGGTGGCGGCTGGACGGCTCCGACCAGGCCAAGGCGATCGAGGGCTACGACGCCGACGCCTTCGACCAGTTGGTCAGCCTGACCATGGCCTCCGGCTCCACCGGGGCGCTCAAGCAGGGCCAGGTGCTGGTCAACGACGAGTTCGCCGCCACCCACCACCTCGCGGTCGGCTCCACCCTGTCGGCCACCGCCCCGGAGGGCCAGGCCGTGACGCTCACCGTCGGCGGCATCTTCGAGCGCAACGACGGGGTCTCCCCGGTGCTGGCCCCCAACCAGCTGGTCGAGCGCTACGACCCCGACCCGCTGGTCCAGCAGATCCTGGTGAAGGGCGTCGACGGCCCGACCGACGCGCTGAAGCAGTCGATCAAGGACGCCACCGGCCGCAACCCGGTGATGGAGGTCCGGACCATGAAGGACATGGTCGACGAGTTCAGCCGGATCATCTCGACCATGCTCAACCTGATGTACGGCCTGCTCGGCATGGCGGTGGTCGTCGCCGTCCTCGGCGTGGTCAACACGCTCGCCATGTCGGTGTTCGAGCGCAAGCGCGAGATCGGCATGCTGCGGGCGATCGGCCTGGAGCGGCGCGGCATCAAGCGGATGATCCGCCTGGAGTCCGTGGTGATCTCGGTCTTCGGCGCCTTCGTGGGCGTCCTGCTCGGCTGCTTCCTCGCCTGGGCCGCGACCCGGACCCTGGCCTCCGAACTGAAGGGACTGACCACCGTGATCCCGTACGGCAGCGTGCTGCTCTTCCTCGCCCTCGCCGCCCTGGTCGGCATGGTCGCCGCCCTCTGGCCGGCCCGCCGGGCCGCCCGGATGGACATCCTGACCAGCATCAAGACCGACTGACCCGACGCCGGAAGCCGCCCGTCCCGGTCGCGGGGCGGGCGGCTTCCGGCCGCCGGACCGGTCAGCGGGTCTCGATCGCGACCTTCTCGATCACCACGTCCTGCACCGGGCGGTCGTTGCGCGGGTTGGTCGCGGTGGTGGCGATCGCGTCGACGACCTTCCGGCTGGCCTCGTCCGCGACCTCGCCGAAGATGGTGTGCTTGCCGGTCAGCCAGGTGGTCGCGCCGACCGTGACGAAGAACTGCGAACCGTTGGTCCCCGGACCCGCGTTGGCCATCGCCAGCAGGTACGGCTTGGTGAAGGCCAGGTCCGGGTGGAACTCGTCGGCGAACTCGTAGCCCGGGCCGCCGGTGCCGTTGCCCAGCGGGTCGCCGCCCTGGATCATGAAGCCCTCGATGACCCGGTGGAAGACCGTGCCGTCGTACAGCGGGGCGTTGCTCGGCTGCCCGGTGTTCGGGTCGATCCACTGGCGCTCACCCGTCGCCAGCTCCACGAAGTTCTTGACCGTCTTGGGCGCGTGGTTCGGCAGCAGCCGGACCACGATGTCGCCCTTGTTGGTCTTCAGCGTGGCGTACAGCTCCTCGGCCATCGGGGGCCGCCTTTCTGGGTATGCGTCAGTTGCGCCACCCACCCTGCCCCCTCGGTGGCCCCCCGCGCAGCCGACACGGATCATCCTCACGACCGACGCGGAATACTTTGCCAAACCATTACTCTTGTGCTCTGTGTGGGTGGTGCCGTGCCGCCCCGGAGGGAATGTGATGAGAAGCAGGAACCCGGTCTTCTCGCGGGAGGGGTCCTTCACCCGCGACAACCAGTACGCGGGGTTCGGCACGCAGCCGGCCGCCCAGCCCGGGCAGTCGGCCTACGGGTCCCCGTACGCGGGCGGCCCGTACGGCGGCCCGCAGGCCGCCGGGCAGCCGCCGCTGACGGACGAACAGCTCGCCGCGATGTACGGCGCGCCGTCCGCCGGTCCGGCCCGGACCGGCCGGATGACGATGGACGACGTGGTGGCCCGGACGGCCATGACGCTGCTCACCCTGGTCGCGTTCGGCGCGGTGGCCTGGTTCACCGTGCCGGTGGACAACTTCGCCCCGGCGATCGGCGCCGCCCTGGTCGCCATGGTCATCGGCCTGGTGGTGAGCTTCAAGCGCAGCGTCAACCCCGGCCTGATCCTGGCCTACGCGGCGCTGGAGGGCTTCTTCCTGGGCGCGCTCAGCAAGGCCTTCGAGACGCTCTTCCAGGGCATCGCCATCCAGGCCGTGCTGGGCACCGCCGCGGTGTTCGCGGCCACGCTGATCGCCTACCGGAGCGGCCGGATCCGGGTCACCCCCCGGTACACCCGGATCGGTCTCACGATCGCCATGGGCTTCCTGCTCCTGATGCTGGTCAACCTGGTCGCGATGCTCTTCGGCGCCGACTTCGGCCTGCGCTCGGGCCCGCTGGGCATCGTGGTCGGCCTGATCGGCATCGCGCTCGGCGCGTTCTTCCTCACCCTCGACTACGCCGAGATCGAGGAGGGCATCCGGCAGGGCGCCCCCGAGAAGGAGGCCTGGCGGGCCGCCTTCGGCCTGACGCTGTCGCTGGTGTGGATCTACCTGGAGATGCTGCGCCTGATCGCCATCCTGCGCGGCGACGACTGACCGCGCCGCACGACCGGCCGCGCCGTCCGGCGCGGACCGCGGCGGGCCCCGGAGGAACGATCCTCCGGGGCCCGCCGCACGCCCGGGCGAGGGCCTACGCTCGGGGGCATGTCCGAGCACCTCCCCGCCGCCCAGCAGTTCCCCGCCGAGCACCCGCCCGCCGAGGGCCACCCCGCCGAGGGCCTTCCCACCGAGGATCCCGCCGCCGGCGCCGCGCAGCTGACCGCCGCCGTCGACCGGCTCGCCGACCGCTTCCGGGCGATGCCGCAGAGCCGCCTGCTGGCCGTCGTCCCCGGGCACCCGTCCCGGGCCGCCGCCGCGCTCGACCTGGCCGGCCGGCTGGCCGACCGGGCCCGGGCGCTGGAGGGCCTGCCCGCGCTGGCGGTGCCCGACTGCGGGGCGTTCGCGGTGGGCGACCAACTCGCGGTCACCGGGCACGACCTGGCGCTCGCCGCGGGCGCCGGCCACCCGGACGCGCCGGCCGCGCTGGCCGCCGCGCTCGCCGAGGTCGAGCGGACCGACCGGCTCACCGCCTGACGCCCCGTCAGGGCCGTCCGAGCGCCGGAACGCCGACGGGGCGCCGAGCCGGCCCGGGCAACCCCTTGCCGGGCGGTCGGCGCCCCGTCGCGGGCGCGGGCGGGCGGTCAGATCGAGGCGACCACCCGGTCGGCGAGCACGTAGACCGTCTCGTCGTCGGTGGAGAAGGTCAGCGAGTACGAGCCGGAGAACCGGGACCCGCCGAGCAGCCGGACGTCCTCCCCGGCCCGGACGGCGTCGATCAGCCGGTAGGCGGCCTCCCGGTCGCCGGGGGCGACGCAGAGCGTGGTGCCGTCGGCGAAGGCGTACACGTCCAGGGTGCCGAGCGGGCCGGGGCGGACGTCGGTCAGCGCGATCCGCTCCTCGGCGAGCGCGGCCAGCCGGTCGTCGGTCCACTCGCGGGACGGGGTCGGGCTGGGGATGAAGTCCGGGTGCGAGGGGTGCCGGCGCGGGTCGGGCGCGGCCGCGGGCTCTCCCTCGGCGTCCAGCAGTCCGGCCTCCAGGCCGGTGGCCAGCAGGTCGGCCTCCCGGCGGGCCTGCACGTCGCCGTTGTCACCGGGGGCCGGGAAGCCGCCGCCCTGCGCGGGGTGCGCCGGGGGCGCGGGGTGCGCCGGGTGCGGGGCGCGGGTGCCGCCGGCCGGGCCGCCGTCCGCCGGGGCGTCCTTGATCAGGTCCTCCAGCGCGTGCCGCAGCGCGTCGCCGAACTCCGGGTCCATCACGCCGTTGTCGGCGGCCTCCTGCGGCCCGGTCGGGCGCGGGAAGAAGATCGGCCAGTCCTCGCCGATGGTGGTGAACGGGGTGTCGAACAGCGGGGAGTCCTCGGCGGCGCGGGCCTCCTGCTCGGCCCAGAACGCCCGGGCCTCGGTGATCTCCCGCTCCCGGTCGGCGGCCAGGGCTTCGGCGACGGCGCGGCGTATCAGTGCCTCGTCCCACTGCGGGTTCGGCTGCCGGTCTGCCAACTTCCTTGCCAGTGCGCGGAGGTGGAGCAGGACGGCGGTGGTCAGGGCGATCAGTGCCAGCAGCAGGGAGAGGAAGACGGCGCTCACGGAACGTACTCCCAACGAGGAGCGGAACGGGGTTACGCCTCCACACTGCCGTATCGGCGGCCGTTACTGCAGTGGCTGATGTCGGATTTGTCGGGGACTTTCCTACTTGTCCTCAAATTGTTAGGTAATACCTTTCTACGCTGCGGAGTTGATCCAATCCGGTGCGTCGACAATCCGGTCCCGGAAGGATGGAGAACGGGCCGGATCGCACCTCGGGTGTGATCCGGCCCTCAATCACGCTGCGTCACTCCAGACGGGTGAGACGCGCGTCACGGCGCTCAGCTCAGGCGCTCGATGACCATCGCCATGCCCTGCCCGCCGCCCACGCACATGGTCTCCAGGCCGAACTGCTTGTCGTGCCACTGGAGGGAGTTGATCAGCGTGGTGGTGATCCGGGCGCCGGTCATGCCGAAGGGGTGGCCGACCGCGATCGCGCCGCCGTTCACGTTCAGCCGGTCCAGGTCCACGCCCAGGTCCCGGTAGGACGGGATGACCTGGGCGGCGAACGCCTCGTTGATCTCCACCAGGTCGATGTCGCCGATCGACAGCCCGGCCCGCCGCAGCGCCTGCTTGGAGGCCTCCACCGGGCCGTAGCCCATGATCTCGGGGGAGAGGCCGGAGACGCCGGTGGACACCACCCGGGCCAGCGGCGTGATGCCCAGCTCGCGGGCCTTGGTGTCCGACATGACCACCAGCGCCGCCGCGCCGTCGTTCAGCGGGCAGCAGTTACCGGCCGTCACGGTGCCGTCGGGGCGGAACACCGGCTTCAGGCCGGACACGCCCTCCAGCGTCACGCCCGCGCGCGGGCCGTCGTCCGCGCTCACCACGGTGCCGTCCGGCAGCGTCACCGGGGTGATCTCGCGCTGCCAGAAGCCGGCCTCGATCGCCGCCTCGGCCAGGTTCTGCGACCGCACGCCGAACTCGTCCTGCTCGGCCCGGGTGATCCCCTTCAGCGCGGCCAGGTTCTCCGCGGTCTGGCCCATCGCGATGTACGCGTCCGGCAGCAGGCCGTCCTCGCGCGGGTCGTGCCACTCGCCGCCGCCGGTCTCGGCGCGGTGCTTCGTGCGCGCCTGCGCCTCGTCGAACAGCGGGTTCATGGTGCCCGGCATGCCGTCCGAGGTGCCGTTGACCGAGCGCGAGACGGTCTCCACGCCCGCCGAGACGAAGACGTCGCCCTCGCCCGCCCTGATCGCGTGCAGCGCCATCCGGGTGGTCTGGAGCGAGGACGAGCAGTAGCGGGTGACCGTCGCGCCCGGCAGGTAGTCCATGCCCATCTGGACGGCCACGATCCGGGCCAGGTTGTGGCCCTGCTCGCCGCCCGGCAGGCCGCAGCCCAGCATCAGGTCGTCGATCTGCCGCGGGTCCAGCTGCGGGACCTTCGCGAGCGCGGCGCCGATGACCTGCGCGGTCAGGTCGTCCGGGCGGACGTCCTTCAGCGCACCCTTGAACGCCCGGCCGATCGGCGAACGGGCGGCGCTGACGATGACGGCTTCGGGCATGGCGGGCTCCTCGCTGAGTGACCTCGGGACGCGATCCGGTGGATCTCCCCGGGAAAGTTACCGCTTGGTAGCTCCGGCGTCATCCGCCTCCGGATGTGAGTTCGCCGACGCGATCGCCCGCGACGGACGGCCGCCCGCCACCCGCGCGGGCGCGGCCTCCTCCCCGCCGGGCAGGGCCAACCGGAACCGCTGCTTCAAGGTCGCCCACCGCCAGGTGCCGTTCACCGGACCCGCCGCCGTCACCTCGGTGCCCGAACGCCCCGCCGCCGCCGCGGCCGCCACCGCCACCGGCAGCACCGCCTGCGGCTCCACCACGCCGCCCGCCTCCGGCGACTCCTGCGGCCACAGCCCCAGCGCCGCGCAGAGCGAGGGCAGCAGCGCCATCGCCGCCGTCGCGTAACCCTGCGCGGACGGGTGGTAGCGGTCCGCGGCGAACAGCTCCGGCCGGGACGCGAACTCCGGACCCAGCAGCGAACCCAGCGAGACCGTCCGCCCGCCCGCCCCCACCACCGCGATGGTCTGCGCCGCCGCGAGCTGCCGGCTCACCCGCCGCGCCACCCAGCGCAGCGGCGGCCGGACCGGCTTGATGGTGCCCAGGTCCGGACAGGTGCCCACCACCACCCGGCACCCCGCCGAGACCAGCACGCCCACCGCCTCGCCCAGCTCGCGCACGCTGCGGGCCGCCGGGGCGTGCCGGGTCACGTCGTTCGCGCCGATCATCACCACCGCGACGTCCGGCCGCTGCGCCAGCGCCGCCTCCAGCTGCCGGGCCAGGTCCGACGAGCGCGCCCCCGACTTCGCCACGTTCACCAGCCGCACCCGGCGCTCCGCGACCGAGGCCAGCCCCGAGGCCAGCAGCGCCCCCGGCGTCTCCTGCGAACGCTGCACCCCCAGCCCCGCCGCCGTCGAGTCGCCCAGGAACGCCAGCACCAGCGGCGGGCGGACGTCCTGCGGATCGGTGAAACCCTCGCCGTACATCCCGTCCGCGAACGGCGGCTCCCCGTCCAGCACCCCGATCGCCCGGACCGCCATCCGGCTCTCGGTCAGCAGCACCCCGGCCAGCCCCACCCCCAGCAGCCCCAGCCCCCCGCCCCCGTACGCCGCCGCCGTGGCGATCCGCCGCGCCACCCGGGCCCTCGACGCCTGCGAGCCGGCCATGGGCCCACCCCCTCTCCGCTCCGCACAACCGCTACCACCCTGGATACCCCCCGACCGCGCCGCCGTACCGGCCCGCCCCCGCAGAACCACCCGCCCGCCGGACCGCGCCGCACCGCGGGCGGCCCCGGCGGCGGGGGCCGCGCGGGGCGGTCGGGGCGTGGAGGGGGGCCTAGGCTGGGGGTTTCGGCAGAACAGTGATGCCACGGACCGGGAGGACCCCCGTGCGGTACCACAATTCGATCATCGAGCTGGTCGGCGACACCCCGTTGGTGAAGCTCAACAAGGTCGCCGAGGGGATCAGCGCCACCGTGCTGGCGAAGGTCGAGTACTTCAATCCGGGCGGTTCGGTGAAGGACCGGATCGCCGTGCGGATGATCGAGGCGGCGGAGGCCTCCGGCGCGCTCAAGCCCGGCGGCACCATCGTCGAGCCCACCAGCGGCAACACCGGGGTGGGGCTGGCGATCGTGGCCCAGCAGAAGGGCTACCGCTGCATCTTCGTCTGCCCGGACAAGGTGTCGACGGACAAGATCAACACCCTGCGGGCGTACGGCGCCGAGGTGGTGGTCTGTCCCACCGCGGTCGCCCCGGAGCACCCGGACTCGTACTACAACGTCTCGGACCGGCTGGTCCGGGAGACCCCGAACGCGTGGAAGCCGGACCAGTACTCCAACCCGGAGAACCCGGCCTCGCACTACCACTCCACCGGCCCGGAGCTGTGGGAGCAGACCGAGGGGCGGATCACCCACTTCGTGGCGGGCGTCGGCACCGGCGGGACGATCTCCGGCACCGGCAACTACCTCAAGGAGGTCTCCGGCGGGAAGGTGCAGGTGGTCGGCGCGGACCCGGAGGGCTCGGTCTACTCGGGCGGCACCGGGCGGCCGTACCTGGTGGAGGGCGTCGGCGAGGACTTCTGGCCGACCGCCTACGACCGGCAGGTCGCGGACCGGATCGTCGCGGTCTCCGACAAGGACTCGTTCCAGATGACCCGCCGCCTCGCCAAGGAGGAGGGCCTGCTGGTCGGCGGCTCCTGCGGGATGGCCGTGGTGGCGGCGCTGGAGGTGGCCCGGGAGCTGGGGCCGGAGGACGTGGTGGTGGTGCTGCTGCCGGACGGCGGCCGCGGCTACCTGTCGAAGATCTTCAACGACGACTGGATGGCGGACTACGGCTTCCTGCCGACCGCCACCGACGAGGCGCACATCGGCGAGGTGCTGGGCCGCAAGGACGCCGTCGAGCACGAGGGCATCCCGCAGTTCGTGCACATGCACCCCAACGAGACGGTCGCCGAGGCGGTCCGGGTGCTGCGGGACTTCGGCGTCTCGCAGATGCCGGTGGTCTCCCCGGGCGCCGGGCATCCGGACATCATGGCCGGCGAGGTGATCGGCTCGGTGGTCGAGCGGGAGCTGCTGGACGGCCTGTTCAGCGGGCGGATCCAGCTGACCGACACGCTCGACGGGGTGATGTCGAAGCCGCTGCCGGTGGTCGGCTCCGGCGAGTCGGTGACCAACCTGATGGCGGTGCTGGAGAAGGCCGACGCGGTGGTGGTGCTGGTCGAGGGCAAGCCGCAGGGCATCGTGACCCGCCAGGACCTGCTGTCCTTCCTGACCGCCCGGGCCGGCCACTGACCGCCCGGGCCGGCCACTGACCGCCCGGGCCGGCCACTGACCGCCCGGGCCGGCCACTGACCGCCCGGGCC
>NZ_QLLT01000019.1 GCF_003259315.1 Kitasatospora sp. SolWspMP-SS2h | reverse complement strand
CATCGCCCAGACCGGCACCGCCATCGCCATGGCCGCCGTCATGTTCGGCCTGATCCTGCACTTCCAGTACGCCTACGGCTGGAGCCCCGTGCGGGCCGGCCTCGCCAACCTGCCCATCATCGTCACCATGCTCGCCGCCACCCCGCTGTCCGAATGGCTCGCCAAGCGCTTCGGCCACCGCATCGCCTGCCTGGTCGGCGCCGCCTGCCTGGCCGCCTCCCTGGCCGGCCTCGCCTGGGGCGTCTCGCACGGCTACACCGCCATCGCGCTCTGCATGGTGGTGATGACGATCGGCCTGCGCACCGTCATGACCATCTGCGCCATCGCCCTGGTCGAGAAGATGCCCGAGAACCGCACCTCGATGGGCACCGCCCTCAACGACACCGCCCAGGAGGTCGGCAGCAGCGTCGGCACCGCCGTCGTCGGCACCCTGATCGCCGCCCTGGTCACCACCCAACTCCCCGCCGGCACCTGGGACCAGCCCCTCGTCCACTCCTTCTTCCACGGCGAACGCATCACCTACGCCGTCCTCGCCCTGGTCGTCGGCCTCATCACCGCATTCGGCGCCCTCACCCTCACCGACTCCCACAACACCGACGAGCACGGGGCCGAGCCCGCCGCCGAGGCCGACGGGTCCGCCGCCCGGGCCGCCGAGGTCGCTGACGGGCAGGCGGACGCACCGGCCGGCGAGCCCGTGCGCTAGCCCGCCCGCCGGCCGGTCCCCCGGCCGGTCCCGACGCCGTCCCGGCCCCCGTCGCGCTCCCGCGGCGGGGGCCGTTCCGTCTCCGGGGGACGTTTCCGGAGGCCGGGACAACCGGTGTCCATGTCAGGTTCCTCGTTTCACAACGTTGGAAATACCTGGGCAGCGGTATCAGAGCAGCCCGGCGCGGCGCTGTCCAGCCTCCGCGCAGCACCGCTTCCGGCCGCCCCGGTCTCTCCGCAGGTCAGCCGCCGAAAAGCCGAGTTGACGGGAGATCAGACGTCGGCGAATTGGCGCGCGACTTCTTGACACCGTCCGACAGGATGGCCCATCGTCCCTCTACATCGTTGGAAACCGGCGGGTAGCCGGTGACTCCCCCACGCAGTCAAGGATGTGATCGGGCGTATGAACCCCACCCTGCGCGCCAAGTCCGCCGTCGCCGCACTGCTCGTCGCGGGGCTGTGCGCGTCGGCGTCCGCCTGCACCAACCAGGGCTCCGACCAGGGCTCCGGGACGAGTACCGCGGCGGGCGCGAACAGCGCCGCCGCCCAGCAGGTGGTCTCGCCGTCGGCGAGCGCGAGCGGCCCCGGCTGTACGGCCGACACCTACGGCGCGCCGAAGCTGGACCTGACCGACGGGAAGACCGTGGTCGGGTTCTCGCAGTCGGAGTCGACCAGCAACCCGTTCCGGGCTGCGGAGACCGCCAGCATCGAGGCGGAGGCGAAGAAGCTCGGCGTGAAGCTGATCGAGCGCAACGCGAACGCCGACGTCAACGCCCAGAACGCGCAGATCCAGGACATGATCGCGCAGGGCGCTCAGGTGCTGATCGTGGCGCCGGAGAACTCCGACGGCCTCGGCCCGGCGCTGGCGGCGGCCAAGGCGAAGAAGATCCCGGTGCTGACCATCGACCGCACGGTGACCGGCGGCGCGTGCAGCGACTTCGTCGCCTTCATCGGCTCGGACTTCTACGGGCAGGCGCAGATCGCCGCGGACGACCTGGCGGGCGCGACCGGCGGGCAGGCGCACGTGGCGATCCTCCAGGGCACGCCCGGCAACAACGTGTCGGCGGACCGCACCAAGGGCTTCACCGACCAGCTCGCGGCCAAGTACCCGAACATGCAGGTGGTGGCCTCGCAGACGGCGAACTTCGACCAGACCGAGGGCCAGAAGGTGATGGAGCAGCTGCTCCAGGCGCACCCGGACATCAACGCCGTGTACGCGGAGAACGACGGCATGGCGCTGGGCGCGATCCAGGCGATGCGCTCGGCCGGGAAGACCCCCGGCAAGGACATCCGGATCGTGTCGATCGACGGCATCCGGCAGGCCGTGCAGGGCGTGGTGGACGGGCAGTTGGTCGCGGACATCGAGACCAACCCGCGGTTCGGCCCGCTGGCCTTCCAGTCCCTGAAGGACTTCTACGGGACGGCCGGCGTCCAGCCCAAGGTGATCATCAAGGACGGCCACTTCACCAAGGACAGCGCCCAGCAGGCGCTCGCCCAGGGCCTCGTGTACTGATCCCGCCCCCGCGTCGCCGCCGGAGCCGCGCCCCGCCCGGTGCGGCCCCGGCGGCGGCCCGCGACCACCCACCGCGCCCCGAGGAGGAGGACCCATGACCGAGGCGGACCCCGCGGTGCCGACCGCGGCCGAGCCCGTACCCGCCGGCCCCGGCACCGTCCCGACCGCGACCGTACCCGCGCCCGCGCCCGCGCCCGCGCCCACCGGCACCGTGCTGACCGCGGCCGGCGTCGACAAGAGCTTCGCGGGCGTGCACGCCCTGCGGGGCGTGGACCTGGTGCTGCGGGCCGGCCGGGTGCACGCCCTGGTCGGCGAGAACGGCGCCGGCAAGTCGACCCTGATCAAGGTGCTGACCGGCGTCCACCGCCCGGACGCCGGGCGGATCGAACTGGCGGGGCGCCCGGCCGCGTTCCGCACCCCGCTGGAGGCGCAGCGGGCCGGGATCTCGACGGTGTACCAGGAGGTCAACCTGGTGCCGATGATGTCGGTGGCCCGCAACCTGTTCCTCGGCCGGGAGCCGCGCCGCCGGGGCCTGCTGGACGTCCGGCGGATGAACCGGGAGGCCGCCGGGCTGCTGGCCCGCTACGGGGTGCGCGCCGAGGTGTCCCGGCCGCTGCGCGAACTGGGCCTGGGTGCCCAGCAGATGGTGGCGCTGGCCCGGGCGGTGCAGGTGGAGGCGCGGGTGGTGGTGATGGACGAGCCGACCTCCTCGCTGGAGCCGCGCGAGGTGGACACCCTGTTCGGGGTGGTCCGGGAGCTGACGGCGCAGGGCATCGCGGTGGTGTACGTCAGCCACCGGATGGACGAGCTGTACGCGCTCTGCGACGAGGTGACGGTGCTGCGGGACGGCCGGGTGGTGCACGCGGGCGACCTGGCCGGGCTGGGGCGGCGGGAGCTGGTGGGGCTGATGCTGGGCCGGGAGCTGGTCGCGGCCCGGGTCCGCACCGCCCGCACCCACGACGCCCGGCGGGCCCACGGGGCGGACGGCGAACCGGAGCGGCCGGTGCTGCGGGCCGAGGGCCTGACGGTGCGCCACAAGGTCCGCGACGTGGGTTTCGCGCTGCACCGGGGCGAGGTGCTGGGGCTCGGCGGCCTGCTGGGTTCGGGGCGCAGCGAGACCGCGAAGGCGGTGGTGGGCGCGCTGGGCGCGGACGCCGGGCGGGTGGAGGTGGCGGGCCGGGTGCTGGCCCGGCGCAGTCCGGCGGCGGCGATCCGGGCCGGGGTGGTGCTGCTGCCCGAGGACCGCAAGGCGGAGGGCATCGTGCCGGGCCTGTCGGTGCGGGAGAACATCGTGCTGGCGGCGCTGCCCCGGCTGTCCCGGGCGGGACTGGTGTCGCGGGCCCGGCAGGACCGGATCGTCGAGACCTTCATGACCCGGCTGCGGATCAAGGCCGCGAGCCCGGAGCAGAAGGTGTCGGACCTGTCGGGCGGCAACCAGCAGAAGGTGCTGCTGGCGCGCTGGCTCTGCCTGGGCCCGAAGGTGCTGCTGCTGGACGAGCCGACCCGGGGCATCGACGTCGGCGCCCGGGCCGAGGTGCAGGCGCTGATCGACGAGCTGGCGGCGGAGGGCCTGGGGGTGCTGCTGATCTCCTCGGACGCCGAGGAGCTGATCGCGGGCGCGGACCGGGTGCTGGTGCTGAAGGACGGCGCGGTGGTGGAGGAGCTGACCGGCGACTCGATCAGCGCGGACGGGCTGCTGGCCGCGCTGGCCCACGACCCGGACGCGCCCGACGGGCCGGCGGGGACGGCTCCCGCGAAGGAGATCCACGACACGGACGGAGGTCCCCGATGAGCGCCCTGGCCCTGGCCGGTGCGGCGCGCGGGCGCGGTCCCGCGCTGCGGCTGCTGCGGCGTTACGGCGTGTACGCGGCGCTGGCGGTGCTGTTCCTGGCGGCGGTGGTGCTGGACAGCGGGTTCCTGTCGGCCGGGAACGTGCGCATCCAGCTGTTCCAGGTCGCCCCGACGCTGCTCGTGGCGCTGGGGATGGCGCTGGTGATCGGCACCGAGGGCATCGACCTGTCGGTGGGCGCGGTGATCGCGCTGGCCGCGGCGGTGGTCCCGCTGTACATCGGCTGGGGGCTGCCGGTGGCGGCGGTGACGGCGGTGGCGCTGGGCGCGGTGAGCGGGCTGGCGGGCGGCGCGATGGTGGCGTTCACCCGGGTGCAGCCGATCGTCGCGACGCTGGCCCTGATGATCGGGGTGCGGGGCGTGGCCTCGCTGGTCAACGGGGCGTCGGCGAAGCCGGTGACGGACCCGGCGCTGCTGCGGCTGGGCTCGGAGGCGTTCGCGGGCGTGCCGTGGACGGCCTGGCTGGCGGCGGGGTGCGTGGCGCTGACCGCGGTGCTGGTGCACCGGACCACGTTCGGGCGGCAGTTGGTCGCGGTCGGCGACAACCGGCGGGCGGCCCGGCTGGCCGGGCTGCCGGTGCGGCGGGTGCTGCTGACGGTGTACCTGCTGTCGGGGGTGCTGGCGGCGGTGGCCGGGGTGCTGATCATCGGCCACGGCGCGGAGGCCGACCCGGCCAACCAGGGCCGCAACATCGAACTGGACGCGATCACCGCGGTGGTGGTCGGCGGGACGCCGCTGGCCGGCGGCAGCGTGCGGGTGCTCGGCACCGTCGCGGGGGCGCTGTTCATGCAGCTGATCACCGCGGTGCTGACCCAGCACGACGTGCACAGCTCGATCACCAAGATCGTCGAAGCGGCCGTCATCTGCCTGGCCGTGTACGCCTCCCAGGAGCGTGGTACCCGATGAGCCCCACGACCGCTTCCGCCCGGACGGAGCCGGCGGCCCGCCGCCGGCCGACCGCGGAGACCCCCGCCGAACGGCTGGCCGGCCGGATCCGCCGGCAGGGCGCGCTGACCGTGCTGGTCCTGGTGGTGCTGGGCGCGGCGGTGTTCTCGCCCGGCTTCGCGAGCACCGACAACCTGGGCGCGATCCTCGGCAACAACGCCTTCGGCTGGCTGCTGGCGCTCGGCCTGACCTTCGTGATCCTCACCGGCGGCATCGACCTGTCGGTGGGGTCGATGTACGCGCTCGGCGGGGTGCTGGCCGCCTGGGCGGCCCAGCACCACGGCACCTGGGCGGCGGTGCTGCTGCCGCTGGCGGTGGGCGCGGCCTGGGGCTGCGTACACGGCCTGCTGGTGGCCCGGGCGGGCATGGCCCCGTTCATCGTGACGCTGGCGGGCCTGCTCGGGGCGCGCGGGCTGCTGCAGCTGATCACCTCCGAGGGCACCAGCACGTACCTGGTGCCGCGCGGTTCGGCGTTCCGGGCGCTGGGCGAGGGCACCTGGACGCCGGTGCTGATCTCCGCCGTCCTGTTCGGCCTGGGCGCGCTGCTGCTGACCCGGACGAAGTTCGGGGCGGCGACCACCGCGATCGGCGGCAACGAGCACGCGGCCCGGCTGATGGGCCTGCCGGTGGCCCGCACCAAGGCGCTGGTGTACGTGCTGTCGGCGACCCTGGCCAGCGCGGCCGGGGCGCTGGGCAGCGCCCGGCTCGGCTCGGGCGTCACCACCGTGGGCGTGGGCTACGAGCTGACCGCGATCGCCTCGGTGGCGATCGGCGGGACGCTGCTGACCGGCGGCAGCGGCTCGGTCGGCGGCACCGTCGCGGGCGTGCTGCTGCTGTCGGTGATCCACAACCTGATCGACCGCTCGGCCTCGCAGTACGGCTCGGCCGTCACCGACACCGTCAACGGCGCCTTCCTGGCCGTGGTGGTGCTGGCCCAGGCGCTGCTCGACCGCGGGCGCCGCGACGAATGAGCGCCGCCCCGGGAGCGGGGACGCAGCGGGCCGATCGGGCAGTGCCGGAAGAGCGAGGGGGCAGGGCCGTGGGCGTGAGCCTCAAGGACGTCGCGATGCGGGCCGGGGTGTCCGTCAAGACCGTCTCCAACGTGGTCAACGACTACCCGCACGTCAGACCGGGCACCCGGGACCGGGTGCGGCAGGCGATCGAGGAGCTGGGCTACCGGCCCAACGCGACGGCCCGCCAGCTGCGCACCGGCCGCAGCGGGATCATCGCGCTGGCCGTGCCCGAGCTGGGCAACCCGTACTTCGCGGACCTCGCCGCGGCGGTGATCGACGCCGCCGCGCACCACGGCCACACTGTCCTGCTGGACCACACCGCCGGGCTGCGCGCCAAGGAGACCCTGGTGTCGCAGGGCTTCCGCAGCCACCTGATCGACGGGCTGATCCTCAGCCCGATCCGGCTGGAGGCGGAGGACCTGCTGCGCCGCCCGGCCCGGCCGCCGCTGGTGCTGCTCGGCGAGCGCGAGTACGACGCCCCGTTCGACCACATCGCGATCGACAACGTGGCGGCGGCCCGGCTCGCGGTGCGCCACCTGCTCAGCCTGGGGCGGCGCCGGATCGCCTTCGTCGGGGCCCGCCGCGACAGCCGCCTCCAGCCCGCCCACCTGCGGCTGCGCGGCTGGCGGGAGGAGATCCTGGCGGCCGGCGGCAGCCCCCGGGACGACCTGGTGGTGGCCACCGACGGCTACGACCGCCTCGACGGCGCGGTCGCGATGACCCGCCTGCTCGACCTGCCGGAGCCGCCCGACGCCGTCTTCGCCTACAACGACCTGGTCGCCCTGGGGGCGCTGCGGGTGCTCGCCGAGCGGGGCGTGCGGGTGCCCGAGGAGGTCGCCGTGGTGGGCTTCGACGACATCGAGGAGGGCGGCTACGGCGCCGTCACCCTGACCACGATCGCCCCCGACAAGGCCGCGATCGCCCGGCTCGCCGTGGACTGCCTGATCGCCCGGATCGAGGCCGCCCCCGACCGGCCCCCGGCCCGGCCCCGCCGCATCCTGCCCGGCCACTCGCTGGTGGTGCGCGAGTCCACCGTCGGCCGCACCGCCCGCCCCTGACGCCCCGTCCCCTTCCCCCGAGGCCCCGAGGACTCCCGTTGCCGATCCCGTCCGCCACCCGTGCCCCGTCCGTCACCCGCAGCCCGTTCGGCGCCATGCCCGACGGGACCCCCGTCGACCGCTGGACCCTCGACGCCGGGACCGGCGTCCGCGCCGAGGTGCTCGACCTGGGCGGCATCCTGCACCGGCTGGAGGTCCCCGACCCGGAGGGCCGGAGCGCCTCGGTGGTGCTCGGCCGCGCCGACCCGGCCGGGTACGCCGCCGACACCGCCTACCTGGGCGCGCTGATCGGCCGCTACGCCAACCGGATCGCGCACGGCGGCTTCCGGCTCGACGGCCGGGCGCACCGGGTGCCCGCCACCGACCGCGGCCACGCCCTGCACGGCGGGCCGGGCGGCTTCCACCGCCACCGCTGGCAGGCCGCCGCCGTGCCCGGCCCGGACGCCGCCGCGCTCCGCCTCGACCTGGACAGCCCGGACGGCGAGATGGGCTTCCCCGGCCGGCTGCGCGTCACCGTCGTCTACACCCTGGAGCGCTCGGGCACCCTGCGCCTGGAGTGGACCGCCCGCACCGACCGCCCCACCCCCGTCAACCTCACCCACCACGCCTACTTCCGGCTCTCCGGCCGGGACGGCGGCAGCGTGCTCGACCACCGGCTCGCCGTCGACGCCGACGCCTACCTGCCGGTCGACCCGACCGCCGTGCCGCTGCCCGGGCCGCCCGCCCCGACCGCCGGCACGCCCTTCGACCTGCGCGAGCCGCAGCCGATCGGCGACCGGCTCGCCCTCCCGCACCCGCAGCTGGACACCGCCGGCGGCTACGACCACTGCTGGGTGCTCGACCCGCCGCCCGCCCCCGGCGCGCTGCGCCGGGCCGCCCGGCTGGAGGACCCGGCCACCGGGCGCCGGATGGAGGTCTGGACCACCGAGCCCGGGCTCCAGGTCTACACCGGCAACGGCCTGGACGGCGACCCGCACCCGCGGCACGCCGGGGTCTGCCTGGAGACCCAGCACTTCCCCGACTCCCCCAACCGCCCCGACTACCCGGACACCGTGCTGCGCCCCGGCGCGGTGCGGCGCAGCACCACCGAGTTCCGCTTCCCGCACCTGGCCGCCCCGCCGGGAGGCCCGGCGTGAGCGGGCGGCGGCGCGGCCCGGCGGTCGCGGGCGGCCGGTCAGCGGGCCAGGGTGCTGCTCTCCCGGACCACCACCCGGAAGCCCGGCGTGATCCGCCGGCCCGGACCGGTGTAGCGCCGCTCGATCCGCTCCTCCAGGCAGCGGACGGCGAGTTCGGCGATCAGCCGCTTGTCGGGGGCGACGGTGGTCAGCGAGGGGATCGCGTACGCGGCCTCCTCGACGTCGTCAAAGCCGACGATCGCGAGGTCCTGCGGCACCCGCAGCCCGGCCTCGTGGGCGGCCCGCAGCGCGCCGAGCGCGAGCAGGTCGTTGAAGCAGAACACCGCGTCGGGCCGCCGCGGCAGGCGCAGCAGGCGGCGCATCGCCGAGGCGCCGTCGGGGCGGAAGTAGGCCCGGACCGGGGGCCGCAGCTCCTGGTCGGCCGGCAGGCCGGCGTCGGCCAGCGCCTCCCGGTAGCCGGCCAGGCGCTGTTCGGCGGTGGCCCGGGGCGCGGGGTCCTGCCAGCCGATCGCGGCGATCCGCCGGTAGCCCTCGTCGATCAGGTGCCGGGTCGCCTCCCGGGCGCCGGCCACGTTGTCGATGTGCACCCGGTCGGCGACCGGGCCGAAGTCGGCCTCGCCGAGCAGGACCAGCGGGATCTCCCGGGAGCGGGCCAGCAGCGCGGCCCGGTCCAGGCCGAGCGGGCTGAGGATGACTCCGTCGATCATCGGTCCGCCCAGGCCCGAGGCGATCCGCAGCTCGGCCGCCGGGTCGCCGCCGGTGTCGTCCATCAGCACGGTGATGCCGACCCGGCGGGCCGCCGCGATCACCTCGACGGCGAGTTCGGCGAAGTACGGCGAGGGCAGTTCGGGGAAGGCCAGCGCGATCACCCCGCTGCGGCCGGTGCGCAGCCGGCGGGCCGTCAGGTTGGGCTGGTAGCCGAGCCGGTCGATGGCCAGCTGCACCCGTTCCCGGGTGGCCTCCGCGACGGGGGTGGTCCCGTTCACCACGTTCGAGACGGTCTTGACGGAGACGCCGGCCAGTTCGGCGACGTCCTTCAACCGCGGCGCCGCGGCGCCGGTTCCGTTGTTCGGCACGGACAAGACCGCACCCCCTCCTCCCGCCGACCGTGCGCGAGGGAGCGAGGCCGGCACCACCAGGACGCCGCTGTTTCAACGTGAGAATACAAGGTCGCCGATGAACCGCCAGCCTCCGCGCGCCCGCGGCCGGTCGCCGCCCCCGGGCCCGTTCCGCGCACCGGTACCGCCCCTTGCACCCCCACCCCGAAGGAGCGCACCTTGTCCCGTCGATTCCCGCTGCCCGCCGGGCAGTTGTGGCGCAGCGCGCGAGCGGCCGCGGCCGCCCTGGCGCTGCTGGTCGCCGCGCTGATCGGCCTGCCCGGCGTCGGCCACGCGGCCGGCTCGCTGCCGTGCGACCTGTACGCGTCCGGCGGCACGCCCTGCGTCGCCGCGCACAGCACCACCCGTGCCCTGTTCTCCTCCTACAACGGCCCGCTGTACCGCGTCACCCGGGCCTCCGACGGCGCGAGCACCGACATCGGCCTGCTCGCGGCCGGCGGCTACGCCGACGCCCAGGCGCAGGACCGGTTCTGCAACGGCAGCAGCTGCCGGATCAGCCGGATCTACGACCAGACCTCCCGGCACAACGACCTGACCCCGGGCCCGGCCGGCACCTCCGGCATGGGCAACGACCGGGGCGCCGACGCCTCCGAGATCGCCGTCACCGCCGGCGGCCACAAGGTCTACGGCGTGTGGATCTCGCCCGGCGTCGGCTACCGCTACACCGGCGTCGCCTCGGGCGTGGCCGTCAACGGGCAGCCCGAGGGCGTCTACATGGTCGCCAGCGGCACCCACGTGGGCGCGGACTGCTGCTTCGACTACGGCAACGCCGAGTCCACGCCCGCCGACACCGGCAACGGCCACATGGACGCCGTCTCCATCGCCACCACCTGCTACTTCCCGCCGTGCAGCGGCAGCGGGCCGTGGATCGAGGCCGACCTGGAGAACGGCATGTTCCAGGGCGACAACGGCTCCAACACCGCCAACCTCGGCAACAGCAGCCCGTTCGTCACGGCGGTGCTGAAGAACAACGGCCAGACCACGTACGCGCTCAAGGGCGGCAACGCGCAGTCCGGCGCGCTGACCACCTGGTGGAACGGGGCGCTGCCGAGCCGGGCCGGCTACCGGCCGATGAAGCAGGAGGGCGGCATCATCCTGGGCATCGGCGGCGACAACTCGAACTGGAACCGCGGCACCTTCTTCGAGGGCGTCATGGTCTCCGGCTACCCGGGCGACGCCACCGAGAACGCCGTCCAGGCCAACGTCGTCTCGGTCGGCTACAACGGCCGCACCGACCTGCCCAACGGCCCGCAGGGCACCGTCACCGGCCCGGGCGGGCAGTGCGTGGACGTCGCGGCCGACGACACCGGCGCCAACGGCACCGGGGTGCAGCTGTGGAACTGCCAGACGTACGCCGAGGACCAGCACTGGGTGCACGGCGTGGACGGCTCGCTCGGCACCCTCGGGCGCTGCCTGGACGCCACCGGCAACGGCACCGCCAACGGCACGCTCCTGGAGCTGTGGGACTGCAACGGCGGCGGCGCGCAGAAGTGGTTCCAGCAGGCCGACGGCTCGCTGCTGAACCCGCAGTCCGGCCGCTGCGTGGACGCGCCCAACGGGAACAGCGCCAACGGCACCCGGCTGCAACTGTGGGACTGCAACGGCGCCGCGGCGCAGAAGTTCGCGGTCAACGGGGGCGCTCCGGTCGCCGCCCCGGGCGGGCAGTGCGTGGACGTCGCCAACGACGACAACGGCGTCAACGGCACCGCCGTGCAGCTGTGGAACTGCCAGTCCTACGCGGTCGACCAGCACTGGTTCCACGCCGCGGACACCTCGCTGCGCACCCTGGGCCGCTGCCTGGACGTCAACGGCAACGGCACGGCGGCGGGCAGCCAGGTCGAGCTGTGGGACTGCAACGGGGTGGGCGGCCAGAAGTGGGTCCAGCAGGCCGACGGCTCGCTGCTGAACCCGCAGTCCGGCCGCTGCCTGGACGTCCCGAGCGGCAACACGGCCAACGGCACCCGCCTGCAGCTGTGGGACTGCAACGGGAGCGCGGCGCAGAAGTTCGCGCTGCGCTGACCGCCGGCCGCTGACCGCCGGCCGCCGCACCGGCGGGGTCCTGCGGGGGCGCCGCACCCCGCAGGACCCGCACGGCCGGCCCCGCCCATTCGCGCCCGTCCGCGCCCGTTCGGGTCAGGCGGGGCGGGCGGGGCGGGACCTCAGGTGAACTCCTGCTGGCAGCGCTCCAGCCAGTCGAGTTCGGCCTGGAGGTGGAGGACCTCGCCCTCGATCAGCAGCCGGGAGACCTCGTGGTCGGGCGACCGGTCGGCGGTGGCGTGCAGGCCGCGGATGGCGGCCAGGCAGTGGGAGCGCTGGAGGTCGATCAGGGCGCGCGGGTCGGCGAGGCGGGTGCGGGGGGCGAGGACCAGCTTGAGGAAGAACTCCTCGCGGACCTTGCCGCCGTCCGACGGACGGGCGAACCAGTCGGCGAGCACCCGGCGGCCGTCCTCGGTGAGCGCGAAGACCCGCTTGGCCGGGCGGCCGTCCTGGGCGACGTCCTGTCCCTCAATCAGGCCGGCCTTCTCCAGCCGGCCGAGCGTGACGTAGACCTGCCCGTCGTTGGTGCGCGGGTAGGCCGGGCCGAACGTGGACTCCAGGGCACGCCGGAGCTGGTAGCCGTGCGCCGGGCCGGTGGCAAGCAGCGCGAGGAGCGGAAGCCGCACTCGGGTGCCTCCCTTCGAGGTGGTGGAGGGAGTGCGCCGTGCGGCCGAACTTCGTCGGTCGTACGCCGGGCGGCTCTCCTGGGCTACGGTCTACCCCGTTGTGCGCCCCCTTATTCGCCCTGATTCGCCCCGACTGGTGGCACTCGCCGCACCAAGAGGTGACATCTTCCTCTCCAGGCTCCTGGACATGCTGTTTAACCTCTACCTAACATCTAGGTATCCCCGACGAACTGACGTGTTGTCAGCCGCCGCGGGCCCGTGCCTGTCAGCGCGACCCCCCTCGCGCGCTCCCGTGAAGGTGACGCATGATCACGTCCGTCGTCCCCGCCGACCCGCCGCGCCCCGCGCAGGCCGTCGAGGCCCCCGCCGTCCGCCCCGCGGACGGAGTGCTCCCGGAGGAACGGGCGGCGGCCGCCGCCCCCGACGCGCTGTGGTGGCGCGACGCGGTGATCTACCAGGTGTACGTGCGCAGCTTCCAGGACTCCGACGGCGACGGCATCGGCGACCTGCCGGGCGTGCGGGCCCGGCTGCCGTACCTGAAGCGGCTGGGCGTGGACGGGGTGTGGCTGAACCCGTTCTACCCGTCGCCGCAGCACGACCACGGCTACGACGTGGCCGACTACAAGGGCGTCGACCCGATGTTCGGCACCCTGGAGGACTTCGACCTGCTGGTCGAGGACTGCCGGAAGCTGGGCCTGCGCCTGGTGCTGGACACCGTGCCCAACCACTGCTCGGCCGAGCACCCGTGGTTCCTGGAGGCGCTGGCCGCCGCCCCGGGCTCCGCGTCCCGGGCCCGGTTCCACTTCGCGGACGGCCGCGGCCCGGACGGCGGGCTGCCGCCGAACAACTGGCGGGCGATGTTCGGCGGCCCCGCCTGGTCCCGGATCACCGAGCCGGACGGCGCCCCCGGCCAGTGGTACCTGCACATGTTCACCCCCGAGCAGCCGGACCTGAACTGGCGCAACCCGGAGGTGCCCGTCGAGTTCGAGAAGGTGCTGCGGTTCTGGCTGGACCGGGGCGTGGACGGCTTCCGGATCGACGTGGCGGCGGGCCTGTTCAAGCACCCCGAGCTGCCGGACTCCCCGGACCCGGAGGCGGACGAGCGCACCCGCGACTCGGTCAACCCGCTGGCCTGGAACCAGCCGGAGGTGCACGAGGTGTGGCGCTCCTGGCGGGCGATCTGCGAGGAGTACACGGCGCTGGACGGGCGGCAGCGGCTGCTGGTCGGCGAGGCGTCCGTGCCGACCCCGGCCGAGCAGGCCATGTACGTGCGCGGGGACGAGCTGCACCAGGCGTTCTTCTTCCACCTGCTGCACGCGCCGTGGGACTCCGAGCACTTCCACCAGGTGATCGACGCGGCGGTGCGGGACATCACCGCGACCGGCTCGACCGTCACCTGGGTGCTCAACAACCACGACCAGGTCCGCACCACGACCCGCTTCGGCAGCCCCGAGCGGGCCCGGGCCGCCGCGCTGCTGATGCTGTCGCTGCCCGGCGCGGCCTACCTGTACCAGGGCGAGGAGCTGGGCCTGCCGGAGGTCGACGACCTGCCGGACGAGGTGATCACCGACCCGATCTTCCACCGCACCGGCAACCGCAAGGGCATCCGGGACGGCTGCCGCGTCCCGCTGCCGTGGGCCGGGGCCCGGGCGCCGTACGGGTTCAGCCCGGAGGGTTCGGCGCCGAGCTGGCTGCCGCAGCCCGCCTCGTTCGCCGGGCACACCGCCGAGCGGGCGGTGGCCGACCACGCCTCGCCGTACCACCTGTACCGGGAGGCGCTGCACCTGCGCCGGCTGCTGCCGCAGTTGGGCGAGGGGACGCTGCGCTGGATCGAGACGCCGCCGAACGTGCTGGCCTTCACCCGGGGCGACGGCCTGCTGGTGGCGACCAACTTCGGCACCGTCGCGGCCCCGGCGCCGGTCACCGGGCAGCCGCTGCTGTCCTCCGGCCCGTGCCCGGCCGCCGGGGTGCTGCCGCCGGCCACCACCGCCTGGTGGATCCTGCCGCGCCGCTGACGCCCGGCCCTCCCCCGGAGGCGTGTCCCCCGGGGGAGGACTTCCAGACACGCCCGAAATCCACAGCGAATTCACACCGGGCGTCGAGGTGGGGCCGCTTGGGCCGGAAATGGGCCGCCGATGGCCGGGGCTTTACCTTTCGGGTGACCGAAATGGCCCGTTCGAGCGTTCACATCGTGGACGCGCGGTCGATGGACGCAGGTCAGCCCTGGGACACTGGTGCTGACCACCGGTCCCCACCCCGTCGGCCGACGCGTATCAGGCGCGCCGCCGACGGTCCTCGACGGCGAGGAGGACCAGGGGCGCCCCCGGGACGGGAGCGCCCTCGTGCGCCATCCGATCCACGGAAGGTTGTGCCCGCATGCCGGCCACCCCCACCACCGCCGCGTCCACCGACACCGGCGCCCGTCTGATCGAGCCGCTGTACCAGGAAGTCCTGCGCCGCAACCAGGGCGAGAACGAGTTCCACCAGGCGGTCCGCGAGGTCCTCGACACCCTCGGCCCGGTGCTGCTCCGGCGCCCCGAGCTGGTCGACGCCCGGATCGTCGAGCGGGTCTGCGAACCCGAGCGCCAGCTGATCTTCCGGGTGCCGTGGTCCGACGACCGGGGCGGCATCCACGTCAACCGCGGCTTCCGGGTGGAGTTCTCCAGCGCCCTCGGCCCGTACAAGGGCGGGCTGCGCTTCCACCCCTCGGTCAACCTCGGGATCGTCAAGTTCCTCGGCTTCGAGCAGATCTTCAAGAACGCCCTGACCGGCATGCCGATCGGCGGCGGCAAGGGCGGCGCCGACTTCGACCCCAAGGGCCGCTCGGACGCCGAGATCATGCGCTTCTGCCAGTCCTTCATGACCGAGCTGCACCGCCACCTGGGCGAGTACACCGACGTCCCGGCCGGTGACATCGGCGTCGGCGGGCGCGAGATCGGCTACCTGTTCGGCCAGTACAAGCGGATCACCAACCGCTACGAGTCCGGCGTGCTCACCGGCAAGGGCCTGGGCTGGGGCGGCGCGCAGGCCCGCACCGAGGCCACCGGCTACGGCTGCGTGATGTTCACCGAGGAGATGCTGCGCACCCGCGGCGAGAGCCTGGACGGGCAGCGCGTGGTGGTCTCCGGCTCCGGCAACGTGGCGATCTACGCGATCGAGAAGGCCCGGCAGCTCGGCGCGACCGTGCTCACCTGCTCCGACTCGACCGGCTACGTGGTCGACGAGAAGGGCATCGACCTGGCCCTGCTCAAGGAGGTCAAGGAGACCCGGCGCGGCCGGGTCTCCGACTACGCCGAGGCCCGCGGCGCGCACGTGAAGTACGTGGCCGGCACCGGCGTGTGGAACGTCCCCTGCGACGTGGCGCTGCCCTGCGCCACCCAGAACGAGCTGCACGAGGCGGACGCCCTCGCCCTGGTCCGGGGCGGCGTCAAGGCCGTCGCCGAGGGCGCCAACATGCCCACCACCCCCGAGGCCGTCCGGGTCCTCCAGGAGGCCGGCGCGGCCTTCGCCCCCGGCAAGGCCGCCAACGCCGGCGGCGTCGCCACCTCCGCGCTGGAGATGCAGCAGAACGCCTCCCGCGACTCGTGGACCTTCGAGCACACCGAGGCCCGCCTCGGCGAGATCATGAAGCACATCCACGACTCCTGCCACACCACCGCGGAGAAGTACGGCAGCCCCGGCAACTACGTGGTGGGCGCGAACATCGCCGGCTTCGAGCTGGTCGCCGACGCGATGCTCGCCCAGGGCCTGATCTGACGCCCCGCCGACCCCCGGGCCCGGACCGCGACGGCGGTCCGGGCCCTTCGCGGTCGGGGCGCTTCGCCGTCCGGGCGCTCTGTCGTCGGGGCGCTTCGCCGTCCGGGCCAGGCGGCAGATCGGGCGGCAGGTCGGGCGGCAGGTCAGGCGCGGAACCCGGCGTGCACGTGGTCGTGGTGGGTGGCGTCGCTGAAGAACTGGTTCGCCGTCGCCCCGCCGGACAGCAGCCGCGGGCCGCCCACGTTGTAGGAGCCCGCCGCCGCGGCCGCCCGCATGAAGGAGTCCACCAGTTCGGCCGGGGTCGCCGGGTCCACCACCGCCCGCCCGTCGATCCGCCAGGTGTCGAACGCCCGCCCCTGCGGGTGGTCGCTCCGGCGGTCGGTGCCGAACACCAGCAGCGGGTGGCCCGAACGCACCACGCTCACCTCGAAGTCGTACGTGCCCGCCAGCGCCAGCATCGCGGTGAGCGGCGCGTCGTGCACCTGCCCGCTGCGCACGTCCGCCACCGCCGCCGGGGGCAGCGCGATCCGCGGCTGCGCCAGCACCCTGGTCGCCGGATCGCCCAGCGTCGCCGCCACCGCCCCGGGGTCGGCCGGGTGCAGCGCGGTGACGCTCCACCGGGGCGAGCCGCTGCTCAGCCGGACGTCGACCGTGCTGCCGGTGGACACCGGCGCGCCGTCCGGCCCGGCCAGCCACTGCCGGCACACCACCAGCACGCTCGCCGAGTCCGCCAGCAGCCCGCCGTACTGGGCGTACACCACCTCCAGCGCCGCCCGCGGGGCGTCCGCGAGCAGCGGGCCACCCTGGTCGGCCAGCCCCGGGTCCACCCCGAGCGCCGCCACCCGCTGACGGGCCGCCGCCACCCCCTGCCCGCCCGGCGGCCACCCGCCGATCGCCTCCACCACCTGCACGGCGCGCAGCTTCACGTCCGGCTGGAGCTCGCCCGGGCCCGGCTGCCAGGCGGCGGGCGCGGGGAAGGCGGCGCTCGCACCGGCGGTCGGGCTGCCGGAGCCGCTCCGGCTGTCGGGGCTGCCGGGGCCGCTCTGGCCGCCCGGGCTGCTCCGGCTGGCGGGGCCGCTCGGGTCGTCCGGGCCGCTCCGGCCGGTGGACGAACAGGCCGTCAGGGCGCCGCCCAGCCCGGCCAGCAGCACGGTGCGGCGGCCGGGCGGGCGCAGGGGGGACGGCGGCGGGGACGGGTGGGGCGGGTGGGTGCTCACCCGGCCAGTGTCGGCCGGGGGCGGCGGTTCCGGTCGGCGCGACCCGCCGACCGCGACCGGCCGGTCAGCAGGTGATGGCGCCCTTGCGCAGGGCGTGCTTGCCGGTGTTGCTGTCGTCCGACCAGTAGACGGGCTTGCTGCCGCCCACGCACTCGTCGGCGCCGGCCAGCGTGAAGCCCTCGTTGTTGAGGTTCGACATGCCGGAGGGGCGCTTGTAGACCGCGGTGGGGGCGAACGCGCCGCTGCCGTCGACCCGGAAGGTGCGCAGCTGGCCGGAGCAGGTGTCGTCGCAGACCACCCACATCCGGTTGGCCTGCGGCTCCCAGGACAGCTCCATCACGCCGGCCATGCCGCTGCTGACGGTGGCGACCCTGGTGAAGCCGCCGGCCTCCAGCAGGACGTAGCCGTAGACCGTGCCGGTGCCCTCGACGCCGACGAAGAACACGCCGCCGGTGTGCGCCGCGTAGCGGCCCGGACTGTAGGCGGCGCCGGTGGAGGCGTCCTTGAAGCCCGCGCCGGTCAGGTAGCCGTCGGGCACCCAGGTGACGCCCTCCAGCCCGGCGTTGGAGCCGGTGGAGGGCAGGTCGGGGGTGAGGTTCCACTCGCGGGTGGCGGTCAGCGTGCCGCCGGTGCCGGAGACGTCGTAGCGCAGCACGGAGAGCCGGCTGGTGGAGGAGGAGTCGGCGTTGCGCTCGCTGGAGACGTACACGCCGCCGGCCGAGCCCGCGCCGGTCACGGTGACGCCCTCGTCGTCGGGGGTTCCGGTGCCGCCGGGGAAGCGCAGCGACTTGCCGGAGCCCCAGCCGTTGGCGGTGTCGGGCTTCCAGCCGCCGGAGCCGTTGGGGACGAGCCGCCACAGCTTGCCGGAGTTCTGCGCGCCCCACATCACGCCGCCCTCCTGCTGGAGGCCGGACAGGTCGGAGCCGAACACGCCCGAGGCGTCGGCGGTGGTGACGCTGGAACTTCCGGGCCAGGCCACCGCGCCGGGGGCGGCGGAGGCCGGGGTGGCGGTCAGTGCCCCGGCGACGAGGGCCGCCAGGGCGAGGGCGGCCGACGGCCGGGCGAGTCGGCGGCGGCGCTCGGGGGTGCGCGATGGGGTCACGGGTTCCGTCCCTCGGTTCGGTGGGTGGACACGGCTGCGGGAGCGTCCGCGGAAACAGCGTCGCCCAACCTCCCGACCCCGCCCCAACGGGACACCACCGCGGTCCGGCCCCCTCATGAACGCCCGACGAACCCCCGCTCCCCCCGCCCGCGCCGCCCACCCCAAACCCGCCGCACCGTCACCGCCCCTCCCGTCGCTGACCACCTCGGGAAGCCACTGCGCGCCCGCGGCCGTCGACGAGCCGGAGGTGGCGGGTGGAGACCGGGCAGGGAGGCGGCGCACCGGCTCGTCCCGGTACCGGACGGACCGCCGTACAGGTCGCCGCGCGGGAGGTGGCGGTCGACCCGATCGCCTGTCCCGCCCGGCTCGGCCGGCAAGCGTCCGCACGGGTCCGTTCACACCCCCGCGCCATGCCCGACCGGCCGTCTCCCGGGGCCGGATCGGCTTAGCGGAGCATTATCCGCGGCTTGGATTCCCCCTAACCCCTTCCGCCCGCCGCCCGGGCCGCGGCGGTCCCGCCCGCCCCTCGCCCGCCCCGGGGCGTCCTGCGGTGGGCCTTCGGACGGTCGGGTGCGGGGGCGGTCCGGGGGCGTTTTCCCTGCTGTTCGCCGAGGTTCGCCCGTCGGCCGGTATCTGACGCTGCGCCAGATGCGGTGTGCGGGACGGACGGTGGCGGTGGCCGAATGCCGCCACCGGCCAACTGCGCTCGGATGGCCGACTCTTGTCAATTGGTATAGGCCAATCGTAGCCTTCGGACGGCTCGCGGTGTGCAGGGTCCACACCGCGCCGGCCCGGGGTCGCTCCTCGCGGTCCGCAGGCAGACGTGCCCGCTCCTCCCCCACGACCGACCCGACCTTCCCGAGGAGAACCATGTCCTGGTCCCGCCGCCTGCTCGCCGCTTCCGCGGTGGGCGCGGGCGCCCTGGTCGCCACCACCGCCGCCGCGGGCAGTGCCGCCGCGCACGGCGCCATGTTCGGCCCGCCCAGCCGCATCGCGGCCTGCTACGCGGAGGGCCCCGAGACCCCGAAGTCCCAGGTCTGCAAGGACCTCGTCGCGGACAGCGGCACCCAGCCGCTGTACGACTGGAACGAGGTCAACATCGCCTCCGCCAACGGCCAGAGCCGGCAGATCATTCCGGACGGCCACCTCTGCTCGGCCAACCGCGACAAGTACCGCGCCCTGGACTGGGCCCGCACCGACTGGCCGGCCAGCCCGGCGACGGCCGGCGCGAAGACCTTCGACTTCCGGGTCACCGCGCCGCACCAGGGCAGCATGAAGCTGTACATCACCAAGGCCGGCTACGACCCCACGAAGCCGCTGAAGTGGTCCGACCTGGACCTGGCCGCGCCGGTCGCGGTCTACGACACCGCGCGCACCTCGGACAACGGGTACTACCACGTCAACGTGAACCTGCCGCAGCGCACCGGCCGCCAGCTGGTCTACATGGTGTGGCAGCGCTCGGACAGCCCGGAGGCGTTCTACGGCTGCTCGGACCTCGACTTCGGCGCCGCCACCGCCGCGGCCGCGGTCGGCCCGCAGGCCGCGAACGCCCCGCTCGCGCCGACCCAGGCCCAGATCGACGCGGGCGCCGCCCGCTCGACCGTCTCGCACCACGGCCACGGCGGCGACCTCACCGCCGCCGAGGCGGTCGCGGCCGCCTCCGGCACCGCCGCGGTGGGCCGGCCCGGCCAGGGCGACCTGCTGCTCGGGCTGGCCGGCGCGGCCCTGCTGTCGGCCACCGCCTCGGGCGTGTACCTGGCCCGCCGGATCCGCGGCGCCGCCGTCTCCGCCTGACGGCCCATGGACGCCTGACCTGTGTCAGGCGGGTGGCGCGGCCCCTTCCCCCACGTTCCGGGGGCCGCGCCCTCCGTCGTCCAAGGCCCGCCCCGGGGGCGCTGACCGCACCTGAATGAACCGTCAACTCCTTGCAAAACAGCAGGACTTCGCCTTGACGGCCCGGATTGGTCTGGACCATCTTGAGTGCGCCCCGCGCACTCCGCGCCACGGCCCCCACCCGTCCCCCCACACCGTCAAGGAGGACTCGCCCATGAGGCGCGTCACCCTCTCCCTCGCCGCGGCCGCGGCCCTGGTCGCCGCCCCGCTGGGCGCCACCGCCGCCGGTGCGGCCGGCGCCTCCGGCCTGACCGCCGACTACGCCGTCAGCCAGAGCTGGTCGAACGGCTTCCAGGCCACGTACACCGTGACCAACCACACCAACGCCACCGTCAACAGCTGGTCGCTCTCCTTCGACCTGCCGACCGGCGAGAGCGTCTCCAGCCTGTGGAACGGCACCCTCAGCTCGGCCGCCACCCCCACCGGCACCCGCTACACGGTGACCTCGCCCGCCTGGGCCGCCCCGCTGGCCCCCGGCGCCGCCGCGCCCGCGGTCGGCTTCGGCGTCACCACCGGCGCCGTGCAGAGCGCCCCCGCCAACTGCGCGATCAACAACCAGCCGTGCGCGGGCGCGCCCGCCGACACCGTCGCGCCGTCCGTCCCCGGCGGGCCGCACTCGACCGGCACCGGGCCGGGCAGCATCACCCTCGGCTGGACGGCCGCCACCGACAACACGGCGGTGGCCGGCTACCGCGTGCGCGAGGGCTCCGCCGTGGTCGCCACCGTGACCGGCACCTCCGCCACCGTCCGCGGCCTGCTCCAGGGCAGCAGCCACACCTTCACCGTCACCGCCTTCGACGCGGCGGGCAACGAATCGGCGGCCTCCGCGGCCGTCACCGCCACCGCGGGCACCGGCACCGCCGACGGCACCGCCGCCCCCTACGTGGACCTCGGCGCCTACCCGACGCCCAGCCTGCCCGCGCTCTCCGCCGCCAGCGGCGTCAAGGAGTTCTCGCTGGCGTTCCTCATCAACGGCGGCCAGCCGTGCACCGCCAGCTGGTTCGGCGCGTACGACCCGGCCACCGGTTGGAACAAGGCCGACATGGACGCGATCCGCGACGCGGGCGGCGACGTCCGCCCGTCCTTCGGCGGCGCCAACGGCACCGAACTCGCCCAGTCCTGCACCACGGTGGCGGCGCTGGCCGCGCAGTACCAGAAGGTCGTCGACGTCTACGCGCTCGACCGGGTGGACTTCGACATCGAGGGCACCGCCGTCACCGACCACGCCTCGGTCGACCGCCGCTCCGCCGCGCTCGCCCAGGTCCAGGCCGCGCAGCGGGCCAAGGGCCGCGACCTGAAGGTCAGTCTGACCCTGCCGGTGCTGCCCAGCGGCCTGACCGCGGACGGCGTCTACATCCTGCAGTCCGCCAAGAACGCGGGCCTGTCCGTCGACCTGGTCAACGTGATGGCGATGGACTTCGGCGACTGGGCCGCCCCGAGCCCGGCCGGGAAGATGGGCGCCTACGCGATCCAGTCCGCGCAGTCCACCCAGGCGCAGATCCGCTCGGTGTGGACCGGCCTGACGGACGCCCAGGCGTACGCCATGGTCGGCGTCACCCCGATGCTCGGCCAGAACGACACCGCCTCCGAGGTGTTCGGCCTCTCCGACGCGCAGCAGCTGATCGCCTTCGCCCAGCAGCACCACCTCGGCGAGCTGGCCTTCTGGGAGATGACCCGGGACGCCAACGCGTGCACCGGTTCGCTGCCCAAGTGCACCAACGTCCCGCAGACGCCGTATCAGTTCTCGAAGCTCTTCGCGGCCTACCAGGGCTGATCCTCCGTTCCTCCTGCGGCGCGGGGCCGGTGGCCCCGGAGCACATCGCTCCGGGGCCACCGGCCCCGCCCCTCCCCCTCGCGGGGGTGTCGTGCGACGGGGCGTCAGGCGGGCTGGTGCTCGCCCTCCTTGCGGAGCGCGCCCTCCTCCTCGGCCCCGCCGTCCTCCGCGCCCTCGTGCTCGGGGCGGCCGTGCATCGGGAGCAGGAAGATCGCCGCGAAGACCGCCACCAGCAGACCGACCTCGGTCCACAGGGTGGTCTGCTCGGCGCCGGCGAAGTCCGAGGTCTTCAGGCGCTCGAAGAAGACCGTGCCCAGGATGGCGCTGCCCAGGGCACCGCCGAGCTGCTGCACGGACGTCAGCGTGCCGGAGGCCGATCCGGTCTCGTGCACGTCCACCGAGGCGAGCACCATGCCGAAGAACGGGGCCATCACCAGGCCCATGCCCAGGCCGCTGACCGCCAGCGAGGGCACCATCTGCCAGGGCGTGACGCCCGTACCCTGGCTGTGCAGGGTGTACATCAGGGCCAGCACGCCGGCCAGCATCACCACCAGGCCCACGTGCATCACCCTGCGGCCGTACTTCTGCAGCGCCTGGGAGGCGACGAACGCGATCACCATGCCGACCGAGGACGGGATGCCCGTCAGGCCGGACTTGAAGGCGCTGTAGTGCAGGCCGAGCTGGGTGTACAGGCTGAACGTCAGCCAGAAGCCGGTCATCGCGGTGAAGAAGACCAGGCCGAGCACCATGCCGCCGCTGAAGCCGCGCTTGGCGAACAGGCTGGGCTCGACCAGCGGGTCGGCCCCGGCTGCCTTGCGCCGGGCCTCGTACCAGCCGAACAGGCCGAACACGGCGACGCCGACCGCCAGCAGTGCGAACGCCCACAGCGGCCAGTCGTGCTCGCGGCCCTGGACCAGCGGGTAGATGACCGTGGCCGCGCCGAGGGCGGCCAGCAGCGCGCCGACCAGGTCGAGCCGGACGGTCGGGCCCTGGCCCTGGGCGGGCAGGAAGACCCGGCCGCCGACGAAGGCGAACAGGCCGAGCGGGATGTTGATCAGGAAGATCATCCGCCAGCCGGTGCCCGCGAAGTCCGCGTCGATCAGCCAGCCGGCCAGGATCGGGCCGCTGACCGTCGACAGGCCCATCACCGGGCCGAACATGCCGAAGGCCGCGCCCTGTTCCTTGGGCGAGAAGACCTCCTTCATGATGCCCAGGCCCTGCGGCAGCATCACCGCGCCGAGCAGGCCCTGGAGCACCCGGGCCGCGACCAGCTGCCAGGGCTCCTGGGCCAGGCCGCAGGCGAGCGACCCGACGGTGAACCCGGCCGCGCCGATCATGAACATCCGGCGGCGCCCGAAGATGTCGCCGAGCCGCCCGCCGGTGATCAGGCCGATGGCCATCGCCAGCGTGTACGCCGCGCCGAGCCACTGGATGGTGGACTCGCCGCCGCCGATGTCCGCCCGGATCGCGGGGGCGGCGATGTTGGTGACCAGGGAGTCGAGCAGGTCCATCACCTCGGCGGCGAGGATGACGAACAGCGCGACCCAGCGCCACCGGTAGGGCTCGGCGGCGCCGGAGGGCGGTGCCGAGGTCGTGCCGACCGCGTCGGTCATGACAGCTCCTGTCTACTACCAGGCGCGGTGGACGGGGCCGCGCGATTGAACGGTGTTTGTCGGACGAACACTGTTCTACGAGTCGAGCGGCGTTCCCGTCAAACGGATTAACCCTGACTTCTCCTCCACCCGCACCCCCGACCCGACCCCGAGATCCGCCGCCCGCCGCCCCTCCGCATCCCCTACCACCGGCTCCGAACCGCGACGGAGGCCGGACCGGAAGCGGTCGCTTCGCCCACCCGTCGAACGGTGTTCGTCCGGAGTACGATGATCGCCGGCGGAACGTTCAGCGAAAGCAGGTGGCCCGATGCCCGCGCAGATGCCCGAGAACCCGTGGCACAAGCCCCGCAAGGCCGAGCCCCGGCAGCCGCTCAGCCGCGCGCTGATCGTGGAGACCGCGGTGCGGGTGCTGGACACCGAAGGCCTGGCCGGGGTGACGATGCGCCGGGTCGCGCAGGAGCTGGGCACCGGCCCGGCCTCACTCTACGCGCACGTCTCCCACAAGGAGGAGCTGCTCGAACTGGTGCTGGAACGGGTGGTCTCCGAGATCCGACTGCCGCGCCGCCCCGAGCCCGCTCGCTGGAAGGAGCAGATCACCGAGATCTGCTTCGAGGCGCAGCGGGTGCTGACCTCCCACCGGGACGTGTCGCTGGTGTCGCTGGGCAGCATCCCGCTGGGCGAGAGCCAGTTGGGCATCACCGAGTTCCTGCTCGACCTGCTGCTCCAGGTCGGCATGCCGCCCCAGGTGGCGGCCTGGGCGCTGGACGGCCTCGGCCAGCTGATCGACACCGACGCGTACGAGGCGTCGGTGTACGCGGAGCGGATCGCCCGGGGGACGGACATCGACGAGTACTTCGGGCAGTTGCACGCCTTCCTGCGGGCGCTGCCGCCCGATCGCTTCCCGAACCTCCAGGGGATGGCGGACACCATGGTGTCGGGCGACGGGGACGAGCGCTACGCCTTCAAGGTCGAGGTGTTCCTGCGCGGCCTGGAGTCCTACCTGCCGCCGGAGCCGCCGGCCGCCGGGCGCCGGCCGGGCCGCGAACGCGGCCGGGAGCGCGGGCGCGAACCGGGCCGCGAGCGGGGACGCGAACCGGGGCGGGAGCGGGGCCGTGAACCAGGTCGGGAGCGGGGGCGCGGGGGCGGGCGCTCGGCATCGGGCTGAGGCCGCGCGGCCCGGGCCGACGGTTCGTCAACCGGCCGACCACATCTGCTTTGACCTGCGCTTTACCGTCACTTGACCGATACCTGACCACGATCCGACCGCGACTCGACCGCGCCGCGTCCGGCGCGTCTCCGAGGGGGTTGACGGCGACCCGGCACAGGTCTATACCAGTGGCAGTCACGTCAACCTCGGCTAGGCAACCGACCGCCGACCCGGCCGCGCACCCCCACTTCCGCGCGCCCGGGCCGCTGTCCTCGCCGCCTCCCGGAGAGGTCCTCGATGGAACGCGCACTTCCCCCACACCCCCTCGCCGACACCGCCCCGCCGCGCCGCCGCCCGCGCCGCGCCGTCGCGGTCGCCCTGTCCGTGTTCGGCCTGCTGGCCGGCGGCGTCTCCGCCGTCGCCGCCTCCGGTTCGGCGAACGCCGCGACCACGGCCGCGCTCGGCTCCAACTGGTACGCCTCCGCGCCGTACCTGATGCCGGAGGACAACAGCCCGCCGGACGCCGCCGCCGTCATGGACGCCACCGGCCAGAAGGCGTTCCAGCTCGCGTTCATCCTGGCCCAGGGCGGCAACACCTGTAGCCCGTCCTGGGGCGGGACGTCCTCGATCGACACCGACACCACGATGCCGGCCGTCATCCAGACCATCCGCAACAAGGGCGGCGACGTCTCGGTCTCGGTGGGCGGCTACGGCGGCACCAAGCTCGGCCAGACCTGCGGCACCCCGGAGGCGACCGCCGCCGCGTACCAGAAGGTCGTCACCAAGTACAACCTCAAGGCGATCGACTTCGACCTCGAGGAGCCCGAGTACGAGAACACCGCCGCCATCCACAACGAGATCGGCGCGGCCCGCATCCTGCAGCAGAACAACCCGGGGATCTACATCTCCATCACCACCGCGGGCACCAACGCCGGCACCGGCTGGTTCGGCACCCAGATGCTGCTGGAGGCGAAGTCCCAGGGCTTCACCCCGAACAACTACTCGATCATGCCGTTCGACGGCGGCTTCAACGGGGCGGCGGCGCAGACCGACGCGCTGGTGAAGTTCAACCAGATCCTGCAGAGCACCTTCGGCTGGAACGAGGCCACCGCCTACGCCCACGAGGGCGCGTCGCTGATGAACGGCCGCACCGACGCCGCCGAGTACTTCAAGCAGGCGGACTTCCAGACCGTGCTGGACTTCGCCACCGCGCACAAGCTGGCCCGGTACACCTTCTGGTCGGTCAACCGCGACCGCCAGTGCTCCGGCACGGTCGACCCCGGGCTGTCCGGCGCCTGCTCCAGCGTGGCGCAGAACGCCTGGGACTTCACCAAGTACACGGTGAAGTTCGCCGGCGCGACCCCGCCCACCAGCACGCCCTCCCCCTCGCCGAGCACCAGCGTCAGCGCCTCGCCGAGCACCGGCACCTCGCCCGGCACGGGCACCTGCAGCCCCGCCTGGTCGGCGACCACCACCTACGTGGCCAACGACAAGGCCAGCTACAACCACCACAACTACCACGCCAAGTGGTGGACCCTGAACGAGAACCCGAGCAGCAGCGGCCAGTGGGGCGCGTGGGCCGACGACGGCCCGTGCTCCTGAGCCGCCCCGCTCCCACCCCCTGAACGACGGACGGGCCGCCCGGTCCACGAGCCACAGGCTCGGGACCGGGCGGCCCGTCCGCTTCACCGCGTCCGTACCCGCGGTGCGGTGGCGGTGGGTCAGACTTCGGCGCGACCGCGGAACTCGTCCGCGACGGCCCGGGTCGAGGGCAGGTCGGCGAGTGGTTCGCCGACCACCCGGGAGGCCAGCTCGGACGCCAACGTGATGACGTCCTCGCGCAGTTCGGCCTCGGCCAGCACCTTGTCGGCGGCCAGCTGCACCTGCGCCTCGGCCACCAGCTGCTCGCGCTGCTGCTGGGCCTCCGCCCGCAGGGCCGCGACCAGCGCCGCGCCCTCCTCGGCGGCGGCCTGCCGGATCGCGGCGGCCTCGTGGCGGGCGGCGGCGAGTTCGGCCTGGAACTCCCGGCGGATGCGTTCCGCCTCGGCCCTGGCCTCCTCCGCACGGGCGATGCCGCCGTCGGTCCTGTCGTGGCGCTCGGCGAGGGTGCGTTCGATGCGGGGCAGCAGCACCTTGCCGAGCGCCCAGAAGAGGGCGGAGAAAACGATCAGTCCGAGGATCAGCTCGGGCACATTCGGTTCGAGAGGTCCCATACTCAGTATGCTATCCGCTCATCTGACGAACCAGCCGGCCAGGGACCCCTCAGCGCCCTTGCCGGGCAAGGAACTTCGCCCTTGCACCGGTCGCCCGGCCGAATGCCGAGCCGACTCCCCGTCAGCCGCCGGTGACGCCGTCGGTGTGCTCGCGCAGCAGGTCGGCGTGCCCGTTGTGGCGGGCGTACTCGGTGATGACGTGCAGGTACGTCGTCCGCAGGGACTGCTCCTCCCCGTACGCGGCCAGCACCGCGTCCAGCGAGGCACCGGCCACCGCGAGGTCGGCGAGGCGCTGTTCCTCCAGCAGCGCCAGGTACTCCTGCTCGGCCCGCTCCGGCTCCAGCAGGTCGAAGTCGGCGTCCTTGTAGCCCTCCACGGCGTGCAGCGGCGGGACGTCCTGCCCGGCGAAGCGGATCCGGAACCACGTCCGCTCCACCTTGGCCAGGTGGCGCATCAGCCCGAGCAGCGAGAGCGAACTCTCGGGCAGCGGGCGCAGCGCGAGCTGCTCTCCGGTCAGGCCGGCGCACTTGTGCAGGAAGGTGGTCCGGTGCCAGGCGAGGTAGCCGGGCAGCAGCTCGGTCTCGGGGGCGGTGAGCGAGCCGCCGGTGCGGGTGGTGGTGGGGACGGTCCATGTCATGCGCCCGATCATGCCCAGGTCCGACCGGGCCGCACCAGGGAATTTCGCCCAGGGCAGGGAGCGGGACCTGAGCCGGCTCCCGGGCCGGGGCCGGCGGCGAAGGCAGGGCCGGAGCGCGAACCGGGACCGGGATCGGGGCCGGAGCCGGGGCCGGGGCGGGTGTTCGAGCCGTGTCTGCGGGATCCGGCCCGGGCCAGGCGCGGTGGTTGGTACGATCGCGGTGAGTCGTGACTGGCGCGCTGGGATGGAACTCACCATCGGGGAGCGGCTCCGTGCGGTGCCCCCGGGTGCCGTGTGCTGTAGCCGTGCGCCTGGGCCGTCCGAATCGTCGCCGTTCCGTACGAGGAGACCGCCCGTGGTCGAGCCCCTGCCCGCGCACACCTTCGGCAGCCCCGCCGCCGACACCGCCTTCCGCAGCGCCCTGGACGTGGTGCGCGCCGTCGAGCCCCGGATCGCCGCGGCGATCTCCGGGGAGCTGGTGGACCAGCGCGCTTCGCTGAAGCTGATCGCCAGTGAGAACTACGCCTCGCCCGCGGTGCTGCTGGCGATGGGCAACTGGCTGAGCGACAAGTACGCGGAGGGCACGCCGGGCCGCCGCTTCTACGCGGGCTGCCGCAACGTGGACACCGTGGAGGAGCTGGCCGCCGAGCACGCCCGCGAGCTGTTCGGCGCGGAGCACGCGTACGTGCAGCCGCACTCCGGGATCGACGCCAACCTGGTGGCGTTCTGGGCGGTGCTGTCGCAGCGGGTGGAGAGCCCGGCGCTGCGGCGCGCCCAGGTCCGCAACGTCAACGACCTGAGCGAGCAGGACTGGGCCGAGCTCCGCCGCGAGCTGGGCAACCAGCGGATGCTGGGCATGTCGCTGGACGCGGGCGGGCACCTCACGCACGGCTTCCGGCCGAACATCTCGGGCAAGATGTTCGAGCAGCGCAGCTACGGGACGGACCCGGCGACCGGGCTGGTCGACTACGACGAAGTCCGGCGGACCGCCCTGGAGTTCCGGCCGCTGATCCTGGTGGCCGGGTACTCGGCGTACCCGCGACTGGTGAACTTCCGCCGGATGCGGGAGATCGCGGACGAGGTGGGCGCGACCCTGATGGTCGACATGGCGCACTTCGCCGGCCTGGTCGCGGGCAAGGTGCTGACGGGGGACTTCGACCCGGTCGCGCACGCGCAGATCGTCACCACCACCACGCACAAGTCGCTGCGCGGCCCGCGCGGCGGCATGGTGCTGTGCACCTCGGAGCTGGCGGAGCACGTCGACCGCGGCTGCCCGCTGGTGCTCGGCGGCCCGCTGTCGCACGTGATGGCGGCGAAGGCGGTGGCGTTCGCGGAGGCGCGCCGCCCCGAGTTCCAGGTGTACGCCCAGCAGGTGGTGGACAACGCCCGGGCGCTCGCCGAGGGCCTGCTCAAGCGCGGCTCCCGGCTGGTGACCGGCGGCACCGACAACCACCTGGTGCTGGCGGACGTCTCCTCCTACGGACTGACGGGACGCCAGGCGGAGGCGGCGCTGCTGGACTCCGGCATCGTCACCAACCGCAACGCCGTCCCGCAGGACCCGAACGGCGCCTGGTACACCTCCGGCATCCGGCTCGGCACGCCCGCGCTGACCACCCGCGGGCTGGGCGCGGCGGAGCTGGACGAGGTCGCCGAGCTGATCCACACCGTGCTGACGGCCGCCGCGCCGGTCGGCTCCTCGAAGGCGCAGTACGCGCTGGACGAGGCCGTCCGCGACTCCGTCGCCAAGCGCGCGGTCGACCTGCTCGCCGACCACCCGCTCTACCCGGGCATCACGCTCGGCTGATCCTCCCCTCCCGGCGTCCCCGTCCGGACGCCTCCCGGCCCGGCCCGCCGCCACCCCGGCGGGCCGGGCCGCCGAACTCGCCGCGCCGCACGCCGCGTTCCGACCTGCGGCGGAGCCGGGCCCGACGGCGGCGGGGGCCGCCGTCGGCCGGTGACCAACCAGCGGACGCTCCCGGCGACCGAAGCGCTCGCGCCGATAGGCTCGCCCCCGCCGCGGCCGGGCGCGCGACGCGCCGGCCGCCGTCCCGCACCCCTTCCGCAGGAGAACGCGCATGCTCAAGGTCAACGAATACTTCGACGGCACGGTCAAGTCGGTCGCCTTCACCTCGGCCGACGGCCCGGCGACCGTCGGCGTGATGGCCCCCGGCGAGTACGAGTTCGGCACCGCCGCCCCGGAGGTCATGCACGTGGTCAGCGGCGCCCTGACCGTGAAGCTCCCCGGCTCCGACGACTGGCGGACCTTCTCCGCCGGTGAGCACTTCTCCGTTCCGGGTGACAGCACGTTCCACCTCCAGGTCTCGATCGACACGGCCTACCTCTGCGAATACCGCTGATCCCCTCCCGCTGACCACCGCCACCCAGCCACGCAGCCACCGCCGCAGTCGCCGGTCCGGTCGCCCCGGGCCCGACCGGGGCTCGACGGGGATGCGGCTGGGGTGCGGCACCCTGTGGTGGGCCGGTGGTCAGCCGCCGGCCGCGCTCACACCGCCGCCTCCGCTTCCGGAGCGGCCTCGCGGCGGCCGGCAGCCTCCACGGCCCCGCCCGCCGCTCCTGCGGCCGTTCCGACCCCGGGCACGGGCTCCGGCTCGGGCCCGGATCCGGCCGCCGGCTCGGGCTCTGGTTCGGACTCCGGCTCGGAAGGCCGGCTCGCCGGCAGGTGACGGACCGCGGGGAGCGCGAGCAGGGCGAACGCGACCGGGACGGCGAGGGCGGTCATCCCGAACAGCGTGGGCCGCACACCGAGGCTCTCGGAGAGCGGACCGGCCAGCACCAGCCCGAGCGGCATCAGGGCGACGGCGATCAGGTGGTCGTAGGAGCTGACCCGGGAGAGCACCCGCTCCGGTATGTGCACCTGGAGCGAGGTCTCCCAGAGCACGAAGAACAAGGACACGCCCACGCCCGTGACCGCCTCCAGGGCGGCGATCACCCAGACCGGCGCACCGGAGCCGATGATCGCGGCCTGGCAGGAGGCGACCGCCATCGCCACCGCCGCGACGGCCATCGGGCGGGCCGGTCTCAGCCGGTAGGAGCACACGTCCCCCACGATCGAGCCGAGGCCGAAGGCGATCACCACCACCGTCCACGCGTTGGCGCCGCCCCACTCGCGCTCCGCCAGCACCGGCCCGAGCACGAACACCGAGGGCAGCACCACCACGTGGTAGACCGCCATGGCGAGCATGCCCGACCACACCCACGTCCGGCTGCGCACCTGCTGCCAGCCGATCCGCAGCTCGGCCGGGAACCCGAGCCGCTCGCCCCGCCCGGCCCCGCCGTCGGCGCCGCCCAGCGCGACCGCGCCGTCGACCGCGCCCATCCGGGCCAGCACCGCGGCACTGGCCGCGAAACTCGCGGCGTCCATCGCCAGCGCACCGCCCGGGCCGACCGCCGCGATCAGCAGACCGGCCAGCGCCGGTCCGACCACCAGGCCCGTCGACTGGACGAACCCGCTCAGCGCGTTCGCCTCGCGCAGCCGATCGGCGGGGACCAGCAGGGGTAGCAGCCCGGTGGAGGCGGGGAGGAAGAAGGCGTCCGCGACCCCGAACAGCGCCATCAGCAGCGCCAGCAGCCCGACCCGGGCGGTGCCGGTGAGCAGCAGCACCGCGACGGCCGTCTGGACGACGCACCGCAGCAGGTCGGAGGCCAGCATGATCCGCCGTCTCGGTACCCGATCCGCCCAGACGCCCCCGACCAGGGTGAACACCAGCAGCGGGAGCAGCCCGGCGGCCGTCACCAGCCCCACGTCGACGGCCGAGCCGCCGATCGACAGCACGGCGAAGGGCAGCGCCACGAACGACACCCGGTCTCCCAGGGTCGACAGCGACTGGCCGACGAACAGCCTGGCGAACTGGCGCTCGGTGCGGAGCACTTCAGGAATCAGGGCACCCACGGAACCTCCCCACGGACTCGACGGACTCGACGGACCTGTCGGACCTGTCGCACTCGACGGACCCGACCACGCGCCCACCGGAACAGCGAGCAGGGCGATCGTAGGAAGCCCGCCGACCCCCTGTCGCATCATTTATCCGCAACGCGCCGAATGCCCCAATTACACTCAACTCGACTATCCGAAAAGGCAGTTGGCGGGCAAGAGCCGCCGGCACCACCCCGGCGGAGCACCGGCCTTCCCCACTCCTTCCCACCTCAATCCCACCGATCGGCCAGACTTCTCCCACCGATCCGCCGACCCTCCCCTCGCCCTCCCGCCCGATCTCCCGTCAACAGGTCGTCCACACACCACGCAGGACCCGACGTGACGAGGGCGTGATCCGGGCGCGACGCGCTTGTGATTGCCGCGTTCGAGTGAATAGGCTCGCCCCGGCTCGCACCGCCGGGCCCCCGCACGCGACAACGCCGAGCCCTGTCCACCGCGCTGCGGGTCGACCACCAAGACCCTTGGGCAGGGGCGGGGGAACCACGATTGTTGCCGTCCCCCACGGCTAGGGGTGAAGCCGTCCGCACCGGGTGACCGGAGCGCGACGGCCGGGCCTCCCTCCCGGCCCGAACCCGACAGCTCACCCCGTAGGCGTGCGGAGAGGATCTCGCATGCTCTTCACGGGTTCGGGACGCCACCGCCGGCAGGGTCCGGCGGAGAAGGCGGCCGAGCGGGCGATCGCGGCGGCCGGCGTGGCCGGTGTCGGCATCGCCCTGCCGCTGCTCGCCGTCGCCGGCGCACACGCCGCCCCCAGCGCGGTCTGGGACCGGGTCGCCGACTGCGAGAGCGGAGGGAACTGGAGTTCCGACGCGGGCAACGGCGGCTACGGCGGCCTGGGGATCACCGCCCAGCGCTGGAACGACTACGGCGGCACCCAGTACTCGGCGCTGCCGAACGGGGCCACCCGCAGCCAGCAGATCGCCGTCGCCGAACGCATCCTGGCCACCGAGGGCCCCTCGCCCTGGTCGGCGTGCGCGGACGACGCGGGCCTGAACACCGCCAGCGCGCCGGGCGTGGTCGACGACAACGACTCGGCGGACGAGACGGGTTCGCTGCGCGGCGCGCGCGGCGTCGCGGCGGTCAACGCCGCCCCGGACGGCAGCACCGTCCCGGACGGGAGGGGCGCGCCGGTGTTCTCCGGCCTGCCCGGCTACGACCCGGTCTCGCACGTGTACTGGTACGAGAAGAACGGCGCCTGGTTCTGGACCAGCCACCAGAGCCTGTACGAGCGCTACATGCAGCTGACGCACCCCCAGCCGCACCCGAGCGCGCCGACCACGACCACCCCGGACCCGACCGTCCCCACCCCGAACGCCCCGGACGCCCCGGCCACCCCGACCGTCCCGCCGGTCTCCCCCACCGACCCGGCCGCTCCCGGCGACCCCACCGACCCGACCGCCTCGCCCAGCCCGAGCACGCCCACCGACGGCGGCACCGGCACCAACGACGGGAACGGGGGCGGCCTGCTGCCCACCCTCCCGGTCACCCCATCGCCCGGCCCGTCCACCGGCACCGGCGACACCCCGGAGGCGTCGCCCAGCGGCGGCACCACCACCGCCCCGAGCGCGGGCAGCGGCACGACCGCGCCCACGGGCGCGTCCACCGCCCCGGCAGCCCCGACCACCTCGACGGCCCCGGCTCCGGCAGCGTCCCCATCCGCGCAGCCGTACACCGTCGGCCCCGGCGACACGCTGGCCTCGATCGCCCGCAGCAACGCCGTGGGCGGTGGCTGGTCCGAGCTCTACAGGTCGAACCAGCAGCTGATCGGCGAGAACCCGGACCTGATCCGCCCCGGCCAAGTGCTGGACCTGGGCTGACGGACGCCCGGACCAGCCGCCGTCACTTCGGGACGGCGGCCAGTCCGGTGCAGCCGCGCAGGCCGTCGCGGCGCTGCTGGGCGGCCTTCGCGACACTGCCGTTCTGCGGGACGGGCACGCCGCGGCCGTCGATGTGGGCGGGGGTGAACGTCTCGCCGGTGACGCGGCCGTCGGCGGTGACGGTGATCGTGGTGACGCCGGTCTCGTCGGAGGCGGTGTAGTTCGAGGTGCCGTACCAGAGGAAGTTGCCGAAGCCGTACGCCACGTAGGTGTTCCCGAGCATGCCCGCGCCGAGCATGGTGTGGGCGTGGGTGCCGACCACGGCGGTCGCGCCGGCGTCGGCGAGCTTCTTGGCCAGCGAGGTCTGCGCGCGGGTCGGGCAGGCCGCGCCCTCGTCGCCCCAGTGCAGGTAGACCAGGACCACGGGCGCCTGCGCCTTCGCCCCGGCCACGGCCCGCAGCAGCGCGGTCTCGTCGAGGGCGGACGCGATGCCGGGCTTGTGCGCGCCGGCCCGCCACTTCTGGTTGGTGATCTCGTCGACCTGGCTGGCCGCCAGGACGGCGATCCGCACGCCGCGCACGGTGGTCAGGTACGGGGCGTACGCCTCCTCGGCGTCCTTGCCGATGCCGATCACGGGCACCGGGGAGGCGGCCTTGGCGGCGAGGGTGTCGGCGAGGCCGTCGGGGCCGAAGTCGACGGCGTGGTTGTTGGCCTGGGAGACCACGTCGACGCCCGCGTCCTTGAGCGCGCCGAGCGCCTTGGGCGTGGTGCGGAAGGTGTAGGTCTTGGGTTCGGCCTTGCCGCGGCCGGTGATCGCGGTCTCCAGGTTGAGCACCGCCAGGTCGGCGGCGGAGAGCGTGCCGGAGATCGGGCCGAGCGCGGTGTCGGCCTTGGCGGCGCCGAGCCGGGCGGCGGTCCGCCCCTCGAAGTGGACGTCCCCGGCGAACGCCACCGTGATGCCGCTCCCCGTCCCGGCCCCCTGGCCGGGGCCCGGGCTCGCGCCGGAGGCCGTCGCGGCGGGGTCCTGCGGGGCCCCGCTCCCCGACCCGGCGGGCGCCGAACCGGTCGGCGCGGCCGATCCGGTGGCCGCGGCGGAAGCCGAACCGCCCCCGGCGGTGGGGGCGGCCCGGTCCCCGGTGGGCGACGGCCCGCCGCATCCGGCGAGGGCGCCCAGCAGCAGGACGGCGGTGGCGGTGGTGGTGGCAGCTGTGCCACCCGTGGTGCGACGCATGAACGGACCCCCCGGCAGTTCGGTGACGACGCACTGTATCCGCGCCGCTCGAACACCGGAAGACCGCAACGGCACCGCACGGTCACCGCTTCCGTCAGCCGCCCACCGCTCCAGTCGCGCCGGATGACCGGACGAACGGATGGGCGGACGAGCGGATCGGCGGGCGGCCGGTCCGGCCGTCGGCTCAGGCCAGCACGCCGGCGGCGCGCAGCAGCCAGCGGTTGGTCCGGCCGACCAGCCCGGCCCGGTCCAGCACGGAGACCACCTTCTGCGCCATCTCGACCTTGGTGGCCCGCCAGTGCGGATTGGCGCGGGCGACGGCCCGGCCGGTCTTCGGGTCGACGCCGACCGCGGCGTACAGCCGGGGGTGGATCAGCGCGGTGGTGGCGTAGTAGACGATCAGTCCGATGAACAGCTGCTCGTACCGGCGGCGGACCGGGCCGAGGCGCTTGCGGACCAGCTCCTCGCGGGCGTAGCTGATGTGCCGGGCCTCCTCGATGACGTGGATCCGGGACACCTGGCGGGTGAGCGGCTGGAGGGTGTCGTCGTTCATCACCTCGCGCTGGAAGGCGTCCAGGATCTCCTCGACGTACATGGTGCCGCCGAAGGTCTGGCTGTGGGTGGAGATCGCCTTGAACAGCCGGCCCAGATTGTGCGCGACGAATCCGGCGCCGTACGCGGGGACGCCCATCTTGGCGATCATGCGGGCGAACATGATCGAGTGCCGGCACTCGTCGGCGATCTCGGTGAGCGCGTACTGGACGTGGTTGCTGGTGGGGTCCCGGTCGAAGGCGTGGCGCAGCAGCATCTGCATGAGGATCTCCTCGAACCAGATGCCGACGCTGGCGATGGAGGCGACCTCGTGCTTGGAGAGCTCGATCCGCTCCTCGTCGGTCATCCGCTCCCAGAGGTCGGTGCCGTAGAGGGAGAGGTGGCGGGGCGGGCAGTAGTAGGCACCGGGGACGGGGTCGGCGTCCCAGTCGACGTCCTTGAGCGGGTTGAACGAGAGCTTCGCGGAGGAGGCGAGCAGGCGTTCGGCGGTGCGCTCCCGGTCGGGTGCGGTGCGGGTGGACTGGGTGGAGGCGGGCTGGGGCGGCATGCCGGCTCCTTCTCGGTGAGGGCGTGGAGGGTGGAGTGGTGGCACTGCCGCGAAGGTAGAAGTTATTAGACTTCCCGTCAATACACTGCGCGCGAAGAGCCCGGGAGAGCCGCCGACCTGACGACGCCGCGACCTGACGACCCCATCACCTGACGACCTGACGACCCGGAGAACCGCGCGCCGCCCCGACCCGGGCCGGGACCTACCAGCCCGCCGGGTCCTGCCAGGCCGCCAGCACCCGCCCGCTGACGAAGCGCCGCCGCTCCCCGCCGACCGGGTCGGTGAACTCCAGCGAGCGCGCGAGCAGCTGGAGCGGGCGCCGGTAGTCCTCCGGCGCGCCCCCGTCCAGCACCTCCGGGTAGAGCGGGTCGCCCAGGATCGGCAGCCCGAGCCCGTTCATGTGCACCCGCAGCTGGTGGGTGCGCCCGGTGCGCGGGGCGAGCCGGTAGCGGCCCAGGCCGCCGCGCGCCTCGGCCAGCTCGATCCGGCTCTCCGCGTTGGGCTCGCCGGGCTCCTCGTAGGCGTCGAGCCGCCCGCGGTCCTTGCGGAGCCGGTTGCGCACCACGGTCGGCGGCAGGGCCGCCGCGCCCTCCTCGTGGCGGGCGACGGCCTCGTACTCCTTGACCGCCTCGCGCCGTTCGAACAGGCCCTGGTAGGCGCCGCGCAGCGCGGGGTCGGCGACGAACAGCACCACGCCGGCGGTGAGCCGGTCCAGGCGGTGGGCGGGGCTGAGCCGGGGCAGGTCGAGGTCGCGGCGCAGCCGGGCGAGGGCGGTCTCGGTGGCGTGGCTGCCGCGCGGGGTGGTGGCGAGGAAGTGCGGCTTGTCGGCGACCACGATCCGTTCGTCGCGGTACAGGACCTCGACCGGGAAGGGCACCACGGGTTCGGGCGGTCCGGGTTCGCGGTGGAACCAGACGTGGCCGCCGGGCCGGTAGGGCGTGTCGGCGGTGACCGGCCCGTCCTGGCCGGCGAACTCGCTGGCCGCGAGCATGGCGGCGATCCGCCCGTCCCCGGCGGCGGCGCCGTAGCGCTCCTCCAGGTAGGCCTGGACGGTCGGCCAGGTGCCCTCGGCCGGCAGTCTGACGTGGACCGGGTCGATGCCGTCACGCTGCGGCAGCGGGCTGAGGGGGGCGGGCTTCCTACGCACCACCGTGCGCCGCCCCGGGGTCCGTCCGGCGGGTCTCCATCCGGCCCACCCTAGCGGCAGGTCACCCGTCTGGGCGCGGGCGGCCCGCCGTGCGACGATGGCAGGGCGGTACCCCCGCCCCCGAAGGGTAGGTGGCCGGATGGACGCCGAGAACCACATGGACACCGGGCAGCAGGGCACGATTTCCCGGACCCGCCCCGCCTCCCCGCTCGCGGCGGGCGGTGCGCCGGTACCGGACGGCCTGCTGGCGATCCCGGTGGCCACGGCGCTGATCGCGGCGAACGGCCGGATCCTGCACTGGAGCCCGGACGCGGAGGCGCTGCTCGGGTACCCGGCGGACCGGGCGGTGGGGCGGTTCGCGGCGGACATCCTGGTGGCCCCGGAGCGGCGCACGGAGGTGCTGGGGCTGTTCGCCCGGATCCTGGAGGGCCGCCCCTGGTCGGGGGTGTTCCCGGTGCGGCACCGGGACGGGCACCTGGTGGGGCTGGACTTCCGGACCTACCCGGTGCTCGACCGGGAGGGCTCGCCGATGGTGCTGGCGGTGGCCTCGGACGTCAGCGAGGTGCGCCGGCTGGCGGCGGACCTGGCGGTGCTGGACGGGTTCTTCACCCAGTCCCCGGTCGGCATGGCGGTGTACGACACCGAGCTGCGCTTCGTCCGCCTGAACGAGGCGCTGGCCCGGATCAACGGGCTGCCGGTGGACCGGCACCTGGGACGGCGGCTGAGCGAGCTGTTGCCGGGGATCGACGGCCGGGCGGCGGAGGCCACGATGCGCCGGGTGCTGGCCGACGGCCGGCCGGTGGTGGACGCCCGCACGCACGGCTGGACGGCGGCCGATCCGGGCCGCGAGCACGCCTGGTCGGTGTCGAGCTTCCGGCTGGAGCAGCCGGACGGCACGGTGCTGGGGGTGAGCACCACGGTCGTGGACATCACCGACCGCTTCGAGGCGGAGAGCGCCGCCGAGGCCGCCCAGCAGCGGCTGGCGCTGCTGAACGAGGCGTCCACCCGGATCGGCACCACGCTGGACCTGGCGACCACGGCCCGGGAGCTGGCCGAGACGGCCGCGCCGAGCCTGGCGGACACCGTGGTGGTGGAGGTGCTGGACGGTCTGGTGCACGGCGAGCCGGCCGCGCTGCCGGACCGGGTGGACCGGTCCGCGGTGCTGCGCCGGCTGGCGTTCCACACCGTCGCGGGCAGCGGGATGTCGCCGGTCGCCCCGGTCGGCACCGTGCAGCGGCTGCACCCGAGCACGCCGTACGCGTGGGCGCTGTCGCACGGCCGGCCGGTGCTGGTGCCGCGGACGGACGGGGCCGCGATGAGTTGGTTCACGGACGACCCTTTGCGCGGCGGGGAGATCCGGGCGCAGGGGGTGCGCTCGCTGATGGTGGTGCCGCTGATCGCCCGGGGGGCGGCGATCGGCACCGCGACGTTCTTCCGGTCCCGGACCGCGGCCCCGTACGGGCAGGCGGACCTGGCGCTGGCCAGCGAGCTGGCGGCCCGGGCGGCGGTGTCGATCGACAACGCGCTGCTGTACACCCGGGAGCGGGACGCGGCCGAGCAGCGGCAGCGGGCGCTGGAGGTCGCGGAGAGCGCCCAGCAGCGGCTGGCGCTGCTGAACGAGGCGTCCACCCGGATCGGCACCACGCTGGACCTGACGATCACCGCGCAGGAGCTGGTGGACGTGGTGATCCCGCGGTTCGCGGACTTCGTGACGGTGGACATCCGCGAGGCGGTGCTGACCGGCGAGGACCCGGAGCCGGTGCCGGAGTCCGGTGCGGTGCCGCTGCGGGCGGTCGCGGTGGGCGAGCGGGAGGACGGATCGCCGCTGACGGGGGCGGCCGACCAGATCGGGGAGACCACGCACTCGGCCAAGCTGTACGCGCAGGCGATGCGCACCGGCCGGTCGGTCCTGGTGCCGCACGTGGACGAGCCGGAGCTGCGCCGGATCGTCACCCACCCGGACCGGGTCCAGCCGGGCCTGGACGCCGGGATCCACTCGTACCTGATGGTGCCGCTGCTGGCCCGCGGCCAGGTGCTGGGCGGGGTGGAGTTCGTCCGGCTGGCCAATCCGGAGCGGTTCACCCCGGCGGACCGGGCGCTGGGCGAGGAACTGGCGGCGCGGGCGGCGGTGTGCATCGACAACGCCCGGCTGTACCGGCGCGAGCGGGACACCGCGCTGACCCTGCAGCGCAGCCTGCTGCCGCAGGACGTGCACCGCACGCCGGGGTTGGAGATAGCGCACCGCTACCTGCCCTCGACGGTGGGCGATGAGATCGGCGGCGACTGGTTCGACGTGGTGCCGCTGACCGGCGGCCGGGTGGCGCTGATCGTCGGCGACGTGATGGGGCACGGCATCCGGGCGGCCGCCACGATGGGGCAGCTGCGGACGGTGGCGCGGACGCTGGTGACGCTGGACCTCGATCCGGCGCGGGTGCTGCGGCGGCTGGACGAGGCGACCGCGCAGCTCGGCGAGGGCCAGTTCGCCACCTGCGTGTGCGCGGTGTTCGACCCGGTGGACGAGGAGTGCGTCCTGGCCTCGGCGGGTCACCTGCCGCCGGTGGTCTCGGAGCACGACGGCGAGGCCCGGCTGGTGACGCCGCCGCCGGGCGCGCCGCTGGGCGTGGGCGGGGTGCCGTTCGAGTCGGTGCGCTTCCCGCTGCGCGAGGACGGGCTGCTGGTGCTGTACACGGACGGGCTGGTGGAGCGGCGCGGGCAGGACCTGGACGAGGGCCTGGAGCTGCTGCGCGAGACGGTGACGCACCGGCAGCCGACCCTGGAGCGCGGCTGCGACGCGGTGCTGGGGGCGCTCGGGGCGACGATGGGGCAGGACGACGTGGCGGTGATCATGGCGCACGCCGGGCCGGTCGGCGCGGACCGGCTGGCGACCCTGCCGCTGTCCGGCGATCCGGCGCTGCTGCGGCACGCCCGGGAGTTCACCCGGCGGACGCTGACCGACTGGGGGCTGGCCTCGCTGGTGGAGCCGGTGGTGCTGCTGACCGGGGAGCTGCTGGCCAACGCGCTGCTGCACGCGGGTTCGCCGCTGCAGCTGCGGGTGTTCCGGGGCGCGCTGCTGACGGTGGAGGTTGCGGACGCGGACAGCCGGGAGCCGCGGCTGCGGCCGGTGGGCGAGCACGACGAGGGCGGGCGGGGCATGCTGCTGATCAACGAGTTGGCGCACCGCTGGGGCAGCCGGGCCACCCGGGACGGCAAGGTGGTCTGGTTCGAGATGGAGCTACCGGCCAGATCGTCATACTGACCCGGCGTCAACTTCCCTGGCGCGCGGTCGTGTCAACCCCGCGCACCGGCCGGTACGGCATCCGGCGGTACGGGTCTCACCCGTCGCGGCGGTGCGCTTGCCCCGGCCGGGTGACCGCTCGGCCCGCGGGGTACGGCGCGGGCCCGCGGATGCCGATGATCGTCGCGTCCGGCCCCGAAACCGCGCGACGCCCCGGCGTTCAGCGCCGAACCTGGAGAAACCCGATGCGTTCCAGCCTCGCCAAGGTCACCACCGCCGCCTTCCTCACCGGGCTCGCCCTGCTCGGCGGAGCGGGCACCGCCTCCGCTCACGCGCACCACCATCACCACCAGGACGCCCACCCGCACGGGGCGCTGGCCGTCGGCGGCGACGCGGCGGCCCAGCGCGGCGACGCGGGCGCGGTCGGCGGCGACGCCTGGGCCGAGGACGGCGACGCGCTGGCCGTCGGCGGCGACGCGGGCGCGCTGGGCGGCAGCGCCGGTGCCGTCGGCGGGGACGCCTGGGCCGAGGGCGGCGACGCGGGCGCGGTCGGCGGCGACGCCGAGGCGCTGTGCGGTTCCGCGCTGGCCGTCGGCGGCGACGCCCTGGCGCAGGGCGGCGACGCCCTCGCGGTGGGCGGGGACGCGTTCTCCTCGAACTGACGCCCCGGCAGTACCCCTCGCGGCCGGGCGGTGTCCTCGCGGACCCGCCCGGCCGCCGTGCTGCCGCCGCCGGGCCGCTACGGGAGCGGGGTGACGTACGCGCCGGAGATGCCGCCGTCCACCAGGAAGGTGCTGGCGGTCATGAAGGAGGAGTCGTCGCTGGCCAGGAAGGCCACCGCGGCGGCGATCTCCTCGGGTTCGGCGAACCGGCCGAGCGGGATGTGCACCAGCCGGCGGGCGGCGCGCTCCGGGTCCTTGGCGAACAGCTCCCGCAGCAGCGGGGTGTTGACCGGGCCGGGGCACAGCGCGTTGACCCGGATGCCCTCGCGGGCGAACTCCACGCCCAGCTCGCGGCTCATCGCCAGCACGCCGCCCTTGGAGGCGCTGTAGGAGATCTGCGAGGTGGCGGCGCCCATCACCGCCACGAAGGACGCGGTGTTGATGATCGAGCCCCTGCCCTGCCGCCGCATGTGGCCGATCGCGTACTTGCAGCACAGGTACACCGAGGTCAGGTTGACGTCCTGGACGCGCTTCCACGCGTCGAGGCCGGTGACCAGGATGGAGTCGTCGTCCGGCGGGGAGATGCCCGCGTTGTTGAACGCCACGTCCAGGCTGCCGTAGTGCTCGGCGGCGGTGTCGAACAGGGCGCGGACCTGCTCCTCGTCGGTCACGTCGGTGCGCACGAACAGGCCGCCGGCCTCGTTGGCGGCCTTGGCGCCGCTCTCCTCGTCGATGTCTGCGCACACCACCTTCGCCCCCTCGGCGGCGAAGCGGCGCACCGTGGCCAGGCCGATGCCGCTGCCCGCGCCGGTGACGACCGCCACCCGGCCGTCAAGTCGCTTGCTCATGTCGCTCATTCCTCCGTGGCGATGAAGACGTTCTTGGTCTCGGTGAAGGCGTGCAGGGCGTCCGGTCCGAGCTCGCGGCCCAAACCGGACTGCTTGTAGCCGCCGAACGGCGTCCAGTAGCGCACCGAGGAGTGCGAGTTGACGGACAGGTTGCCCGCCTCCACGGCCCGGGCGACGCGCAGGGCCCGGCCCACGTCGCGCGTCCAGATCGACCCGGACAGGCCGTACTCGGTGGCGTTGGCGATCCGCACCGCGTCGCTCTCGCCGCGGAACGGGACCACGGCGGCGACCGGGCCGAACACCTCCTCGGTGAACGCCCGGTGGTCGGGGGCGATCGGTGCCAGCACCGTCGGCGGGTACCAGAAGCCGGGCCCCTCGGGCGCGCTGCCGCGGAACGCCACCTCGGTGTCGCCGTCCACGTAGGAGGCGACCCGCCGTCGGTGCGCGGCCGAGATCAGCGGCCCCATCTCGGTCTTCTCGTCCGCCGGGTCGCCGACCCGGACGCCCCGGACGGCGCGCTCCAGGCACTCCATGAACTCCTCATACACACTCGCCTCGACCAGGATCCGGGAGCGCGCGCAGCAGTCCTGCCCGGCGTTGTCGAAGACGGCGTAGGGGGCGGTGGCGGCGGCCCTGTCCAGGTCGGCGTCGGCGAAGACGATGTTGGCGCTCTTGCCGCCGAGTTCGAGCGTGACGGGTTTGACCTGGGCGGCGCAGCCCGCCAGCACGGACCTTCCGACGGCGGTGGAGCCGGTGAACACCACCTTGCGGACGTCCGGGTGGGTGACGAAGCGCTGCCCGACCACCGGGCCGCGGCCGGGCAGTACCTGGAGCACGCCCTCGGGCAGGCCCGCGCGCAGGGCGAGTTCGGCCAGGCGCAGCGCGGTGAGCGGGGTGGGTTCGGCGGGTTTGACGATGACGGTGTTGCCCGCGGCCAGCGCGGGGGCCAGCGCCCAGGTGGCGATCGGCAGCGGGAAGTTCCACGGGACGATCACGCCGACCACGCCGAGCGGCTCGTGGAAGGTGACGTCGAGGCCGCCGGCGACCGGGATCTGCCGGCCGAACAGCCGCTCGGGGGCGCCCGCGTAGTACTCGATGACGTCGCGCGCGTTGCCCGCCTCCCAGCGGGCGTTACCGATGGTGTGGCCGGCGTTGGCGACCTCCAGGGCGGCCAGTCGCTCGCGGTCGGCGTCCACCTCGGCGGCGAAGCGGCGCAGCAGCCGGGCCCGGTCGCCCGGGGCCACGTTCCGCCAGCTCTCGAACGCCGCCCGGGCGCGGGCGACCGCGGCGTCGACGGCGGCCGGGCCGGCCAGTTCGACGGTGGCGATCACCTCCTCGGTGGCGGGGTTGACCACCTGGTACGGCTCGGACTCCTCGGTCACCTGCTCCTCCTCGCTCCGCTCTCGCTCTCGTGCCCGCGCCCGTGCTCGTGCCGCCGCCGCTTCACAGCCGCTCGAAGCCGCGGCGGCGCTCCCAGTCGGTCACCGCGGCGTCGTACGCGGCGAGCTCGACCCGCCCGGCGTGGGCGTAGTGCCGGACCACGTCCTTGCCGAACGCCTCGGTGGCGGCCTCGCTGCGCTCGAACCGGTCGATCGCCTCGCGCAGCGTCCCGGGCACCCTGGGCGCGTCGGAGGCGTACGCGTTGCCGGTGAACTCGGCCTCCAGCGGCAGCTGGTGCTCCACCCCGTGCAGCCCGGCGGCGATCAGCGCGGCCACCGCCAGGTAGGGGTTGACGTCGCCGCCGGGCACCCGGTTCTCGAACCGCAGCGAGGACCCGTGCCCGACCACCCGCAGCGCGCACGTCCGGTTGTCGCGGCCCCAGGCGATCGCGGTGGGGGCGAAGCTGCCCGGCACGTAGCGCTTGTAGGAGTTGACGGTCGGGGCGAGCAGCAGCGCGAAGCCGTCGAGGCAGGCGAGCTGCCCGGCCAGGAAGTGCTCCATCGTCCGGGAGAAGCCGTGCGCGCCCTCGCCGGGGAACACCGGGTGACCCCGCTCGTCGCGCAGGCTCAGGTGCACGTGGCAGGAGTTGCCCTCGCGCTGGTCGTACTTGGCCATGAAGGTGAGGCTGACGCTCTCCTGGGCGGCGATCTCCTTCGCGCCGGTCTTGTAGACGGCGTGGTCGTCGCAGGTGGTGAGCGCGTCCGCGTAGTGGAAGGCGATCTCGTGCTGCCCGAGGTTGCACTCGCCCTTCGCGGACTCCACCGTCAGCCCGGCCCCGGTCATGCCGGTGCGCAGGCGGCGCAGCAGCGGTTCGATCCGGGCGGTGCCGAGGATCGAGTAGTCGACGTTGTACTGGTTGACGGGCGTGAGATCCTGGTAGTGCTTCTCCCAGGCCCGCTCGTAGCTGTCCCGGAACACCAGGAACTCCAGCTCGGTGCCCACGTACGCGCCCCAGCCGTAGCCGGCCAGCCGCTCCAGTTGGCGGCGCAGCACCTGGCGGGGCGAGACCGCGACCGGGGTGCCGTCGTGGTGGGCGAGGTCGCACTGGACCATCGCGGTGGCCGGGTGCCAGGGCACCATCCGCAGGGTGGCCGGGTCGGGGGCGAAGACCAGGTCTCCGTAGCCGCTCTCCCAGGAGGAGACGGTGTAGCCGTCGACGGTGTTCATCTCCACGTCCACCGCCAGCAGGTAGCCACAGCCCTCGGCACCACCGGCCAGCACCTCGGCGAGGAAGTACCCGGCGTCCAGGCGTTTGCCCTGCAGCCGGCCCTGCATGTCGGTGACGGCCAGCACGACCGTCTCCACCTCGCCCGCGGCCACCAGCTCGCGCAGCCGCTCCACCGTGAGCCGTCCCTCGACCATCCGCCCACCACCTCCGCCACCCGGCCCGCCGCACGCGAACCGGTCCGCCACGACGACGATGATCCCGCTCCGGACCCGAGCGCACCAGGGGCCGCGCGGGTGCCACCGAATCCTGATGGACCGTCAGAAAATTACCCTTGTATATGAACTGATTGATCATCAGTCCTCTTTCTCGCTGTTTCCGCTCCCCCACCGGGTGCGCTCGGACCGAAATGCGATTGCCCCCGACGGCCGGACCTGCTTCGGTGACGCCTGCCCGCCCGTCCCGCCCTCCCTGGAGCCCACAAACCGTGACCTTCCGCCTGACCGCCCTCGCCGATCCCGCCGCCGGCCCGTCCTCGCACCGCCTCGCCTGGCTGGCCTCCGCCCCGGACGGCACCCCGCTCGGCAGCGCCTTCCTACGGCTGTTCGACTCCCCCGGCCAGGCCCACCTCTGCGAACTCGCCCTGGACGTCCACCCCGCCGAGCGGCGGCGCGGGGCCGGCTCGGCGCTGCTCGAAGCCGCGGCGACCACGGCCCGGGAGGACGGCCGCCGCACCCTGCTCGCCCAGGCCGTCGAGGGCTCCCCGGGCGACGCGTTCCTCTGCGCCCGGGGCTTCGAACGGGCGCTCGTCCTCGAGTACGCCCGACTGGACCTGACCCCGGCCGACACCGGCACCACAGCCGACGCCACCGAGGCCGGCGGGATGGCGGGCCCCCGACTGCCGCCCGGGTACCGGCTGGTGTCCTGGCTCGGCAGCTGCCCCGAGGAGTGGCTGTCCGCTTTCACCCGGGCCCGCACCGCCATGGACGACATGCCGATGGGCGACACCGACTTCGGCGTGGTCGCGTGGGACGAGGCCCGGGTGCTGGCCGCGGCGCGGGCCGTCGCCGACCGGGGCGAACTGCTGCACACCGCCGCCGTGCTGGAGACCGCCACCGGTGACCTGGTCGGGTTCAGCGAGCTGGTGCTGCCCGCCGACCGGTCCGGCGACGGCCAGCACTACGGCACCGCCGTCCAACCCGCCCACCGCAGGCGCGGCCTGGCCCGGGCGATGAAAGCGGAGGCGATCCGCTGGGTGCGGGCCGAACACCCCGGGATCACCGGCCTGCGCACCGACACCGCCGATCACAACACCGGCATGCTGGCGGTCAACCACGCCCTGGGCTACCGCAGCACCCACCGCTCCGTCGAGTTCCGCCTCCCGCTGTGATCCCGCACCGGCCGCCGCTTGCACGCCTCCCCTCAAGAGCCGTGCTCCACCGCCCGATCGCGCCGCGTCGTCCGACGGCTGATCGGTGTCCGGGTGCTCCGCGGGCCGGTCAGCCCGACCGTGCAGGTGCACCTGCCGGCGCGGACCGCCCTCGGCCGGTCTCGCCCTGTCCGGCCGCATGCCCCAACGGAGGCAGCGGAGCAGCAGTGCCCGCACCACCGCCGCCCACCGGGCCCGGTCCGTCGCCGCGTTCCGCGTATCCATGCGTTCCCTCCCTCTCCCCCTTCCGGGGGTGCCGTACCGGCCCTCGGGCCGGTACCCCCCGGTAATCCGTTTGTCTCCCGGCAACCGCGCTGCGAGGCTGCCTGTCATGTCCGTTCATGAACCACCGGCCGACCTCGCCGCCTTCTTCACCGACGGCCGGCTGGTCTCGGTCCCGCGCCGACCGGCCCGCCGCGCCGCCCTGCTCGAACACCTGGTGCGCACCCTCTTCGACCCCGAGCGCCCGTACCGCGAGCAGGAGGTCAACGAGGCGCTGCTCACCGTCCACCCCGACACCGCCATGCTGCGGCGCTACCTGATCGAGGCCCGGCTGCTGACCCGCACCCGGGACGGGTCGAGCTACCGGCGGACCGTCGCCGCCGACCGGGACGCCCCGACCGGACCGGCCGCCCCGACCGCCCCGGTGGACGCTCAGCCGCCCGCCGCGTAGCTCCAGAACTCGCGCATCAGCGGCGGCGCGGTGGGCCCCGTCATCTCCCGCTGGGTGAGCAGCACCGTCACCAGACCCGTCCGCCGCACCAGGTGGGCGGCGGTGCCGGTGCCGCCGACCCAGCCGTAGCGGCCCGGGGTGTTCCACGGCTCGCGGCGGACCACGTCCACCGAGCCGCCGTAGCCCCAGCCCTGCCCTTCCAGGAACAGCTCGCTGTCGACCCGTTGGCGTTCCGACAGGTGGTTGGTGCTCATCAGCCGGACCGCACCCAGCGAGAGCACCCGCCGCCCGTCCTCGGCGCGACCGCCGGCGCGCAGCATCCGCAGGAACGTGAACAGGTCGTCGAGCGTGGACACCAGGCCGCCGGCCCCGGACGGGAACGGGGGCGGGGTGCTCCACTGGCCGTCCGGTGGGTCCGCCACCTCCAGGGTGCCGTCCGCACCCGGGCGGTACAGCGGGGTCAGCCGACCGGGTGGCGCGTGGAAGGCCGTGTCGGGCATGCCCAGCGGCTCGAACAGCCGCTCCGTCAGCACCTGGTCGAGCGGCTGCCGGGCCGCCCGGGCGATCAGGACGCCCTGGATGTCGGAGCAGGTGTTGTACAACCACGCCTCGCCCGGCTGGTGGAGCATCGGGATGCCCGCCAGGGCGGACGTCCACTCCTCGGGTGGTGCCACCTGCTGCGGCTGTGGCGGACCCTGCGCCAGCTCCGCGAACAGCGGGGCCAGCGCGGGGAGGCTGAAGTCCGCCGCGAAGCCGTAGCCGGCCCGCGACTCCATGACGTCCCGCACCGTGACGGGCCGGTACGCCGGGACGGTGTCCGTCACCGGGGCGTGCGGCGTCCGCACCACCCGGAGGTCTGCCAGCTCCGGCAGCCAGCGCTCGACCGGATCGTCCAGGGCGAGCGCCCCGTCGTCGACCAGCTGGAGCAGCGCCGCGGCCGTGACGGGCTTGCCGACCGAGGCGATCCGTACCGGCGTCTCCCTGGTCAACTCGCCCGCGGCGGCCGCCTCGACCTGCCCCTCGCGGGCGACCAGGGCGACCGCTCCCGGCACCGTCCCGTCCGCGACCCGGCGATCCAGCAGCGCCTGCAGGCCGCCCGCACCGCGCGGCTCGTCCGTCGTGCGCGTCCCGTTCATCCCGTTCGTCCCGTTCGTCTCACGCATCGTGTTCCCCTTTCGACGCCGGTGCCTGATCCGCACCGTCCGTACCGTTCACACCTTCTGTCTCCTGCTGTGGGAAGTGTGCCCCGGCCCCCGAGCCGATCCACCGAACGATCGGCTGGCCTTGGCACGCCGATCGGTTGACACCCCATCAGCCGATCGGTTGACCCGGCCATCGACCGCCGGTTGGTTTTCCGGCGCACGGGCGCGTCGGGCCGCCGGAACCCGCCGTCCGGGTGCCCGGCGCGGGTAACGTGGCCCGCACCCCTGACCGCCGCAGGTGCCGGAGGTGCCGGTGTCCGACCTCGTGCTGATGATGTCCGTGTCCGTCGACGGCTGCTTCTCCGGCCCCGACGGCGATCTGGGCTGGCAGCTCGTCGACGACGAGCTGCACGAGCACTTCAACCGCCGGCTGGCGGCGATGAGCGGCTTCCTCGACGGCCGCGTCACCTACCAGCTGATGGCGGAGTACTGGCCCACCGCCGACCAGGACCCGACCAGCACCCCGCCGGTGGTCGAGTTCGCCCGGATCTGGCGGGAGATGCCGAAGACGGTCTTCTCCCGCACCCTCGACCACGCCGACTGGAACACCACGATCGCCCGCAGCGTCGATCCGGAGGCCGTCACCGCCCTGAAGTCCTCCGCCACCTCCGACCTGGCCGTCGGCGGCGCCGTCCTCGCCGCCGAACTCCGCCGGTTGGACCTGATCGACGAGTACAGCCTCTACGTCCACCCGGTGGTGCTGGGCCGGGGCCGCCCGCTGTTCCCGCCCTCCGACACCCGCACCGACCTGGTGCTCGCCGAGACGCACACCTTCGGCAGCGGCGTCACGCTGCTCCGCTACCTGCGCCGCTGACCGCAGACCGCCCACCGCCCACCGCGCCCCTGCCAGGAGTCGGAAGGAGGAGCTCCGACCCGCCAGCAGACCACCGTTACGGCGTGCCCGAGCCGGCCGGCTTCGACGCCCCGCCGGACGCCCCGCCGGACGCCGGTCCGGAGGAGGCGCCACCGCCCGGCGAGCCCGGTGCACCGGACGGCCCGGAGGAGCCGGGCTGCCCGGGCGAGCCCGAACCGCCGGAGGACGGCGCGGACGACGCGCCGGACGAGGGTGCCGAGGAGCCCCCGGACGGCGTCCCCGTCCTGGAACTCCCGCCGGAGGAACCGGAACCGGAGGCGCCGGGCGAGGCCGACCCGTCGGTCCCGCCCGTCCCGCCCACGGGGCGGTCGAACTGACGGCCCGTCGCCTGGTCCACCAGCACGATCCGGTTCACCGGCGCCGCGGCGGGCCGCACCGTCACCACCCCGTCCGGGTGGAACGAGGACCAGGCCGTCCCGGTGTACGTGCCGCCGCTGCCGCTCGGCGGTGTCAGCGGGTTGCCGCAGGCGCAACGCACCCGTGGCACGCCCTGGTTGTCGACCAGCACGGCCGTCCCGGACTGTAGGACGGCCTGGTACGGGGTGGCCTGCCCGCTCTGGTAGCCGTGGTTGGTGACCCGGGTGTCCTGGCGCAGCACCACGGGGGTCAGGCCGTTCAGGTAGCCGTCGATCTGTGAAGTGTCGATGCCCTCGACCCCGGCCCAGGCCCGGGCCTTGTCGGTGTTGGCGGCCAGGTAACCGGAGAGTTTCGGCACGTCGCAGCTGGCCACTTCCCTGGTCCCGCCGTACAGGCCGGGCTGCCCGCCGTCCACGGCGCCGCCGGACGCGGCCGGGCTGCCGGACGCGCTCGACCCGCCGGACGCGGCCGGGCTGCCGGCCGTGGACGGGGCGGAGCCGCTGGGCGAGGCCGAATCGGGCGCGCCTGCGTTGGCGACCGAGTCGGTGAACGGTTCCTGCCCGGCCGCGGCCACCGGTTGCATCTCGACGGCCTGGGCCGTGCCGCCTCCGCCCGAGCCACCGGTGGCGACCACGCCGAGCGCGACGCCCAGCCCGACGACGAGGACCGCGCCCGCGAGCACCGGCCCCTTCCGCCACCACGGCTTCCCACCGCCACCCGCACCGCCCCCGGCCGTCGGCCGACCCGCGTTCGGCGGGCCGCTCCCGCCTCCCGACACCCCGCTCCCCCCGCTCGGCGGCACCCCGCCCGCCGAAGCACCCGACCCAGCGCCCGAGGGCCGCGCCCCACCCGCCGACAGCGGCCCGGACGGCGGCCCCACCGGATCGCCCCCGCTCCCACGCACAGAGGGGAAGGACGATGCAGCCCCCACCGCGCCCCCGGCAGCGCTCCCGCCGCCGCCCCCGGCCGACGGCCGCACGACCTCCGTGGGCTGCGGTTCCGCAGCCGCCGGGCCGTCGCCGCCCGCCCGCTCCACCAGTTCGGTCGGCAGCCCCTCCGCACCCCCGGCGTCCCCGGCGTCCGCCCCCGGCCGGACCACCTCCGTCGGAGGCCCCGCCGACCCGGAGGCCCCGGAAGCACCCGGCGGCACGACAGGCGCGACCGGCTCGGCCGGCTCGCCCGTCCCGCCCACCACGGCGCCGCCCGCCACCTCGGTGGGGCGGTGCGGCGACGGAGCCTGGGCACCTTCGTTCTCGTGGTCCGGCCCTGCGGGTTCCCCGGATTCCCCGGGCTGCCGGGGTGTCGGCTGCTCACTCACGGGACTTCCTCCCGGTCGGACTCCCCCGAGTCCAGCTGCGCACCCACCATTGTCCGCCCGCTCCCCCGCCCCCGCTCACCGGCTCCGGCCGCGCCCTGCCCCGCCCCCCGCCCCCGCCCCCCGCCCCACCCTGCCCCGCCGCACGCCACCGCGCCCCACCGCGCCCCGCGCGCGGCAACTCGCCGCCCGCTGCGCCCTGTCGGAAGCTGGAAGGACCGGCCGCTCCGGGCCGGTGCCCGGGGGGCTCGCTCGAAGGGCCGGTGAGACGTGTGACTGGTGCCGCCACTCCCGCGGACCCCCGCACCCCCTCGTCCCCGCCTCCGCCCACACCTCCCCCACCACCACCGCCTGCCGCGCCGTCCGACCGGTTCGCCGCGCCCTGGTGGTCCGTGCCGCTCCCCGCGCTGGTCACGGTGGTCGGCGCGCTCGCGGCGATGGCGGCGGTGGCCGCGCTCGGCCTCTGGCTGGCGGGCGCGGACGACCTGCCGGGCGGCGGTTTCGGTCCGGTGCTGGCCGCGACGCTGCTGATGGCGCTGGGCGCCCCGGCGCGGTTGGACGGCGGCGCGGCCTTCGTGGCGACCGCGCAGGGCGGGATCACCGCGATGCCGCTGTCGGTGACGCTGGTGGGCGCGCTGGTGGCGGCGTACCTGTTCCTGCGGCCGATGCGCCGGCACGCGGTGGTGGGCGGGCGGCTGCTGCTGGCCCGGGTGCTGGCGCTGGCGGCCGGCTGGGCGGTGGCGGTGCTGCTGCTGTCCGCGGCGGCGCGGCACTCCTTCACGGTGTCGACCGGCGATCCGCTGATCGACGAGTTGGGCGGGGCGTTCGGTGCGGCGCCGACGGTGGGGTTCCGGGTGGACCCGGGCCCGGCGGTGGGCTTCGGCCTGCTGTGGCTGGCGGTGGTGGTGGTGCTGGCGCTGGCCGCCTCGCGGCGCGCGCCGTTGCCGACCGGCTGGGTGCGCTGGCACGGCACGCTGCGGCCGACGGTGCACGCGGTGCTGGTGCTGCTGCTGGTGTACGTGCTGCTGGGGCTGGTGGGCGGCCTGGTGGCGGTGGTGACGGGCAGTGAGCCGCGGCAGACGCTGGCGGTGGTCTGCCTGGGGCTGCCGAACCTGGCGTGGCTGGGGTTCGGGGTGGGCCTCGGCGCGTCCTGGCACGGCCACGTCACGAACAGTCTGGGCCTGCCGTTCCCGCATCCGCTGGCGGCGGTGCTGCGCTCCGGGCGGGACGTGACGCTGGACCTGGGTGCGCTGGCCGAGCAGAACGGCTGGGCCTGGCTGCTGCTGCCGCTGGCGGCGCTGCTGGTGCTGGCGGCGGGCGTGGTGGCGGCGGCCCGGGCGCGTCCGCCGCTGCCGGTGTGGCGGTCGGTGGCGCAGTCGGCCGTGGTGCTGGCGCTGGCGGTGCTGGCGGTGGGCCTGGTGACCCGGGTGTCGGCGGTGTACGGGCTGTCGCTGCTGGGCCTGGGCGGCGAGGGGCGGACGGTGCTGGAGCCGGACCTGCTGACCGCCGTCCCGATCGCCGCCGGCTGGGGCGCCCTGTCCGGCCTGCTGGGCGCGCTGGTCGTCCGCCGGCGCTTGCGCGGCGGGGCCCCGCCCGGCACCGCCGCGAAAGCTCCGGCGGGCCGGACGGAACCCTGACGCCTGAACGCCCCTGTGCTCGCGCCCGGAACCCGGGGCCCGGTCGGCAGCGTCAGCCGCGTCAGCCGTCGATGCGGTGCTGCGTCCAGAAGGACGTCAGGTCGACCGTGGTCGCGGCCTGCGCGGCGGCCTTGAACTCGGCGGTGGTGGAGATCCCGTACCAGTGCGCCGCCGCGTAGTCGTGCAGCAGTCTGGTCATCGCGGTGTCGCCGATGGTGCGGCGCAGGTCGTGCAGGGCGCACTTGCCGTAGCCGTAGACGACCGCCGAGTAGCGGGAGGAGTGGGCGTCCCAGTAGGCCATCGAGTTGCTGATCTTCTCGGCGGCGGAGGCCCAGGAGGTGCTGTTCCAGCAGTTGGTGCCGGTCTTGCCCTGGGCGAGGTCGGTGGCGTAGTCGGTGAACGCCTCGTCCAGCCAGGGGTTGTCGTACTCGTCGTCGCCGACGATGCCGTACCACCACTGGTGGCCGATCTCGTGGGTGAGCGCGGTGGTGGAGACCAGGTCGAGGACGAAGCCGGGGTACTCCATGCCGCCGAACCAGAAGTTGTTGTCGATCACCGCGTCGAGTTCGCCGTAGGGGTAGGCGCCGAACCGTCCGGCGTGCGCGTCGACGGCGGACTTGGCGGTGCTCAGCATGGACTGCGCGTCGCTGGAGCTGATGCCGCTGACCGAGTAGACGTTGACCGCGGCGCCGGCCGCCGAGCTGCCGGAGATCTTGGCGAACGGTCCGGCGGCCCAGGCGAACTCGCGGACGTTCTTCGCGGTGGCCGTGGTGACGGTCCGTCCGCTGCTGCCGGGGGTGTCGACGGAGCTGCCGGTGGCGGGGACGAGCAGGCTGCTGGGGTGGTCGAGGGTGACGGTGTAGTCGGAGGCCAGGGTGTAGAAGGACTCACCGTTGTTGGTGTAGGGGTCCAGGTGCCAGCCGCCCGCGTCGCGCACCGCGAGGACGGGCAGGGCGTTGCCGATGAAGGCGAAGGCCCCGTCGCGGCCGAACCGGTCGGCGCCGGAGGGGACGGCGATGGACAGGTCGAAGCCGAGGCTGCCGCTCTGGCCCTGGGCGAGCGGCGCGGGCAGGGTGACCTTGAGCGCGGTGCAGCTGACGCTGAGCGCGCCGGCGGTGCCGCCGGTCAGGTTGCTGACGGTGACGGGCGTGCTGGGGCAGCTGCCGTGGGCGTTGTCCCAGAGCCGCAGGTAGACCTCGGTCAGCGGGGTCGCCGAGGGGTTGGTGAAGCCGATGCCCTGGTGCCCGGTCCAGGTGGCGCCGCTCGTGTCGCTGCTCAGGCTGACGGTGTACCCGGTGGGGGCCGGGGTGCGGGTGGCGTCGGTGGTGGGCGGGGTGGTGGTGCCGCCGGAGACGTCGAGCGCGAAGTCGTCGAGCACGAAGCTGGTCTGGAGGCTGGCGTCCTCGACGCCGCTGAAGGCGAGGCTGACGGTCTGTCCGGCGTACGCGGAGACGTCGAGCGTCTTCTTCACGTAGCCGGCGACGGCGTCCAGGTTGGAGTAGGTGGCGAGGGTGGTGCTGCCGAGTTTCGCGGTCAGTCTGTCGTACGCCGTGGTCTTGGTGGTCTCGGCGGTGTCGACGTGCAGCCAGAAGCTCAGGGTGGCGCTGGTGCAGCCCGCGGGGAGGGTCACGGTCTGCGCGAGCGTCTCGGTGTGCGCCGAGCCGTAGCCGTTCAGCCAGGCGAAGGACGTCCCGCCGTGGGCGCTCTGCCCGCTGTCGCTGGTGATCACTCCGCTGGACGAGGTCCAGGGCGAACTTCCGGACTCGAACCCGCCGTTCACGACCACCTGGGCCGGCGTGCAGGCGGCGGCCTGCGCGACGGTGGCGGTGGCGGTCACGGTGCCGGCGGCGACGAGCACGGTGGTGCCCAGGACGGCGACGGCGCGGGTGGCGAGGGCGCGGAGTCTGTTGCTCATGGTGCTCCTCTCGGTCGCCAGGGTCTGTGGGGGCCCTGGCCGAGGGGCAGACTGCCAGCAAACACCCGACTTTGAAAGGTGCATGCCACTGATCGTTACGCCCCGGAAACGAGCGGAAACCTTCGGGGGCGGAGACCTTCAGGGTTCGAACACCGGCCGCGCCCAGGCCGGCGGCCGCGGCGGCCGGTCCGCCCCCGGGACGGCCTCCGGGCGCACCCCGGGAACGGCCCCCGGAACGACCTCCGGAGCAGCCGGGCGCGCACCCCGGGGAGCCTCCCGGGACGCGGGGCGCGGGGCGCTGCGCGGGTCCGTCGCCGCCCGCAGTGCCGCGACGAACTCCAGGCAGCTGCCGTACCGCTCGCCGGGCCGCTTCGCCATCGCCCGCTCCAGCACCTCGCCCACCCCGGCGGGCAGGTCCGCGCGCCGCTCCCGGACGTCCGGCGGCGGGTCGTTGAGGTGCGCCCAGAGCAGCGCCAGGTCGTCGTCGCGCCGGTAGGGCGGGCCGCCGGTGAGCATCTCGAACACCACGCAGCCCAGGCTGTACACGTCGCACCGCCCGTCCACGGGCTTGCCGGAGATCTGCTCGGGGGCCACGTAGTCGAGGGTGCCGACGAACTGGCCGACGCTGGTCAGGCCGGTCAGCGAGAGCGACTTCTTGGTCAGGCCGAAGTCGGTCAGGTAGGCGTGCTCGGGGCGGTCGGGGTCGGTGCCCTCGGCGATCAGCACGTTGCCCGGTTTGACGTCCCGGTGGACCAGGTCGTGGGCGTGCGCGGCGTCCAGCGCGCCGGCCACCTGAACGGCGATCCGCACGGTCCGGGCGGCCGTCAGCGGCCCCTGCCGGTCGAGCAGCGCGCGCAGGTCGCGGCCGCGCACGTACCGCATGGCCAGGTACAGCACGCCCTCGGCCTCGCCCGCGTCGTACACCGGGACGATGTTCGGGTGGTCGAGCGAGGCGGCGACGTGCGACTCCCGGACGAAGCGCTGCCGGAAGTTCTCGTTGCGGGCCAGCTCGGGGGCCAGCAGCTTGACCGCGACGGTGCGGCCCAGCCGCAGGTCCTCGGCCCGGTAGACCACCGCCATGCCGCCCCGCCCCAGCACGTGCTCCAGCCGGTAGCCGGCCAGCGTGCGCCCGTCCAACTCGCCGGGCTCCGCGGCGGCGGGCGGCGGACCGGCCTGCGCGGCGGGCCGCCCAGGGGGTTCGGAGGGCCGTTCCCCTGACATCGGCTCAGCCCCGGTCGGGTGCGCGGTCGGCCGCCGCGTAGCCCTGGAGCTGGGCGGCGTCGCAGTAGTACCAGCGGCCCCGGTCGAGGTCGAGCAGCCAGGCGTCGGAGCCGTCCAGCACCGCGCCCAGCCGCAGCTCGCGGGTGCCGTCGCGGAAGGTCTCCAGGTCGATCCGGCCGGCCGCCCAGTCATCGACCAGCCGCCGGTAGGTGGCCAGCGAGCGTTCCAGCGCGGCGAGCAGCGGACGCGGGTCCTCGGTGGTGGCGAGCGGGCCGCCGGCCGACGGGGGGCGTTGCGGGAGGGCGACCAGCAGCCGTCCGTCGACCCACGCCGACCAGCCGTTGGAGCAGACGATCCGGGCCCAGTTGCCGTGGGCCTCGGCGAGGGCGACCGGCAGCAGCGGGTCGAGCGGCACTCCGGCGGCGGCCGGGTCGGGCGCGGTCCAGGTCGGCAGGCCGTCGGCCGGGACGACGTGGGTGGGCCGGAATCCGTCGGGCGGGCCCATGCGCTACCGCCGCATCACGGCGGGTTCGTGCCGGCGCAGCAGTCGGGCGACGACCAGTCCGTACGCGACGGCCAGCACGACCAGCATCCCCAGGTCGAGCAGCCAGACGCCCGGCCGGTGCGCGAACAGCGGGTCGTCGGTGAGCTCGCCGGGCACGGTGGCGTGCAGGTCGATGGTGGCCGCCATCGCGCCGAGCGCCCAGCGGGACGGGACCAGCCAGGACAGCTGGTTGAGCACCGGGATGTGGTCGAGTTGCAGCAGCGCCCCGCAGAACACCACCTGGACGATGGCGACCAGCACCAGCAGCGGCATGGTCACCTCCTCCTTCTTGACCAGCGCCGAGATCAGCAGGCCGAGCATCATCGCGGTGAGCGAGAGCAGCGCCACGGCGAGGGTGATCTCCAGCAGCGGCGGGAGGAACACCCCGCTGCCGCCCTGCGGTCTGAGCTTCACGCCGATCAGCGCGACCATGGTCAGCACCACCGACTGGACGACCGTGACGGTGCCCAGCACGACGATCTTCGAGCACAGGTACGCGGATCTGGACAGGCCGACGGCGCGTTCGCGCTGGTAGATCGTCCGCTCCTTGACCAGTTCGCGCACCGCGTTGGCGGCGCCGGTGAGCACCCCGCCGACGCACAGGATCAGCAGCGCGTTCAGCGCGGTGTCCTGGTCGAGCCGGCTGCCGGCCAGGGCGTGCGCCATCGCGCCCATGACGAACGGCAGCGCGATCATCACGGCGAGGAAGGTCCGGTCGGCGGAGAGCGCGCTGGCGTAGCGGCGGCAGAGCGTGCCGACCTGTCTGCGCCAGCGCCGCGGCCGGGGCGCGGGCGCGGGGACGATCCCGGCCTCCGGCCGCTCCCGCTCGGCCGGGGCGAGCGCGCCGGGCCGGTCGCCGGGGCCGCCGGCCGGGCCGCTGACGTAGCTGCGGTAGGGGGTGGAGGCGCGGAACTCGCCGGCCCAGTCGCGGTCGGTCTGGTTCTCGAACGCCTCGAAGGCGTCCGGCCAGTGCGCGAACCCGAAGTGCTCCAGCGTCTCGCCGGGCGGCCCGTACCAGGCGGTGCGCCCGCCGGGGGCGAGCAGCAGCAGCCGGTCGCACAGGTCGAGGCTGAGCACGCTGTGGGTGACCACGACGACGGTCCGCCCGTCGTCGGCGAGGCCGCGCAGCATCTGCATCACGGACCGGTCCATGCCGGGGTCGAGCCCGCTGGTGGGCTCGTCGAGGAAGAGCAGGGACGGTTTGGTGAGCAGTTCGAGGGCCACGCTGACCCGCTTGCGCTGACCGCCGGAGAGGCTGGAGATGACCTGGTCGGCGCGCTTGCCGAGGCCGAGTTCGTCGATCACCTCCTCGACCCGGGCGGCCCGCTCCTCGGGCGCGGTGTCGTCGGGGAAGCGCAGTTCGGCGGCGTACGCCAGGGCCTTCCGGACCGGCAGCTGGGTGTGCAGGATGTCGTCCTGCGGGACGAGGCCGATCCGGCGGCGCAGTTCGGCGTAGTCGTGGTAGAGGTCGCGGCCGTCGTAGCGGACGGTGCCGCGGTCGGCGGGGCGCAGTCCGGTGAGCGCGTTGAGCAGGGTGGACTTGCCGGCACCGCTGGGCCCGGCCACCGCGAGCAGGCACTTCTGGCCGACCGGGAAGGTGACCCCGTCGAGCAGGGTGCGGCCGTCGGCGACCCGGACGGTGAGGCCCTCCACGTCGAGGTCGATGTCGCCGGTGTCGACGAACTCCTGCAGTTCGTCCCCGACCAGGCAGAACACCGAATGGCCGATTCCGATCAGGTCGCCGGGCCCGACGGGGGCCTGTCGCACGGGCCGGCCGTTCAGGTAGGTCCCGTTGTGGCTGTCCAGGTCGGCGATCCGGTAGCCGCCGCCGGGCGCGGCGCGCAGCTCGGCGTGGTGCCGGGAGACCGACAGGTCGCCGACCACCAGGTCGTTGTCGGGGGCGCGGCCGATCCGCACCACCCTGGTCGGCAGCGGCATGACGCTGGACGGCGGCCGGCGGGAGCCGGTGATCGCGGTCAGCGCGGACGGGCGGCCGCCGGGCAGCGGGTGCACGGCGGTCGGTTCGGGCAGCGCGCTGAACGTGCAGCGCGGCCCGTCCCCCGGGCTGCCCAGGCACAACACGGTGCCCGGCCCGATCTCCAGGTGGACGACCCGGTGGCCGTCGGCGGCGTAGGTGCCGTTGGTGGAGCCGGTGTCGTCGACGAACCAGTGACCGTCACCGGCGTGCAGTTGCGCGTGGTGCCAGGAGACCCGCGGGTCGGTCAGCACGATGTCGCCGGTGGGGTCGCGTCCGAGCGCGTACCGGCGGCTCGGCGTGATGACCGTGGAGTCGCCGTCGGTTTCGAGGATCAGTCTCGGCGCGGTGAGCGCACCCTCTCGCTCTCCCATAGCTCGATGCTAGACCGCGCGGAGACCACCCGCCCGGGGGGCGGTTTTCAGCCCTTCGGGTGACAGTGGGAAGCGGCCGCCCCGGATCGGGTACCTGTGGGGTCGGGACCGAGCGTCCCGTTGGGCGGCGGATGGGAGCTGGCTTGTGAACACCTGGGCAACCTGGACCACTCAGGGCATTCTGTCCGGCCACGGCGGCGTGCGGACCGTCGAGATCGGCGTCATCACCGGGGACCTGACGGTGCACACCATGTGGATCGAGGGCGAGGCACGGCTGACCGTGCAGTACAGCGGCGCGCTCGACTGGTTCACCGTGGAGGGCAGCCCCGTGGCCGCCGCGGACGAGGCGACGGCGCGCGAGGTGCACCAGCACATGGTCGAGGCCGTGAAGACGGGCGGAGGTGCCACCGCCCCACGGTCCTGACCGGAGGCCAGGCCCGGGCCGCCGCCGACCCGCCGTCGGCCGCGGCCCGGGCTTCGTGCGTCCTGCCCGGCGCTCGGCGTCCGCAGCTCGGGCCGTCGGACTGCCGTGCCGCCCGGCCGTCGGGTCACGGGCAGGCGTAGACGAACGCGGCCTCGGCGTGGTGCCCGCTGCCGCCGGCCCCCTCCAGGACCTCCAGCCGCGCGCCGGCGGCGAACTCCCCGTGTCCCCGGAAGCTCCACTCCAGCGTGACGTCGGTGCGCCGGTGCCCGGCCGCCACGTGCTGGACGAACGGCCCGGAGACGGTGCCGTCGTTGCGCAGCCACCGGTAGGTCACCCGGCCCGCGCCGCCGTCGGTCTCCAGCGTCCCGGTGACCACGGCGGTGCCGTCGCACCCGGGCCCGGCGGACGCGGTCACCGCCGTCACGCCCACCACCTCGACGGGGCGCCCGTACCGCTCCCGGAGCAGGTACCCGAGCAGCGCGAGCAGGAGCACCAGCGGCACCAGCAGCCACCTGTCCCACCGCCGTGGCGGCGGCGCCGCCGCCACGGCCTCCCCGCGCCACACCGCGGCGGCCCCGGGCGGCACCCCGGGGCCGTACCGCCGCAACTCGCCCTCCGACGCGGGCCCGCCGGGCTCGGGAAGGGTCGCGGCGAGGTCGATCGGCCGCGTCACCGCCGGGTCCAGCCGGACGGTCTCCTCGACGTCGGACGGCGGTGGCGGCGGCGGGACGGACGGGCGGAGCCGGACGGTGCGCAGGTCGTCCTGCGGGGCGGCGGATCGCAACCGGACCGTCCGGTCCGGGTCGTCGCGCCTGCGGACCGGCCCGAGCCGGAAGCCGGGGTCGGGTGCGTTGTCGGTCATCGTCGTGCTCCTCCTACCTCGGCGGGCAGATCATGAGGTACGAGGGCGAGGCCGTGGTGTCCCCCGCCGGGGTGGTGACGCTCACGCTCACGTTCTTGGCCCGCTGGTTGCAGGCGAAGGTGTGCGGCCGGGTCACCGTCCCCTTCGTCGGGACGTCGACGGATTCGGCTGCGGAAGGAACTCCGTCGTCGTACCAGGTCAGCGTCACTCTCCCCGCAGTGCTCCCGGCCGGTTCCACCGACACCAGGAACCCGGCCGTCAGCGTCGTCCCCTCCACACGGCCGGAGAGCCTCCGCACCGTCACGGTGACCGGCGGCGCGCTGCTCGGCGTCGCGCTGGGCGTCGAACCGGTCACGGTCGGGCTCGGGCTCGTGCTCGGGCTCGGCTTCGGGGAGGTGCTGGGCTTCGTCGTCGGACTCGGCGACGTGCTCGGGCCGGTGTCCTCGGTGGGGGTGGGGGTGGGCGAGGCGCTGGGGCTCGGGCTGTCGTCGGGGGTCGGCGAGGGCTCGGCCGTCGGTGGTTCGGCGGGCCGGACGCTGGTGGTGGCGAGCGGGGCGGCGACCGGCCGCGGGTCGGTGGTGGTGCCGTTCCCGTCCGCGGAGGCGACCGCCGCGAGCGCGCCCGTGGCCAGGACGATCGCGCCGACGGTGGCGATCAGCCGTCCCCGGAACGGAACGCGCGGGCGCGGGGCCGGTGGCGGCGGGGCGAGCACCGTCGTCGCGTACGAGGTCGCGCCGGGCAGCGTGCCCTCGCCCAGGGTGGAGGGCAGCAGCAGCGGCAGCAGGGCGACCAGCGCGGCCAGCCGTCTGCGTCCGCGGTCCTCCCAGTCGGCGCCGTAGGCGGCCCCGGCGGCAGCCTCCAGCTCGCCGACCAGGGCTTCCGCGCCGGCGGGGCGCTGTTCGGGGGTCTTGGCGAGTCCGGCCCGGATGAGCGGGCGGAGCGCTTCGGGGGCCTGGACGTCGGGGATCTCGGCCTCGGTGTGCTGGACGGCGAGTTCCATCAGCGTGGTGCCCGCGTAGGGCTTGGCGCCGGTGAGGCACTCGAAGAAGGTCGCGGTGGCGGCGTACACGTCGGTGGCCGGGGAGGCGGGGCGGCCGGCCCACTGCTCGGGGGCCATGTAGGCGGGCGTCCCGGCGACGGTGCCGCCGGCGCCCGTGCGGACGGCGATGCCGAAGTCGACGAGTTTCGACTCGCCGTCCGCGGTGACCAGGACGTTGCCCGGCTTGTAGTCGCGGTGCACGACACCGGCCCGGTGCGCGGCGGCCAGGCCGAGCAGGGAGCCCTTGAGCACGACGAGGGCGGCCTCCGGTCCGGTGCCGCCCTCGGCGCGCAGCAGGTCGCGCAGCGAGACGCCCTCGACGAGCTCCATCACGATGGCCGCGCCGCGCGGGCCCTCGACGTACTCGTACAGGCGGGTGACGTGCGGGCTGTCGAGGGCGGCGAGCAGGTCGGCCTCGACCCGGAACGCGGCCTGGTCGGGGTGGTCGCCGAGCAGGTACTTGACGGCGACGGGGGTGCCGGTGGCCCGGTGCCGGGCGAGGACGACGCGGCCGGACGCGCCGGCGCCCAGTTCGCGTCCGTGCGCGTAGTCGGGGAGTTCCCAGCGGGCGTCCTGCGGGGGCCGGTCCGCCGGTCTGCCCTCCGGGTGCTGATCGTCGTCCACCTTGTCCACCCCCGGCGCCCCCGTGCTGTGCGGGGGCGTCCCGTCCGTCGCCTGCGGGCCGGCGCGGGTGCGCGGCCACCGGGAGTGACGCGCCCCCGGCCGGAGGAGTTCCGGTCCGGGGGCGGGGGAAGGTCACGATTCGACTGTTTCGCACACCGATGTTCCGCACACCGGTGTCCGGCCCGTCACCAGGCGCTGTCCGCGGGCGGCAGGTCGCGGCGGCGGGCGGACTCGGCGGCCTCGGCGGCGGTGGAGCCGTGGTGGATCAGCTGCTGGCCGAGGGCGGTCAGCGCCCGTCCGACGGCGAGTTCGTCGCCGATCGCCGGATCGGCGGGGTCGGTCCGGCTGCGGTGCGCCTCGGCCTCGACCTCGATCAGGTTGACGCCGGTGTCGAGGACGGCGTGCGCCTGGGTGAGGTCGCCGGCCTCGACCACCCGCAGCCGGACCGACCACTCGGCGCTGTGCGGCCCGGACGCCGCCATGCGCCCGCTCACCGCCGCTCCTCCTGCTGGGACGGGTCCGCGGTCGGGTCGCCCTCGGCCCGGGACTCCTCCGCCGCGTGCATGGTCTGGTAGGAGGTGATGCCCTCCTCCGGGTCGGCGGCCCGGACGTCCTCCTCGTCCCGCCGGTCCTTCTGGTCGAGCCTGTCGTTCATCTCGGACATCCCGGGCTCCTCGCTCTGGCACCCCCACTGCTCCTTCCAGCGTGCCTCCGCGGGCGGCCTCAGTCGAGTTCGGCCAGCAGGTCCGGGTTGACCGCCCCGACGATCGTCCGGACGTCGGCCTCCGCGACGGCGGGCCACAGCACCGCGCGGGCGTCCCGGTAGCGCTCGGCCAGCCGGGCCCGGTCCGCCGCCGGGAGCAGCGCGGCGCGGTCGGCGCGGGAGTTGTGCGCGTTGTCGGCGATCTTGACCAGCGTGGCGGCGTGGTCGGTGACGACGTCCAGCAGCATCGTCCGGTAGTCCGTCCCGGCCGTCCGGGTCACCCGCCGGACGGTCGCCACCACGGCGGCGGGGACGCCTGCGGCGAGCAACTCCCCGGCGGTGAGCGGGGTGTCCTCCAGGACGTCGTGCAGCAGCGCCGCCATCCGCACCCCCGTCCCGAACGGGGCGACACCCGCGGCCACCGCCCGCACGTGCTCCACGTACGGGACCCCGGTCCGGTCGTACTGGCCGGCGTGCGCGCGGGCGGCCAGGGCGTCGACCTCGGCGAGGGTCAGCGGCGGTGCGGCGGTCATGGTGTCTCCCCTTCTGCCTTCTGTGCCTTCTGCACTCCGTCCGGAGTGCCCTGCCTGTCGTGCTCCGGCCGGCGTGCCCTGCCTGTCGTGCTCCGGCCGGCGTGCCCGGCCTGTCGTGCTCCGGCGGGCGTGCTCCGGGCGGAGCACCACGCCCGGAGTGTTCCACGCGCCGCCCGTCGGCGGAGCGGCGGGTGGACGGCCCCTCGGCCGCCGCGACGTATAGTCCGGTTGACCGAAGGGAGTGATCGTCCGGTGCGGGTGACCCCGATCTCCCCGGAGCGGCTGGCCGAGCTGCTCGCGGGGCGGATCCACGAACTGGCCGACGACGACCGGCGGCTGCGGGTCGCGATCGACGGCGCGGCGGCGACCCGGCCGGGCGAGTTGGCGGACGCGCTGGCGGAGCCGCTGCGCCTGCTCGGGCGGCCGGTGCGGCGGGTGTCGGCGGGCGACTTCCTGCGCCCGGCCTCGGTGCGCTTCGAGTACGGCAAGGAGGACCCGGACGCCTTCCACGACCTCTGGCTGGACCAGGGCGCGCTGCTCCGCGAAGTCCTCGACCCGCTCGAACCGGACGGTGACGGCCGCGTCCTGCCCACGTACTGGAACCCGGTCAGCGACCGCGCCACCCGGGCGGGGTACGTGGAACTCCCGCCGCGCGGTGTGCTGCTGCTGGACGGACCGTTCCTGCTCGGCCGCTGGCTGCCGTTCGAGCTGACCGTGCACCTGACCCAGTCCGCCGCCGCGCTGGGCCGCCGCACCCCGGAGGCCGAGCGCTGGACGCTGCCCGCGTTCGAGCGCTACCGCACCGAGACCGTCCCGGAGGAGCTGGCCGACCTGACGGTGCGGGTCGAGGACCCGCGGCACCCGGCGCTGGTGGAGCAGGACTGACCGGGGACTTCGGGGGCCGCCGGGGCGTCAGGAGGTCGGCGCCGGGCCGCGCTGGCAGCGCGGGCACCAGTAGGCGACGCGGTCCCGGTCGTGCTTGGCGGTGCGGATCGGGGTGCCGCAGCGCACGCAGTTCCGGCGGCCCCGGCCGTACACCCAGTGCTGGTGACCGGGCCGGGTGTCGCCGGTGGTGACGTGGTCGGGCCGCAGCTTGTTGGCTTCCAGCACCTGGTGGGCGCGGTGCAGCAGCCGCTCCGGGTCGGGTAGTTCGCCGACCGGCAGCCAGGGCGTGACCCCGGCCAGGAAGGCCAGCTCGTTGGCGTACACGTTGCCGATGCCGGCCAGGTTGCGCTGGTCGAGCAGGGCCGCGCCGACCGGACGCCGCGGGTCGGCGAGCAGGCGGCGGCGGGCTTCGGCGGCGTCCCAGTCCGGGCCGAGCAGGTCGGGGCCGAGGTGGCCGACCACCCGGTCCTCCTCCTCGGTGCGCAGCAGTTGGACCACCGGCAGCCGGTAGCCGACGGCGGTGCCGTGCTCGGTGCCGAGCACCGCCCGGACCTGGAACGCCGGGCCGCCGCGCCAGCGCTCGCCGGGCCGGAAGGTCTGCCAGCGGCCGTCCATCCGCAGGTGGCTGTGGAGCGTCACGCCGCCCTCGAACCTGGTCAGCAGGTGCTTGCCGCGCGGCACCGTCCCCAGCACCCGGCGTCCCGTCAGGTCGGCGGTGGCGTGGGCGGGGACGCGGAAGTCCGTCACCGTCAGCAGGTGACCGGCGAGCGCCTGGTCGAGCTGGGCGGCGACGTGGTAGATGGTGTCTCCTTCGGGCACTCCCCCATCATGCCGCCCGTCACCGACACCGCCGCCGGCGCCGCCACCGGCGTCGTCCGCGGCCCCGCGCTCCGCCCGTAGCGGAAATCGCTGGTCAGCGGCCCGGCCCTGCCCTACGGTCGGCGGAATGACGATCACTCACGAGGTGGCCGGAAACGGCCCCGCGGTGGTTCTGCTGCACTCCTCCGTCTGCGACCGGCGGATGTGGGACGGGCAGTGGGACGCCCTGCGCGCGGCCGGGTACCGCGTCCTGCGGTGCGACTTCCGCGGTTTCGGGGAGACCCCCTGCGCGGACCGGCCGTACGACAACCTGACCGACCTGGCGGAGCTGCTGGACGGACTCGGCATCGAACGGGCGGCCCTGGTCGGCTCCTCCTTCGGCGGTCGGCTCGCCCTCCAGTTCGCGGCCCGCCACCCCGACCGGGTCGGCTCGCTGACCCTTCTCTGTCCGGGCAGCCCGGACCACGAGCCGAGCGCCGAACTGCTCGCGCTGGACGACCTCGAGGTCGGCCTGGTCGAGTCCGGCCGCCTGGACGAGGCGGTCGAGCTGATGGCGGACACCTGGCTCGGGCCGGACGCGGACGAGGCGGCCCGGGCGAAGCTCCGGGTGATGCAGCGCAACGCGTACGAGGTGCAGTTGGCGCCCGAGCAGGAGATCTCCCCGACGCCGGTCGAGGTCGACCTGCGGGCGGCCGTCGCGCCCACCCTGGTGTACTCCGGCGCGCACGACCTGGACGACTTCCGCCGGATCGCCGCCGACCTGGCGGCCCTGCTGCCGGACGCCGAGCACCGCGAACTCCCCTGGGCCGGCCACCTGCCCGCGCTGGAGCGCCCCGCGGAGGTCGCCGAACTGCTGCTCGCCCGGCTCGCCGAGGTCGGCCGGCGCTGAGGCCGCGGGACGGATCGCCTTCCGGGCCCGGGCGATCCGTTCCGCGGACCGCCTTCCGGGCCGTTCCCCGCATTCACTCCACCGGGTGAATCCAGCCGGTCGGCCGGGATGCCGCGCGCACGGGGCTCCCGGCCGACCGGCCTCGTTTTCGGCCCGCGCGGGCCTTCGGGTGGCAAGGAGAAACGGTTCGCCCCTGAGGGGCCGTCACCGGCCGTCTTTCGAACGGGCGGTGCGCGCGGTTCAAAAAAACCCGTGCACACGATCGACCGCTCTGATGTGATGCCGCCTGATCAACCTCCACGAGAGGAAGCACCACACCCTTGGACGGCAGCACGATGCGCGACGCGAACGACACCCCCACCCCCGGGTCGAAGGACGTCCTGGCCCGGCTCGAAACCTATTACGACGCGGTCCCCCGGTTCTCCGCGACGACCGAGGAGCACGGCCCGCTTACCCTGTTCGTCCGCACCGGCCAGGGTTGGCACTACTACGGGCGGCCCACGCCGGGCGGCCCGGGCGTCTTCACCGCCGCGGACGTCGAGCGGGTCCGGGCCCGGCAGCGGGAGATCGGGGCGCCCGAGAGCTTCGAGTGGGTGCACGAGACCACACCGGGTCTGCGTGCCGCCGTCGAGGCCACCGGGCTGGAGGTGCACGAGCACCCGCTGCTGGTGCTCGACCTCGACGAGCCGTCCCCCGCCGAGGCCACCACCGCCGACGCCACCACTGCCGACGCCGGGGCGGCGGCGGACGACGGGCCGGAGGTCCGGGTGCTCGCCCCGGACGACCCGCTGCTGCCCGCCGCCGTCACGCTGCCGCACCTGGCCTTCGCCGAGGCCGGCACCCAGGTCGGCACCGCCGGGCCCGAGCAGCTCGCCGAGGCGGTGCGGGGCCCCGACACGGAGGCCGCGGCCGCCCGCATGGCCGACCGGATAACGGCCGGGCGCACGGTCCTCGCCGCGACCGTCGGGCCGGACGGCGCCCCCACCGCCTCCGGCTGCCACCAGCCGGTCGGCGAGGTCAGCGAGATCGTCGCGGTGGCCACCCTGCCGGCCCTGCGCCGCCGGGGCCTGGCCCGCCGGGTCACCTCGCACCTGGTCGAGCACGCCCGCGCCACCGGGGTCCGGACGGTGTTCCTCTCCGCGAGCGACGACGCCGTGGCGCGGGTCTACGAGAGCGTCGGCTTCCGCCGAATAGCCACCGCCCTGATCGCCGAGCCGCCCACCGAGGGCTGACCGGCCGCTACCGCCACCGCCGGCCCGGCCCCACCCGGTACGGCGGCGGGTCAGGCGGGGCCGGGTGCGGCAGCGGATCGCTCCCGTCCGTCCACCTCGCGCGTTCCGCGCTTCCTACCAGCCACCACGGTCGGTTCCGGCGACCGGTCGCGGCGACAGCATCGGGCCGCCCTACCCGTTCCCGGCGACGAGCGGGAGCCGTCAGGACGTCAACTGCGAGGAGTACTAATGGACAACGGGACGTCGAGCGCGCGTTCGGGTGTTAGAACCGGCGTCCAGCGGGCACATGTGTTGCTACCTGGGAGCAGGGTCGCGTCGGCGGGGAAGGCCGGGGCGTGCCTGCCTTGCGGCGCGGAGGTGGTTGATGGAAGGACCCGCACTCTCCCCCCGTGAGCTACTGATCCTCCAACAGATCGAGGCAGAGCTGGGGAGCGATCAGGAGCTGGAGCGCGAGCTGCGCACGATGCGGACAGCGAGGATGGCCCGGCTACGACGGACCTTGGTGGCCCGGCCGTGGATCGTGGTCACGGTGATCTCGTGCTGTCTGGCCGCCTCGTTCGCCCTGCTGGCGCTGGCAGTGGTGTGGGACCAACCGGTCCTGCTCCTGGCCGTGGTGGTCGGCTGGGCCGCCGCGTTGGCGATGCTGATGGTGGTGGCGACGCACCTGCGCCGTCGAGGACGAATCCGGTAGCCCCCGCCCCAGCCGGTCTGGCCCGGCCTGGCCGACCAGGTCGGCGGGTCGGCGACTCCGTGGACCAGCAGGCCGTCAGGAGGAACAGGGCACGCGGAACGAGCAACAGGCAACGGGGGTGGGACGGTACGGTCCGCCACCGCACACACCCCTACCACCCACCGTGCCCGCCACGCGGACAACGCCTACGGGTCCACCCGGCAGTCGACCCGCCGCGGCGGAAAGCGACGCCCCCGGCCGTACCGCGACAGGAAAGCCTCCGTCCGCCGCCGGCCCTCCCGTCCTTCTCCGGGGCTGTCCTTCTCCGGGGCCGGGCCGTCCTGCGGCGGTGCCCGCGTACAGTGGCAGATCCGGGGCCCGGCGGACGCGTGCGAACGTCGGTGGACGGCTCCGGGCGGCTGCGAGCCCCTCCGGGTGGCTGCGGACAGCAGCGGACGACGGTGCACGGCGGTGTACGGCGGTGCACGGCAGCGGACGGCGACAGCAGGGACGGTGCGATGGACGGGCGGGTGGCGGTGCGCTCCGACGGCGCGGCGGTGGAGGTGCACCGGCTGCTCTCCTGGCGGGCGCTGCCGCCCTCGCCGGACGCGGCGGTGCTGGTGCTGCACGGCGGTAGGGAGCACGGGGCGGAGCCGCCCACGGCGTTGAACCTGCCCGGGTTGCGGATGCGGCCGTTCGCCGGGGCGGTGCAGCGCGCGGCGGGGAGGACGACGGCGGGCCGGTCGCTGGCGGTGGGCATGGTGCGCTACCGCTACCGGGGCTGGAACGGCGACCGGGCGGACGCGGCCCGGGACGCGGAGGCGGCGCTGGCCGACCTGGTGGAGCGGCTGGGGCCGGTGCCGACGGTGCTGATCGGGCACTCGATGGGCGGCCGGGCGGCGCTGCGGGCGGCGGCCCACCCGTGCGTGCGGGGCGTGGTGGCGCTGGCGCCGTGGTGCCCGCGGGGCGAGCCGACCGCGCACCTGCGGGACCGTTCGGTGCTGCTGCTGCACGGCGACCGGGACAGGATCACCCCGCCCGGCGACACCGATCTGTTCGCGCTGCGGGCCCGGGCCGACGGCGCGCGGGTGGCCGGTTACCGGGTGCTGGGCAGCGGCCACACCCTGCTGCGGCGGGCTGGCGACTGGCACCGCGCCGCCGCCGGGCTCGCGCTGGGCCTGCTCGGCCTGGAGGCGCTGCCCGAGGAGGTCGACACCGCCCTCGCGCTGCGCGGCCAGGACCCGGGGGGCCTGCACCTCCCCCTCCCCGGCCGCCGCTGATCCCGGGCCCCGGGACTGCGGTCCCGGGGCTGCGGTCCCGGGGGGGCTGCGGTCCCTGGGCGACGGGCGGGTGACCGTCCGGTGACAGGTGGTGCGGATCAGGCTTCCGGCTCGACTCGGGCGGGTAGGGAGCGCACACTCCGGTGGAGGGAGACGTCCGCCAATCGACTGAGGGAGGACCCGCCCATGGGGATCAGCCTGACCACTGATCGGCTCCTCGTCCGGGAGTGGACACCGGACGACGCCGAGGACGCACTGGCCGTGTACGGCTCCACGGATGTCGCCCGCTGGCTGACGCCCGTGATGGACCAGGTCGTCGATGCCGAGGCGATGCGTTCGGTGCTGCGCGGCTGGGAGCGGGAACAGGCCGGGCTGCTGTCGCCGCGCGGGCGGTGGGCGGTGGAGCGGCGCGAGGACGGGAAGGTGGTCGGCGGCCTGGGCATCCGTCCGCTGCCGCCGTACGACGAGGACCTGGAGATCACCTGGCAGCTCTCCCCGCAGGACTGGGGGCAGGGCTACGCGACGGAGGCGGGCCTGGCGCTGTTGCGCTGGGTGTTCACCCAGGACATCGAGGAGGTCTTCGCGGTGGCCCGGCCCAAGAACGACCGGGCGCACGCGGTGGCGAAGCGGTTGGGCATGCGCTGGGTCGGCGAGACCACCAAGTACTACGGCCTGAACCTCCAGGTCTACCGGATCCGCCCGGCCGACCTGCCCGGCGACCGGTTCTGACCCGCCGGCACCCCGCCTCCTGCGCCCTCCTGCACCCTTTCGCCCCCGCCTCTCGCCCCGCCTCCCGCGCCCGGCCGACCGGTACAGGCCGGCCGGGGGCGGAACCGAGGCGGGCTCGATCCGGGGCCGGGGCTACTTCTCGGTGGGCAGCTCGTAGACGTGGCCGGGGGTGGCGATCGAGGTGACGGCCTTCGCGAAGAGGGTGGAGGGCTCGCTGCCCTCGTGGATGATGTCGGTGTTGAGCAGGATCACCAGGGTGGCGTCCTGCTCGGGCAGGTAGAGGGTGACGCTCTCGTAGCCGGGCAGCGAGCCGTTGTGGCCGACCCAGCCGCCGATCCGGAACAGGCCGAGACCGTACCCGGCGCCGTCGCCGAAGCCCGGGACGGGGATGAACTTCTCGCGTTCGGCCTGGGTGGCGGGGCTGAGCAGGGTGCCGGTGGCCAGGGTCTTCGCCCAGTCGTGCAGGTCGTGCAGGTCGGAGATCATCGCCCCGGCCGCCCAGCCCCAGGACGGGTTCCAGTGCGTGGCGTCGGCGACCTGTCCGTCCAGGGTCTGGTCGGTGTAGCCGTGCGCGTAGGGGCGGGGCAGTTCGGCGCCGCGCGGGAACAGGGTGCGCTGGAGGTGCGCGGGCTCGGTGACGTTGCGGTGGATGAAGTCACGCAGCGGCATCCCGCCGAGCTTCTCGACCAGCAGGCCGAGCAGCACGGTGTTGGTGTTCGAGTACTGGTAGTCGCTGCCGGGCGGGAACACGTTGTCGTGCTTGAACGCGTACCCGAGCAGTTCCTGCGGGGTGAACGGCCGATCGGGGTCGCTGAGCAGCGCGTGCACGAAGTCGTCGTCAAAGGTGTAGGAGTACAGTCCGCTGCGCATCTCGGCGAGTTGGCGGATCGTGATGTGCTCCCCGTCGGGGACGCCGTCGAGGTATTCGGCGATCGGGTCGTCGAGGCCGACCAGGCCGCGGTCGACGAGTTCGAGTACGGCGGTGACGGTGAAGGTCTTGGTCTCGCTGCCGATCCGCATGTTGAGGTCGGGCGTCATCGGCTGTCCGGTGGCCCGGTCGGCGACGCCGTCGGCGCGGACGTACGTGCCGCGCCCGGGCAGCCACAGTCCGACGATCACACCGGGCGTACCGGTCTCCTGGCGCACACCGGCGATCGCCTCGTCCAGCCGGGCCGCGAGGGCCGGGTCGAACGGGCAGTCCTCGTCCTCGAATTGGTGCACGGGGCGGTGCGCGGGCTGCGCGGTCGGGCGGCCGAACGTGGCACCGGAGTCGGCCGCGGCCGGGACGGCGGGGACGAGGGCGCTCAGGGCGAGCAGGGCGACGGCGAGTCGCCGGGCGCGGGGACGGCGCATGGGGGCATCTCTTCCGGGAGGGTGCGGACCTGTTCCGCACAGGTCACCACCCGGACGCGCCCGACGGCCCCGCCCGGCCGCCGGGGCGCGAGGATTCCACCCGTGCGGCGGGCGTCCGTCCCGCCCGCCGGCAGGGCGTCGCCGAACACGGGCGGCCGGCCCGTCGGCCGAGTCGGGCCCTCCACCGTCGGACCGCCGACCGGGACCGGCCTGGCCGGACGGGCCGCCAGCGGGCCGGACGGAGCGTCAGCGGGCCGGACGGACCGGGTGCTTGCTGAGGATCGACACCCGGTTGAACGCGTTGATGGCTATCGCCACCCAGATCACCGCGGACGTCTCCTGGTCGCCGAAGACCTGCCGGGCCCGCGTGTACGCCGTCTCCTGCGCGTCCGCGTCGGACGGGTGGGTGGTAGCCTCGGCCAGCGCGAGGGCGGCGCGCTCGCGCTCGTCGAACACGGCGGCGTCCCGCCAGGCGGCCAGCACGCCGAGCCGCTGCGCGCTTTCGCCCTCCTTGAGCGCGGCCTTGGTGTGCACGTCCAGGCAGTAGGCGCAGCCGTTGAGTTGGGAGACCCGCAGGTTGACGAGTTCGACCAGGCGGCGGTCGAGTCCGGCGTCGGCGGCCGCCTGCCGGACGGCCTCGGCGGTGCCCAGCAGGGCGCGGAACGCCTGCGGGGTCTGCTTGTCGACATAGACCCGGCCCGTCGGGGTGGTCACCTCGGTCACCTGGACTCTCCTCCATCGCGCACTGGCGTTCGTCGGCTGCTGCGGTCCATGATAGTTGAAGATGTAACGATTTGCTGGACGTGTTCGCCGACCGGCGGCACGGGAGGGAGCACCCCGATGAGCACCACCGACCACGGCACCGCCCGAGTCCTGCCCCCGCGGGACGTCCCGCTCGGCGGACCGCGCGCGATGACCGTCCGCCGCACCCTCCCCCAGCGCGACCGCACCCTGATCGGCGCCTGGTGCTTCATCGACCACTACGGCCCCGACGACGTCGCCACCACCGGCGGCATGGACGTCGCCCCGCACCCGCACATCGGCCTGCAGACCGTCAGCTGGCTGTTCAGCGGCGAGATCGAGCACCGCGACAGCCTCGGCGTGCACGCCTTCGTCCGGCCCGGCGAGCTCAACCTGATGACGGCCGGCCGGGGCATCGCGCACTCCGAGACCTCCACCGCCGCCACCACCGTCCTGCACGGCGTCCAACTCTGGGTCGCCCTCCCCGACGCCCACCGGCACACCGGCCGCGACTTCCACCACCACGCCCCCGCCCCCGTCCCGCTCCCCGGCGGCGGCGAGGCCCGCGTCTTCCTCGGCACCCTGGCCGGCGACACCTCCCCCGTCCCCACCTTCACACCGCTCCTCGGCGCCGAACTCACCCTCCCCGCCGGCGCCACCACCACCCTCGACGTCGACCCCGCCTTCGAACACGGCCTCCTCGTCGACCAGGGCGACATCCTCTTCGCCGGCACCCCCCTCCACCCCGCCGACCTCGGCCACCTCCCGCCCGGCCGCACCACCCTCACCCTCACCAACACCTCCCCCACCCCCGCCCGCCTGATCCTGCTCGGCGGCCCGCCCTTCGGCGAGGACATCGTCATGTGGTGGAACTTCATCGGCCGGTCCGGCGAGGAGATCGCACAGGCACGACTCGACTGGCAGAAGGGGGTTCGCTTCGGCGAAGTCCACGGCTACCCGGGCGACCGGCTACCCGCCCCGGAACTCCCGAAGATCACCCTCAAGGCGCGCGGAAACCACGACTGACCTGCAGGAATACCGCGCTCCGGCGGTCGCGGACACCAGAGAGAAGGGCACTCCGCGGCCACCCGCGGCACAGTTCGCAGGACCGACGGAGGTAGCCGACGGGCTCCCGAACAGCGGCCGCAGGCACATCGTCCATTCCCGTGTACGGGCGGGTTTCGCAGTCTGCGGGCGGATGAATGCTGGCTCTTTGCTGACTTACCTGACGGCACGTCAGCTACCTGAGAACTCACGGTGCCCCAAGAGGAAGGCCATCGACCAGCCGCCTCGACTGCGCGCGTGTTATCGGCGGTAGACCGTCGACCAAGACGATCGCGATTGCTTCCAGTACCTTTCGGTGCCTGCGGCGCGGCCCTCCACCGCCTTGTGGCCTGGTCCGCGTCTCGGGCACCACGCGTTCGGACAGCTCTCACGGTCCTGCCGGCCCCAGGTGTTCCGCACTCACGACACGCACAGGGTGGGCAACCACCTGCCAGCCAACCGTCTGTTGCTGGCGAAATCGCTGGTCACTGGGCAGCCGGGCACGACAGGATGCCGTCATGGATGCCGCATTCACCCTGGCTTGGCAGCACTCCGTCGGCCTCGTCTTCCCCGAGAACCTGCCCATGGCTGCTGCCGAGCTGATGGCCGAGGGCCAGGACTCCCCGGCCCTGCGGGACCTGGCCGGACGGAGCAGCAACGAGGACACCGCCGAACTCCAGAGCTTGCTTCAGGAGGCCATGGGCGAACTCCGCGTCCCGGTCCCGGACGGCGAAACGGCTGAGCGGTGCCTGCTCCACCATCTGGCAGCCCGGCTGACCGCTGGAGACATCACCCCCAAGGACGTGGCCGCCACCCTCTGGTACGGCATCGCGGACACCGGAACCGACCTGGAGTCGCAGTTCGCCAAGGCGGCCACCGAGGAGGACTACCTCGACGCTATGGAGACCAACCAGCCCGAAGCGTTCCGCTCCTGGGAAAATGCACTGCGAGCTGCCGCCATCACCCTGGCAGCGGCCGAGAACAATCCGCTCAAGGCGGTGGAGACCCAGCCGGACCGAGCCCTCCCGGGGGCTGATGCCAAATGACACCTTCCAGGTTTGCTTTCGGGCCCGACGGCACCTGAGCCGGAGCTGCGGTAGCAGCGGGGGTCGGGAGGGGCATGGACTCACTGCGCTTCGGCCCGCCCCGCCTCGACCACTACCCGGACGAGGACGGGCAGCAGGATCTCCAGCTCGGCCACCAGGCCGCCTTGGACGCCCTGTACGAGGTGGACGAGCGGGAGGAGCGGGCGCTGGAACGGACCCGGCAGGCCGGGCAGGGCCCAGCACGCCCACGTCCAGGCGCTCCTGAACGCCGCCGAAGCCGTGGAGGTGGCCAGCGGGGCAGCGGTGGTCCCGGGCGGGGACGGCGAGGCCCTGGACGGGCTGTACCGCTCCTGGACCGCTGTGCGGGGCTGAGTTCCTTACGGGGCGGGCGTCTGGTCGGCACGGCGAAGGTGCCGCCGGCGCCGGTGTACGCCATGTCGGCCAGGGCTGGGATGCGGAGTCGGACGCATGTCTTCACGATGCGGTGAGTACGGGCGGCGGTCAGGTCGTGGGTGCGGCCGGGCATGGCTCGCGAGAGCCACACGAGTCTGCCCGTCGGATCGGTGATGACCTGCAGGTTCACGCCGTGGCGGCGGTCCTTTCCCGAACGTCTTCGAGATCTACTACGGGATGTTCGACTCAAAAGCGACCGAACTGCGCGAGAAGCTCAGAGATGTATTGATCGAGCTCAAGTCGCTGACTGCGGACGGCAAGACGCTGGAGAGGATCCTGGAATCGAGTTCCTTCGCCTCCTCGGCCCAGTTGCAGGCCCAGCGCACCCGGACCGTGGCTCAGCTCGCAGCATCGCGGGAAGCGGAAGCCTCCCTAAACCGCTCGTTCGACCCTCCTGCCACGGTGGACGCTCACACCCGGATCTCGGACGCCGAAGTTGAGCTCCAGGAAGCGGAGATCGCGCTCCGGGCCGAGAGCGCAGCCATCACCCGGCTCACCGCATTGCGGGACCGACTCGTCGCGCAGAGCAGGAGGATCACCCGGGCTCTCGTCGCCGAACGCCTGCTCAGCGACTTCGAGTTCCACCTCTGTCCACGGTGCGGCTCCGATGTCCCGGACCGCGGGGACGCCGGCACCTGCCGACTCCGTCTACAGACTCCGCCAGCGGTCGCCCCCACCACTGTCCTGGCCGCCGAACAGGACCGCGTCATCGAGCAGGTGGCCGAGACGGACCAGTTGATCGTCCGAAGCCAGGATCACCTGCGGTCGCTCCAGCGCACCCGTACCGAGGCAGTCGCTCGCCGGGCCGTACTGGGCGCCGAACCAGATCGCCTGGCCCAGGGGTTCCTCACCGACGAGACAGATCGGATTCGCCGCTTCGCCACCGAACAGGCACGTCGTGAGGAGCAGTTCATCCGCCTCGATGACGCGCTCCGGCTCCACCAGCGCCTGCAGGACCAGGGCAGCCGGATCGCCGAGCTGGAACGCGAGCACGACGACCCGACTGGCCGGTCGGACACCGCCCGGCGCGAAGACCCGGCCGTCGCGGAACGCTTCGCCACACTCGACCGCTCGTTCGATCACACCCTGCGGTCGTTCGACGCGCCGCGCTTCGATTCCCGACCGGGCTCCCACGTCAGCCAGAAGAACTACCTGCCGATCGTCGACGGGCGGCCCTTCTCCGACCTCGGCTCCCAGGGCGTCGAGGTCATGGTGAACGTCGCCCACGCCCTCGCCCATCAGTTCGTCGCGCTCTCCCACCCCGAGAACGTCATCCCCAACCTGCTCGTCATCGACGGTGTCAGCAGCGATGTCGGCCGCAAGGGCGGAGGCGGCGCCGGGGCCGGGGCCGACTGTGGGAGGCGCGGTACCGGTGGAGCCGGTCGTGGGAATCCGGGGGTCGTTGAGGGGCGGGCCCGTTGTGCCTGTCGGGGTCGGGCACGGCGGGCGGCTACAGCTGGTGCCATGGAGACTCGAAACCGTCAGTCCCGGCGCACGCGCGGGAAGAACCTCTCGGCGGCCGGGGCGCTGCTGGTCGCCGGGGTGGGCAGCGTCGTCCTGCTGGGGCAGGGGCCCGGCCCGGCTTCGGCGGCGATCCCGCCCGGTGCGCTGGCCAGCGCCAAGCTGGTGCAGCTGAGCAACCCGGACGTGCCGCCGCTGGGCATCACCGGCTACTCCGGCACCTACGGCACGGCGCTCAGCACCGCGGTGGGCGACACCGACAACGGGGACTTCAGCGACCCGGACGGCATGCTCGGGCGGATCAGCATCAGCACGATGACCACCCGCACGGCGGCCGACCCGGGCAGGTACTACGCCCAGGCGCAGCTGACCGAGCTGGAGGCACGGCTGGGCAGTGCCGCGCTGGTGCGGATCACGCCGAGCGGCGCCGTGGCCAGCCTGGACTCCTACGCCGAGTGCGTGCCCCCGCCGGTCGGCCCGCTGGCGCTGGCCTACAACCGCACCAACAGCGGCCAGATCACCGTGCTCGGGCGCGTGGTCACCGACGGCACCACAACCCTGGACGTCACCGGCGCCGACTTCGGCCGGCCCGAGATCGGTGCCAGCACGGTGACCGCCGTGGTCACGCCCCACCAGGACCCGGCCGTCCAGAGCGCGCAGTTCACTGCCGAGGCGTGGCTGGACATCGATGTCCGCGGGATCCTCAACGACACCGGCGGCAAGCAGCTCTACTCGGGCCAACTGGCCACCCTGCGCCTGGGCGAAGTCGAAGTAGCCTGCCAGACGCCCACCCCGACCCCGACGCCCACCCCCACCCCGACCCCCACACCCACACCCACGCCGACGCCCACCCCGACACCCACACCCACACCCACACCCACACCCACCCCGACACCGACCCCAACGCCCACACCCACCCCGACACCGACCCCCACCCCGACACCGACCTCTGGTCCGACGAGCGTGCCGAGCCCCTCCTCCAGCGGCGGTGCTCTGGCGTCCACCGGCTCTTCCGGCACTCCGTTCGGCGCGGCCGTCGCGTCCACCGCCCTGCTCGCCGCCGGCGGTGCCCTGCTCATGGCCGCCCGCCGCAGGCGTTCGCGGCACTGATCAGAAGGGCTGCCGGGACCTGCCGGAGCGTTTCCTGCCCCTGATCACCGTGCTCTCCGCCCTCGTCGCACCCCGGGACCCCGCACCGCCCTCCCGGACCTGGCGCCCGGGGGCGGTCGGCTGCCCGCCGACCGGCGCGTCACCGGCGCCGACCTCGACGCCGCCCTCGAACGGGCGGGCACGCCGCTGTCCGCCGGGGACGCCGTCGCGGTGCGCGGCGGATGGGACATCAACCGGCCCTTCGACCAACCCGTGCCCGGCCTGGACCTCAGCGCCGTGCGGTGGTTGGACGAGCGGGGCGCGAGCGTCTACGTCGGCGACATCAGCGACGCCCGCCCGGCGCGGCCCCCCATGCCCGTGCACCAGGTCGCCCTCGCCCGGCTGGGCCTCCCCCTGGTCGACGTCGCCGACCTCGAACCACTCGCCCGGCACTGCGAGGCGTCGAACCGCTGGAGTTTCATGCTGGTCCTGGCACCACCGCGCATCACCGGCACCACCGGGCTCGCCGTCAATCCGATCAGCATCTTCCGACCCGGCGGGCGGCGTGCCCGGTCCGTCCGGCGCCGGTCACATGCCCGCCCTCCGGCACGAGGAGCCGACCGCAGCCGCTCAGGCCGGGAGACCTCTCGTCGTCGACCGCTGCGGCCCGCACCTCCGCTCCTCGTTGTCGACCGGTTCGGGAGCGCGCAGGACGCCGACGGGCGGAAGGGCACAACGGCACTCCCCTCCCCCGACGGTGAGCGGACCGGCGAACCGGGTCCAATCCGGTCCTCAGTGCCCCTGGTGTTACGGCGCGGTGATGACCAGGGCTCCGGTGGAGTTCTTCGTGGTGACGCCGGGAGGCGCGGGGCAGTCGGCGATGTCGAGGTCACCGTGCAGGCGGACGACGGCCTCGCCCGGGGCGCGCAGGTGGAGAGCGGCCAGCAGGCGGTGCGGTGCGCGGGAGCGCGTCACTCGGCACCGGCCGAGAAGCGGGCGCGGAACGATCGTTCGGCCAGGGTGTGGTGAGCGGGCATCAGGTCTCCGGGCATGAGGGGTCCTCGTGTCGACCAGGCTTCCCGGCTCACCTGGCGGTGATCGTAGCCGGTGGCGGTGGCGGTGGCGGGGCGGCGGCGAGGGGCCGTGCGGACGGCCGCCGAGCCGTGTCGGCCGCAAAGGGCCTGTCAAGGAGTCGTAAGAGTCGTATAAAGTCACTCGTGGTGTGCCGGGAAGCCTGGTCGGCGAGCAAGGGGAGAGCCCTCTTGCTCCTTCGCCGATCCGGGGGTTGCTTGCGTGGTGCTCGTCGTCGTGTTCGGGGCCGCGCTGCTCGTGGCGGTCCTGCTGTCGGGGCCGGCCGCCCGTACCGTGCTCTCCACCTCGTTGCTGTTCCTCGCCGCCGGCGCCCTGGTCGGCGACGGCCTCCTCGGTCTGGTCCACGTCACTCCGAACAGCCCGGTCGTCGCGGCGACGGCGGATCTGGCGCTGTTCGCGGTGCTGTTCACCGACGGCATGCACGTCGCCTTCCCCGCACTGCGCGCTGCCTGGCGCGACCCCGCCCGGGCGCTGGGCCTGGGGATGCCGCCGGCGTTCGTCGGGATGGCGCTGGTGGCGCACCTGTTGGTCGGGCTGGACTGGACGACGTCGTTCCTGGTGGGTGCGGTCCTCGCGCCGACCGATCCGGTGTTCGCCTCCGCGATCGTCGGGCGCAAGGAAGTCCCGGCGCGGCTGCGGCGGCTGCTGAACGTGGAGTCCGGGTTGAACGACGGCCTGGCGCTGCCGGTGGTACTGGTGCTGATCGCCGCCGCCGGCCCCACCTCGCCCCACTTCGAGGCCTCGCTGCCCGCCATCGGCCTGGAACTGGTCGGCGGCCTGGCCTTCGGTGTCGTCCTGCCCCTCGTGGTCAACGCCCTGGTGCGGGTGCCCGGGCTGGGCGCGGAGGCCAAGCTGCGGCCGCTGCTGCCGCTGGCCACCGGCGTCATCCTGTACGCGGCCTGCCACCTCACCCACGCCAACCCCTACCTCGCCGCGTTCTCCGCCGGCGCCGTCCTCGCCTCCGTCGCACCCGAGTCCAAGTCCGCGTTCGAGCCGCTCGGCGAAGCCCTCGCCGAGCCGGCGAAGTTCGCCGCCCTGCTGGTCTTCGGCGCCCTGCTCACTCCCGCTCTGTTCGGCGCCCTGTCCCGGGGCGGGTACGCGGCGGTGCTCCTGGCGATCGCGCTGATCCGCCCCGCCTCGCTGCTGCTCTCCCTGATTCGCTCCCGGATCGACCGGCGCGAGCAGCTGGTGGCGGCCTGGTTCGGCCCCAAGGGCTTCGCCTCCGTCGTCTACGGCCTGCTCGTCCTGCTCGTCCTGCCCGTCCTGCCCGTCCTGCCCGTCCTGCCCGTCCTGCCCGTCCTGCCCGTCCTGCCCGTCCTGCCCGTCCTGCCCGTCCTGCCCGTCCTGCAAGCCGGAATCCCGCAGGGCGAGCGGGCCTACACCCTGATTGCGGTGTGCATCGCCGCCTCGATCGTCGTGCACTCCAGCACCGGCGTCTCCGTCGCCCGGCTCTTCCACGTCGACGAACCCGAGCCCGGAGCCGCCCCGCTCCCGGCACAGCCCCGCACCCTCGCCCCGGAGGCGCCCGATGCGCGCACGTGACCTCGCCGAACCCTTTCCTACCGTCGGCCTCGACGACCAGGCCCTGGACGCGGCCCGGCTGCTGGCCGAGCACCGCCTGCCGGGCGTGTTGGTCGTCGACGGCCCCGGCACGCCGCGTGCCGTGCTGCCCGCCTCCCAGCTCGTGCGCCTGCTGGTGCCCGACTACCTGGTCGAGGACCCGGCGCTCGCCGCGGTGGTCGACGAGGCGCACGCCGACCGGCTCTGCGAGGAGCTGGCCGGGGTGCGGGTGGGCGAGTGCCTGCCCAAGAACGCACCCCCGCCGCCGGTCGCCGACGCCGACGACACCGCGGTGGAGGTCGCCGCCCTGATGGCCCGCACCCGCAGCCCGCTGGTCGCCGTCGTGGAGCGGCCCCCCGGCAGCCGAGCAGTCGCCGGGGGGCGGCTGCTCGGCGTGATCACCGCCTCGAACCTGCTGCACCGACTCCTGGGGGCCTCGTGAACGACTGGCACGCCTGGGCGGCCCTGGTGGTCTTCGCCGCCGCCTACGTCCTGATCATCACCGAATGGGTCCACCGCGTCGCCGCCGCCCTCGGCGGAGCCGCCGCGATGCTCGCCATCGGCGCCACCGACGACGAATCCGCGTTCTTCTCCACCGACTCCGGCATCGACTGGAACGTCATCTTCCTCCTCGCCGGCATGATGATGATCGTCGGCGTCCTCAAATGCACCGGCCTGTTCGAGTACCTGGCCATCTGGTCCGTCAAACGCGCCCGCGCCAAACCCTTCCGCGTCATGGCCATGCTGGTCGTCATCACCGCTGCCGCCTCCGCGCTGCTCGACAACGTCACCACCGTGCTCCTCGTCGCCCCCGTCACCCTGCTGGTGTGCAAGCGCCTGGGGCTGCGGGCCGCGCCGTTCCTGATCGCCGAGGTCTTCGCCTCCAACATCGGCGGCACCGCGACCTTGGTCGGCGACCCGCCGAACATCATCATCGCCAGCCGCGGCGGCCTGACCTTCAACGACTTCCTCGTCCACCTCGCCCCGCTCGCGGTCGTCCTGACCGCCGTCCTGCTGGCGATGTGCCGCTTCCTCTTCCGGGAGCACTTCACCTACGACGAGCGGCGCGCCGCCGAGGTGATGGCGCTGAACGAGCGGGAGGCGATCCACGACCGGCGCCTGCTCGCGCAGGGGCTGGCCGTCCTGGCCCTGGTGATCGCCGGGTTCGTGCTGCACCCCGTCGTCCACTACGCCCCGTCCGTGGTCGCCCTGCTCGGCGCCGGGCTGCTGGTGGGGATATCGAAGGCCGAGGTCAAGGACGTCCTGGCCGAGGTCGAGTGGCCCACCCTCGCCTTCTTCGCCGGCCTGTTCGTCATGGTCGGCGCCCTCATCGAGACCGGCGTCATCGAAACCGTCTCCGAGTCCCTCGCCGACGCGACCGGCGGCAGCCCGCTCGGCGCCGTCATGCTCCTGCTCGTCGCCTCCGCGGTCCTGTCCGGCGTCGTCGACAACATCCCCTACGTCGCCACCATGGCCCCCATCACCGCCGACCTCGCCCACACCGTCGGCCAGCCCTACGGCACGGTGCTCTGGTGGGCCCTCGCCCTGGGCGCCGACCTCGGCGGCAACGCCACCGCCATCGGCGCCTCCGCCAACGTCGTCGTCCTCGGCATCGCCGAACGCAACCGCCAACCCATCAGCTTCTGGACCTTCACCCGCTACGGCATCCCCGTCACCGCCGCCACCGTCGCCGTCTCCGCCCTCTACCTGTGGATCCGCCACTTCGCCCTCGTCTGAGCACCTCCGGCCCGCCGGTACTGGAGGACCGCCGTCTACCAGCCGAGCGGTTCGGGCCGCTTGCTGGGGGCGGTCGGTTCGGCTCCGGCGTCGGCGAAGGCGCGCGGGGCCCGGACGAGGCCGGCGCGCTGGCGGGCGGGCATGGCCTGGACGATGCGGCGGATCTCCTCGCGGCGGCGCTCGGTCCTCCTCGGACGAGGACGGGGCGGGCCCAGGTCGAATTGCCGCTTCGGCGGACGCGCGGAGGGGAGGGCGGTGCGCAGGAGGGGTCCGGCGCGTGCGCCGACCTCACCGATCCGCACGTGCCCGGACGCCGCTCCCGTTGCTCCGGCTCCCTTCGACGCCGGGCCCGGGTGGTGGAGTGGTCACGGCGAGGGCGGGACCAGGCCGGTGCGGTGGGCCAGGACGACGGCTTGGACCTGCCGCCAGCGTTCGCGGGTGGTCCGCTCGCGCACACCACCGGGGCGGGCGGGGTTCACGGCGGTGGCCCAGCACGCGGCGTGGGAGCGGACCTCGCCAGGACCTTGCCGCACAGGTTGCTCCACAGGTGCCACCTGTCGCTGACCTGCACCGCGTCGGGCAGGGCCTGGCGGATCGCCTCGCGGTAGGAGCGGGAGCCGTCGCGGCAGACGTGCTCGGCCCCGGGGTGCTCGCGCAGCCACGCGACCAGGGTCCGGGTGGTGCGGTCGGGCAGGACGTCGATCCGCTCGCCGGTCTCGGCGTCGACGAGTACGGTCGCGTAGCGGTGCCGGCGCTTGAGGGCGAAGTCGTCGACGCCAAGCACGCGCGGTATTCGCAGCGGCGGTACCGCCTGGCGCATGAGCAGGCGAAGAGCACTCGACCGGGAGACTGCGCAGGCCAGAATGCGGGAGAGGCGGGCGCCCGCCCGGCCCGCCAACTCCTTGACGATCTGGCCGAGTCGGTCGACGAGGCGGCGTGTGCGCCGCTGGTGGCGCTCGATCAGGCCGGGGACCTGCTCGCGGAAGGTCTGCCGCGGACACCCCACTGACCGCTCCCGCTCCTGGCCGTTCCGATCCTCCCCGGAGGCCGGGAACCTCGCGGGGCCGGACCCGCCTGCCCGTCCCGGAGCCGACCTCGGACGTCCTCCACCTCTTCACGGCCCGAACCGTGCGTCGCGGTCGGGATCATGCCGCGCCGCTCGGCTCACCAGTTGGCGGTGGCTCCGGGAGCGTGGGCGGGCAGGGCCCGGTCGGGCGGGTGGACGAGGTAGACGATGCCGCCGCCGGACAGCCAGACCCGTTCGAAGTCGCCGCGCGGATAGGTCCTGCGGACCGTGTCGTCGGTCGGCGAGAGCGGGTCGTTGACGATCACGTCGCCGTGGGCGGTGAAGCCGCGCACCACCATGATGTTGCCGGCCGCGGCGTAGCCGCCGAGTTCGCTGCTGCGCGCCGCCTGGGCGGTGGCCACCGGGATGCCGGCGAGGATGAAGCGTTCCAGTTCGGCCAGGGAGCGCAGCCGGGTGACCAGGCCGAGCAGGCCGTACCTGGCCGGGTAGGCGGCGTTGAACGCCCAGTTGCCGCAGCCGCGGTAGGCGTAGTCGTAGACGGCCCGGGCGGTGAAGTCGACGTCGGGTGACGGGTCCCGGGGGTCGAGCCAGAGCAGGTCGTCGGCGGCGGGGCCGCGGCCGAAGTACGCGGTGAGCATCGCGGTGCAGGCCGGACCCGCCCAGGCTTCGCCGCCCCCGTCGTACTGCGGGCAGTGTCCGGTGTGGACCTCCTGGGAGCGCTGCGGCACGTCCAGGACGGTGCCCCAGGCTCCGCCGGGGCCGCTGGTGCGTCGGGGCGGGCCGGCGGGCGCCGGGCGGGAGGCCAGCACGGCGAGGGAGTGCAGGGCCGCCGGCGGGGTGTCCACCGCGGCCTCCCCGGCGGGGAGTTCGCCGTCCTCGGCGCGCAGCAGCACCGCGCGGACCCGGAAGGAGGCCACCGGGCGGCCGGGGGCGGCGGTGAGGGTGTCGACCTCGACGGTTCCGAAGGCGTCGCTCTGCCCGGGGACGGTGGTGCGGTGCACGACCTCGTCGCCGGGCGCCCAGCGGGCCATGGTGAACCAGCCGGACTCGGCTCCCGCCGCGTCGCGCACCTGGAGGTCCACCGTCAGCCTGGTGCCGACCGGTCCGGTGGCCGTCCAGGACGGCACCAGGCCGTGGGCGCCGAGCGCGCCGTCGGGGTCGAGGCCGACCGGGGTCCAGGGGGAGGTCCAGCGGGCGTACTGCCACGTCCCGGGGCGGTGGCCGAACGGGTCGGCGTACGGTTCGGAGCCGATCGCCCTGTCCCAGACCAGGGCGGTGCGCCCGGGGAGCGCCGGGGCGGCGTCGGTGGGGCGGAGTCCTTCGGGGGTTCCGGCGGCGAACCGGTCGGCACCGTCCCAGCGGTGCAGTGCGGCCGTGCCGTGGTCCGGTGCGGCGCCGGCGGGCCGCGGGCGGGGGGTGGGGCCGCCCGGCGTCTGCCCTGTCATCGTGCTGTCCTGGCTCTCTGGCCGTCGGGCCGGTCGTGGGGGCCGACGGCCGGGCCGTCGGCCCCCACGCTACCGGCCTCAGCTGCCGGTCGGAACGGGCGTCCAGCTCGGTACGAGCCGGACGTCGTCGGCGTTGACGAACATGAACCGCTGGCCGAACTGCACCTGGTAGTACACGGTGGTGCCGCGGACCACGGTGTGGCTCGCCGGGTCGAAGGTGGTGGAGTAGTAGTACTCGCCGTGGACGACCCCGCCGAGGGCGTACCGCTGTCCGGGGAGCAGTCGGTAGGGCAGCGGGGAGATCGCCTGCGGGGTGATGCCGGCCGGGTAGGCGGACGCCTCCGGGTAGGCGCGGCCGTACACCGGCACCGAGGTGCGGCCGGGCTTGGCGACCACGGTCAGGCCGAGCGCGGGCAGGGCGGTCGGCTCGGCGGCCGGGTTGCGGAACCAGCCCTGCTGGCCGAGGTACCAGATCGCGGTCCAGTCGCCGGAGCGGTCGGCGACGGCGTACTGCTGGCCGGTGCTGACCCGGGCGGCGTGGTTGTAGACCGACCAGTCGCCGGGGGTCGGACGGATGCCGATGTCGGTGACCAGCGGGGCGTCGTCGCGCGGCGCGGTGCGCAGGGTGATCGAGGCGGAGCCGTGCACGGGGCACGGGTCGGCCGGGGTGTCGCCGCAGTAGTAGGGCTCGGTGTTGGCCGCGTAGTCGGGGTCGATGGTGACGAGTCCGGCGGTCCGGGCGTCGCCGACGGCCCGGAAGGGGCGGCCGAGCAGGTCGAAGTAGTGGTCCCAGTCCCAGTACGGGCCGGGGTCCTGGTGCATGCCGGGGATGGTGCCGGTGGTGGTGCCGGGGACGTCGTCGTGGCCGACGACGTGCGCGCGGTCCAGCGGGACGCCGTACTTGCCGGCCAGGTACCGCACCAGCTTCGCCGAGCTGCGGTACATCGCCTCGGTGTACCACTGGCCGCCCTGGGCGAGGAAGCCCTCGTGCTCGATGCCGACGGACTTGGCGTTGACGTACCAGTTGCCGGCGTGCCAGGCCGCGTCCTTGGGGTCGACGTGGTTGGCGACGTGGCCGTCGGCGGAGCGGATCGTGTAGTGCCAGGAGACGTACGTCGGGTCCTGGACCAGTTTCAGGGTCGGGTCGTAGAGCGTCTCGGTGTCGTGGATGACGATGTAGTCGATCTTCTGGTTGAACGGCCGGTCGGACAGGTCGTGGTTGCCGTAGTCGCCGGGGTCGTCGGAGAGCTGCTGGTAGGGGGCGGGGACCCACTCGCAGCCGAGGGTGGCGGGGCAGTCCGCGCCGTCGGCGGTGTGCCGCAGGTGCAGGCGGAGCAGCTGCTCGACCCGGGGGGTGAGCTTGGCGGCGGCGAGGGCGACCCGGCCGCCGCCGGCGTCGGTCTGCCGGGCCTGTCCCTCGGCGATCACCTCGAACACCTCGTCGGCGAACTGGCGGGCGGTGGCCTCGTCGTCCGCGCCGGAGTAGCGGGCCACCGCGCCGTACCAGGCGGCGGGGTCGGCGGAGGGGCCCTCGCCGAGGTCGGCCTGGTGGGCGGCGAGCAGGGCGGCGCCGCCGCGGATGTTCGCGGCCGGGTCGGTCCTGAGCTGCCGGGGGGTGGCACCGGTGAGCAGGGCGGCCTCGGCCAGGGTCTCCAGCCGGGGGGCGGTGGCGTCGGCCGGGTCGGCCGGGGGTTCGGCGACGTGCTGCGGGGCGTCGTCCTTGCCGCGCGGGTCGCCGGTGCCGTCGGCGGCGCCCCCGCCGGTGCCGTCGCCGTGGTGCGGGAGCGCGGCGAGCGCGCCCGCGGCGTCGGTGAGGTGCATCGGGCCGTAGCCCGCGTCGGTGCTGGGGGCGCCGCCGTGGGCGTCCCAGCGGGTCTCCAGGTAGGAGACGCCGAGCAGCACCTGGAGCGGGACGTGGTACTCGGCGGCGGCGGCGGTGAAGGCCGCGGCCCGCTCACCGCCGGGAGCCGGTTCGGCCGCCCGGGCCTGCGGGGCGACGGCGAGGGCGGGCAGCAGGGCGGCCGCGGCCGCCAGCGCGGTGCGGCCCCGGAGGGCGGCGCGGCGCGCGGACCGGGCGGGCGGCTGGGACGGTTGTGGCATGGGGGCGGTGCTCCTTGTCACGGGGATGACGGGTCGGGGCGGAGCGGCGGTCCGCGCGGACGGGCGGGACCGGTGGTGCGGGTGCCGGGCCCCGGGCGGGAGCGGCACCCCGTCAGGGGGTCTTGCCGGTGACGGTTCAGGAGGCCTTGCTGGTGACGGTGCCAGCGCCGGTGCCCTGCGCCGGTACGGCCCCTGCGGGCAGCGGGAAGTGGCAGGCCGTCGGGTGGCCGGCACCGGGCCGCACGGCCAGCGCGGGTTCCTCCTGGGCGCAGCGCTCCTGCGCCTGCGGGCAGCGGGTGCGGAAGCGGCAGCCGGACGGCGGGTCGGCCGGGGAGGGCAGGTCGCCCTCCAGGAGTTCGACCGCCGTGCCGCGCAGGGCCGGGTCCGGCACCGGCACCGCCGCCAGCAGCGCCCGGGTGTAGGGGTGGTGGGGCGAGCCGTAGACCTGTTCGCGGGTGCCGGTCTCGACGATCCGTCCGAGGTACATGACGGCGATCCGGTCGCAGAGGTACTGCACCACCGCGAGGTCGTGCGCGATGAACAGGCAGGCCAGGCCGAGGCGTTCGCGCAGGTCGGCGAGGAGGTTCATGACCTGGGCCTGGACCGAGACGTCGAGCGCGGAGACCGGTTCGTCGCACAGCAGCAGTTCCGGGCCGAGCGCCAGCGCCCGGGCGATGCCGACGCGCTGGCGCTGTCCGCCGGAGAGCTGGTGCGGGTAGCGGTCGGCGTGGGCCGGGTCCAGGCCGACCAGGCGCAGGAGTTCGGCGACCCTGGCCCGGCGCCGGTCGCGGGGCAGCACCTCGGGGTGGATGTCCAGCGGCTCGGCGACGATCCGGCCGACGGTCATCCGCGGGTCGAGGGAGGAGTACGGGTCCTGCAGGACCATCTGCATGCGGCGGCGCAGCGCGTGCAGCTGCCGCCGGTCCAGGGCGAACAGGTCCTGCCCGTCGATCTCGACGGTGCCGGTGCTCGGGTGCTCCATGCCCATGAGGACGGAGGCCAGCGTCGACTTGCCGCAGCCGGACTCGCCGACCAGGCCGAGCGTCTCGCCCCGGCGCAGCTCCAGGTCCACGCCGTCGACGGCCCGCACGGCGCCCGCGCCGCGGCGGCGCAGCAGGCCGCGGCCGAGCGGGTAGTGCTTGGTGAGGCCGCGCACCCGCAGGATCGGCGGGTCCGGGTCCGGGTGTGGCGGGTGCGGGGCGGTGCCGGCGGCAGGGTCGGCGGGGGCGCCGGTCTCGGTGCTCACGGTCGTCCTCCTCGGGCCAGGACCTCGTCGGTGAAGTGGCAGGCGCTGCCGCGCTGCTCGGCCGCCCCGCCGACGGGCAGCAGGGCGGGCCGTTCCACCGCGCAGCGGGCCCGGGCGGCGGCGCAGCGCGGGTGGAAGGCGCAACCGGACGGCAGGTGGGCGAGGTCCGGCGGGGAGCCCGGGATGGGCACCAGCCGTCGGCCGGGGCGGTCCAGGCGCGGCACCGACTCCAGCAGTCCCCTGGTGTAGGGGTGGGCGGGGGCGGCGTACAGGCGGGGTGCGTCGGACTCCTCGACGACGCGCCCCGCGTACATGACGGTGATCCGGTCGGCGACGGAGGCGACCACGCCGAGGTCGTGGGTGATCAGCAGCAGGCCCATGCCGCTCTCCCGCTGGAGGTCGGCGAGCAGCCGCATGATCTGGGCCTGGACGGTGACGTCGAGGGCGGTGGTCGGTTCGTCGGCGATGACGACCTCGGGGTCGAGGGCCAGTGCCATGGCGATCATGACGCGCTGGCGCATGCCGCCGGAGAACTGGTGCGGGTAGTCGTCGACCCGGCGGGCGGCGGCGGGGATGCGGACCCGGTCCATCAGGGCGACGGCCTGGGCCCGGGCGGCGCGGCGGCCGAGGCCGCGGTGGACGCGGAACATCTCGCCGAGCTGGTGGCCGACGGTGAGCACCGGGTTGAGCGCGGACAGCGCGTCCTGGAACACCATGGCGATCCGGGTGCCGCGGACCTTGCGGTGCTCGGCGTCGGAGAGTTGCAGCAGGTCGCGGCCGTGCAGGCGGACGGCGCCGCGGGTGATCCGGGCGGGCGGGGTCGGCAGCAGGCCCATGACGGCCTGGGCGGCCACCGACTTGCCGGAGCCGGACTCGCCGAGCAGGGCGAGGGTCTGTCCGGCGTGCAGCGTGTAGCCGAGGCCGTTGACGGCCCGGACGGTGCCGCGCGGGGTGCGGAACTCGACGTGCAGGTCGTCCACTTCCAGCAGCGGGGGCGCGGGCGGGGAACCGGCGGGCACGGGGGCGCTCACCTCAGCTTCGGGTCGTAGGCGTCGCGGACCGCGTCGCCGAGCAGGATGAAGCTCAGGACGGTGGCCGACAGGAACAGGGCGGGGAAGGCCAGCAGGTGCGGGTGGTCGAGGAAGTAGCTCTGCGCGGTGTTGAGTTGCAGGCCCCAGCTGACCTGCGGGTACTGGAGGCCGACCCCGAGGAAGTCGAGGGTGGCCTCGCCGGAGATGACGTTGCCGACGTTGAGCATCGCCACGACGACGACCGGTGTGATCGCGTTCGGCAGGACGTGCCGGAGCATCAGCCGGGCCGGTCGGGCCCCGGCCATCCGGGCGGCCCGGACGTAGTCGGCGTCCCTGACCGCGATGGCCTGGGAGCGCATCACCCGGGTCATGGTGCTCCAGCCGAGCGCGACCAGGACGAGCGTCATCGCGCCCAGGCCGTGCCGGGGGAAGGCGACCAGGATGACGGTGGCGCCCAGGACGAACGGCAGGCCGAAGGCCACCTCGGTGGCGCGCGAGAGCAGGCTGTCCACCCAGCCGCCGTAGAAGCCGGCCGCCAGGCCGAGCACCACCGACACCAGCAGCGCACCGGCGGTGACCGCGATCCCGGCGAGCAGCGAGGGGCGGCTGCCCCGGACGACCTGCGCCAGGTAGTCGCAGCCCTGGAGGTCGTAGCCGAAGGGGTGGCCGCCGGTCGGGCCGAGTTTGGAGCGGGCGAGTTCGCAGCGGCCGTCGTCGTCGGTGAGCAGCGCGGTGAACAGGCCCGGGGCGGTGGCCATCAGGCCGATCAGCGCGATCACCGCCAGGCAGGCCCACACCAGCGGGCGGGAGCGCAGCTGCCGCCAGGCGTCGCGGCTCAGCGAGGCGGGCGGGCCCTGCGGCGGCGCGTCGGCGTCGGGGTCGGCGGCGGGCAGCAGCAGGTCCCCGGTCGGGCTCGGCGGGTGGGGGCTAGACATGGCGGATCCTCGGGTCGAGCAGGCCGTAGAGGACGTCGACGACCAGGTTGGCCAGGACGAACACCAGCACCAGGGCGGTGGTGATGCCCACCACGGTGGGGCCCTCGCGCAGTTGGATCGACTGGAAGACCTGCTGGCCGATGCCGGGGAGGTTGAAGATGTACTCGGTGACGATCGCCCCGGCCATCAGCGAGCCGAGTTCCACGCCGAGGAAGGTGACGACCGGGATCAGCGAGTTGCGCAGCGTGTGCCCGACCACCACCCGGCGGCGGCTGAGCCCCTTGGCGTCGGCGGTGCGCACGTAGTCGGCGCGCAGGTTCTCCACCAGGGAGGCGCGGGTGAGCCGGGCGACGTAGGCCAGGCCGAAGGAGGCCAGCACCAGGCCGGGCAGCAGGTAGGCGGTGGGCCAGCCGGCGTCGCCGCCGGAGACCGGGAACCAGCCGAGCCGGACGCCCAGGACGAGTTGGGCCAGGTAGCCGACGATGTAGACGGGCACCGCGATGACCACGGTGGTCGCGCCGAGCACCAGGTTGTCGGCCCAGCGGCCCTTGTTGAGGCCGGCCCAGACGCCCAGGGCGATGCCGAGGACGACCTCGAAGAACCAGGCGGTCAGTCCGAGCCGGACGGTCACCTGCCACCGCTGCGCGATCACCTCGCCGACCGGCTGGCCGCGGAGGGTGGTGCCGAAGTCGCCGGTGAGCAGGCCGCCCAGGTACTTGGCGTACTGCACCACCAGCGGGTCGTCCAGGTGGTAGCGCCGGTGCAGTTCGGCGAGCACGGACGGGGGGACGGGCCGGTCGCCGGCCAGGCCCTGGATCGGGTCGCCCGGCAGGACGAACACCAGGGCGTAGATGAGGAAGGTGGTCGCCAGCAGCACGGGTATCGCGTGCAGCAGGCGCCGGGCGACGAATCTGCCCATGGGAGGCTGCCCCCGGGGGGTCGGGGCCCGCCGGGCCCGGGCGGGTGCCGGGGCCGGGCGGACGGGCGTACGGGGTGCCCGCGGCGGCCCGCCGGCCGCCGCGGGCGGTCAGTGCCGGACGGTGACCTGGTCGAGGTGGAGTCCGGTGACGTACGGGTCGATCAGCACGTGGCCGACCTTGTCGCTCCAGGCCGACTGGTCCTGCCAGTTCCACAGCGGGATCAGCGGCATCTCCTGGAGGGCCAGGTCCTCGGCCTGCTGGTAGGCGGCCAGGCCGTCCTTGCCGTCCCGGGCGGCGTTGCCCTGGGCGAGGAGCGCGTCGAACCGCGGGTTGCTCCAGCCCATCCGGTTGTCCGGGTTGTAGAGGCCGTCGAGGTAGTTCTGCATGCTCGGGTAGTCGATCACCCAGTTCTGGCGGTAGGGGCCGGTGCCCTGGCGCTTGTTGAGGATCGGGCCGAGGTCGGCGGAGGCCATCTTCTTGAAGGTGATGTCCTGGATGCCGAGGTTCTGCTTGAGCTGGTTGGCTACGGCGGTCATCCACTGCTCGTACGTGGGGTCGGAGTTGGAGAAGTACAGCTCCAGCGGGCCGCTGAAACCGCCGGCCCCGTCGAACAGCGCCTTGGCCTTCGCCGGGTCGTAGGCGCACGCCTCGCCGCAGGCGCCGTCGCGGTGGCCGGGGATCATCGGGGCGACGATCGAGTCGGCCGGCTTGAAGACGCCGTTGTAGATGGCCTGGGTGACGCCGGGGCGGTCGATGGCCATCGAGAGGGCGCGGCGCAGGTCGGGGTCCTTGAAGCGCGGGTCCCACAGCGGCAGGCCGAGGTAGTCCATGGTGCCGCTGGGCCGGACCGAGTAGCGGTCGCCGAAGGTCCGCTTGGCCTCGGGGGCGCGGGCGGCGGGCACGGTCGTCATGATGTCGACGTTGCCGGCCTGGAGTTCGGTGAAGGCGGTGTCCTTGCTGGTGAAGATCTTGAAGGTGACGCCGTCCGCCATCGGCGTGCGGCTGCCCGCGTAGGAGGGGGACTTCTTCAGCGCGATCCGCTGGTCGTGCGCCCAGTCGCCGTCCATCTGGAACGGGCCGTTGCCGATCGGGTGGGCGTCGAACGCCTTCGGGTCGGTGAACGCGGCCTTGGGCAGCGGGGCGAAGGCGGTGAACGCCAGCATCATCGGGAACTGGCTGAACGGCGCGGACAGCGTGACCTGGAGGGTGGTGTCGTCGACGACCTTCAGGCCGGACAGCTTGTCGGACCCGGGCTGCTGGTCCTTGCCGGGGTTGAGGTCGGCGTAGCCCTCGATCTGGGCGAAGTAGTAGTTGGACTCCCAGCCGTTGGGGCCGTACGCGGCGGCGTTCCAGGCGTCCGCGAAGCTCTGCGCGGTGACCTTCTCGCCGTTGTGGAACACGCCGTCCGGGCGGAGCTTGACCGTCCAGACCTTCTGGTCCGTCGACTCGACCGACGCGGCCGCCAGCGGCAGCACGTGGCCGTCCTTCGGGTCGAGGGTGACCGGGGTGTCGAACAGGCCCTGGATGACCTGGATCGCGTAGCTGTCGGTGGTCTGTCCCGGCGTCAGGTGGTTGGGCTCGGTCAGGGCGACGGTGTAGGTGCCGCCGGGCGTGCCGGGGCCCTCGTCGGCGGACTCCTTGCCGCCGCTCGCGGTGCCGCCGCAGGCGGTGAGCGCCAGGACGAGGGCGGTGGCGGCCGCGAGGGCCGGGAGCGAGCGCGCGGGGCGCGAGGGTCTGTGCATGGCCGCTGTGTTCCTCTCGGTTCCCGCCGGCGGGGCGGGAAGGGGGTACCGGAGACGGGGGGTTGCGGTGCGGGTGCGCGGGGGCGGTCGGCCGCGCTGCCGTCCGGGGCGGGGCGTACCGGTGGGCCGGTACGGGCCGCTGTCCTCCGCGGGCCCCCACCGTAGGGGCGGGCCCGCGTGCGCGGCGATGGACGGGACGTCGATGCCGGTCGGCGCGGGGCCGACACTCTGTCGAACCGTCAGGTGCCTTCGGCCGCGGCGGTGTCGATCGCGTCGTGGAGGTGCCGGACACCAGGCCGAGTGCTTTCACCGTGTTCGCTCCGGGGTCGTAGTGGGCGTGTCGTGGTGGGCGTGTCGTGGCGGGCGTGTCGTGGCGGGGGTGGCGGCCGCGGGCCGGAAAGTTGTCTGGCAGTGGAATCCGGCGCGCGGAGTGGTGCATCCCTTGACGGGTCTCGTGGCGCACCCGGCACAGTGGGCGCTCCCCGCCGGAAGTGCGCCGTCCGCGCCGCCGAGCGCTCCCGTTCCCTCCGCCCCTCCCCCCGGAGTCGCCATGTCGCCGTCCGATTCCCCCCGCCGCTCCCCCGCCCCGTCGCGGCGGTCGGTCCTCTCCGCGCTGGCCGTCGTCGCCTCCGGTACCTGCGGCGGGCTGCTGGCCGCCGCGGGCACCGGGCACGCCGCGGGCACCGGCCCGGTGGCGGCCGGCCCCAAGGCGCAGCTGCGCGGGGTGTGGATCGCCTCGGTCGTGAACATCGACTGGCCGTCCGAGCCGGGCCTCCCGGCGGAGCGCCTGCGCACCGACTTCCTCGGACAGTTGGACCGGGCCGTCGCCCGCGGGCTGAACGCCGTCTTCGTGCAGGTCCGGCCGACGGCGGACGCGTTCTGGCCCTCCCCGTACGAGCCGTGGTCGCAGTGGATCACCGGGGTGCAGGGCCGGGACCCGGGCTGGGACCCGCTGGCGTTCATGGTCGGGGCGGCGCACGAGCGCGGCCTGGCCTTCCACGCCTGGTTCAACCCGTACCGGGTCTCCATGCAGCCGGACGTCACCGCGCTGGTGCCCGACCACCCGGCCCGCACCCACCCGGAGTGGACCGTCTCCTACGGCGGCAAGCTCTACTACAACCCGGGGGTGCCGGCGGCCCGGCGGTTCGCCCAGCGGGCGATGCTGGACGCGGTGCGCCGCTACGACGTCGACGGGGTGCACTTCGACGACTACTTCTACCCCTATCCGGTCAGCGGACAGGACTTCCCCGACGACGACGCGTTCGCCGCGTACGGCGCGGGCTGGGAGGACCGGGACGCCTGGCGCCGCCACAACGTGGACCTGATGGTCCGCGAGATGCGGGACCTGGTGCGCGCGGCCCGGCCGGAGGCGCACTTCGGCATCAGCCCGTTCGGGGTCTGGCGCAACGACACCAGCGACCCGGCGGGCTCCCCGACCCGGGCGTTCCAGTCCTACGACGGCCTGCACGCCGACACCCGCGGCTGGATCGCCAGGGGGTGGCTGGACTACATCGCCCCGCAGCTGTACTGGCACATCGGGCTGGCCGTCGCCGACTACGGCGCGCTGGCGCCGTGGTGGGCCGCCCAGACCGCCGGCACCGACACCCTGCTGTGGATCGGCCAGGCCGTGTACAAGGTCGCCGACCCGGCCCAGCCCGCCCCCTGGCAGGACCCGGCCGAGCTCTCCCGGCACCTCGACCTGAACGCCACGCTGCCGCAGGTCAGCGGTGACATCCTGTTCAGCGCGAAGGACACCTGGGCCGACCGGATCGGCGCGGTCAGCCGCCTGCGGGACGACCACTGGCAGCGGCCCGCGCTCGTCCCGCTGCTGCCCCGGCTGGCCGGCGGCGCCGCCCCGGGACGGCCCGGGGTGCGGGTCCGGCGCGGCGGCGCGGACGGGCTGGACATCGGCGTCCGGGACGGCGGCGGCCCGGCCGGCCGGGGCCGGGAGGGCGGTCGGCCCGCGCCGTTCCGGTACGCGGTCTACCGCTACGACGCGGCTCCGGGGCGCGACCCGGTCCTGGACGCCGCCCACCTGGTGGCCGTCGTCCCGGCGGCCGTCGGCCGGTTCGAGGAGCCGGAGGGCGCGCGCGACGCCTGGTACGTGGTGACCGCCGTCGACCGGGTCGGCCGGGAGGGCCTGCCGAGCGCCGCCGTCCGCACCCGGGCCCCGCACGCCGCCGGGTAGCCGCGGTCAGGCGGGTTCCAGTCCCGCCACGGTCCGGTGCAGCCGCCGGGCCTCGGCGGGCGTCGCGCCGGACCGCAGCGCGAGGGCGGCGAGGGCGGCCGCTCCGGTCGCGCCGTCCCGGGCCGGGACGGTGGCGGTGCCCCGGTCCCGCAGGACGGCCGTGACCCGGTCGGCGAGCAGGGTGGTGCCGGTGAGCAGGCCGCCGGCCAGGACGACGGGCAGGGCGGCGAAGTCGGGTCCGGCCGTGTCGGCGAGCGAGTCGAGGGTGCGCAGCAGCAGCCGGGCGCCCTCGGTGACGACGCGGTCGGCGATCCGGTCCCCGTTCCTGGCCACGGCGTCCACCAGCGGGGCGAGGCGGGCGAGTTCGGCGGGCGGGGCGGCGTGCACGGCGGTGACCATCCGCCGCGCCAGGGCGGTGCCGGTGCCGTCGGCTCCGCCGGTGTCGACGCCGAGCGCCCGGGGCAGGACGTCCAGCAGGGCCGTCGCCGGTCCGCGGCCGTCCAGGGCGGCGAGCGCGAGGACGACGGCCTGCCGGCCGAGCCAGACGCCGGAGCCCTCGTCGCCCAGCAGCCAGCCGTAGCCGTCGCGCCGGGCGGTCCGGGCCCCGCCGCGGTACAGGGCGGCCACCGCCCCCGTTCCGGACAGCAGGAGCAGCGCGTCCGGGCGGTCGGTGGCCCCGGCGACGGCTGCGGCGAGGTCGTCGCCGACGGCGGGCGCACCGGGCAGGCGGGCCTGCCGCCAGACCCGGGTGGCCATGTCGCGGTAGGTGCCGCCGTCCTCCCCGGCGGCTCCGGCGAACGCCAGGTGACCGGCGGCGATCCGGCGGCGGTCGATGCCGCCCAGCGCGTCCTCCAGCGCCTGGCGCAGCGCTCCCGCCGGGTCCGGGCTGGACCGCAGGTTGCCGCCGGGTCCCTGGCCGCGGGCCCGTACCCGCCCGTCCAGGCCGACGACCGCGCAGCGGGTGCCGGTGCCTCCGGAGTCCACCCCGATCACCAGCGGGACGGACGTGGTCGGGGTGGTGGGCATCGGCGCGTTCCCTGTCTTCCGTGGGGGGGGTGGTCCGGGTGGAGCGGGGGCCGGTGCGGCCAGCCCCCGCGGCCGGTCAGTCCCAGGTGCGGCCGTGCACGCGCTGCGGCGGGGCGGGTTCGTCCGGCTGCCCGGTGCTGCCGCGTTCGACCTGGGCGCGTAGCTGTGCGGCCGGGGCGGGGCCCGTCGCGAGCCGGACCGCGATCTGGTCGATGACCGGGCGGGGGCTGGGCGCGACGAAGTCGTTGACCAGGACGGCGAAGGCGAGCTTGCGGCCCTCGGGCGAAGTGACGTACCCGGCGAGGGTGTTGACGCCGCTCATCGAGCCGGTCTTGGCGTGGACGTTCCCGGCCGCCGCGGTGCCCTGCATGCGGGTGGCCAGGCTGCCGCCGACCATCCGGTCGGGGTTGCCCGCGATCGGCAGCGCCTCGTACCAGGTGGCGAACCAGGGCTGCGTGCGCGCGTAGGTGAGCAGCGCGGTGTAGCGGTCGGCGGTGACCAGGTCGTAGCGGGAGAGGCCGGAGCCGTCCGCCTGGCGGGTCGGGGTGGTGTCGAGGCCGTTGCGGTGCAGGAAGTCGGTGATCCGGGCGAGGCCGGCGGACCAGCTGCCCTGCCCGGAGCCGGTCCGGCCCAGCTCCTTGACCAGGTGTTCGGCGATGCCGTTGTTGCTGAGCTTGAGGAACGGCACCAGCAGGTCGCCGAGCGGCGCCGAGTCGTGGTGGGCGACCTGCCGGGCGCCCGCGGGGGTGGTGGTGGCGACCGGGTCGCGGCCCGGCAGGCCCAGGACGCGCACGCCGTGCCGGGCCAGCGCGGCGGCGAAGGCGTGGGCGGTGGCCCCGGCCGGGTCGTCGACGGTGACCCATTCGTCGTCGGGGCCGTTGTCGGCGGGCAGGCTGCCGGAGAGCACGATCTCGCCGGTGCCGTGGCGGCGGGTGACGTCGGCGCTGTAGCCGCTTCCGGCCGGGCCGGTGGTGACGCTGCCGGTGATCCTCACGCCGGTGTCGGCGGGGACGACCCGTACGGCGGCGGGCCTGCCGGGTTCGCCCGGGGTGAGGGTCACCTGGAGGGTGCCCATGTCGTAGTCGGTGTCGCCGGCGAGGGTCAGCGCGGAGATCTGCGGGCTGTAGTAGTACGGCTCGTCGTCCCAGGCCCAGCCGCTGCCCAGCGGCACGTCGTCGTAGCGGGAGGCGTCGTAGCCGAGCGAGCCGGTCACCAGGCGCACGCCGCTGTCGGCGACCTGCCGGGCCAGCGCGTCGAGGTCCTGGGGCAGCAGGCTGGGGTCGCCGCCGCCGCGCAGGACGAGGTCGCCGCGCAGGACGCCCGCGTCGCTGCGGCCGGTGGCCAGGACGTCCGTGCCGAAGCGGTAGCCGGTGCCGAGGGCGTCCAGGGCGGCGGCGGAGGTGACCAGCTTCATGGTGGAGGCGGGCAGCACCAGGTGCTGCGAGTCGTGCGCGTACAGGACTTCGCCGCTCTCGGTGTCCACCACCTTCACGGCGGCCGTCGCGCCGGCCAGGCGCGGGTCGGCCAGCAGCCGGTCGAGGTCGGCGGTGAGCGCGGAGGAAGCGGCGGCGGACGCGGGCGGCGCGCTGCCGCCGGGGGCGGCCACGGCCAGCAGCGCGGCGGCCAGGGCGGCGGCCACCGGCCGGGCGAGGCGGCGCGGGAGGAGGCGCATGCGGGTTTCCTGTTCGTCGGGGCGGAGCCGGGCGGGGCAGGGGCGGCGGGGCGGCGGAGATGGCCGCGGGACCGGGCCCCGCCCGCCCCGGGGAGCGGGGCGGGCGGGGCGTCGGGTCAGTAGGAGCAGCCGGTGGTCGGCAGCGACTGCGGGGACGGCGGGGCGGTGCCGTCCCAGAGGGCGGCGAGCAGCTGCTGCGGGCAGACCGAGACGCCGCCGCGGAAGATGCCGAAGTGCAGGTGCGGGCCGGTGGTGTTGCCGGTGTTGCCCGTGTAGGCGACGAGTTGGCCGGGCGTCACGCGGGTGCCGGTGGCGATCAGGCGGCTGTTGAGGTGGCAGTACTGGTAGGTGACGCCGTCGTCGCCGTCGATGGCCAGGCCGTAGCCGCAGGCGTCGTCCACCCCGCCGTTCTGGCGGGCGGTGCCGGAGGTGACGGCGAAGGCGTCGGTCCACTCGACGACCGGGATGTCGTCGGCCGGGTAGTCGTGGTGCGGCTGGAGGATGCCGTCGCGGCCGCCGGAGACGGCGCCCTTGGGCACCACGAAGGCGTAGCCGCCGTGGACGCCACCGCTGCCGGCGGGCGCGCCGAGCAGGTACTGCCAGGTGGTGAGGCCGACGGTGCTGCCGCCGGTGAGCTGCCGACCGGCCTTGAAGTCGTTGACGGCGGTGGTGGTGGCTCCGGCGAACACGCCGTCGGTGGGCACGTCGTAGCCGATCTCCTGGAGCTGGAACTGCACGGCCCGGACGGCGTTGTCCTGGGTGTCGCCGGGCGAGACGGTGACGACCAGCTTGGCCCAGGTGTTGGCGCCCACGACGCCGTCGGCGGTCAGGCCGTTGGCGCTCTGGAAGGCGACGACGGCGCTCTTGGTCTGCGCGTCGAAGTAGCCGCCGGCGACCAGGGTCTGGCCGCGCTGGCGCAGCAGGAACTGCAGGCTGGCGACGTCGTTGCCGCCGGCGCCCTGGGCGAGCACCGGCCAGGCGGGGGCGGCCGCGTGGGCGGGCAGCGCGGTCCCCAGGAGGGTCAGTAGAGCGGCCAGCAGGGCGGCGGCGAGGCGCGCCGGGGTGGGGCGCAGCGGGGGGCGGGTGGTGCGCAACGTGGGTTCCTGCCTCTCGGTGGGGGGCGGAGGTGGGGGGCCGGGGCGGGGTGCTGTCAGGAGGCGACCAGTGCCAGCCAGGTGGGCTTGAGCACGCCGCCGTCGGCGGGCAGGCCCTGGGCGGTCTGGTAGGTCTGTGCGGCGCTGCGGGTGCCGGGGCCGAACTGGCCGTCCACGGTGAGCGCGGCGCCGTGCGCGTTCAGTCCGACCTGGGCGGCCTTGACGGCGCTGCCGGAGGCGCCCTGGAGGAGCGTGCCGGTGAGGGACTGCCAGGTGGCGGACCCGACGGCGCCGTCCGCCCCGAGCCCGGCGGCGTTCTGGTACGAGAGGACCGCGCTGCGGGTGCCGGGGCCGAACCGGCCGTCCACCGTGAGGGCGGCGCCGTGCGCGTTCAGCAGGTGCTGGAGGATGCCGACCCGGGTGCCGCTGTCGCCCTGCTGGGTGAGCGGCCAGGCGGTGGCGGCGGGCGCGGGCGGGGTGGCGGTGCCGGTGCCGAGGGCGAAGGCCCGGAGTTCGGCCGCGGTGCCGTTGAAGACGTCCTGGTCGCCCGGGAGGACGCCGGCGTCGGCGTACTGCCAGATCTGCTGCCCGGTCCAGCCGTGGGGGGCGGGGGCGGCGCTGCCGGTGTAGTTGGCGACGAACAGCGGGTAGGCGGCCGCGGCGGCGGAGTCGCCGGTGCAGGTGCGCCACCAGTCGGTGGTGGTGTACAGGCTCGGGTAGCGGCCGGTGCGGGCCTTGACCTCGGTGCCGAAGTCCAGGATCCAGGCGGTCATCGCCGAGGTGCTCAGCCCGAAGCAGGTGGCGCCGTACGGGTTGTACTCGATGTCCAGCAGGGGCGGCAGGGTCGTGCCGTCGGCGCTCCAGGTGCCGCCGTGGTCGACGAGGAAGTCGGCCTGCGCCTTGCCGCCGGAGCGGTCCGGCAGGGCGAAGTGGTAGGCGCCGCGCAGGAGTCCGGCCGCCGCCGAGCCGTTGTACTGGGAGGAGAAGGTGGGGCTGGTGTAGCCGGTGCCCTCGGTGGCCTTGACGTAGGCGAAGGAGGCCCCGGCGGCCGCGGTGGCGGCCCAGTCGACGTTCGGCTCGTACGCGGCCACGTCGATGCCGAGCGGTTCGGCGCCGGCGGGCAGCGCGGCGGCGGGCAGCGCGGCGGCGGGCAGCGCGGCGGCGGGCCCCCCGGACGGCTGGACGGTGAGGGCCCGGAGGGAGTCGGTGCCGGACGGGCGGGCGGTCGTGCCGGCGGCGGGGCGGCCGGGGAGGGTGGAGCCCAGGTGGTCGGCGTCGGGGTGGGTGATCGGTGCGGGTGCGCCCGCCGCGGCGGCCGGGGGTGCGGCCGGGGGTGCGGCCGTCGCGGCGGTGGGGGCACCCAGGGCGGCGGCGGCCGGCGGGAGGAGGAGGGCGGCGGCCAGGACGGCCGGTCGGTGGTTCAGGAACGACGGCGCGCTGCGCGGCATGGCTGCTCCTGCGGAGGATGCGGGGGGGCCGGGCCGGGGAGGGGTGTGCACCGGCCCGGGGAACAGTAGTGCGGAAATTGACCTCCGGAGCAAGCCTCACGGCAAAAAATTTCCCTCGGCGAAACACGCCCGTCAGCGGTCAAGGGCGCCGGAAAATACCACTTCTGACGATCCGTCAGTTCTCTTATCCGCTGGTGAACCGGCAGGTTCGGCGGCACGCCCGACGGTGGAAGCACCACGGCGGGGCGCACTGGTCCGGTGCCGCGCGACGGCTGTGCCGATTCACCCCCGGCCCGGCACAGCCGTCGTTTTCCGACCTCCGTCAGCGGCCCAGGTGCGCGGCCACCGCCTCCGCCGCGGCCTCGGCGCACACCCGTGCCGCGCCGTGCGGCGCCAGGTGGAGTCCGCCCCGGGGCGGCGACTGCGGCAGGCCGAACTCGACCACCACGGCGTCCGGCCGCCGGACCAGCAGGGCGGTGACCGCCGCGTCCGCCCAGGCGTGCCGGTGCGCGTTCCGCACCACCAGCACCAGCGGACGGCCTTCGGCCGCGGCGCAGAGCCGGGCCACCGTCCCGGCCGGGTCGTCCTCCGCCTCCTCCTGGCCCACCTGCCGCACCTCGGTGCCCGGCAGGAGCGCGGCCAGCGGCTCCGCCAGGCCCCAGGCGGTGACCGTGCCCACCGCGATGGTCGGCGTCGGCCGGAACTCGGCGACACAGGGCCCGCCCCCGCCCTGCGGCGGGACGCCGGTGGGCCGGGCCACCGCCAGGGCGCGGCGGGCCGCGAGCAGGCCCGGTTCCGGGCGTCCTTCCCGCTCGGGGCCGCCCGCCGTCCCCCCTCGGGCGGCGGCCCGCAGGTCGCGGGTCCAGCGGGCGAAGCCCGCGACCCGGGCGGCGGCCTCGGCCAGGCGCTCCTCGGGCAGGTCCCCGGTGCGGACCGCCCGCGCGACGGCGGTGCGCAGCGCGTCGTAGGCGTCGGCCGAGCCGCGGTCGCCCAGGCAGACCAGGTCGGCGCCGGCCGTCAGCGCCCGCACCGCCGCCCCGGCGTGGCCGTAGCGGTCGGCGACCGCCCGCATCTCGACGGCGTCGGTCACCACCAGCCCGTCGAAGCCGAGCCGGTGGCGGAGCAGGCCGGTGAGGATGCGCGGGCTGACCGTCGCCGGGTGCTCCGGGTCGAGGGCGGGCAGCAGGAGGTGGGCGGTCATCACGGCCCGCGCCCCGGCCGCCGTCGCGGCCCGGAACGGCGGCAGGGCGACGCGTTCCAGCTCGGCGAGGTCCGCGGTGACGGTGGGCAGGCCGAGGTGGGAGTCGACGACCGTGTCGCCGTGCCCGGGGAAGTGCTTGGCGCAGGCGGCGGTGCCGCCCTCCTGGAGGCCGCGCACCCAGGCGGCGGTGTGCCGGGCCACCAGCGCCGGGTCGGCGCCGAAGGAGCGCACGCCGATCACCGGGTTGCGCGGGTCGGAGTTGACGTCGGCGTCCGGCGCGTAGTCCAGGTCGATGCCGAGCGCGGCCAGGTCGCGGCCGATCGAGCGGGCGACCGCCCGGGTCAGCTGCTCGTCGTCGACGGTGCCCAGCGCCAGGTTGCCGGGCGAGGAGGAGCCGGACGCCCACTCCAGCCGGGTGACGTCGCCGCCCTCCTCGTCGACGGCGACCAGCACGTCCGGGTGCTCGGCGCGCAGTTGCCCGACCAGGGCGGCGGCCTGCCCGCGACCGCCGGGCGGGGGCCCGAAGTTGCGGCCGAACAGCAGGACGGAGCCGAGCCCGTCGGCCAGGCGGCGGCGGATCCAGTCGGGGGCGGTCAGACCGTCGAAGCCGGGTTGGAGCACGCCGTCGGCGAGCCGCAGCAGCGCCGGGTCCTCCGGCGCGCTCACCGCGCCGCCCCGTCCGCGGCTTCGCCGAGGGTGCGGGCGACCACGTCCTCGACGGTCTCCTGGCGGTGCAGCAGGGTGAAGCGGACCCCGCCGTCGGCGTCCACCTGGTAGGCGTGCACGGCGGGTTGCGGCAGGCTGTTGTAGTGGAACGGGGTGGAGAAGTAGTACGCGCCGGTGTCGGGCAGCACCACCAGGTCGCCGGGTGCCAGCAGCGGCAGTTCGCGGGCCCGGGCCACCAGGTCGCCGGCGAAGCAGCACGGCCCGGCGACGTCCTGCGGCACCGTGCCGTCCGGTCCGCCGTCGGCGGGCCGCGGCCGGCCGTCGGCGTCGTAGGGCAGCACCCGCAGCGGCCAGGCGTCGGGGAGGAAGACGGTGCGGGCGGCGACCTGCACGCCCGCGTGGGTGAGCGCGATCGCCCGGCCGCCGGAGCGCTTGGTGTACTCCACCCGCGAGGCCAGGAAGCCGTTCTTGGCCAGCAGGGAGCGGCCGAGTTCGGTGACCAGCCGGTAGCGGCCGCCGAACAGGCCGGGGGCGCCGGCCCGGAGCGCGGCGACCTGGTCGGCGAAGGTCGGGTCGTCGCGGTCGTCGGCGAAGTTGACCGGCAGTCCGCCGCCGACGTCGATGCCCTCGACCCGGGCGGCACCGGCCCGGCGGTCGATCTCCTCGGCCAGCGCGACGACGGCCGCGACCCCGGCGGCGGACAGTTCCAGCGGGCAGCCCTGGGAGCCGACGTGTACGTGCAGCCAGCGGAGCCAGGGCCGGGCCAGGAAGGCTCCGACGATGCGCTCCCGGTTGCCGGGGTCCCCCAGCGCGAAGCCGAACTTGGACTCGTTCCCGGCCGTGGACATCGCGGCGATGGCGCCCAGCCCCACCTGCGGGTTGATCCGCAGCCCGATCCGGGACGCGGTGCCGCCCGCGGCGACCAGGGCGTCGACGCGCTCCAGCTCCTGGAAGTTGTCGATGTTGACGGTGACTCCGGCGGCCAGGGCCGCGCGCAGTTCGGGGCGGGTCTTGGCGGGCGAGTCGAGCACCAGCTGCCGGGGCTCGAACCCGGCGGCCAGGGCCTGGGCCAGTTCGCCGGGGCTGGCCACCTCGCAGCCCAGCCCGTGCCCGCGCAGCAGCCGCAGCACCGGTACCAGGCTGTTGGCCTTCGCCGCGAAGGTGTGTTCGACGCTCTCCCCGGCGGGCCAGGCGGCGTGCAGGGCGGCGGCGCTCTCCGCGACGCCCCGCAGGTCGAGGAAGGCCGCCAGGGGCGTGTCGTCCGGGTCGAGCAGTCCGGCGCGGACGGCGGCGCGCACCGCGAGGTCGCGCCGCCGGGCCCGGTCGGCGGCCCGGGGGGCGGCACCGGGGAGGGTCATGAGCGCTGCTCCGGGGCGGAGAGGGGGTGGTCGGGCACGTGCGGGTCCTTCCGGTAGAGGCGGAACACCCGGTGCAGCCGGGCGTCGACCGCGCGGGCGTAGAAGCGGTACGGGGCGATCCAGGCGATCTCGGACTCGGCGAGGCCCGCCTCCCGCTGGTCGCGCAGGCAGCGGCGCAGCAGGACGGCCCCGACGCCGCGGCCGCGCTGGGACTCGGCGGTGCCCATCGGCCCGAACCAGGTGTCGCGGTTGACGCCGTGGCAGGCGAAGCCGACGAACTCCTCGGCGCCGTCCTCGCCCCGCACCGCGACGTGGCAGCGCGGCGGCTCGTGGGCGAGCGCGGTGGCGGCCTCCTCGGCCCAGCTGCCGCCCCAGCCGCGCATCCAGGCGAGGAAGCGGGGGGCGTCCTCGGGTCGGGCCCGGCGCACCCGCACGCCGAGGGCGGCCAGCCGCCGTTCGTCCCCGGCGGTGGCCAGGTCGGCATCGGCCAGGTCGGTGAGCATGTTGAACGCGTCGGCGGTGTGCTCGTACCCGGCGGACTCCACCAGGCACACGGCGGGGGTGTAGCGGATGTCGAGTCCGGGCCAGGCGTAGTGCGGCGGGGTGCCGCGGACGACCAGGCGGGTGGCGCCGGCCGCCAGCAGGCGTTCCTCGATACCGGCCAGCAGCGCGCGGCCGTGGCCCCGGCCGCGGTGCCCGGGGGCGACCGCGAGCAGGGTGGTGTGTCCGGTGCGCGGGTGCGGGCCGTCGGACGGCGGGGCGAGCCGGCCGAGTGCGAGGCCGGTGACGACGCCACCGCTCTCGCTGACGACCCGCAGGTCGGGACGGTCCGCCGTGAGCTCCCACAGCAGCGTCAACACCCTTGCCGCGTCGGGGTCGTGGACGAGCGAGGCGGTCACGATCCCGTGCAGTTCCGGGAGGTCGCCGTGGTGCGCGGTGCGCAGCACGGGTGGTGCGGCGTCCCTCATGCTGTCCGTCCCCTCTGTTGCTTGATAACATGATTGAGCTTTCGAGCGGTGGAAAACTACCAACGATCGCCCGGGGCCACCAGACCTCTCCCGGCCCGGCGCGCGTGCGGCACGGCCAGTGGAGAACACCCATGACGATCGCCCGCCCTTTCCCCGGCGACACCGGCGACCCCGGCGACCCCGAGCGCCTGGCCCGCGGCACCGCCGCGGCGGCCGCGCTCGTCGCGGCCGCCGTCGACTCCGGCGGCCTGCCGGGGGCGGTGCTCGCCACCGGCTGGGGTGCGGAGGGCGAACCGCTGGTGCACGCCTTCGGCCGCACGGCGGTGACCGGCCCGTCCGTCCCGGTCACCGCCGGCACGGTCTACGACCTCGCCTCGCTGACCAAGGTCACGGCCACCCTGCCCGCCGTGCTGCGGCTGGCCGACACCGGAGCACTGGGCCTGGACGACCCGGTCCGGCGCCACCTGCCGGGGTTCACCGGGGCGGGCAAGGACGCGGTGACGGTGCGTCACCTGCTCACCCACACCTCGGGCCTGCCCCCGCACCGGCCGCTGCACGAACGGCCCGGGAGGCCCGCCGGCCGGCTGGCCGCCGCCCTGGCCGAACCGCTCGTCACCGCGCCCGGCACCGCGGTCGCCTACTCCGACCTGGGGTTCGTCGCGCTGGGCGAGGTCGTCCGCGCGGTGGCCGGGGCTCCGCTGGACCGGGCCGTGCGGGAGCTGGTGCTGGACCCGCTCGGCCTGGCGGACACCCGCTACCGGCCGCCCGTCGGCTGGCGCGGGCGCACCGCCGCCACCGAGGCCCGGCCCGACGGCAGCGTCCCGGTCGGGACGGTGCACGACGAGAACGCGGCGTCGCTGGGCGGGGTGTGCGGCCACGCCGGCCTGTTCGGCACCGCCGGCGACCTGGCCCGTTACCTGCAGCGCGGCTGGCTGGCCGCCGACTCGCCGATCCTCTCCCCGAAGGTCCGCGCCGAGGCGCTGCACTGCCACACCGAAGGGCTGGGCGGCCGCCGGGGCCTGGGCTGGACGCTGCGCGGCGACCGCTGGGACCACATGGCGCGGTACTGGCCGTCCGACGGCGCCGGACACACCGGCTTCACCGGCACCAGCGTGGCCCTCGCCCCGTCCGGCGGTCCGTGGGCGGTGCTGCTGACCAACGGCGTCCACCTCGGCCGGGACGCCTCGGTGGTCGTGGCGCTGCGGCGGGCGGTCTGCGACGCTCTGACGGATCCGGATGCCGCTCCGCGGACCCCGCCCGGCGCCCGACCCGCCTGAACCCCCGCCCCACCGGCCCTCCTCCGCCCAGTCCACGCAAAGGAACCCCCGTGACAGCAGCCGACGGAACCCGCCCCAGGCGCAGATCCACCGCACGCCCCGCCGCTCCCGCGCCCAGCGGCCCGCCGCAGACGGTGCTCGTCCAGATCCGGGCGCTGCTGCCCTCGCTGGCGCCCGCCGAGCGCCGGGTCGCCGAGGCCGCGCTCGCCGATCCGGCGAACGTGGCCGCGCAGACCATCAGCGAGCTGGCCGCCGAGTGCCGCACCTCGGAGACCACCGTGATGCGGTTCTGCCGCACGCTCGGCCTCAAGGGGTACCCGGACCTGCGGATCGGCCTGGCCTCGGCCGCCAGCGTCGAGGAGAGCAGCGCGGGGTGGAGCCCGGTCGGCGCGGACATCGGCCCGCGCGACTCGCTGGCCGACATCGTCGCCAAGCTCGGTTTCGCCGACGCCCGCGCGGTCGAGGACACCGTCGGCCAGCTCGACCTGCACGCCCTGAAGCGGGCGGTGGACGCGGTCTCCTCGGCCGACGGCATCGACGTGTACGGGGTGGGGGCGAGCGGCCTGGTCGCCCTGGACCTGCAGCAGAAGCTGCACCGGATCGGCCGCCGGGTCAACGCCTGGGTGGACCCGCACATCGCGCTGACCTCGGCGGCGCTGCTGCGGAGCGGCGACGTGGCGATCGGGGTGTCGCACACCGGCGACACCGCGGCCACCGTGGAGGTCCTCGCGGAAGCCCGTCGCAACGGGGCCACCACCCTGGCGATCACCAACTTCCCGCGCTCGGAGATCACCGAGCACGCCGACCACGTGCTGACCACGGCGGTGCGCGAGACCACCTTCCGCTCCGGCGCGATGGCCAGTCGGATCGCCGCGCTCACGGTCGTGGACTGCCTGTTCGTCGGAGTGGCCCAGCGCCACCGGGCCCGCACGCTGAAGGCCCTGGAGCGCACCTACACGGCGGTGCGCAACCACCGCCTCTAGGGCCGGGCCGGGCCCGGCGCCGGACCGCCGCGAGCGCCCCGGCACGCTCGGATCGGCTGCGCCGCCAGGGCGTCGGCCACCCGCCCGCGGGCGGCGGCCAGGCGGCGGCGGGCCTCTTCGGGCCCGCAGTCGGCCAGCAGGCAGACCAGGGCCGTCTTCAGTTCGCCGTCCGTCGCGGTGAGGGCGTGCGCGCAGCGCTCCTCGTCGAGCCCGGTGGCCTCCATCAGGATGGTCACCAGTCGGCCGCGCAGCTTGGCGTTGCTGGCGGAGACGTCCACCATCAGGTTGGAGTAGGTGCGCCCCAGCGCGACCATCACGGCGGTGGAGAGGCCGTTGAGAACGAGTTTGTGGGCGCTGGCGGCCTTGAGCCGGGTGGATCCGGCGATGGCCTCGGGGCCGGTGTCGACGGCGACGTGCACGTCGGCCAGGTGCGCGAGCGGCGCGTCGGGATTGGCGCTGACCAGGGCGGTGAAGGCGCCGGCGGCCCGGGCCGCGGCCAGCGCGCCCGCCACGTAGGGGGTGCGGCCGCTGGCGGCGACGCCCACCGCCACGTCGCCCGGGCCCACGTCGGCGGCGTCGGCGGCGCCGAGTTCCTCGCTGTCCTCGCTGCCCTCGACGGCGGTGACCAGCGCGGCCGGGCCGCCCGCGTGGTGGGCGACGACGACGCCGGGCGGCAGCGAGAAGGTCGGGCCGAGCTCCGCGGCGTCGACCACGGCGGTGCGTCCGGAGGTGCCCGCGCCGAAGTAGTGCAGCCGGCCGCCGGCGCGCAGCCGTTCGACCGCGGCCTCCACCACGGCCGCGAGCCGGGGCAGCACCTCGGCCACGGCGGCGGGGACGAGGGCGTCCTCGGCGTTGAGCAGCCGCAGGACCTCGAGCGGGTCGGCCCGATCGATGCCGAGGGTGCGGGGGTTGCGCCGCTCGGTGGGCGACACGACGCGGACGGAACGGCTCGGGGTCATCGGGTGTCCTCTCGGTTTCTGTCATCGTCCTGCCCGGTACGTTGTTTTGCAACATCGACCTTCGCCACTTTCGTTGCTTTGCACCTGTCCGGACGTCAACAACCCCCAGCTCCAGGCGAGTCACCGAGTTACGAACTTCAAACCTCTCGCGTAACTCATTGACGAGAGCGGGTCGCGGCTCCTACGGTCGGCGCACTGCAGCTGCGCCCTCACGCACCGGTTGATCGGAGTCCCGCTCCCATGAAGAACGCCAGACGCGCCGCCCTCCCCCTCGCGACGGCCCTCCTGCTCGGCGGCACCGCTGCCTGCTCCCCCGGCGCGGGGTCCTCGGACTCCGCCGGAGGCGGAACGTTCACCACCATCGACGGCAACCACCCGATCTCGGCCGGCGCCCCGATGAACCCGTTCAACGCCGCCGGGAACACCTTCCTCGGCTACGACACCATGCAGCTGGGCTTCACCAAGAAGAACCCGCAGGACCCGAACGACTTCTTCCCCGGCCTGGCCCGGAGCTGGAAGACCACCGACACCTCGATCACGGTCGAGCTGGAGCCCGACGCCGAGTGGTCCGACGGCACGCCCGTCACCGCCGAGGACGTCAAGGCGTCGATGGCCATCGCGCTCACCCAGGGCTCGGCCACCATCGGGGCCGGCCTGCTCACCCAGGGCCTGGACGTCGCCGAGGTCAGGGAGACCGCGCCGCACACCTTCGAGATCGGCCAGGTGCCCGGTGCCCGGAACATCCAGTTCCCGCGCCTGGTGCTCACCCAGAAGATCGTCCCCGCCGCGGTGTACGGCGCCCTGCTGCCCGCCGACGTCTGGGACGTGATCCACGCCAGCCAGAGCGCCGACCCCGCGCAGGCCGACGCCGCGAAGGCGGCCGTCGACAAGCTCAACGAGATCGGCAAGAAGGTCTCCGCGTTCGCCCCCGCCAAGGACGTCTCGGCCGGCCCGTTCGTCATCACCCGGGTCAACCCGGGCTCCGCGGTGCTCGACCGCAACCCGCACTTCTTCGCCGCCGCCAAGATCGGGCCCAAGCAGGTGGTGGTGCGCAACTACACCGGCAACGAGCAGATCTGGAGCTACATGACCAACGGCGAACTGGACGCCGCGCCGTTCACCGCCATCCCCGACAACGTGCTCCAGCGCATCCTGAAAGCCGGCAACCGGCGCGTCGACGCCATCAACTACGTGGACGCGGCGATCGCCTTCAACCAGAGCGTCGCCCCGTTCGACAAGGTGGAGGTCCGGCGGGCGCTCGCGCACGTCATCGACCGCGCGGCCGTCACCAAGGTCGGCCAGCCGGTCGGCGGGACCGCCTCGAAGGCCACCACCGGCCTGATCGACAAGGTCGCCGAGAAGTGGCTCACGCCCGAGCAGCAGGCCGCGCTCGACCCGTACGCGCACGACGAGGCCAAGGCCGCCGAACTCCTTCAGCAGGCCGGGCTCACCAAGAAGGACGGCGCCTGGCACCTGCCCGACGGCACGCCGTGGACCCTCACCCTGCAGACCGTCAACGGCTTCAGCGACTGGATCGCCGGCGGCACCGTCGTCGCCAACCAGCTGACCGCCTTCGGCATCCCGACCAAGACCGCGCTGACCGCCGACTTCAGCACCTACAAGAAGGAGATGGCGGACGGCAAGTACCCCCTGGGCTTCTGGCTGACCGCGCTGGGCCCCGGCACCGACGCCGCCTTCCAGCGCCTGTACGGCGCGGACGACGGCTTCACCGCGATCGGCGCCAACGTCACGCACAGGTCCGGCCAGGGCTCGGGCAACTGGCTCAACACTCCGACCTCCTTCCCCCTCGACGGCGCCGCCGTCAACCCCGGCGAGCTGACCGCCAGGCTGACCGTCCTCAAGCCGGAGGAACAGCGGGACATCGTCCGGCAACTGGCCGGGCTCTCCAACCAGCAGCTGCCGGTCATCCAGATCTGGGACTACACCAACGTGCAGTTCGTGAACGACAAGCGGTTCACCGACTTCCCGAAGTCCGGTGAGGACGGCCTGCTGAGCAACTCGCCCGGCGTCTGGATGATGCAGGGCTACGTCCAGCCCAAGAACAAGCAGAAGTAGCGGCGGATGAAGGGCTTCCTCCTCCGGCTCGCGGCGAAGCTGGCCGCCGGCCTGGCGATGGTGTTCACCGTCGCCACCTTCACCTTCTTCCTCGTCCACGCCCTGCCCGGCAACCCCGGCGACGCGGCCTACGAGTCGTACGTGCTGGGCGGCATGCCGCCCGAACTGGCCCGGGCCAAGGTCGCCGTCGTGTACGGGTTCACCTCGCACGAGCCGCTGGTGGACCAGTACCTGGGCTACCTGGGCCAGTTGCTCCACGGCAACCTGGGGGTGTCGATCTCCTACAGCGGCGTCCCGGTCGCGGACGTGATCCGCGCGGCCGTGCCCTGGACGGTGCTGCCGGTGCTGTCCGGGCTGGTGCTCAGCTTCCTGGTCGGCTGCGCCGCCGGGGTGGTCGCCGCCGTGCGGCGCGACTCCCGCAGCGGGGGCCTGCTGTCGCTGTCCGGCTCGCTGATGGCGGGCGTGCCGTCGTTCGTCCTGGCCCTGCTGCTGGCGTTCCTGTTCCACACCCTGTGGAACGTGCTGCCCTACGGCGACACCAGCGACGTGACCATCGCCCCCGGCTTCACCGCCGAGTACCTCGGTTCGGTCGCCACCCACGCCGTCCTGCCGGTGGCCACCTACGCGCTGCTCAGCTACGGCGGCTGGCTGCTGACCATGAAGTCCAGCGTGGCCTCCGTCCTCGGCGACGACTTCATCCTCGCCGCCGAGCTGCGCGGCATCGCCCCGGCCACCCGGATGCGCTACGTCGGCCGCAACGCCGTGCTGCCGCTGTTCACCACGCTCGCCCTGTCGGTCGGCCACATGTTCGCCGGCTCGGTGCTGATCGAGGACGTCTTCGACTACCCGGGCCTGGGCAACCTGCTGCTCAAGAGCATCGGCAACCGGGACTACCCGCTGATGGGCGGCGCCTTCCTGCTGATCACGGTGACCATCGTGGTCGCCAACATCCTCGCCGAGCTGCTGTACTCGGTGATCGACCCCCGGGTGAGGCGATGACCGTGACCCTCCCGCAGCCCCTCCCCCGCACCCGCCGCACCCGGGCCCTGCGGGTGCTGACCCGCCGCCCCGGCCGGATCGTCGGCCTCGGCATCATCGTGCTGTTCGCCCTGACGGCCGCCTTCGGACCGCTGCTGTACCCCGGGACGATCGCCGTCGACCCGGAGGCCGTCTACGCCCCGCCCAGCACCGCGCACTGGCTCGGCACCGACTTCGCCGGCTCCGACGTGCTCCAGGAGGTGGTGGTCGGCGCCCGCTACGTGCTGCTCACCGCGGCGGTCGCGGCCCTGGTCGCCGCCGCCGTCGGCACCCTGGTCGGCCTGGTCGCCGGCTTCCGGCGCGGCCTCGCGGACTCCGGCCTGATGCGGCTGACCGACTTCGTCCTCACTCTGCCCGGCCTGCCGCTGCTGATCGTGCTGTCCACGCTGTGGAGCTTCGACAGCGCGTTCCAGATGGGCCTGGTGCTGGGCGCCACCGGCTGGGGCGGTGTCGCCCGCGCGGTGCGCGCGCAGACCCTGTCCCTGCGCGAGCGCGGCTTCCTGGAGGCGGCCCGGGGCCTGGGCCTGCCGCAACGGCACATCCTGCTGCGCGAGTTGCTGCCGAACATCGCCCCGTACGTCGCGATGAACCTGCTGCTGTCGGTGATCGGCTTCATCGGGGCCGAGGTCGCGCTGTTCTTCCTCGGCGTCGTGCCGTTCTCCAGCGAGAACTGGGGCGTGATGCTCAACCAGGCGGTCTTCTCCGGCGGCGTGATGAGCAGCCCCGAGGCGCTGACGTACCTGCTGGCCCCACTGGCCTGCATCCTGCTCATCACCCTCGGCATCGTGCTGTTCATGGACGCCGTCGACGAACTGTTCAACCCGAGACTGCGGGAGCGGTCATGACCGATCCGACGCCGAACCACGACGGGGCCGCGACGGCCGGGGCCCGCCCGGCCGAGGTCGCGATCCGCGACCTGACGGTCGTCTACCGCACCGAGCACGGCGACCTGCCCGCGGTCTCGCACGCCTCGCTGGACCTGCGGGCCGGTGAGATCACCGGCCTGGTGGGTGAGTCCGGCTCCGGCAAGTCCACCCTGGCGCTCTCCCTGCTCAACGCCGTCCCCGACCCGGGCCGGATCACCGCCGGGAGCGTCGAGGTGGCGGGCGTCGGCGACGTCACCCGGCTGTCCGGGCGACGGCTGCGCCGCACCCGGGGCGGCGCGCTCGGCTACGTCTTCCAGGCGTCGCAGAACTCGCTCAACCCGCTGAAGACGGTCGGGAAGCAACTGCTGGACCTCGGCCGCTCCCACGAGGTCGAGGACCTGCGCGGCCTGGTGCGCCGGGCCAAGGACCTGTGCGAGCGGATGGGCCTGGACGCCGACCGGGTGCTGGACTCCTACCAGCACGAGCTGTCCGGCGGCATGCGCCAGCGGGTGGGCATCGTGCTCGCCCTGGTCCTCAACGCCAAGGTGCTGGTCCTGGACGAGCCGACCACCGCGCTCGACATGATCTCCCAGGCCGCGGTGCTCGACATCGTGCGCAGCGTGCACCGCGAGAACGGGCTGGCCACCCTCGTGGTCACCCACGACATGGGCGTGGTCTCGGAGGTCGCCGACCGGCTCGCGGTGATGTACGGCGGGCGGATCGTGGAGCACGGCCCCGCCGGGGAACTGCTCCGGCGGCCCTCGCACCCGTACACCCGGGCCCTGATCGGCGCCACCGCCCGCATCGTCGGCGACACCGGCCTCGCCCGGGCGCTGCCCGGGCAGCCGCCGGACCTCACCACCCTCGCCCGGCGGGGCTGCGTCTTCCGGGACCGCTGCCCGCTGGCGATGCCGGTGTGCGAGGAGAGCGACCCCGCGCTGGACGAGTGGGCACCCGACCGGTTCCGGGCCTGCCACGCGGAACCGGTGGACCGGGCCCCCGTGGCCGCCGCCGTGCCCGCGCCCCGGACCGGGGCCCAGGACGACCCGTCAGGAGGACGACCGTGATCGAGGCCAGGAACATCACCCGCACCTACACCGGCCGCGGCGCCTTCACCGGCACCCGCACGGTCCACGCCCTGCGCGGCGTCGACTTCGCCCTGCCCAGGGGGGGCGCGGTCTCCTTCATCGGCGAGTCCGGCTGCGGCAAGACCACCCTGGGCAAGATCCTCACCGGGCTGGAGACCTTCGACGACGGTGCACTGCTCGTCGACGGAACGGACCTGTCGAAGCTGCCGGCGCGTCGGCGCGCCCCGTACTTCCGGCGGATCCAGCTGATCCACCAGGACCCGTACTCGGCGCTCAACCCGACCCGGGACGTCGGGCAGATCCTCGGCGACCCGCTGCGGATGCGCGCCCGGGAGACCGGCGCCACCGGCGCGCAGCAGCGCGAGCGCGCCGCCGAACTGCTGGAACTGGTCGGCCTGCGTCCCGGCGTGCTGGCCAAGTACCCGCACCAGCTCTCCGGCGGGCAGCGCCAGCGCGTCGTCATCGCCCGGGCGCTGACCGTCGACCCGGAGGCGCTGGTCGCGGACGAGTCGGTGTCGATGATCGACGTGTCGATGCGGCTGGGCGTCCTGTCGCTGCTGCGGGACCTGCGCGAACGGCTCGGCCTCTCGCTACTGTTCATCACCCACGACGTGGCCACCGCCCGCTACCTCGGCGAGGGCGGCGAACTGCACGTCATCTACCGCGGCCAGGTCATCGAACGCGGCCCCACCGACTCCGTCGTCCAGCGGCCCGTGCACCCCTACACCCAGTGCCTGCTGTCGGCGATCCCGGTGCTGCGCGGCTTGGAGGAGCCGGGGCCCGACCGGCTGGTGCCGCTCGCCGCCCTGGACGAGCGGGTGGCCACCCCGGGGTGCCTGTTCGCCCCGCGCTGCCCCTTCGTGAGCGCCGAGTGCGCCGACGGGCGGCCCGTGCTCACCCCGCTCCCGGCCGACGACGCGCACCGGCACGCCTGCCTGCACCCGCGGGCGCGCCGGGTGGTGGCCACCGAGGCCGCGGCGGTGCGCTGACGCCCCGTCGGCCCTGGACCGGATGTCGCGGGCCCCGGCCCGGGGCTCGACGATTCGTCGATCGCCCGGGCGGCGGCGCGGCTCGTACCGTGGCGGACGTGGAGCTCCCCGTGCAGTGCGGCAGGCCGGTCCGGGCGGGCCGGGGGCGTCGTCCGGCCGTCGGACCGGGCCGCGTCTCAGGGCCGACGCGGTTCCGCCGCCGCGGCGGTCCCCGGCCCCGCCACGACCAGCAGGTAGCGGCCCCGCGGGTCCAGCGCGGTCAGGCGGTGCGCGACGGCGGCGTCGTAGTGCAGCGCCTCGCCGGCCTCCAGCTCGAAGCGTTCGCCGCCGACCTCGGCGGCGACGCGCCCGGTGAGCACCACGCACAGCTCCTCCCCCGGGTGGGAGGTGGTGAAGGCGTGGTGGGCCGGGGTGCCCTCGGCCAGCACCGCCTCGAAGCGGCGCGCCCCGACCGGGGTCAGCGGGAAGGTCCGCCCCTCCCCGGGCGGCCACGCCCGGGGCTCGCGGCGCGGCCGGTGCACCACCTCGGACGACGGGGACGGCGGCCCGAGCTGCCGGGCCGCCGCGGGGGCCCCGCCCAGCAGCACCGACAGCGGCGTCTGCACCGCCTCGGCGATCCGCTCCAGGGTGCGCAGCGTGGGGTTGGCGTCACCGGCCTCCAGGCGGCTGAGGAAGCTGCGCGACAGGCCGCTGCGCTGCGCCACCCCGTCCAGGGTGAGCTGGAGACGGGCCCGGGCCGCGTGCAGCCGCTCGCCGAGACGGGCCGCCGCGCCGTCCCCGCGGGCGTCGGCGGCCCCCGCTCCGTCGTCCGCAGCGTGGCGTCCCGGTCCCACCGTCTCCCCCGTCCCGTCCCGCCCGTTCGGACGTCCGCCGTCCACCGCGGCCGGGTGCCCCGCACGCTACCGGTCCCGCTCCGCCACGCCAGCAGGGAGTACTCCGTGAACCGCACCCGCCGCCCGGCCCCGCCCGCCGGGACCTGCCGATGACGGCCGCCGGCTACGCCTCCGCCTGGTCCGAACCGGCCGCGACGCTGGCCGACGCCGCGGACCAACTCGGCGGGACCGAGGAGCGGTTGGCCCGGGTCATGCTCGCCGACTGGCCCGACTCGGCGCTGCGCCCGCCGACCGCGCTGCTGGCCGAGGCCGGCGCCGGGTGCGGCGACCTGCACCGGCTGGTGCGGGCGGCGGGGTTCCGCGACCTGGGCGAGCTGCAGGCCCGGGTCACCGAACGGCTGGACGGGGAGCTGACCGCCCCGCAGGAGCGGTTCCGGGCCCGGCTGCGTCCGGCCCAACTCCCGGGCCTGACACGGCGGATGGCCGAGCGGGAAGCGGCGAACGTCGCCGCCACCCTGGACGGGGCCGCCGACGACGGCACGCTGGACGCCGCCGCGCGCTCCCTGCTGGCGGCCCGGCAGCGCTTCGTCCTGGGCACGGGCCGCAGCCGGGGCCTGGCCCACCTGCTGGCGGCCGACCTGGGGAGCGTGCTCGGCCGGGTCGTCCTGCTGGACGGCGGCACCGACCGCGCGGTGGAGGCGCTGACCGACGCGGGCCCCCGGGACGTGGCGGTCGTCTACTCGGTGCGCCGCTACGACCGCTGGACGCTGCGGGCCGCGCAGGCGCTGCGCGGCCGCGGCGTGCCGCTGGTGGCCGTCGTGGACGGCCACGGCTCGCCGGTCGCCCCGCTCGCCGACCGGACGCTGACCGCGGCGACGGGCGGCCCGTCGTTCGCCGACTCGCCGACCGCGCTGGTGGCCCTCGGGCACGCCCTGGTGACGGCGGCGGCCGCCCGTTCCAAGGGGGCGTTGCGCCGGCTGGAGCGCCGGGAGGAAGCCGACCGGCTGCTGGGCCGCCTCCCCGACGACTGACCCGCCCCGCTCCCCTGCCCGCACCCTCGACCATCCCGCGAACGAGCAGCTCCCCGACGAGCATTGGTGACCCATGACTTCAGCAGTTCCCGGCCGGCCCGCCCCGGGTGCCTGGCCCTCCCCGATCGACGCCGAGGACGTGGCCCGCGAGGACGGCGTCCCCGGCTGGGCGGAACTCGTTCCCGAGGCCGCCGGCCCTGCCGTCTGGTGGGACGAGCCCCGCCCGCTGGAGGGCGGCCGCCGCTGCGTGGTGCGGCGCGCGCCGGACGGCACGGTGCAGGACCTGCTGCCGGAGGGGTTCAACGCCCGCAGCCGGCTGCACGAGTACGGCGGCCGGGCCTGGCGGCCGGTGTCCCTGCCCGCGGACGGCCCGACCGGGTCCCGGCCCGCCCTGGTCTTCGTCGACTGGCACGACCAGCGCCTGCTGCTGGCCGTCCCCGGGGCCCGGCCGCGGCCGTTGACCGGCGCCGCCCCGGACGCGGCGGGCGGCCCCCCGGTGCGCTACGGCGACCTGTACGCGCCGCCCGGCCGGGCCGAGGTGTGGTGCGTGCGCGAGAGCGTCGGGGCGCATCCGCGCGAGGTGCGGCGCGCGCTGGTGGCGGTGCCGCTGGACGGCTCGGCCGTCGGCGACCCGGCCCGGGTGCGGGTGCTGGCCGACGGCTACGACTTCCTGGCCTGCCCGCGGCTGTCCCCGGACGGGCGGCACCTGTCGTGGATCGGCTGGAACCACCCCGCCATGCCGTGGGACGGCACCGAGCTGTGCGTCGCCGCGCTGGATGGCCCGGGCGCGCCCCGGGTGGTGGCGGGCGGCGCGGACTGCTCGGTGGTCCAGGCGGAGTGGCGGGACGCGGACACCCTGTGGGCGGTGGCCGATCCGGACGGCTGGTGGAACCTGCGGCTGGTGCCGCTGGACGGCGGCCCGGACCGGGCCGTCGCGCCCCGCGCGGAGGAGTTCGGCGGGGCGCTGTGGCGGCCGGGCGCCACCTGGTTCGCGCCGCTGCCGGACGGCCGGGCGGTGGCCGTGCACGGCACCGGCAGCGACCGCCGCCTGGGCGTGGTAGACCCGGCGGACGGCAGCGTGCGCGACCTGCCGCTGCCCTACAGCGACTTCGCGGCGACGGTGCACGCGGCCGACGGGCGCGCGGTGTGCGTGGCCGGTTCGCCGGACGCCCACCACCGCGTGGTGCTGGCCGACCTGGCCGCGGCCGGCACCGGAGAACCGCTGCACGAGGCGCTGACCGGCGACGCCCTCGCGCCGCAGTCGGCCGACTGGCTGCCGCGCCCCCGCACCGAGGTGTTCCACGACACCGCCGGACAGCCGGTGCACGCCGTGCTGTACCCGCCGCGCAACGCCGACCACGCGCTCGCCCCGGGCGAGTCGCCGCCGTGGGTGGTGTTCGTCCACGGCGGCCCGACCGGCAGCTCTCCGATGGCCCTGGACCTGGAGATCGCCTACTTCACCAGCCGCGGCATCGGCGTGGCCGACGTCGACTACGGCGGCTCCACCGGCTACGGCCGCGCCTACCGCGAGCGGCTGCGCGGCACGTGGGGCGTCGTGGACGTCGCGGACTGCGCGACGGTGGCCCGCGGCCTGGTCGCCCGCGGCCTGGCCGACGAACGCCGCCTGGCGGTGCGCGGCGGCAGCGCGGGCGGCTGGACGGCCCTGGCCTCGCTCACCTCGGCGGGCCTGTACGCGGGCGCCGTCTCGCACTACGGCATCACCGACCCGCTGGCCTGGGCCGCGGACACCCACGACTTCGAGTCCCGCTACCTGGACGGGCTGATCGGCCCGCTCCCGGAGGCCGCCGCCCGCTACGAGGAGCGCTCGCCGGTGCGGCACGCCCACCGGGCGAGCGGACCGGCCCTGCTGATGCACGGCCTGGAGGACGTGGTCGTGGGGCCGGAGCAGTCCCGGGCCTTCGCCGCGGCGATGGAGGCCGCCGGGCTGCCGTGCACCCTGCTGGAGTTCCCGGGCGAGCAGCACGGCTGGCGGAGGAGCAGCACGATCGTCGCCGCCCTGCGCGCCGAACTCGCCTTCTACCAAGAGGTCTTCGGACTCACGGAGCAGTCGGCCGGGCCGCCCCGGTCGCAGCCGTCCCCCGCCGAGGCCCCCGCCCTGGAGGACCACCGGTGACCGCCCCCCGCACCCGCACCCCCGTCCCCCGTACCCCCGTCCCCCGTACCCCGGCCCTGCGGCCGGGCCGCCCGACCGCGCCCGCCGCACCCGTCGGGCCGCCGCCCTCCGTTCACCGCCCCGCCCCGGAGGGCGGCCGGTGACCGCCCCCCGCACCGGGTCCGTGCCGCTGCTGCGGCCTCCGGCCCTGCGCCAGGGCGACACGGTGGCGGTCGTCGCGCCCGCCGGGCCGGTGGAGCCGGCGCGGCTGGCGCACGGCGTCGAGGTGCTGGAGTCCTGGGGTCTGCGGGTGTCGGTGATGCCGCACGTGTCCGCCGCTCACCTGGGGCACCTCGCGGGACGGGACGTGGACCGGGCGTCCGACCTGCAGGCGGCCTGGACCGATCCGGGGATCGCGGCGGTGCTGTGCGCCCGTGGCGGCTACGGCTGCCAGCGGACGGCGGACCTGCTGGACTGGGCGGCGCTGGCCCGGGCCGTGCCGAAGCCGCTGGTCGGGTTCAGCGACGCCACCGAGCTGCACCGGCTGTTCGCCGCCCGGCTGGGCGTGGCCACCCTGCACGGACCGATGGTCGCCACCGCGGCGTTCGCCGAGCCGCAGTCCCTGGCGCACCTGCGCCGGGTGCTGTTCGCCCCCGGTTCGGTGCGCGAACTTCCTTTGTGCGAGGGCGCGTTGGTGGCCGGTCGAGCCCAGGGCGTGCTGGCCGGCGGGAACGCGAGCCTGCTGGCGTCCTCGCTGGGCGGGCCCGGTCCGGTGGTTCCGGACGGCTGCCTGCTGCTGCTGGAGGAGGTCGGCGAGGAACCGTACCGGCTGGACCGGATCCTCACCCAGCTGCGCCGGGCCGGTGCGCTCGGGGCGGCCGCCGGCATCGTGCTGGGCGACTTCACCGACTGCGGTCCGCCCGCCGCGGTGGCCGAGGTGCTGCACGACCGGCTGGGCGGGCTGGGCGTGCCGGTGGCGGCGGGGCTGCCGACCGGGCACGGCCGCGTCCAGCTGACGGTGCCGCTGGGCGTGCGCGCCGAACTGACCGCCGCCGGGCCCGGGGCGAGCACCCTGGTGCTGGCGGAGCCCCCGCTGGCACCGCCGGGCACGACGGAACACGACACGACCGACACCGACCGGAAGGACCCCCACCCGTGCGCGTCATGATCTCCGCCGACATGGAAGGCGCCACCGGCGTCACCTGGCCCGACGACGTGGAGCCGGGCACCGCGGCCTGGGAGCGGATGCGGCGCCTGCTGACCGGCGACGTCAACGCCTGCGTGGCGGGGCTGTTCGCGGGCGGCGCCACCGAGGTGCTGGTCAACGAGGCTCACTACACGCAGCGCAACGTCCTGATCGAGGACCTGGACGAGCGCGCCGAGCTCCTGACCGGCCGTCACAAGCCGCTGGGCATGATGCACGGGGTGCAGGACGCGGACGGCGTGGTGATGCTCGGCTACCACACCGGCGCGGGCGAGGAGGGGGTGCTCGCGCACACCTACCTGGGCACCGGCCTGGTCGACTTCCGGATCGACGGCGAGGCCGCCGACGAGGGCCGGATGAACGCGCTGGTCGCGGCCGAGCACGGGGTGCCGGTGCTGCTGGTCACCGGGGACGACCTGACCTGCGCGGCCGCCGGGCGCTGGGCACCGGGGGCGCGGACCGCCGCCGTGAAGCGGGCGGTCAGCCGGTACGCGGCGGTCTGCCTGCCGCCGGCCCGCAGCGCCGCCCTGATCGAGGCGGAGGCCGCGGCCGCGGCGCGGGCCGCGCTCGCGGCGGGGCGTCCGGTCGGGGTGCCGCGCGAGCACCGCTTCGAGGTGACCTTCCACGCCACCCACCAGGCGGCGGCGGTGGAGGCGGTGCCGACGGTGGAGCGGACCGGCCCGCGCACCGTCGCCTACACCGCGCCGAGCGCCACCGACGGCGCCCGCGCCTTCAAGGTGTGCACCACCGTGGCGGCGTCCGCCGCGGAAGCCCACTACGGCTGACACCCCCGCCGTCCCGCCCCGGAAAGGACCCGCCCCATGACCACCGCCCCCGCTCCCGAGTCCGGCCTCGCCGCCGCGGGCGACGACGCCGTCCGGCTCTGCCACGACCTGCTGCGCATCGACACCACCAACCCCGGGGACGGCACCGGCCCGGGCGAGCGGGCCGCCGCCGAGTACGCGGGCGCCGCGCTGGACGCGGCGGGCATCGCCGCGACCCTGGTGGAGGCGGCGCCGCGCCGCACCACGGTGCTGGCGCGGATCGGCGGCGAGGACCCGTCGCTGCCGCCGCTGCTGGTCCACGGCCACCTGGACGCCGTCCCGTTCGACGCCGCCGACTGGACGCGCCACCCGCTGTCGGGGGAGCTGGCCGACGGCTGCCTGTGGGGCCGCGGCGCGGTCGACATGAAGGGCACCGTGGCGATGGTGCTGGCGCTGGCGCGGCACTGGGCCCGCAGCGGGGTTCGGCCCCGGCGGGACGTGGTGCTGGCGCTCCTCGCGGACGAGGAGTCGACCGGCGACTTCGGCTCCCGGTTCGTGGTGGCCCGGCACCGGGAGTGGTTCGAGGGCTGCCGGGAGGCGATCAGCGAGTCCGGCGGCTTCTCGATCACCGCCCGCCCGGAACGCGGCCCGGAGGCCGGGCGGGAGCTGCGGGTGTACCCGGTGGCGGTCGGCGAGCGGGGCACCGCGTGGATGCGGCTGACCGCCCGGGGGACGGCCGGGCACGGCTCCAAGCAGAACCCGGACAACGCGGTGGCGACCCTGGTGCACGGCCTGTCCCGGCTGGCCGCGCACCGCTGGCCGACCGCGCCGACGCCGCCCGTGGAGGCCCTGCTGTCCGCCCTGGAGCGGGAGTTGGGTCTGCGCATCGACCGGTCCCGGCTGGAGGAGGAGGCGGCCCGGCTCGGGCAGCTCGGCGAGCTGTTCGACTGCACGGTGCGCGACTCGGCCAACCCGACGGTGCTGGTGGCGGGCGGCAAGGTCAACGTCGTCCCCGGCCGGGCGCACGCCGAGGTGGACGGCCGTTTCCTGCCCGGCCACCGGGAGGAGTTCCTGGCCACCGTGGACCGCCTGCTCGGCCCGGGCGTCACCCGGGAGTTCATCAACTGCGAGGACGCGGTGGCCGCCGACCACGAGGGCCCGGCGTTCGCGGCGATGGCCGGCGCGCTGCGCGCCGAGGACCCGCTGGCCCGGCCGGTGCCGTTCGTGATGTCGGGCGGCACCGACGCCAAGTCCTTCGCCCGGCTGGGCGTCCGCTCGTACGGCTTCGCCCCGCTGCTGCTGGACCCGGCGCTGCACTACTACGGCATGTTCCACGGCGCGGACGAGCGGGTGCCCGCCGCCGGGCTGGGCTTCGGCGTCCGGGTGCTGGACCGCTTCCTGCGGACGTACTGAGGGGGCGTCAGAACGCGGCCGCCTCGCGGGCGCGCAGGGCCAGCCACAGGTCGACCCGGTCCTCGGCGCGGTCCATGGGGCGGCCGGTCAGGCGGCCGATCTTGGCGATGCGGTTCTGCACGGTGTGCCGGTGCAGGCCGAGCAGGGCGGAGGTCTCGGCCCAGCTCCCGTTGGTCTCCAGCCAGACCCGGAGGGTCTCGGTCAGTTCGTGGTCGGGGTCGGCGGCGTCGAGGGCGGCGAGCGCGGTGTCGGCGAACGCGGCGAGCAGTCCCGGGCTGCCCAGGCTGAGCAGCAGGCGCACCGATCCGGCCTCGGCCGCGGTGACGGGGCGGCCGGCCTCGGTGCTGGCCGGGAGCAGGGCGTGGGCCTGGCGCAGGGAGAGCGCGGCGTGCTGGGGGGCGACCGCGGGGCCGATGCCGGCCGGGCGGCCCGGGGCGAAGCGGGCGAGCAGGGCGAGCGCGTCGGTGCCCTCGGGCACCACGGCCTCGACGGTGGTGCCGACGGCGCGGGCGAGGCCGCCGGGTATCGCCAGGGCCAGGTCGGCGGCGGTCTCGGCGGCCTCGCTGGGACGGCCCGTCCCGGCCGGATGGTCGGCGCGGGCGGCGACGTGCACGGCGAGGGCGCGCAGCGGCCCGGCCGACAGGTTGACCGAGGAGAGCAGGGCGGTGGCCCGGGAGGCGCTGAGGTCGGCGGCGAACAGCCGGCTGAGCACGGTGGTGCGGTGGCGGCGGTGGGGCTCCTCGGCGAGGTGGCGGCGTTCCAGTTCGACGGAGAGCAGCGAGACCAGGACGCTGCCCAGCAGCCGGGTCTCGGCGGTGCTCGCGCCGACCAGCACGACGAAGCCGCGCAGCCGGGCGGCGCCGAGCGGCTGGGCGTGCACGGGGCCGGCCGGCAGTTCGCCGCCGCCGCTGCCGCGCAGGCCGCGCAGGGCGACGGCGTCCAGGATCGTGGCGGCGCCCGCCAGCACCTCGGCGGCGTCGGCCCCGGCGGCGCCGAGCGGTCTGGCCAGCACGTCGCAGACGACGACGGCGACGCCGGTGGCGCGGTACCAGGCGGTGAGCAGGTCGGCGAGGCCGTCCGGGGAGGCCGCGGCCGCGGTGAGGCGGCGCTGGGTGCGCAGGGTGCGCTCCAGCAGGCGGCGTTCCTCGGCGGAGCGGGCGTCGAAGACGGCTTTGGTGACGGCGGCGGGCGAGGTGCGTTCGGGGACGGTGATCAGCGGGAGGCCGTGCCGGTCGGCGGCCCGGGCGAGGGCGGGCGGGATCTGCTGGTGGGGCAGGGAGGGGCCGAGGCCGAGCACGAGCGCGGCGGCGCCGGCCCGGTGGAGGTCGCCGATGAAGGCGGCCAGGTCCTCGGGGGCGGAACCCAGCAATAGGCCGGTGGTCATGACCACTTCGCCGCCCTCCAGCCAGGCGGACGGGTCGGTGGCCTCGGAGGCGTGGGCGGCCTCGACCGTGCGGCCCAGCCCGGCGGCCCCCGCGGCGAGGTGCAACCGCAGGGCGGGGATGGCCAGGAGGTCGCGGACGGTGAGGGGCATGGGCCGATCGTTCGACGGTTCGGGTGATCTTCGATGTGATAGCACAGAACGGCCGTCGTGCGCACCGGTCATGACAACGCCTCCGCTCCCGGCGGCGCGGCGAACGGGCCGTCGGGCCGGGTGCGGGGCGGGCGCGTTCCCTCCGGAGGGTGACCGGCCGGGGTCGGCGGGAACCCTTGACGGTGCCGTCGGCGGGTCGTACGTTCTGCGCTGCCGCAAATGTTTCCGGCAAGTTGCAGAGAACTTGCAGCAACTCCCCGCAAGCCGAAACGTTTCCGCACACTCCGGCTCCCACCCCACCAGGAGACCCCGTGGACCACCCCACCCCCGCGCCCCGCCACCGGCGCCGGGCCGCGCTCACCGCCGCGGCCCTGGCCGCCGTCACCGCGGCGACCGGCCTGGCCACCGCCCCCACCGAGGCCGCTGCCGCCACGCCCGGCAGCAGGACCGTCACCGCCACCCTGTTCGAGTGGTCCTACGCCTCCGTGGCGAAGGAGTGCACCAACGTGCTGGGCCCCAAGGGCTACGGCTACGTCGAGGTGTCGCCCCCGCAGGAGCACATCCAGGGCGGCCAGTGGTGGACGTCCTACCAGCCGGTCAGCTACAGGATCGCCGGGCGGCTGGGCGACGCCAACGCCTTCGGCGCCATGGTCAGCACCTGCCACGCCGCCGGGGTGAAGGTGGTCGCGGACGCCGTGGTCAACCACATGAGCGCGGGCTCCGGCACGGGCACCGGCGGAACGGTCTACACCAAGTACAACTACCCCGGCTCCTACCAGAACCAGGACTTCCATTCCTGCCGGACGAACATCTCGAACTACGCCGACCGCACCAACGTCCAGAACTGCGAGCTCTCCGGGCTGGCGGACCTCGACACCGGCAGCGACTACGTCCGCTCCACCATCGCCGCCTACCTGAACAGCCTGATCGCCAAGGGCGTCGACGGCTTCCGGATCGACGCCGCCAAGCACATCGCCTCCGGCGACCTCGCCGCCATCAAGGCCAAGCTGACCAAGCCGGGCATCTACTGGGCGCAGGAGGTCATCTACGGCGCGGGCGAGGCCGTGCAGCCCTCCGAGTACACCGGCACCGGCGACGTCGACGCCTTCATGGGCGCCTACGACCTCAAGCGGATCTTCACCGGCGAGAAACTCGCCTACCTGAGCAACTGGAACGACTCCTGGGGCGCGGGCTACCTGCCGAGCGCCAACTCCCGCACCTTCACCGACAACTGGGACACCGAGCGCAACGGCTCCACCCTCAACTACACGTACGGCAACACCTACACCCTCGCCAACGTCTACCTGCTGGCCTGGCCCTACGGCTCGCCCAACGTCTACTCCGGCTACGAGTTCAGCGACATCGACGCCGGCCCGCCGAACGGCGGCACTGTCAAGGCCTGCTACCAGGACGGCTGGAAGTGCCAGCACGCCTGGCGGCAGATCGCCAACATGGTCGGCTTCCGCAACGCCGTGAACGGCACCGCGGTCACCAACTGGTGGTCCGACGGCGACAACGCGATGGCCTTCGGCCGCGGATCCAAGGGCTACGTGGCCATCAACCACGAGAGCGGCGCGCTCACCCGGACCTTCCAGACCTCGCTGCCCGCCGGGAGCTACTGCGACGTCCAGCACGGCGACCCGGGCGCGGGCGGCGGTTGCAGCGGCCCCAAGTACACCGTCGCCGCCAACGGCACCTTCACCGCCACCATCGGCGCGGGCGACGCCGTCGCCCTGTACACGGGCGCGGGCGGCTGACCGCGAGCCCACGAACGCCGACGGGCCGCTCCCTCCCGCTGCGGGGCGGGTGGGGCGGCCCGTCGGTGCGCCCGCGTCCAGCGGGTCAGGGCCGGGTCAACCGCAGGCTGACCAAGGCGTACGGCGCCAGGCCCAGGGCGAGGGCACCGGCCGGGTACGGGTCGCCGGCGGGCGACTCGTCCAGGCGGACCGGTGCGGCCCGCCAGCCGTCGGGGAGTTCGACCTCTGCGGCGGCCTCCCGCCCGGTGGGGTTGGACAGGCGGAGCACCAGGCCGTCGCCGTCCTCCGCGCCCTTGAGGGCGGTCATCCGGGCGCCCCGCACCCGCAGACCGGGGGTGCCGGTCGCCGCGGGGGCGGTGCCGGGGCGCAGTTGGGCGGCGCGCAGCGGCACGGTGGCGGCCTCGGCCAGGTCGACCAGGTCGGCGTCGGTGGCGACGGGGGCGCCGACGGCCAGCGCCAGGTCGAAGGAGTGCCGTCGGCGGCACTGGGCTTCGGGGGTGGCCATCATCGGGCCCGCGCCGGTGGTGCGGGCGTTCAGGTCGAAGCGGGAGAGCCAGCCGACCGAACGCAGCAGGGTGACCACCAGCTCGTCCTGCCCGGAGGGGCTGAACTCGGCGGCCAGGCCGGTGCGTTCGGGCAGTCCGGCGGCGGCGACGGCGATCCGCAGCTCGCCGTCGCCGATCGCGGAGACGCTCTGCACGGGGACGCAGCCGTACTCGGCCTCGTGGGCGCGCTCGGTGGGCAGCGGGCCGAGGTCGGGGCCGACCGGGTGGTCGAGCAGGCTGTAGTGGGTGTCGGCGCTCCAGCGGGCGGACGGGGCCGGGGTCGGGAAGTGGACCCGGAGCCGGTGGTCGTCGGCGGTGTTGTCGAAGGTCACGTTCCAGCGCAGCGGGCCGTCGTGGCCGGGCCAGTGCGCGACGGTGACCGTGAGCGGGATCCCGACCGTGCCGGCCGTGCGGGTGGCGCGGTCGGCGGTGAGGCCGGTCGGCAGCTCGATCACCGCGTCGAGCTCCAGCACGGTGCGCACCGCGGAGGTGCGGCGGCGGGCGGCCAGCAGGCGCGGGGCGCGGGGCACGTCGTGCGGGACGGGGTCGAAGTTGTAGGTGTCGCCCCGGTCGCCGTCGTCCCACAGGGCGGCCAGACCCGGCAGTCGGGTGCCGTCGGCCAGCAGCAGGGTGAGTGCGGCGTCGTCCTGGGCGGTCAGGGTGGCGCCGTCGGCCAGCGGCAGGGTGCGCTCGCCCTCCTCGACGGTGGCGCCCGCGTCCGGCCGCGGGGTGTCGCCGAGGGCGACGGTGTGCACGGCGTGGCCGAGGGCGGGCACGTCGGCGGCCAGCAGGTGCAGGCGGTGGCGCAGGGCGGGGCGGGAGTCCGGGAGCAGGTCGAGGTCGGCCTCGAACGCGGTCTCCTCACCGAGGAGTTCACTCTCGAACGGGACGGGGGTGCCGTCCGGGCCGGTGACGGACTGCGGGTGGCGGCCGGGCGCGGTCAGCAGCTCGACGGTGACGGGGCCGGTGTGCGGGCACGGGTGCGGGTTGAGGACGGCGAAGGCGGCCCGTTCGGTCTCCGGGTCACCGTAGCGGCGGGTGTCCAGGCCGGCGGCGCCCAGGGCGCGCAGCACCAGGTGGTCGGCGGTCTGCCGGACCCGCTCGAAGCGGACCTCGTTCTCCCGGTGCACCTCGTCCACGCTGCAGCCGCAGATCGAGTCGTGCGGGGCGTTGCGCAGCAGCAGTTCCCAGGCGTGGCGCAGTTCGGCGGCCAGGGTGGCGTCGCCGGGGGCGTGCAGTGCCAGCAGGGGTTCGGCCCAGCGCTCCAGGTCGGTCTGGGCGGCGGCGTTGGCCTGCTTGAGGTAGGTGCGGGCCGAGAAGGTGCCGGGGAGCAGGAAGGTGAGCCGGCCGGGTCGGTGGCGCAGCGGTCCTTCGACCAGCGGGACGCCGCCCGCCTCGGCGGCCTCGCGGGCGGCGGCGAAGAACGCCGCCAGGGTGCTCTCGCTCAGGGCGGCGCCCTGCTCGGCGGCGGTGGGCGCGGTGGCGGCGATCGCCCCGGCGGGGTCGGTGGGGGCGAGGTGGTCGCCGCCGTTCATCAGCAGCCAGGGGCCGCCGGGCAGCCGGTCGCGTTCGGCGGTGAGGAAGTCCTCCAGGCGGGCGGCGCGGCCGGTGTCGCCGTCGGGTTCGGCCCACAGCACCTCGGCGGCGTGGTAGCCCTGGTTGGCGGCCAGCACCTGGGAGCCGTCGGGCGAGCGCCAGTGGAAGCGGGCGACGCCGTCGGGGGCGCCGCGCCACACCAGGGCGGTGTCCATGCCGAAGCCGTTGAGGATGCGCGGCAGGTCGGCGGGGTGGCCGAAGGTGTCGGGGCAGTAGCCGACGTCGGCGAGCACGCCGACCCGGGTGCCCCAGCGGCGGGCGGTCAGCAGGTTGCGCACCAGGTTCTCGCCGGAGACGAGCTGGTTGTCGGCGAGCACGTGCCAGGGGCCGAGGGTGAGACGCCCGGCCCGGGCGTGGGCGGCGAGCCGGTCGGCGAGGTCGGGGCGCAGCGCCTGGACGTCGGCGAGCACGATGGTCTGGCCGTCCAGGTGGAAGGTGGTCATCCGGCCGTCGTCGAGTTCGTCGCAGACGCGTTCGGCGAGTTCGACGAGGCGGGCGCGGTAGGACTCGAACGGGCGGTACCACTCGCGGTCCCAGTGCACGTGGGTGACGACGTGGCAGTCCACGGGCGGGGTGGTGGTCACGGCTGGTCCTCCGGGGCGGTGCGGGCGGTGGCGGGAGCGGCGGTGCGGGCGGTGGCGAGGGCGGTGGCGAAGCGGGCGGTCAGGGCGGCGGGGCGGGTGATGGCGCCGCCGACGACGACGGTGTGGGCGCCGGCGGCGAGGGCGGCGGCGGCTTCGTCGGGGGTGGTGATGCGGCCTTCGGCCACGACGGGGACGTCGAGGCGCTCGGCGAGGGCGCGCACCAGCGCCAGGTCGGGTCCGGCCTGGTCGGGGCTGTCGGGGGTGTAGCCGGAGAGGGTGGTGCCCACCAGGTCGGCCCCGGCGGCGGCCGCGGCCAGGCCCTCCTCCAGGGTGGCGACGTCCGCCATGACGGGGATGCCGCGGGCGTGCAGCGCCTCGATCGTCTCGGCGAGGGTGCGGCCGTCGGGGCGGGGGCGGCCGGTGCCGTCCAGGGCGACGACGTCGGCGCCGGCCTCGGCCACGGCGAGGGCGTGTTCGAGGGTCGGGGTGATGTAGGGGCCGTCCTCGCCGTCCTTCCACAGGCCGATGACGGGGAGCGGGACGGCCATCCGGACGGCGGCGATGTCGGCCGGGCCGTTGATCCGCACGGCGGCCGCGCCGCCGCTGTGCGCGGCGACGGCCATCTGCGCCATGAACTGCGGCCCGTGCAGCGGCTCGCCGGGCAGCGCCTGGCAGGAGACCACGAGCCGTCCGGCCAGGTCGGGCGGCAGGGGCGGGCGGCACGGCGGCGGCGCGGCGGGGAGCACGGTCGGCCTCTCTCGGCGGGTGTCGGGGAGCAGGCGCTCGACGGCCGTGCCCAGCGCGGTGACGACGTCCTGCCAGGGCGCGGTGGCCGGCAGGTGGTCGGCGGCGCGGCCCGCTCCGGGGGCGAGCAGGTCGGCGGCGGCGGCCAGCGCGGCCCGGTCCCGTACGTCGGCGGGCTCCTCGGGGTCGGCGGTCAGCCGCTCCAGGCGCGCTCCGCCGAGGCCGCCGGCGGCGGCGAGCAGGTGGGCGGGGACGAACAGCGGGTCGGCCGGGTCGAGGTCGGTCAGCCAGGCGAGCGGCACGCCGCGCCGGGCGAGGGCGAGCTGGAGGGACGTCAACTCCTGTCGCTCGTCGAGCAGTTCGGCCGGTTCGAGGGCCCGGTCGAGGGACTGCGCGGCGAGCGTCCCGGCGGCCTCGCCGACCGCCCATTCGCCGTGGTGCACCCGGTAGGCGGCCGCGGCGGCCTGGGTGGCCGCCAGGTTCTTCGCGGCGGCCAGGAGGTTGCGCGGGCTGCCCGCCACCAGGGCCGACAGCGGCACCTGGAACGGCGCGGTGGGCGAGTACGCCGACTGCGGGTGGCCGATCCGGGCGTGCAGGTCCATGTGGTAGAACGCCAGGCCGCCGCTGTCGGGCCGGTTCGCGGCGCGGACCGCGCCGGGGACGGGCTCCAGGTCCTGCTGCCGGACGGGCGCGGGCGGGGCCAGGCGGCGGGACTCCCGCACGTACGGTTCGGCGGCCAGGCCGCCGGGGGCGCAGGCGTCGTCCGTGACCGGGCGCAGGCCCGGGTAGCCGCGGCCGGTGCCGTCGTCGCGCGGGCACTCGGTCTGCAGCCAGTGCAGGAACGCCAGCGACAGCCGGCGGGACTCGGCACCGGCCCGTTCGGGCTCGTGGACGAGGGAGGCGTCGGCGTAGTCGTTGCCCGCCCAGTTGATCAGGGCGAGGTCGGTGGTGCCGAACCGCGCGCCCTCGCGCAGCCGCCGGTAGGTCCAGAACGGCGGGTGGCCGTCCGGCCCGTCGGTGAACATCCGGTAGCGGTGCGCGCGGTCGTCCCAGCCGGCGATCTCCAGGGTGAACGGCTGGGTGTCGCGCCAGCGTTCGTACCCCTCGGGCCGGGGCACGGTGTGGTCCTCGCCGGGGCGGTGCTCGACCAGCAGGCCGGTGGTGCAGGACTGCACGGCGTGCGGGTGCGGGCCGCCGGGCAGGGCCAGGCTCTCGCCGAACGCGTCGCGGCCCTCCGAACCGATCGCCCAGGGCGCGCCGGCCAGCGGCAGGAGCTCTCCGGTCTCGGTGGCGTCGCAGAACAGTACGGCGGCGACGGAGAGTTCGCGGCCGTCCTGGCCCCGCAGCCGTACCGAGGTGAGGCGTCCGCCTTCGCGCACCGCCCGGACGGGGCGCACGCCGGTGACGATCCGCAGCCGACCGGCGGCGACGTGCGGGGCGAGCAGGGCGTCGAGGACGCGGAGCGCCGCGGCGGGCTCGAAGCACAGGCGGCTGACCCAGCCGCCGCCGGGGTTGTCGACACCGTCGTACTCGGCGCGCAGCGCCCGGCGCAGCCGCCGGTAGGACGCGGACGCGCCGCCGGGCGCCTCGATGTGCGGGTGCTCGTCCAGGGCCGGGACGAGTTGGGTGGTGATCTGTCCGCCGAGCACCTGCTGGTCGCAGGTCAGCACCACGGTGTGACCCGCTTCCGCGGCGGCCAGGGCCGCGGCGACGCCACCGAGCCCGCCGCCGATCACGGCGATCTCGGCGGCCAACTGCCCTCCTGGGGTGGTCTCGTGAGGTGTCATCGGGCGTCCTCCGGGGCGCCGGGGCGGGTGACGGGGGCGGGGTGGGCGGCGCTCGCGGAACCGCTGTCGGTGAGCGCGAAGTCGACTTCGAAGGTCCGGGACCAGGGCAGCCGGACGGACGCGGGGTCTATCACCAGGCCGTCGAAGCCGGGCAGTTCGGCGCGGCGGCGGGCCAGGCCGGCGGCGATCTCGGCGAGCACGGGGTGGCCGGCGGGGACGTGGTCGTGCCGGGTGGGGTCGCTGCCGAGGAGGGCGCGGACGCGGGCGCGCTCGCCGCTCATCCAGCCCCGGTCCTCGACCAGGCGGTGCAGCAGCAGGCGCCGGTGGGCGCGCTCGTCGAAGCGTCCGGCCCGGCGGGCGGCGACGGCCGTCACGGTGTGGGCGGCCACGGTGCCCAGGGTGTTGCCCGCGGTGTTCCAGCCCGCGTACGCGGTCAGCCGCTCCAGGATCCCGGCCTCGGCCAGGGCGCGGACCAGCTGCGGGTCGGCGCCGTTGGGTTGGGCGCAGTCGGCGACGGCGACGGCCTGTCCGGCGGCCAGCAGGGCCGCCGCGCGGGCGGCCAGCGCCCGGGCGGGGGCCGGGTCGGTGGCGGCGGGCGGGGCGACCGCCCAGTCGCCGGCGGCGTCGGGGGTGTGCACGAGCAGCACGACGTCCGGGTCGTCCGGGTCGCTGTCCGGGAGGACGACCGCCCCGCAGGCCCGGAGCTGCCGGGTCGCCGTGGTGGCCACCGGCACGTTCTCGTAGGCGGCGGTGCGGCGCAGCCCGGCCGGGTCGACGGCTTCGATCCGGACGGTCGGCGCGGGCCCGCCCAGCAGCTCCAGCAGGGTGCGGGCGAGCAGCACGGTGCACGCCTCGTCGGCACCGGGGCGGACGCTGACGCGCTCGCCCAGGCCGAGCCAGGCCGACCAGGTGTCCAGCCAGCGCAGTTCGGCGGTGGCCAGGCCGTGTTCGGCGGTGTCGTCGGCGCCGACGACCAGGGTGCGCAGGGTGCCGTCGGCGACCAGTTCCAGCGCGGCCAGGTTGACGGCGTGGTTGCGCACCCGCCGGGTGAGGAAGTCCGCGCGGACGTCGGCCGGCAGCTCGGCGGCCCGCAGGGTGCCGGCGACGGCGGCCGGGTCGTCGGCGGCCCGGTGCAGGTCGGCGGAGAGCCGGTGCAGGGCCGGGCCGTGCGGGTCCCAGTAGGCGGGTTCCTCCATGGCGTCGGCCGAGTCGGGGGTGCGGGTGATCAGGGTGACGGCGTGGACGGCGACGCCGCGCGCGGCCAGGCCGTGCAGCGGCGCCCAGGCGGCGGTGACGGAGGCGACGGTGGCCGGGCGGGTGCGGGAGGCGATCAGACCGCCGTGGCCCAGCGTCTCCAGGGAGACGACGGCCGCGTCGGCCTCGACGGCGGAGAGCCAGTCGGCGAGGGCGCCGGGACTGCCGGGTTCCCGGAGCACCGGCATGGCGTCGGCGGGCGGGGTGAGCAGCCGGACGCCGGCCACCGCGGCGACCAGGCGCGGCAGTTCGGCACAGGCCGGGCGTTCGTCCAGCGGTACCAGGGCGATTCGGGGGGAGCTCACGGCGTTCCTGCGCTTTCGGAGGGTTCGGCGGCCCGCTGCCCGCGGGCACCGCGGGTCGGGACGGCGGCGTGCGGCGGGCCGGCCTCCGCGGCCGGGGTGCCGGCGGGCGGCCCGCCGGGGTCCGCGGTCCGCGGTGCACGGGCCTCCGCGGCGCCGGGGTTCCCTCTCCCGGCGGTGCCCGCCGTCGGCGGCCGCGTGCCCGGGGCCCCGGCGGCGTCACCTGCCTGCGGGCCGCGGGTGCGCGGGATCCCGGCCGTCCCGACGAGCGTGCGGGCCTCGGCCGCCGCGCCGATCAGGACGGCGTCGGCGTCCAGCGCGGAGCGCACCACCCGGACGCCGGCCAGCAGGGGCAGGGTGTGGACGGCGAGGGCGGCGCGCAGGCCCGTCTCGTACCAGGGGCCGGAAGCGGTTGCGCCGCCGCCGAGGACGATCACGTCGGGGTCGAGCCCGGCGACGACGCCCGCCAGCGCCGTGCCCAGGGCGTACCCGCCGGAGTGCAGGACGGACTGGGCGACCGGGTCTCCGGCCTTCGCCAGGGCGGCGACGGCGCGGAGGTCGGGCAGGTGGCGGTGGGGCAGCCGGTGGCGGGCCTCGGCGGCCATGGCCGGGCCGGCGGCCAGTGCCTCGACGTGTCCGGCCGCCCCGCACGGGCAGGTGGTTCCCTCCGCGCCGGGGACCGGCAGGTGCCCGAGGTGGCCGGCCGCGCCGTGCGCGCCGCGCAGCAGGCGGCCGCCGACGGCGACTGCTCCCCCGATGCCGGTGCCGGCCATCACGCCGACGGCCACCTCGGTGTGCCGGGCGGCTCCGGCAGCGCACTCACCGGCCAGGAACGCCTGCACGTCGTTCAGGACGGTGGCGGGCAGCCGCAGTTCCCGTTCGGCGGCCGCGGCCAGTTCGGTGCCGGCCCAGCCGGGGAGCGCGGAGGTAGCGGCGACGATCTCGCGCCCGTGGGCGTCGACGACGCCGGCCGTGCCGAAGCCGACGGCCACCGGCGCGGCTCCGAGGGCGGCGCCCTCCTGGGCGGCGAGGCGGGCGAGGCGCAGGGCGGCGGCGAGGACGGCGGCGCCGCCGTCGGCGGCGGGGGTCGGGACGGTGAGGCGGACGGCCGGGAGGGGTCGGCCGTCGGTCTCGGTGACGACGGCCGCCGTGGTCTTGGTGCCGCCGATGTCCACGGCCAGGACCGGCGGCGCCGGTGCGCGGTGCTCGGGGGTGGTGCTCATGGTCGGCGTTCCCTGGTGATGGTGAAGGTGAAGTCGTAGCGGTCGGCGCGGTAGAGGCTGACGGCGCGTTCGACGGCGCGGCCGCGGGCGTCGCGGGTGACCCGCTCGACGTACAGGGCAGGGAACTGCGGGGGCACGTTCAGCAGGGCGGCCTGGGCGGCGTCCACGAGGGTGGCCCGGACGGTCTGCTGGGCGCTCTCGGGAGCGGCGCCCGCGCGTTCCAGCAGGTGGTAGAGCGAGGCGGGTTCGCCCTGGTCGAGCAGGCCGGGCAGCAGGGCCTCGGGCAGCCAGACGTTCTCCAGGCACATGGGTTCGCCGTCGGCGGTGCGCAGCCGCTCCAGGTGGACCAGGGGGGTGCCGGGTTCGACGAACAGGTGGCGGGCGTTGACGACGTCGGCCGGCACCCGTTCCATCAGCAGCAGTCGGCCGGCGGGCGTCATCCGGCGGGCCCGGATGTCCTCCGAGAAGGACGTCAGGTGGAGCGACTTGCTGATCGTCTCGCGCTCGGCGACGAAGGTGCCCGAGCCCTGCACCCGGTAGACGTGGCCGTCCTGGCTGAGGCGTTCGACGGCGCGGCGCACGGTGACCCGGCTGACGTCGTAACGGGCCATCAGGTCGCGTTCGCTGGGCAGCGGGTCGTGCGGCGCGGCGCCCTCGACGAGGTCGAGCAGGGCGCGGCGCAGCGTCTCGTGCTTGGGTTCGCGGGGCTCCGCGGCCCGCGTCTGCTTGGCGACCCCGCGCCCGGTGCCGTTCGTCGTCGTGTTCATCCCTTGACCGCTCCCTCACCCACGCCACGGAAGAAGAACCGCTGCAGGGCGAAGAACAGGGCCAGCAGCGGCACGACGGCCATCATGGTGCCTGCGGCGATCACCCGCTGGTCATTGGTGAACGTGCCGGACAGGTACTGGATCCCCACGGTCAGCGTGTACTTGCTCTGGTCGGAGAGCGAGACCAGCGGCCACAGGAAGTCGTCCCAGCTGAAGACGAAGCTGAAGATGGCGACGGCGGCCAGGGTGCCGCGGACGGAGGGCAGGGCGATCCGCCAGAACCGCGTCCACTCCCCGGCGCCGTCCAGGACCGCGGCCTCCTCCACCTCGGCGGGCAGTCGGCGGAAGGCGTTGCGCATCAGCATCACCGACAGGCCGGAGGCGGCGCCGGGGATCATCACGCCGAGCAGGGTGTCGGTCAGGTGCAGGGAGCGGGCGACCAGGAACTCGGAGACCATGATGCTCTCGAACGGGATGATCATCGTGGCGAGGAAGATCCCGGCGGCGGTGCCTCGGCCGCGGAACTTCATCCGGGCCAGCGCGTAGCCGGCCATCGAGCCGAGCAGGCAGTTGGTGAGCACCGAACCGAGGGCCACGACCAGTGAGTTGCCCGCGTAGTGCAGGACGGGGACGGTGTCGAGCACCTCGGCGTAGTGGTGCAGGGTCGGGCGGGCGGGCAGGAGTTGGGGCGGGTAGCCGAAGACCCGCTCGCCGTTGCCCTTGAGGGAGGTGGACAGCTGCCACAGGAACGGGCCGACGGTGAGCGCGAACACCAGCGCCAGCAGCAGGTAGCGGCCGGCCAGTCCGGCGGCGGCCCGCACCCGGCGGGCGGTGGGGACGGGGGCGGCCGGGCGGCGCGGGTCGGCGGCGGCGGCCGGTGCCTGGGGGGTTTCCAGCGTGGTCATGCCCGTTCCTCCCGGGAGTTGAGGCGGGTGACGGCGACGGAGAGGCCGAGCGTGCCGAGGAACAGCACGATGCTCATCGCGGAGGCGTAGCCCGCCTCACCGCCCAGGCCGAGGCCGATCTCACGAATGGTGTAGACCAGGGTGCGGGCTTCGCCGCCCGGCCCGGCGCTGCCGTCGCTGAGGGTGTAGACCTCGGCGAACACCTTGGCGGAGCCGATCGCGGCGAGGGTGGCGACCAGCACCATGGTGGGCCGCACCAGCGGCAGGGTGACGTGGCGGAAGCGCCGCACGGCACCGGCCCCGTCGACCTCGGCGGCCTCCAGCAGCGAGCGGGGCACGTTGGCCAGCGCCGCCAGGTAGACCACCATGTAGTAGCCCAGGCCCTTCCAGACCGTCATCGCCATCGCGCTGAACAGCAGCAGGCGCGCGTCGGTGAGGAACGGCACCGGCTCGGCGACCAGGTGGAGCCCGCGCAGCACCGAGTTGACCAGGCCGTCGCCGGAGAGCAGCCAGGACCAGATCAGGCCCGCGACCACCATGGACGCCACCACCGGCGAGTAGAAGACCGCCCGGAAGAAGCCGATGCCGGCGATCCGCTTCTGCACCAGCACCGCGAGCAGCAGCGGCAGCACCACCAGGCAGGGCACCACCACGGCGATGTACAGCAGCGTGTTGCGCACCGACTGCCAGAACTGGCCGTCGTGCAGCAGCCGCGCGTAGTTGTGCGTGCCGGTGAAGGTGCCGCCGCCCAGCGTGCTGGCGTCGGTGAACGACAGCACGGCGGTGTTCGCGAACGGGACGATGAAGAAGCAGACGGCTATGGCCAGGGCCGGGAGGAGGAAGAGCCAGGGGACGTACCAGCGTCGGCCGGTCACGGGGGTCTCCTGTCGTACGGGGCGGGCGGGGCGGGCGGGGCGCGGGGCCCGGCGGGGTGCCGTCGCGGACGGCGGGGGACCGTCCGCGACGGCGGGTCCTGGCCGGGCCGGGCGGCGGCGCAGGACCACGGGGCCGGACGCGGGGGAAGCGTCCGGCCTCGGGCATCAGCCGGCGGCGCCGGTGATCTTGTCGGCCTCCTCGACCGCCTGGTCGAGCGCCTGCTGCGGCGTCAGCTTGCCCTGGAGGGCGAGCTGGACCTTGCCGACGACGGCCGCGGTCACCCGCGAGTCGTACTGGACGGGCACCAGGTTCCGGGCCTTGGCGATCTGCTCGGCGGAGATCCGGCGGGCGGTGCCCTCGGGGGTGGTGTCGCCCTCGGCCTTGAAGTACGGGTCCTTGAGCGATTCGAGGGTGCTGGGCAGGATCGTGACGATCTTGCTGAAGGCGAGCTGGTTCTGCGCGTTCGAGAGGTACTTGGCGAAGTCCAGGGCGGTGGCCTGGTTCTTGCCGGACTTCGGGACCAGCAGGCCCATCACGGACATGTTGGTGGCGCCCGACGCGCCGGTGATCTGCGGGCCGACGCCGGTGTTCGCGGCGATGTCGGCGGCGTTCTTCTTGATCGTGGCGAGGAAGTTCGGGCCCGAGGGCAGCAGGCCGATCCGGCCGGACTGGTAGGCCTCGGTCTCCTTGCTGTGGTTCTGGGTCAGCGAGTCCTGCGGGTAGACGCCGCCCTGGTAGGCGTCGACCAGCTTCTGCAGGTAGGCGGCCGCGTCGGGGGTGTTGAAGGTCCACTTCCTGCCGGAGGCGTCCAGCAGCGGCACGCCCTGCTTGGCGAGGTCGGTGATGAACCGGTTCTCCAGCGCGGGGTGGATGCCGTAGAAGGCGCCCTGGCCGGCCGCGGACAGCTTGGCGCCGTCGGCGAGCAGTTCGTCGAAGGTCGCCGGGGGCTTCTCCGGGTCCAGCCCGGCCTTCGTGAAGAGGTCCTTGTTGTACATGGTGACCTCGGAGGTGAGGTACCACGGCAGGCCGAAGGAGCCCTGCTGACCGGGGACCTGGAAGGCCGACCAGGCGCCGGGCACGTAGGACGGCTTGACGTCGGCGGCGGCCTTGTCGAGGTCGGTAAACAGCCCCTTGGCCTCCAGCGCCTGGGCGAACTGGGGGTTCAGGTTGACCACGTCCGGCAGGTTGCCGGCCGCCGCGTCGGCGGTCAGCTTCTCCTGGGCGCCCTGGAACGGGATGTCCACCCAGTCGACCTTGGTGCCCGGGTGTTCCTTCTCGTACGCGGCGATGACGCCGGTCATGTAGTCGGTGAAGGTCGGCTTGAGCTGCAGCGTCTCCAGCGTGATGGTGCCGCCGACCTTGCCGGACGGCGCACCGCCCTGATCGGTGGAGGAGCCGCTCGACCCGAGACCGCAGGCGCTCGTGGCGAGGGCGACGGTGAGGACGGCGGCGGCCAGGCGGATGCCTCTGCTGCTGGGCATGACTCTCCTACTACGGCGGGGGAAAGGCGAGGGAGACCGGGTCGTTCCGGAAGTGGTAGGGACCACTTGCCGAGAAAGTTCGCAGTTGATCCCCTTCCGCGTCAACCCCTTGTCGCCTCCGATCCAGTCGTTCCGCTGGACAGTTCTCCTTAATCGGTACATAACGGCACCGACTGTCCGGACGGACCGACCGATTCGGTCCTAGCCACTTCTGACGCGCCAGCACTTCTGGTATCTACCTCTATGGCTCCCGTAGCGCCGCCCCTCGACTGCCGCGGAGACCGTCACGTGACCGCCCCCGCACGTCCGCGATACGGGCAGACCCCCACTCTCACGAGGAGAAACACGTGAACCACCGCCCCACCCCCACCCGCCGGGCCCTGCTCGGCCTGGCACCCGCGCTCCTCGCCGGTGTCGCCGTCCCGCTCGCAGCCGCCCCGGCCCGCGCGAACACTGGTAGTGACCACTCGGCAGCGGACCGCGCAGCCTGCGGGTGCGCGCAGCCGCTGACCGCCTCCGTCGACGCCGGCTCCTGGACGGCCGGCACCCCGTCCGCGCCCGGCCCCACCGTCCCCCGCGAGCAGCTCCTCCAGCTGCCCGGCGGCCCCACCGGCGCGGAGATGTTCGTCTCCAACAACCCGGAGACCTTCACCGGCCCCGGCTGGCTCGCCCAGTGCGGCCGGACCACCGCCAACCGGGGCGGCTCCGCCCACCCGCTCTCGGGCACCTTCCCGGTGTACCTGTACCACCAGAACAGCACCGGCACGACGGCGTACCTGCACGTGCTGGTCTCCAACCCGAACGGCTCCGCGGTCACCGTCAGCGCCGCAGGCTCGGCGTGGACCAACGCCCAGAAGCCGCTGGTCCAGGACCCGGCCCAGCGGGCCGGCACCGGCCCCTGCTACGCCACCTCCCACGACTGGGCCGCCGGCACCACCCGGACGTACCTGGCCGCGACCGCCGTCCAGCCGCGCACCATGGTCGAGATCGCCAGGATCCCGATGACCTCCTCGATCGTGGACGGCCTGCTGGACGTCACCGCCTCCGGCGGCGTGTACGTGTACACCGCCGTCACCACCGACGGCAGCACCGCCACCGCCGTCAACTACACCCAGAACGACGCCAAGGCCGCCCCCGGCAACGTCGTCTCCCAGACCGACACCACCTACGGCCGCCAGGCCGGCGTCTACGCCGCCTCCCGCTGGGAGACCGGCACCTTCGACGTCTCGGTGCCCGCCGCCGGCGCCTACCTGGGGCTGGCCCTGAACACCACGCAGCGCCAGGTCGCCGCACTGGACCAGACGGTGCCCGCCACCGCCGCCCTGTCCGACTCCTCGCAGCGCAGCTGGGGCAACTACGGCATGCGCTACGCCGTCCGCGCCCGGCTGACCAACCCCTCGGCGCAGAGCCGCACCGCGGTGCTCACCTTCGGCTCCAACATCACCGCCGCCACCGACGTGCCGGGCGACACCTGGAACGGCGCCGCCTCGGTCCGGGTGGACGGCGGCCCGGCCCGGATCGCCACCCTCTACGTGCGGCCCACCGTGCCCCGCTGCGAGGTCGGCCGCTACGTCCTGGCGCCCGGCGCCAGCACCCTGGTGGAGCTGGAGTTCGAGGTCCCGGGCCTGATCACGGCCGGTTCGCAACTGCTGTTCGAGAGCGTCTGACCCGCCCGCCTCCCGACCGGTCGCCGTCGCCGCCGCACCCGTACGGCGCCGGCGGACCGGATTGGACCGGCGGCGGTGGGTGCGGTCGGCGCCGGGGGCGCAGGGGGCGCCGTCACCGCTTCGGTCCCTTCTCGGGCGGCTTCCCGCCCTTCTCCGGCTTCTCCGGCTTCTTCCCGCTGTCGGCGCGGGGTGCCTCCGCCGGTCCGGCCTGCCGGCCCGGGCCGGGCCGGGCCGCGTTCTGCGGGGCCGGCCCGGCGGGGGCGCTGCCGCCGGTGGTGCTGCCGCCGGTGGTGCTGGCCGACGGCGCCTGCACCGGCGCGGTGCTGGGCGTGGCGGTGGGCGTGGGCGCCGGAGAGGGGGTGGAGGTGATCGCGGGCTGTCGTGCGGGCGGCGCCGCAGGGTGTCCGGTGCCGAAGGCCATGCTCCCGGCTCCGGCGGCGAGCAGCAGGCCGACCGTGCCCGCGGACAGGGCGACGCGCTTGCGCCGGGTGGTGCCCCGGCCCGCCGGAGCTCCGGCTCCGAAGACCGGGGGCTCCGGCGCCCGCGGGTCGAGCAGGTCCGCGCACGCCGCGGCGGACGGGCGGGCCTCGGGGTCCGTCCGGGTCATCGCGCGCAGGGCCCGGGCGAGCGGTGCGGGCGTGCCCGGGGGGATGGCGGGAGAATGCAGCAGGCGGGCCACCGCCGCTTCCATGGGACCGCCGGAGTAGACGCGCCGTCCGGTGAGGCACTCGATCAGCAGCAGGCCCAGCGCGTAGACGTCGGCGGGCGGGCGGGCGCCCTGGCCGCGGATCTGTTCCGGTGCCAGGTAGGCGGGGGTGCCCACGACGAAGCCCGTCCGGGTCGCCTCGGCGTCCTGGGCGCACTCGTCGAGGGGGTGGCGCGCGATGCCGAAGTCCGTGAGCCGGGGGGTTCCCGAGGCGTCGATCAGGACGTTGGACGGTTTGACGTCGCGGTGGACGACGCCGTGGGCGTGGACGGACGCGAGGGTGCGGGCGAGCTCCCGGCCGAGCCGGAGCGTGGCGGAGGGGGACAGCGGTGACGTGCGCAGCACCTCGGCCAGTGTCGTCCCGTCCACCAGCTCCAGGACGAGGTAGGGGCGGTCGTCGGCGCTGCCGTGGTCGTAGACCTCGACCACGCCGGGGTGCCGGAGCCGGGCCAGCGTCCGCGCCTCGGCGGTGAACCGGCGGGCGAAGTCCTCGGGGGCGCTGCGGTGCAGCACCTTCAGCGCGACCTCCCGGCCCAGACGCAGGTCGACGGCGCGCAGCACCTCGGCGGCGCTCCCCCGCCCCAGCGTGCCCTCGACCCGGTACCGGTCGGCGAACAGGGCCGTGCCGCGGATGCTCTCTGCTGTCACGTTCATGCCACTCTCCGTTGCCGGACGGCCGACCTCACCGTGCGGAGGGGCCACGGTCCGCTGACGGGTACCCCCGATGGGCCGCGCGATGCCCGGCGCGCGCCCGGACCGGGTCCGGGCGGCCCTGCCGGTCCGCGACGCCGGCCTGGGCCGACCCCGGTGACGACCGCGCACGACCGGCCCCTGCGCCGGGCAACCGCGCGGCCGTGCGGAAGGGGTCGGGGGATCAGGGCAGGAGAGTGGCCTGGTACGGGTCCCAGTCCTCGGGGAGGGCCTGCGGCGACGGGGCGCCGACCGTCACCTCGACGGGCGAGCCGGTGGCCGCGGCGGCCTCGACGGCCTCCATCACGGCCAGGACGTGCAGGGCGAGTTCGCCGGTGGCCCGGTGCGGCTCGCCGGAGCGGATCGCCCGGGCCATGTCCAGGACGCCGATGCCGCGCCCGGCCGCCGTGCCGGTGGCGGCGACCTCGCGTCCGGGCCCGCCGTCCTCGACCCGGGAGGGGCCGTCGAAGTGGTTGGGGTCGGGCAGGACGAGGGTGGCGTCGGTGCCGGTGACCTCGACGAACCCGAGCCGCAGCTGCGGGGACTCGAAGCTGAAGACCGCGGTGGCCGAGCCGCCGCCCGCGAATTCGAGCAGCGCCGAGACGTGGGTCGGCACGGTGACGTCGAACTCGGTGCCCGCCCGGGGGCCGGAGCCGATCGTGCGGCGGTCCCGGGAGCGGGAGCCGACGGCGCTCACCCGGCGGACCGGGCCGAACACGGCGACCAGGGCGGTCAGGTAGTACGGCCCCATGTCGAACAGCGGCCCGCCGCCGGCCCGGTAGAGGAACTCGGGGCTCTGGTGCCAGGACTCGGGGCCGGGGATCTGCATCAGGCTGAGCGCGGCCAGCGGCGCCCCGATCGCGCCCGAGGCGATCAGCCGCAGCGCGCTCTGCAACCCGGCGCCGAGGAAGGTGTCCGGCGCCCCGCCGACCCGCACGTCCGCGGCGGCGGCGGCCTTCAGCAGCTCGCGGGCGCTCGCCGCGTCGGCGGTCAGCGGCTTCTCGTTCCACACGTGCTTGCCGGCCTCGACGGCGGCCCGGCCGACCTCGGCGTGCGCGGCGGGGACGGTCAGGTTGACGACCAGTTCGACGTCGGGGCGGGCGAGCGCCTGCGCGACGTCGCCCCAGGCGGGGACGCCGTACGCCTCGGCCTGGGCGCGGGCCCGTTCCGGGTCGAGGTCGGCGCAGATCAGCACCCGCAGGTCGGGGAAGGCCGTCAGGTTGGTCAGGTACTGGTCGCTGATGGTGCCGCAGCCGACGACGGCGACGCCCATCGGGCCGGTGCGGTGCTGGTGCGCGGGGGTCATCGCCCGCCCTCCGTGGTGAGGTAGGTGTGGCTCTGCGCCATGGCGTCGAACACGTCCCCGGCGCACTGGTCGAGTTCGACGATGTGCCACTCGGCGGCGGGCGCGGCGGCGAGGACCGCGGGGACGGGCATCCGGCCGGAGCCGACGGCGGTGTTGGGCTGCTCGCGGTCGACGGTGATCGGGCCGTCCTTGACGTGCAGCAGGCGGACCCGGTCGCCGAGGCGGCCGAGCAGCGCCGGGACGTCCTGTCCTCCGGCGGCGGCCCAGTAGGTGTCGACCTCCAGGACGGCGGCCGGGTCCAGCAGGTCGGCGAGCACCTCCAGGGCGGGGGCGCCGTCGAGCGGGGTGGACAGTTCGAACTCGTGGTTGTGGTAGCCGACCCGGATGCCGTGCTCGGCGGCGGCCCGGACGGCGGTGTTGAGTTCGGCGGCGAGGGCGGCGACCGCGTCGCGGTCGGCGAAGCGCTCGGGGGCGGCGTAGGGCAGGATCACGGTGTCCGCGCCGACCACGGGCAGCGCGTGGAGGATCTCGGCCTGCTGCTCGCCGGTGATCCAGGCGTGCGCGCTGCACGCCCGCAGGCCGAACTCGTCGAGGTCGGCCCGCAGTCGGTGCGGGTCGGTGAGCACGTCGTACGGTTCGACGCCGGAGTAGCCCATGGCGGCGAGCCGCCGCAGGGTGTCGCGGCGGTCGGCGGTCATGGCCTCGTTGAGGCCGTAGAGCTGGACGGCCAGCGGGGTGGTTGCGGTCACGGTGGTCGGTTCCTCCGGTGCGGTGGCAGGTGTGCGGCCGTCCCGCCCGCCCGGGGAGGGGCCGGCGGGACGGCGGTGCGGGGCGGGTCAGCGCGGGGCGTCGCCGAAGTCCGGGACCTCCAGCTGGACGCCGCCGGCCAGCGCGGAGCGGTGGGCGACCAGTCCGGGCAGGGTGTAGCGGGCGGCGGTCCAGGCGTTGACCGGCGGCAGGTCGCCGGTGAGGCAGGCGGTGACGAAGTCGTCGGCGAGGAACTGGTGCGAGCCCTCGTGCCCGTTGGGCTGCCCGGTGAACTCGGCGGGCAGCCGGCTCAGGTCGTGCACCGGGGCGAAGCCGCTGACGAACGCGTCGCGCAGCGAGGGGTCGATGTCGGCGAGCGCCTCGTCGTCGAGCCGGGCGGTGGGGACGGTGCGCATCAGCTCCTCGATGTCCTCGGCCTTCTCGCGGTCCTGCCACAGCGTGGTGGTGGCGAGCTGCTCGAAGCTGCCCTCGGTGCCGAAGAACCGGAACCGGGACTCGCGCAGCGGCGACGGGTAGCCGACGCGGCGCATCTCGTTGGTGCGCACCGCGCCGCCGTCGGCGGTGCGGAACAGCGCGGTGGCGTTGGAGAAGTCGTTGCCCCAGCGGCTGACCTCGCGGTCGAAGACGCCGTCGCCGCGGGTGTCGGTGATGCCCAGGCAGGAGACGTGGGTGACGTGGGAGCCGGTGACGGCGAGCACCCCGCCGAGGGCGTGGGTGGGGTAGTGCATGGGCGGGAAGCTGGCGTCCGCCTTCCAGCCCTCGCCGCCGCTGAACTTGTAGGCGTCGTAGAAGCCCAGGTCCATGTCGTGGACGTAGTCGCCCTCGGCGTAGAAGATCTCGCCGAACGCGCCTTCCTCCCGCCGCTCGCGGCAGTAGACGGCGGCCGGGTTGTAGTAGCTGGTCTCGCCCATCATGTAGGTGAGGCCGGTGCGGGCGACCGCCTCGACGATCGCCGCTATCTCCTCCTCGGAGACGGCCATCGGGACGGAGGAGTAGACGTGCTTGCCGGCCTCCAGCGCCCGGACGACGAGCGGGCCGTGGGTCCAGCGCTGGGTGAAGATCGCGACGGCGTCGACGTCGGAGGCGAGCATCTCCTCGTAGGTCACGTAGGTGGTGGCGATGCCGTGGCGGGCGGCCTCGCGCTCCAGCCGCTCGGGGACGGCCTCGGTCAGGCGGACGTCGTGCACGCCGGGGTGGGCCTGGAAGAGCGGGATGAAGGCGCGGGCGAACTGCCCGGCTCCGACGACGCCGATGCTGATGGTCACGGTGGCTCCAGTGGGGTGGTGCGGGCGGGGCGGCGGGTCAGTTCTTCTTCGCCAGGGCCTTCTCGTACTCGGCGCGCATCTGGTCGCCGCCCTGGCTCTTCCAGGACTGGCGGGCCTCGGCCAGGGCGCTGATCGGCTTGCGGCCGGTGACGACGGCGACCATCAGGTCGTCGATGAGCTGCTTGAGCACCGGCGTCTTGGAGATGGCGGTCTCGGAGTACAGGTTGACGACCGGGTTGGGCGCGCTGACGGGCATCGCGTCGTGCAGGAAGGTCTGGGCGTCCTGGGCGACCTGGGCGGGCTGGCCCGGGAAGAAGAAGTTCAGCTCGGAGGGCTGGCACATGTAGGCCATGCTGAGCTCGGAGAGCCGGGCGGCGTTGGTGGTGGGCACCGGGGCGCCGTCCTGGCCGTAGGTGAAGTGGTGGTCGGCGATGCCGTAGTTGACGAAGGTGTACTCGCTGCTGCCAAAGGGCGCGGCGAAGTAGTCGCAGACGCGGAGGACTTCGCGGATCTTGTCCTTGTTGCCGCGCAGCTTGGCGGGGATGCTGTAGTACCCCCAGTAGCCGGTGTCCTGGGCGACGAGCGGCTTGCCGCCGTCGAAGCCGGGCGGGAGCATCGGCTGGAGGTCGGCGCCGGGGCTGTTGCGCTGGATGACGCCGAGGTCGCCGCCGACGGAGACCATGCCGTTGAAGCCCTCGGCGTGCATGCCGATCGAGCCGTTCAGGAAGAGCTGGCGCTGCTGGTCCCAGGGCATGGTGGGGGCGTCGGGGTGGAACGCTCCGCCGACCCAGAGCTTGCGCATGTAGACGAGCATCGCCTCCCACTCGTCGGTCTCGTGGTCCTTGGTGAGGGTGCCGTCCTGGTTGAGTCGCCAGGTGGACGGGACGCGGTGCATCGCGGCGAAGAAGCCGCTGTTGAGGTCGGACAGGCCCCAGGTCTTGACGCCGTCACCGGCCGGCGAGGACTTGGTGAACGCGGTGAGCAGCGCGAACACGTCGTCAGCGTTGCGCGGCACGTCCATGCCGAGCTTCTTGCGCCAGTCCTGGCGGTGGAAGGCGACGTTGTTGACCAGCGGGGTCGGCCGGGGGACGCCGTAGATGGCGCCGTCGATGGAGCTGTTGCGCCACGCCCAGTCGGGCAGCCGGGCCAGGTTCGGGTACTCCAGGATCGCCGATCCGCCGAGGTGGTCGGAGAGTTCGGCGAACGCGCCCTGCTTGACGCTGCGGTCGATGGCCGGGGAGAAGTAGTGGTTGACGTTGAACAGGTCGGGCATGTCGCCGCTGGCGATGATGGTCTGCGCGCGGTCGCCGATGTCGGAGCCGCCGACGAGGGTGGGCTGCCAGGTCAGGTTGAGGCGCTTCTCCAGCTCCTGCCACCAGCGGTTGTCGCCGCGGCCGGGGGCCGGGGTGGTGGCGAGCTGCATCAGGGCGGTCATGGTGCCGCCGCTGCCGGGCGCCTTGGCGACGGAGGTGAACTGCTCGGCGGCAGAGGGGTAGCGGTCGTAGGCGGCGGGGACGCCGTGGATGGGGTCGCGGTGCTCACCGGCCATCGGGGAGGGGACCGGACCGGCGGCGGGGGTCCGGAACGCCCCGCCGGGGGTGTGGCTGCTGCCCCCGCTACTGCCGCTGCCGCAGGCGGCGAGGGTGAGGCCGGCGCCGATGCCGAGGGCACCGGTCAGCAGGGTGCGGCGGGAGGTCAAGGGGGAGGTGATCGGCTGTCTCATGACGTGGCCTTTCCGGTGTCCTGGGTGAGGGTGGGGTGGGGCCTGGGCAGGGTCGGCGCAGGGCTGACCGCGCCGCGGCGTGCGACGTGGGTGGTGGCGCGGGGAGGAGTGGATCGGCGGGGCTCAGCCCTTGACGGCGCCGACCAGGATCCCCTTGGTGAAGAACCGCTGCACGAAGGGGTAGACGATCAGGATGGGCAGGGTCGCCACCACCGTGACGGCCATCTGCAGGGTCTGCGGCTGGGGCAGCGGGCGGTTCGGGTTGGGGGCGAGCTGGGCCATCGACTGTCCTTCCAGCACGTACTGCCGCAGGACCAGTTGGATCGGCCACTTCGTGGTGTCGTTGAGGTAGATCATCGCGCTGAAGAAGTCGCTCCACAGGGCGACCGCGTAGAACAGGGCGACCACGGCGAGCACGGCCTTGGAGAGCGGCAGCACGATCTTCCGGAGGATCTGCCAGTCGTTGGCGCCGTCGATCCGCGCCGAGTCGAGGAGTTCGGCGGGCAGTTCCATGAAGGCGTTGCGGACGACCACCAGGTTGAAGGCGTTGATCGCGCCGGGGACGATCAGGGCCCAGTAGCTGTTGAGCAGCCCGACCTGCTTGACCATCAGGAAGTTGGGGATGATCCCGGCGCTGAACAGCATGGTGCCGAGGACGAGCCACAGGACGAAGCGCGATCCCGGCACGTCGCGGGTGCGGGTGAGGGAGTAGGCGGTGAGGACGGTCAGGACCATGGACAGCGCGGTGCCGACCACGGTGACCAGGATGCTGACCACCAGTGCCCGGGTGACCAGGCCGCCTTCCAGGATGGTCCGGTAGGACTGCAGCGACCAGTGCTTCGGCCACAGCAGCAGGCCGTCGCCGGCCAGGTCGTTCTGGTCGCTGAGGCTGACGGCCAGGATGTAGACCATCGGGTAGAGGACGACCAGGCAGATCACCGCGAGGACGATTCCCTTGGCCGCCACCGCGGCCCGGGACGGGCGTTCGGCCCACACGGGCCGGGCGGAGCTCGTCCGGCCCCGCCGGGGGCGGGCGCCGGGGGCGGGGGCCGGCGCGGTGCGGGGCCGGGGCCGGGGCCGGGTGGTGGTGTCGGCCATCAGAATGCCCCTTCCGAACCGGTGCGCTTGACGAGCTTGTTGGCGGCCACGACCAGGGCCGTGCAGATGACGCCCTTCAGCAGGCCGGCCGCCGCGGCGAGTCCCCAGTCCCCGCCGACCACGCCGCGGGTGTAGACGAAGGTGTCCAGGACCTGCGCGGTCTCCATGCCGACGGTGTGCTGCTGGAGCAGGATCTGCTCGAATCCGACGGTCAGCACGTTGCCCAGCCGCAGGATCAGCATCAGGACGAGCACACCGCGCATGCCGGGCAGCGTCACGTGCCAGATCCGGCGCCACGGCCCGGCGCCGTCCACCGCCGCCGACTCGTAGAGCTGCGAGTCGATCCGGGTGATGGCGGCCAGGAAGATGATGGTGTTCCACCCGGTGTCCTTCCAGATCACCTGCGCGGTGATCAGGGACTTGAACCAGTGCGGATCACTCATGATCGCCACCGACTGGGTGCCGTGGTCGGAGATCAGGTTGGTCACCAGTCCGTCGCCGCCGAGTAGTTGCTGCCAGATGGCGATGACGATCACCCAGCTGACGAAGTGCGGCAGGTACACCACGGCCTGGACCCAGCGCTTGACCCGCTCGCTCATCACGCTGTTCAGGAGCACCGCCAGCGCGATCGGCGCCGGGAAGGCGAAGACGATCTGGAGGAAGCTCAGCACCACCGTGTTCTTCGCCGCGGTGACCAGCTGGGGGTCGTCGAGCATCACGGCGAAGTTGTGGAAGCCGACCCACTGGCTGCCCGAGAAGCCGAGGAACGGCGAGTAGTCCTGGAAGGCCGCGACGTTGCCCAGCAGCGGCACGTAGCAGAAGACCACGAAGAACAGCAGGCCGGGCAGCATCATCAGGTACATCCAGCGGGCCCGCCACATGCGGGTGCGCAGCGATCCGGCCGGACGGGCCTTGGTCGCGGAGCGGGCGGAGGGACGTTCCCTCGCGACCGGTTCTACGGACATCGTCGTTCCTTCCCTGCCGGTGGCGACGGGCGCTGCCGTGCCTCGGCGTGGGTGCGCAGGACCGGTGCCCGGCGGTGCGGGCGGGGCGGGCCGGGCCCTGCGGCGGGGCTCCGGCCCGGTTTCGGCGCAGTGACGAAACCGGTCTGCGAATGGGTGGGGGCTGGGCGGGAGGCTCGGGAGTCCGACTCCGTCGGCCGTCCGCCGGTCAGGGCGGTGATCCCGACCGCAGTGAGGCTCCGCCCCAGCGCCCCTGCCTGTCAAGGCATCCCGCAGAATTTTCGCTTGGTTTCCGAAAACTTGGGTGCCGGATCGGCCCGGACACCGGCTGATCGGGGCAGGGAGAGCACGAACGTCCATGCCGCGCGGCCGGGGTGACGGATCAGCGGGCGGGCGGCGCGGTGCTCCCCCGGACGACCAGGGTGGTGGCCATCTCCAGGCGCTGCGGCTCCTCGGGGGCCCGGTCGCGCTGCTGCATGAGGATGCGCACGGCCGTGCTCGCCATCACCGCCAACGGCTGGCGCACCGTGGTGAGCGGCGGGGCGGTCCACTGGGTGAAGGGCACGTCGTCGAAGCCGACCACGCTGAGGTCGCCGGGCACGGTCAGCCCGCGTTCGGCCGCGGCCTTGATGGCGCCCATGGCGAGCACGTCGTCGCAGGCGAAGACCGCGGTCGGGGGCTCGGGCAGTTCCAGCAGTTCGCTCATCAGGCGGTGGCCGGACTCCTCCTGGAAGAGACCGGTGCGCACCAGTTCGGGCCGGATGGGCAGGCCGTTGCGGGCCAGCGCCGCGTAGTACCCGTCGAGCCGGGCCCGGGCGCACCAGTGCTCCGGCGGCCCGCCGAGGCAGGCGATGCGCCGGTGGCCCAGTTCGACCAGGTGCAGCGTCGCGTCGAGGCCGCCCTGCCAGTTGGTGGCCCCCACCATGTGGAAGCCGGGCTGCGGCTCGCCGACCGGGTCGAGCAGGACGCACGGCACACCGGTGTCGAGGAGTTCGCGCTCAATGGCCGTCAGCGAGTCGAGCACCACGATCAGGCCGTCGGTCCCGCGGCGCAGCACCTGGTCGATCCAGCGCGACTCGGCGGTGCCGCGCAGCTGGCGGGTGGTGATGGCCACGCTGACCCCGTGCTCGGCCGCCGCTTCGACGGCGCCACGGGCGAGCTCCGCCGACCAGGAGCTGGACATGTTGTCGATGAGCATGTCGACGATGCCCACCTGGCGGCGCCCGAGCGGAAGTTGGTACCCGTGGCGGACCAGCAGGCCCTGCACCTTGCTCCTGGTGAGGGCCGAGATGTCCCCCCGGCCGTTGAGCACCTTGGAGACGGTGGCCACCGAGACCCCGGCGTCCGCGGCGACGGCCGCGAGGGTGACCCGTCCGCCCCGGCCGCCGCCGGTCGTGTCCTCTGTCATGTGATCCGCAGTTCCTCTCGTGTGGCCGTGCCGGACGCGCCAGCCGCCGGCGGGGCCGTCCTGCGGCCCTGCGGTGGCAGCCAGGGTAGCGAGGAGCGGTCCGGGGCGGCGGTCGGCGGTGCGGGGATGTTGACCGCCGCAAACGGCGCTCCTAGACTTCCGGGCGGTAAATCTTACCGAAACTTTTCCTTGGCGGTCGGGCCGGGACGGCCCCGGATCCGTCCGTCCTCCGTCGTTCCGGCCGCACCGGTGCCACCCGGTGGCACCGCGCCGGGACCTGCATTCCCGTACACAGCCGCGCGGCCCGTTCACGGGCCCCTGGGAGGTACCGCGTGTTCCCGCCCCCCGCAGCCACCCCGGCCCGCTACGCCGCCGCCGTCCAGGCGGTGGCGCTCCCGGTGCTCCGCTCCGCCCCGACCGTCCGGCCGGCTCGGAGCCGCGGGCCGGCCCCTTCCCAGTCCCGCACCGTCGTGCGTCCGCGGCCCGACCACGTCCGCGCCGAACCGCGCAGACCCGACCCACCCGGCACGCTCCGGGCACGGGCGGCCGTCGGCAGCACCTACCCGGCCGCCGCAGCGCAGCCCCCCGCCTCCGAGCGGGTCTGGCGGCTGGTCTGGTCGCTCGGCGCCCCGCCCCCGCCACGGGCCGGCGGGGACCGGAGGGCATCGGTGCCGGGCTGGCGACCGCTGCTCCCGCCGGGGGCGATCGCCCTGGTACCACCGCACCGGTCCGACTGGATCGAGGCGGCAGCGGCGTCCACCGCGCTCGGCGAGGCGGCGTTCTGCTGGCCCGGAAACCCGCCGGAGCAGGCCCAGCCGTGGGTGCGGACGCCGCGCTCCCCCGACCCGTCACCGGTACTGCTGGAGTACCTGCTGTGGCTGGGCACCGCACGGCCGCAACGCTGGCGGGAGCTGGCCGCGCAGTCCCTGTGGATGGTGCTCTCCGTCCTGCTGGAGGGCTGCCCGCCGACCGGGCTGTCGGCAGGACGCGGCGACGGGCGGTCCGGCACCCCTGCGCCGCCCACCGCCGACCCGCTGCCGACCGGCACCGACGGGCGAGGGCTCGAAGAACGGGTCGAACCGGGGCGGCCCGAACTGGCGGCCGCCCTGCGGTACGTCCGGGACGCCTGGCGGGAGGGGCCGCGGCCGCTGACCCTGGTGGAGCTGGCCGACGCCGCCGCCGTCTCACGGGGGCACTTCGCCCGGATGTTCCAGGCGCACTTCGGCGTCGGCGCGATCACGGCGCTCGAACAGGTGCGGCTCGCGCACGCCGAGCAGCTCCTGGAGGCAGGCGAGTTGAACGTCTCCCAGGTCGCCCGCGCCTGCGGCTTCGCCGACCCGCTGCACTTCTCGCGCCGCTTCCGGGCCACCCACGGGCTGGCCCCGCAGGTCTTCCGCCGCACACCGGAGGCCGCCGTCCGGCGCTGTGACAGTGCGGCGGTGCGGACGCTGGTACGACTGACCGGCATCTGAACGCCGCGCGCACCGCGGACGGCACGAGGCCGCAGCCCCTCCCTGTCCTCCGGGAGGGGCTGCGGCCGGTGCCGTGGTGCCGGTGCGTCAGGAGACGTCGACGCTGTAGTTCCAGGTGTGCGTGGTGCCCGAGCCGTGCCAGATCTCGTGGCCGGCCTGGACGCTGACCAGGTAGAGGTTAGGGTCGAGCCAGCCGGAGTTCTGGGAGTGGTCCAGGAAGTCGCGCAGGTTCAGGCCGGACACGCTCCAGGTCTGGGAGGTGCGCACGTAGCTGATGACCTGCCAGGAGCCGTAGCTGCGGTAGACGTCCCAGCTAGCGCCGTTGACCCAGACGTTGCCGACCTTGTCCGCGGAGCTCGGGATGGCGCCGTCGCTGTAGTTGAGGAAGACCATCACCTCGTTCTGCGGCTGGCTGCTCGGGTTCTGCGAGGGGTCGACCCACAGGTCGTAGATCGAGTCGCCCTTCCAGTTGCCGGCGTTGACCTCGAAGTCCCAGTTGGTGACGACGTTGTGCCCGTCGCCGAGGCGCACCGGGAAGCCGCCGTGGTCGGGGTTGGCGTAGCCCCACTGCCAGCCGCTGACGACGGAGGGCCACGCCTTGATGTGCCACTCGTCGTCGGAGATGCTGCTGTTGTTGGACCAGTTGAAGCTGGAGTACCAGTTGTTGCCGAGTTCGGTGTCCGAGTGCGACACGCACTGGCTGCCGTAGCCCCAGCCGTTGTAGGTGTTGCCCCACTCGCTGTTGTGCGCGTAGTACTTGCCGTACATGATCGTGCCCTCGACGTCGCAGTTCTGCACGGTGGCGGCCTGGGCGGGGGCGGCGGCGACGCCGGTCAGCAGGGCGGCTGCCAGCACGGCCGTGGCGGCGCCGCGGCGGGTGCGGGCGAAGCGGTGCAGGAGGTTCACGGTGGCTCCAGTGGTCCGTGGGGGGTGGGTGGGACCGGGCGGGGCGCAGCGGTGGTGGGGTACCGCGGCTGCGGCCCGCCCCGCTCGGTCACCATCAGGATGGCCCGGTCCCGGGCCCCCTCCCATGACGAATGGGCACGTCCACATGGACGATGGTGTGCTCCTGACGCCGCCTCAGCGGGGGCCGTCCTCCAGCAGCCAGGTGACGGCGGTGACACCGCGCGGGTAGTAGCGGCTGCCCGCGGCGACGCCCGAGATCATCTGGTCGCTCCAGGACCAGCGGGACTCGGTGGGGTGGCGCAGCCAGTCGGCGTGGGCGCGGTCGGCGGCGGCCATGTCGGCGTCGTCGGGAATGCCCAGCAGTTCCCGGGCGACGTACTGGCACAGGTAGATCTTCGAGAGCCAGGAGTTGTCGCTGGTCTCGGAGAGCTTCCAGCCGCCGTCCGGGAACCGGCACCGGCCGGAGTGCAGGACGGCCAGCAGGTGGCGGCGGAGCGCGGCGGTGAGTTCCGGTTCGCTGCGCACGTCGGTGCCGGTGAGGTGGGCCAGGGCCAGGCCCTCGACGACCGGGATGATCCGGGCGCCGTCCGGTTCGTCGAGCAGCGCCGGCACCGTGCCGTCCGGGCCGACCGACGACAGCAGGGCCTTGACGGCGCGTCCGGCGCGGAAGCCGGCTTCCGCGGCCGCCTCCGGGTCGCCGAGGGCGTGCAGGGTGCGCTCCAACCAGCGGTAGGCGGCCCAGCCCTTGACGGCCAGGTAGCTGCTGGAGCGGGCCTGGCCGAGCGAGGTGTCGAGGCTGTCGTAGGTGGTGATCTCGGCGCCCCCGGCCACCAGGTCGGAGTCCACGGTCTGCACGCCGTCCGCGCCCGGGTCGCGGGCCAGCATGCTGTCCAGGCAGGCCCGCAGGGCGGGGGCGTGGGCGGCGCACCAGGCGGTGTCACCGGTGGCCGCGTAGACGGCGGCGGCCAGCACCCAGTTGAGCAGCTGCTCGCCGGTCATGTAGGAGAAGCAGTCGGTCAGGCCGGGCCGCTCGTAGGAGGAGCGGCCGTGCGGGGACCAGACGTTGGCCACGCCCATGTCGTGGGTGAAGCTGATCCCGTAGCGGTCGGTGTAGCTGTAGTGGGCGAGCTGGCGCTCCAGCACGTTGCGCAGCGTCCAGGGGTGCTGGCGGGCTTCGAAGAAGGAGTGGTCGACGGTGAGGTCGAGGGTGTTCATCATCCGGAACTCGCCCTCGTTGACGATCCAGACGGGTCGGCCTTCGGCGTCCTCCAGCAGTTCGGTGCTGCCGTAGTAGCTGCGGATCGCGAGCGCCAGCATGAAGGCGCGGTCCTCGCCCAGCGCGGCCGCGCCGAGCGCGTCGCAGGCCCGCCGCCAGTCGGCGAGCAGCGCGTCGAACTCGGCCAGGGCGGTGGCGGCGACCTCCTCCAGGTCGGGGTAGTAGCGGTTGTAGAGGTAGCGGCAGCGCTCGGGGGCGGTCAGGTACTCGGCGGTGTGGAAGCACAGGGCGAGCCGGTGGGTGCGGCGCTCGCCCGGCGGCACCTCGAAGACCAGCAGGCCGGTCTGGCCGAGGCCGAAGCCGTCGCCCGGGTGGCGGCCGTCGCCGAGGATGAACGGGATGTCGAAGCCGATCGCGGTGCGGGCGCCGGGGGCGTCGGTGGTGATCGCGGTCCTGGTGCCCTCGCCGATCCCGGTGAACCCGGGGCCTTCGACGGCGCGCATCCCCGCGTACGGGTCGGAGCCCGCGTAGCCGACGAAGGCGCGCAGCGGCCCGCTGCCGCCGGTGTTGTCGACGGTGAACTCGGCCAGCACGGCGGGCAGGACGGCGCGGCGCAGCGCCTCGTCGGGGGCGGCGCCCGGTTCGGGCAGCGCGCCGAGCGGGGAGTGGACGGCGAAGTCCAGCGGGCCGACCGTCCAGCGGTCGGTCACCGGGTCGAGGACCTGCTCGACCCGGTCGGCGGAGAAGGCGGTCAGCGGCCCGGCGGGCACCGGCGGGCGGCCCTCCTCCCCGCCCTGGAACCGGGCCAGTTGGTCGTCCTGGTCGGCGGCGAAGAACGGCAGGGCGTGGTAGGTGCCGCTGCCGGGGGCGTCCTCGACGGCGACGTAGACGCTCTGCCCGGCCGGTCCGGCCAGGCCGAGGCCGAGGCCGCCGTGCGGGCCGGGGTGTCCGAGGGTGAAGGAGGCGTGCGCCCCCATCGGGCTGTGCTGGACGTTGGTGATGTCCACGGTGGTGCGCTCCTGGGGAGGCGGGCCGGCCGGTGCCGGCAGGGGGCTGCACGCACCGGCCGACGGCAGGGTGGGGGTGGGGTGGGTTTCCGTGCGGGGGCGGGCGGTTCAGTCGACCAGCAGCGGGGCGAGGGTGCGGCGGGCGATCTCCAGGCCGGTCTCGGTGCGGTGGCGGTCGCCGGACCAGACGGGGTCCTCGTGCTCGACGGAGAGCACGCCGTCGTAGCCGCCCTCGTACAGGGTGTCGACGACGCGGCGCCAGTCGACCTCGCCGAGGCCGGGCACCCGGTAGCGCCACCAGCCGGTGTCCCAGGGGTCGGGGCGGGCGGCGGCGCGGCCGGGCCAGCCGTAGCGGGTGCGGGCGGCCGGGTCGGTCTGGACGTCCTTGGCCTGGGCGTGGGCGACCCTGTCGACGTACGGCCGCAGGGCGGCGACCGGGTCGATGCCCATCCAGACCAGGTGGGAGGGGTCGTAGTTGAGGTACAGGCCGAGTGAGAACATCCACTCCCACAGCTCGGGCGAGTAGGCGAGGTTGCCCGGGTATCCGTCGGGGTGCCAGCCCTCCATCACGCAGTTCTCGATGACGACCTTGACGCCGCGTTCGGCCGCGTAGCCGGTCAGTTCGGGGAAGATCCGTTCGGCGTCGGCGAGGTTCTCGGCGACGGTCCGGCCGGGGTGGCGGCCGACGAAGGTGCCGACGGTGGGCGATCCGACCAGGGCGGCGGCGTCGACGCAGCGGCGCAGGTGGGCGTGGACCCGGGCGCGTTCCTCGGGGTCGGGGTGCAGCGGGTTGTCGTAGTAGGCGAGCGAGGAGAGCGCGAGGCCGTGCCGGTCGAAGAGCTCCGCGACCTGCTCGGCCCCGGCCCGGTCGAGGGACTCGGCGGCCAGGTGGGAGGCGGTGAACGGGCGGTCGCCGGTGGCGGGCCAGGCCGCGACCTCCAGGGCCCGGTAGCCGTGGTCGGCGGCCCAGGCGACGAGTTCCGGCAGGGGGACGTCGGGCAGGCAGGCGGTGAGGAAGCCGAGCTTCACGTGGGGACCTCCGTGTGGGTGCCGTGCGCCGCGGAGGCGGTGACGGCGGCGCTGATGCGGGCGGCGCGCAGGCCGTCCGCGAAGGTGGGCAGGCCGTCGGCGGGGCGGCCGTCGAGGGCGGCGCGCACGTCGGCGGCGAAGTCCTCGAAGCAGGTGCGGTAGCCCTGCGGGTGGCCGGCGGGCAGCGGGTCGAAGCGGTCGGCGTGCGCGCTGGCCAGCGCGGGGTCGCGCCGCAGCACGGTGGTGGCGTCGCGGCCGCCGATCCAGAGCTGCTCGGGGTCCTCCTGGTCGAAGGAGTAGGAGCGGTCGGGGCCGTCGAAGGAGAACCAGAGCCGGTTCTTGCGACCCGCGCTGGCCTGGCTGACGACGAGCGAGCCGATCGCGCCGCGGTCGGTCTCGAAGGAGACCACCGCGCCGTCCTCGGTGGCCACGGCGGTGCGGGCGCCGGCCGGTCCGCGCTCGTCGAAGGCCCGGCCGAAGCGGGCCAGGACGCGGGTGATCCGGTGGCCGGTGACGTACTCCATCAGGTCGCACCAGTGGACGCCGATGTCGCCGAACGCCCTGGTGGCGCCGCCCCGTTCGGGGTCGGTGCGCCAGTTGTCGGCGGCCCGGTCGCCGAGCCAGTCCTGGAGGTAGGAGCCGTGCAGCAGCCACAGTCCGGCGTCGGGGTCGGCGGCGATCCGGGCCCGGGCCTCGCGCACCAGCGGGTGGTAGCGGTAGACGAACGGGACGGCGGTGACGAGCCCGGCCGCGTCCGCGGCCGCGGTCAGCCGCTCGGCGTCGGCGACGGTGGTGGCCAGCGGCTTCTCGCACACCACCGGCACCCCGGCGGCGATGACCCGTTCGGCGTCCCGGGCGTGCAGGTGGTTGGGGGTGCACAGGTGGACCGCGTCGAGGCCGGTGGCGAGCAGGTCGTCGAGGTCGGCGGCGGGCCGGGCACCCGGCCAGCGGGCCGCCGCCGCGGCCGTGCGCGCCGGGGTGGAGCCGAGGACGGCGGTGACCCGGCCGCCGACGGCGGTGACGGCGCGGGCGTGCACGCCGCCCATGAATCCGGTGCCGACGATTCCCACCCGGGGGCGAGCGGACATGGGGGGTCCTCCGTACTGCGTTCGCTGGAAGGTTCGGGGCGTGCGGGACCGCCGGGGCGCGGCGGTCGGGTCCGGTGCGCTCCGGTGGCGGTCCGTCGGGGGTCAGTCCTGGCGGCGCAGGTGCAGCAGGCGGCTGCTGTGGTCGCGGGTGAGCCCGGTGGTGAGGCCGCGGGCGGTCAGCACGGCGCCGTGGTGGACCTCGCCGGTGTCCTGGTCGACGTAGCGGGCGTCCGGGTCGAGTCCGACCATCCGCAGCGGGACGACGGGGGTGCCGTGCGTTTCGGCGAGCCGCCAGGCCACCAGGACGACCTCGTCGCCGTGGACGTATTGGACGGCGTCGCGCAGCCGGTGCAGGCGGCCGTGCTGGACGACGGGCCGGATCCGCTTGTAGCGGGCCACCAGCTCGGCGGCCCGGGCGAGTTCGTCCTCGCTCCAGTGGGTGAGGTCGCCGCCGATGCCGAGCGCGCCGGTCATCGCGACGTGGAAGCGGAACTCCAGCGGCAGGCGGCGGCCGGTCAGCGGGTTGGGGCTGTCGGTGACCCAGGCGCCCATGGTGCCGGGCGGGTAGAGCTGGCCGTAGCCGTGCTGGATGGCGATCCGGTCGAGGGCGTCGGTGTTGTCGGAGGCCCACACCTGGTCGGTGCGGGCCAGCATCGCCAGGTCGGTGCGGCCGCCGCCGCCCGAGCACGCCTCGATGCGCAGGCCGGGGTGGTCTGCGCGCAGCCGGTCCATCAGGGCGTGGACGGCCCGGACGTGGCCGTGCCAGAGCCGGTCGGCGTCCGGGTCGCCGGGGCGGCCGGCCTCGGTAAGGACCCGGTTCATGTCCCACTTGAGGTGGTCGACGCCGTGCTCGCGGACCAGGCCGTCCAGCCAGCCGTGCGCCCAGGCGGCGACCTCGGGGCGGCCGAAGTCGAGGACCAGCTGGTTGCGCAGCTCGGTGCGGGGGCGGCCCTCCTCGTGCAGCACCCAGTCGGGGTGCGCGCGGTACAGGTCGCTGTCGGGGTTGACCATCTCCGGTTCCACCCAGAGGCCGAAGCGCATGCCGAGGCGGCGCACCTCGGCGGCGAGCGGGGCGAGGCCGTCGGGGAACCGGTCGGGGGCGGGCGTCCAGTCGCCGAGTCCGGCGGTGTCGTCCTTGCGGGCTCCGAACCAGCCGTCGTCCGTCACGAACAGCTCGACGCCGAGCGCGGCGGCGCGGCGGGCGAGGTCGAGCTGCCCGGCCAGGTCGACGTCGAAGCCGGTGGCCTCCCAGGAGTTGTACAGCACCGGCCGCAGCTCCTCCGGGCGCGGCAGCACGTGGGCGCGGACGTGGGCGTGCCAGGCGCGGCTGGCCCCGCCGAAGCCGTCCGCCGCGTACAGGCCGGTGGAGACGGGGGTGCGCCAGGACTCGCCGGGGCGCAGGACGACCTCGGGGCCCTCGTGTCCGGCCGCGTGGGTGGCGGCCACCAGGCCGTGCACGGTGCGCTCCACGGTGATGCGCCAACTGCCGCTCCAGGCCAGTGCGCTGGTCCACACCTCGCCGTGCTCCTCGTCGGCGTCCCCGGCGTCGAGGGCGACCCACGGGTTGGCCTGGTGCCCGGTGATGCCGCGGCGGCTGGTGAGGACGGTCTCGGCGCGGGCCAGCGGCTCGCGGGCGAGCCGGTTCTCGGCGCTCCAGCCGCCGGTGACGTGGCCGAGCCGGTAGTCGGCGCGCAGCGGGAGCGTCCAGCGGGCGGCGGCGAGTTGGCCGATCCGCACGGGCGGCCCGTCGGCGCCGGTGTGGCGCAGCTCGGTCCAGCGGTCGACGGCGTCGCTGTCCGGGTGGACGCGGTAGCAGAGGTCGAGTTCCAGCGGGCCGAGCCGCTCGCGGAAGGAGAGGACGAGCAGGCCGTCCTCGACGCGGTGGCCCGCGGGCTGCCACTCGGTGCTGCGGCTGCCGTCGGGGTGCACCACGCGCAGCGCGGGGACGCCGAAGCGGGCGCCGCCCTCCCCCGGGTACTCCTCGGCGAGTTCGCCGTCGAAGTTGGTGGCGACGTCCAGGACGTGCGGCAGGGCGGCGGCCTGTTCGGGGGTGAGCCGGGCGCCCCAGTGCAGGTGCCGCAGCCGGTCCCGGTCGTCCAGCCGGACGACGTAGCTGCTGTGCGGGGTGGTGAGCATCCACAGGCGGGCGGCCGGGTCGTGGTGGACCACGGTCATGGGGGTCTCCTCGCTGATCGACGCCCCGAGCCTAGGCGCGGCGCTCGGCCGGGCAGCATGGCGGATCGTGACCGATCGGTCGCACGGACCGCACTCGTGACGGATCGCCCGGTCGGCGCGACGGCGGCCGCGCCGACCGGGCGCCGGGTCATTCGGCCGGCGGATCGGCGTGCATGCCGATCGCGACCAGTTCCTCCTCCGTGAAGGCCAGGTTGCGGACCGCCGCGACGTTGTCCTCCAGCTGGGCGACGCTGCTCGCGCCGACCAGCGCGGAGGTGACGCGGGAGCCCCGCAGCACCCAGGCGATGGCCATCTGGGCGAGGCTCTGGCCCCGGGAGCGGGCGATCTCGTTCAGCGCACCGATCCGGACGCGCGTCTCGTCCTTGATGTTCGACGCGGACAGGAACGGGCTGGGACCGGCCGCCCGGGAGCCCGCCGGGACGTCCGTCAGGTAGCGGTCCGTCAGCAGGCCCTGCGCGAGCGGGGAGAACGCGACCGAGCCGGTGCCGAGTTCGTCGAGGGTGTCGAGCAGGCCGTCCTCCACCCACCGGTTGAAGATCGAGTACGAGGGCTGGTGGAGCAGCAGCGGCACGCCGAGGTCGGCCAGCGCCCGGGCGGCCCGGCGGGTCTGCTCGGGCGAGTAGTTGGAGACGCCGACGTACAGGGCCTTGCCCTGCTGGACGGCCGTGGCGAGGGCGCCCATGGTCTCCTCGATCGGGGTGTCCGGGTCGGGCCGGTGCGAGTAGAACACGTCGACCCGGTCGGTCCCCAGGCGGCGCAGGCTCTGGTCGAGGCCGGTGAGCACGTGCTTGCGCGAGCCCCACTCGCCGTACGGGCCGGGCCACATGTGGTAGCCGGCCTTGGTGGAGACGAGCAGTTCGTCGCGGTGGTGGCGCAGGTCTCCGGCGAGGATCCGGCCGAGGTTCTCCTCGGCGGCGCCGGGGGGCGGCCCGTAGTTGTCGGCGAGGTCGAAGTGCGTGATGCCGAGGTCGAAGGCGCGGCGGATCACGGCGCGCTGGGTCTCGAAGCGGGTCTGCGCGCCGAAGTTGTGCCACAGGCCGAGCGAGACGGCGGGCAGCAGCAGGCCGCTGCGTCCCGCCCGGTGGTAGGGCATGGCGTCGTAGCGGGCGGGGTCGGGGGTGTGGGACACGGGGTTCCTCGGTCGGGTGCGGAGGTGCGGAGGGTCATTGGGCCAGGGCAATCGGCAGGACGCTACGGCCGGAACAGGGCTGCGTAGTCGGTGAGTTCGGTGCCGTCCTCCTGCACGGCGGACCACAGGGCGCGGTCGGCGAGCAGCCGGCGGTCGGCGTCGCGGGCGGTGCCGACGCCGCCGTCCGGGAAGCCGGTGCCACGCAGGGCCCGCAGGGTGGCGTCGTCGTGGCCGGGGTGGGTGATCAGCACGTGCGGGCCGGGGCGCGCCTGCCGGAGCACGGCCCGCAGGTCGGCGCCGGTCGGGACGGGGAGCGCGGGGACCAGGCGGTCGGCGTCGACCAGGCCCTGCGCGGCGGCGACGGCGCGGACGGCCTCGCCCGCGCCCGCGACCCAGCCGACGCCCATGTGCTCGTCCAGGTAGCGCACCGTCAGGCCCCACTCGCGGGCCCGGTCGAGCTGGGCGGTGATCTCGGCGGCGGCCTCGCGCGGGTCGACGCCGCCACGTGCGTGCAACTCGTCGGCGGTGCGCGGCAGGAAGCCGTCGCGGTCCAGCAGCGAGGGGACGGCGCGGGCCGGGAGCATCGGCCGCCAGCGCGGCCGTTCCCACTCGCTGGTGAGGGTGACGTGCAGGCCGTGGACGAGGCCGGGCAGCGGGGCGAGCAGCGCGGCGGCGTGCGCGGCGGCCGGTCCGGGGACCATCAGCGAGACGCTGCGGGCCGCCGGGCCGCGTAGCGCCTCGACGACGGCCCGGTTCACGCCCTCGCTCAGCCCGGCGTCGTCCACCCGCACCACCAGCCGGATCCGCTGCCCGGTCCCGTCCACGCGCCGCTCCGTCCCGCGGCCCGTCGGCAGGCCGCACTCCCCCAGCCTGGGCGCTGCGGCGGGCGGCCGTCCATGACGGATGGGCACCGGATCATGGACGACCGTCACGGGTTCCGCGGTTCAGCGGCGCGGGCGCGCCGGGTCGCCCTGGACGAAGCCGTTGCCGGTGAAGCCGACGTAGACCCGCCCGGCGGCGTCCAGGTCGCCGGTGACGACGTTCACGCCGGTGTAGTAGCAGGCCGGGTAGCGGGCGGTCAGGGTCCAGGTCGCGCCGCGGTCGGTGGAGCTCCACACGCCCCACACGCCGCCGACCCGGGCGTACGCGAAGACCGTCGGGTAGCCGTCGGGGGTGGCGGCCCGGCCGAAGCCGAACGCCCGGGCTTCCTGGACCCCGGCGGCCTTCGTCCAGGAGCCGCCGCCGTCGAGGGTGTACCAGAGGCCGCCCTGCGCGGTGCTCTCCCAGACGTTCCCGGCCCGGCCGGGCACCGCGTGGACCTGGCCGAAGACGTGCGCGTCGGTCCCGGCGGTGGGCGGGGGCGTGCCGGTGGCCCGGGTCCAGGTGGCGCCGCCGTCGGTGGAGCGGAAGAACTCGCCGTCGCCGCGGGTGGTGGCGAGGTAGAAGGTGCCGGGGGCCGCCTGGTCCGCGTCCAGGGCCCGCTTGGCGCCCCACCAGATCATGTCGTGGATGCCGGGGCCGGGGTCGACGCCGGTGGCGGCGGTCCAGGTCCGCCCGTCGTCGCGGCTGACGTAGGGGACGTTCAGCGGCCGGGCCTGCTCCGCCGGGCGCCCGGCGTTGGCGGGGTCGGCGGCGTAGTCCGCGGGAACGGTCGGCATCCAGACGATCGACGAGGCGTCGGCGGAGACCGCGATGTTGCCGCCGTAGCGGCGGGTGATGTCGGACTTCTGGCCGCCGAAGCGGGTCCAGGTGGCGCCGCCGTCGGTGGAGTAGCCGGACGCCGGGTCGCTGGTCCAGTTCGCGTCCAGCGGCGCGTACTGGGCGCGGGTGTCGCTGGAGACGGCGACGACGTAGCGGGGGTTCAGTCCGGCGTAGGCCAGGCTGGTGCCGGCCGAGAACTGGTCGGTGAGGATCGGGGCGGCCGGGTACGCGCCGGGGTCGGTGTGCCGGAAGCCGTTGCGGTCGGCGACGGCGCTGATCGGGTCCCCTCCGGGCGGCGCGACCAGGTCGTAGGTCACCATCTCCTCGATGCCCGCGGAGACGAACTGCCAGTGCAGGACGGGTTCGGCGGCGAAGGCGTCGTCGGCGCGCCACACCCCGACACCCTGCGGGAACCAGACCCGGCCGGGCGCAGTGGGGTCGAACACCAGGGTGCCGGTGGAGAGCCAGCCGCTCTCGGTGGTGTCCTGGGGCCAGGCGGCGTCCGGGTAGTCGAGGGTGAGGCCGAGCGGCTGCCAGCTGGCGCCGCCGTCGGCGGAGCGGAACAGGTGGCCCGCCCGGACGGCGTCGTCGGCGGCCAGCAGTTTGCCGGAGTCGCCGGGCTCGACGGCCACGAACCAGGAGCCGCCCTGCGCGAGCGGCGCGGTCAGGTCGTGCCCGGCCGGTTCGGCGGCCGTGAACCGGCGGATCGAAGAGGCCGCGCCGCCGCCGGGGGCGAACGCCACCAGCAGGGTGCCGTCCTCGGCGATCTTGGCGTCGGTGGGGGTGCGGACGCTCTCGGGGTACGCCAGCTGCCAGCTGCCACCGGCGTCGGTGGAGTGGTAGACGCCCGCACCGGCGACCGTCGCCCAGATGCCGCGGGTGCGGCCGTGCAGCGTCCCGCCGGACGGGTCGAAGAGCACCGAGACGACGCCGACCCCGCCGGTCCCGGCCGGGAGCCGGGCGGGCGCCACCTGCGTCCAGTGCCGGGCGGCGTCGGTGGAGGCGTACAGGCCCTGGGTGCGGGTGCCGAAGTACACCGTGCGCGCGTCGGCCGGGTCGACCGCGAGGCGTTCCGGGCCGGTGCGGTAGTCGTTGTTGCCCTCGACCGTCCAGCGCTGCCCGCCGCCGCCGATCCGCAGCGGCTGCCACCGGTAGTCGGCGGCGCCGGCGCCGGCGCAGCCCGCGCTTCCCTGACGGTCCGCCACCGCTGCGGCGGGCTGCGCGGGGAGGGCCGGAACGGTGAGCGCGAGGAGCAGTGCGGCTCCGGCGGCGGCCGAGGTCCGGACCCGGCGCCGGGGCGGGTCGGCAACCCGGTGGCGCGGTGCGGATCTCCTGAGCGAGCGGATGAGCATGTGCGCCTCCGTGTCCCTGGTGCCGGCGGTCCGGCGGTGTGCCCCGGCCTCCCCGGGCCGTCGAGACCCGCAGCGTAGGAACCGGCCCGCCCGGCCGACATGGCCCGGGATGCCCGCCGCATGGACGCCCGTGACCGGTCCGTTCCGCGCGGCGGACTGCGGCTGCGGAACATGGACGACCGTGCGCAGTCGGCTTCCGGGCCTCCTCCCGCGCCCCGTGCCCGACTACGGTGAAGCGCACGTCACCGCAGCCCAGCACCCGGGCTCCCCGCCGCCGACGCTGCGGGCCCCGCTCTCCGGGCTCCCCCGCCCTCGTGGCCCAGCATCCTCCGAGGTCCCGTGTTCACCGACCTTCCCCTGGCAGACCTGCACGCCTACCGCTTCGACGGCGCCGAGCCGGACGACTTCGACGCCTTCTGGACGAAGACGCTGGCCGAGTCCCGCGCCGCGGCCGTACCGCCCGTGCTGCGGCGCGTCGACAACGGCCTGATCCACGTCGACACCTACGACGTCACCTTCTCCGGCTTCGGCGGCCAGCCCGTCCGCGCCTGGCTCCGGCTGCCGCGCGGGGTGCGCCGCCCGCTGCCCGCCGTCGTGGAGTACCTCGGCTACGGCTGCGCCCGCGGCACCGCCCTGCGCCCGACCCTGTGGTCCTCGCTCGGCTACGCCCACCTGCTGATGGACAGCCGCGGCCAGTCCAGCTCCTACGGCGCGGCCGACACCCCCGACGGGGACTTCGCCCCGCAGACCGGCGGCGTCCTCACCCGCGGCCTCGCCGGGCCCGAGTACCACTACTACCGGCGGCTGTTCACCGACGCCGTCCGGGCCGTCGACACCGTCGCCGCCCTGGACGAGGTCGACCCCGACCGGATCGCCGTCATCGGTGGCAGCCAGGGCGGCGGCATCGCCACCGCCGTCGCCGGACTGCGCCCCGGCCTCGCCGCCGCCTGCGTCGACGTGCCGTTCCTGTGCCACTTCCGGCGCGCCACCCAGATCACCGACGCCCACCCCTACCGGGAGATCACCGACTACCTCCAGGGCCGCCCCGCCGACGTCGAGCGGGTCTTCGACACCCTCTCCTACCTGGACGCCGCCAACCACGCCGCCCGGGCGACCGCACCGGTCCGCTTCTCGGTCGCCCTGATGGACCCGGTCTGCCCGCCCTCCACCGTCTTCGCCGCCTACCACCGCTGGGCCGAGCACACCGGCGGCGCCGACAAGGACATCCGGGTCTGGGAGTACGCCGCCCACGAAGGCGGTGGGGACCACCAACTCGCCGAACACGCCGCCTTCCTGGCGAACGCCACCGGACACCGCACGCGCTGAGGCCAGCCCCGAACCGACCACTCCAGGAGCACCACATGACCACCAGGTCGACCATCGGCACCGGATGGCACCTCACCCTCACCGGACCGCACCCCGACGCCCCCGCCGACCTGCACGGACGCGCCGTACCCGCCACCGTCCCGGGCTGCGTCCACACCGACCTGCTCGCCGCCGGCCTGCTCGCCGACCCGTACGTCGGCCTGAACGAGGCCGAGCAGCACTGGATCGGCCGCTCCGACTGGACGTGGAACACCACCTTCGACCTCCCGGACGCGGGCGGCGCCGCCCGGCGCGAACTGGTCTTCCACGGCCTGGACACCGTCGCCGAGATCAGCGTGAACGGGCACGTCGTCGGCCGCACCGCGAACATGCACCGCACCCACGTCTTCGACGTCACCGACCTGGTGCGTCCGACCGGCAACGACCTACGGGTGCGCATCGGTTCGGTGTACGCCTACACGGACGCCCGCCGGGCCGAGTCCGGCGACCTGCCGACCACCTACGACGAACCGTTCAACCACGTCCGCAAGATGGCCGCCAACTTCGGCTGGGACTGGGGGCCGACGCTGGTCACCGCAGGCATCTGGAAGCCCGTCGAGCTGCTCAGCTGGAGCGGCGCGCGGCTGGAGTCCGTCCGGCCCGCCGTCACCGTCGGACGCCCCGGCCAGGACGGCCCCGCGACGGTCACCGCGCGCGTCGCCGTCCGCCGCGCCCCCGACGCCCCGTCGGACGAGCTGCTGCTCACCGCGACCGTCGCCGGACAGCACGCCACCGGCCGGGTCCCCGCCGGCGCCGACACCGCCGAACTCACCGTCGAGGTGCCCGACGCCCGCCTGTGGTGGCCGACCGGCCTGGGCGAACAGCCGCTCTACGAGCTGACGGTGGAACTGGCCAGCGCCCGGGGCTCCGCCGACCGCTGGTCACGCCGGATCGGCTTCCGCACCACCGCCCTGCACACCGCACCGGACCGCGCGGGCACCCCGTTCGAGATCCTGGTCAACGGCGTCCACGTGCCCGTCCGCGGCGTCAACTGGATCCCCGAGGACTGCTTCGTCTCCCGCCTGGGCCGCGAGGACTACGCCGCCGCCCTCGACCACGCCGTCGAGGCGAACGTCAACCTGATGCGGGTGTGGGGCGGCGGCATCTACGAGAAGGACGAGTTCTACGACCTGTGCGACGAACGCGGCCTGCTGGTCTGGCAGGACTTCCTGTTCGCCTGCGCCACCTACAGCGAGGAGGAGCCGCTGCGCGGCGAGGTCCTCGCCGAGGCCCGTGACAACGTCACCCGACTCGCCCCGCACCCCAGCCTCGTCCTGTGGAACGGCAACAACGAGAACCTCTGGGGCCACCGCGACTGGGGCTGGCCCGAGATCGTCGGCGACCGCACCTGGGGACTGGGCTACTACACCGACCTGCTGCCCGCGATCGTCGCCGAACTCGACCCCACCCGCCCCTACTGGCCCGGCAGCCCCTGGTCCGGCTCCCCCGACCTGCACCCCAACGACCCGCTGCACGGGCCGATCCACATCTGGGACGTCTGGAACGAACGCGACTGGACCGCCTACGCCGAGTACCAGCCGCGCTTCGTCGCCGAGTTCGGCTTCCAAGGGCCGGCCTGCCGGCCCACCGTCCGGCGGGCGATCGACGACGGCCCCCCGGCCCCGACCGGACCGGTCGCCGACGCGCACCAGAAGGCCAAGGACGGCGTCGCCAAGCTGCAGCGCGGCGTGCTGCCGCACCTGCCCGACCGGCGCCGCAAGGACCCGGAGCAGGAGATGGCCGACTGGATCTACCTCGCCCAGCTCAACCAGGCCCGCGCCGTCCGCTTCGGCATCGACCACCTGCGCGGCCAGTGGCCGCGCTGCTCCGGCACGATCCTGTGGCAGCTCAACGACTGCTGGCCGGTGGCCTCCTGGGCCGTGGTCGACGGCGACGGCCACCGCAAGCTCGCCTGGTACGCGCTGCGCGCCGCCTACCGGCCCCGGCACGCCGCCGTGTCGCAGGCCACCGGCCGCCGCCCCTTCGTCCGGCTCACCAACAACGGCGCCGACCCGTGGCGGACCGACCTGACCGTCCAGGTCCACACGGTGACGGGCGAACCGCTCTCGCAGGACGTCCACCCGGTGGCCCTGCCGGTCGGCGCGACCGCCTCCCTCCCGGTCGACCTGCCGGACGGTGACGCCGCGCTGGTGGTGACGGTCAGGGACAGCGCGCAGGTACTCGACCGGATCCTCACCGCCGAGGACATCGCCGCCGACCTGCCCGCCGCCCGCCTGACCGTGACCACCGAAACCGCCCCGGACGGCGTCCGGGTGCGCGTCCTGGCGCACACCTTCCTGCGCGACGTGGTGCTGCACGCGGACCGGCTCGACGACGACGCGGACGTCGACGAGCAGATGGTCACCCTGCTCCCCGGCGAGACGCACGTCTTCCACGCCCGCACCACGGCGACGGCCGACGACCCGCGCTGGCAGGACCCGCTGACCGTGCGCTGCGTCAACGACCTGATCGAATCGTGATCCGCGACCCCGCCGGGAACCCGTTCCCGGCGGGGTCGCGGCACCCCAGGCCCGTGCCACCCACCACCAGGGAGCCCGACCCATGGCAGACGTCACCCGCCGCTCCTTCCACGGCCTCGCCCTCCTCCCCGTCGGAGCCGCCGTGCTGGGGGCCGCACCCGCCCCCGGCCGGGCGGACCAATCCGCGACCGCGACGGAGGAGACCCCCGCCGCGGACTTCCGCTCGGGGCTCCAGGACCTCCTGGACCTGCACGGCGTGCCCACCGACGCGTACCCGCACGCCCTCAACCTGTTCTGCGACCTCGGCGCCTGGCACGCCTACGGCGTTCCCGGCCCCGGCGACACCGCCCAACTGGGCGGCTTCAGCGGCCCCCTGTACCTCGCCGAGGAGTTCCCCTGGTACCTCAGCCGGGCGATCAGCGTCTTCGCGCTGACCGACGAGGCGACCGGGGCGCAGGTCGACCTCTCCCGGGAGCGGGCGCCCGAACTCCACAGCGCCCCGGGCGTCCTGACCCAGGAGTTCCGGGTCGACGGCCTGCGGATCGCACTGGACCTGCGGTACGCCTCGAACCGGACCGCGCTGGTCCGGGCGACGGTCCGCAACGAGGGCGGCCGCCCGCGCGTGCTGCGCGCCCACTGGACGGGCGAACTGCTGCGCCACACCACCGAGCCGATCCGCAGCGCACCTTCGCTCATCCCCACCCCCACCGGGGTCGCGGTGGTCTTCCGCGAGGTGCGGCTCCAGAAGGACTACCTCACCACCAGCCGAACGCGCTTCGAGACCGTCCACTCCACTCCCCTGGACACCGCCGTGGACGGCGACACCTACCGCGCGACCGCCCGCCGCCCGGTCGGACTGGCACCCGGGGCGCAGGCGCGGTTCGCCTGGACCGAGAGCTACACGTTCACGGACGCGGAGGCGGCCGCGGCCCGCACGACGGCCCGCGACGCACTGGCGCACCCCCAGCGGGTCGCGGACCTGGTCGACCGGCGCTGGGAGGGCTACCTGCGGCGGGCGCTGGACGGCGTCGTCCCCGACCGCCGCCGGGCGGGCGCCAAGGCCGTCCAGGCCATCGTCAGCAACTGGCGCAGCCCCGCCGGACAGCTGCTGTCCGACGGCGTCACCGGCGCCATCACCGCCGGCACCTACGCCACCGGGCTGTGGGCCTGGGACGCCTGGAAGCAGGCCGTCACGGTCGCCCTGTTCGACCCTCGGCTGGCCGCGTCGAGCGTCGAGTCGGTCTTCGACCACCAGGTGACCGCCGCCCACCCGACCCGGCCCTGGGACGCCGGGATGGTCCCCGACGTGGTGTTCTACGACGACCCCGCCGCGGGCGGGAAGCTGTGGAACGAGCGCAACTCCAAGCCCCCGCTGGCCGCCTGGGCCAGCTGGCGGGTGTACGAGCGCGGCGCGGACCTCGCCTTCCTGCGCCGCGTGTACCCGAAGCTGCTGGCCCTCCACGACTGGTGGTACCGCAACCGCGACCACGACCGGGACGGCCTGGCCGAGTACGGGTGCACGCTCGACCCGGCCAACGACTCCTTCGCGGAGCGCAAGGGCCCGGCCTGCTGGGAGAGCGGGATGGACAACGCGCCCCGCTTCGACGACGCCGGCCTCGTCCCGAACACCGACCCCCGGGGGACGCCGGTCGGCCACAGCCTGACCCAGGCGTCCGTGGACCTCAACTCCTACCTGTACGCGGAGAAGCGGGCCCTGGCCCGGATCTCCCGGGCCCTCGGACGGCCCGAGGCGGCCGCGGCCTTCGACCGGGACGCGGACCGGCTGCGCGACACCGTCCGGGCCCGCATGTACGACCCGCAGACCGGCTGGTTCTACGACCTCGGCGACGACGGCCGGCTGGTCACCTCGGCGGGCAAGGGCATCGAGGGCGCGATCCCGCTGTGGACCGGCCTCGCGACGGCCGAACAGGCGGCCGCGGTCCGCGCGTCGCTCGTCGACCCCGCCCAGTTCGCGACCCCGCTGCCGCTGCCCTCGGTGTCTCCGCAGAGCCCGGAGTTCGACCCGACCGCCGCGGGCTACTGGCGCGGCCCGGTGTGGATGGACCAGTTCCTGTTCACCGTCAGCGGCCTGCACGCCTACGGCTACCACCGGGACGCCGCCGCGCTCACCGAGGCGGGCCTGCGGCACGCCCGGGGCATGCTCGGCGACGCCCCGCTGCGGGAGAACTACGACCCGCTGACCGGAGAGGGCCTGAACACCACCAACTTCACCTGGTCGGCCACCGCCCTGCTGGAACTCCTGCGCGGCGGCATCACCCGTAACACCTGACCCGTGCGGCCCGGGCCGCACGGGTCACCCCCCGCGCGGCCCGAGCCGGGCTGCGGTCACCCCCGCGTGATCAGCAGCACGCGGTCCCGAAGGTCGTCCGCCGCCGCGCCGGCCGCGCCGAACGGCAGGTCGCAGGACTGCACCCGGGACTCCGACAGGACTCCGGTGCGCGGGTCGTAGTCGCGGACGGCCGCCGTCGCCGCGCCCAGCCCGGTGAGGCGCACGCTGCCGCCGACGGGCAGGTAGACCACCACCGTGCCGTCCGCGGAGTCGCGCATCGCGAGGGCCGAGCGGCCCTCCTCGGCCATCGGCCCGGCGACCAGACCGGGGGCGGGCCGCAGCCGGTGGAAGGCGACGTGCTCGCGGAAGAACCGGGCCAGGTGCAGCAGGACCGCCACGCCCTCCTGGTCGTCCCGGAGGTTCAGGAACGGGCCCCAGGTGTTGTCGAAGCCGTGCACCACGCCCAGCCCGGACATCGCCCCGCGCCAGGCTCCGCGCCGGGTGTGCTCGACGTCGCAGAACTCGTGCAGCGGGAGGTTCAGCGGTAGTGCGGGATTGCGCTCGTAGCCGTACTCGGACAGCAGGGCCGATCCCCGCCAGCCGTCGAGGAGTTCCCCGATCCTGGTCTCCAACCCGGTGGCCAACCAGCCCTCCCGGGCGTCGTGGCTGCCCCAGGACTGCACCATGACGGCGTCGATCGCGCCCGGGTCGACGGCGAAGCGCTCGGCGAACGGGGGGCCGGGCGGCCCGTTGTGGACGGCCACCGCCTTCCCGTGCGGGGCGAGTTGCTTCAGGCGGCGGGCCATCCGCAGGGCCCACAGGTCGGCGACCCGGTCGTACCGGGCCACGCCGTCCGGGTAGAACTCGTACTCGTTCATCAGCGTCCAGATCCAGACGCTGTCCCAGGCGTCGTAGCGGGCGACGAGGTGGCGCAGCCACAGGTCCTCCCACTCCGCGGTGAACGTCCCGCGGGCGTTGAAGGGGAACTCCGTCCCCCAGCCCTCGACGACGAGTTCGAGCCCGATGCCGATCCGGGACGCCTCGGCGACCACCCGGTCGACGGTCGCGAACCAGGCCGGGTCGAACCGGTCGAAGAGCGGGTGCTGCGGGCTGCCGCCCCACGGCCAGCAGGACCGCGTCTGCCAGTCGCTGTGCCCGTTCGGGGGGTGGAATGGGCTGACCGGCACCCGGACGCGGACCAGGTCGAAGCCCTGTTCGCGCCGCCGCCGCAGGTAGCCGGCCACGTCGGCGCCGCAGTGCGCCATGCCGAACAGGTGGTACGCGGTGTCCCCGAGCACGAAGAGCGGCCGCCCCCGGGCGTCCGTGAAGCCCCAGCCGGTGCCGGGCGCGACGCGGGCCGGGCCGCCGGTGCCCGGCAGGACCTCGAAGGCGCCCTCCAGGCACAGCCCGTCGTCGTGCGGCCGGGAGACCACCCGGACCTGCCAGGCCCCCGCCTCGTCCGGGCTGAAGCGCACCCGGAACCGCTGCCCGTCGTAGAAGCCCTCGATCCTGCGGACCTGCCCGCCGGGGCCGTGGAACTCCGCCGCCACCACCACGTCGGTGTACGGGTTGGGGTGGCCACCACGGGCGTCGAACAGCCACTCGGCCACCGCCCCCCGGGTCACCCGGTCAGGGTGCACGCCGGTCGTCGTCATGTCTCTCCCACCTGCCGTCGGACTCCGGCAGCGCGCGATCCGGCGGCGCCACCTCGAACCGGGCACCTGCCACGGCTCCGCTGCGGCCATCGTGGTCCCGGGCCCGCGGCGGCGGCCATGGCGGTTGATCACCGGAACATGGACGATCCCGCCGCCACCGGTGCCGCCGCAGACAGGGGTCGCCCTGGTGGAAGCCGCTCACGACCCGGCGTCCATGGCGGAGCGTCACCGGAGGAGGACGCCAGCGGGCCGTGCGGGCCGGAACAGGTGACGCGAAGACATGGTCGGAGCCGGGCGGTTCGATCTACGGTCGTCACGACGCCGCCGCACGGCCGTTCACTCCCGGGCCGCGTCCCTCCCGACGGGCGGACGACTGGAGCCGACGTGACCCTGCCCGACCCCGCGCCCGACCGCAGCCTGCCGCAGGCCCTTCGGGACCTGACCGAGCGGGCCCGGCAGGCACCGGTCGGCGCCGGTCCGCACGCCGCCGCCTGCTTCGCGCGCTGCTTCGCCGACACCTGGCTGACGAGCATGCGCCCGACCGCGGACGGGGACGTCTTCGTGGTCACCGGCGACATCCCCGGCATGTGGCTGCGCGACAGCGCCGCGCAGGTCCGCCCGTACCTGCCGGCCGCCGCCGACCCCGAGGTCGGCGGGGTGCTGCGGGGCGTACTGCGGCGGCAGGTCCGCTGCGTGCTGATCGACCCGTACGCGAACGCCTTCAACGCCACCGCGGACGGGGCCGACGGCGGCTACTCCGACGAGCCGCGGCCCGGGCCGCACGTGTGGGAGCGCAAGTACGAACTGGACTCGCTGTGCGCGCCGCTGCACCTCGGGTACGCCCTGTGGCGTGCCACCGGCTCCCTGGAGCACGTGGACGAGGAGTTCGTCCGGGCCTGCCGGGTCGTGCTGGAGGTGGTGCGCACCGAGCAGGACCACGAGGCGCGATCGTCCTACACCTTCCGGAGGTTGGGCGGCCCGGCCGCCGGGGACACCCTGCCGCGCGGCGGGCGCGGCGCACCGGTGGCGGTCACCGGCCTGTCCTGGTCGGGCTTCCGCCCCGGCACCTGTGGACCGAAGCCCAGACCGTCCGCTTCATGCGCCTGGCCCGCGCCCCCGACCCCCTCTACGCCGACCTCGCCGAACTCACGATCACCACCGGCCTGCGCAAAGGCGAAGCACTCACCCTCCGCTGGAACGACGTCCACCAAGCCGAACGCACCCTGTTCGTCCGCCACACCCTCTCCGCCGTCGACAACAACCAACTCCTCCCCACCTCCCCGAAGACCCCGCACAGCAGAACTTGGGTCGCCCTCTCCCACCGCGCCGCCACCGCACTCGACGACCGCGCCGGCACCCCCGCCTTCGGCAACACCAGCAGCAGCGGCTACGCCTTCCACCACCACGGCCGACCCCTGCACCCCCAACACGTCCTCGACCGCTTCCACCTGCTCTGCGACGAAGCCGGCGCCCCCCATCACCCTCCACGACCTGCGCCACCTCGCCGCCAGCTTCGCCCTCGCCGCAGGAGCACACCGCTGCCGATCGTCTCCAAGACCCCGCGCCACCGCACCCTGTCCACCAGCGCCAACATCTACGCCCACCTCACCCCACGCGCCGCCCGCACCGCCGTCGCCGACATCGCCGCCCTGCTGATCGAGCGCGAGGCGATGCTGCACGGCATCCGCGAGGGCGTGCTGGCCCTCGACGCCGGCGGCCGGATCCGCGTCGCCAACGACGAGGCGCTGCGCCTGCTCGCGCTCCCGGCCGCCTGCACCGGGCGCACCGTCGACGAGGTCCTGCCGCCCGGCCGGCTCGCGGACGTGCTGACCGGGCGGATCGACGGCACCGACCTGCCCGCCGTCCGCGACGACCGGGTGCTGGTCGTCAACCGCACCGCTCCCACCGACGCCGGCGCCGTCATCACCCTCCGCGACCGCACCGAACTTGAGTTCCTGGTCAGGGAGTTGGACCACACCCGGGGCCTCACCGAGGCGCTGCGCGCGCAGGACCACGAGCACGCCAACCGGATGCACACCCTGCTCGGACTGCTCGAACTGGGCCGCCACGACCAGGCCGCCGCGTTCATCTGCGAGCAGTCCGGCTCGCACGCCGCCCTCGCCGCCCGGATCGGCGAACAGGTCCAGGACCCGCACGTGGCCGCCCTGCTGGCCGGCAAGGCCGCCGTCGCCGCCGAGCGCGGCATCCGGCTGACCGTCACCCCCGACAGCCACCTGCCCGACGCCGCCGTCCTGCTGGCCGAGGTCGCCGACAGCGGTCCCGGCGTGCCGCCGGCCGGCTCGCCGTCGGCACCGGACCGCTCGGCGGTGCCCGCTTCACCGTCGAACTGCCCGAAGCCCTGCACACCCTGGAGACCGCATGATCGACGTCCTCGTGGTCGACGACGACTTCCGGGTCGCGGACGTGCACGCCGCGTACGTCGCGAAAGTCCCGGGCTTCCGGGTCACCGGCATCGCGCACAGCGCCGGCCAGGCCCTCGCCGCCCTCGAACGGGCCCCTGTCGACCTGGTACTGCTCGACCACCACCTGCCCGACGAGAGCGGCCTGGCCCTGATCCGGCGCCTGCGCGAAGCCGGGATCTGCTGCGACGTCATGATGGTCACCGCCGCCCGGGACGTCTCCACCGTCCACGAGGCGATGCAGCACGGCGCCCTCCAGTACCTGGTCAAGCCCTTCAGCTTCGCCGGCCTGCGCGACAAGCTCGCCGCCTACGCCGACCTGCGCCACGCCCTCGCCGGACCGTCGGCCCGGGAGACCTCCCAGGACGAGGTGGACCGGATGTTCGCCGCCCTGCGCACCGGCGCCTCCCCGGCCACCGCCCTGCCCAAGGGCCACAGCGCCCCCACTGCCGACCTCGTCCTCGCTGCTCTGCGCCGCGCCGGGCAGCCGCTGTCCGCCCAGCAGGTCGCCGCCGCCACCGGCCTCTCGCGCTCCACCGCCCAGCGCTATCTCAAGCACCTGGCCCGTGACCGCCGACTGCGCCTGTCCCTTCGTTACGGCGACACCGGCCGCCCCGAGCACGAGTACCTGCTCACGGTCCGCTGAGGCCGGTTGCCTGGACCGCAGCGACCTTCCGAGGTCGAATTTTGCCGAAGCAGCCGACCGGCGGAGTGCCGAGGTCCGACACAGCAGAGGACGGGAGGGAGCAGCGTGCCCCGGTGGCGAAGGGAAGAGTGCCGGCAGCGGTCCGATCGGGGCGAGAGCGCCGTCGGGGCGGGCGATCGTGGGTGCCGTGGACGAACCCGTGGAACGCGTGGACGGTCAAGAGCGGGTGCTGGTGGTGGTGGAGCGCGGCGAGGCCGTCCGCCGAGGCCGGCCGCACCGCGTCGCGGCAACGGTCCGCCTCGATCGGCAGGGGCGGGTGCCGGTCCACCGGCGGCCCGGGAGCCTGGCGCGTTTCCCCGGCCACCAGGAGGTGACGTTCGGTGGGGCCGTGCGCGTGGGTGAGTCGTACGAGCAGGCAGCTGCCGGGGGGTTGGCCGAGGAGCTGGGCGTTCAGGTGCCGGTTCGCTCCTTGTTCAAGTTCCTGTGCCGGGGAGCGATCGGCCCGTACTGGCTTGGCGTGCACCAAGCCGTGAACACGGCCGGCCGACGCGGGCGGAGCTGCGCGAGGCCGTGCGGCAGTGGCGCTTCGTCCCGGACGGGCAGGAGGCGTTCGACCGCTACCTCGCGCATCGCCGCGATCGGCCGCCCCGGGCCGGGTCGTGACGCGACGCCCGCGCACCTCCCCCGGCCACCTGTGCCTCCCGTCCGGGCTGTGCGCCGGAGCGCTCGGCACCGGTCTCCCCCGCGACCCGGCCCGTGGCAGCCGACCGTAAACTTTGCTGAGGCATACCTAACGGGCTGCCCGGACGGCCGGGCCCGGACGACCGACAGGCGGAAGCGACATGGAGCACGGCGGCCAGGAGGCCAGACGCCCGCACGGCGAGCTCGTCGCCGACGTGATGGCCGTCCTGTGGGCCGCCGAGCAGCCGATGACCCCGCGGCAGGTCAACCGCGCCCTCGGCCTGGGGCTGGCGCGGACCACGGTGGCGACCATCCTGATCCGCCTGCACGAGAAGGGCACCCTCGTACGGACCCGCTCGGGCCGGGGCTACGCCTACGCGCCCGCGGACGACGCCGCAGGGCTCGCCGCGGGCCGGATGCGCGACGCCCTCGACGCCGAGCCGGATCGCGACCTCGTCCTCAAGCGGTTCGTCTCCTCGCTGTCCGAGCACGACGAGGGCGTGCTGCGCGCCCTGCTGCGGCAGGCCGACGGCTCCGGGGACGGCCGGTGACCCCGGCCCTGCTCCTGGTCCTCGCGGCGCTGGCGTTCCCCTGGGCCGCGACGGCCGCTGCCCGTCGGCTGGCCGCCGCGGTCCCTCCCGGGGAGGCGTGCGCCGTGATCACGGCGGCGGCCCTCCTCGCCGCCGCCGGCACCTGGGCGGTCCTGTTCGGCCTCGCCCACGTCCCCTTCCTGGCCGCGCTCGAGCACCTCTCCCCCGCGCGGGTAGCCGCCGCGTGGCCGGCCGCCCTGCCGGTGGCGAGCCTGGCGGCCGCGGTGCTGGCGGCGCAGCTCGCCGTCGTGGGGCGCCGCTGGTGCGAGCACCGCTCGACGCTGGGCCGGGCCTGGGCCGCGGCCGCCGACGGGCAGGCGGAGGGTGACCTGCTCGTGGTGCCGGGCGAGGTTCCCGAGGCCTTCGCGCTGCCGGGCCGGGGCCGTCGCGCCGGGCGGGTCGTCGTCACCCGCGCCATGCTCCGGGCGCTGGACGCCCGCGAACGCCGGGTGCTGGTCGCGCACGAGCGCGCCCACCTCGACGGCCGCCACCACCTGTTCGCCGTCGCGGTCCACTTGGCCGCCGCCGTCCATCCGGCCCTCCGGGCCCTGCGTCCGGTGCTGGACTTCCACCTGGAGCGGTGGGCCGACGAGGCCGCCGCCGAGGCGGTCGGCGACCGGCGCCTGGCCGCCACCGCCCTCGCCCGGGCGGCCCTCGCCGGGGCGTCCGCCACCCGGGCGGCCCGGGGCCCGCTGCGGTCGGTGAGCACCGGTCCCGTCCCGCAGCGCGTGCAGGCGCTCCTCGGGCCCCGGCCGGTCCGGCCCGCGGCGGGCTCCGCCCGGGCCGCCGCCGGGGGGCTGGGGTTCGCGGTACTGGCCTGCGCCGTCTCGTCGGCCGCTGTCGCGTACGGCCTGCACGAGTACGTGGAGTCGGCCGCCCGGGCCGTCCTGGGGCACTGACCGCCACACCGCGAGTGACGACATCGATGTAGACCGAAGGTCCGGGGCACGGGTACGGTGAGGCTACGTTCACTGCGCGCGCCCGGGTCGGGAGCATCCTCCGCATACGGCTGCCCGAGTCGGGGCGCACCGTGCCCGGCCGACCGGACAGGTCGCGCGTCGCCCAGACGGGAAGCGGTGTGTACGAGAGGGGCAAGGGTTCGTCGCTGCCGTCCGAACAGGTGGTGCGGCTGCTGCTCGCCGCCGCGCGCTCGGCGGACGTGCTGCTGGCGCAGTCGGCTGCCGAGGGCGGGCCGGGCGGGCTCCACCACCGGGTGCTCGACACCCTCGCCCGGTTCGGACCGCACGGCCGCGCGGATCTCGCGGTACAGGCGGGAGCTGCCGAGCAGGAGGTCGCGGGCGCGGTCGAGACGCTGCTGGCGGAGGGTTTGGCGACGACGATGGTCGTCCACGTCGGCGGGCGGCAGGAACTCCTCGTGCTCGCCCCGCCCGGACTGGCCGCGCTGGAGGAGTTGCGGGCCGACGACGAGCGGGCCGCGGACGCGCTGTTCGCGTCGCTGACCCGGGGCGAGCGCAGCCAGCTCGGACACCTGCTGCGCCGGGTGTGCGCGAGGGCCGAGGCGCTGGGCGTCCGGGCGAAATCCTCGGCACCCGGTCCGGCCGGGCCCTGATCGTCCGTTCGCAGGGGCAGCGGCCCGCCCGGCGCCACGGACCCGGCGGCCCCGGCCGGGCAGGGCCAGGGCCTGTCCGGGATGCGCGAACGCGCCGCTGTGTACGGTGGCAGTGTCGCCGCGGGGCCCGCCCCGGACGGGGGCTGGTCGGTCGTCGCCGACCTCGACATTCCGCCCCACCTCGACCTGGTCGGAGGCCCGGTGCGACGACCGTCCTGATCGTGGACGACCAGCCGCTGCAGCGGCTCGGGTTCCGGATGCTGTTGGAGAGCCGGCCCGACACCTACGTGGTCGGCGAGGCCGGGCACGGTGCCGAGGCGGTGCGGCTCACCGCGCACCTGCGGCCCGACGTCGTCCTGATGGACATCCGGATGCCCGGCATCGAGGCCACCCGGCAGATCATCGCCGCCGGCGGCCGATCCCGCGTCCTGGTGCTGACCACCTTCGACCTCGACGAGTACGCCCACGCCGCCCTGCGCACCGGGGCCAGCGGCTTCCTGCTCAAGGACGCCCACCCGGAGGAACTGCTGGCCGGCATCCGCTCCGTCGCAGCGGGAGATGCCGTGATCGCTCCGGCCCTCACCCGCCGCCTGCTCGACGCCTACGCCCACCGCCTTCCCACCCGCCCTGCGGCCACCGCCGGCGTCGACCTGCGGTTCGGCGCGCTCACCGGGCGGGAGCGGGAGATCCTGATCGCGATCGGCCAGGGCTGGTCCAACGGGGAGATCGCCGAGCGGTTGGTGATCTCCGAGTCGACGGTGAAGACGCACGTCGGCCGGGTCCTGGCCGAAGTCGGGGTCCGGGACCGGGTGCAGGCGGTGATCTTCGCCTACGACCTGGGGCTGATCCATCCGAACCCGCCGCACTGAGCCGGCCCGGAGAGGCCGGTGACGCGGTCAGGCTACGTACAGGTCCTTCGTGTCAGCGTGTCCGCCATGTCTTCCACTACGGAGCGATCCGAAGCCGAGTCGCTCGGGCGCCGGCTGCTCAACAAGGTTCCCGAGGTCACGATCTGGTTCTGGGTCATCAAGATCCTGTGCACCACGGTCGGGGAGAGTTTCGCCGACTGGGTCAACACCACCCTCGGCGTCGGCCTCGTCAACACCTCGCTGATCTTCACCGCCGTCCTCGCCGGTGCCCTGGGCTGGCAGCTCAGCACCGACCGCTACGCCCCGGTCGCCTACTGGCTCACCGTCGTCGTGCTGAGCGTGACCGGCACCCTCTACACCGACATCCTCACCGACAGCCAGGGCGTCCCCCTCGCGGTCAGCAGCGCGGTGTTCGCCGGCCTCCTCGCCCTGGTCTTCGGGGTCTGGTACGCCCGCGAGCGGACGCTGTCCATCCACAGCATCGTCACCCGCCCCCGCGAGCTGTTCTACTGGCTCGCGGTCCTGGTGACCTTCGCCCTGGGCACGGCGGTCGGCGACTGGACGCTGGAGCTGACCGGCTGGACGCCGGGCACATCGGTGCTGCTTCCGCTCGCGCTGATCGCCGTGATCGTCATCGGATGGCGGCTGGGCGCCGGAGCGGTGCTCTCCTTCTGGCTGGCCTACGTCCTCACCCGCCCGCTGGGCGCGAACCTCGGCGACTGGCTCGCGTCGCCCGACACGGACGGCGGCCTGGGTCTGGGCACCGCCGCAACCAGCCTGGTGTTCCTGGCCGCGATCCTCGCCACCGTGGTCCACCTGACGCGCAGCCGCAGCGACGTCATCGAGGCCGACCGTACGGAGCGTTCCCCGACGGCGAACCCGGCGCGCGAGCGGATCATGCTCGGCTACTTCGCCCTGGCTGCGGTGGCGGCCGTGGCGCTGCTGGCGTGGGCGCACCAGCAGCCGCACGAGGTCGCGGCGGGCGAGGCCGAAGTTTCCGCGCCCGCCCCCGCCGCCTCCCTCGCCCCGGGCCGGGCGACGGCGGCGTTCCCGCCGGCCGAGGTCACCAAGCTGCGCGCCATCACGGCCGACACGCTGGCGAAGGTCGACGCCGGCGACCGGGCCGGGGCCACCGAGCGGGTGAAGGACCTGGAGACGGCCTGGGACGACGACCAGTCCACGCTGGAGGCCGAGGACGCGCAGACCTGGCACGCCTTGGACGGCCAGATCGACCAGGTCCTGCAGGCGGTGCGCGCCGCTCACCCGGAGCGAGCCGCCGAGGACCATGCGCTGAACGCCCTCCTCGCCTCGCTGGGCTGACCACGGCCGACCCTCCCGAAGCCGCGTACGGGCCGGGCCCGAGAGGACTGCCCTCCCCGGATCGGCCCGTACGGACGGTGGACTCCGCAGCGCCGGGGCGGCCCGCTCAGCCGCCCAGGCGGCCGCGGCCGACCAGCTCCAGCACCACCGCGACCGCCACCGCTTCCACCGCCAACAGCGCGACCAGCACGAAGAGTTGCACCGCGCCCGCCTGCACCGGGCCCGCGCCGCCGAGCAGCATCCCGACGAACGCCCCGGGCAGGGTCACCAGGCCCACGGTGCGGGTCTGGTCCAGGGCCGGCACCAGCGAGGTGGACGCCGCGGTGCGGCAGATCTCCAGCCGGGCGTCGCGCTCCTCGAAGCCCAGCGCCAGCGCGGCCTCCACCTCCCCGTGCCGCGCCCGCAGCTCGTCCAGTGCCCGGCGGCCGGACAGCGAGGTGGCGGTGAGCGCCCCGCCGATCAGGATGCCCGCGACCGGGACCACGCTCAGCCCGCGCGGCGGCAGCAGACCGGTCGCCGCCAGCAGGAGCAGCACCGGCGCCACCCCGGCCGCGATCGGCACCGCCGCCCAGGCCCACCGCCAGCGGCCCGCGTCCGCCCGCCCCTCCAGGACCCGCCGGCCCGCGGTGCGCGCCGCGACCGCGAACATCAGCAGCACGAACAGCGTCGCCGCCCACAGCGAGCGCACCACCCAGGCGATGACCAGCGCGACCGCCGCCAGCTGCACCGCCGCCCGCACCCCGGCCCGCACCACCGCCCGGCCGTGGCCCAGCCCGCCGCGCCCCGCCACCAGGGCGGCGACCGCCAGCAGCACCGCGCACGCGACCCCGAGCGCCGGCGTCACCGGCAGCAGCTGCCCTCCCGAACCCATCACGACCTCCCCTTCCCCGGCCCGCCGGGAACGGTGCCCTTTACCACCGCGCGCCGGGAGAACCTCCGGAACGAGGACCACAGTAGGCGGGACGTCCGGGTGCCGACGGGACCCGTGGCCGCGAACCTGAACGCAGCCTGAGCAGCGCGGCCGCGCGCCGCCGCGACGCGGTGATACTGGGCCGGTGACTGCTCACCGGATCCTCGTCGTCGAGGACGACGCGGGCCTGCGCGGGATCCTGGCGCGCGGCCTGCGCGAAGAACGCTTCGAGGTGCTGACCGCCGTGGACGGCGCCGAGGCACTGCGCCTGGCCGGGCCGGACGTCGACGCCGTCGTGCTGGACATCGGCCTGCCGGACTCCGACGGGCGGGACGTGTGCCAGGCGCTGCGCTCGCGCGGCGTCCAGACCCCGGTGGTGTTCCTGACCGCCTACGACGGCCTGGTGAACCGGCTGTCCGGGTTCGCCGCCGGCGGCGACGACTACCTGGCCAAGCCCTTCCACGTGGCCGAACTGGCCGCCCGGCTGCGGGCCGTGCTGCGCCGGGCGGGCGCGGACGCCGCGCTGGAGGCCGCCGGGGTGCGGCTGGACCCCGTCCGGCTCACCGTCCAGGGCCCGGCCGGGCAAGTGGCGCTCACCCCCACCGAGTTCCGGCTGCTGGGGTGCCTGCTGGCGGCCGGGGCGGGGAGCGTGGTGCGCCGCCAGGGCCTGGCCCGGGCCGGCTGGCCGGAGGGCGCGATCGTCAGCGACAACACCCTCGACCAGTACGTGGCACGGCTGCGGCGCAAGCTGCGCCGCACCGGGGCCGACACCACGCTCACCACCGCCCGCGGCGTGGGCTACCGGCTCTCGTGAAGGCCGGGCCCGCGCCGCGGACGCTGCGCGGCGGCCTCGCCCGCGCGGCGCTCGCCGCCAGCGCGCTGTGGATCGCCGTGGCCACGGTGGCGTTCAACGCGCTGCTCGGCTCGCAGCTGCGCACCCAGGCCGACGACGTATTGCACGCCCGGGCCGAGGCGGTGCTCGGCACGGTCGAGGTGCGCCCCGACGGACTGCGCGTCCACGATCCGGCCGACGACGCCGCCCTCGACACCGGCGTGTGGATCCTGGCGGGCGACCGGGCCGTTGAGGAGCCCGGCGCCGGGGGCGAACTCGACGCCGCCGCCCGGGCACTGGCCGCGCGGGCGACGGCCCCCCGGACCGAGGACCACGGAGCGCACCGGCTGCACGCGGTCCCGGTGCCGGACCCCTGCGGGCACCGGGCGGGAACGGTGGTGGCCGCCCTCTCCACCAGCCCCTACCGGACGATCGCCGACACCGCGCTGGCCGGCTCGGCCGCCCTCGCCCTGCTGCTGCTCGCCGGGATCCACCTGCTGACCCGGCGGATGGTGCGCCGGGCGCTGCGCCCGGTGGCGGACATGGCCGCGCAGGCCGCCGCGTGGAGCGGCAGCGACCTCACCCGCCGCTTCGGTGCCGCCCCGCGGCCGCGTGAACTCGCCGCCCTGGCCGGCCACCTCGACGCGCTGCTGGACCGGCTCGCCGCCCTGGTCCGCCACGAGCAGCGGCTGTCGAACGAGCTCTCCCACGAACTGCGCACCCCGCTGGCCCGGATCGCCGCCGAGACGGAGTGGCTGCGCGGCGGGCCCCGCGCTCCCGCGGACCTCGCCCGCACCCACGAGGCGATCGCCAGGGACGCCGCCACGATGCGGGAGATCTGCCGCACCCTGCTGGCCGACGCCCGCCCGGGCACGACGCCCCCGCCCGCCGCGACCGCCGTCCGGCCCGCCGTCGAGGCGCTGGCCGCCGACCTGCGCCGCACCCGTCCGCACCCGGCCGTCACCGTCACCTGCGCGCCCGCCGCGGCCGATCGGGCCGTCGCCGCGCCCGCGCCGCTGGTCCGGCGCATCCTGTGCCCCCTGCTCGACAACGCCCGGCGGCACGCCCGCGACCGGATCACGATCACCGTCGAGACGGACGGCGACCGCGGGGTGCGGGTGGCCGTGGCCGACGACGGCGACGGCCCGCCGACCGGCATTGCGGGGATCGAGGAGGCCGTCTTCGCACCGGGCTTCCGCGCCGAACCGGACGACGGCCACGATGGCGCCGGACTCGGCCTCGCCCTGTCCCGACGCCTTGCCCGCCAGGCCGGCGGCGACGTGGTGTGCGTCTGCGGGGCGGGCGGCGGCCGGTTCGAAGTCATCCTGCCCGGGTGCGGGCCGCCGCCCGGGGCGGCGGGTCCCCCGATGGCATGGGGTGCTAAGACTGCGGCTCGGGTCAGGAGCGGACCGCGGTGGTGAAGATCTGCGTGTCGTCGGTGCGCGTGTCCGTCCAGATCGCGTGGAAGGTGGTGGCCGCTGCGGCCAGACCCTGGTCGTTGCCGAGCCGGCGGGTCCTGCCGGTGTGGACGGCCTGGGTGGGGTCGAAGGGCGGTGCGACGGTCCGCCGGGGGCCGGGGGCCGTGGTGCCGGGCGCGCACAGGCACAGCCGGACGTCGATGCGGACCATGGCGACGGACAGGGTGTAGACGGACAGCGCGAGCACGCCGTGGCCGTCGACGGCGAGCTGCGGTTGGAGGTAGACGGTCTGTCGGCTGGCGGCCACCACTCGGGGGCTGCGCCAGGTGCGCCCGCGGTCGGTGGAGACGCACAGCAGGATGCGCGAGGTCGCGGTGGTGTCGTCCCATGCGGTCACCGCGGCGAAGAACGCCTCGCCGCCGGGTGCGGCGGCGAGTGCGGGGCCGCTCTTGGCGGTCCCGGTCCCCGGGCCCGGTGCGGTCCTGGCGATCCGGGCGAGGTCGGTCGGGGCGTGGAGGGTGCTTCCGTGGTCGGGGGACGATACCGTCCGCAGGACGAGGCCGTCGTCGGTGGCCACCAGGCAGGCGACGCAGAGCGCACCGCCGGCCGCGGCGGCGACGGGGGACACCGCCAGTGGGCCCGCGCCGGGATCCAGCGGCAGGGGGTGGTCGAAACTCCGGCCGCCGTCGAACGAGCGGACCAGGACCGCGCCGTCGTCGGCCGTGCCGGAGCGCCCGGCAGCCAGGTGGAGGGGGCGGCCGTGCCGGCCGCCCGGTCGATCGCCGGCGAAGGGTGGTCGGTGAGACCCGGGCCGCCCGGGAGCGCCGTGACGGGGGCGTGGAAGTCCAGCCCTCCGTCGGAGCCGGTCCACAGGCGGACTTTGCCGCGCCGCGTGGCTCGGTCGGCCACCACGGCGCCCGCGTGGCCGCGTCCCCGTGCGTCGAAGGCCACGGTGGCGTTGCCGCTCGCGTCCGCCGTCGAACCCGGCAGCGGGCCGGTGCCGCTCCAGGTGCGGCCGGCGTCGAAGGACGCGTACGCGGCGCTGCCGATCAGCGGTCCTTCGAAGACCCGGCAGGCGGCGAGCAGGTGGTCCGGCCACAAGGGGTTGACCGCCACGGAAGGCTCGATGTGCCCGGTGAACCGGTCGCGGGTGATCCGCACGTTCGCCGGGGCCGCCGGCGGTGGGGGCGGGGACGGGGTCTCGTCGTCCGGCGTCATGCGGATCGCTCCGATCGCGGCTGCGGCCGGGGGTGCACGGGGCGCGTCGGAATCGGACGCACCGTGGGACGGCCGCCTCCACGGGCGGCCGTCGCTTCCGGTTGCCCGCCCCACCGTCCCGCGAAGTCGGCGCGGCCGCGTCCGTCCGAGGTCTCGACCGCCCCGGAGACGTCCGCTACGCCTGGGCGCCGACCCGGACGGGCAGGCGCAGGCGGAACGTCGCGCCGACGGTGGTGTCCTCGACGGTGAGGGTGCCACCGTGCAGGGTGGCGATGTCGCGGGCGATGGACAGGCCGAGGCCGGTGCCGCCGTCGTCGCGGCTGCGGGCGTCGTCGAGGCGGGTGAACCGTTCGAAGACCTTCTCCCGGTCGGCGGGGGCGATCACCGATCCGTCATTGGCGACGTCCACGATCGCGGTCCCGGTCGCGGGGTCGAGGGCGAGGCGCACGGCGACGGCGGTGCGGGCGTGGCGCTGGGCGTTGTCGAGCAGGTTGGTCAGCAGCCGCCCGAGCCACATCGGGTTGCCGGTCGTGGTCAGGCCGTCGGCGAGGTCGAGGGTGATCCGGTGCGGCCGGGCGTCGCGGCTCTCGGCGTTGGTGCGGACCAGGTCGGCGAGGTCGACGTCCTCCTCGGGCCCGTCGTGGCCGGTGGCGTCGAGGCGGGCGAGCAGCAGGAGGTCGGTGGCGAGGGACTGGAGGCGGTCGGTGTCCTGGAGGGCTCCGGCGACCAGGTCGGCGCGGACGGCCGGGTCGGGGTGGGTGTGGGCGACTTCCAGTTGGGTGCGCAGGACGGCGAGCGGGCTGCGCAGTTCGTGGGAGGCGTCGGCGATGAAGCGCCGCTGGCGGAGTCCGGCGGCTTCCAGGCGGTCGAGCATCGCGTTCATGGTGTGGGCGAGGTGGGAGACCTCGTCGTCACCGCCGGGCTCGGGGACCCGCCGGTCCAGGTCGCGGTCGCCGATCGCGGCGACCTCGGAGCGGATCGCCTCGACGGGGCGCAGCGCCCGGCCGGTGGCGCGCCAGGTGACGACGCCGACGGTGGCGACCAGGAGTGCGCTGAGCACGCCGAGGGCGGCGGTGGTGAGGTCCTCGGCGGTGTCGGCGGTGTGCAGGGAGGCGCCGACCCGGACGGTGACCGGCCCGGTCGGGGTGTCGGCGGTGAGTGTGGTGACGCGCTGGTGGTGCTCGTTGCCGAACACGCCGAAGTCGAAGGTGGCGTGAGCGCTGCTGCTGCCGTCGGGGGTCAGGGCCGGGTGGCCGGCGAGGTTCTGGCTGGCGGCGACGACCCGGCCGGAGGCGTCGGTGACCTGGGCGAAGTCGGTGCCGTGGTCGAGCGGGATCGGGTCGGGCAGGCGGTCGTCGGCGGCGAGGCGGGCCACCACCTGGGCCTGTTCGCGGGCTCCGGCCTCCACTCCGCGCTCCAGGTTGACGTGCAGCAGCAGCACCACGGCGGCGGAGGCGACCAGCAGCACGGCGGCGACGGCGGCGCACGCGGCGGCGGTGGTGCGGGTGCGGACCGAGCCGGGGGCCAGGCGGGTGAGCAGCGCGGCGATCCGGGGCCGGCCGGTGAGGCGCCGCCACGGCCGGCTGGCCCGGCGGCGGGCGGCCGGGGCGCCGGCGCGCTCGTCAGCCACCGTCGGCCGCCAGCCGGTAGCCGGAGCCGCGCACGGTCTGGACGGCGGCGCGGCCGAACGGGGCGTCGATCTTGCGGCGCAGCGCGCTGATGTGGACCTCGACGGTGTTGGGGTCGCCGTCGGCGGCGGCGTCCCAGACCTCTTCGAGCAGGTCGCGCTTGGAGACGGCCTCCCCCGCGCGGCGGGCGAGGTGGTCGAGCAGGGCGAACTCGCGCGGGGTGAGCGCGACCGGGGTGCCCGCGCGGGTGCAGGTGCGGGCGGCGGAGTCGACCACCAGGTCGCCCAGCACGGTGCGCTGCGGCGCGCGGGAGCCGATCCGGCGGGCCAGTGCCTTGAGCCGGGCGACCAGCACCACGAAGGAGAACGGCTTGGACAGGTAGTCGTCGGCCCCGGTGTCCAGCGCCTCGGCCTCGTCCCACTCGCCGTCCTTCGCGGTGAGCATCAGGATGCCGGCGTCACTGCCGGCGGCCCGCAGCCGCGCGCACACCCGGTAGCCGTTCAGGCCCGGCAGCATGATGTCGAGGACGACCACGTCGTAGGGGTGGTCGGTGGCCCGGGCCAGACCGGACAGCCCGTCGTGCACGACGTCGACCTCGAAGCCCTCGACCTCCAGGCCGTGCTTGAGCGCCAGGGCCAGCCGCCGTTCGTCCTCCACCACCAGTACGCGCATACCCCTAGCGTCGCAGGTCGGCGCGGCCGTCAGCTGAAGCCGCCTTCAGGTCTTCAGCAACCCTTCAGCGGGTGCTCGTCATGCTGGGCCCATCGGCCGGGCGCGGTGCCCGGCGAGGTCGGGAAGCCGGGGTGAGCAGGGTGGACGAGTCCGCGGGCGGGCAGGACTTCCAGGAGCCGCAGGAGAAGCAGGCGCCCGCCGGAGCACTTCGGCGCTGGCGCCCCGGGCCCCGAAAGCGGTGGGTCGGCGCGGCGGCCGCGGCGGTGGTCGTGGTGGGCGGCGGTGCGGCGGCCGTCGCCGCGCACCACGATTTCGAGGAGGAAGGCCGGGCCTCCGTCCACGCCGAGGGCCGCGGCCACGACCGCACCCGTGCGGACGGGCGCGACGGCGAGCAGCGTGAGGGCCGGGACGACGGCCGGGACGCGGCCGGTCCGGCTCGGGCACCCGCGCCGCTGCCGTCGCTGGACGCCGCCGACGCCGTGGTCAAGGCGTCCTCCGCCGTTCCCGGCGGCAAGGTCGAATCGCTGCAACCGGTGTCCGTCACCGGTGGTGGACGGGCCTGGCAGGCGGTGGTACTCGGCCCGGACGGAGTCCGGCACGCGGTCACCGTCGACGGCGTCACCTTCGCCATCACCTCCAACACCGTCATCGGCGGCTGACGCCCCCTCGTCCGGCGACACGGTCGAGGGCCGTGCCGTGAAAGGAGGGCGCCGCTGTGAGCGCCACCACGACGACCGGCGCCCGTACGCCCCGGGCCCGCAACCGTCCCGCCGGCGGAACCCTGAGCAAGGTGCCCGCGGTGACCGCCGGGTTCTGGGCGGTGAAGGTCCTCACCACCGGCATGGGCGAGACCACCTCCGACCACCTCGCCCGGACGCTCGGTCCGGTCCCGGCCGTCGCCGGCGCCGCCGTCCTGCTCGCGGCCGCGCTGTACGCCCAGGCCCGGGCCGATCGCTACCGTCCCTCCGTCTACTGGTTCGCGGTGGTGATGGTCAGCGTCTTCGGCACCATGGCCGCCGACGTCGCCCACGTCGTCCTCGGTGTGCCCTACGCCCTGTCCGCCGTCGCCTTCGCGGTCGTCCTCGCGGCGGTCTTCGTCCTGTGGCGACGCCTGGAGGGCACCCTCGACGTGGCCTCCGTGCGCGGTGGACGCCGGGAGGTCCTGTACTGGGCCGTGGTGATGGCGACGTTCGCGCTCGGCACCGCCGTCGGCGACCTCACCGCCGCCACCCTCGGCTGGGGCTACCTGCCCTCCGCGCTCCTGTTCACCGGATTGATCGCCGTCCCCGCCCTCGGCTACCGCCTGCTGCGCCTGCCGCCGGTGCTCGCCTTCTGGTGGGCCTACGTCCTCACCCGCCCGCTCGGCGCGTGCTTCGCCGACTGGGCCGGCGTCAGCCGTCAGCGCGGCGGCCTCGACCTCGGTACGGGACCGGTCAGCCTGGTCCTCTCCGTGGTCATCGCAGCAGCGGTCCTGTGGCTCACCCTCCAGGCCCGCGGCACCACCCGCACGGATACCTGATCCGCCGCGCCCACCTGCCCAGGTCGGGCGGGGAGCTTCCCCCGGAGCTCTCCGCCCGACCGGTCACCGACCGGTCACTGCCCGACCGGGCCCGGACCTTCAGGAAACCTCCGGACCCCTCGGCCATCCGGGCCGCGCTTCGGCCTCCGGAGCGGCACAGCAGGCGGTGCCCAGCCCCTCCCCCGACCGGAACAGGAAACCGCCCATGCTGAGCCTCCGAGGGATATCCGCGGCGGGTGTCCGGTGATCGACTGGTTCCACGCGGCCGTGCTCGGCCTGGTGCAGGGCCTGACCGAGTTCCTGCCGGTCTCCTCCAGCGCGCACCTGCGGGTCTTCTCCGCCCTGGCCGGCTGGGACGACCCGGGCGCGGCGTTCACCGCGGTGACACAGCTGGGCACCGAGTCCGCGGTGCTGATCTACTTCCGCCGGGACATCGGCGCGATCATCAAGGCGTGGACGCTGTCACTGCTGCGCAAGGAGTGGCGCGGCGACCCCAACGCCAGGCTCGGCTGGTACGTGATCGTCGGCACACTGCCGATCGGCATCCTCGGCAAGCTGTTCCAGGACACCATCGAGACCACCCTGCGCGACCTGCGGCTGATCGGCACCACCCTGATCCTGTTCGGCGTGATCCTGGCCGTCGCCGACCGCTCCCGCGCCGTCCGCCACGCCCGCGGCGTCGACTCGCTGAACTTCAAGCACGCCCTGGTCTACGGCGCCGCGCAGTCCCTGGCCCTGATCCCCGGCGTCTCCCGCTCCGGCGGCACGATCAGCGCCGGCCTGTTCCTCGGCTACAGCCGCGAGGCCGCCGCCCGCTACTCCTTCCTGCTCGCCATCCCCGCCGTGCTGGCCTCCGGCGGCCTCGAACTGCTCAAGATCGGCGAGGGCCCGGCACCCGCCTGGGGCCCGACGATCCTGGCCACCCTGATCGCCTTCGCGGTCGGCTACGCGGCGATCGCCTGGTTCCTCAAGTACATCTCGCACCACAGCTTCACGCCGTTCGTGGTCTACCGGATCCTGCTCGGCATCACCATCATCGCCCTGGTCACCGCCGGCACCCTCGCCCCCGACGCCGGCACCGCCCACTGACCCACCGATCTTCAACGGCTGGACGCTTGTGCCACGGACGACCAGGACGGCCGGTCGGCCCGTCGGGCCCGAGCCGCCCATGGTCCCGTTCCAAGTTCCGTGCGACGCGCAACGGTCGTGCGGGGAAAGCGGAGTCGGAATGACAGACGAATCGAACGCCTCGGAGCCGAAGGCACGGACGGCCCGCCCCTGATGGGGCGGCCACGTGACACGGGCCGCGGCCTGGCCATCCTCCGGGCGACGTTGGCGCTGCTCGCCGAGGTGGGCTACGAGCAACTGACCATGGAGGCGGTGGCGAGTCACTCCGGGTCGGCGAAGACGACGATCTACCGCCGCTACCGCGACAAAGCCGCGCTGGTCGCTGCCGCGGTCGGGCACCGCACGCGGGCGAAGCCCCCTGAGCCCGCCTCAGGCGATCTCCGGGAGAATCTGCTCGAACTCGTCACCTGGCTGGCCCGGCAGATCACCGAGCAGGAGATCGGCTTGCTCGGGGCGCTGTTCACGGGGATGCGCAGCGATGCGCGGCTCGCGGAGGAGGTGCGGTGCGCCCTGCGCCGCGGCGAGGCCGCGATGACCGACGATCCGCTGCGCGAGGCGATCCGCCACAGCGGGCAACTCACCGCCCAGGGCGCGCGCCTTCTCGCCGAGGTCGCCCCCGCCCTCATCGTGCACCGCGTCGTGATCGTGGGCGGGGCGTGCGACGAACCGTTCGTCGCCCATCTCGTCGACGACGTCCTGCTCCCCCTCCTGCGCGCCCGCTGAACCAGCCCACTGCGCGCGTCGAACACGCACGGTGGGAACCGAAGGGCACCCGCGTGATCGTCATGACCGGGGCGACCGGCGCACTCATCGGCACCCCCTGAGCACCTCCGCAGGCGCATACCGCCAACGCGGCCGCGCCGCACCGGCATCGACGCCGCCGTCGCGGCAAACGCCCGGCGCGTCCTGGCACCAGCCCCCGGGGCGCCGGAGCGGACCGCCCCCGCCACCCGGCCGGGGCAGCTCCGCACCACTCTCCGGGCGGTCCGACCAGGCGGTTCCTGAAGATCCGTTCAGGTCTTCAGGAACCCTTCAGTACCGGTCATCCATGCTGAGCATGTCAGTGAGGACACGACCCGTCTGTCGGCGCGGCCGGGTCCCATCCTCGGAAAGGCGCTCCTGTGCTGCTCTCCTCGTCGGCCCTGCTGGCCGTCAACCCGCTGGACGCGGGCTCGCTGCTGGGCGCCTTCGGTGCGCTGGGCATCGCGGTGGTGATGTTCGCGGAGACCGGCCTGCTGGTCGGCTTCTTCCTGCCCGGCGACTCGCTGCTGTTCACCGCGGGCCTTCTCTGCACCACCGGCACGCACAGCGGCCCCCACCTGAACCTCGCCCAGGTCCTCGCCGCGGCCGTGGTCGGCGCCCTGGCCGGGGCGCAGACCGGCTACCTGATCGGACGGCGCGGCGGGCGGGCCCTGCTCGCCCGCTCCCGCGGCAAGCGCCTGCACGAGGGTGCCGAGCGCGCCGAGGAGATCCTCGACCGCTACGGCCACGCCAAGGCCGTCGTCCTGGCCCGCTTCGTGCCCGTCGTGCGCACCGTCCTCAACCCGCTGGCCGGCGCGCTCGGCGTCAGTGCCCGCACCTTCACCCTGTGGCAGGTCGTCGGCGGCCTGGTGTGGACCGTCGGCCTGGTCCTGGCCGGCTACGCGCTGGGCTCCTCGGTGCCCAACGTCGACCACTACCTGCTGCCCATCGTCGCCCTCGTCATCGTCGTCTCACTGCTGCCCCTCGCGCTGGAGATCCTGCGCTCGCGCCGCCAGGCCGGGTCCCGATGACCGCCCCCGTCGCGCTCGCCCTCGACGGCCGCACCCTGGACGGCGGCCTGTACCTGCGCATCGACCACTGGGCCCAGCACCTGCCCGCCCCGCTCCGGCACGCCGTCACCCTGTACTCCACCCTGGGCCTGCTGCTGCTCGCCGCCCTGATGGCACTGGCCTGGTGGCGCGCGCGCCGGGCCGACAGCCGGACGGTGGCCCGCGCGCTGGTCGCGCCGCTCACCGTCGTCGTCGCCTTCGCCGCCGACCTGGTCCTGAAGTCGGCGCTGCGCGAGCCGCGGCCGTGCCGGGTACTGGACGCCGGGCGCACCCTGGAAGCCTGTCCGGCCGCCGGTGACTGGTCGATGCCCAGCAACCACACCGTCATCGTCTTCGCGGGCGCGGCCGCCCTGTGGCTCGTCGACCGCCGCCTCGGGGCCCTCGCCCTGCTGTCGGCCGCCGCCATGGGCGCGGAACGAGTGCTGGTCGGCGTCCACTACCCGCACGACGTGCTCCTCGGCGCGCTCCTGGGCACCGCCGCCGGCTACGGGCTGACCCGGCTCGCCGGGCGCGGCGCCCCCTTGGTGGAGCGGGCCCGCGAAGGCCGGCTGCGCCGATGGCTGACCGCGTGAGCGCCCGGCGCACCGCGGCCCCGGCCGCCGCCTGCGCCGCCGCGTTCGGCGCCGTGGCCGTCGCGGCGGCCGCCAACGGCTGGGCCCCGTACGGCTTCGAGCAGGCCGCCGTCGACTGGGCCGTCGCCCATCGCCCGTCCGCCGCCGTCACCGCCGCCAAGGCCGTCACCGCGCTGGGCACCGGCGCCTTCCCCTACCTGCTCGCGCTGGCGGCCGGTCTGGTCCTGGTCCGCTCCGTCCGGCCGTACCGCTCCGGGCGGGCGGCCGCGGCCGTGCTGCTCGCCCCCGTGCTGTGGCTCGCGGCGGGCCAACTGTTGCGCCAGGGCCTGATGCACGCCTTCGCCCGGCCCCGCCCGCCCGTCGCGGACTGGGCGTTCACCGCCTCCGGGTTCGCCTTCCCCTCCGGCCACTCCTTCACCTCGGCGCTCTCCGCCGGGCTGATCGCCCTGGCCGCCGCCCGGGCCCGACCGGGCGCGCGCCGGCCCGCCGCCGCGGCCGCTGCGCTCTTCGCCGCGGTGATCGGCCTCACCCGCGTCTACCTGGGCGTGCACTGGCCACTGGACGTCCTGGGCGGCTGGCTTCTCGCCACCGCCTGGCTCCTGCTCGGCTCCGCCCTGCCGTGGAGGCCGGGTCGGCACGGCGAGTCCCCGAACCGTGTGACGACATCCATGTAGACGAATTAGGCACACCTTAGTAAGGTATGCCTGGCCTTGTGCGGGTTTGCGTGCCCGCCCCCTCGTCCCCGCCTCCGTGGAGTCCGCCATGCCCCGCCGTACGTCTGCTGCCGCGTTCCTGGTCCTCGCCGTGGCGGGTGCCGCGCTGGTGGGGTGCTCGAAGAAGGACGACGGCGCCCCGACCGCGGCGGACGGCTCCGCCGCCTCCGGCCCGGTGCAGGTGACCGCGACGGACAGCACGTGTGACCTGTCGAAGACCTCCTTCCCGGCCGGGCACGTCGAGTTGGCGGTGGCGAACAAGGGCAACAAGGTCACCGAGGTGTACGTCTACGCCGACGGCGACAAGATCGTCACCGAGCGGGAGAACATCGGCCCCGGCACCAAGGCGACCATCAACGCCGAGATCAAGGCCGGCACCTACGAGGTGGCCTGCAAGCCGGGCATGACCGGCGACGGCATCCGGCAGAAGATCACCGTCACGGCCGGCGCCTCGGCCTCGGCGAAGACCGACGACCGGCTGACCCGGGCGGTCACCGACTACCGCACCTACGCCCAGGAGCAGGCCGACGCCACCATCCCGGTGGTGGAGCAGTTCGCCGCCGCGGTCACCGCGGGCGACGTGGAGAAGGCCAAGTCGCTGTTCGCCGCCTCCCGGGTGGGCTGGGAGCGCACCGAGCCGGTGGCCGAGAGCTTCGGTGACATCGACCCGAAGACCGACACCCGCGAGGACGGCCTGGAGGAGGGCCAGGCGTGGACCGGCTGGCACCGGATCGAGAAGTCGCTCTGGCAGGACGGGAAGATCGGCGACGAGGAGAAGACCCTCGCCACCCAGCTGGTCGCCGACCTGAAGGACTGGCAGACCCGCATCCCCAGCGCCGAGATCACCCCCACCGGCATGGCCAACGGCGCCAAGGAGCTGCTGGACGAGGTCTCCAAGAACAAGATCACCGGTGAGGAGGACCGCTACAGCCACACCGACCTCTCCGACTTCGCCGCCAACGTCGAGGGCGCCCGCCAGGCCTACGAGCTGCTCAAGCCGGTCGCCGCCGAGAACGACCCGGAGCTGTCCAAGACCCTGGACAGTGAGTTCGAGAAGATCACCGCGCTGCTCGGCAAGTACCGCAACGCCGACGGCACCTACACCACCTACGACAAGGTCACCGAGGACGAGCGCAAGACCTTCTCGGACGCGGTCAACTCGCTCGG
>NZ_QLLT01000018.1 GCF_003259315.1 Kitasatospora sp. SolWspMP-SS2h | reverse complement strand
TGCGGTACAACTCCATATCCTGCGGACGTGGCTCAGTTGGTAGAGCATCACCTTGCCAAGGTGAGGGTCGCGAGTTCGAATCTCGTCGTCCGCTCCGGTTCCGAAGGCTCCCCTCCACCGAGGGGGGCCTTCGGCGTTCCCGGCCCCGCACCCGCCCGTGCCCCCGCACCCGCCTATGCCCCGCCCTCGCCCTCGCTCTCGCTCTCGCGGGCACCCTGACATTTGTCACCGCCGACCCGTGCGGACGCACCGGCGCGCGGTGACGGCCCGCACTACTGCCCGGCCCCGGCCGCCGGGAGGCTGGAGCCATGACCGACACCAGCCGTCCCCGCCCCGCCGTCGAGGCCCGCGGGCTGCACCGCCGCTACGGACCGTCCGGCCCGGCCGGGTTCGAGGCCGTCCGCGGCCTGGACCTCGACGTCGCCCCCGGCGAGCTGTTCGCCCTGCTGGGCACCAACGGCGCGGGCAAGACCTCCACCCTGGAGGTGCTGGAGGGCCTGGCCGCGCCCAGTGGCGGTGAGGTCCGGGTGCTCGGCCTGGACCCGCTGCGCGAGCGGGCCGCGCTGCGCCCGCGGATCGGCGTCATGCTCCAGGAGGGCGGCTTCCCCGGCGAACTGACCGTCGCCGAGACCGGCCGCTGCTGGGCCGGGCTGACCACCGGCGCCCGCGCCGTCGACGAGGCGCTCGACCTGGTCGGCCTGCTGCCCCGGCGCGCGGTGCGGGTCAAGCAGCTGTCCGGCGGCGAGCGCCGCCGGCTGGACCTGGCGACGGCCCTGCTCGGCCGCCCCGAGGTGCTGTTCCTGGACGAGCCGTCCACCGGCCTGGACCCGGAGGCCCGGGCCGCGGTGTGGCGGCTGATCCGTCGACTGCGGGCGGACGGCACCACGGTGGTGCTCACCACGCACTACCTGGAGGAGGCCGAGGAGCTCGCCGACCGGCTGGCGATCATGCACCACGGCCGGGTGGTCACCGGCGGCACGGTCGCCGAGGTGCTGGCCGCCCACCCGGCCCGGATCAGCTTCGAACTCCCCGAGCGCACCGGCCCGCACGCCTCGCTCGACCTGCCGGTCCTGCCCGGCGCGCGGCCGGAACTCGACGGCCGCCGGGTGCTGCTGCGCACCCCCGACCTCCAGGGCACCCTGACCGAGCTGCTCGGCTGGGCCGCCCGCCACCGGGTCGAGCTGGCCCGGCTGGACGCCCGCAGCGCCTCGCTGGAGGAGGCGTTCCTCGCCGTCGCCGCGTCCGGCGACCCCGCCCCCGCCGCCGCCCCCGCCCGCCCCGAGACCGCCGGACGTGCCGCATGACCACCGCCGCCCCCGCTCCCGCCGGGCGCACCGGCCCCGCCGCCGCCCGCCGCTCCCCCGCCGCCCGGCTGCTCGCCCTCGGCCGGGCCGAGGTCACCCTGCTGAGCCGCAACCGCACCGCCCTGTTCATGGCCCTGGTGCTGCCGCTGGTCCTGGTCGGCTCGCTCCGCTCGGCGCTGCGGGCCGCCGCCGAGCGGACCGGCGGGCTGGACGTGAACGCCAACCTGGTGACCAGCTCGATGGGCGTCGTCCTGCTGATCGTCGTCTACTGCAACCTGACCACCGCGTACACCGCCCGCCGCACCGACCTGGTGCTGAAGCGGCTGCGCACCGGCGAGGCCGCCGACGCCGAGATCCTGCTCGGCACCGCGCTCCCGTCGATCGGGCTGGCCCTGCTCCAGTGCCTGCTGCTGGCCGTCGGCGGCACCGCCGCGCTGCACCTGCGCGCCCCCGCGAACCCGCCGCTGGTGCTGCTCGGACTGGTCCTGTCCGCGGCCCTGCTGACCGCCCTGGCGGCGCTGTCCAGCGCGGTGACCAGGAGCGTGGAGACGGCCGGCCTCACCACCCTGCCGCTGCTGCTGGTGGCGCAGCTCGGCTCCGGCCTGCTGATCCCGCTGGAGTCGCTGCCGGACGGGCTGGCGGGCGCCTGCCGCCTGCTGCCGACCACCCCGGCCCTGCGACTGGTCCGGATCGGCTGGTTCGGCACCGACGGCACCGGCCCGTCCGAGGGCTTCCTCGGCAGCTGGGGCCCGGCCGCGCCGCCGCTGCTGCTCGCCCTGGTCTGGACGTCCGCCGCGCTCTGGGCAGCCGGGCGCTGGTTCCGCTGGGAGCCGCGGCGCTAGTGTCGCGTCGGGCGGCGCGGCGGGGCGAGGGTCGCCTGCCGCGGCGCCGGATTCTCCGGAGCCGTCGAGAGACGAGGAACCGAGCCGTGCGGGTCAGCCGACCACGACCGGTCCGCCGCTGGCGGGCCCTGTCCAAGCCGCAGCGCACCGAGCTGTACATGCGCTGGTCGCTGTACGCGGTGGCGGTGCTGCAGGTGTTCGCGGTGTACGGCCTGCTGGGCAGCGCGTACGGGCAGCGGCGGGCCTCGGCCTTCGAGCTGCGGGTCGAGGTGCCGGGCACGCTGCTGGCGGCGGCGCTGAACGTGGTGCTGGTGCGCACCGGCCTGCCCGCCTACCTGGGCCGCCGCCCGCACCCGTACGGCTGGGCGGCGGTGTCGGGCGCGGTGTCGGCGGCGCTGTCGGCGGCGGCCCTGCTGCTCGGGCCGCGCCCGCTGGACGGGGCGGAGACGTCCACGCCGGTGGCGGTCGTGACGATGACCTTCTGGATCGCCACCGCGGTCCTGGCCCTGCCGGTGCTCCGGGCGGTGGCGGCGGCGGTGGCGGGCCTGGCGGCGGTGGCGGCGGCGCTGCTGGCGGCGGGCGAGCCCGCCGGGTTCGTGCTGGGGGTGCTGCTCGGCTGCCTGGTCGGCTCGGCGACGGCCGGGGCCGCCGCCCGCGGCTCGGCGTGGACCGCGAAGGTGGTCTGGGAGCTGGACGGGGCCCGGGAGACCCAGGCCCGGCTGGCGGTGGCCGAGGAGCGGCTGCGCTTCTCCCGGGACCTGCACGACGTGCTGGGCCGCAACCTGGCCACCATCGCGCTGAAGAGCGAGCTGGCGGTGCAGCTGGCCCGCCGTCAGCGCCCGGAGGCGGTGGACCAGATGACCGAGGTGCAGCGGATCGCGCGGGACTCGCAGCGCGAGGTCCGCGAGGTGGTGCGCGGCTACCGCACCGTCGAGCTGCACACCGAACTGGCCGGCGCCGCCTCGGTGCTGCGAGCGGCGAACGTCGACTGCCGCACCGAGCTGTCCGGCGCGGACGGCCTGCCCGCCGGGGCGCAGTCGGTGCTGGGCTGGGTGGTGCGGGAGGCGGCGACCAACGTGCTGCGGCACTCGGAGGCCGCGAACTGCCGCTTCCGGCTGCGGGTCTCCGGCGGGACGGCGCTGCTGGAGGTGGAGAACGACGGCGTGCCGGCCGTCCCGCCGCCGCGCGCGGAGGGCGCGGGCAGCGGGCTGCGCGGCCTGGGCGAGCGGCTGGCCGCGCACGGCGGCACCCTGACCGCGGCCGGCAGCGGCCCGGGGCGGTTCCGACTGACCGCCGAACTACCGACCACAGCGGGGGGATCCACGTCATGACCGGTCCGGTGCGGGTGCTGCTCGCGGACGACGAGCACCTGATCCGCGGCGCGCTGGCCGCGCTGCTCGCCCTGGAGGACGACCTGGCGGTGGTCGCGGAGGCGGCGTCCGGCCCGGAGGCGCTGGCGATGGCCGTCGCGCACCGCCCGGACGTGGCGGTGCTGGACCTCCAGATGCCGGGCCTGGACGGCCTGGAGGTGGCGGCCGAGCTGCGCCGCCGGCTGCCGGAGTGCCGGGTGATGATCGTGACCGGGCACGGCCGCCCCGGGTACCTGAAGCGGGCCCTGGAGGTCGGGGTGCGCGGCTTCCTGCCCAAGACCGTCTCGGCCTCCGACCTGGCCGGCATCATCCGCACCGTCCGGGCGGGCGGCCGCTACGTGGACCCGGAGCTGGCCGCGGAGGCGATCAGCGCGGGCGACTCCCCGCTGACCCCGCGCGAGACGGACGTGCTGGAGCTGGCCGCGGACGGCTCCCCGGTCGCCGAGATCGCCGGGCGGGCCGGGCTCTCGCCCGGCACGGTGCGCAACTACCTCTCCTCGGCCGCGGGCAAGCTCGGCGCGGAGAACCGGCACGCGGCGGTCCGGATCGCCCGCGAGCACGGCTGGCTGTAGGGACCCCGGGAGGGGGCCCGCAGCCGGCCGCGACGGCGGGTCACTTCCAGTCGAGGCCGGTGAGCTTCTCGTACGCGTCGAGGTAGCGCTGCCGGGTGTGCGCGACGACCTCGTCGGGCAGCCGGGGCGGCGGGTTCTCGCTCCGGCGGTCCCAGCCGGAGGCGGGGGAGGTCAGCCAGTCGCGGATGATCTGCTTGTCGAAGGACGGCTGGTCCTGGCCGGGCTGCCACGCGTCGGCGGGCCAGAAGCGCGAGGAGTCGGGGGTGAGCACCTCGTCGCCGATCACCAACTCGCCGTCCAGCAGGCCGAATTCGAACTTGGTGTCGGCGAGGATCAGGCCGCGCTCGCGGGCGATGTCGCGGGCCCGGGAGTACACCGCGAGGGTGGTCTGGCGCAGGGTGGCGGCGAGTTCGGCGCCGATCCGGCGGGCGGTCTCCTCGTAGGAGACGTTCTCGTCGTGCTCGCCGACCTCGGCCTTGAGGGCGGGGGTGTAGATCGGGCCGGGCAGCTCGGAGCCGTTCTCCAGGCCCGCGGGCAGGCCGATGCCGCACACCGTCTGGTCGGTCCGGTACTCCTCCAGCCCGGAGCCGGCCAGGTAGCCGCGGGCGACGCACTCCACCGGCACCATGTCGAGGCTGCGGCAGACCAGGGTGCGCCCGGCCCAGTCGGCGGGGGCGCCCTCGGGCGGCTCGGTGGAGACGACGTGGTGGGGGACGATGTCGGCGATCCGCTCGAACCACCACAGCGAGAGCTGGGTGAGGACGCGGCCCTTGTCGGGGATCTCGTTGGGCAGCACCCAGTCGTACGCGGAGGTCCGGTCGCTGGCCACCATCACCAGGTTGCCGCTGCCGTCCCGGTACAGGTCGCGCACCTTGCCGGTGTGCAGGTGGACCAGGCCGGGCACCTGGACCGGCTCGGGCTTGGTGACGAATCCGCTCACGCTCAGTCAGTCCTCACAGCTGGGGGGCTCTGCGGCGAGTCTTTCACGCCGGTGCGCTCAGGAGTCGGTTCGCCCCTCCTTGCAGAGGTGGTCCAGCAGGTTGGCGGTGGCCCGCTGGATCCGCTCGTCGGTGTGGCCGGGCCGGTCCAGCGCGGGCGACCAGGCGAACGTCCCGGCGGCGAACACGTACGCGCCGCTGGGCGCCCGGTACAGCGAGGTCTCCTGGTGGGTGGCCCGCCCGGCGGCGTCCCGGTACGGGGAGTGGGCGAGCAGGACGCGTTCGGTGTGGGCGGGCAGCGGGACCTTCGGGTAGTAGCGGTCGGCCTCCCCGGCGACCAGGTCGGGCAGTTCGTCGCCGTCCGCCAGCCCGGTGCCCTGCCACAGCCAGTGACCGGTGTTGCGGGCCACCAGCGGCACCGGCGCGGGCACGCTGCCCGCGTACTGGATGCCCAGCAGGTGCTGCTCGGGCTCCCCGGCGTCCCGCCACAGCGCGGACGCCGCGCCCGGCACCCCGGCGGCGGGGTGGTCGGCGGCGACCCGCTGGCGCTTGCGGCAGTTCAGCAGCCGGGACGGTTCGCCGTTCGGCCCGGCCGACAGCTCGACCCGCCAGTACACGGCGTTCGCGGACAGGAAGACCAGCGAGGTGCCGCCGTCCCGGGCCCGCTCGGCGGCCCGCCGCATCGGCTCCGACCAGTACTCGTCGTGCCCGGGGAAGACCAGCGCCTTGTAGCGGGAGGCGTCCACCAGTCCGGCGTGCAGGTCGGTGGCGGTGGCGTAGCCCAGGTCGTAACCGTAGCGCTCGGCCCAGCGGATGAAGTCGTAGGCGTGCCCGACGTGCAGCGGCAGCCCGGCCCCGGCGTGCGGCCGGTCGAAGGAGACCGTGACGGCCGCCTCGGCCTCCCCCACCAGGTGCCCGGCGCCGTCCCAGGCGTGGTAGAGGCTGGCCCCCAGGTGCCCGTCCTCGGGGAACAGGTTGTACGCCTGCCAGGTCACGTCGGGCAGCACCAGCAGCAGGTCGGCCGGGGCGAAGTCCCGTACGGTGAACGGGATGTGGCTGCGGTGGCCGCCGTCGGCGGTGGTCAGCACGGCGACGTACGCGCCGGAGCGCCAGTCGGCCGGGACCTGCAGCCGCCAGGACTGCCACCAGTGGTGGCAGGAGACGGTGCGGTCGGCGACCATCGGCGCGGGCTGGGCCAGGCCGGAGATCAGCGGGCTGGAGTACACCTGGCGGGCGCCGTCCCCCGCGTCGTGGCCGATCCGGTAGACGTCGACCTGGAACTCCTGCGGCGGGTTGACCGTCACCCGGAAGTCCACCGCGCCGCCGGGGCGCGCGGTGCCCGCCGAGGCGAAGCCCTTGATCTGCCGGCGCACGTCGTCCGCGTTGCGCGGGCCGCTGACCGCCGGGCGGGGCCGGGCCGGGCCGTCCACCGGCCGCTGCCCGGGGGCGTCCACGCTCACGTACCAGGGGACCACGCCCTCGCCGTCGGCCAGGTAGTGGTCGGGGCTGCGCAGCCAGGGCAGCGGGCCCTGCCCGAACGGGTCGGACACCCCGTGCGCCAGCGTGCCGGACTCCCACCGGCGGTTGGATTCCGTCCCCACACGCCCTCCCCACCCCTTCGCCCATCCACCGAGGGTTTGGCAATTGCCATGCGGATGTGCGTGCGGACCAGCACAACACAGTTGGACGGCGAAGCGTCACCCCACCGTAGCAATTGGTACGGATGAAACCGGGTTTCCCGGGACACTCCCGAACCGTCCCGGTTCAGCCCGAAAGTCGGACCGGTCGTTCCAGTCGGACACCGGCCCGCTCCAGCCAGGCGCGCAGCGGACCGTCCTGCCCGTCCTCGACCGCGCGGGCCACCGCGGGGGCCAGCTCCGCCCGGGGTGCGGCCGGGCAGACCAGGACCGGCCCGTCCAGCCAGTCCAGGCCGGGGGTGGCGGTGCCCGCGTCCACCGCGGCGCAGCAGACGGTGGCGGTCAGGTGCTCGACCAGCAGGTCCCGGCCGCTGCGCACGGGGGGCAGCGGGGGCGCGACCCGGGCGGCGCGCGCCACCTGGCCGGCCAGCGCGGCGGCCAGTTCCTCGGCCTCGCCGGCGGCCAGCCGGGCCAGCAGCTTGTCCAGCGCCGGGCCGGTCTGCGGGCGGTCCTCGCCGAGCGCGGCCTGGAGCGCGGCGGCCTGGGCGCGCCAGCCCCGGTCGACGACCTGCCGCGGGTAGTCCTCCCAGTCGAGCGGCTGCCAGCCGTCGGCCGGCTCCTCGTGCAGCAGTTCGGCGGCCAGCCGGGAGACCCGGGCGTCGACCGGGCCGGGCTCCTCCAGCAGGTCGCAGGCGGGGCGGTCGCCGAGCCGGTTGCCGTAGTCGTCGGCCAGCCGGTCCCGGCGGGAGAGCTCGGTGAGCGCGGAGACCACGCCGGCGTTCAGGTGCGCGGGGTGCAGGCCGAGCCGCCAGGCGGGCAGCGCGACCCGGGTGAGCAGCCGGTCCCAGCCCGCGTAGGCCAGGCCGACCTGGGCCTGGGCGGCGATCCGCGGCCCGTAGTCGACGGCCCGGGCCCGCTCGGAGGCCCAGGCGGCCGCGGCGTGCTCCAGTTCGGCGGAGTGCTCGCGGCAGGCGCCGAGCAGCCGGCGGTCGATCGGGCCGGTCAGGGCGGCGGGGCCGCGGCGGCGCTCGCCCAGCGCGGCGTCCAGGGTGCGCAGCCAGCGGCGGGCGGCGGCGATGTCGGGGTCGGCCGCCGCGGCGGTGCCGGCCACCACGGGGGCCAGCAGGGCGCGCAGTTCGGCGGCCCGCATCCACCACAGGAAGGGGGAGCCGATCACCAGCACCGGTGCGGCGGGGCCGGTGCCGCGGCCGGGCCGGCCGGCCGGGTGCGGCTCCTCCAGCCAGCTGTCGCAGTCGGGGGTGAGCGCGATCGCGGCGGGCGCCGGGACGTCCAGCCGCTCGGCGAGCTCCTCGATCAGCCGGTACAGCTCGGGGGCGTCCGCCCGGGCCAGCGGCACCGCGGGGGTGACCGGTGGGACGGCCCGGCGGTGCGCCGCGGCGACCAGCGCGGCCAGCGCCAGGGTCAGCGCGGCGACCGCGCAGACCGCCCAGCGGATGCCGTCCCAGAGCGGGGCGTCCGGCGACCCGGGGGCGCCTATCCGTCCGGTGAACCGCCCGGCCAACAGCACCACCGCGCAGGCGGCGGGCAGCGCGGCGGCGGCCAAGGCCCGTCCGCGCAGACGCAGGACGGCCTGGGCTCGTGCGCGTGCGGTGTCCACTGCAGCCATCGCCGCGGCACCCCCTTCGCAGCCGACTCGACTCGATCGATTCCGGTACGGGAAGCGGCGGATGCCGAACCCGGTGGTGCGACTCGCGTGGCGCTCTCCTGCCAGTCTCGACGCCCCGGTGCCGGCGGGTGTTCCGGAAGTCCGGCGATTCCACCCGTCCTGGTGACACCGTGTCGGGACGCGCCACCGCCCCCAGCATCCCCCCGGCGCGTCGGCGCGACGAGCCGCGTCCGCGCCGGTGCCCCCGCCCCGGCGCGATGCAGCGCACCCTAAGGCCCGCGCTCGCGCCCCGTCAGCAGGATGCCCGCGCCATCACCCGAAGGGCTGGTTTTCCGGACACGGCGCTGACCGCGACGACCTCGGGAAACGCCGCGGGGCGCTGCGTCCGGACGGGTCGGTCCGGGCGCAGCGCCCCGCGGGCGGGTGTCCGGCCGCCGGGCGGCTGCCGGGATGGCCGCCGGGCGGCGGCCGAACGGACACTGGGCGGCTACCGGGCGGCCTCGGCGGCGATGTCGGTGCGGTGCTGGGCGCCCTTGAAGGAGATCTCGGCGACGCCCGCGTACGCCTTGGCCCGGGCCTCGGCGAGGTCCGCGCCGACGGCGGTCACCGACAGCACCCGGCCGCCCGCGGTCAGCACCTCGCCGGCCGGGCCGGACCTGGTGCCGGCGTGCAGCACGAACGCGTCGCCGCCGGCCTCCGCCGCGGCCAGGCCCTCGATCGCGTCGCCGGTGCGCGGGCTGGCCGGGTAGCCCTCGGAGGCCATCACCACGGTGACCGCGGCCTCCTCGGACCAGCGCAGCGGCTCCAGCTCGCCGAGCGTGCCGTTGGCGGCGGCGAGCAGCACGCCGGCCAGCGGGGTGCGCAGCCGGGCCAGCACGACCTGGGTCTCCGGGTCGCCGAAGCGGGCGTTGAACTCGATCACCCGGGTGCCGCGCGAGGTCAGCGCCAGGCCCGCGTACAGCAGGCCGGAGAACGGGGTGCCGCGGTGGCGCAGCGCGTCCACGGTGGGCTGCAGGACGGTGTCCAGCACCTCCTGGACCAGGCCCTCGGGGGCCCACGGCAGCGGCGAGTAGGCGCCCATGCCGCCGGTGTTGGGGCCCCGGTCGCCGTCCAGCGCGCGCTTGAAGTCCTGCGCGGGGACCAGCGGGAGCACCGTGGTGCCGTCGGTGATCGCGAACAGCGACACCTCGGGGCCGTCCAGGTACTCCTCGATGACGACCCGGTCGCAGGCCGCGGCGTGCTCCAGCGCGGCGGCGCGGTCCTCGGTGACCACGACGCCCTTGCCGGCCGCCAGGCCGTCGTCCTTCACCACGTACGGGGCGCCGAAGGCGTCGAGCGCCGCGGCGGCCTCCTCCGGGGTGGTGCAGACGTAGGAGCGCGCGGTGGGGACGCCGGCCGCGGCCATCACGTCCTTGGCGAACGCCTTGGAGCCCTCCAGCCGGGCGGCCTCCCGGCCGGGGCCGAACACCGGGATGCCGGCCGCCCGCAGCGGCTCGGCGACGCCGGCCACCAGCGGTGCCTCCGGGCCGACGACCACCAGGTCGGCGCCCAGCTCCCGGGCGAGCGCGGTGACCGCGGCGCCGTCCAGCTGGTCGACCGGGTGCACCGCGGCGACCCGCGCGATCCCGGCGTTGCCCGGGGCGCAGTGCAGCTCGGAGACAGCCGGGTCTTGGGACAGTGAGCGGCACAGGGCGTGTTCGCGGGCGCCGGTTCCGATGACGAGGACCTTCACGCCTGCCAAGCCTAGTCGGTGGCCGGTTCCGTCCCGTCGGCGGCTCCGGCGGAAGCTCCAGGTGCCGGACCGGTCGACGCCCGGTGATTCGTGGGAACGCACGAGAGCCGCTCCGGGCAGCCGCTCCGGGTAGCCGGTCCGTCACACCGGCGACCCCGGCCCGCCTCGCTCGGACGGGTGAAATCCGGCCGCCCGCCGCAACCCTCCCACCTCGCCTTCCGGAGGTGAAATCACATAACGATCACTGCGGAAGCGCCCCCACGGTCAGCCATTTGGCGGTAAGAAGTGCTGTTGGACCAGGATCCGGCCGCACCGCCGGGCACGGCACCATGGGCGGTTCCCAGACCCGCGCGCGGCGCCACGGGTCCGCACCGCCACGCAACGAACCACCGGTTCCGCGCGCCGACGGCCCGAGCTCCGGGCCGTTCGGGTCCCGTCCCGCCCGTCCCGCCAGTCCCGGTGCCCGCCGGGCCTCCGTAGTCACCCCGCCACAGGGAGCGCCACAGGTGAGCCAGCCGGAAATGCAGCCCGAGGAGAGCCCCTGGGGCAAAGAGGTCGCCGACGACGACCAGTCCGTCCCGGGTTCCGGCGGACGGACCCCCACCCGCCGCCGGGCCGACCTGAGCGCGCGCCAGTTCCCGCTCGGCGACTGGGGCGAGCCCGCCGAGCGCCTGGAGGAGCTCTACCGCTGGTCGGAGGAGCGCGCCGTCGAGGCCATCGACTGGTACCGCCGGGACCGGGTCTGGAAGCGCCGCTGGGCCCGCCTGCTGCGCTTCTCCGCCACGGTGTTCGCGGTCGGCGGCGTCACCGCCCCGCTGGTCTCGCTGACCGGCGAGCTCCCGCACGCCGTGGAGTGGGGCTACACCGGCCTCGCCCTGGCCGCCGCCGCGCTACTGGCCGACCGCGCCTTCGGCCTCACCTCCGGCTGGATGCGCGACGTCTCCACCTCGCAGGCCCTGCAGCGCCGCCTGGAGGCCTTCCAGTTCGACTGGGCCTCCGAGTGCGTCCGGGAGGTCCTGGGCCCCACCGAGGGCACCGCGGGCGAGGCCGCCGAGCGCTGCCTGGGCGTGCTGCGCCGCTTCTGCGAGGACGTCTCCGACATGGTCCGCAGCGAGACCTCCGAGTGGATGCTGGAGTTCCGGGCCGGCATGAGCCGGCTCCCCACCCAGGCCCCCGGCGCCTGGGGCGGCCGCAGCGAGGGTGGCGCCAACGCCCAGGTTCGCGTCCTGCCGCCGCCGGGCACCCGGCCCACCATGCCGCGCCAGCGTCCCCCGGAGGGCCCGCTGCGCTGAGCCGGGCCCCGGGCCGCGTCCCGGGCCCCGTACCGTTCCGGAGCGCGGATGCGGACGCGGGCTCAGGCGAAGACGATCATCGAGCCCTGGGTGACGCTGCGGGTGGCCGCCGCGTAGAGGCCGGACCAGGCGTGCCGTTCGCGCGCGTAGGGGTGGAAGTCGTCGATCGGCGGCCCGAAGGGCTGCTCCAGCTGGGTGGGGCCGAGCGGGCGGGTGGGCACCGGGGGTTCGAGCGGGTCGATCCCCAACAGCGGTGCGACCGCCTGGAGTTCGCTCAGCAGTCCGTAGGAGGAGCCCAACGGCCCGCCCGCGGCGAGGAGTTCGTCGGCGACCAGCGGGGTCTGGAACTCCATCGGCAGGTAGGCGCCGGCGTGGTCGAAGTGCCACACCAGGTGCGACTGTTCGGCGGTGGCCTCGAACATCTCCAGCAGCTGCTCGTAGTCGCTGCCGAGCGCGTCCACCGGGGTCACCTCGAACCCGGTGAGCCCCAGCAGGTAGGCGCGGCGCAGGAAGTGGAGCGAGTCGTAGTCGAACGCGGCTATCGCCTCGACGTCCCCGGAGAAGCCCGGTACGTACGGGTGCACCGGGACCGGCGGCAGGCCGTGCTGGGCGAGCACGGCGTCGTAGCGGTCGAGGTCCTCGCGGAACGGGTTCTCGGGGCTGTGGGAGAGCACGTCCACGAGCGGGACGAGCCAGAGGTCGCAGGCCATGGGCCGGCTCATCCTCTCGGGTGGCGGGGCAACGGGCCCCAACCCTACCGGCCCGTGGCGGGCTCCCCGCTGCCCGGGCGGAACGGCCGGGCGAACCGGCCGGGCGGCACGAAGCGGGGCATCGGCACCCGGCCCAACCCGACGGCGGCGGAGGCCGGTTGGGGGGCGGTGCCGGGCGGCCGCTCGACCGTCGCGGCGGGGGCCGGGACCACCGGTTCGCGCAGCAGCCGGAGCACCGTGACGCCGTCGAGCGGCTGGTCGAGCCGCCGGGCCAGCAGTTCGACGGTGAACAGGTTGTAGTCGTTGACGATCCGGTGTGCCCCCTGCCGGTCCCGGGCCTCGATCCGGTCGACGAGTTCGCCGTGCCGGTCCCAGCAGACGCCGGCCAGCTCGCCGCCGGCCCGCAGGTGCGGGGCGGCGAACATCCAGGACTGGATCCGCAGCCAGCCCAGGTAGTCGGCGATCCGGTCGTTGCACAGCACCCCGGCGGCCTCCTGCCAGAACCGCAGGTCGCAGCCGACCAGGACGTCGAGCTGCCCGGCCCGGGCGGCCCGGGCGGCGGCGTCGGCCCGGCGGCGCAGCGAGGCCAGCCGGGACCAGTCGTAGCCGTGCGGCCGGCCGGACAGGTGGCGCAGCGCGTTGTCGGTGAGCAGGGTGCGGGCCTCGAATATCTCCAGGAAGTCGTGCCAGGTGAACTCGGGGACGGTGAAGCCGCGGTGCGGTTCGCTGACCAGCAGGCCCTGGGCGGCGAGGTCGACCAGGGCCTCCCGGGCCGGGGTCGCCGAGACGCCGTAGACCTCGGCGATCTCCTTGACGGTGAAGTTCCGCCCGGCCGGGAGCCGCCCGGCCATCATCTCGTCGCGCAGGGCGTCGGCGATCTGCTCGCGGAGGCTGTTGCGCCGGATCAGGGCGCGCCCGCGCCCGGCTTCCGCAGCGGTCATGGCCGACCCCTCTCCGTGCCGCGCGCCCTCATGCGGCCGGAATCCGGCACACAAAACGCGCACAGAGTACCCCGGAATGGTCAATCCGGACCAAGGGCACGGAGAAATCCGCCCCCCTCGACGGCGGACCGGCACCGGGTCGGCGTCAGCGCTGCACGCGGGCGGGTCGGCGTCAGCGCTGCACGGGGGCGGGGATGCCGAGCAGCCGGTCCCGGTGGACCGGGAAGTCGGCGCGGCACTCGGCGACCAGGGCGGGGTCGAAGTCGACGGTGAGCACCTGCTCGTCCGGCCCGGCCTCGGCCAGCACCCGGCCCCAGGGGTCGACCACGATGCTGCGGCCGGCCTGCTCGACCCCGCCGTGGGTGCCGGCGGTGTTGCAGGCGAGCACGAAGGACTGCTCCTCGACCGCCCGGGCGCGGGCCAGCAGGTTCCAGTGCTCGGCGCGCCGGGCCGGCCAGGCGGCGGGGACCACCAGCAGTTCGGCGCCGGCGTCCAGCAGGGCCCGGAACAGCTCGGGGAAGCGCAGGTCGTAGCAGGTGGCCAGGCCCAGCGCGGCGAAGCCGGTGTCGGCGGTGACGATCTCCTGCCCGGCGCCCATCACGACGGCCTCGCCGCGGTCGAAGCCGAAGCGGTGGATCTTGCGGTAGGTGCGGACGAGTTCGCCGTCGGGGGCGAACAGCAGCGAGGTGTTGTAGATCGGGCCGTCCGGGTCCCGTTCGACGATCGATCCGGCGTGCAGCCAGCAGCCGACGGCCTTCGCGGCGGCGGACATCGCCTCGGCGGTGGGCCCGTCCAGCGGTTCGGCGCCCGTCGGCCAGGCGTCGTACGCGAAGCCGCCGACCGGCCACAGCTCGGGCAGCACCACCAGGTCGGCGCCGTCCTGGGCGCGGACCAGCGCCGCCGCCCTGGCCCGCCGCTCGGCGGGCGGCTCGGCGTCCGACACGGCGAGTTGGATCAATGAAGCGCGCACAGTACCACCGTCCACGACAAGAGTCCTACGATCGTCACCCGAAAGCGCTGCCCTGCTCTCACCCGGCAGCGTAACGTGCCGTATGCGCGTCCGTGCGGAGGTCTCGGCAGCCCGGACGACGTGGGACGACGCAAGCCGACGGAGGGGCCGGAGATACCCGTGACGGACAAGCAGGCCGTGCAGGCGTACACCGACGCGTGGACGCAGTCGATCGAGTCCATATCGGAGCTGCTCGCCCCGTTGCCGACCGACGCCTGGAACCGGGCCACCGAGTGCCCCGGCTGGTCGGTGCGGGACGTCGTCTCGCACGTCATCGGCATCGAGTCCGAGCTGCTCGGCGACCCGCGCCCGATCCACGCGCTGCCGCGCGACCTGCGGCACGTCACCGACGAGTTCACCCGGTACATGGAGCTGCCGGTCGACAAGCGCCGCTGCTGGACGCCGGTGGAGATCACCAGCGAGCTGGAGTACACGGTGATCCGCCGCTCGCGGGCGCTGCGCAACGCCCGCCACGAGCCGAACGACCCGGTGCGCTGGCCGGCCGGCCCGCTGGCCCGGGACGTCCCGTACGCGACGCTGCTGCGGATGCGGGCCTTCGACGTGTGGGTGCACGAGCAGGACCTGCGCCGCGCGCTGCGGACCCCGGGCAACCTGGACTCCCCGGCCGCGGTGGTCACCAGGGACTGGCTGATCGAGTCGCTGCCCAAGCAGGTCGCCAAGGAGGCGGGCGCCCCGATCGGCACCACGGTGGCCTTCGACGTGGCGGGCGCGCTGCCCTTCCACCGCACCGTGCGGGTCGGCCCGGACGGCCGGGGCACCGTGGACGACTCGGTGGTGCTGGCCCCCGAGGTGCGGCTGTCGATGGACTGGCAGACCTTCGTCCGGCTGTGCTGCGGCCGGGTCCGTCCGGAGACCGCGATCGTGAACGTGATCGGCGACCGGGAGCTGGGCGACCGGGTGCTCGCCCACCTGGCGAGCACCCCCTGAGCCCGGGCCGCTACCGGACCAGCTTGCGGCGCAGCCGCAGGATCATCGTTGTCCCGAGCAGCAGCGGCAGCAGCTGGAAGCAGAACGCCAGCTGGTAGGCGTGCGCGCCGTAGCCGTCGCCGCCCGGGTCGGCGAGCGCGTCCAGCAGGACGCCGATGCCGAGCAGGGTGATCATCGAGCCGATGAAGCCGCCCATGTTGGCGATGCCGGAGGCGGTGCCCATCCGCTCGGCGGGGTTGTACGCGCGGGCGTAGTCCAGGCCGATCAGCGAGGCCGGGCCGTTGCTGCCCATGACCAGCATCAGCACCACCAGCAGCCAGGTCGGCGGGTGCCCGTGCGGCCAGGCCAGGGTGGCGGTCCAGCAGAGCGCGGTGGCGGCGAGCACGGTGAACGCGATCGGCAGCCGGGAGGCGGCGGTGCGGGAGACCATCCGGCCGAACAGCAGGCCGAAGAGCATCCCGCTGAGCACCAGCAGGCTGAGCATGCCGCCCGCCCCGGCCCGGGACATGCCCTGCCCCTCGACCAGGTAGGGCAGCCCCCAGAGCAGGCCAAACGCGGAGGCCGGGAACGCCGTGGTGAAGTGCACCCACATCCCGAGCCGGGTGCCGGGCTCGGACCAGGCGGCCCGGATCTGCTGCCCGACCGGCAGCCGCGGGCTCCCGTGCCGCACCGGCGCCGGCGCGCCCGGCGGGGCCTCCTTGAGCAGCACCAGCACGACGGCGAAGACCAGTACGCCGGTCAGCGCGATCGTGCCGAAGGTGGCGTTCCACCCGGCGGTGTGCAGCGCCTGGGCGAGCACCACGGTGGTGACCAGGTTGCCGCCGGTGCCGATCAGGCCGGTGAGCTGGACGACGAACGGGTTGCGGGCGGCCGGGAACCAGCGGGCGGCGACCCGCAGCACGCTGATGAAGGTCATCGCGTCGCCGCAGCCGAGCACCGCGCGGGAGGCCAGCGCGGGCGCGAACGCGGTGGAGAAGGCGAAGGCCAGCTGCCCGGCGCTCATCAGCGCCACGCCCAGCAGCAGCACCCGGCGCGGGCCGATCCGGTCGACCAGCAGGCCGACCGGGACCTGCATCCCGGCGTACACCAGGACCTGCAGGATGGAGAAGGTGGACAGGGCGGAGGCGCCGATGCCGAACCGGGCGGAGGCGTCCAGCCCGGCCACCCCGAGGCTGGTGCGGTGCACCACGGCGAGGACGTAGACGGCGACGCCGAGCGACCAGGCGAACCAGGCGGCGCGTCCGCCCGGCGGGTGGAAGACCTCGTCCACGGTCCGGGCGGTGGGAGAGCCGGAAGCGCCGGAAGCGCCGGGAGCGCCGGGGACGGCGGCAGCGGCGGCGTCGGCAGGTCGGCGGGGAGCGGGTGCGGACAGGGACGGTGCGGTGCGGGCGGGGTCCACGCTCATAGTGCTACCAGGCTAGTCATCCCATGACCTGATCTTTGGGCCGGGGTGGTCCGGGACGTCCGGTTTCAGCTGGTGAGCGTCCAGCTCTCGGTCCGGGTCATGTACCGCTCGCGGAACGCCTCGTCGCGCACCCAGTCGGTGGTGTCCCGCACGGTCGCGGTGACGGTGTGCCGGCCGCCCGGCTCCAGCGCCATTTCCCCGGTGTCCAGCCAGGTGCCGTCCGCGGTGCTCGGGTCGACCGGCTTGCCGTCCAGGGTCCAGCTGATCCGCAGCTGCCGCGGTCCGGTCAGCGCCAGCGGCCGCACGTGCAGCTTCGGGCGTCCGGAGACCGGGCCGGAGGCGGGTTCGGGCGCGTCGGCCGGCTTCACCCGGCGGTACAGCTGCTCGATGATCGCCTCCCGGGAGGGGAGGTTGTAGGTGCTGCCGAGGGTGCGCATCACCGAGTCGGCGGTCGGCCGGTACAGGCCGTTGGAGCTGCGGTAGGTGCCGATCACCCCGCCGCCGTCCGGCGACTCGGCGCCCAGCCAGTGCCACCACTTGGTCTTCTCCCGGAGCATCTCCTCGGCGTCCACCGTGGCCAGGTTCGGGTAGTCCGGGTCGTTCGGGGCGGAGTCGTACTCGTCGCCGAGGGTGCCGACGGTGTGGCCGATCTCGTGCTGGATGATCCGCCCGGCGTCCGGGCTGCCGCCGGACAGCGTGGTCACCCCGGTGCCGCCGGCCCCGCCGTACTCGGTCGAGTTGGCCAGCGCGATCAGGTACTGCGGCCCGTCGCCCTGCCCGGCCCAGCGGGCGGTGGCGTCCTCGTCCGCGCAGAGCAGGCGGGCGGTGCCCTCGCACCAGAAGTGCATCCCGAGCGGGGTGGCCGGGTCCTTCCCGGCGCTCTCGGTCTCCGCGATGCCCCCCACCGGGGAGACCACGTCCACCCGCCGTATGTTGAAGAACCCCTGGTAGGTGCGGAACGGCTCGATCTCCAGCAGCGCCCGCCAGGCCCGGTCCGCCTGCTCGTGGAAGAGCTGCTGCTGGGCGGAGGTGTAGCCGTCGCCGAGCAGCACCAGGGTGATCCGGTCGGCCGCGTCGCCGGTCAGCCGCAGGTCCACCGAGGGCGCGCCGGGGGCCCGCAGGTCGGGGCGGGCGGGCGGCGCCGGGCGGTCCGGGCCGGGCGGCGGGCCTATCGCGGTCGAGGGCGCGGGCGAGACCAGCTCCACCGCGGCGGGCAGCACGGCGGCGGCCACCAGCAGCAGGGCGGCGGCGGAACGCATCACGGGGCCGGGAGCGCCAGTCGGCATACGCGGAAGTCCTCGCTGCGACGGTCACCCGGCCTGGCTGCGCGGGTGGTTTGATCGCACACACGTACCCATCCGGGCCCCGGGCCCGGCCCGGGCGGCGCGAAACTCCCTCGGGCGGCCCAATGCGCGACCCGCCCGGCGGGGGCCACCGCTCCCCCCAAGTACCTTTCAGCGCGCCGCAGTTGGACAACCGACCGGCGGCCCGGCCGACCGGTGGACGGGCGGGATACCCTGCCGAACGGGGGAACGACAGGGGGAAGCACCGCATGGAGACCCGGCAGCGCACCGACCCGCGCGCGACGTTCGGACGCGCCCTGCGCGGACACCGGCGGGACGCCCTGCTCACCCAGGGCGAACTCGCCGCCAAGGCCGGACTCGGCGTCCGCACCCTGTCCGACCTGGAGCGCGGCACGTCCGGCCCGCGCCCCGCCACCGCCGCCCTGCTCTGCGCCGCCCTCGGCCTGGGCCACCCGGACGCCGAGCGCTTCCACGCCCTGGCCCGGGCCGGCTGGCGCGCCGCCCGGGGCTGACCGGAACGGCCGCGGGCCCCGCTCCGGCGTCCGGAACGGGGCCCGCGGGGGCGGGGCGGCTCAGCCCCAGGTGATCAGTCGCTTCGGGTGCTCCAGCACCGCGGCGACGTCCGCCAGCACCCTGGAGCCCAGCTCGCCGTCGACCAGCCGGTGGTCGAAGGAGAGCGCCAGCGTGGTGACCTGCCGGGGCACCACCTTGCCCTTGTGCACCCAGGGCAGCTCCCGGACCGCGCCGAAGGCCAGGATGGCGGCCTCGCCGGGGTTGAGGATCGGGGTGCCGGTGTCGACGCCGAACACGCCGACGTTGGTGATGGTGATGCTGCCGCCCGCCATGTCCGCCGGAGAGGTCTTGCCCTGCCGGGCGGTCTCCACCAACTCGCCGAGCGCGACCGCCAGTTGGGAGAGGGTGCGGGAGCCGGCGTCCTTGATGTTCGGGACGATCAGGCCGCGCGGGGTGGCCGCGGCGATGCCGAGGTTGACCGCGCCCCGGATGACGATCTCCTGGGCCGCCTCGTCCCAGCTGGCGTTGACCTCCGGGTACCGCTTGACGGCGGTCAGCAGCGCCTTGGCGACCAGCAGCAGCGGGCTGACCCGCACCCCGGCGCCGAGCTCGCCGCTCTCCTTGAGCCGGCGCACCAGCTTCATCGTCCGGGTCACGTCGACCTGGACGAACTCGGTGACGTGCGGCGCGGTGAACGCGGAGGCGACCATCGCCTGCGCGGTGGCCTTGCGCACGCCCTTGACCGGCACCCGGACGTCCCCGGACGCGTCCGGCACCGGCCGCACCGGCGCGGCGACGGCCGGCGCGGCGACAGCCGGCGCGGCGACGGCCGGCGCGGCCGACTGGACCGCCGGGGCCGCCTGGACGGGCGGGGCCGCCGGGGCCGCGACCGGCTCGACGACCGTCCCGGCGGCGGTGTTCGCCGCGGCGTGCACGTCCTCGCGGGTGATCACGCCGTTCGGACCGGTCGGCACCACGGCGCGCAGGTCGATCCCGAGGTCCTTGGCGAGCTTGCGCACCGGCGGCTTGGCCAGCGGGCGCTCCCCCTCGACGGCGGGCGCGGCGGGCACGGCGGGCGCGACGGCCACCGGCTCGGAAGCCGGGGCGGCGGGCGCGGCCGGGGCGGCGGGCGCGGCCGGGGCGGCGGGCGCCATCGGGGCGGTCGGCGCGGCCGTCCCGTTGCTGCGGCGGGTCCGGCGCTGCGCCGAGCCGGTGCGCGGCCCGTAGCCGACCAGCACCTCGCGGCGCTCCGGCTCCGGCTCGGCCTCCGCGGCGGTCGCGGGCGCGGGCACCACGGGCGCGGCGGGGGCGGCGGCGGGCGCGGCGCCCGCGACGGCCACCGCGATGATCGGGGTGCCGACGTCGACGGTGGCGCCCGCCGGGAAGTGCAGCGCCTCGACCACGCCGGTGAACGGGATCGGCAGTTCGACGGCGGCCTTGGCGGTCTCCACCTCGCAGACCACCTGCCCGTCGGTGACGGCGTCGCCCGGCTTCACGTACCAGGTGAGGATCTCGGCCTCGGTCAGGCCCTCGCCCACGTCGGGCATCTTGAACTCGCGGAGCGAGTGAACACCAGTGGTCATCTTCGCTCCCCGGCTCAGAAGGCGAACGTGCGGTCGACGGCGTCGAGCACGCGGTCCAGGTCGGGGAGGTAGGTCTCCTCGACGCGCGACGGCGGGTACGGGGCGTGGTAGCCGCCGACCCGCAGGATGGGTGCCTCCAGGTGGTAGAAGCAGCGCTCGGTGAGCCGGGCGGCGAGCTCCGCGCCCAGGCCGAGGAAGACCGGGGCCTCGTGCACGACGATGCCGCGGCCGGTGCGCTTGACCGACTCCTCCAGGGTGGCGAAGTCGATCGGCGACAGCGAGCGCAGGTCGACCACCTCCAGCCGGCGGCCGTCCTCCTCGGCGGCCTTCGCGGCCTCCAGGCAGACCTTGACCATCGGCCCGTAGGCGATCAGCGTGGCGTCGGTGCCGGGCCGGGCGATCCGGGCCGCGTGCAGCGGCAGCATCGGGTCCTCGCCGACCTCGCCCTTGTCCCAGTAGCGGCGCTTGGGCTCCAGGAAGACCACCGGGTCGTCCGACTCGATGGCCTGGCGCAGCATCCAGTGCGCGTCGTGCGCGTTGGACGGGCTGACCACCCGCAGGCCGGCGGTGTGCGCGAAGTACGCCTCGTGCGACTCGCTGTGGTGCTCGACCGCGCCGATGCCGCCGCCGAACGGGATGCGCACGGTGACCGGCATCTTCACGTGGCCGAGCGCCCGGGCGTGCATCTTGGCGAGCTGGGTGACGATCTGGTCGAAGGCCGGGTAGACGAAGCCGTCGAACTGGATCTCGACCACCGGGCGGTAGCCGCGCAGCGCGAGGCCGATCGCGGTGCCGACGATGCCGGACTCGGCGAGCGGGGTGTCGATCACCCGGTCCTCGCCGAAGTCCTTCTGCAGGCCGTCGGTGATCCGGAAGACGCCGCCGAGCTTTCCGATGTCCTCGCCCATCAGGACGGTCTTCGGGTCGCTCTCCAGCGACTTGCGCAGCGCCTCGTTGAGCGCCTTGGCGATGCTGAGCTGGCCGGCCATCAGTGGTGCTCCCCACCCTCGAAGGAGGCGGCGTACGCCTCGTACTCGGCGCGTTCCTCGTCCACCAGGGCGTGCGGCTCGCTGTAGACGTGGTCGAAGATCAGGGTCGGGTCGGGGTCGGGCATCGAGCGGACGCCCTCCCGCACGCGCAGGCCCAGCTGCTCGCTCTCGGCCTCGACCCCGGCGAAGAACGCCTCGTCGGCGAGGCCCTGCTTCTCCAGGTGGGCCCGCAGCCGCAGGATCGGGTCCTTGGCCTTCCAGGACTCGGTCTCCTCGGACTGCCGGTAGCGGGTCGGGTCGTCGGAGGTGGTGTGCGCGCCCATCCGGTAGGTGAACGCCTCGACCAGGACCGGGCCCTGGCCGGTGCGGGCGCGGTCCAGCGCCCAGCGGGTGACCGCGAGGACGGCCAGCACGTCGTTGCCGTCGACCCGGACGCCGGGGAAGCCGAAGCCGGCGGCGCGGCGGTAGAGCGGGATGCGGGTCTGCACGGCGGTGGGCTCGGAGATCGCCCACTGGTTGTTCTGGCAGAAGAACACCACCGGCGCGTTGTAGACCGAGGCGAAGGTGAAGGCCTCGTTGACGTCGCCCTGGCTGGAGGCGCCGTCGCCGAAGTAGGCGATCACCGCGTCGTCCGCGCCGTCCTTGGCGATGCCCATCGCGTAGCCGGTGGCGTGCAGGGTCTGCGAGCCGATCACGATGGTGTAGAGGTGGAAGTTCTTCTCGTTCGGGTCCCAGCCGCCGTGGTTCACGCCGCGGAACATGCCGAGCAGGTTCAGCGGGTCCACGTCGCGGCACCAGGCCACGCCGTGCTCGCGGTAGGTGGGGAACGCGTAGTCGCCGGTGCGCATCGCGCGGCCGGAGCCGACCTGGGCCGCCTCCTGCCCCAACAGCGAGGCCCACAGGCCCAGTTCGCCCTGGCGCTGGAGCGAGGTGGCCTCCGCGTCGAAGCGCCGGACCAGGACCAGGTCCCGGTAGAGCGCGCGCAGCTCCTCGGGCGTCACGGTGAGCGGGAACTCCGGGTCGTCGACCCGGTCGCCCTCCGGGGTGAGCAGCTGGACGAGCTCGGGTTCGGCGGTGGCGCCGGCCCGGGCGGGGTCAGGGACGCCGGGGGCGGCCTTCTTGCGCGCCCTCGACGTGCTTTTGACGGTCACGTTCACTCCTCGGTCTGTCCGGCCACCCGGGGTCGCCGGCGGCCGGTCCGGTCGCCTCCCCGGCTCGCGCGCGTGGGTGTGCGCACCAGTGCGGGCAGGCGGTGTTCCCTTTCCGACGGCGTCCTCACGAGAACGTTACCCAGCGGCGCCCTTCGGCGCGCTTGCGCTAGGACGTCCTAGTTGTTCCCCGGCGGGGATGACCGCAGGTGTGGCGCGGTCGGCCCGTTCCGGTCAGGACACCAGCGCACGGTATCCGGGCACGGGCCGCTGCGAAAGGGGGTAACCGGCATCGATTTGTGCGACGCTTTGCAAATGACTGATAACGGACATATCAGGGTTTTTCTCCTTGATGATCACGAAGTGGTCCGGCGCGGCGTGCACGACCTGCTCTCGATGGAGGACGACATCGAGGTGGTCGGCGAGGCGGGGACGGCGGCCGAGGCGCTCAACCGCATTCCGGCGGTCCGTCCGGACGTGGCGGTGCTCGACGTCCGGCTCCCCGACGGCAACGGGGTCGAGGTGTGCCGGGAGATCCGCTCCCAGGACCCCTCGGTGAAGTGCCTGATGCTCACCTCCTTCTCCGACGACGAGGCGCTGTTCGACTCGATCATGGCGGGGGCCTCCGGATATGTCCTGAAAGCGATCCGCGGCACCGACCTGCTCTCCGCGGTGCGCGACGTCGCGGCCGGCAAGTCCCTGCTCGACCCGGTGGCCACCAGCCGGGTGCTGGCCCGGCTGCGGGACGGCGGCGAGAAGGAGGACGAGCGGACCGCCCAGTTGACGAAACAGGAGCGCCGCATCCTCGACCTGATCGGCGAGGGGATGACCAACCGGCAGATCGGCAACGAGCTGCACCTGGCCGAGAAGACGGTGAAGAACTACGTCAGCAGCCTGCTGGCCAAGATGGGCATGGAGCGCCGCACCCAGGCCGCCGCCTACGTCGCCCGCCGACAGGCCGACCAGCAGCACTGAGAGCAGATTCGCACACGCTGTGTCAAGCACCCATCACGCCGAGTAATAGGCTCTGTGCGTGACGGACGGTCAGACCATCTCCCTCGCGCCGGCCCGCCCGGACGCCACCGCTCCCCCCGTCGGAACCCTCAGCCCCCCGGTCGCCCGCGCCGCCGTGGCCGGGGTCCTGCGGGCCTACCGCGTCCCGCCGCCGCTCGCGGTGGAACCGGTCGCGGAGGGCCTGCTCAACCGGGGGTACCGGATCACCACCGCGGCGGGCGACTACTTCCTCAAGTGCTACGTCGACCGGGCCACCGCCAGCCGGTCCGCGATCACCGCCCAGCACCGCGCCACCACCGCGCTGGCCGCCCGCGGCCTGCCGGTGCCGGCCCCGCTCGCCGACACCGGCGGCCGCACCGTCACCGCGCGCGGCGGACGGCTGTTCGCGCTCTACCCGTGGGTGGCCGGACACCACCGGCACGGCACCGGCCTCGACCCGGTCCGGTGCGGCGAACTCGGCGCCCTGCTGGGGGTGTTGCACGGCACGCTGGCCGAGGTGTGCGCCCCGCTGCGGCAGCCCGCCGGGGTGCTCAGCGCCGAGGTCGAGGAGACCGGGCGGATCATCGCCGAACTCCGCGCGCTGGCCCGCGCCCACCGCCCCTACGACGCCTTCGACCGGCAGGCCGAACAGCACCTGGCCCAGCGCCTGGACCTGCTCGCCGCCCACCGCCACCGCCGCCCCGGCCCGGCCGACGCCCCGCCCACCGGCTGGACCCACGGCGACTTCCACGGCCTGAACGTGCTCTACCGGGGAGACACCGTCAGCGCCGTCCTGGACTGGGACAAGCTCGCCCCGCACCCGGTCGCCGAGGAGGCCGTCCGGGCCGCCACCCTGCTGTTCAACGACCGCGCCACCGGCGTCCTCGACCTGCCCCGGGTCCGCCACTGGGCCCGCGCCTACCGGGCCACCGGCGCCGCGGACGCCGAACAGGTCGCCCGCGCCGTCCACCGGGTCTGGTGGGAGCGGCTGAACGACCTGTGGATGCTGCAGTGGCACTACCAGCGCCGCGACCACCGCGCCGACCCGCTGTTCCCGGCGGCGGCCGGGCAACTGGCCTGGTGGTGCGAGGAGTACGAGCAGGTCATCGACGCGTTCGCCAACTGACCTGCCCGCACCGCCTACTGGACGGGCGGCAGCCCTCCGACGGCCACTCCGGTGCTGGACGGGTTCGCGCTGGGCGAGTTGGAGGCGGGGGCGCTGGCCGACTCGCTGGGCTTGGTCCCGGTCGCGCTGGCCGAGGGCGACGCCGACGACGAGCGCGACGGGCTGGTCGAGGGCGACGCGGAGGGGCTGGTCGAGGGCGAGGCGGACGGCGAGTACGAGGGGGTCGTGGTCTCCGGCCGGCTGCTGCTGCTCGGGGTGCGGCTGGGCGCCTGGGTGGTGGGCTGCTCGCTCGGCTGGTCGGTGGCGTGGGTGCTGGCGCTCTGCACCGGCACCGTCGGCCGCTGGTCCTGCGGGCCCTTCGGGTGGTCGTCGTTGGCGGACAGCGCGAGCGCGACCCCGATGGTGGCGGCGAGCACCAGCGCGACCGCGCCCAGCACCCAGCCCCACGGGTTGCGCCGCCGCCCCGGCTCCTCGCCGTCCTCCCTGCTGCCGCCGCCCCCGCCGCCGGCCCCGACCGCCGCCGGGTAGGGCGACGCGGGCGTCCGGTAGGCCGAGGTGACCTGGTAGGGCAGCGCCTCGGTGGCGGCCGTCCCGGCGACCGGGTTCATCGGCTCGGTGAGCGAGGCGGAGCCGGTCGGCGGGGTGGCGTCCCAGGCTCCGGCCCCGGCGGCGGCCAACCCCGCCGCGGCGGCCGGGTGGCCGGCGCCGGCCGCGCCGTGCATCTGCCGCAGCGCGTGCTGCAGGTGGGCGCGGAACTCGTCGGCGCTCTGGAACCGGTCGTCGGGGTTCTTCTCCAGCGCCCGCAGCACCAGCCCGTCCAGCGGCGGCGGCACCCGGTCGTTGGCCCGGGACGGCGGCACCGGCGCGTCCTGGACGTGCTGGTAGACCACCGACAGCGGGGTCTCGCCGACGAACGGCGGCCGCAGGGTGAGCAGTTCGTACAGCATGCAGCCGGCCGCGTACAGGTCGGAGCGGTGGTCGACGGACTTGCCGAGGGCCTGCTCGGGCGAGAGGTACTGCGGGGTGCCCATCACCATGCCGGTCTGCGTCATGGTGGTGGCGCCGCCGGCCAGCGCCCGGGCGATGCCGAAGTCCATCACCTTGACCGCGCCGGTGGTGGTGATGATGACGTTGGCCGGCTTGATGTCCCGGTGCACGATGCCGTGCCGGTGGCTGTAGGCCAGCGCCTCCAGCACCCCGGCGGTGATGATCAGCGCCTGGTCGACCGGCGGCGCCTCCTCGTCCACCAGCAGCTCGCGCACGGTGCGGCCCTCGACCAGCTCCATCACGATGTACGGGGTGGACTCCCCGCCGTGCTGCTCCTCGCCGGTGTCGTAGACCGCGACGATCGAGTGGTGGTTGAGCGCCGCGACGGCGTGCGCCTCGCGGGTGAAGCGCAGCCGGGCGGTGTCGTCCTCGGCGAGCTCCGAGCGCAGCAGTTTGACGGCGACGGTGCGGCCCAGCCGGATGTCCTGGGCGGCGAACACCTCGGCCATCCCGCCGCGGCCCAGCCGCCGGGTCAGCCGGTAGCGGCCGTCGCCGACGGTGGGGAACGGAACGGCGCTGCCGCGCGCGGGAGTTCGGGGGCCGGTCGGGAACACCTCGGTGGGTCCGGTGGCCTCGTCCGGGCGGCCCGCGTCCCCGTCCCGGGCGTCCGCCCCGGGCATCTCCGGCCGCTGGTCCCCGTCGTCGTCCGGTCGTTCGCTCTGACCCATCGCTCCTCGCCCCGGGCACCCGCTCGGCGCGCGCTCGCCCTGTCGGTTCTTCTTCAGCACGCTACCGTCTCGCGCCCTTCGGCGTGGAACGGGACGGTACGCGCGGGGGTGGCTTCGGGTGGCGCGAACCTGTCGGCACCCCGGTTCGATTACCGTGTCGGTCGACCGCGCCCGACGCCGTCAGGAGGTGTTGGCGCCGGCCACCACGACCATCAGGACGATGAACGCCAGCATCAGCACACCGGCGATCACGCAGATCACGACCGCGGCGGTCGAGCAGCCGTTGCGCTCGTTGACCGGCACCGCCGGGTACGGCACCGGGGTGTGCGCCTGGGCCGGGAAGGGTCCCGGGGTGCTCTGCGGGAACGGCTGCTGGAAGGCCTGCTGCGGGAACGGCGGCGGGGTCTGCGCGGCCTGCGGGAACGGCTGCGGGGTGGGCACCGCGTACGGCGGCGGGGTCTGCGGGCCGGGCACCGGCCGGTAGGGCTGCTGCACCGATGACGGACCGGCCTGCGGGCCGGGCACCGGCGGGAAGTTGGTCAGCGACGGCGCGGCGTGCACCGAGCGCGGCCCCTCGCCGATCACCAGCGGGGTGGACGCCTGCAGGGGCGTGTTGCCGCCGCCCCGCTCCCCTGCCAGGACCCGCTCCACCTCCTCGCGCATCGCCTCCGCGGTCGGGAACCGGTGCGCCGGGTCCTTGCGCAGCGCCCGCTCCACCAGCGCGTCGATCCCCGGGGTGACCGCCCGGTTCAGCGTGGACGGCGCCGGCGGGGTCTCCTGCACGTGCTTGTACGCGATCGAGAAGGCCGAGTCGCCGTCGAACGGCAGTCGCCCGCTGAGCAGTTCGAACAGCATGCAGCCCACCGAGTACAGGTCGGACCGGGCGTCCACGCTCTTGCCGAGCGCCTGCTCGGGCGAGAGGTACTGCGGGGTGCCGACCACCATGCCGGTCTGCGTCATCGAGGTGACGCCGGACTGCAGGGCGCGCGCGATGCCGAAGTCCATCACCTTGACGACGCCCTTGCCGGACACCATGACGTTGGCCGGCTTGATGTCGCGGTGCACCAGCCCTTGGTCGTGCGAGGCCTCCAGTGCCGCCAGCACCGCCGCGGTGATCTTCAGCGCCTGCTCGTTGGGCATCGCCCCGAGGGTGGTCACCTGCTCGTCCAGCACGTCCTTGAGCGAACGGCCCTCGACGAACTCCATGACGATGTACGGCGTGGTCGACCCGTCCGCCGCGACGTCCTCGCCGGAGTCGAACACCGAGACGATGTTGGTGTGCTGGAGCCGGGCCACCGCCTGCGCCTCGCGCCGGAACCGCTCCTTGAACGAGGCCTCCCGGCCCAGTTCGGTGTGCAGCGTCTTGACCGCGACCTGACGGTCGAGCACCGTGTCGTGGGCCAGGTGGACGGAGGCCATGCCGCCCTGCCCGAGCATCCGCTGCAGCACGTACCGGCCGTGCCCGAGCGAGTACCCCTCGGTGGTGCCCTCAGTCATGGTCCCAGCTCCCCCTCGGCGCGCGGTACTTCCGGACACCGGTCAGGGTAGCGGTTCGGGGCCGCGCCGAAGCGCGGCCCCGAGAAGGCCACCGTGGGTAGGGCTACAGGTACGGACCGGAGCGGATTCCGCGGCCCGGACCGCCCTCCTCCGGGTCGCCCTCCGCGCCCTGGAGGCCCGGGGGCAGCGCCCGCCGCATCTGCTCCAACTGGGCCCGGGCGGCCATCTGCTGGGCGAACAGCGCGGTCTGGATGCCGTGGAACAGGCCCTCCAGCCAGCCCACCAACTGCGCCTGGGCGATCCGTAGTTCGGCCTCGGTCGGGATCGTGTCGTCGGCGAACGGCAGCGACAGCCGCTCCAGCTCCTCGACCAGCTCCGGGGCCAGGCCCAGTTCCAGCTCCTTGATCGAGCTGGCGTGGATGTCCTTCAGGCGCGCCCGGCTCGCCTCGTCGAGAGGCGCCGCCCGCACCTCCTCCAGCAGCTGCTTGATCATGCTGCCGATCCGCATCACCTTCGCCGGCTGCTCGACCATCTCGGTCACCGGCAGCTCGCGCGGCTCGTCGTCCCCGTCGCCCCGTCCGAGCCCGCCGGCCGGCGCGGTGCCCACCGCCATCCCGTCCGGCCCGACGATCAGCACCTTCGGGCTGTCCTCCGGTCTCCCGTTCGCCGCCTGTGCCGCCGGGAAGGGCTCCTGCTGAGACCGCTCGTTCATCGGGTTGGTCATAGCTCCTTCATATGCTTCATCCGCTACGGAGGTCAACGAAGCCGGACCGCCGATCGTCCCGCCCCGGCCGCTCCGTCTTACCGCTGCCGGCCTAGCGCCTACGCAGCCTCAGCCCGATCAAACCCAGACCCAGGCCGATCATTCCCAGCCCGGCGCCCAGCGGGAGCAGCCGCAGGGACGGATCGTCCCAGTGCAGCGGCGGTACGGCCGGCACTACCGGCCCGGCGGCCAGCGCCCCGTCCGCGGCCTCCGACGGCGTCCCCGGGTCGGCCGTTCCCGCCTCGTCCGGCAGCGCCTCGTCCTCCGCCGGGTCCGCGGCCGGGCCGCTCCGGCCGGGCGGTGCCGCCTCCGGCGCGGGCGCCGCCTGCCGTCCGGCGCCGCTCCCGCCCGGCCGGGCCGGCGGCGCCGGCCGGACCGGGGAGGCCGCCACGGTCGCCGCCCCGCTCGTCTCCGCCGTCCCGCTCGCCTCCGCCGTCCCGCCGTCCGAGGGCTCCGGCGACGGCGGGAGCGGCGGCACCACCGCCTGCTGGTGCCGCCCGTACCCGGGCACGGGCGGGGCGGAAGGGGAGGGGGTGGGCTCGGGCTGCTCCGCGGGGCCCGGGGACGCCTCGGGGGAGGGCGTGGGCGCGGCGGACGGTGCGGTGGACGGCGCGGCGGACGAGGGGGCCGGAGCGGCCGGGGACGGCTGCGCCGACTCGACCGGCGCGGCGGGCTCGGCCGGTCCGGCCGGTTCCACCGGGACGGCTGGCGCGGCTGGCGCGGCTGGCGCGACCGGGGCGGCCGGGACGGTGGCGGTGCGGGTGGAGGCGGCGGTCGGGGCGGCCGTCCCGGGGACGGGGGCCGGGGCGGTCGGCCCGGATATCGCGCCGCCCGGCGCCGGGCTCACCGGTGGCACCGTGACCTCGGCCGCGAGCCCGGCCACCTGCTCGCGCGCCGCGTCCAGCTGTGCTCGGGCCTGCTCCCGGGCCGCGTCTAGCTGGGCCTGCGCCTGCTGCCCCGGCCCGGCCGCCGGGTCGGCGGCCAGGGCTGGGGCGGCCAGCAGCAGCGGGAGCGCCACTCCGGTCAGCGCCGCCCAGCGGCGCAGCGCGGGCGGGCAGGCGGTGGCACGGGCCGGAACGGCGGGGGCGGGGCGGCGGCGAGCGAGCATGGAAAGCAGGTCCTCCCGACGGCCGTCCGCAGCGGGGTGCGGGCGGAGGCGGAACAGCTTGTGACCAGACTCACATATGCGGACACTCCGGGCATGTCGACCGTCAGTCGGCGGCTCCCGGCACCTCCAGGACCACCTTGCCGACCTGGGCGCCGGACTCGACCACCCGGTGGGCCTCGGCGGCCTCGGTGATCGGCAGGACCCGGTCGACCACCGGGCGGACCGCGCCCGCCTCGACCAGCGGCCAGACGTGCTCGCGGACGGCGGCGACGATGGCGGCCTTCTCGCCGAGCGGGCGGCCGCGCAGGTTGGTGGCGACCAGGGCGGCCCGCTTGGCCAGCAGGGTGGAGAGGTCGACCTCGGCCTTGACGCCGCCCTGCAGCCCGATCACCACCAGGCGGCCGTTGACCGCCAGGGCGTCGATGTTCCGCTCCAGGTACTTGGCGCCGATGATGTCGAGGATCACGTCGGCCCCGCCGAGCGCGGTCAGCTCCGCGGTGAAGTCCTGCCGGTGGTAGTCGATCAGCAGGTCGGCGCCGAGCTCGGCGCAGCGGGCCAGCTTCTCCGGGCTGCCCGCGGTGACCGCGACCCGGGCGCCGACCGCCTTGGCCAGCTGGATCGCCATGGTGCCGATGCCGCTGGCGCCGCCGTGCAGCAGGACGGTCTCGCCGGGGCGCAGGTGGGCGACCTGGAACACGTTGGACCACACCGTGCAGGCCACCTCGGGCAGCGCCGCCGCCTGCTGCGGCGTCAACCCCTTGGGCACGGGCAGCAGTTGGCCTGCGGGGACGGCCACCCGCTGGGCGTAGCCGCCGCCCGCGAGCAGGGCGCACACCTCGTCGCCGACCGCCCAGCCGGCCACCCCGGGGCCGACCTCGACGATCCGTCCCGCGCACTCCAGGCCGGGGTAGGGGGAACTGCCGGGCGGCGGATCGTAGAAGCCCTGGCGCTGCAGCAGGTCGGCCCGGTTGACCGCGGTGGCGGCGACCTCGACCAGCACTTCGCCGGCCGCCGGGACGGGATCGGGAACCTCGGCCCAGACCAGCCGCTCGGGGCCGCCGGGCTCGGGAATCGTGATGGCTCGCATGGCCGCCACGCTACGCCTCCCGTTCCCGCGCACCCCGCCCCCCTCGCCGTCAACGGACAGTCCGTCAGGGCCTCGGGGGCGGACCGGACAGGGTGGCGACACTCCGGCCCCGCCGTCACCCCGGGGCGACCCGACCCCCCATCCTTGTCCCTGTGCCGAAAACCACCCCGCCCCAGGACCCGGGTGCCCGACCGTCCTTCCTGACGCGCAGTCTCTTCCGGGACGCGGGCACCGACACCACCGACCCCACCCGACGGATCGCCCTCCCGTCCCGGCCGGGCCGGCCGCCGACCCTCCAGGTCGCCCGTCGGCTGCTGCTGGCGCTGGGCGTGCTGGCGGCCACCACGCTGATCGTGTACGCGGACCACGCGGGCTACCACGACAACGCGGACACCTCGGTCAGCCTGCTCGACTCGGCGTACTACGCCACCGTCACCCTCTCCACCACCGGGTACGGCGACATCACCCCGGTGAGCGACGGCGCGCGGCTGGTGAACATCCTCGTGATCACGCCGCTGCGCGTGGTCTTCCTGATCATCCTGGTCGGCACGACTCTCGAAGTGCTCACCGAACGCACCCGCCTGCAGTGGCGGATCGAACGCTGGAGGCACACCGTGCGGGACCACACCGTCGTCATCGGCTACGGCACCAAGGGTCGCAGCGCCGTGGACACCCTGCTGGGACAGGGCGTCCCGAAGGAGTCCATCGTGGTGGTCGACCCGCAGGCCAAGGCCGTCGAGCAGGCCACCCACGACGGGCTGGTCGGCGTGCTCGGCGACGCCACCCGGGCCGCCACCCTGATCCGGGCCGAACTGCCGCGCGCCGCCCAGGTGGTGGTCGCCCCCGAGCGCGACGACACCGCCGCCCTGATCACCCTGACCGCCCGCCAGCTGAACAAGGCCGCCACCGTGGTCGCCGCCGTCCGCGAGGACGAGAACGCCCCGCTGCTGCGGCAGAGCGGCGCGGACGTGGTGGTCACCTCCTCCAGCTCGGCGGGCCGACTGCTGGGCATGTCGATGCTCAGCCCCAACGCGGGCGCGGTGATGGAGGACCTGCTGACCTACGGCAACGGCCTGGACGTCACCGAGCGCCCGGTCACCAGGGCCGAGGCCGGACGCAGCCCGCGCGAGCTGGACGACCTGGTGGTGGCGGTGGTCCGCGGCCGCCGTGTGCTCAACTACACCGAGCCGGAGGCCGCGGTGCTCCAGCTCACCGACCGCCTGATCGTCATCAAGCAGGGCACCCAGGTCACCCACTGACCCGGGGCGCGAGGAGGGGGCGGTGTTCCACGTGGAACACCGCCCCCTCCTCGCGTCCGCCCGCCCGCCCGCCGGATTCCGGGGCTCAGGCCGCGGGCAGCGCCAGCACCTCCGCGTACTCCCCCGCCGCCAGGCCGCCGGGCGGGACGACCGCCAGCGCCTCGGCCCGGGCCAGACCGCGCAGCATCGCCGGTCCGTCGTGCGGCAGCGGGGCCAGCCCGGCGGCGGTCCGGCGCACCGGGTGCAGCCGGGTGTCGACGGGGTGCCCGGGCAGCGCGGCGGCCAGCGGCTCGACCGGACCGGCGGCCGGCGCGGCCCGGCCGGACAGCGCGTGCAGCAGCGGCAGGGCCAGCGTGACGGTGCCCGCCACCGCGGCCAGCGGGTTGCCGGGCAGCCCCACCAGGTGACGGCCGCCGGGCAGCGCCGCCAGCAGCATCGGGTGCCCGGGCCGCACCGCCACCCCGTCCACTAGCGGGTGCCCGCCGGTGGCCTCCAGCGCGGCGTGCAGGAAGTCCACCGGCCCGGCGGCGGTGCCGCCGGTGGTGAGCACCAGGTCCGCGGGCGAGTGCCGGATCGCGTCCCGCAGCAGCCCGAAGTCGTCCCGGACGTGGCGGCCGCCGAGCAGTTCGGCCCCCGCCCCGGCCAGCCAGGGCGGCAGCAGCGGACCGAGCGCGTCCCGCACCCGGCCCGGACCGGGCAGCCCCGCCACCAGCAACTCGTCGCCCAGCACCAGCAATTCGACGGTCGGACGGCGGTGCACGGCCAGCCGGTCGTGCCCGGCCGCCGCGGCCAGCCCGAGCACCGCCGGAGTCACCGGCAGCCCCGCGGGCAGCAGCTCCTCGCCCCGGCCGCACTCCTGCCCGCGCGGCCGGACGTCCTGCCCGGGCACCACCGCACCGCGCACCTGGACGGCGCCGTCCGGACGTTCGGTGAGCACGCCGTGCTCACGCCGGAGCACCCCGGTGGCGCCCGGCGGCAACTGGGCACCGGTGGCGATCTCCACCGCCGCGCCGTCCGCCAGCGGCGCGCACGGCTGCCCCGCCAGCACCCGGCCGGACAGCCGCCACGGCCCCGGACCGGCCACCGCCCAGCCGTCCATCGCCGAGGTGTCGAAGGCCGGCAGGTCGGTGAGTGCCGCCAGCGGCTCGGCCAGCGTCCGCCCCGCCGCCGCGGCCAGCTCCACCCGCTCCACCGGCAGCGGCCGGGCCCCCGCCGCCCGCGCCGCGTCCCGGGCCGCCCGCCACGGGCCCCCGCGCAAGGTGGCCGCCACCGAGGTCAACCGGACGTCACCGGCCGGGTCCACCGTCCCCATCCCCGCCGGCCCGCTCATCGCCCGTCCGCGCCGTCGGCCGCCGGGGCCGCCGGGGCATCAGCGGCAGCCGGGGCGTGGGCGTCGTCAGCGGCAGCGGCAGCGGCCCAGCGCTCGGCCAGCGCCACCGCCTTCGCGTTCGCCTCGGCCACCGCCGCCGCGCCGCCACCGGCCCCGGCCGCCGCGTAGCCGACCAGGAACGCGGTGAGCGGCGCCGCCGGCCGCTCGACCCCGTGCGCGACCACCCGGGTCATGTCCAACAGCCCGCGCACGTCCACCGCCAGGTCCACGCCCAGCTCGGCAGCGGCCGCGGCCATCCACTCGTCCAATGTGCGCTCCATGACGCCCATGCTGCCCGATCCGGGCACCCGCCGACCGCTTCCCCGGTGAGCGCCGCACGTCGTTTCGCTCACCCCCCGCCCCCGCCCGCCGTGAGCACCCCGCCGGAGCCGACCCCGCGCCCCGGACGGCCACGGGCCGCGGGCGGCTCCGGGCGGGTGCCGCCGGGTCGGGGAGGCCGCCGGACCCGCCCGTCGTGCGCGGCCCCCGTCCTCCTCCTCAGGACCCCCCGGTCTCCCGCCCCGCCCGGTCGCGGGCCGCGGCCAGCTCCGGCCAGGTGTCGCAGTCGAAGGAGGCGTGCGCCGGATCGGGCAGGCGGGTCAGGCGGAGCGGGGCGAGCAGGTGGCGGAGCGGGCGGCCGGACGGGTCACCGAGGGCGGCGAGCGCCGCGCGCAGGGCGGTGGTGCGGTAGGCGGCGGCCAGCGGCTGGTCGCGGCCGTCGGCGTCGACCAGCAGGGCGCCGTCCGGGCCGCCGTCCCCGTCGAGCGCGGCCAGCAGCCGCCCCACCGTCGGCCGGTCCAGGAACGGCAGGTCGGCGGCGAGCAGCAGGACCCGGGGCGCGGTCACCGCGGGCAGCGCGGCGGCCACCGCCGCCAGCGGGCCGCCGCCCGGCGGGTCCTCGCGCAGCCAGCGCACCCCGGCCCGCTCGGTGGGCCGCTCGGGGCCGACCACCAGGACCTCGCGGGCGTCCGCGCAGGCCGCCAGCACCCGGTCCAGCAGCGGGCGTCCACCGACCGTCAGGGCGGGCTTGTCGATCCCGCCGAGCCGTCGCCCCGCCCCGCCGGCCGCCACCACCGCGTCGTACCCGTTCCGCGTCACCCCCGCAGTATCACTCCCCGGCCGCCGCTCCTCCGGGGCCGCTCCCCGGGCGCCGCTTCCCCGGGGCCGCTCCCCGGGCGCCGCCCCCGCGGGGTCACTGGTCGTCGCCGTCGACGATCTCCGCGTCCACGATCCCGTTGTCCTCGTGCGGGACCTCCCGCCGCGCGACGTTCGCGGCCGCGCCGTGCTCCAGGATGGCCGGCAGGGTCAGGCCGCCGTAGCGCTCGTTCACCGCGGCGGCCAGCGCCTCCGCGTCCTCGGGGTGGTCGTGCAGCGCCTCGTCGAAGTCGCGCAGGTAGCCGGCGGTGAAGGCGAGCACCCGGTGCGCGGCGTCGTCCATGCCGGGGGCGCGGTGCCCGGCGATCACCCGGTCCACGCCGAGGTCGGCGATCCGGCCCAGGTTGTGCGACCACTGGTCGCGGGCGTCCGGGTCGGTGTCGGCCGTCCAGACGTGGGTGCCGTTGTAGGCGAAGTCGCCCGCGACCACGGTGCGGATGCTCGGCAGGTGGGTGATGGTGGAGCCCGCGCTGTCGCCCTGGCCCAGCTGCAGGACCCGGATCAGCTGGCCGTCGATCATCAGCGGGCGCGGCAGCAGCGGCGCGGGCAGCAGCGGCTGGTCCGGGACGTCGTCGCCGTACACCGGCTTCCACTGCGCGACCTTCGCCGCCGCGGTCCGCCCGATGCCCTCCACCACCGAGGGCGCGGCCAGCAGCTGCGCGGCCGGGAACAGCCGCAGCACCTCCTCCGCGCCGAAGTAGTGGTCGGGGTGCTGGTGGCTGACCACGATCGCCAGTAGCTCGCGCCCCTTGCCGGCGATCCACTCGGCCAGCTCGCGCCCGGCGCTGCGGGTCAGCTGGGCGTCGACCAGAATCGCCGTGCGCTCGCCCATGATCAGGCTGGAGGTGGCGAAGAACGCGCTCTCCGGGCCGGTGAAGACCTCGACCTCCAACGGGCGGACGGCCGGTGCGGCGTCCGCCCGGCGGCCGGGGGCGCTCTCGTCGGACGGTGACGCGGTCACGGCTGCTCCCCTGGTCGGTGCGGCGGCGGGCGCGGGCCGGCCCGTCCCGTCCAGCCTGGCCGGAAGGCCCCCGCGCCGCCGGGTGGGCGCGCCCAGGAGGGTGATCACCGCAACCCCCGGCCCGCCGCGGGCGTCGACTATTGTCGTTGGTCCCCGGCCACCGGGCACCTCGCGCACACACCCTTCCGGGAGCACTGATGGACCGGCTCGACAACACCGTCCGCGACTACGCCTGGGGTTCGACCACCGCCGTCCCCGAGCTGCTCGGACGGCCCGCCACCGGTGCGCCCCAGGCCGAGCTGTGGATGGGCGCCCACCCCGGCGCGCCGTCCCTGGTCGACCGCGGCGACGGTCCCGTCCCGCTGGACCGGCTGATCGCCGCCGACCCGGTCGGCGAACTGGGCGCCGCCTCCGTCGAGCGGTTCGGGCCGACGCTGCCGTTCCTGTTCAAGGTGCTCGCCGCCGCCCTGCCGCTCTCCATCCAGGCCCACCCGACCAGGGCGCAGGCCCGGGCCGGGTACGCCGAGGAGGAAGCCCGCGGCATCCCGCTGGACGCCCCGGAGCGCAACTACAAGGACGACAACCACAAGCCCGAACTGATCTGCGCGCTCGACGAGTTCGAGGGCCTGTGCGGCTTCCGCACCCCCGCCGGCGCGGCCGCCCTGATGGCCTCGCTCGACGTCCCCGGGCTGGCCCCGCTGATCGACCTGCTGCGCACGAAGCCCGAACCGGAGGCGCTCGCCGGGGCCCTCGCCGGGGCGCTCGGCCTGACCGGCGCGGCGGGCCGGGAGACCGTGGCCGCCGTCGCCCGCGCGGTCACCGCCGCCGCCCCCGCCGACCCGACCGGCGAGCTGGCCGGGTACGCCTTCGCCGCCGCCGAGCACCCCGGCGACCCCGGGCTGGTCGCCGCCCTGCTGCTCAACCACGTCCGGCTCCAGCCCGGCGAGGCGCTCTACCTCGGCGCCGGGCTGCCGCACGCCTACCTGCGCGGCACCGGCGTCGAGATCATGTCCAACTCCGACAACGTGCTGCGCTGCGGCTTCACCCCCAAGCACGTGGACGTCCCCGAACTGCTCAAGGTGGTCGACTTCCGCGCCGGCCGCCCGGAGATCCTGCGCCCCGCGCCCGGCCCGGACGGCGAACGGCACTACCCGGTGCCGATCGACGAGTTCCGGCTCTCCCGCTACGAGCTCACCGACCGCCCCGCCACCCTGCCCGGCGACGCCCCGCAGATCCTGCTCTGCACCGCGGGAACGGCCGAACTCGCCTCGGACGGACGGACGTTGACGCTCCACCGGGGCGAGTCCGCGTTCCTGCCGGCCGACGGCACCGCGACGCTGCTCACCGGCCCCGGCGCGACCGTCTTCCGCAGCACCGTCACGCTCGACTAGCGACCCCGGCCCCGGACCTGGATCGGACCCGGGACCGGGAGCAGCACCGGACCGGACCGGCTCAGACCGGGAAACGCCCCTGGTACGCCAGCCGCGCCCCGGCGTCCGCGCCGATCGCGGTGAGCAGCTCGTCCAGGCCCAGGAACCACGTCCAGCGCTCCCCGCCGCCCGCCCGCGCCAGGGCGTCGACCAGCAGGTCCTCCAGCTCCGGGACCCGCTTGTCCTTCCACACCTTGTCGGCCACGCAGACCAGCAGGTCCTCGGCCGTGGAGGACGGGCCCCAGTCGGCGTGCCCGGCCGCGAACCGGGCCAGCTCCGGGGCCACCCCCGCCGCCAGCAGCAGCTCCCGCCCGGCCGGTTCGTGCGCCGAGCCCGGGCCGGACAGCTCCGAGCGGTGCACCGCCTTCCCGATGTCGTGGGTGGCCGCCCCGAACAGCACCGCCTCCCGGTCCACCGCCAGCTCCGGACAGCGCTCCGCCGCCCAGTCCGCCAGCCGCGCCGCCACGTCGTGCACCAGCCGCAGGTGCGCCACCAGCCGCGGCGGCGCCCCCGCCCCGGCCAGCAGCTCGGCCGCCCGGTCCGGCAGCGGCAGCAGTTCCAGGTCATCGTCCATGGCGGGCGACCCTACCCGACCCCGTTCAATCCCTTGACCGTGGACGGGCGAGCGGGCTGCACTGGCCCCGGACAGGCGACGGCTACCGCGGAAGGCGGCGGCATTGATCGACATCCGGCCCACCACCGAGCAGGACCTCGACCTCTTCGTCGAGACCATGCACGCCGCGTTCGGGATGTTCGTCGGCCCGCCCGGCGCGGACGGCGGCGGCGTCTGGTGGTCGGCGTTCGAGCCGGAGCGCGGCCTGCTCGCCCACGACGCGGACGGCCGGCCGATCGGCACCGCCGGGGCCTACACCTTCGAACTCACCCTCCCCGGCGGGCGGATCGTCCCGGTCTCCGGGGTGACGGCCGTCGGCGCGCTGCCCTCGCACCGGCGGCGGGGCGTGCTCACCGCGATGATGCGCCGCCAACTCGCCGAACTGCGCGGACGCGGCGAGGTGCTGGCCGTGCTGCTCGCCTCCGAGTCGCTGATCCACCGCCGCTTCGGCTACGGGCCCGCCACCTCCACCCAGCGCTACACCGTCCCCCGGCGGCGCGCCGCCCTCGCCCCCGCCCGGGCCGGGTCCGTCGAGGCCGGGACGGTCGAACTGCTGCACCGCGGCAGGGCCGTGCCGCTGCTGGAGCACCGACGGCACGCTCGTCCTCGACGTCGACGACCCGTTCCTCGGCGAGCACCGGCGCCACCTGCTGACCGTCCGCGACGGCGGGGTCACCTGCGTCCCCACCGACCGCGCACCGCACTGCCTGCACTGGTTCTGAGACACCCCGCGCGCCACCGCAGAAGTCGAGCCGCCCCGGGCCGGGTCAGGTCAGGTCAGGTCACGTCCCTGGTCATGTCCACGAAGCGCGAGTAGTGGCCCTGGAAAGCGACGGTAATGGTCGCAGTCGGGCCGTTTCGGTGCTTTGCCACGATCAGGTCGGCTTCACCGGCGCGCGGCGACTCCTTCTCGTACGCGTCCTCGCGGTGCAGCAGGATCACCATGTCGGCGTCCTGCTCGATCGAGCCGGACTCGCGCAGGTCGGAGACCATCGGCTTCTTGTCGGTGCGCTGCTCGGGGCCGCGGTTCAGCTGGGAGAGCGCGATCACCGGGAGTTCCAGCTCCTTCGCCAGCAGCTTCAGGTTCCGGGACATGTCCGAGACCTCCTGCTGCCGGCTCTCCGCCCGCCGCGACCCGCCGGACTGCATCAGCTGCAGGTAGTCGATCACCACCAGCCGCAGGTCGTTGCGCTGCTTGAGCCGTCGGCACTTGGCCCGGATCTCCATCATCGACAGGTTCGGGGAGTCGTCGATGTACAGCGGCGCCGCACTCACCTCGGGCATCCGCCGGGCCACCCGCGTCCAGTCGTCGTCCGTCATGTTCCCCGACCGCATGTGGTGCAGCGCCACCCGTGCCTCCGCCGACAGCAGGCGCATGGCGATCTCGTTGCGGCCCATTTCGAGCGAGAAGATCACGCTCGGCAGGTTGTTGTGGATCGAACAGGCCCGCGCGAAGTCCAGGGCGAGCGTTGACTTGCCCATGGCCGGGCGGGCCGCGATGACGATCATCTGGCCGGGGTGGAGGCCGTTGGTGAGCTGGTCGAAGTCGGCGAAGCCGGTGGGGACGCCGGACATCTGGCCGGAGCGGGAGCCGATGGCCTCGATCTCGTCGAGGGCGCCTTCCATGATGTCGGCGAGGGGGGCGTAGTCCTCGTTGGTGCGCTGTTCGGTGACGGCGTAGATCTCGGCCTGGGCGGCGTTGACGATGTCGTCGACGTCGCCCTCGGCGGCGTAGCCCATGCCGGCGATGCGGGTGCCGGCCTCGACCAGGCGGCGCAGGACGGCGCGTTCGTGGACGATCTCGGCGTAGTACTCGGCGTTGGCCGCGGTGGGGACGGAGTTGACCAGGGTGTGCAGGTAGGAGGGGCCGCCGACGCGGGTGAGCTCGCCGCGCTTGGTGAGTTCGCCGGCCACGGTGATCGGGTCGGCGGGCTCGCCGCGGGCGTAGAGGTCGAGGATCGCGCCGTGGATGAGTTCGTGGGCGGGGCGGTAGTAGTCGGCGGGCTTGAGCACCTCGACGACGTCCGCGATGGCGTCCTTGGAGAGGAGCATGCCGCCGAGCACGGACTGCTCGGCCGCCAGGTCCTGCGGGGGGACGCGTTCGAAGCCCTCGCCGCCGAAGCCGCCCTCGCGGTCGCCGTCCCGGTCGCGGCGCTCACCCTTGGCCGGGAAGCGGTCGCCGCCCTTGCCGCCGTCCCGCCGCTGGAAGCCGCCGCCGGACCCGCCGGAGCCTCCGGACCCGCCCGAGCCGCCGGAGCCCTCGCGGCCGGCCGGGGCGCCGGAGCGGCGGGAGACCGGGAGGCGGTCACCCGGGACGTCGGGGAAGGCGTCCAGCGGGAAGGCGTCGTCGGACGGCTGCCAGTCGTCCTCCGGCGGCGGGGCGTCGTGGTCTTCGTACTGGGGGCCGGTCACGCGTGTTCCCCGATCAGCGAGCGGTGCGAGTTGGTGCGGGCCTGTCCGGTGGGGCGCGTTCCTTCCTACGCCACCGAGCCGACAGTTCCGGCCGTGTGCGGGCGGTGTCACGCGGCCACCGGGGTCTGGTCCGGAGCCACGGTACGGGGGCTCGGGCGGTTGTTCAAAGGCGGTTATCCACAGGGGGTGTGGATAACTGTCCCCAGGCTGTGGGTAACTCCGCCAAAGCTGTGCACAACCCTGTGGACACCACTGTGGATAACCACACGATCACCCTGGTGGGACATCGCTGACCTGCGGTGACTCTCCGCACAGCCTGTGCATGAGAAATTCTTCACACACCCGGGGCCCGAGCCGGGGGCCTGTTCGAGAGGCCGTTCGAGCCCGGGTCCGTCCACAGCGAAAGTAAGTGTCACAGGGCACTTACAGCCATTACCTGTGGATGAGTAGGCTGTGCCCATGCCCGTCCGACCGCCCACGGCCCGTCCGCACGCCGCCGACCGCCGCCGCCACGACCGGGAGATCCTCGCCCTGGCCGTCCCGGCCTTCGGCGCCCTGGTCGCAGAACCGCTGTTCCTGATGGCCGACTCGGCGATCGTCGGCCACCTCGGCACCGCCCAGCTGGCCGGCCTGGGCGTCGCCTCGGCCGCGCTCACCACCGTCGTCGGCGTGTTCGCCTTCCTCGCGTACGCCACCACCGCCGCGGTGGCCCGCCGGATCGGGGCGGGCGACCGGCGGGCCGCCGTCCAGCAGGGCATCGACGGGATCTGGCTGGCGCTGCTCCTCTCGGCCGGCCTGGTGGTGCTCACCCTGCTGTTCGCCCCGCAGGCCGCCCGGCTGCTCGGCGCCTCCGCCACCGCCGAGCCGCACGCCGTCACCTACCTGCGGATCAGCGCGCTCGGGGTGCCCGCGATGCTGCTGGTGCTGGCCGCCACCGGCGTGCTGCGCGGCTTCCAGGACACCCGCACCCCGCTGCTGGTGGCGATCGGCGGGTTCACCGCCAACCTGCTGCTCAACCTGGGCCTGGTGTACGGCGCCGGCCTCGGGGTGGCCGGCTCCGCCTGGGGCACCGTGATCGCGCAGAACGCGATGGCCGCGGTGTACGTGGCCGTGGTGGTCCGCGGCGCCCGCCGGGAGGGCGCGACGCTGCGGCCGGACGCCGCCGGCATCCGCGCCTCGGCCCGGGCCGGCGGCCCGCTGCTGGTGCGCACCCTGAGCCTGCGCGCGGTGCTGGTGCTGGCCACCGCGGTGGCCGCGCACCTGGGCGACGCCGAGGTGGCCGCCCACCAGATCACCATGACCGTCTGGTCCTTCGTGGCCTTCGCGCTGGACGCGGTGGCGATCGCCGGGCAGGCGATCATCGGCCGCTACCTGGGCGCCGGCGACCTGCCGGGCACCCGGGCCGCCACCCGGCGGATGGTCGAGTGGGGCCTCGGCGCGGGCGTGCTGTTCGGGCTGCTGATGGTGCTGGGCCGCCCGCTGTACGTCCCGCTGTTCAGCTCCGACCCGGCCGTGCGGGGGCAGCTGTCCACCGCGCTGCTGCTGGCCGCGCTGACCCAGCCGGTGGGCGGGCTGGTGTTCGTCCTGGACGGGGTGCTGATGGGCGCGGGCGACGGCCGCTACCTGGCCTGGGCGATGACGGCCACCCTGCTGCTGTTCGTCCCGGCGGCGCTGGCCGTCCCGGCGCTGGGCCTGGGGCTGGCCGGGCTGTGGTGGGCGATGAACCTGTTCATGCTGAGCCGGGCCGCGTTCCTGGCCGGCCGGGTGCGCACCGGCCGCTGGATGGTCACCGGCGCGGTCCGGGCCTGAGGACGGCACCGGGGACCGGGCACGGCGGCGGCCCCGGAACGGCCGGAGGGCCGGACCCCGTGGAGACGGGGTCCGGCCCTCCGGGTGCCTCGCGGCGTGCCCTGCGGCACGGTCGCTACGGCACCGCTACGACTGCGTTCAGGCGGCGACGACGTTGACGTCGAGGTTGGCCTGGACGTCACCGTGCAGCTTGACCGAGACCTTGTGGGTGCCCACGGTCTTGATCGGCGAGGCGATCGCGACGGCGCGCTTGTCCACGGCCGGGCCGCTGGCGGCCTTGATGGCCTCCACGACGTCGGCCTGGGTCACGGAGCCGAACAGGCGGCCGGCCTCGCCGGAGCGAACGGCCAGCTTGACCTGCAGGCCCTCGAGCTTGGCCTTGACCTCGTTGGCGGCCTCGAGGGTCTGGATGGCGTGGATCTTCCGGGCGCGACGGATGGCGTCGACGTCCTTCTGACCGCCCTTGGTCCAGCGGATGGCGAAGCCGCGCGGGACCAGGAAGTTACGGGCGTAGCCGTCCTTGACCTCGACGATCTCGCCGGCGCTGCCGAGGCCGGGGACCTCGTGAGTGAGGATGATCTTCATTCTTCGGTCACCCTCTCTTAGCGCGCGGTGGAGGTGTAGGGCAGCAGGGCCATCTCACGGCTGTTCTTCACGGCCGTGGCGACGTCACGCTGGTGCTGGGTGCAGTTGCCGGTGACCCGGCGGGCACGGATCTTGCCGCGGTCGGAAATGAACTTCCGCAGCAGGTTCGTGTCCTTGTAGTCCACGTACGTGGCCTTGTCCTTGCAGAAGACGCAAACCTTCTTCTTCGGCTTGCGAGCAGGCGGCTTCGCCATTGTGTGCTCCGTTAGGTACGAGATCTGTCAGCGTCGGCGGGCCCGCGGGGGGCCCGCCGGGCACCGCTTAGAACGGGGGTTCTTCCGAGTAGCCGCCGCCGGAGTTTCCACCCCAGCCGCCGCCGCCCTGGTTGGACGCGGGGGCGCTGGACGCCCACGGGTCGTCGGACGGGCCGCCCTGGCTGCCGCCGCCGGGGTTTCCGCCCCAGCTGCCGCCGCCCTGGTTGCCGCCGCCGAAGCCGCCGCCACCCTGCTGGCCGCCGCCGCCGAAGCCGCCGCCGCCACCGCCCGGACCGCCGGTCCGGTTGGCGCGGGTGACCTTGGCGGTCGCCGAGCGCAGGCTCGGGCCGACCTCATCGACCTCGACCTCGAAGACCGTCCGCTTCTCGCCTTCCTTGGTCTCGTAAGACCGCTGGCGCAGTCGGCCCTGCACGATCACGCGCATGCCGCGCTGCAGCGACTCGGCCACGTTCTCCGCCGGCTGCCGCCAGACGTTGCACGTGAGGAAGAGGCTCTCGCCGTCCTTCCACTCGTTGGTCTGGCGGTCGAAGGTGCGCGGGGTGGACGCGATGCGGAACTTGGCCACCGCGGCACCCGACGGGGTGAAGCGCAGCTCGGGGTCGTCGACGAGGTTGCCGACGAGGGTGATGACGGTCTCGCCTGCCATGTGGTGATGACCTCTCGGAAAGGAGTTCTGCGGTGCTCGTCAGCGGTGTTCCACGTGGAACACCGGACGTGAGCCCTCCGGCGCGGACGCCGGAAGTGGGCTCAGTGGGTGTCCGGGCGCAGGACCTTGGTCCGCAGAACCGACTCGCTCAGGCTGAACTGGCGGTCGAGCTCCTTGACGACCTCGGGCGTGGCCTTGAGGTCGATGACCGAGTAGATGCCCTCGGACTGCTTGTTGATCTCGTACGCCAGGCGACGACGGCCCCAGGTGTCGACCTTCTCCACCTTGCCGCCGCTGGTGCGGACGACGTTGAGGAAGCTCTCGATCAGGGGGGAGACAGCGCGTTCCTCGACCGAGGGGTCGAGGATGACCATCACCTCGTAGTGACGCATGTGTAACCCACCTCCTTTGGACTCAACGGCCACGGCATTTCCGTGGCAGGAGGGTTGTGCGCGTCGGCACCGGTGGACGCGGGCATGCGGGCACGCCCCTACACCAGTGCAGAGGGGCCAGCCTACCGGGTCAGCCGACCGGCGGACAAAACAGTTGGCCGCCGCGGTTGTCACTTCGGTCACACCGGCCGCAATCTGGACAGAACGAACGTTCCCTCTCCCGGGAGGTGGGTCCCATGGCACAGGCCGTCCCCAGGCCGCAGCACCGGTCGCAGTTCACCCTCAACACCGACGGACACCCGCACCCGCGGGAGAACGCCCTGGTCGGCGTGACCGTCCTGCTCGGGGTGATCGCCTTCGTCACCTCGTTCTTCCACCACCTGCACCTGCTGACCTCGTGGACCGGCCTGTTCGGGGTGCTCACCGGGCTGGCCGGGCTGTTCCTCTCGGTGACCACCGCCGAACGCTTCGCGGTCGTCATCGGCACCGGCGCGGCGGCGTTCGGCCTCTTCCTCGGCGTGGCGCACGGCGGCCTGTTCGGGGGCGTGTGGTGACGTCCCCCCGGCGCGGGGCGGGCTGAGTCCGCCTCCCTCCGCTGGGCCTCCGATGCCCTCCCGGCGTAGTACCTGTATCAGCGGGTGCCGCCGGGAGGGCATCATCATGTCGGGTCGGTTCCCGGTCGAATCGGACCATTCGGACGATAGGGTCACCATGGGGGGATCCACGAGGAGGAGCACGGAGCATGAGCCTGCGGCTGCGGACGATCACACGCGAGGAACACCTGGCCTTCGTGCAGAGCCGGCCCTCGGCCAGCCACATGCAGGTGCCCTCCTGGGCGGACGTGAAGGCGGAGTGGCGCGCGGAGAGCCTGGGCTGGTTCGACGCCTCCGGCGAGCTGGTCGGCGCCGGGCTGGTCCTCTACCGCCAGCTGCCCAAGGTGAAGCGGTACCTGGCCTACCTGCCGGAGGGGCCGGTGATCGACTGGTTCGACCAGGACCTCGACCGCTGGCTCAAGCCGATGCTGGCGCACCTGAAGTCGCAGGGCGCCTTCTCGGTGAAGATGGGCCCGCCGGTGGTGGTGCGCCGCTGGGAGGCGCCCACCATCAAGGAGGCGATCGCCGGCGACGGGGCCAAGCGGCTGCGCGACGTCGAGCCGGACTTCACCGAGGCCCGCGCCCTGGAGACCGCCGAACGGCTGCGCCGCTCCGGCTGGCTGCAGGGCGAGGACGGCGGCGCCGGCTTCGGCGACGTCCAGCCCCGGTACGTCTTCCAGGTGCCGCTGGGCGGCCGCTCGCTGGACGACGTCCAGCGCGGCTTCAACCAGCTGTGGCGGCGCAACATCAAGAAGGCCGAGAAGAGCGGCGTCGAGGTGGTCCAGGGCGGCTACGAGGACCTCGCGGTCTTCCACAAGCTGTACGTGGTCACCGCCGAGCGGGACCACTTCACCCCCCGGCCGCTCTCCTACTTCCAGCGGATGTGGCAGTCCCTGACCGCCGAGGACCCGAACCGGATGCGGCTCTACCTCGCCTACCACGAGGGCGAGCCGCTGGCCGCCACCACGATGCTGGTGGTCGGCGAGCACGTCTGGTACTCCTACGGCGCCTCGGCCGACCACAAGCGCGAGGTCAAGCCGTCCAACGCGATCCAGTGGCGGATGATCCGGGACTCCTACGCGCTCGGCGCGAGCGTCTACGACCTGCGCGGGATCAGCGACACCCTGGACGAGGACGACCCGCTGTTCGGGCTGATCCAGTTCAAGGTCGGCACCGGCGGCCAGGCCGCGGAGTACCTCGGCGAGTGGGACTTCCCGCTCAACAAGCTCCTGCACAAGGCGCTCGACCTCTACATGTCGCGCCGCTGAGCCGGACGGCCGGGCCGGCGGGCCGCCGACCGCTCGCCCGCCGACCGGTCGCCGACCGCTCGCCCGCCGACCGGTCGCCGGACGCCCGGTCGCCGGACGCCCGCCGGTGCGCCACCCGAAGAACACCACGGAGAGAACGCGATGACCCTGACGATGTACGTGGACACCGGCCGCTGGCGGGCGCACCAGCGCGGCCTGCTGGCCGAGTTCGACGGGCTCGTCCCGGTCGCCAAGGGCAACGGCTACGGCTTCGGCAACACCCGGCTGGCCGCCGAGGCCGCCCGGCTGGGCGTGCCGACGCTGGCGGTGGGCACCACGGACGAGGCGGCGGCGGTGGCCGGCGACTTCCCCGGCGACCTGCTGGTGCTCACCCCCTACCGGGCGGGCGAGCCCGAGGTCGAGCTGCCCGCCGGGCGGGTGGTGCGCACCGTCGCGCACGCCGAGGCGCTGGCCGCGCTGCCCGGGGGGACCAGGGTGGTGATCGAGTGCATGACCTCGATGCGGCGGCACGGCGTCGCGGCCGGTGAGCTGCCCCGGCTGCCGGTGGGGCACCTGGCGGTGGAGGGCTTCGCGCTGCACCTGCCGCTGGACCGGCCGGACGGCAGCGACCCGGTGGACGAGGTGTCCGGCCTGGTCCGGGCGGTCGGCGAGGCCGGGCTGCCCACCGGCACGGTCTACCTCAGCCACCTGTCCGCCGCGGACGGGCCGCGGCTGGCCGAGCGGCACCCCGGCACCGCCTTCCGCTCCCGGATCGGCACCCGGCTCTGGCTCGGCGAGGTGGAGGCGCTCTCCTCCCGGGCCACCGTCCTGGACGTCACCCCGGTCTCCCGCGGCGAGCGCTACGGCTACCGGCAGCACAGGGCCCCCTCCGACGGCCACCTGCTGGTCGCCACCGGCGGCACCGCGCACGGCGTCGGCCTGGAGGCCCCCAAGTACGTGCACGGGGTGCTGCCCCGGGCCAAGGGGCTGGCCCGGGCCGCTCTGGGCACCGTCAACCGGACGCTGTCGCCGTACTCCTGGCAGGGCAGGCAGCTGTGGTTCGCCGAGCCGCCGCACATGCAGGTGTCGATCCTGTTCCTGCCCGGCCGGCTCAAGCCGCCCGCGATCGGCGACGAGCTGTCCCTGACCGTCCGGCACACCACCACCCACTTCGACCGGGTGGTCGAGCGCTGAGTCCGCCCCCCCGGTGCCCGGCCGAACGCCGGAGCCCCGCCCGCCGTGACGGCGGGCGGGGCTCCGGCGGCTCCGGGTCTCACGGGGCCGGGCGGCGTCCCGGAGGACTCACCGGGCCGCCTCCCGGATCACTTCCCGGATCACTTCTCGGGCCGGGGCTCCGCGCCGAGCTCGACGACCGGCTCCGGGTCCTTGCCCAGCCAGTCCGAGCGCGGCGCGTACGCGGCGTAGCTCTCCTCCTCGCGCAGGCCGCGGGCGGCGCCGAGCACGAACCGGTCCGGGGCGCCGTCCAGCACGCCGCCCGACGGGTCGTCGCTGCCGTCCCAGCGGACCGGGTCGCACTCCGGGTGGAGGACGTCGCGGACCACCATGTAGCAGAGGTACAGGGTGCCGACCAGGTGCAGGGCGATGGCGAAGTGGTACCACTCCTGGTCGATGCCGTGGTGCTTGCCGTCGCCGTTGTAGGCCAGGAACGACCAGACGCCGAGGAAGTACAGCACCTCGCAGGCCTGCCAGAGCAGGAAGTCGCGCCAGCGCGGCCGGGCCAGCACCGCCAGCGGGATCAGCCAGAGCACGTACTGCGGCGAGTACACCTTGTTGGTGAGCACGAAGGCCGCCACCACCAGGAAGGCCAGCTGGGCGAAGCGCGGGCGGCGCGGGGCGCTGATCGCCAGCCAGCCGACCGCCAGGCAGCTGAGCACCAGCAGGACGGCGATCCAGGTGTTCAGGGTCTCCAGGTTCCGGCCCTTGCGGATGCCCTGCATCAGGATCAGCCAGAACGAGCCGTAGTCCTCCCGGCGGGTCTGGCTGAAGCTGTAGAAGGTCAGCCAGCCCTTCCAGTTGGCCAGCATGATCGGCAGGTTGACCACCAGCCAGGCCCCGGCCGCGCCGCCGAACGCCTGGCCGAACTCCTTCCACCGGCCGGCCCGCAGGCAGAGCACCAGCAGCGGGCCGAGCAGCAGCACCGGGTAGAGCTTGGCGGCGGTCGCCAGGCCGATGAAAACGCCCGCCCAGACCGGCCGGGAGCCCGACCAGTAGGCCATCGCGACCGCGGCCAGGGCCACCGCCAGCAGGTCCCAGTTGATGGTGGCGTTCAGCGCCAGGGCCGGGGCCAGGGCGAACAGCAGCGCGTCCCACGGGCGGCGGCGCTGGGCGCGCGAGGTGGCGACCACCGCGACCACGGCGCAGATCATCAGCATCCCGGCGTTGACCATCCAGAACCACTGCTCACGGCTCATCAGGTCGCCGCTGTGGGTGGTCAGCCAGGCCGCGACCTGCATGAACAGGCCGGTCAGCACCGGGTACTCCAGGTACTGCATGTCCGGCGAGCCATGCGGGATCGGGTCCAGGTACGGGTGCAGCCCGTCGGCGAAGCCGCGGCCGGAGAACAGGTGCGGGATGTCGCTGTAACAGGCCTTCGTGTACTGGGTGGTGGCGCCGTGGAACCAGCCGTCGTCGTAGCACGGGGCCTTCTGGAACAGGCCCAGCACGTAGACCGCGATCACCGCCAGCGCGAGGAACTTGGCCGGCGTCCACCAGGAGACCCCCAGCAGCGCCCGCCGCCCGGGCGGGCCGCCGAACAGCTCGCTGCCGGCCTCCGCGACCGGGTCCTCGTCCGCGGGCACCACCACGGTGTTGGGCAGCGGACCGTCGGCCTGCGCGGGGCCGGGCGGCGAGGTCTCGTCACGAAGGCTGGAGGTCATGGCCGACATACTGCCGCACCGTTCCGCGCAATCGAAGAGGGGCACGGGATCGCCCTCGCGATCCGTGCCCCTCTGCGGTGTTTGTGCCGGGGTTCCGGCGGGCGGCTCAGCCGGTGCCGGTGCCCGGGCCGCCGTTGCGGCCGCTGGTGGTGCCGGTGGTGGTGCCGGTCCCGCCCGCTCCGTTGCCCCCGTTGCCCCCGTTGCCGCCGTTGCCGCCGTTGCCGCCGGTGCCGGTGCCGCCGGCCGCTCCGGAGCTCGGGGAGGAGCTGGGGCAGAAGCCGAGCAGGCAGTCCGGGCTGGAACTCGCGCTGGAGCTGGGCTTGCCGGACGGACGGCCGGTCGGACGCTGGCTCTCGGTCGGCGACGGGTCGGCGGTCTCGGTGGGCACCTCGGCGGTGGGGCTGGTCTCCATCGACGGGGAGGTCGAGGGAGAGGCCGAGGCCGAGGCGGTGGCCGGGGCGCCGGAGGAGTCGACCTCCTGGCCCCAGGGGGCCGGGGCGGTGAAGCTCCGCGGGTTGCCCGGGCCGATGATCTTCATGTAGCGGGTGAAGATCTCGGTCGGGAAGTCACCACCGTGGATCTCGCTCTTGCCGCCGGTGCCGTCCAGCGACTCCAGGCCGGTCTGCTTGGCCACGTCCTCGCGCCACATGCTGACCGCGGTGGTCAGGCTCGGGGTGTAGCCGATCCACCAGGCCGACTTGCTCTTGTCGGAGGTGCCGGTCTTGCCGGCCACCGGGAAGCCCAGCTCCGCGGTCTTGCTGCCGGTGCCGTTCTTCGCCACGTTCTGCAGCACGTCGGTGATGTTGTCGGCGACCGCCGGCTCGACCACCGTCTTCAGCACCGGCTTGTCGAAGTTCGGCAGGTCCTTGCCGCGGAACTGCACGCCGGTCACCGAGTACGGGTCGGCCTGCTGGCCGTGCGCCGGGAAGACCGAGTAGGCCGCGGCCATCCGGATCGCGCTCGGCGTCGAGGTGCCCAGCGGGAGGGTCAGCGTGTTGGCCGGCGACAGGGTCTTGTCGTCGTGCAGGCCGAACTTGATCGCCATCGCCCGGACCCTGTCGCCACCGACGTCCTGGCCGAGCTGGACGAACGGCACGTTGTACGACCACTGCATGGCCGTCCGCAGCGTCACGTAGCCCTTCTTGCCCGGGTCGCTGTTGCGCTGGTGGTAGGGCTGGCCGTCGTCGCCGATCGCCTTGCTGCCGTCGGCGCGGTAGATCTGCGCCATGTCGTCGGCCAGGTAGCGGGAGTCCGGGTTGATCCGGGCGGGCTTGCCGTCCGGGCCGTTCTTGGTGAGGACGCCCTCCTGCATCGCGGTGGCCAGCACGATCGGCTTGAAGGTCGAGCCGACCGGGACGCCGGCCGCGTCGGCGTTGTTGGTGAAGTGGCCGTTCTCGATGCCCGGGCCGCCGTAGATGGCCACGATCGCGCCGTCACCGGGCACCACCGAGGCCGCGCCGATCTGGACGTTGCGGTCCAGCTCCTTGTCGGCCGGGTTCAGCCGGGCCGCCTCGAAGTCGTCCACGGCCTTCTTCAGGGCGTCGACCTTGTCCTTCTGGAAGGTGGTGTGGATCTGGTAGCCGCCGCGGTCCAGGGCCGCCGTGGTGATGTCCGGGTCCTTGTTGGTGACGTACTGCTTGGCGGTCTCGACCAGGTAGGAGACCTCGCCGGTGGTCTTGGTGGCGGTCTTCACGTCGATCGGCTCGGGGAAGTCCTTGCACTTGGCCCGGTCGTCCGCGGACAGCGCCTTGGTGGTCACCATCCGGTCGAGGATCCAGTTCCAGCGCTCCACCATGCGCTCGTGGTTGGCGGCGCTCAGGCTCGGGTCGTACAGGCCCGCGCCCTTCAGCAGGCCCGCCAGCATGGCGCCCTGGCAGACGTCGATCTTGCTGGCGTCCACGCCGTAGTACGCCTGCGCGGCCGCCTGGATGCCGGTCGCGCCGCGGCCGAACCAGCTGGTGTTCAGGTAGCCGGTGAGGATCTGGTCCTTGGTCTTCTCCCCGTTGACCTTCAGGGTGATGAAGAATTCCTTGGCCTTGCGGGAGAGCGTCTGGTCCTGCGACAGGTAGACGTTCTTCACGTACTGCTGGGTGATGGTCGAACCGCCCTGGGTCTCGCCGCCGGTGGCCATCTTGTAGACGGCGCGGGCGATGCCCTTCGGGTCGATGCCGGAGTCGGTGCGGAAGGTGTCGTTCTCCGCCGCTATGACCGCGTCCTGGGCCGGGCGGCTGATCTGCGAGAGCTCGACCAGCTGCTGGTTCTCGTTGCCGGTACGGGCCATCTCGCTGCCGTCGGCCCAGTAGAAGACGTTGCTCTGGATCTGCAGCGGGGTCTTCTCGTCCGGCACGTGGACCAGCGCGTACGCGGCGCCGACCGCGGCCACGCTGCCGCCGAAGAAGACCAGGAACAGGGTCAGCAGCTGCTTCCAGGACGGCAGCCAGCGCCGCAGGCCCGACTTGCCGGACCGCGGGTAGTCGATCAGCCGCTTCTTGCCCGGCCGACCGCCCCGGCCGGCGCCGCGGCCACCGGGCGGCCCGCCCGCGTTGCCGCCACCGCCGCCCTTGCGGGACTGCTTGCGCATCTCCGCCCGGGTCGGCCGGGGCTGCTCCGCGGTCTCCCGCGCGGCGCGCCGGCCGCCCTGGCCGGGGACCTGCCCGGGCCCGGGACGCCCGGGGGCGCCGGAACGGTTCGGCCCGGCCGCCCGCCCCGGGGCCGCGGCCCGTCCGGGACCGCCCGCGGGGCCGCCCCGCCCGTACTCGGGTGCGCCCTCGACCGGGTGGCCGTACGCGTACGGCCGTTCGGAGTCCGACCGCCGCGGCGGCGGCTGCTCGCCCCCGGGGTTGGCCGACCTGCGCCGGTGTTCGCTCATCTCTCCGCAGCTCCTCGGTCAGGGTGCACAGGCGAAAGAGTACGGCGCTCCGAAAGCCACCTAATCGGGCATTGGAAGCCAACCGGGACGAACCGACCGCGATTCATTACACGCCCGTTGCCCAGTGGCCTTGTGATCCCAGTTACGCGTGCCCCCCTTGCTCCTTCCGTGACCCAGGGTTACTGTTGCCGATATATCGAGCCGATACATCGGCGCGACACATCGGTTCGGCATACACTGCCGGACCGGGGCCCGCATCCGGCGAGCAGGAACCCTCACGGAAGGAGGAAGGCGGCATGAGCCGACGCTCCGGCGTCCTCGAATTCGCCGTCCTCGGCCTGCTCCACGACGCGCCCATGCACGGGTACGAGCTGCGCAAGCGGCTCAACGTCCTGCTGGGCTCGTTCCGGGCCTTCTCGTACGGAACGCTCTACCCCTGCCTGAAGAGCCTGGTCGCCCAGGGCTTCCTGGTGGAGGACAACCCGGACGTCGAGTACGTCCCGGCCACCGCGCTCAACGGCAAGCGGTCGAAGATCGTCTACCGGCTCTCCCCGGAGGGCAAGCAGCGCTTCGAGGAACTGCTCGCCGACACCGGGCCGGAGGCCTGGGAGGACGAGCACTTCGGTGTCCGGTTCGCGTTCTTCGGCCAGACCGACCGGGCGGTCCGGATGCGCGTGCTGGAAGGCCGCCGCAGCCGGCTGGAGGAGCGGCTGGAGCGGATGCGCAGCTCCGTCTCCCGCACCCGCGAGCGTTTCGACGACTACACCCTCGAACTCCAGCGCCACGGCCTGGAGTCCGTGGAACGCGAGGTCCGGTGGCTCAACGAGCTGATCGAGACCGAGCGGGCCACCAGAACCGGACGCGGCACCGCGTCCCCGCACACTTCGGACGGCCGTGGTCCGGCCGACGGGTCCTCCGACCCGCCCGGGCCACCGTACGACCGCCCGGGGCGCTCCTGACCGGAGCGCTGCACCACCGCGCCGGCCCCGCCGCCCGCGGCGAGGCGTGGGCGCCCCGTGCGCCCGATCAGACAGTCAGAACAGATGTGGAACGAGGTCGCCGCCACAGCACGGCGGGCCTCATGAGATTCAGGGAGCAACCGGAATGGGTTCGGTTCGCGTAGCCATCGTCGGCGTGGGCAACTGCGCCGCCTCGCTGGTGCAGGGTGTCGAGTACTACAAGGACGCCGACCCGGCCGGTAAGGTCCCCGGCCTGATGCACGTCCAGTTCGGCGACTACCACGTCAAGGACGTCGACTTCGTCGCCGCGTTCGACGTGGACGCCAAGAAGGTCGGCTTCGACCTGGCCGACGCCATCGGCAACAGCGAGAACAACACCATCAAGATCTGCGACGTGCCGCCGACCGGCGTCACCGTGCAGCGCGGCCACACCCTCGACGGCCTGGGCAAGTACTACCGCGAGACCATCGAGGAGTCCGACGAGGCTCCGGTCGACGTCGTGCAGATCCTCAAGGACCGCCAGGTCGACGTCCTGGTCTGCTACCTGCCGGTCGGCTCCGAGGACGCCGCCAAGTTCTACGCCCAGTGCGCCATCGACGCCAAGGTCGCCTTCGTGAACGCCCTCCCGGTGTTCATCGCCGGCACCAAGGAGTGGGCCGACAAGTTCACCGAGGCCGGTGTCCCGATCGTCGGCGACGACATCAAGTCGCAGGTCGGCGCCACCATCACGCACCGCGTGATGGCGAAGCTCTTCGAGGACCGCGGCGTGGTCCTGGAGCGCACCATGCAGCTGAACGTCGGCGGCAACATGGACTTCAAGAACATGCTCGAGCGCGAGCGCCTGGAGTCCAAGAAGATCTCCAAGACCCAGGCCGTCACCTCGCAGATCCGCGACCGCGAGCTGGGCGCCAAGAACGTCCACATCGGCCCGTCCGACTACGTCGCGTGGCTCGACGACCGCAAGTGGGCGTACGTCCGCCTCGAGGGCCGCGCGTTCGGCGACGTCCCGCTGAACCTCGAGTACAAGCTCGAGGTCTGGGACTCCCCGAACTCGGCCGGTGTCATCATCGACGCCGTGCGCGCCGCGAAGATCGCCAAGGACCGCGGCATCGGCGGCCCGATCCTCTCCGCGTCCTCGTACTTCATGAAGTCCCCGCCGGTGCAGTACTTCGACGACGAGGCCAAGGAGAACGTCGAGAAGTTCATCCGCGGTGAGGTCGAGCGCTGAGCACCGAGTGCTGAGCACCGGCTGACGTGACGTCAGGTCCGACCGGAGGGCCGTCCCGCTTCGCGCGGGGCGGCCCTCCGGCGTCGGTCAGGACCAGGCCGCGTTCCAGGTGGCCGGGCCGACGACGCCGTCCACGCCGAGCCCGTGGCGCTGCTGGAAGGACCGGCAGACCTGGGCGGAGGCGGGCCCGTACCAGCCGTCCGCGGTGATCGACCAGCCGCGGTCGGCCAGCCGGCGCTGCCACGTCAGGACGTCGTCCCCGTGCAGCATCGGCGTCTGCACCCTCAGGTACCGGCCGGGCCAGCGCGGCGGGCCGGACGGCGGGGTGGTGGCCTGCCCCGAGACGCGGGCCGCCGGGACGCCGCCGAGCGCCGGGTCCGCGGAGACGGTCCCCTCCGGGAAGGCCGGGACCCCGTAACCGTACGGCGAGCCGGGGCCGCGGCGCGGGCGGGACTTGAGGTAGACGCCGTCGCCCTCGGTGGAGCCGCTGTCGTTGGTGTTCCCCTCCACGCTCCGGATGGTGTCGGCGTCGTAGGCGACGACGACGCCGGTGTGGCTGCCGCCGCCGGGGCCGAGGTAGAAGGGGCCGCCGAGGACCGGGTACTCGGACCAGCGGCGGCGGTCGCGCCACCAGGCGACGGCGGTGAGGCAGGACGCGGTCATCGGCCAGAGCCCGTCCATGCCGGCCCGGTGGGCGGCCCAGGCCTCGAAGGTGGCGCACCAGGGCTGGCCGTCGGACCACTCCAGGCCGGGGGTCTCGGTGCTGTAGCGCTGTCGGTTGTTCCAGGTGCCGTCGGCGTCTCGGCCCTCGTGGCGGCCGACCTGGCCGAGCAGAAGGGCGGCGAACTCGTCACGCATGGGAGCCTCCCGTTGTTCCGAGGTGGTTCTTCCCTCCCGGGCTGGTCAACGAGCCTGCGACACGCAGGTCATCGGTGGTGCGGAAGCACGCGGGGGGCGTCCGGCCGCCGGACTGTCGACGGATGTTTCACGTGGAACCGACGGACCTCGTGGCACCCTTGGCGGGTGATCACCGAACGGCCCCCGCGGGAGGCCCCCCTGCTCGGGCTGCTGCGCGGCCGAGGTTTCCGGCGACTGCTGACCGTCCGGCTGCTCTCGCAGCTCTCGGACGGGGCGTTCCAGGCCGCGCTGGCCGCCTCGGTGGTCTTCTCGCCGGAGAAGCAGTCCTCCCCCGCCGACATCGCCGCGATCGCGGCGGCGACGCTGCTGCCGTTCTCGGTGGTGGGCCCGTTCGCCGGGGTGCTGCTGGACCGCTGGCGGCGCCGGCAGGTGCTGCTGACGGGCAACCTGATCCGCGCGGTGCTCGGCCTGGCGACGGCGGCCCTGCTGCTGGGCGGGGCGCCGAAGTGGGCGTTCATCTCGGCGGCGCTAGTGGTGACGGCGATCAACCGGTTCATCCTGGCGGGCCTCTCGGCCTCGCTGCCCCGGGTGGTGGCCCCCGCGCGGCTGGTCACCGCCAACGCGGTGTCGCCGACCCTGGGCGCGGTCGCGGCGGCCACCGGCGCGGGCGCCGGCTTCCTGGTGCACCTGGTGGTGCCGGCCGGACCGCGCGCGGACGCCCTGACGGTGACGCTGTCCGGGCTGCTGTACCTGTCCGCCGCCCTGGCCGCGCAGCGCATCCCGGCCGACCGGCTGGGCCCCGACCAGTCGGACGGGCTCCCCCCGCTGCGCGAGACGCTGGCCGCCACCTGGTACGACCTGCTGGCCGGGCTGCGGCACCTGGTGCGGGACTGCCGTCCGGCGGTGCGCGCGCTGGCCGCGGCGACGCTGACCAAGTTCTGCTTCGGCGTGCTGACCGTCGTGGTGCTGATGCTGTCCCGGTACACCTTCAACAGCGCCTCGGACGAGACCGGCGGCCTGGCCAGCCTGGGCTGGGCGGTCGCGATGTCGGCGGCGGGCATGTTCCTGGCCGCGGTGGTCAGCCCGTGGTGCACCCGCAGGCTCGGCCTGAACGGCTGGGTGACGACCTGTCTGGTCGGCTCCGCGGTGCTCGTCCCGGCGCTCGGCCTGCCCTTCCGGGAGGCCCCGGCGATGGCCGCGGCGCTGCTGCTCGGCCTGACCACCCAGAGCACCAAGATCTGCGCCGACACCCTGGTGCAGGAATCGGTGGAGGACGAGTACCGCGGCCGGGTGTTCGCCGTCTACGACGTCCTGGTGAACGTGGCGTTCGTCGCCGCGGCGGCCGTCACCGCGCTGGTCCTGCCGCTGGACGGCCGGTCGGCGACGGTGATGCTGGGCCTGGCGGCGCTGTACGCGCTCGGCGCGGTGCTGTACTTCCGCTCCTCCCGCCGCCCCTGACGGGGTGTCGGCCGCCGGAGCCGGGAGGGCCAGGACGCCGCGGCCCCGTAACGGTCAACCGCCCGCCGACCGCCGGGCGGTCGACAGACCGCCCGCCGGGCCTTCCGGAAACGGGCGGTCGACCGACCGGGATCAGTCCTGCGGCTGCTCGGCCCACCAGGCCCGCAGCGCGGCCACCGCGTCCTCGTGCGCCATCGGGCCGTGCTCCAGGCGCAGTTCGAGCAGGTGCCGGTAGGCGCGGCCGACCGCCGGGCCGGGGCGCAGGCCGAGCAGTTCCATGATCTCGTTGCCGTCCAGCGCGGGCCGGATCGAGTCCAGCTCCTCCTGGGCCTGAAGGGCGGCGATCCGCTCCTCCAGTGAATCGTAGGTGCGGGCCAGCGCGGCGGCCTTGCGCTTGTTGCGGGTGGTGCAGTCGGAGCGGGTCAGCTTGTGCAGCCGGGACAGCAGCGGGCCGGCGTCGGTGACGTAGCGGCGCACCGCGGAGTCGGTCCACTCGCCGCCGCCGTAGCCGTGGAAGCGCAGGTGCAGCTCGACCAGCTTGGCCACCTCGTTGACCAGTTCGTTGGAGTACTTGAGCTCGCGCATCCGCTTGCGGGTCAGCTTGGCGCCGACCACCTCGTGGTGGTGGAAGGAGACCCGGCCGTCGGACTCGAAGCGGCGGGTGCGCGGCTTGCCGATGTCGTGCAGCAGCGCGGCCAGCCGGAGCACCAGGTCGGGGCCCCCGGTCTCCAGCGCGATGGCCTGCTCCAGCACGGTCAGTGAGTGTTCGTACACGTCCTTGTGTCGGTGGTGCTCGTCGCTCTCCAGGCGCAGCGCGGGCAGCTCGGGCAGCACGAAGTCGGCCAGACCGGTGTCGACCAGCAGGCGCAGGCCCTTGACCGGGTGCTGGGCGAGCAGCAGCTTGTTCAGCTCGGCCTGGACGCGCTCGGCGGAGACGATGGTGATCCGCTCGGCCATCGCGGTCATCGCGGTCACCACCTCGGGCGCCGGGTCGAAGTCCAGCTGGGCGGCGAACCGGGCGGCGCGCATCATCCGCAGCGGGTCGTCGGAGAAGGACTCCTCGGGGGTGGCGGGGGTGCGCAGCACCCGGGCCTCCAGGTCCTCCAGGCCGCGGTGCGGGTCGACGAACCGCCGGCCGGGCAGGTCGACCGCCATCGCGTTGACGGTGAAGTCGCGGCGCACCAGGTCCTGCTCGATCGAGTCGCCGTAGCTGACCTCGGGCTTGCGCGAGGTGCGGTCGTACGCCTCGCTGCGGTAGGTGGTGATCTCGATCAGGAACGAACCCTCCGGGGTGTCCTTGCGGGCGCCGACGGTGCCGAACGCGATGCCCACGTCCCAGACCGCGTCGGCCCAGCCCTTGACCAGCTTGAGGATCTGCTGCGGGCGGGCGTCGGTGGTGAAGTCGAGGTCGTTGCCGAGCCGGCCGAGCAGGGCGTCCCGGACCGACCCGCCGACCAGCGACAGCCGGTGGCCGGCGTCCTCGAAGCGGCGGGCGATCTCGTCGGCGACCGGGGAGACCCGCAGCAACTCCTGCAGGCCGAGGGTCTGCGCCTCGGTCAGCCCCGGCAGGGCGACCCGGTCGGCGGAGCTGGAATGATTGGCGCTGGACGCATTGGCAGTGGACACGGCTCACAAGGGTACGTGCCCGGCCTGCTCCGCCGCCCTCCCGTTTCGCTCCCCCGGCCCGTCCGGCAGCTCCCGGGCCGCAGCACTGCGGCCCGGACGGCGTCGTTACCATGCCGGTGGACGCTCCGGTGGGGGACCGCCCGGCCGGGTCGGCCGCGGCGGTGCGCGGAGTGATCGAGACGATCGGGAACGGCGAGGACGCGCGTGGACGAGCGGACCGGGCGGAACGCGGCAGTGGCGGCGCGTCGCGGACGGTGGACGGGCCGGCTGGTCAGGGGCGCCGCCGCCCTGCTGGCGGGCGGACTGGTCGGAGCGCTCTGCGCCGCCCCGGCGGCGGCGGCCCCCGGCCTGCTGCCCGCTGCGGCGGCCGAGTACCCGGCGGTGGTGCGGATCGACGCGCTGTCGCAGCAGGTCGCGTCCGAGAACTCGACCGTGGTCGTCACCGGCACGCTCACCAACTCCGGCACGTCGACGTTCAAGGCGCCGACCGTGAAGGTGCGCCAGCCGCAGGCCCGGCCGATGAAGACCCGCAGCGAGATCGCCATGGCGGCGTCCCGGACCACCCCGAGCACCCTGGACGGCATCTCGCTGGACGGCCCGGTCCAGGGCCTCCAGGACCTGGAGCCCGGGAAGAGCGAGGAATTCTCGCTGCCGGTGCCGGTCTCCGCGCTGAAGGTCGGGGAGACCGGCACGTACGAGCTGGCGGTGGACGTCTGGGGCAGCACCGGCGACGAGAGGGCCCACCCGCTGGGCATCGCCCGGACCTTCCTGCCCTACCAGGGCAAGGAGTCCGCCCAGCCCTCGCAGCTGGCCGTGGTCTGGCCGCTCACCCACGCCCCGGTGCTGGCCGCGCAGACCATGGCGGACGCCGACCAGACGCCGGTGCTGCGCGACGACACCCTGGCCGCCGAGCTGACCGGCGACGGACGGCTGAACCGGCTGGTCGACCTCGGCTCCGGGCTGACCGGGCTGACCTGGGCGGTCGACCCGGACCTGCTGGACACCGTGTACGCGATGACCAAGCCGTACCGGGTGCAGAAGCCGGGCACCTCCGGCGAGTCCGCGAGCGAGGAGAACACCGTCCCGGGCACCGGCCGGGACGCGGCGACGGCCTGGCTGGCGAAGCTGCGCACGGTGCTGGCCAAGCCGAACACCCAGGTGCTGTCGCTGCCGTACGCCGACCCCGACCTGGCCTCGATCGCGCACAACGGCGCGGGGCTGGCCGGGATGGACACCGCGCTGCGCAAGGCGGTGACGGCCGGTCAGATCACCGCCGAGGCCCGGCTGTCGGTGGACGCCGCCTCCGACGTGGCCTGGCCGTACCGGGGCCTGCTGGACCAGCGCACCGCGGCGGTGGCCGGGGCGGCGGGCGGCCGGGTCCTGCTGGTGGACGGCAGGTCGCTGCCGGACTCCGACAAGCTGTACTACACCCCGAACGCGGTCCGCTCGATCGGCAACGGGCAGACCGCGGTGGTCGGCGACTCCGTGCTGTCCTCGCTCTTCCAGTCCGACCTGGGCTCGGCCGGCGACCGCGCCTCGGCCGTGCAGCACTTCCTCGCCGAGACCCTGACCATCGCCCTCCAGGAGCCGGAGCACCCGCGCGGCCTGCTGGTGCTGCCGTCCCGCTCGCTGACCGGCGACGCCGCGCAGGCGCTGCACGACGCGGTGCTGGGCGCGGCCGGCGGCGGCTGGGTGGCGCCGACGGTCCTGCAGAAGGTCGCCGAGCAGAAGCCCGACCCGGCCGCGAACGCGTCCGTCCCGCAGTCGTACCCGGAGGAGGCGGCCGGCAGCGAGCTGTCGGCCGGCGAGCTGACCGCCACCACGCAGCTCCAGGACGGCGTGGACCAGCTGATGATGATCCTCACCGAGCCGGAGCGGGTGCGCGGTCCGTTCAGCGCCGCGATGGTGCGCGCGATGTCCACCGAGTGGCGCGAGCAGCCGAAGACCGGCACCGAGTTCCGGAACGGGGTCCGCAGCTACCTGGACAACCTCAAGTCCGCGGTCCGGGTCCCGAAGAAGACCGTGGTGACCCTGCCCGGCGACAACGCGACGCTGCTGGTCAGCGTGCGCAACGGGCTGACCCAGTCGGTCGGCAACCTGGAGCTGAAGATCACCTCGGCGCAGCCGAACCGCCTGCGGGTCGACTACCCGATCCAGCCCGTGGTGATGGACGCCGGCACCAGCCGCACCTTCCGCTTCCCGGCCGAGGCGCAGGTCAACGGCCCGGTCCAGGTGACCGCGCAGCTGTGGACCACCGGCCCGGACGCCCGGCCCTACGGCGAGGCGGTCGAGTTCACCGTCGACGTCACCTCGGTGGCCAGCGGCGTGACGTACGTGATCGCCGGCGGCACCGTGCTGATGGTCCTCGCCGGGGTCCGGTTCTCCCTCCAGCGCAAGAAGCGCCGGGCGGCCGGCGAGGTCGACGAGGACCCGGACCGTCCGGCCGAGGGCCCCGCGGGCGGCCCCGCCGACGGCCCCGCGGGCACGCCGCGGGACGCCGGGCGGCCGTCCGACGCGGACCCCTCGTCCGCCGCCGGTGCCACCGATCGGGTCGCCGGTGATGAGAAGGTGGATCACTAGGCCGCCCCACCCCCCGGGCGCCGTCCCCCCTCTCTGACGTGGATTGGTGGCATGAACGAGCGGAGCGAGCGAGCAACCAAGGACCAGGGCGGAGGCCGACCCCAGGACCGGGCGGGCGGCCCCCGCGCCGCCGCCCCCGCGGAGCCGGCCGCCGACTGGTACGTCGCCAACACCTACGCCCACGACCCCTACGCGCCCGGGGCCTTCGGGAGCACCGACCCGTACGGCGCGATCGACCTGCCGGGCGCCGGGCCCGACGAGACGGACACCCCGGAGGGCTCGGCCGCGGTGCCCGGCCAGGGCGGCGGCGACCCCGAGACCACCCGGCAGCTGACCGCCCCGGCCCCGCGCTGGGCGTCGATCGCCGCCGAGCTGGCGGCGGAGGCGGGCCCGGAGGCCCCCGCGGAGGCCCCCGCCGACGGCGCCCAGTCCGCATCCGCCGACGGCGCCCCGGCCGAAGCTCCGGCCGCGCCCCCGGGCGGGGCGGGCGCGGACGGGGCGGGCGCGGACGGGAAGCCGTCCGGTGCGCGCTGGCGGATCGAGCCCGCCCCCGAGCCGGTGGGCGAGTACGTCGGGATGGACTCGCTGCTCTCGAAGACCCCCGCCGGCGCCGAACCGCCCGAGGACCCGGCCGACGCCCCGGACGGTGGCCCGGAAGGCAGCACGGAGGGCGACGCGGAAGGCGGCCCGGACCCGGCCGGGGGCGCGGACGACGGCCCGGACGGCGGCGCGGCGGGTGGGCACCCGTACGTGCCGCCGATCGAGTTCGACCCGCCGCTGTCCGAGGAGGAGGCGGTGATGCAGGCCGACGCGGCCGTGCTGGAGGCGAACGCCGCCGCCGCACCGCCGACCGCCGCCACCACCGCGACCCCGCCCGTGCCCGCGTCCGCGTCCGCGCCCGCTCCGACCACGGGCGACGGCGGCCCGAGCCGGGTCTCCGGGCTGCTGAACTCCAGCGCCGTGATGGCGGCCGGCACCCTGGTCTCCCGGGGCACCGGCTTCCTGCGCACCATGGTGATCGCCGCCGCGATCGGCGTCGCCTCGATGGGCGACTCGTACAACGCCGCCAACACCCTGCCCACCCTGCTGTACATCCTGATCGGCGGCGGCGCGCTGAACGCGGTGTTCGTGCCGCAGCTGGTGCGCAGCATGAAGAACGACGAGGACGGCGGCACCGCCTACGCCAACCGGCTGCTCACCCTGGTGGTGACCGGCCTGGCGGGCGTGGTGTTCGTGGCGGTGCTGGCCGCGCCGGTGCTGGTGCAGCTGATCTCGCACGCGCTGATGCGCGACGCGGCGAGCGCCGACACCACGGTGGCGCTGGCCCGGTACTGCCTGCCGACCATCTTCTTCATGGGCGTGCACGTGGTGATGGGCCAGATCCTCAACGCGCGCGGCCGGTTCGGCGCGATGATGTGGACCCCGGTCCTGAACAACGTCGTGGTGATCTTCACCTTCGTGATGTACATCGCGGTGTACGGCACCTTCCAGCACACCGAGGTCACCCCGCGGTCGATCTCCCCCGAGGGCGTCCGGCTGCTCGGCATCGGCACCATGCTGGGCCTGGCGGTGCAGGCGCTGGCGATGATCCCGTACCTGCGGGCGGCGGGCTTCTCGTTCCGGCCCCGGTTCGACTGGCGCGGCCACGGCCTGGGCAAGGCCGCCCGGCTGGCCAAGTGGACCTTCCTGTTCGTGCTGGCCAACCAGGCGGGCTTCCTGGTGGTCACCCAGCTGGCCACCGCCTCGGGCCGGACCGCCGAGGCGGAGGGCCACCTCGGCGTCGGCCTGGCCGCCTACTCCAACGCGCTGCTGATCTGGCAGCTGCCGATGGCCGTCATCACCGTCTCGGTGATGAGCGTGGTGCTCCCCCGGCTCTCCCGGGCCGCCGCCGACCAGGACTCCGGCGCCGTCCGCGACGACCTCTCGTACGGCCTGCGCACCTCGGCGGTGGCGATCGTCCCGGCGGCGTTCCTGTTCCTGTCGCTGGGCCCGGTGATCGGCTCCTCGATCTACGGCCTGGGCAACGGCGGCGCGGTCGCCCACGGCACCACCGCGGTCGGCTACATGCTCTCCGCGTTCGCCCTCGGCCTGATCCCGTACTCGGTGCAGTACGTGCTGCTGCGCGGCTTCTACGCGTACGAGGACACCCGGACGCCGTTCTCCAACACCGTCTGGGTGGCGCTCACCCAGGCCGCCACCGCGGTGCTGTGCTGGCTGGTGCTGCCCGCGCAGTGGGCGGTCACCGGCATGGCGCTGGGCTACGGCCTGGCCTACGCGGTCGGGGTGTTCGTCGCGGTGCCGAAGCTGAAGGCGAAGGTCGGCGACCTGGACACCGCCCGGATCACCAAGACCTACGTCCGGCTGGCGATCGCCTCGCTGCCCGCCGCCGTCGTCGGCCTGGCCGTCGAACTGCTCGCCCTGCAGGTGCTGGACGGCTGGATCGGCAACGTGCTGACCCTGCTGGTCGCGGGCGGCGCGCAGCTCGCGGTCTTCCTGGTGCTGGCCCGGAAGATGCGGGTCGAGGAGCTGAGCGCCCTCACCGGAATGGTCCGCAGGCGGCTCGGCCGCTGAACCGCCCCCGCTCCCCCGGTTGACCGGACGTCAACCCGGACGAGGACGAACCGTCGGAACCTCAGTACGCTTTGCCTGGGCCGGAGTCGGGGCACACCCCCGGTTCCGGCCCATTCGTCTGCTGTTCCGCCGGAAGTGGGCAATCGGGCAACCTCCCGCCACTCTCAGAGGTCGTACCCGACGTCCGGTAGTGGGCACAATTGACCCTGCACGGCCGACCGCTCCGGTACGGAGCCATCGACCGTCCTGGGATGGACCGGGGCGACACAAGGGGAGGCAGGACCACGGTGGCTGACGGCACCAAGGCGATCGTCGACACGTCCGAGGCGGACGGGGCGGCGACCGAGGCCGCACCGGCGGCCGCGGAGCGCGACGCCGGCTCCGAGCGCGGGTCCGAACACGGCTCCGACCGCGGCCCCGACCGCGGCCCGGCCGCCGAGGACCCGGCCGGGAGCACCCCGAACGGCACGGTGCGGGCCGCCAACGGCTCCCCGAAGGCCGGGGCGAAGGGCGGCATCGAGCCGGGCGCGCGGACCGGACCGAAGGGCGGCGACCGCGGCAGCGGCAAGAGCACCGCGAAGGCGGACCCGAAGACCACCCCGCTGCGCGCAGCGGCCCCGAAGAGCGCCCCCGCCTCCCCCGGCGCCTCCCCCGCTCCCGACGCCCCTGCCACCCCTGCCTCCCCCGCTCCCGACGCCCCTGCCGCCCCCGCCGCCGAGCCGGCGCCGGCCCGGCCCGCCGAGGCCACCGCCCCGCTCTCCGCCCAGGAGATCGACGCCGAGCTCACCGCCCGGGGGGCCCGCCCGGAGCGTCCCTCCCGCACCCGCGGCGTGCGCCGCCCGCTGCCGCCGGTCGAACCCGCCGAGCCCGTCCCGGCCACCAGCACCGAGACCCTGGACGCCGACACCGCCACCCTGCCCACCGTGCGGCCCGCCCCGCAGCGGCACAGCGGCGACAAGATCGGCGCCCGCTACCGGCTGGAGGAGTGCATCTCCGAGTCGGAGACCTTCACCAGCTGGCGCGCCGTCGACGAGAAGCTCCGCCGCGCCGTCGGCGTCCACCTGCTCGCGGCCGGCCACCGCCGCGCCAAGTCGGTGCTCACCGCCGCCCGCAGCGCCGCCCTGCTCGGCGACCCGCGCTTCGTCCAGGTGCTGGACGCGGTGCAGGAGGGCGAGCTGGTCTACGTCATCCGCGAGTGGCTGCCCGGCGCCCGGGACCTCGGCGAGCTGCTGGCGGACGGCCCGATGGAGCCGTACGACGCGTACCAGATGGTCCGCCAGGTCACCGACGCGATCGCCGCCGCCCACCGGCGCGGCCAGGCGCACCTGCGGCTCACCCCCAAGTGCGTGCTGCGCACCGACGGCGGCCAGTACCGGATCAACGGCATCGCGGTGGACGCGGCGCTGCGCGGCCTGCCCGCCGAGGACGCCGAACTGACCGACGTCCGGGCGATCGGCGCGCTGCTGTACGCGGCGCTCACCCACCGCTGGCCCTACCCGGAGGACCGCTACGACCTCCAGGGCCTGCCCAAGGACCTCGGCTGCGTCCCGCCGGACCAGGTCCGGGCGGGCGTCCACAAGGGCCTCGCGGAGCTCGCCGCCCGCATCCTGTGCGAGCAGCCCCCGCACCACAAGGACCCGATCACCACCCCCGCCGAGCTGGCCGCGGCGATCGACCTGATGCCGAAGGTCCGGCAGCCCGAGCAGCCCGTCCCGCCCGCGCTGCGCGCCCTGCCCGCCGCCCGGCCGCGCTACGCGAGCAGCGCGCCGACCCAGGCGCTCCCCCGCACCGAGCCCGCCCCGGCGCCCGGGCCCGTCCCCGCCGCGGCCCCCGCGCCGCGCCGCCGCGGGCTGCGCCGCCTGCTCAAGTGGACCGCCTCGCTGGTCGCGCTCTCCGCGGTGGCGGTCGGCTCCTGGCAGCTGGCCCAGTACGTCAACCACCAGGACGCCGCCACCGGCGGCCGCAGCACCCCCGCGCCCGTCCCGGCCGGCGTCTCCCCCGCCCCCGCCGGGCAGAAGCTCAGCATCTCCGCGCTCGCCCCGTTCAACGCGTTCGGCGACACCAAGGACGAGCACAGCAGCGAACTGTCGAACGCCACCGACGGCAACCCGGCCACCGCCTGGACCACCCAGCGCTACAACGACCAGTTCGGCGGCGCCTACCGGCCCGGCACCGGCATCCTGATCGACCTCGGCTCGGCCCGCGAGGTGGACTCGGTGGACGTCCAGTTCATCGGCGACACCAAGGCGGAGCTGAAGGCCGCGCCCGGCGGCACCAACAGCGCCCCGAACGCCGACGACGCGGGCTTCCGCAGCTTCGGCGCCCCGATCGCCTCCGGCTCGGGCGGCAAGGTCGCCCTGAAGCCCGCCAAGCCGGTCACCACCCGGTACCTGCTGCTCTGGCTGACCAACCTCCCGACCAACGACGACGGTGGCGGCTTCCGCGGCAAGGTGGCCGAGGTCCAGGTCAACGGCTGACCGCCGCCCCGAACCGCCGCCCCGGATGCCGCCGGACACCGCGCACCCCTTGATCCGCCCCGGCGCATCCCCAACGATGTGACCCACGGCCGCCGGAGCGGACGGCCGAACCGCAAGGAGGGGGCGGATGGCCGAGGAGCCCACCGACGCCGAACTGCTCGCCCGGCACACCGCGGGCGACCCGGACGCCTTCGGGCTGCTGGTGCACCGCCACCGCGACCGCCTGTGGGCCGTCGCGGTGCGCACCCTCGGCGACCGCGAGGAGGCCGCCGACGCGCTCCAGGACGCCCTGGTCTCCGCGTTCCGGGCCGCCGCCGGGTTCCAGGGCCGCTCGGCGGTCACCACCTGGCTGCACCGCATCGTGGTCAACGCCTGCCTGGACCGCGCCCGCCGCGGCGCGGTCCGCCGGGCCGAGTCGCTCGACCAGCGGCCGGCCGGCACCGCGGAGCGCGCGCTGGGCGCCGCCGAGGGTGCGGAGAGCCACGCGGTGCGGGCCGAGACCCGCCGCGAGGTGGCGGACGCGCTGGCCGAGCTGCCCGCCGAGCAGCGGGCCGCCCTGGTGCTGGTCGACCTACAGGGCTACCCGGTGGCCGAGGCCGCCGAGGTGCTCGGAGTCCCGGTCGGCACCGTGAAGAGCCGCTGCGCCCGTGGCCGGGCCCGGCTGCTGCCACTGCTGCGCCACCTCGGTCCGGGCACCGTTCCACGTGGAACCGAACCGGCCGCCCGTCCCGCCGCCGCTCCCGCTCCCCGTGGAACGGCCGCCGTGTCCGCCGGTGTTCCACGTGAAACCGGCCCGGACCGGCGTCCCGCCGGTGTTCCACGTGGAACACCGGCGGGCCCTGACGGCGGCGGCACCGCCCCGCCCGGCCCCCGCGACGGGAACCCGAACCCGCCCTCCCCCGTCCCATCCACGGATTCCTCGCCCGCGCTGGAAGGAGATGCGACCCCGCGATGACGCCGCACCCGCCTTCCGAGCATCCCGACCTGGACGCCCTCGCCGACCTCGCCGAGGACCTGCTGCCGCCCGAGCGGGCCGCCGCGCTGCACGCGCACCTGGCCCACTGCCCGCTCTGCGCCGAGGACTTCGCGGCTCTCTGCGGCCTCCCCGCGCTGCTGGCGGACGTCCCCGCCCCGGCCCTGCCGCCGGACGTCGCGGACCGGCTGACGGCCGCCCTGGCCGCCGAGTCCGCCGCCCGCACCGAGCGCCACCCCCGGCCGCCCGCACCGGCCGTCCCCAGCACCCCCGCCGTCCGCACCGCTTCCGCCCCGCCCCGCACCACCGCCCCGACCGGCGCCCCGTCCGGCGCCACCGGCCCCGGCCGCCCGGCCCGCCGCCGTCGCGGCGCCCGACTGCTGCTCGCCACCGCGGCCGTCGCGGTGGCGGCGCTCGCCGTCGGCCTGGGCGGCTCGCTGCTGGGCCGGGACACGGGCCGGCCGGACAGCGCCGCCGGCCGCCCTGCTGCCGACCGTTCCACCGCGGCCGACGGCCCGGCCCTCGCCGACGGCTCCCGGCCGACCGGCACCACCGGCACCGCCGGGACGACCGGCACCACCGGCACCGGCGTGCCCCGGCAGGTCGCTCCGGGCGGCGGCGGCGCGGAGGACGGTCCGGAGTTCACCGCCGACGGGCTGCCCGCCCAGGTCCGGCAGCTGCTGGAGAGCAAGGCACCGCACCAGCTCGGCCAGGCCGCCTCCGACGGACCGGCCGCGGCCCCGTCCTGCGCGCTGGAGGCCGCCGGACACCCCGGCGAGCGGCCCGCCGCCACCAGCCCGGGCCGCTACCAGGGGCGGCCGGTGCTGGCCCTGGTGTTCCGCCCGCCCGGCGGCGGCGGGCCGCTGGACGTCTACCTGGCCACCCCGGACTGCCCCGGATCGACGATCCTGCTGCACAGCTCCGTCCCCGCCCCCTGATTCCTCGCCCGGCCGGTCCCAGCGCGCCCGGAGCACGGGCGGTTGGTGCGGCCGGGCCTGGGAATGCGGGAGACTGGTGAGTCGTTGTCCGGGGCGGCGGAGCAGACCGCCCTCCCCCGCGCGAGCGGGACGCCAGGCAGACCAGGAGATGCAGTGAGCGACGTCCGAAACGTGATCATCATCGGTTCCGGCCCGTCCGGATACACCGCTGCGCTGTACACCGCGCGTGCTTCCCTCCATCCGCTGGTGTTCGAGGGCGCGGTCACCGCGGGCGGCGCGCTGATGAACACCACCGAGGTGGAGAACTTCCCGGGCTACCGCGACGGCATCATGGGCCCCGAGCTGATGGACAACATGCGGGCCCAGGCCGAGCGCTTCGGCGCCGAGCTGGTGCCGGACGACGTCGTCGCGGTCGACCTGACGGGCGAGATCAAGACCGTCACCGACTCCGAGGGCACCGTGCACCGCGCCCGCGCCGTGATCGTCGCCACCGGCTCGCAGCACCGCAAGCTCGGCCTGCCCAACGAGGACAAGCTCTCCGGCCGCGGCGTCTCCTGGTGCGCGACCTGCGACGGCTTCTTCTTCCGCGACCAGGACATCGCGGTGGTCGGCGGCGGCGACACCGCCCTGGAGGAGGCGACCTTCCTGTCCCGCTTCGCCCGCAGCGTCACGGTCGTCCACCGGCGCAACTCGCTGCGCGCCTCCAAGGCGATGCAGGAGCGCGCCTTCGCCGACCCGAAGATCACCTTCGCCTGGGACAGCGCGGTCGAGGAGATCCACGGAGACCCGAAGCTCTCCGGCCTGACCCTGCGCGACACCAACACCGGGGACTTGCGCGAGCTGGCCGTCACCGGCCTGTTCATCGCCATCGGCCACGACCCGCGCACCGAACTGTTCAAGGGCCAGCTGGACTTGGACGCCGAGGGCTACCTCACGGTGGACGCCCCCTCCACCCGCACCAACCTCCCCGGCGTCTTCGCCGCGGGCGACGTGGTGGACCACACCTACCGCCAGGCCATCACCGCGGCCGGCACCGGCTGCTCCGCCGCGCTGGACGCCGAGCGCTACCTGGCCGCGCTGGCCGACGCGGACGAGGCCCCGGCCGCCGCCGTCGCGGTCTGACGCCCGGTCAGGCAAGCCCGGGCGGGAGCAGAAACAGATCCGCCCCCGCCGTTGTTATCACTGACGCACCTCTCCTCCGACCCCAAGGAGTTCCCGTGGCCGGCGCCACCAAGGAAGTAACCGACGCCACCTTCGACGCCGAGGTCCTCAAGAGCGACAAGCCCGTCCTCGTCGACTTCTGGGCCACCTGGTGCGGCCCGTGCCGCCAGGTCGCCCCGGTTCTGGAGGACATCGCGGCCGAGCACGGCGACAAGCTGACCGTCGTCAAGCTCGACGTGGACGCCAACCAGGAGACCGCCGCGGCGTACAACGTGATCTCCATCCCGACGCTCAACGTGTACAAGGGCGGCGAGCTGGTGAAGACCATCACCGGCGCCCGCCCGAAGGCCGCGCTGCTGCGCGAGCTGGCCGAGTACCTGTAGGCCCGACCGTCACCGAGGCGGCCCGGACGGAGACCCCGTCCGGGCCGCCTCGGCGTCTCCAGGGCCGTCCGGGGCTTCGTCAGGAAGCCCTGAGCGCCGGGGCCCTCGTCCGGGCGCGGGCGCCCCGGCGCGGAGAACGGCTCCCTCAGAGCGGCCGGAGCACCGGTTCCGGCCGCCGTCCGCCGAGCAGCCGCTCCAGCGCGCCCTCCACGTCGCCCTTCCAGGAGAGCGTGGTGCGCGCCTCCAGGCGCAGCCGCGGGTACCGGTGGTGCGGCCGGACGGTCTTGAAGCCCACCGCCAGCAGGTGGTCGGCGGGCAGCACGCAGCTCGGCACCTCCCGCCCCTGCGCACCGAACGCCTCGATCGCCCGGAAGCCGCGCCGGACCAGGTCCTTGGCCACCGACTGCACCAGCACCCGGCCCAGTCCCTGCCCCTGGAAGTCCGGCAGCACCCGGGCGACCATCAGCTGCACCGCGTCCGGTGAGATCGGGCTAGTCGGGAAGGACTGCCCGCGCGGCACGTAGGCGGGCGGGGCGTAGAGCACGAACCCGGCCGGGCGGTCGTCCACGTAGGCGACCCGGCCGCAGGAGCCCCACTCCAGCAGCACCGCGGAGATCCAGCCCTCCTTCTCCAGCTCCCCCTTGCCGGCGTCCTGCGCGTCCCGCCCGCTGACCGGGTCGAGCTCCCAGAAGACGCAGGAGCGGCAGGTGTTCGGCAGATCCGCGAGGTTGTCCAGCGTCAGCGGAACGACCCTCCGTCCCACGCCCGCACCTCCTCCTCCAGGCGGAAACCGTTCAGACCCCAGTCTGCTCCGCCCAACGGAACGGGTGCACGTTTCACGTGAAACATGCACCCGTGGTTCGCCGTCCGGGACCGCCCGGTCAGGACAGCGACAGACCCTGCTCGCCGGGGGCCAGGCTGTCCAGGATGCGGTTCAGGTCCTCGACCGAACCGAACTCCAGTACCACCTTGCCCCGGCCGAACTTGCCGTCGCGCTGCGCGACCTCGACCTTGACCCGGGTCTCGAAGCGGTCCGAGAGCCGCCCGGCCAGCTCGTCGAAGGCCGGGGAGGGCAGCTGGGCCGCGCGCGACGGGGCCTTCTTCGGCTTCGGCTCGGTGCCCGCCAGCAGCTGGGCCACCTCCTCGGTGCTGCGCACCGACAGCTCCTCGGCCACCACCCGCTCGGCCAGCTTCTCCTGCCGCTCGGCGTCCGGCACCATCAGGATCGCCTTGGCGTGCCCCGCGGTGATCACCCCGGCCGCCACCTTCAGCTGCACCGAGACCGGCAGCTTCATCAGCCGCAGCGTGTTGGAGACGTGCGAACGGGACTTGCCGACCCGGCTCGCCAACTGGTCGTGGGTGCAGGCGAAGTCGCGCAGCAGCTGGTCGTAGGCGGCGGCCTCCTCCAGCGAGTTCAGCTCGGCGCGGTGCAGGTTCTCCAGCAGCGCGTCCAGCAGCAGCTTGTCGTCCTCGGTGGCCCGGACGATCGCCGGGATGACGTCCAGCCCGGCGAGCCGGGAGGCCCGCCAGCGGCGCTCACCCATGATCAGCTCGTAGCGCTCCGCCCCGGTCTGACGGACCACCACGGGCTGGAGCAGGCCGACCTCCTTGATCGAGGCGACCAGTTCGGCGAGCTTCTCCTCGTCGAACACCTCGCGCGGCTGGCGCGGGTTGGGGCTGATCGACTCCAGCGGCAGCTCGGCGAACCGGGCGCCGTTCACCGGGGCCAGCGCCGCCTCCAGGACGCTGCGGCGCTGGTCGCCGGCCAGCTCCCGCAGGCTCTCCGCGGCGGCCTTGGCCGCCACCGTGCCGCGGTCGGTCGGCACCACCGGCGCCGCCGCGGCGGGCGCGGCCTCGGCCGGCTCGGCCGGAGCTCCCCCGGCGGCCGGCTGGGTCGCCGGGATCAGCGCCCCCAGACCCCTGCCCAGACCCCTGCGCGTGCCACTCACCGGTTGCCCTCCATCGAACTGTGCTGTGCCGTCGGCGCGGACGTCTCCCCGCCGCTCTGCGGCGGAACGACCGCCGCGTTCGCCCGGTGCCGGCCGACCGTCGGCTTGGCGACCTCGGCCCGCAGCGCCAGCTCGCGGGCCGCCTCCAGGTAGGAGAGGGCGCCGGTGGAGCCGGGGTCGTAGGTCAGGACGGTCTGCCCGTAGCTGGGGGCCTCGGAGATGCGCACCGACCGCGGGATCGCGGTGGCCAGCACCTCCTTCTCGAAGTGCGCGCGCACCTCCTCGGCGACCTGCGCGGCCAGCCTGGTCCGGGCGTCGTACATGGTGAGCAGGATGGTCGACACGTGCAGCGACGGGTTCAGGTGCGCCCGCACCAGCTCCACGTTGCGCAGCAGCTGGCCCAGGCCCTCCAGCGCGTAGTACTCGCACTGGATCGGGATCAGCACCTCCTGGCCGGCCACCATCGCGTTGACGGTGAGCAGGCCCAGCGAGGGCGGGCAGTCGATCAGGACGTAGTCGAGCGGCTGCTCGTACGCGGCGATGGCGCGCTGCAGCCGGCTCTCCCGGGCGACCAGCGAGACCAGCTCGATCTCGGCGCCCGCCAGGTCGATGGTGGCCGGGCAGCAGAACAGCCCCTCCACGTCGACCACCGGCTGCACCACGTCGGCCAGCGGCTTGCCCTCGACCAGCACGTCGTAGATCGACGGCACCTCGGCGTGGTGGTCGATGCCGAGCGCGGTCGAGGCGTTGCCCTGCGGGTCGAGGTCGATGACCAGCACCCGCAGCCCGTGCATGGCCAGCCCGGCGGCCAGGTTGACGGTGGTGGTGGTCTTGCCCACCCCGCCCTTCTGGTTGGCGACCACCATCACCCGGGTCGCGGCGGGCCGGGGCAGCGCCTCCGCGGCGTGCCCGGCCACCGGGACGGCGGCGGACGCGGCCCGTGCGACGGGGGTGCCGTCCACCTGATCGACGATCTCCGACTCCTGCATGGGGGTCAGTGTTTCACGTGAAACCGGGGCCGCGACAGTCACCTCCGGATGACTGTCGCGGGTCCGGTTGCGGTCTTGATCCAGTACGCCGGAGAGCAGGAAGCGACGTTTCACGTGAAACACGATGCCCGGAATGTCATGATGCGCCGGGCCGACACTCCGAGCCGCCCGAACCGAAACGGGGCGGGCGGCCCCTCGGCCACCCGCCCCGAACACCAGTGCCAGCCGGGCCCGACGGCCGCCGCCGCACCCGCTCCGGCTCGCCCCCGCCGCCACCCGCTTCCGGCGCGGTGTCACCCGCTCCGGCTCAGCGCCGCCCGCGGCTCCCGCCGCGCCGCCCGGTGCTCTCGCCGCCCTTGCCGCCGCGCCCGGCCCGGGCCGCCCTGGCCCGCCGGGTGGCCGCCTTGACGCCGCCGGGGCTCTCCCCCGCCTCCACCCGGACCACCCGGGTCGGAGTCACCAGCACGCCCTCGCCGACCCCGATCACCGACCACTTCACCGCGCCGAGCCGGGCCAGCGCCGCCCGCGACTCCGCCAGCTCCTGCTCGGCGGTGTCGCCCTTCAGCGCCAGCATCTGGCCGTAGGGCCGCAGCAGCGGCATGCCCCAGCCGGCCAGCCGGTCCAGCGGCGCGACCGCGCGGGCGGTCACCACGTCCACCGCCAGCTTGCCGATCGTCTCCTCGGCCCGGCCGCGCAGCACCGTGACGTTCTCCAGACCGAGCTCGCGCACCACCTCCTCCAGGAAGGTGGTGCGCCGCAGCAGCGGCTCCAGCAGGGTCACCGACACGTCCGGCCGGGCCAGCGCCACCGGGATGCCCGGCAGCCCGGCGCCCGAACCGACGTCGCACAGCGAGACCTCGGTGGGCAGCAGCTCGGCCAGCACCGCGCAGTTGAGCACGTGCCGGTCCCACAGCCGGGGCACCTCGCGCGGGCCGATCAGCCCGCGCTGCACCCCCGCGGTCGCCAGCAGCTCGGTGTAGCGCACGGCCAGCGGCAGCCGATCGCCGAAGATCCGTCCCGCCGCCTCCGGTGCCTGTCCCGGCCCCTCCAGCGGCGCCTCGGACTCCGTGCCGTCCCTGTCCATCTCTGCCTCTCCGCTCACCGTCGAATCCACCCGCCCTACCAGCACTGTTCCACGTGAAACACCACTCCGCCGCAGAGCCGACGACCCCGCCCGCGCGAGGCGGGCGGGGTCGGACGCCGGAACGGCGACACCACCGGCGTCAGGCCGGCAGCACGACCACGCAGCGCTGGGGCTCCTCGCCCTCCGACTCGCTGCGCAGCCCCGCGGCGGCCACCGCGTCGTGCACCACCTTGCGTTCGAACGGGGTCATCGGCCGCAGCTTGACCTGCTCGCCGGTGCCCTTGACCCGCTCGGCGGCCTCCGCGCCCAGCTCGGCGAGCTCGGCCCGCTTGCGCGCCCGGAAACCCGCGACGTCCAGCATCAGGCGGCTGCGCTCACCGGTCTCCCGGTGCACGGCCAGCCGGGTCAGCTCCTGGAGCGCCTCCAGCACCTCGCCGTCCTGGCCCACCAGCCGCTGCAGCGTCCGGTCGTCGCCCTCGCTGACGATGGAGACCAGCGCCCGGTCCCCCTCGACGTCCATGTCGATGTCGCCGTCCAGGTCCGCGATGTCCAGCAGACCCTCCAGGTAGTCGGCGGCGATGTCACCCTCGTGCTCCAGACGCGAGAGGACGCTCTCACCGGCCGGGGCGGTGTCGACGGCGGAGGTGGTGCCATCCGTCACAGGTGGACTCCTTCGGAAACGAGGCCCTCGGGTGGGGCCGGGAAACGAGGGTGGGTGACTACTTCTTCTTCGGCCGCTGGCCGCCCTGGCCACCGCGCCGCGGCTGCTGGCGCTGGCCCTGGCCCGGCTGGGCCCCCGGCTTCGACCCGCCCGCCTTCGTACCGGACTTCCCGGCCGACGCGGCCCCGGCCGGGGTGGCCCGGGCCTCGTCCGCCGCCGTGTCCTGCGCGTCCGGGTGCTCCCCGGTCTGCGCCTGGTGGGTCGTGGACGCGGACGCCTGCCGCTGCGCCTTGCTCTGCTTGCGCGGCTGCTGCCGGCGCACCTGCACGCTCTCCTCGACCGCCGCCTGGGCGTCGACCGCCGCGCCGCCCTTGGAACCGCCCTTGAGCATCGCCGCCAGGCCGGCCTTCTGGATCGAGCCGTCCGGGTTGATCCGGCCCTGCTTCTTCAGCCGGGCCTGGCGCTCGTCCCACGCCTTGCTGCCCGGCGTCGGGTTGTTGCGGATCACGACCAGCTGCTGGCCCATCGACCAGACGTTGGTGGTCAGCCAGTAGACCAGCACACCGACCGGGAAGTTGATGCCCATCACGGCGAACATCACCGGGAAGACGTACATCAGCATCTTCTGCTGCTGCATGAACGGCGTCTTGACCGACAGGTCGACGTTCTTGGTCATCAGCTGGCGCTGGGTGACGAACTGGGACAGCGACATCAGCACGATCATGACCGCGCAGACGATCTGGATCTGGATGCTGTCCGCGCCGACGAACTTGGCCGACAGCGGGGCGCCGAAGATGCGCGCCTTCTGGGCGCTCTCCAGCAGCGGCGTGTCGATGACGCCGATCGTCTTGTCGATGGCGATCGAGTGGAGCACGCCGTAGAGGGCGGTGAAGAACGGCGCCTGCACGAGGATCGGAAGGCACGAGGAGAACGGGTTGGTGCCCGCCTCCTTGTACAGCTTCATCATCTCTTCGGACTGGCGCTGCTTGTCGTTCTTGTAGCGCTCCTGGATGGCCTTCATCTTCGGCTGGATCGCCTGCATGGCCCGGGTCGCCTTGATCTGCTTCACGAAGAGCGGGATCAGGCAGATCCGGATGACGACCACCATCATCACGATGGACAGGCCCCACGCCAGGCCGCCGTCCGGATCGAAGACGTGGCTGAACAGCGAGTGGAACTGGACGATGATCCAGGACACCGCTGTGTAGAGGGGACTCAGAAAGCCGAGGATCACCGGTCAGACTCCTTGGACATCGGGCTTCGCCACCGGCTCCGGCTCGGCGGTCCCGCTCGTGGGGTTCAGCAGATTGCGCAGCCGGCGGTGCCACACCGGGTGCTTTCGCGGCGGAACATGGTCGACCCCACCGGGAGACCAAGGATTGCAGCGCAGGATGCGCCAGACGGTCAGCCAACCGCCCTTGATCGCGCCGTGGACGCGAACCGCCTCGTACCCGTAGCGCGAGCACGAGGGGTAATAACGGCACACCGGACCGAGCAGCGGACTGATGGTCCACTGGTAGAGCCTGATCAGGCCCATCAGCAGGTACTTCATCGCCCTGTTCCCGTCGGGGCACTGCCGGTCGGTTCGGACCTGAGCAGGCGGCGCAGCGCCGCGTCCAGGTCATGTTCGAGGTCCTGGTAGGGAGCCGTCGCCGCAGCCGGCAGCGCCCTTACCACTATCAGGCTACCTGCGGGGAACCGGGACAGGCGCTCTCGGACCAGGTGACGCAGGCGACGCTTGACCGCGTTGCGGACCACGGCCGGCCCCACGGCCTTGCTCACGACGAAACCCGCACGCGCCGAAGGGGGCCCTTCGGCGACGTGCGGGTGGAAGTCGCTGTGCCGGTCGGCCCCCGTGTCGGGCGCCACCTCTCTGTGGAGGTGGACCACCAGCAGGGGCCGACCGGCGCGACGACCGCGTTTCACCGCGGTCGTGAAGTCCTGGCGCCGCCGCAGCCGATTCTCGGTGGGCAGCACTGCAGACCCTCTGCGCGGATCAGGCGGACAGGGCGGTGCGGCCCTTGGCACGGCGGTTCGCCAGGATGGCGCGGCCGGCGCGGGTACGCATGCGCAGCCGGAAGCCGTGGGTCTTGGCGCGACGACGGTTGTTCGGCTGGAAGGTGCGCTTGCTCACTCGGGGGCTCCTGGGGTGAATCGTAGGATGACGGGGAGTCACTTGGCCGTCACCGTGCGTCCGCGCGATCTCCCCTTGCACTGGGAAATCCGGCCCCCGGACCCAGATCTGCTGGGTCGAGGACCACCACGGCGCCCGTGCTGCGCGCGTCATGGAAGCGGGTGGACCCGCGGACATGCGGCAGCGGCCATCGACAACTCGACCTGGTTACGGTACGCGGGAGCGGGTCCGAGGGTCAAACCAGGTGGCCGCCACGCCGTTACCCACAGCCTGTGGACAGAAACTTGAATCAGCTCTGCGCGCTGACTACCGTTGCAGGACTTGTCTCTTTTGTTCTCCGCCCGTGGCCGCCCCGGTGAGGCGGCACCCGGGCCTCCCGTCCTGACCTGCCTGGCTCCCCCTGCTCGGGGAACGAGAAAGCGTGTACCAGTGGCTGATGTCAACAGCGATCTCGTCCTGATGTGGTCGAGGGTCGTCGAGCGACTGGTCAGCGACAGCGATGTCGTGGAGAAGGACAAGAACTGGGTGCGGCGCACCCAGCCGATGTGGATGATGCACGACACCGCCCTGCTCGCGGCGCCCAACGAGTTCGCCAAGCAGGTGCTGGAGGGCCGGCTGCTGCCGCAGCTGACCGAGGCCATCTCGCAGGAGTTCGGCCGCCAGGTCCGGATCGCGGTGATGGTGGACGCCACCGCCGCCCCGGCCGGCGAGCCCGACCCGGAGTCGGACCTCGACCACGAGCCCGTCCCGGAGTGGCCGCACCCGCGCCCGGAGCCGTCGTACCCGGCGCACGCCGAGCAGCCCTACCCGGCGCACGCCGAACAGCCCTACCCGGTCCGGGCCGAGCAGCCCTACCCGGGCGGCGGCCCCGGCTACCAGCAGTCCGGGCCGCCGCCCGGCAGCTGGCCGGGCCGGGGCGGGGACGACTACCAGCGCTCGGCGTACCCGCCCGCGGGCTACCCGGCGGCCGAGCCCTACCGGACGCCCGCGCAGGCCCCGTACCGCGACCACCAGCCCGGCGCGGAGGCCGGCGGCTGGGGGGAGCCGGCCCCGCTGCCCGAGCGGCGGCCCGACCCGGCCCCGCGGCGCTCGCACCGGCCGGGCCCGGACTCGGCGCAGGGCGACCTGTTCGGCGGGGCGCTCGGCTCCCCGGACGAGGACCGGCCGCGCCAGGGCGGCTCCCGGCGCGGTGCCCGCCCCGCCGCGCAGCAGCACGCCCAGGTCGAGCGGACCCCCGGCGTCCCGGCCCCGCCCGGCGCTCCCCCGGCCGGCGGCCCGCGCAAGGACGAGCCGAACGCCCGGCTGAACCCCAAGTACCTGTTCGACACCTTCGTGATCGGCGCCTCCAACCGCTTCGCGCACGCCGCGGCGGTGGCGGTCGCCGAGGCGCCCGCCAAGGCGTACAACCCGCTCTTCGTCTACGGCGAGTCCGGGCTCGGCAAGACCCACCTGCTGCACGCCATCGGGCACTACTCGCGCAGCCTGTTCCCGGGCACCCGGGTGCGGTACGTGAGCTCGGAGGAGTTCACCAACGAGTTCATCAACTCGATCCGGGACGGCAAGGCGGACGCGTTCCGCAAGCGCTACCGGGACATCGACATCCTGCTGGTCGACGACATCCAGTTCCTGGCCAGCAAGGAGTCGACGCAGGAGGAGTTCTTCCACACCTTCAACACCCTGCACAACGCCAACAAGCAGATCGTCCTCTCGTCGGACCGGCCGCCCAAGCAGCTGATCACCCTGGAGGACCGGCTCCGCAACCGCTTCGAGTGGGGGCTGATCACCGACGTCACCCCGCCGGAGCTGGAGACCCGGATCGCGATCCTGCGCAAGAAGGCGATCCAGGAGCAGCTGAACGCCCCGGCCGACGTGCTGGAGTTCATTGCCTCCCGGATCACCCGGAACATCCGGGAGCTGGAGGGCGCGCTGATCCGGGTCACCGCCTTCGCCAACCTGAACCGGGCCCCGGTGGACCTGGAGCTGGCCGGCATCGTCCTGAAGGACCTGATCCCGGGCGGGGACGAGGACGCGGGGCCGGAGATCACCGCGCAGGTGATCATGCAGCAGACCGCCGCGTACTTCGGGCTGGGCGTGGAGGACCTGTGCGGCTCCTCCCGCAGCCGGGTGCTGGTGACCGCCCGGCAGATCGCGATGTACCTGTGCCGGGAGCTGACCGACCTCTCGCTGCCGAAGATCGGCGCCCAGTTCGGCGGCCGGGATCACACCACGGTGATGCACGCGGACCGCAAGATCCGCTCGCTGATGGCCGAGCGCCGGTCCATCTACAACCAGGTCACCGAGTTGACCAACCGCATCAAGAGCTAGCTAACAAAACCGGGGCACCACGGGAGCCGACCGGACCGGGATCGACTCGAAGGCTCAAAAGCCTTGAGCAGAGCGGTAGTTGGCGCATCGAAGGGGAGTCGGGCCGAGGCGGCCCGGCTCCCCTTTCGGCTGTCCGGAGCGTTGCCCGGACGGCCGGAGCGTTACCCGGACGAGTGGTGCGCGTGCGGCGGGGAGCACTCGTCCGGGTGGCCGGGCCGCCCTTCGGCGGACCGCGGCGGGGGCCCTGTAGTAGGGGCGGACCGCGGGCGGCCGATCGAACGCGGCGGTGCCCGCCCGGTCGGCCGGATCCGTTCGCTCGGGGCCGGCCCTGGGCCGAACGGGGGTGTGGAAGGGCTTCCGGCGGGGCAGAAACACCCGGAACGGCCCCTTGCGCGGGCCCCTCGCACCGGCGAACGTTTGCGCGCCGAATCGAACGGTTCGGGTGCGCACCCCGGGTTGTCCACAGGAACGGGTGGGTTTTCCCCGTCCACAGGGTGCACGGCGGCCGGTTATCCCGAGGTTCCTCCACAGCCCCGACAGGGCTACGCTCTTCCGCGCAGGTCAACCCCCTGGGGACTTGTGCACAACAGTTATCCACAGCCTGTGGAGAACTGAGGGGCCGTCAGCCGGTCCACGGAGTTATCCACCGGCTGTCCACAGGAATGGGCGAGTTATCCCCAGGTTTTCCACAGCTGTGTCCACAGTTCGGCAACATCAACTCGCCCGTCACCCTTGCGTGTGAAAGGCGTCACGTGACGTTGATCCGGGCCGGTGGATAACTCTCCCGTTTTCTGTGGAAACAGCTGTGGATAACCTGTGGATACTCAGCGTGCCCTGTGGATTACTCTCCGCTGTCCACAGGAGGGCCTGGTTGTCCACAGCCGCCATCCACAGGGCCTGTGGACAAAATCTGGCCGCTGACCTGCGAAAACGGGGTTATCCACGGTATCCACAGGCCCTACTACTACTGCTACACATAGAGAGCTCGGAACTTGATCAACAGTGGGGGTGGCCCGAATCTGTGGACAACCGGGCCCCGACATTTGTTCGGCCCGCTTGTGCCCATCTGCCCCGGCTGTCAGCCGCGTACGTCAGACTGTCCTTCGGCAACCGGGAGCAGGACGGGGCGGAGCTGATCCGCCCGACCGGTCGCCGAACGGGATCAGACGATCGACAGCACGGGCCGGCGGTACCGGCCGGCCGTGCGGCGAGATGCAGCCAGGAGGCGGTTACCGGTGAAGTTCCGGGTGGAGCGTGATGTCCTCGCGGAGGCGGTGGCCTGGGCTGCCCGCAGCCTCCCCGCGCGGCCGCCGGTGCCGGTGCTGGCCGGCCTGCTGCTGACCGCGCAGGAGGGCACCCTGGCGCTCTCCGGTTTCGACTACGAGGTCTCCGCCCGGGTCGAGCTGGAGGCGGACGTCGAGGAGGCCGGCACCGTCCTGGTCTCCGGCCGCCTGCTGAACGACATCTCGCGCAACCTGCCGAACCGCCCGGTGGAGATCTCCACCGACGGCGCCCGGGTCAGCGTGGTCTGCGGCAGCTCGCGCTTCACGCTGCCGACCCTGCCGGTCGACGAGTACCCGGCGCTGCCCCAGATGCCGACCGCCACCGGCACCGTCCCGGGCGACGTGTTCGCCTCGGCGGTCAGCCAGGCCGCGGTCGCCGCCGGCCGCGACGACACCCTGCCGGTGCTCACCGGCGTGCGGGTCGAGATCAACGGCGGCGGGATCACCCTGGCCGCCACCGACCGGTACCGCTTCGCCGTCCGCGAGCTGCTCTGGAAGCCCGAGCAGGACGACATCAACGCGGTCGCGCTCGTCCCCGCCAAGACCCTGCAGGACATCGCCAAGTCGCTGGGCAGCGGCGACCAGGTCACCATCGCGCTGTCCGCCGGCGGCGCGGGCGAGGGCCTGATCGGCTTCGAGGGCGCCGGCCGGCGCACCACCACCCGCCTGCTGGAGGGCGAGTTCCCCAAGTTCCGGTCGATCTTCCCGACCGAGTTCTCGGCGGTCGCCGCGGTGCAGACCCAGCCCTTCCTGGAGGCGCTCAAGCGCGTCTCGCTGGTGGCCGAGCGCAACACCCCGGTCCGGCTGAACTTCGAGCAGGGCGTGCTCACCCTGGAGGCCGGCTCGGGCGACGACGCGCAGGCCACCGAGCGGATCGACGCCGACCTGGAGGGCGACGACATCTCGATCGCCTTCAACCCCGGCTACCTGGAGGAGGGGCTCAAGGCGATCGACGCCGGCTACGCGCAGCTGAGCTTCACCACCCCGACCAAGCCGGCCCTGCTCACCGGCAAGGCCGCGGTCGACGCGGAGCCGGACGAGGCCTACCAGTACCTGATCATGCCGGTCCGCCTCTCCGGCTGACCGGCCACCCGTCCACCAGGGGCGCGAGGGGCGACCCCCCCCCCGCGCCCCTGTGGCTGCCCGGCGCTCCCTCCCCGTCGGCGTAGGCTCAGTGGGTGCGGCAACGGCGCCGCCGTCAGGCACGACACCACAGTGAAGGACTTGTCATGGAGCTCGGCCTCATCGGTCTCGGCAAGATGGGCGGCAACATGCGCGAGCGCATCCGCCGCGCTGGCCACACCGTCACCGGCTACGACCGCAACCCGGACCTCGCCGACGTCGACAGCATCGAGCAGCTGGTCGCCAAGCTGGAGGCGCCCCGCGTGGTGTGGGTGATGGTCCCGGCCGGCGGCCCGACCCAGGAGACCGTCGAGCGCCTGGCCGACCTGCTCTCCCCCGGCGACGTGGTGGTCGACGGCGGCAACTCGCGCTGGACCGACGACGTCAAGCACGCCGAGCTGCTGGCCGAGAAGGGCATCGGCTTCGTCGACTGCGGTGTCTCCGGCGGCGTCTGGGGCCTGGAGAACGGCTACGCGCTGATGTACGGCGGCGAGGCCGCCGACGTGGCCAAGGTGCAGCCGGTCTTCGACGCGCTCAAGCCCGAGGGCGACTTCGGCTCGGTGCACGCCGGCAAGGTCGGCGCCGGCCACTTCGCCAAGATGGTCCACAACGGCATCGAGTACGCGATGATGCAGGCCTTCGCCGAGGGCTGGGAGCTGCTGGAGGCCGCCCCCGAGGTCACCGACGTGCGCGAGGTGTTCCGCAGCTGGCAGGAGGGCACCGTCATCCGCTCCTGGCTGCTCGACCTGGCGGTCCGGGCGCTGGACGACGACGAGCACCTGGCCAAGCTCAAGGGCTGGGCCGCCGACTCCGGCGAGGGCCGCTGGACGGTCGAGGCTGCGATCGACCACGCGGTGCCGCTGCCCGCGATCACCGCCTCGCTGTTCGCCCGGTTCGCCTCCCGGCAGGACGACTCCCCGCAGATGAAGATGATCGCCGCGCTGCGCAACCAGTTCGGCGGCCACGCGGTCGAGTCCAAGTAAGCACTCCCGGACAGAAGGCGAGCGCAGTCCACCGTCATGCACGTCGCGCACCTGTCGCTCGCCGACTTCCGTTCCTACGCCCGGGTCGAGGTCCCGCTCGACCCGGGCGTCACCGCGTTCGTCGGCCCCAACGGGCAGGGCAAGACCAACCTGGTCGAGGCGGTCGGCTACGTCGCCACCCTGGGCAGCCACCGGGTGGCCACCGACGCCCCGCTGATCCGGCTCGGCGCCGAGCGGGCGGTGATCCGGGCGAACGTGGTCTCCCAGGGCGGCCGCTCCACCCTGGTCGAGCTGGAGCTCACCGCCGGCAAGGCCAACCGGGCCCGGCTGAACCGCTCCGACAGCGTCCGCCCGCGCGACGTGCTGGGCGTGCTGCGCACCGTGCTGTTCGCCCCCGAGGACCTCGCCCTGGTGAAGGGCGACCCGGCCGAGCGCCGGCGCTTCCTGGACGAACTGCTGACCGCCCGGGCCCCCCGGCTGGCCGGGGTGCGCGCCGACTACGAGCGGGTGCTCAAGCAGCGCAACGCCCTGCTGCGGACCGCCGCGGCGGCCCGCCGGGCCGGCGGCGGCAAGGCCGCCGACCTGGCCACCCTGGAGGTCTGGGACGGCCACCTGGCCCGGTCCGGCGCCGAGCTGACCGCCTTCCGGATCCAGCTGGTGGCCGCCCTGCAGCCGCTGGTCGCCGAGGCGTACCGCCAGCTCGCCCCCGGCGCCGGCGACACCGTGCTGGAGTACCGCTCCTCCTTCGAGGGCGAGCTGCCCAGCAGCCGCGAACAGGCCGAGCAGCAGCTGCTGGAGGCCCTGCGCGGGATGCGCCGGCAGGAGATCGAGCGCGGCCTGACCCTGGTCGGCCCGCACCGCGACGAGCTGCTGCTGCGGCTGGGCCCGCTGCCCGCCAAGGGCTACGCCAGCCACGGCGAGTCCTGGTCCTACGCGCTGGCGCTGCGGCTGGCCTCGTACGAGCTGCTGCGGGCCGAGGGCGGCGAGCCGGTGCTGGTGCTGGACGACGTGTTCGCCGAGCTGGACGCCCGCCGCCGGGACCGGCTGGCCGAGCTGGTGGCCGGCGGCGAGCAGGTGCTGGTCACCGCCGCGGTGGCCGAGGACGTGCCGAAGGCGCTGAACGGGGCCCGGTACGGCGTCTCGGGCGGCACAGTGGACCGGCTGACCCCGTGAGCCCCGGGAACCACGTACCCTGGGCGGCTCGTCGGCGGAGTCGTCCACAGCCCGGGGAGGGAGCGTGATGGCGGAGGGGCCGGAGCTTTCGGGGGTGGACCTGGCCCGGGTGGCGCTGCGCGCCGCCAAGGAGCAGGCCCGGCAGCGCGGGGAGCAGGTGCGCGAGCGGCGGGAGGCCAAGCGGACCGGGCTGCGCAGCGGTGCCCGCGCGGACGGCCGGGACCCGGTGCCGCTGGGGGCGGCGCTGAACCGGCTGATCACCGAGCGGGGCTGGGAGGCGCCCGCCGCGGTGGGCGGGGTGATGGGCCGCTGGTCGCAGATCGTCGGGCCGGACATCGCCGCGCACTGCGAGCCCAAGTCGTACGCGGAGGCCGAGGCGGTGCTCACCGTGCAGTGCGACTCCACCGCGTGGGCGACTCAACTGCGGCTGCTGGCACGGCAGTTGGTGGCCCGGCTGAATCACGAGCTGGGGCACGGCACGGTCCGGGTGATCAAGGTGCTGGGGCCGGACGCCCCGGTGCGTGGGTACGGGCGGTTGCGGGCACCCGGGAGCAAGGGCCCGGGTGACACCTGGGGCTGACCCCGGTGCGGCGGACCGGGATCTTCCGGAATCGCTGGCGGCCCGTCCAGGCGCTCTGAGCCCCCCTGTCGAGTATCGGGACACGTCCCGAGGGGATTCAGGGCGGCACATCTGCCCTCAGAGGCTGCCAAACGCCCCTCTCTGTCGGTCGTACCGGTAGACTGAAGCGTAAACACCGTTGCGTGGAGCAACAGAGTCGAAACGCCGTGGTCGCACACCTGCCCGGGCAAGCGGGGAGGGGCGCGGCCCGCGCTGTGCCAGAGAGGGCGCTTCGTGGCCGATTCCGGCAACCCCAGCCAGACCCCAGACCCGTCCGACCAGAAGGCCTACGACGCCAGCGCGATCCAGGTGCTGGAGGGCCTCGACGCCGTCCGCAAGCGCCCGGGCATGTACATCGGCTCGACCGGTGAGCGCGGCCTGCACCACCTCGTGTACGAGATCGTCGACAACTCCGTCGACGAGGCGCTGGCGGGTCACGCCGACACCATCGGCGTCACGATCCTGGCCGACGGCGGCGTGCGGGTGGTCGACAACGGCCGCGGCATCCCGGTCGGCATCATGCCGGGCCAGGACAAGCCCGCCGTCGAGGTCGTGCTGACCGTGCTGCACGCGGGCGGCAAGTTCGGCGGCGGCGGCTACGCGGTCTCCGGCGGTCTGCACGGCGTCGGCATCTCGGTGGTGAACGCGCTCTCCACCCGCCTCGCGGTGGACATCAGCACCGACGGCGCCCGCTGGACGCAGGAGTACAAGTCCGGCGCCCCGACCGCCCCGCTGGCCCGGCACGAGGAGACCTCGGAGACCGGCACCACGGTCACCTTCTGGGCCGACCCGGACATCTTCGAGACCACCGTCTACTCCTTCGAGACGCTCTCCCGGCGCTTCCAGGAGATGGCCTTCCTCAACAAGGGCCTGACGATCGAGCTGACCGACGAGCGCCCCGAGCACCTGGACGAGGAGGGCAACCCGCTCTCCGTCACCTACCGGTACGACGGCGGCATCGCGGACTTCGTGGCCCACCTCAACTCCCGCAAGGGCGAGCCGGTCCACCCCTCGGTGATCGACTTCGAGGCCGAGGACAAGGACAAGACGATCTCGGCCGAGATCGCCATGCAGTGGAATTCGTCCTACACCGAGGGCGTGTACTCGTTCGCCAACACCATCCACACCCACGGCGGCGGCACCCACGAGGAGGGCTTCCGGTCCGCGCTCACCGGTCTGATGAACCGGTACGCGCGCGACAAGAAGCTGCTCCGCGAGAAGGACGACAACCTCTCCGGCGAGGACATCCGCGAGGGCCTGACCGCGATCATCTCGGTCAAGCTCGGCGAGCCGCAGTTCGAGGGCCAGACCAAGGACAAGCTCGGCAACACCGAGGCCAAGACCTTCGTCCAGAAGGTGGTCAACGAGCACCTGGCCGACTGGCTGGACCGCAACCCCAACGAGGCCGCGGACATCGTCCGCAAGTCGATCCAGGCCGCCAGCGCCCGGGTCGCCGCCCGCAAGGCCCGCGACCTGACCCGGCGCAAGGGGCTGCTGGAGTCGGCCTCGCTGCCCGGCAAGCTCTCGGACTGCCAGTCCAAGGACCCGGCCGAGTGCGAGATCTTCATCGTCGAGGGCGACTCGGCCGGCGGCTCCGCCAAGCAGGGCCGCGACCCGCGCACCCAGGCGATCCTCCCGATCCGCGGCAAGATCCTGAACGTCGAGAAGGCCCGGATCGACAAGGTGCTGCAGAACACCGAGGTCCAGGCGCTGATCTCGGCCTTCGGCTGCGGCATCCAGGAGGACTACGACGCCGAGAAGCTGCGGTACCACAAGATCGTGCTGATGGCCGACGCCGACGTCGACGGACAGCACATCCGGACCCTGCTGCTCACCCTGCTGTTCCGCTTCATGCGCCCGCTGGTCGAGGCCGGGTACGTCTACCTGGCGATGCCCCCGCTGTACAAGATCAAGTGGGGCCGGGACGAGTTCGAGTACGCCTACTCCGACCGCGAGCGCGACGCGCTGATCGCGGCCGGCGTCGAGGCCGGCCGCCGGCTCCCGAAGGACGACGCGATCCAGCGCTTCAAGGGCCTCGGCGAGATGAACGCCGAGGAGCTGCGCGTCACCACCATGGACGCCGCGCACCGCCTGCTGCTCCAGGTCACCCTGGAGGACGCCGCCCGCGCCGACGACCTGTTCTCCGTCCTGATGGGCGAGGACGTCGAGGCCCGCCGCTCCTTCATCCAGCGCAACGCGAAGGACGTCCGCTTCCTGGACGTCTGACGTCCGCCCAGGATCGTTGAAAGGAAACTGACCACCAGTGGTCGACGACAACCGTCCGGACGGCGGCGAGCAGCCCGCGGACAGCACCCTCCTCCCCGCCCAGAGCGGCAACCGGGTCGAGCTCATCGAGCTCGAGACCGAGATGCAGCGCTCCTACCTCGACTACGCGATGAGCGTCATCGTCTCGCGCGCCCTGCCCGAGGTCCGCGACGGCCTCAAGCCGGTGCACCGCCGGGTGCTCTACGCGATGTACGACGGCGGCTACCGGCCCGAGAAGGGCTACTACAAGTGCGCCCGCGTGGTCGGCGACGTGATGGGCAACTACCACCCGCACGGCGACACCTCGATCTACGACACCCTGGTCCGCCTCGCCCAGACCTGGTCGATGCGGATGCCGCTGGTCGACGGCAACGGCAACTTCGGCTCCCCGGGCAACGACCCGGCCGCGGCGATGCGCTACACCGAGTGCAAGATGATGCCGCTGGCGATGGAGATGATGCGCGACATCGACGAGGAGACCGTCGACTTCGCCGCCAACTACGACGGCCGGCAGCAGGAGCCGACCGTCCTGCCCTCGCGCATCCCCAACCTGCTGGTCAACGGCGCCACCGGCATCGCGGTCGGCATGGCCACCAACATCCCGCCGCACAACCTGCGCGAGGTCGCCTCCGGCGCGCTCTGGGCGCTGGAGCACCCCGAGGCCTCCAACGAGGAGCTGCTGGAGGCCCTGATCGAGCGGATCAAGGCCCCCGACTTCCCGACCGGGGCGCTGATCGTCGGCCGCCGCGGCATCGAGGAGGCCTACCGCACCGGCCGCGGCTCGATCACCATGCGCGCGGTGGTCGAGGTCGAGGAGATCCAGGGCCGCCAGTGCCTGGTGATCACCGAGCTGCCGTTCCAGGTCAACCCGGACAACCTCGCGCTGAAGATCGCCGACCTGGTCAAGGACGGCCGGATCGCCGGCATCGCCGACGTCCGCGACGAGTCCTCCTCGCGCACCGGCCAGCGCCTGGTCATCGTGCTCAAGCGGGACGCGGTCGCCAAGGTCGTCCTCAACAACCTGTACAAGCACACCGACCTGCAGACCAACTTCGGCGCCAACATGCTGGCCCTGGTCGACGGCGTGCCGCGCACCCTCTCGCTGGACGCCTTCATCCGGCACTGGGTCGCCCACCAGATCGAGGTCATCGTCCGCCGGACCACCTTCCGGCTGCGCAAGGCCGAGGAGCGCGCGCACATCCTGCGCGCCCTGCTCAAGGCGCTCGACCAGATCGACGCGGTGATCGCGCTGATCCGCGCCTCGGAGAGCGCCGAGGCCGCCCGCACCGGCCTGATGCGGCTGCTCGCCATCGACGAGCTCCAGGCCAACGCCATCCTGGAGATGCAGCTGCGCCGGCTCGCCGCCCTGGAGAGCGCCCGCATCCTCAGCGAGCACGACGAGCTCCAGGCCAAGATCAACGAGTACAACGCGATCCTCGCCTCGCCCTCCCGGCAGCGCGAGATCGTCTCCGAGGAGCTCACCGCGATCGTCGAGAAGTACGGCGACGAGCGGCGCTCCACCCTGATCCCCTCCGACGGCGACCTCTCGATCGAGGACCTCATCGCCGAGGAGGACATCGTGGTCACCATCACCCGCGGCGGCTACGTCAAGCGCACCCGCTCCGACCTCTACCGCTCGCAGAAGCGCGGCGGCAAGGGCGTGCGCGGCGCGCAGCTGAAGCAGGACGACATCGTCGACCACTTCTTCGTGACCACCACCCACAACTGGATCCTGTTCTTCACCAACAAGGGCCGGGTCTACCGCGCCAAGGGCTACGAGCTGCCCGACGCCGGCCGCGACGCCCGCGGCCAGCACGTCGCCAACCTGCTGGCCTTCCAGCCGGAGGAGCACATCACCCAGGTGATGGCCGTGCGCACCTACGAGGACAAGCCGTACCTGGTCCTCGCCACCCGCGGCGGCCTGGTCAAGAAGACCCCGCTCAAGGACTACGACTCCCCGCGCTCCGGCGGCCTGATCGCGATCAACCTGCGCCAGGACGAGGAGGGCCGGGACGACGAGCTGATCGGCGCCGAGCTGGTCTCCGCCGAGGACGACCTGCTGCTGATCTCCCGGAAGGCCCAGTCGATCCGCTTCAAGGCGACCGACGAGGCGCTGCGCCCGATGAGCCGGGCCACCTCCGGGGTGAAGGGCATGTCCTTCCGCGAGGACGACGAACTGCTCTCGATGAACGTGGTGCGGCCCGGCACCTTCGTCTTCACCGCCACCGACGGCGGGTACGCGAAGCGGACCACGGTTGACGAGTACCGTGTCCAGGGACGCGGTGGTTTCGGTATCAAGGCGGCGAAGATCGTCGAGGGCCGGGGCTCGCTGGTCGGCGCCCTGGTCGTCGAGGAGACCGACGAGATCATGGCCATCACGCTGTCCGGCGGCGTGATCCGGACCAGGGTTTCCGAGGTGCGTGAAACCGGACGTGACACCATGGGCGTCCAACTGATCAACCTCGGAAAGCGCGACGCGGTGGTGGGCATGGCCCGCAACGCGGAGGCGGACGAGGAGGAGGGCGCGGACGAGGCCGTCGACGAGGCGGAGTCCGCGGCCACCGAGCAGGACGCGGACGGCGCGCCCGCCCAGGGCTGACGCACGGACGCGCACCGTGGTGCCCGCCCCGCCGGTGGCGGGGCGGGCACCACGGTCTGACCGCGGGCCACCGGGGTACGCGGAGCACGAGCACAACACGGACCAGGGCGGTGCGATCGCCCTGGCGGACGGTTCGGGAGGACCACGGTGAGCGGAGCCACGGGTGCTGGAGGTGCCACGGGCGGCCTGGCGGGCGGGCCGGGCGGAACCGCCCAGCAGTCCTACGGGGGCCAGACCCCGCCTCCCCCGCCGAGCGCGCCGCCCGCGGGCGGCTTCTCCCAGCCCACCACCTACGCCAAGGGCCAGCCCACCCCGCCGCGCGGCACCCGCGTCCCGGGCGCTCCCGGCACCCCCGGCACCCCCGGGCAGAGCGGCGGCCAGCCCCGCCGCCCCGGCCCGTCCGGCGGCGGCACCGGCCGGACCCGCAAGGCCCGGCTGCGGGTCACCAAGGCCGACCCGTGGTCGGTGATGAAAGTCAGCTTCCTGCTCTCGCTGGCCCTCGGCGTGATCATCATCGTGGCCGCCGCGGTGCTCTGGATGACCCTGGACGGCCTCGGCGTCTTCTCCTCGCTGAGCAGCACCCTGAAGGACGTCACCGGCAGCGGCGGCGACAGCTCCGGCGCCTTCGACCTGATGGACTACATCGGGTTCGGCAAGGTCATGCTCTTCACCGTGCTGATCGCGCTGGTCGACATCGTCCTGATGACCGCGCTGGCCACCCTCGCCGCGTTCATCTACAACTCGGCGGCGGGCTTCACCGGCGGCATCGAACTGACCCTCGCCGAAGAAGACTGATCCCGCGTCAGTCAGGCGGAATTCCCGGGGCCCCGGAGGCTGTTGAAGCCTCCGGGGCCCTTCGTCGTCCCCGGTGCAATCGGGTGACCGCCCGGCGTGCCGGGGCCGCGTTCCGGCCCGCAGCGCAGAGACAGGTGGAAGAACGGGAACGGTCAGCGGGCCGCCCGGCCGCCTCCGGCGGTCACCGGGCGTCCCGGACGGGAACGACTGGTCGGAGGGGCCGTCATGGCGCAGCACGCACAGCAACTGGTGGACGCGGTGGAGGGACTGATCGGCCGTCCGATCCCGCTGCGGGTCCGCGCCTGGGACGGCTCCGAGGCCGGCCCGTCCGGAGCCCCCACCATCGTCCTGCGCAACCGCCGCGCCCTGCGCCGGCTGCTCTGGTCCCCGGGCGAGCTCGGCCTGGCCCGCGCCTACGTCTCCGGCGACCTCGAAGTCGCCCCCGACACCGACCTGTACGAGGTGCTGGCCGCCGTCTCCACCTTCGCCGAGGACCGGGACGCCCCCCGCCCGCAGGTCGGCCCCCGCCAGTACCTCGGCGCCCCCGGCCGCCGGCTGCTCGGCACGGCCCTGCGGCAGGGCATCCTCGGCCCGAACCCGGCACCCCCGGCCGAGGAGGTCGGGCCCCGCCGCGGCCAGCTGCACAGCCGCCACCGGGACCGCGCCGCGATCAGCCACCACTACGACGTCGGCAACGACTTCTACGGGCTCGTCCTCGGCCCCACCCTGGTCTACTCCTGCGCCTACTGGGAGCCCGCCGCCAAGAGCCTGGAGGACGCCCAGACCGCCAAGCTCGACCTGATCTGCCGCAAGCTCGGCCTGCGCCCCGGCACGCGCCTGCTGGACGTCGGCTGCGGCTGGGGCTCGCTGCTCCTGCACGCCGCCCGCCACTACGGCGTCGAGGCGGTCGGGGTCTCCATCTCCACCGAGCAGGTCGCGCTGGCCCGGCAGCGGGTCGCGGAGGCCGGTCTCGCCGACCGGATCGAGATCCGGCTCCAGGACTACCGGGAGATCCCCGACGGCCCCTTCGACGCCATCTCCAGCGTCGGCATGGCCGAGCACGTCGGCTCCGCCCAGTACCTGGTCTACGCCCGCCACCTGTACGGCCTGCTCGCCCCCGGCGGCCGCCTGCTCAACCACCAGATCGCCCGCCGCCCGCTGCCGCCCGGCGAGGCGTACCGGCTCTCCCCCTTCATCGACCGCTACGTCTTCCCCGACGGCGAGCTCTCCCCCGTCGGCACCACGGTCTCCCGGCTGGAGCAGGCCGGCTTCGAGGTCCGCGACGTCGAGGCCCTGCGCGAGCACTACGGCCGCACCCTGCGCGAGTGGGTCGCCAACCTGGAGGCGCACTGGCCCGAGGCCGTCGCCCTGGCCGGCCGCGGCCGGGCCCGGGTCTGGCGCCTCTACATGGCCGCCTCCGCCGTCTCCTTCGAGCAGAACCACATCGGCGTCAACCAGGTCCTCGCCGTCCGCCCCACCCCCGTCGGCGGCTCCGGCCTCCCCCCGACCCGCCCCGAGTGGCTCGCCGAGCCCGCCGAGCCCGCTGAGCAGCACCGTCCGGAGGAGGCCCGGGATACGGATTTGGGAGATCGGCCGTCGGTCCGCTAATCTTTCAGTGCGGCAAGGGCCTATAGCTCAGACGGTTAGAGCGCTTCCCTGATAAGGAAGAGGCCACAGGTTCAAGTCCTGTTAGGCCCACCGGCGCGAAGGCCCCGATCACCTGGTGATCGGGGCCTTCGACGTGTTCCGCCCCCGTAACCTCCCGCCCGTCCGCTCGTTGGGCCCGGTGCGCAGAGGCAACACAGGGTGAGCTGACTCGAAACTGATGTGAAGTCGGGGATGGCCGGGCGACAGAACCGGTCACTGGGTGACGTGGGACGTAACGCGACCTCTGCTCCGGCCGGCGGATGATCCGGCCCCGCCCGCCCCGGGCGATCGGGCGGTTCCCACGTCATGTCTTCTTCCCCCCTGTGAGGCACTCCCATGTCCATGGAAGCCGCGCTGCTCGAATCCAGGACGCTCCGAAGCGGCCTGTGCGAGCGCACCGAAGTCCTCGGCGAGGTCAAGGCCCTCGTCCTGCTGCCCGACGGGCTGTACGTCACCACGCGGATGGTGGCGGACTACTTCGAGGTCGGCGAGAACATCATCCGAGCGGTGGTCCGACGCCACCGGCAGGAGCTGGAGAGCAACGGGTACACCGTCCTCAAGCCTGTGGATAACCCCGCGAACCAGACCTTCAAAATGAAGGTCTGGCAGGTCAGCGGCCCGCAGGAGGCCGACCGGCAGTCCGGCGAGGTCGGGCGACCGGCGCACCCGGCCGAGAACCCCGAGGACCAGAGTTACAAGAAGTACTTCTGGCAGGTCAGCGGTGCCGAAGGAGGTGAAGGGAGCCCCCGCGCGGAGGCCCCCCGGTGGTCCCCGCCTGTGGACAACCCCTACGGCCGTCCCCAGGGCGGCGGCAACGGCATCGCCCTCTACTCGCGGCGGGCCGTCCTGAACGTCGCGATGCTGCTGCGCGACAGCGAGGTGGCCCGGCGGGTGCGCGGGCGGCTGCTGGACGCGGTGGAGGCGGCGGCGCGGCCGGTGGTGGTGCCGCCGGTGGTGCACGCGTTCCGGGCGCGGCCGTGGCGGCGGTGGAGCGAGCTGCGGTGGGACGAGTACGAGGCGGGGCGGCGGGACCCGGCGGTGGAGGACTGGCGGCGGCGGATCGACGGGCTGGAGCCGTTCGAGTCGTACCGGCCGGGGGAGTGCGAGCCGGTGGTGCCGCGGTACGCCGAGGAGCCGGAGTCCGCGTTCACGGCGGAGGACCTGCCGGCCGTGGTCGCGGGGCTGGCGGTCTCGGTCGGCTCGATCGAACGGCGGCTCGACGCCCAGGGGCTGCTGACCACCGCGCTCGGTGAGCGGACCTCCCGGCAGGAGGCCCGCCTGGACGGGCTGGACACCCGGCTGGACGTCCTGTCCGCGGACGTGCGGGCGGCCCGGCGCGAGCTGGCCCGGCTGCGGCGGCGCAAGCGGTAGCCGTACGCGGTAGCCGGTAGCCGGGCGCAGGAGTGCGCGGGCGCGCCGTCGGGCGGAAACGGCGGCGCGCCCGGGCGCGTTGTCGGACGATCGTACTGATGCCGGTATGTCAAAGCCGGTGGCGGATCGGTCGGTTGGCGGTGGCGGGGGCCGCTCTTGAAGGGGTTACCGGTGTGTATCATCGGCCTCAGGGCGGTCCGCACCCCGGCCGCTGGTTCGTGCTCCTACATCCAAGTAAGCAAGAAGGACGAGGTCCCGCGGTGAAGAAGCTTCTCCTGGTCGCCCTGGTCGCCCTCGGCGGCTTCTTTGTCTACCGTCAGGTCCAGGCGGACCGTGCCGAGCAGGACCTGTGGACCGAGGCGACCGACCCGGTCCCCGCCGGCCGCTGAGCGCCGACTGACGAAGTCTTTCTCGGGCCGGCCCGCGGAGCACGGGCCGCGGCCGGTCCGAAACCCGCGTGGGCGGCTGCCCGGGAGCGGGTAGGCTGTCCCCGTTGCTCGGGGCCTTAGCTCAGTTGGTAGAGCGCTGTCTTTGCATGGCAGATGTCAGGGGTTCGACTCCCCTAGGCTCCACAGTCGACGAACGGCCCCCGACCTGGTGAACAGGTCGGGGGCCGTTCGCGTGCCCGGAGGCTTCCGGGGCGGGGTCAGTGCGGCTTGCGCGGGTCGTGCGGCTTGGGACGGTCTTCGTCGTGCTCGTCCTCCGACGGCCGGGGGGCGACCTCCGGGTCGGCCGGTGCGCCGGGCTCGTCGAGCGGGACGGAGCCGTTGAGCACCGCGCCGCCGACCGTGCCGCCCACCGGGCCGCCGGCCGCGCTGCCGGGAGCGGTGGCCGACGCGGAGTCCGCGGCGGCCGTGGTGTCGGTGGCGGCCGTGCCGGAGGGGACGGAGGAGAGGGTGGGCGCGGCGGCCGGGGCCGGGGGCTCGGTCAGCCACTCGGGGTTGTTCTGCTTGCGGTACCACTGCCAGGCCAGTACGCCGGTGCCGATGGCCAGGGTGCCGGCCACCGCGAGGGCGGTGGCCCAGCCGTTGCGGCGCTGCTTCTTGGCGTTCTTGGCGGCCAGCTTGCTGATCTCGGCGGAGCTGACGTGGCCCTGCAGGGCGGTGACCGCGGCGGCGCCGCGGGTCTGCGCCTCCAGGGCGATCGGAGTGATGTTCTCCTTGGCGGCCTGGAAGGTCTCGGTGACCTTGGGCACCACGGTGGCCCGGGCCTGTCCGGCGGCCTGGCCGGCCGACAGCTTGGCGGCCAGGGCGGCCTCCTGGGCCCGGTGGGCGGCCCGGAGCGCGGCCTTCTGGGTCTCCGGGGGGAGACTGGTGAAGGCGTGCTCCAGGTGCGGTGCGACGTACTTGGCGTACTGCACCCGGGCGGTGTGCGCGGCCTGGCCGGCTCCGACCTTGGCCTGGGCTCCGGCGGCGGCGGCCTTGGGGCCGAACGCCTCCAGCTTGGGGCCGAGCAGCTGCTTGGCCTCCTCCGCGTAGTGCAGCGCAGCCTCCTTGGCAGAAACGGCGTAGGGCGCCACGGCGTCCTTCGCCCGTCCGGCGGTCTCGCGCGCGGTGTCCGTACGGCTCACGGGCTTCTCCTTCTCGGCGGGTGTCCGGCGTCCGGTACGCACCTTTCCACCTGCTAGGAGATCATGCATCGGGCTTGCCGACCGGGCACCTCCGGCTGAGCCGTCCGCGAGCCGCGTGGGATGATTCATCGGATAGTCAGGCAAGAGAGAAGAAGGTACTGCCGTGGCCGAGGAACTCACCGCCACCCTGAAGACCAACCGCGGTGACATCGTGGTCAAGCTCTTCCCGAACCACGCGCCGAAGACCGTCGCCAACTTCGTGGAGCTGGCCGAGGGCGCCCGCGAGTGGAAGAACCCGGAGACCGGTGTGCTGGCCGCCGAGCCGCTGTACGACGGCACGGTCTTCCACCGGGTCATCGCGGGCTTCATGATCCAGGGCGGCGACCCGCTGGGCAACGGCACCGGCGGCCCGGGCTACGAGTTCGGCGACGAGTTCCACCCCGACCTCTCGTTCGACCGCCCGTACCTGCTGGCGATGGCCAACGCCGGCCCGGGCACCAACGGCTCGCAGTTCTTCATCACGGTCGCCCCGACCAGCTGGCTGAACCGCAAGCACAGCATCTTCGGCGAGGTCGTGGACGAGGCCAGCCGGAAGGTCGTGGACGCGATCGCCACCACCGCCACCACCAAGCCGTACGACCGCCCGGTCCAGGACGTGGTGATCGAGCAGGTCGTCGTCTCGCGCGGCTGATCCGCACCCGGCCGCCCCGCGGGGCGGCCCCCGCGCGCCCGTGCGCGCAGTAGCCTGGGCGGTCCCGGCGGTGCCCCGTTCCGTACGGCGGGGGGCGGCGCCGGGACCGTTTCGTTGAGGAGGGACAGCGGCGATGCATCCGGAGGAGCCCGTGCGGCCGACGTCGGCGGACGGCCGGGGGAGCGGGTTGCCCCGGTGCGCTCGGCACCCCGAGCGGGAGACCGGGGTGAGCTGCGCCAGGTGCGGGCAGCCGGTCTGCCCGGAGTGCATGGTGCCCGCCTCGGTGGGCTTCCAGTGCCCGGACTGCGTGCGGGGCGAGGCCGGGCAGCAGGCCCGGCAGCAGCCCCGGACCACGGCCGGCGCGCTGCTGACGCTCGGTGACGGGGCACTGGTCACCAAGGTGCTGATCGGCGTCAACCTGCTGGTGTTCCTGCTCACCGAGTACGTCGACGGGGTCTGGCAGTTCCGGCTGGGGATGGGCAGCGGGGCGGACGCGTTCGGGACGCGGATCGGCGTGGCCGAGGGCCCGGGCCAGTGGTACCGGCTGGTCAGCGGGATGTTCGTGCACGCCGGGGTGATGCACATCCTGATGAACATGTTCTCGCTCTGGGTGCTCGGCCCCCAGCTGGAGCGGGTGCTGGGCCGGTGGCGCTTCCTCGCCCTCTACCTGCTGTCGGGGGTGGCGGGCAACGCGTTCGGCTACCTGCTGGACGGGGCGGACATGTTCTCGGTCGGCGCCTCCGGGGCGATCTTCGGCCTGCTGGGCGCGACCGCGGTGCTGTTCCGGGCGAACCGGGTGCCGATGCAGCCGGTGATCGCGCTGCTGGTGGTCAACCTGGTGCTCACCTTCACGCTGAACAACATCGACTGGCGGGCCCACCTCGGCGGCCTGGTGGCCGGGGTCGCCATCGGGGCCGGGATGATGTCCGCCCCGCGGGAGCGCCGGAACCTGGTGCAGGGGCTGGCGCTGGCCGGGGCGGTGGCGGCGATCCTGCTGATGCTGCTGATCGGGACGGCGCGCCTGCCGGGGTGACGGGGGCGGGGTTGTGCACAGCCGGTGGTCGCCGGGGCGTGCCCACCGATTGGATTTCCCGGCTCTACGCGCGTTATGCTGCTGCGTTGCGAGTTATCCACAGGCTGGGCGGAGTTTTCCCCAGTGTGGACAACCCTGTGGATAAACGTTCGGACGCTCCCGGCGGGGTCCGGTCGGCCCCGGTCGCGGACAGCCCGGACACCGCCCCGGCGCGCTGTCCGGGGCGGTGCGGGTGGATCAGGCCGGGGTCCGCCGGGCGGGCGGAGCCGGCGTCACTTCCACTGGGTGGAGACGCCGAAGCCCGCCGCGATGAAGCCGAAGCCGGCCAGGATGTTCCAGTTGCCCCAGCTGCTGATCGGCCAGTTGCCGCTGGTCACGTAGTACGTGACGATCCAGACCAGGCCGACCAGGAAGAACACCAGCATCAGTGGTGCCACCCAGCTCCGGCCGGAACTGATCTTCACGGCCGTCGCGGTGCTCGGAGGCGGCGTGTAGTCGGCCTTCTTGCGGAGTCGAGACTTCGGCACGAGGGGCTCTCCTGTCGATGCGCTGTGACCGCGCGGGTGGGTCAGCGTGGGCGGGCGGCAAATGGCGGGCCGGTCCGTACGGTTGATCCTCCGCACATGCCACCGGCGTCCGTTAGCGTAGTGGCTCGCCGGGTCGTAAGGAGATAAGGGTACGGTGCCTGATTCCACGATTTCTTCGCCCTCCCCGGCTTCGGGCCCCCGGCGTGGGCGAATTGTCGGACGTGCCCTGACCTGCACCGTCTTCGCGCTCGCCGGACTGCTCTTCTACGTCAGCGCGCGGACCGCGCACGGCACCGACCTGCGCACTGACAACTCGCTGCTGAAGCTCAGCGACGTCATACAGCAGCGCTCCACCCAGAACCAGCAGCTGTCGGAGCAGGTCTCCGCCGACCGGGACCGGGCCGACCGGCTGGCCCGGGAGCAGGGGCAGAGCCCGGACGACGCGGCCCGGCTGGCCGAGCTGCAGCGGGCCGCCGGGCTGGACCCGCTGCGCGGGCCCGGGCTGACCGTCACCCTGGACGACGCCCCGCCGAACGCCACCGCCCGCATCCCGGGCGTCCCCGAGCCCGGCGTCAACGACCTGGTGATCCACCAGCAGGACATCCAGGCCGTGGTGAACGCCCTCTGGCGGGGCGGCGCGGAGGGCATCCAGGTGATGGACCAGCGGCTGATCTCCACCAGCGCGGTGCGCTGCGTCGGCAACACCCTGCTGCTCCAGGGCCGGGTCTACTCGCCGCCGTACGTGATCCGGGCGGTGGGCCGGACGGAGGCGCTGCGCGCCGCGGTGGACGCCGACCCGACCATCCGCAACTACCTGGGCTACGTGACCGCCTACGGGCTGGGCTGGAAGGTCCAGGAGAGCGGCGAGCTGACCCTGCCCGGGTACACCGGCTCCGCCGACCTGCGCTCCGCGGAGGCCCCCTAGCGTCCGCCTGCCCGCCTGCCCGCCTGCCCGCCTGCCCGCCTGCCCGCCTGCCCGCCCGATCGCCCGTGCGTCCGGACCCGGCCAGGAACCGGACAGGACCCGCCGGGACCGGTGCGGATCCGGCCAGGACCTGACCGGAACCCGTTCAGGATGCGTCCGGAATCCGCCCCCGACCCGCCGCGGCCGGCCCGTTGCGCGGATACCCTCCTGGGCCGGGCGGAGGGGCGTCTACGCTTGTGCCGACCCGAAACACCGAGGAGCACCATGTACGGCTGGATCTGGCGGCATCTTCCGGGCCCCGCGCCGGTCCGTGCGCTGATCTCCCTGCTGCTCGTCCTCGGGGTGGTCTACGTCCTGTTCCAGTACGTCTTCCCGTGGGCCGAGCCGCTGCTCCCCTTCGGGAACGTGACGGTGGACCAGGGCGCCGGCGGCTGAGACCGGCACCGTTCCGACTCCGTCCGTCCCCCGACGCACCCGTACCCCAGGAGTAGCGATGACCCCCGCCGGCCGAGCGCCCCGGATCCTCGTGGTCGACAACTACGACAGCTTCGTGTTCAACATCGTCCAGTACCTGTACCAGCTGGGCGCGGTCTGCGAGGTGGTCCGCAACGACGGGCTGACCGTGGCCGACGCCCGGCCGCGGGCGGGCGAGGAGGGCTACGACGGGGTGCTGCTCTCCCCCGGGCCCGGCACGCCCGAGGAGGCCGGGGTGTGCGTGGAGATGGTGCACCACTGCGCCCGGGTCGGGCTGCCGCTGTTCGGGGTCTGCCTGGGCCTGCAGTCGATCGCGGTGGCGCACGGCGCGGTGGTCGGGCGGGCGCCCGAGCTGCTGCACGGCAAGACCTCGCCGGTGCTGCACGAGGACGGCGGCGTGTTCGCGGGCCTGCCCTCGCCGCTGACCGCCACCCGCTACCACTCGCTGGCGGTCGACCCGGACACCGTGCCCGCCGAGCTGGTGGTGACCTCGCGCACCGACAGCGGCGTGATCATGGGCCTGCGGCACCGCGAACTCCCGATCGAGGGCGTCCAGTTCCACCCGGAGTCGGTGCTCACCGAGGGCGGCCACCGGATGCTCGCCAACTGGCTCGCCGCGTGCGGCTTCCCGGAGGCGGTGGGCCGCTCGGCCGGGCTCGCCCCGGTCATCGGCCGGAGCTGACGCCGGTGACCGCCGTGCGCCCGGAGGGGGGCGTCCCCGACGAGCTGGGGGAGCCGGGGGACTGGAGCGTCTACGAGGCCGCGGCCGACGAGAGCCCGGCCGAGCAGACCCTGAAACTGCGGCTGCCGACCGCCCCGACGGCCGGGCCGGTGCCCCCGCAGCCCGGCGACCGGGCGGCCCGCCGCCGGGCCGCGGCCGGCCCGTCCGGCCTGCGCGCGCCGGGCACCGGGCGCCGCCGGGCCACCGGGCGGCCCGCCGGGCCGCGGCCGCCGCGCCCGAAGGAGCGCAAGCGGGTGGTACTGGCCCGGCTGGTGGGGGAGCTGTTCATCACCCTCGGCGCGGTGATGCTGCTGTTCGTCTCGTACCAGCTGTGGTGGACCAACGTGCTGGCCGATCGGGACGCCGGGGCCGCCAGCAGCAAGCTGGAGCAGCAGTGGGCCCAGCAGCCGGCCGCCCCGACCGGCGGGGGCGCCGCCCCCGCCCCGCAGCCCACCGCCTTCCAGCCCGGGCAGGGCTTCGCCATCATCCACGTGCCGAAGCTGGGCCTGGACTACCCGATCGCCGAGGGCACCGACAAGCAGAAGGTGCTCGACCACGGCCTGGTGGGCCACTACGCGGGCACCGCGATGCCGTCCGACCGGCAGGGCAACTTCGCGGTCGCCGCGCACCGCACCACGCACGGCCAGCCGTTCCGGAAGATCGGCCAACTCGTGCCGGGCGACAAGATCGTGGTGGAGACCGCGACCGCCTACTACACGTACGAGGTGGCCGGCGGCATCCCGGAGACCCCGCCGACCAACGTGACGGTGCTCCAGGCGGTCCCGAAGGGCTCGCCGTTCACCGGGCCGGGCCGCTACCTGACCATGACGACATGCACGCCGGAGTTCAGTGCCCGGGGAAGGCTGATCGTCTTTGGCAAGATGGTCGAGGAACGGCCGAGGAGCCAGGGCCAGCCGGAGGCGCTGACCGGGCGACACTGAGCAGCGAGGCGCGGCACCATGGGCACAGCCATGCGGGGCGGTCGTAGGCGGCGCGGACGGACGGCGGTGGCCCTGGGGCTGCTGGGGGAGCTGCTGATCACCCTGGGGCTGGTGCTGGCGCTGTTCGTCGGGTACTCGCTGTGGTGGACCGACGTGCTGGCCGACCGGACCGCCGGGCACGCGGGGGACCGGCTGCGGCAGACCTGGGGCATCCCGGCCGCGCCCCCGGCGGACGGCGCGGCCGCCGGGCCGGCGCCGCAGTACGCGGCGGGGGACGGGGTGGGCTTCCTGCACGTGCCGGCCTTCGGCCGGGGCGACCAGACGCTGATCCGGATGGGCACCACCGCGCAGGTGCTCGACGAGGGCGTGGCCGGGGTGTACGAGGAGCCGTACCGCTCGGCGATGCCGTGGGACGCCGAGGGCAACTTCGCGCTGGCGGCGCACCGGGACGGGCACGGCGCCAGGTTCCACGACCTGGACAAGGTCGCGGTCGGCGACCCGGTGGTGGTGGAGACCAGGGACGCCTGGTACGTCTACCGGGTCGCCGGGGCGCTGCCGCAGACCTCCAAGTACGACGTGGGCGTGGTGGCGCCCGTCCCCGAGGGCTCGCCGTTCACCGGCCCGGGCCGCTACCTGACGCTGACCACCTGCACGCCGGTGTACACCTCCCGCTACCGGATGGCGGTCTGGGCCCAGCTGGTCCGGGTCGACCCGGTGGACGCGCGGCGCACCCCGCCGCCCGAGCTGCGCTGACCGCCACCGGGTGCCGGAACGGCCGAGGGGCCGCACCGTTCAGCGCGAACGGTGCGGCCCCTCGGCGTGGTCCCGGGCGCCGGTGCTACGGCTTCGGGTCGTTGGACTTGTCCGGCGCCTGCGCGAACAGGGTGACCTTGTCGCCGGGGTTGAGCGGGGTGCCCGCCGTGACGTTGGTGTTGACCACGGTGCCGTTGGGGTCCTGCGAGCCGACCAGGGCGTAGCTCAGGCCGAGCTTGGTGAGCTGGTTGATGGCGTCGCTGACCTTGACGTTCTGCAGCGGCGGCATCGTCACCTTGTCGGCCTGCTTGCCCACCACCAGGGCCACCTGGCCGCCCTGCTTGAGCTGGCCGTTCTTCGGGTTCTGGTCGAGGACCTGGCCCACCTGGGTGCTGTCGGTGACGGGCTTGGTGGTGATCGTGAAGTTGAGCTTGGCCTCGGTGAGGGTCTGGGTGGCCTCGTCCTGGGCCTTGCCGACCACGTTCGGCACGGTGACCTTCTGCTGGCCGGAGGAGACCGTCAGGGTGACCGTGGCGCCCGGGGCGGCCTTGCCGGTGACGTCCTGCGAGACGACCTTGTCCTGGTCGATCTTGTCGTCGTTGGCGTAGGTGGTCTTGACGTCGAAGCCCTTGTCCTTGAGCGCCTTGGTCGCGGCGTCCTTGGCCTGGCCGGTGACGTCCGGCACGTCGACCTGGGCCGCGGCGGCGGCCAGGTGCACGGTGATCGTGCCGGAGGCGGACATCTGGCCGGCCGCGGCGGGCTCCTGGGTGCAGACCTGGTCCTTCTGGACCTTGGTGTCGGCGCAGGTGGCGGCCGGGTCGCCGGTGACCACCTTGAGGGTGGCGTTCTGCGCCTTCGCCGCGTTCTCCGCGTCGGCCAGGCTCAGCCCGGCCAGGTTCGGGACGGTGGTCTTCCCGGCGGCCTTGTCGCCGGTCTTCACCATGGACTGCACCACGAAGAACGCGCCGACCAGGACCAGCACCGCCGCGACGGCCAGCACGATCCAGGAGGTGTTGCTCTTCTTCGGCTGCTCCTCGCGCCGCCGGCTGCCGCGGCCCTCGTAGCCGCCCTCGTCCCCGCCGCCGTAGCCGCCGTCCTGGTAGCCGCCGTACGGGGCGGGCTGCTGGTTGCCGACCGGCGGCAGCACGGTGGTCGGGCCGCCCTGCTGGGGCAGCACGTTGGTCTGGCCGTACGGGTCGTGCTGGTGGCCGCCCTGGTCGTAGCCGTAGCCGTAGCCGGCCGCGCCCATGCCGTAGGCCGCCTGCTGGGCGGCGTTCACCGGCAGGCCGTCGAGGAAGCGCTCGATGTCGTCGCGCATCTCGTCGGCGGACTGGTAGCGGTAGTCGCGCTCCTTGGCCAGCGCCTTGAGCACGATCGCGTCGATCTCGGGGCGGACCTCGGGGTCGTACGAGGACGGCGGGGCGGGCTCCTCGCGGACGTGCTGGTAGGCCACCGCGACCGGCGAGTCGCCGACGAACGGCGGCCGGACGGTGAGCAGCTCGTACAGCAGGCAGCCGGTGGAGTACAGGTCGGAGCGGGCGTCGACGGTCTCGCCCTTGGCCTGCTCGGGGGAGAGGTACTGGGCGGTGCCGATGACCGCGGAGGTCTGGGTCATCGTCATGCCGGCGTCACCCATCGCGCGGGCGATGCCGAAGTCCATCACCTTGACGTTGCCCTGCCGGGTCAGCATCACGTTGGCGGGCTTGATGTCGCGGTGCACGATGCCGGCCCGGTGCGAGTACTCCAGGGCCTGCAGGATGCCGATGGTCATCTCCAGCGCCCGCTCGGGCAGCAGCCGCCGCCCGGTGTGCAGCAGTTCGCGCAGGGTGGAGCCCTCGACGTACTCCATCACGATGTACGGGATGGAGATCCCGTCGATGTAGTCCTCGCCGGTGTCGTAGACCGCGACGATGGCCGGGTGGTTGAGCGAGGCCGCGGACTGCGCCTCGCGGCGGAACCTGGCCTGGAAGGAGGGGTCGCGGGCCATGTCGGTGCGGAGGGTCTTCACGGCCACGGTGCGGCCGAGCCGGGTGTCGTGCCCGAGGTACACCTCGGCCATGCCACCGCGCCCGAGGACGCCGCCGAGTTCGTACCTGCCGCCTAGGCGACGAGGCTCTTCCATATCTCCGACCCTCTCCCCCACCGGCAGGTGAGGATGTGACGTAGGTGTCCCCGCACGCCCTCTTCGGACGCGGCGGCCGCCGCCGCGGTTGCACGGCTCCGGCCACGGTCTCCGGCCGCGGGTACACCCGCTGCTGGCGGATACGCTACCGGGCCGACCTGGGCGGGCCCGAGCGGACCGTCAGCTGAGACCGGACCGATATCGACCAGGACCGTCCCATTGTGACAATTCCGGCCGCCGATCGAGGACCGGCGGCCGGAATGTGACGCATGCGACCGGGCCGCTCCGCGGCCCGCCTCCCGGGCCCGGTCACCGGGCCTACTTGCCGAGGGCCGCCTGCATCATCGACTTGGCGATCGGCGCGGCCAGCGAGCCGCCGGAGATCTCCGAGCTCTGCGCCGCGCCGTCCTCGACCACCACCGCGACCGCGACCTGCTTGCCTGCGGAGTCCTTCGCGTAGGAGACGAACCAGGCGAACGGCTTGCCCGCGTTGTCCTGGCCGTGCTGCGCGGTGCCGGTCTTGCCGCCGACCGTCACGCCCGGGATGGCCGCCTTCCTGCCGGTGCCCTCCTTCACCACGCCCTCCATCAGCTGCTGGAGCTTCTGCGCGGTGTCCGGCGAGACGGCCTGGCTCAGCTGGTGCTCGGAGTGGGTGGAGATGGCGTGGCCCGCCGAGCCCTCCTGGGCGACCAGGTAGGGCTGCATCAGCGAGCCGTTGTTGGCGACCGCCGCGGCCACCATGGCCATCTGCAGCGGGGTGGCCCGGGTGTCGTGCTGGCCGATGGCGTCCATCGCGGTGCCGTCGGGGGAGGAGCCGCTGGGGTAGTAGCTGGCGGCGGCCCGGACCGGGACGTCCAGCTTGTCGTTGTTGAAGCCGAACTTCTCGGCCTGCGCGCGCAGCGCGTCCTTGCCGAGCTCGGCGCCGATCTTGCCGAACACCGTGTTGCACGAGATGGCCATCGCCGAGGCGAGGGTGGCGTTCGTGCAGGGCTCGTCGGGGCTGTCGTTGACCAGCGGGGTGCTGGTGCCCGGCAGGATGTACGTCTCCGGGGTGTCGGTGGTGTCCGTCGGGTTCTTGAACTTGCCGGTCTCGAACGCGGTCGCCGCGGTGACCAGCTTGAACGTCGAGCCGGGCGGGTAGGTCTGGCGCAGCGCCCGGTTCAGCATCGGCTGGTTCGGGTCGTTCTGCAGCGCCGTCCAGGCCGCCGAGTCGGCCTCGCCGCCGCCGGCGAAGGTGCCCGGGTCGTAGGACGGGGTGGAGACCAGCGCCAGGATCGCCCCGGTGCGCGGGTCGATCGCCACCGCGGCGCCCTTGCGGTTGCCCAGGCCCTCGAAGCCGGCCTTCTGCACCTTCGGGTCGATGGTGGTGACCACGTCGCCGCCCTGCTTGGTCTTGCCGGTCAGCATGTCCAGGGTGTTGCGGAAGAACAGCCGGGAGTCGGTGCCGGAGAGCACCGGGTCCTCCAGCTTCTCCAGCTGGCTGGCGTCGAAGATCTGCGAGGAGTAGCCGGTGACCGGCGCGTACATCGGCCCGTCCACCCAGGAGCGCTTGTACTTGTAGCGCAGGCCGTTGACGAAGTCGGACTTGGTGACGGGCTGGCCGGCGACGATGATGTTGCCGCGCGGGTAGGCGTACCGGTCGTACTTCACCCGGTCGTTGTGCGAGTTGCCCGCCCAGGCCGAGGCCTGCACGCCCTGCACCCAGTTGACCCGGACCATCAGCGCCAGCACCAGGACCAGGCAGAAGATCGACACCCGGCGGATCGGCTTGTTCACGAGGACGCTCCCCTGCTCTGGTCCGGCGCGCCGTACCCGGGCGGCCCGTACCGGTCGGGACCGGCCGGCTCCGGGATCGCCGGGGCCGGCTCGGCGGTCGGTTCGGCGGCCGGGCGGCGGGCGGTGTCGCTGATCTTCATCAGGATGGCGATCAGCGCCCAGTTGGCCACCACCGAGGAACCGCCCTGGGCCAGGAACGGCATGGTCATGCCGGTCAGCGGGATCAGGCCGGTGACGCCGCCCGCGACCACGAACACCTGGAGCGCGAACGCCGAGCTCAGGCCGACCGCGAGCAGCTTGCCGAACGGGTCGCGGGCGGCCAGCGCGGTGCGCAGGCCGCGCTGCACCACCAGGCCGTACAGCAGGAAGATCGCCATCAGGCCGGTCAGGCCCAGCTCCTCGCCGAACGAGCCGAGGATGAAGTCGCTCTTCGCCGCGAACTGGATCAGCCAGCTGCGGCCCTGCCCCAGGCCGGTGCCGATGGTGCCGCCGGAGCCCAGCGACATCAGGGTCTGGCCGATCTGCTCCGAGGACTGCTTGGGCGGGTGCGGCCCGAACGCCGCCATCGGGTCCAGCCAGGCGTTGATCCGGGTCTTCACGTGCGGCTCGCTGGTGGCCACCACGGCGGCGCCGCCGAAGGACATCAGCAGACCGAAGACGATCCAGCTGGTCCGCTCGGTGGCCACGTACAGCATCACCACGAACAGGCCGAAGAACAGGAAGGACGAGCCGAGGTCGGTCTCGAACACCAGGATCAGGATCGACAGCAGCCAGACCACCACGATCGGCCCGAGGTCGCGGCCGCGCGGCAGGTACAGGCCCATGAACTTGCGGCTGGCCAGCGCCAGGGCGTCCTTCTTCACCATCAGGAAGCCGGCGAAGAAGACGGTCAGGATGATCTTGGCGAACTCGCCGGGCTGGATCGAGAAGGACCCGAAGCGGATCCAGATCTTCGCGCCGAAGTTCGCGTCCTGGGACGGGAAGAAGGCCGGCGCGGCCAGCAGCACCAGCGCCACCACCATCGAGATGTAGGTGTAGCGCTGCAGGATCCGGTGGTCCTTGAGCAGCCACATCACGCCGATGAACAGCGTGATGCCCAGGCCCGACCACATCAGCTGGTTGGTGGTCGCCGGGTAGTTGTCGTGCAGCAGGTCGCCGGCCTTGTCGAGCCGCCAGATCATCACCAGGCCGAGCCCGTTGAGCAGCGTCGCCAGCGGCAGCAGCAGCGGGTCGGCGTACGGGGCGAAGCGGCGCACCGCCAGGTGCGCGAGGCCGGCCAGCACGCCCAGGCCCAGGCCGTAGGCCAGGATGTTGGCGGGCAGCGTGCCGTCCATCGCCAGGCCCACGTTGGCGTACCCGAAGACCGGGACGGCCACCGCGAAGGCCAGCATCAGCAGCTCGGTGTTGCGCCGGTTCGGCACGGTGTCCGGGGTGCCGCGGCCGGTGGCGCGGCGGCGCCCGGTGGCGGGCGTGCGGCCGCCGCTCACGTCGAAGGTGCTCATGCCTGTGTGCAACCCCCCGGGTTCGCCCGCGGCCCTACCGGGCCGGGCAGGACGCGGCGAGCTGCTGCTCCTGTTCGGTCAGCGGCGGCGCGGACGGCTCGGTGCCCTCCCCGGTGGCCGGGGCGGTCGTGGACTCGGCGACCTTCTTGCAGACGGCGGCCTGCGCGCGCAGCGCGTCGACCTGCTTCCGGGCGTCGGCCAGGCCGTCGGCCTGGATCTTCTTGGCCACCTGGTCCTGCTGGTAGGCGGGCAGGTACTTGAGTTCGATGTCGGTGAACGGCTGGTAGACCGAGCTGAGCTCGATGCCGGCCAGGTTCTGGTCGAGGCCGCGGTAGACCGCGACGTGGCCGTCCTGGACGCCGACGTAGTACTGGTCCTGGCTCCACTGCCAGGCGAAGAACCCGCCGGCGCCGAGCACCGCGAGCACCAGCACGCCGATCAGGGTCAGCTTCAGGCCGCGCTTCTTCTTCCGGTGCTCGGCCGGGGCGTCCTGGTCGAACTCCTCGCCGGGCGCGCCGTAGCCGCCCTCGCCGGCCGGGAAGCCGGCCCGGGTGACGTCGTCCGCCGGGGCGCCGTAGCCCTCCGGGGGGCCGAAGTCGCCCGCGGGGGCGCCGTAGCCGGGCTGCTGCTGGTCGTAGCCGCCCTGGTAGCCCTGGGCCGGGCCGAAGACGCCCTGCGGGGCCGGGCCGCGGCCCAGGCCGGCGGCCCGGCCGGCCGGGGTGTCCAGCAGCTGCGGGTCGTTGTAGTGGTGCGGCTGGTTCTCGGCGACCGCGCCGACCACCACCGGGGCCTCGGCGGCCCGGCCGCTGAGCTGGTCGGTGGCGCCGACGTCGATCACGTCGGCGACGATGCAGGTGATGTTGTCCGGGCCGCCGCCGCGCAGCGCCAGCTGGATCAGCTCCTGGACGGTCTGCTCGGGCGCGTAGTAGCTGCCGAGCGTCTCCTCCAGGGTCTGGTGGCTGACCGGGCCGGACAGGCCGTCGGAGCAGATCAGGTACCGGTCGCCGGCCCGGACCTCGCGGATCGACAGGTCGGGCTCGACCTGGCCGCGGCCGTCCAGGGCGCGCATCAGCAGCGAGCGCTGCGGGTGGGTCTCGGCCTCCTCGGCGGTGATCCGGCCCTCGTCGACCAGCCGCTGCACCCAGGTGTGGTCCTGGGTGATCTGGTCGAGCCGGCCGTCGCGCAGCAGGTAGGCCCGGGAGTCGCCGATGTGCACCTGGCCCATCCGCTGGCCGTCCCAGAGCAGCGCGGTGAGGGTGCAGCCCATGCCCTCCAGCTGCGGGTCCTGCTCGACCATCTGCCGCAGCCGCTCGTTGGCGGTCTGCACCGCCTCGTTGAGCAGGCTCAGCAGGTCGGCGCCGGGGTGCGGCTCGTCGAGCCGGACGATCGAGCCGAGGACCTCGGAGGAGGCGACCTCGCCGGCCGCCGCCCCGCCCATGCCGTCGGCCACCGCGAGCAGCCGGGGCCCGGCGTAGCCGGAGTCCTCGTTCCCTTCACGGATCAGGCCCTTGTGCGAGCCGGCGGCGAAGCGCAGCACGAGACTCATGCTGTCCGGGCCCTCCTTCGGGTGGAGCTGGTCCTCATGCGCTGACTACTTCCGCAGCTCGATGACGGTCCTGCCGATTCGGATCGGCACGCCGATCTGGAGCGGCGTCGGCGTGGTGAGCCGCTGCCGGTCGAGATAGGTGCCGTTGGTGGAGCCTAGATCCTCCACCGTCCACTGCCCAGCCTGATCGGGGTAGATCCTGGCATGGCGGGAGGAGGCGTAGTCGTCGTCCAGGACGATGGTGGAGTCGTGCGCCCGGCCCAGCGTGACGGTCTGGCCCTGGAGGGCGACGGTCGTCCCGGCCAGCGACCCCTGGGTCACCACCAGGTGGGTCGGTTGGCCGCGGCGCTGCCGGGCCTGCGCCTGCTGGGCGGCCGGGGCGGGCTGCCCCTGCGGCCCGCGGCCCGCCCCGGCCTGGGCCGGCGCGGGGGCGGGGGAGCGCTGGGCGGTGCGCGCGGCGCCCTTGGTGGTGAACAGGTCGCTGCGGATCACCTGCACCGCGACGATGACGAACAGCCAGAGGACGGCGAGGAAGCCCAGCCGCATGACCGTCAGGGTCAGATCAGACATACCGGCCCGCTTCTACCCTTCGACCTGTCGGTAGACGATGGTGGTCGACCCCAGGACGATCCGGGAGCCGTCGCGGAGCGTAGCGCGCTGGGTGTGCTGCCCGTCCACCACGATGCCGTTGGTGGAACCCAGGTCCAGGACCATCGCGGGTGCACCGGGGCGGATCTCCGCGTGCTTGCGGGACACCCCGGGGTCGTCGATCCGGATGTCCGCCTCGGTGGAGCGCCCGAGCACCACCGCGTTCTGGCTGATCTGGTGCCGGGCGCCGTTCACCTCGATCCAGCGCCGGGTGCCGGCGCCGCCGTGGCCCGCGCCGGGGAAGGGCCGGACGTTCCCGGCCGACGGGGCGGCGGACGCCGCGGGCGGCACCGCGGGCGGGGCGGGCGGTGGCGGCGGGGTGCCGTAGGGCGCGGCGGACGCGCCCTGGTGCCAGGGCGCGCCGGGCGCGGGCGGCGTCGGCGGACGGCCGTACCCGGGCTGGGCGGCGGACGGCGGGGCCGGGGCCCGCTGGGGCTCCTCGGCGGCCAGCGTGCGGCTGCGCACCCGGTACAGGCCGGTGTCCAGGTCGTCGGCCTTCTCCAGGGCGACCTGGAGCGGCCCCATGAAGCTGTACCGCTGGGCCTCCGCGTACTCGCGGACCATCCCGGCCAGCTCGGTGCCGAGCTGGGTGGCGTAGGGGCTGAGCCGCTCGTGGTCGTGCGGGCTGAGCTCGACGATGAAGTCGTTCGGGACGACCGTGCGGTCCCGGTTCCAGATGGTGGCGTTGTTGTCGCACTCGCGCTGCAGGGCACCGGCGATCTCCACCGGCTGGACCTCGGACTTGAACACCTTCGCGAAGGTGCCGTTCACGAGACCTTCGAGTCGCTGCTCGAACTTCTTCAGGACTCCCACGGGGCACCCCCTCTCAGGGCGTCGGACGGGCCGGTTCGTCGGCTGGAAAGCGGTACTTCCGTACTGATCGTATCCACGCCCGGCCCTTCCGTACGGTTCCCCGGCTAGGTCGCGCCCGGAGGGGTACCCGCCGGACGGCCCGCTCACGCGTTCGTCCGGCCTCCGGTTGCGGGCCGGGCGGGCCCGTGCGGGGGGCCGGGGGGAATGGATTCGCAGGTGCGGCGTGGGGCGTGCTAATGTTTTCCATGTCGGAAGGGGCGCCCGAGAGGGAGCCGAACGGAAGACCCCGAGAGATGCGGTAAGCTTCTCGACAGGTCGGAAGAAGCGGTAAGCAACTGAAGACAACACCCATGCGCGGGTGGCGGAATAGGCAGACGCGCTGGATTCAGGTTCCAGTGCCCGAAAGGGCGTGGGGGTTCAACTCCCCCCTCGCGCACAGATGAAGCCCCGCAGGTCCATCGGACCTGCGGGGCTTCCTCGTTCTCCGGCGGCGCCGGCCCGGAACGGCTCCCGTCGGTTCTTGCCGCTGCCGCGGTCCTCAGGGGGCGGGCAGCACGGCGTGCAGGGCGTAGCCGCCGTCGGGGGTGGCGCCGGCGGTGAAGGTGCCGCCGAGCAGGGCGGCGCGTTCGCGCAGGCCGATCAGGCCGTGGCCGCCGCCGGGCAGCGGGGCGTCCTGGCCGGGGCCGGTCGGGCCCAGCGGCGGGGGGCCGTTGCGGACCTCGACGTGCAGCCGGCCGCCGCGGGCGGTGACCCGGACGGTGACCGGGGCGCCGGGGGCGTGCTTGCTGATGTTGGTGAGGCCCTCCTGGACGGTGCGGTAGGCGGCCCGTTCGACGGCCTCGGGCCAGTTCCGGCGGCCCGGGTCGAGGCGGCTGGTGACGGCCAGGCCGCTGCCCCCGATCAGCCGGGGCAGGTCGGCCAGGGTGGGCTGCGGGGCGAGCGGGGTGCCGGGGCCGCCGGCGGCGCGCAGCACGCCGACCATCTGGCGGAGTTCGTCGAGGGTGCGGACCGAGAGCTCGCGGATGGTGCGGGCGCCGTCCCGGGCGGCCGGGTCGGTGCTGGAGACCTGGAGCGCCCCGGCCTGGATCGAGATCAGGCTGACCTGGTGGGAGACCACGTCGTGCATCTCGCGGGCGAGCCGGGCGCGTTCGGCGGTCAGCACCTGTTCGGCGAGCAGCCGGCTCTCGCGCTGCCGGCCGGCGGTGAGTTCGGTGACCCGCTCGGCGAGTTCGCCGCGGGTGCGGGCGAGCATGCCGAGGGCGGCCGGTCCGGCGCCGAGCATCACCGACTGGATGCCGTACAGCGCGTTGTCCCGGCTGAGTTCGAAGAGGCCGGGGTCGAAGGGCCAGTGGAAGAACTCGACCAGGGCGAAGGCGGTGGCGCAGGCGACCGGGACGCCGGGCCGGGGGCGGGCGGCGGCGACCGCGTAGACGGCGGTCAGCGGGGCCAGCCAGATCTCGTTGAAGAACGCGCCGGGCAGGGTGAGCAGGGCCACCGTGAGCGGGAGGCGGCGGCGGGCCAGCAGGGCGGCCACCGACAGCGCGGAGAGGGCCAGCTGCCAGGGCGCGGAGCCCTTGGCGACCAGCGCGGAGTCCATCGCGGCGAGCAGCACCGGGGCCAGCAGGGTGGTGCGCGGGGAACGCAGCCAGGCCCGGGCGCGGGCCCTGGCCCGCGCCCGGAGCGGGCGGCGCGGCCCGGCGGGCTCCGGGGGCGTCGGGTGCGCTGCGGTCCCGGGGGGTTCCGGGCGGTGTCCGGGGGCCGCGGCGGCCGCGGAGCTCACTCCCCGTCCCGCCGCTCGCGGACCAGCCCGGCGCGGTGGGCGATGACGGCGGCCTGGACCCGGTTGGCGGCGCCGAGCTTGGCCAGGATGGCGCTGATGTGGTCCTTGACGGTGCCGGTGCCCAGGAAGAGCCGGTCGGCTATCTCGGCGTTGGACAGGCCCTCGCCGAGCAGCGCCAGGACGTCCAGCTCGCGGCCGGTGAGCCGGCCGGTGAGGTCGGCGGCGGCGGTGTCGGGGCCGCCGCCCTCGACGTAGCCGCTGATCACGGTGCGGGCGACGGTCGGGGAGAGCGCGCTGCCGCCGGCCGCGAGCACCCGGACGGCGTGCACCAGCTGCTCGGGGGCGGTGTCCTTGAGCAGGAACCCGGCCGCCCCGGCCCGCAGCGCGGTGCCGATGTGCTCGTCGGTGTCGAAGGTGGTGAGCATGGCGACGGCGGGCGGGTCGGGCAGCGCGCGCAGTCGGCGCAGCACGCTGATGCCGTCCAGGTCGGGCATCCGGACGTCGAGCAGGACGACCCGGGGGGCGAGTTCGCGGGCCAGCTGCTCGGCCTGGCCGCCGGAGCAGGCGCCGACCACCTCCAGGTCGGGTGCGGTGCCGACGATCAGGCCGAGCCCGGAGCGGACCAGCACCTCGTCGTCCACGATCAGGACCCGGGTCGGCGGCATGTCTCTCCCTGTCTCTCCCCGGTGGGGGCGGTTGGGGGCCGGGCGGTCCGGCACCCCCGCCGATCGGCGGGGGTGGGAATCCGCTACCGGATTCACGCAATTCTCATCCGGGCTGGGCAACCATGGAAATCGGGGTCGAGTGCGCCGAACCGCGAGCGGATGCGCCCCTGTGATCGATCGTCTGGAATGGTTGCTGTGTCCACTGTGAAGACGGCTTCCCCGGCCGTGTCCCCCTCCCGGGGCGAAGGCCCCGGCCCGCTGGCACGGTGGCGGCTCAGGGCCGCCGCGTCGACGGTCTGGTACCTGCGGCTGGTGGCCCTGCTGAACCTGGTGGCGGTGCTCTCGGTGCCGTTCCGGGACCAGGTGCAGCGTCACAACGAGGGGGAGTTCTTCACCCCCTACCTGGTGACCGCCGGCCTGACCTCGATGCTCCTGGCGCTGTTCCTGGCGGTGGCGATGCGCCGCCGCAAGCGGGCGGCGTGGATCTTCAACACCGGCCTGGCCGGGTTGACGTTCCTCGGCTACCTGGCCTGGATGGCCTGGGGCGACCGGTACCGGGACCACCCGTGGAACTACTTCTCGATCGTGCTGACCGGCCTGTTCCTGGCCGCGCTGCTGTTCTCCCGCCGGGAGTTCACCTCCAAGGGCGACCGCTCGAACCCGAAGACCGCGGCCGCCGCGGCGGTCGGCGGGCTGCTGCTGGGCGGGCTGGTCGGTTCGCTGCTGGTGCAGCTGACCAACGAGGTCGCCGGCGCGGGCTTCGGGACGCGGTTCAGCTACGCGGTGCACCGGATGATCACGCTGACCCCGTCGGAGCGGGTCCTCGACGTGGTCTCGGTGCCGACCTGGGTGAACGCGGCGATCAACGCGATGAGCGCGGTGCTGTTCCTGTTCGTGCTGTACGTGGCGTTCCGCTCGCCGCGCGGCGAGGAGCTGCAGAGCGACGAGGACCAGAGCCGGCTGCGCGAGCTGCTGGACCGGCAGGGCGAGCGGGACTCGCTGGGCTACTTCGCGCTGCGCCGGGACAAGGCGGTGGTGTTCTCGCCGTCCGGGAAGGCGGCGATCGCCTACCGGGTGGTCGGCGGCGTCACGCTGGCGTCCGGCGACCCGATCGGCGACCCGGAGGCCTGGCCGGGGGCGATCGACGCCTGGCTGGCCGAGGCCCGCGAGCACGCCTGGGTGCCGGCCGTGATGGGCGCCTCCGAGGAGGCCGGGGTGATCTACGCCCGGCACGGGCTGGACGCGCTGGAGCTGGGCGACGAGGCGATCGTCGAGCTGGACGAGTTCTCGCTGGACGGCCGGGCGATGCGGGTGGTCCGGCAGGCGTACAACCGGGTCAAGCGGGCCGGCTACACGGTGCGGATCCGCCGGCACGGGGACATCCCGGAGTGCGAGATGGCCGAGCTGGTGGCCAGGGCCGACCACTGGCGGGACGGCGCGACCGAGCGCGGCTTCTCGATGGCGCTGGGGCGGCTCGGCGACGCGGGCGACGGGCGCTGCGTGATGCTGGAGTGCTTCGACGGGGACGGCGAGCTGCGGGCGCTGCTGAGCTTCGTGCCGTGGGGCGCGCACGGCCTGTCGCTGGACCTGATGCGGCGCGACCGGGACAGCGAGAACGGCCTGATGGAGTTCATGGTGATCGAACTCCTGCAGCGCGCCGGGGAGGTCGAGCTGGAACGGGTGTCGTTGAACTTCGCGATGTTCCGGTCGGTGTTCGAGCGCGGTTCGAAGCTGGGCGCGGGCCCGGTCCTGCGGCTGTGGCGCTCGGTGCTGGGCTTCTTCTCGCGCTGGTGGCAGATCGAGTCGCTGTACCGGGCGAACGCGAAGTACCGGCCGATCTGGGAACCGCGCTACCTGCTGTTCGAGAAGAGCGGCGAGATCCCCCGGATCGGCATCGCCTCGGCCCGCGCGGAGGGGTTCATCACGGCCCCCACGATGCCGGCGCTGTTCCGCCGCCGGCACGGGTGAGGAACGCTTCCCGGCCGGGAACGGCCCGGGAGGGGGAGGTCCCTCCGCCGGGGGGCGGAGCGGGCCGGAGGTCAGCCTCCGGGAGGAGGCCGGGAATGGTCTCCGAAGCTGATGCCGCGGTTCGGCCCGGTGCGTAGGGTCGGATCCGGGGAGCAGAAGAGAAATCGACGACGGAAGTCGGCACGGAATCGGACGGGAGAGCCGGGACGTGGAGCAGATCACCCACGCGGGGGGCGTGCGGTCGGGGCTCGGGGCGGTGTTGCGCCGGGCCGCGGTCGCGGAGTGGGGGGAGCTTTTCGCTTCCGTGAAGGAGGCGGTGGCGCGGCGGAGGTTCGCCGCGGTGCCGCTGGCGACCGCGGCGACCGCGCTGGTGCTGCTGTTCTCGGTGGTCCAGCACCTGCCGGGCGGGGACCGGCTGGTGGCCGACGTCGGGGTGGTGAAGGCGGCGCTGCCGCTGGACGTGTCGCTGCTGCGCACCCCGCTGTCGCTGTACGTGCCGGCCCTGGACCTGCCGGTGTGGGGGGGCGCTGGCCCAGGTGTTCCTGGTGTTCGGGGTGGCCGAGATCGTGCTGGGGCGGCGGCTGACCCTGGTGGTGGCGTACGCCTGCACCCTGGCGGGAACGCTGTTCGCCCGGGTCGGGGTGGCGCTGGGTCCGCACCACGCGCTGGGCTTCCCGCGCTGGGTGGCGTACGTGCGGGACACCGGGCCCTCGGCGGCGGTGGTGGCGCTGGCCGTGGTGGTGGCGCTGCGCTGCCGGGCCTGGTGGACGGCCGGGGCGGTGGCGCTGTCGATGGTGGTGGAGGCGCTGCTGCTGCCGAACCTGGCCGGGCTGGAGCACCTGGTGGCGATCAGCACCGCGGCGCTGATCGCGGTCTGGGTCGAGGTGTTCGGCGACTACTGGCCGCGGGTGCTGACCGGGGTCGGCGCGGCGGCGGCGGTGGCCGCCCAGGGCCGGGCCAGGGCGGTGGCGTCCTGACCCGGCGGGCGGGCGGCGGTCAGCCGCGCGACAGCGGCATCTCGAAGTAGACGACCTTGCCGACCGCCTTGCGGGCGGTGCCCCACTTCTCGGACAGCTTGCTGACCAGGTTCAGGCCGCGGCCGTGCTCGGAGAACGCGTCGGCGGGCTCCAGCGAGGGCAGGTTGTGGTTGTCGTCGCTGACCTCGACCAGCAGTTTGTCGACCCGGATCAGCTGCAGCTGCACCTCGGCCCGGGCCACCCGGACCGCGTTGGTGACCAGTTCGGAGACCAGTAGTTCGACCGTCTCGGAGAGCGCGGTCAGCTGCCAGGCGGCGAGCTGGTCGCGCACCAGGCTGCGGGCCCGGCCGACCTCCAGCTCGGTGACGCCGAGCTGCCAGGTGGCGACCTCGGTCGGCGGGACGCCGTCGAAGCGGGCCACCAGCAGCGCGATGTCGTCCTGCCGGTCGTCGGAGTGCAGGGTGTTCAGCACGGTGTCGCAGGCCTCGTCGGGAGTCTGCGCGGGGTCGATCAGGTTGCCGCAGAGCGCCGCCAGGCCCGCCCCTATGTCGCCGCCGCGGACCTCGACCAGACCGTCGGTGCACAGCACCAGCATCGAGCCGTCCGAGACGTCGATCTGCTTGGCCTGGAACGGCACCCCGCCGACGCCGATCGGCGCGCCGGAGGGCAGGTCGAGCAGTTCGCCGCGGCCGTCGGGGTGCACCAGCACCGGCGGGACGTGGCCGGCCGAGGCGAGTTCGCAGGTGCGGTTGATCGGGTCGTAGACCGCGTACAGGCAGGTCGCCAGGTGGTCGTCGCCGAGCTTGTGGGCCAGGTTGTCGAGGTGGCGCAGCAGCTGGGCGGGCGGCAGGTCGAGGGCGGCCAGGGTCTGCATGGCGGTGCGGAAGCGGCCCATCGCGGCGGCCGAGTGCAGGCCGTGGCCCATCACGTCGCCGACCACCAGGGCGACCCGGCTGCCGGGTAGCTGGATGGCGTCGAACCAGTCGCCGCCGACCTCGGCCTTGCGGTCGCCGGGCATGTAGCGGTGGGCGATCTGGACGCCGGGGATCCGCGGCGGGCGGGTCGGGATCATCGAGCGCTGGAGCGTGGTGGCGACCTTGGACTCGGCGCGGTGCAGCCGGGCGTTGTCCAGGGAGAGCGCGGCGCGGGCGGCGACCTCCTTGAAGGTGTCGGCGTCGGAGCGGGTGAACGGGGTCCGGTCGGCGAGCCGCAGCAGCTTGAGGATGCCCAGCACGGTGCCGCGGGCGGACAGCGGCAGCACCAGCATCGAGCGGCCGACCACGGCCGGCTCCAGTTCGGGGCCGCCGAGCGAGGCCGCGTAGTCGACCGCGACGTCCGGCGAGATCAGCGGGACCAGCACCGGCTGGTTCTCCTGGAGGGCCAGTCCGGGCGGGGTGGAGCGGGGCATGGCCAGCAGCGCGCCCTCGTCCAGGACGTGGCCCCAGCGCGGCGAGGCGGCGTTGAAGGTGCGGGCGACCCGGCGCAGCATGGTGGCGTCGTCGGGCGCCCCGACGGGCAGCTCGGAGTCGGAGATCAGGCCGTCGAGCAGGTCGACGCAGGCGAAGTCGGCGACCCGGGGGACCAGCACCTCGCACAGTTCGCGGGCGGTGGTGTCCAGGTCCAGGGTGGTGCCGACCTGGCTGCCGATCGAGGCGAGCAGCGCCAGGTCGCCGTCGTCGGGCAGTCCGCGGACCACCTCCACGCCGGTGCCGGTGCCGGAGCCGGCCGTCCGGCTCGGCGGGACGGTGGCGGGCGCGGGCGCGGGCGCACCGGTCGGGTCGGGGGCGGTGGTCGGGTCGGCTGCGGTGGTCGGGTCGGGGACGGCTGCGGGTTCGATGACGGGGCCTCCCGGGTCCGGGCGGTGGGCGGCGGCTTCGCGTGGTCCGGGGACGGTGCGGCCGGGCCGCGGCCCGTCCCGGTGGGCGGTCGCGGGCCCGGCGGCCGGGGGACGCGACCCGGCGGCGCCCGGGTTCGGCGGCTCCGCGGCGCGGCGGGCGGCGCGCTGCTGCGCGGTGGGGTAGCGGCGGCCGATCCCGGCGGCGGCCCGGGCGGTGCCGGCGCCCTCCGGGAAGGACGGCAGCGGGACCACGGGCAGCACGGCCGCGCCGTCCACCCGCAGCGCGGGCGGCCCGGCCTGGGCGAGGGCGTCCAGCAGTCGGCGGCGGCGCTCGGCGGAGCCCGGCGGGAGCAGCGCGGCGAGCGCCTCGGCGCGGCCCGGGCCGGGCGGGGCGAAGGCGGCGGCGACCTGCTGCGGGCGGGCCGCGGCGGGTGCGGCGGCGTACGGGAGCAGGCGCTCGCCGAGGGCGATCCGGGGGCCGGTGGCGCGCAGCGGGCGGGCGTCGGCGGCCAGCACCAGCAGCGAGCGGCCGGCCGGCTCGACCAGCGGGTAGGCCCACCACAGGACGTCGCGCAGCCGCTCCTCGCGGTCGTGCACGGTCATCGGCCCGGCCCACGGGCCGTCCAGGACGAGGTCGTCCAGGGTGTCGAGGGCGTCGCAGCGCTGGGCCGGGCCGGAGCCCTCGGGACGGGGTTCGACGGCGGGCAGCAGGCCGTGCGCGGTGCGGCCGAGGGCGACCTCGGCGCGGTGGCCGAACAGTTCCTCCGCGGTGCGGTTCCACAGCGCGATCCGGCCGTCCGGGTCGACCAGCACGGCGGCGACCCGGAGCAGGGCGACCACTCCGGCCGGGGGTGTGGGATCGGGCTGGTCCACCATGGGTATCGGTCTGCCCCTTTGTTGTGCTCGCTGCTCCTCCTGGCCGGTGCGCGCGTCCTCGCACGCGCCCTCCAATGAAGCACGGAGATGCCGGGGGCAGGTAGCCAATCGGGCAGATTCGTCAGTATCAGTTGCGTGTCGCCCGCCGCGCGCCCCGGGGAGTGCCGCCGGTGTCACCCGGTCGGCGGTGTGCCGGGCCCCGGTAGGGTGGCCAGGGTGAGCGTACCGAGCGTCGAGGTGTGGGCGGACCCGGAGCGGCAGGACCTGGAGGAGCGGGTCGCGGCGGCCGAGTTGGCCTGGCTGACCCTGGACGTCGACGTGGCCACCCTGCGGGTGGAGATCGACAACTTCGCGCTGGCCCACCACCAGCTGCTGGGCCCGCTCTACGCCGAGCTGGACGAGCTGGACGCGCTGATCGCCGAGTCGGTGGCGGTGCTCAGCGGCGACCCGGAGGACCTGCGGCGGGCCCGGGAGGCCCGGGAGCGGGTCGAGCCGCCGGAGGAGCGCGGCCCGCGCGAGGGCGAGCCGGAGGCCCGCCGGGTGCGGCCCGGCAAGGAGGCCCAGCGCACCTACCGCGAGCTGGTCCGCCGGGCTCACCCCGACCTGACCACCGACCCGGCCGAGCAGGAGCGCCGCTCGGGTTTCATCGCCCGCGTCAACGAGGCGTACGCGCTGGCCGACGCCGAGGGGCTGGAGCGGCTGGCCGAGGAGTGGTCCACCTCCCCGGACTCGGCGCCCGCCGCGGACTCCCCCGACCGGCTGGCCTGGCTGCGCCAGCGCCTGGAGTGGCTGACCGGCCGGATCACCGCGCTGGCGGTGGAGCGGGTCCGGCTGGAGCGCACCCCGATGGGCGAGCTGCTGCTGCTGCGGCCCGAGGAGCCGGAGCGGCTGCTGGAGGAGCTCGCCGAGCAGCTGCTGGCCACCGCCGCGGACCGGCAGGCGAGACTGGCCGCGCTCCTGCCCGACAATGGGCACCACCAACCGTCCCACGCACCCCAGGAGACCGCCCCGATGTTCGCTCAGCTGCCCACCGCCGACGCCGCCTCGGTGCCCGCCGACGCCGTCCTGCTCGACGTCCGCGAGCAGGACGAGTGGGACGCCGGGCACGTGGAGGGCGCGCTGCACATCCCGATCGGCCAGGTGGTGGCCCGCCTCGACGAGCTGCCCGAGGGCCGGCTGTACGTGGTGTGCCGGGTCGGCGGCCGTTCCGCCCAGGTGGTGCAGTACCTGGTGGCGGGCGGCCGGGACGCGGTCAACGTGGACGGCGGGATGTTCGCCTGGGAGGCCGCCGGGCGCCCGATGGTGGGCGGGACCGGCCGGGAGCCGTTCGTCCTGTAGCCCCCGCGGTCCGCCGCGGGGCGGTGCAAGGGCTCCGGCCCCTGTTCGAACGCTTGGGCGGTGCGGCAGGATGTCGGCCGTGCGCGTCTGGTCCAAGCCCGCCCGGGTGGTCCTGGTGGTCGCCGGGGTGGGGCTGGGAGCCTGCGTCCTGGCGTTCCTCGGCGCGCTCTTCCTGGCCGTGGCGCCCGCCAACTCGGTGTCGAAGGAGTACCGCTCCGAGCTGGACGCGGTGGTCTACCCGGAGTTCGAGCAGAACTGGAAGCTGTTCGCGCCGGACCCGCTGCAGCGCAACGTCGCGGTGGACGCCCGGGTGCGGACCATCGGCCCGGACGGGCAGGTGGCCACCGGCGAGTGGCACGGGCTGAGCGCCGGGGACTGGGCGGCGATCCGGCACGACCCGGCGCCCAGCCACCTGGACCAGAACCTGCTGCGCCGGGCCTGGGACTTCTACGAGTCCACCCACGGCGAGGGCGACGGGACCGCCGCGGCCGGCAACCGCGGCGAGCTCGCCGAGCAGTACCTGAAGCGGATCGCCCTCCAGCGGATCGGGCCCGGCGGCGACCGGGTGATCCAGGTCCAGCTGCGGGCCACCGCCACCGCCGTCGCCCCGCCGCCCTGGAGCGGCGAGCAGGTCGACACCGCCCCGCACGCCCGCGAGCTGCCCTGGTGGCCGGTGCAGGCCGAGGACCGGCGGGGCCTGTGGTGACCGGCGCGCCCGCGGCCGTCCGGGCCGCGCTGCCGCGCCTGCTGACCACCCTCGCCCCGTACCAGGCCGCCGTGGTGCGGATCGGCACCGCCGGCACCTGGGGCTGCTACCTGCTGCGCGAGTGGCCGCACCGGCGGGTGCTGTACGGGGACCTCTCGCCCTGGTCGGCGGAGCTGAACGGCCGGCTGCTGGCCGACACCCACGCGTTCACGGCGCTGTCCTGGAGCGACGGCCGCTGGTGGTTCGAGGCGGTGTACCTGCTGGCGCTGCTCTCGGCCGGGGCGACGGCGCTGGGCTGGCGCACCCGGGCCTCCTCGGTGCTGTTCGCGCTGACCGTGCTGTCGCTGCAGAACCGCAACGTGTTCCTCGGCGACGGCGGCGACAACCTGGTCCACCTGATGGCGATCTACCTGGCCCTCACCCGCTGCGGGACGGTCTGGTCGCTGGACGCCCGCCGCCGGGCCCGCAAGCCCGGCCGGGACCCGGCCGGGTGGGGCGAGCCGCGGGCGCTGGCCGACGCGCTGGCCGCGATGCTGCACAACGGCGCGATGCTGGTGATCGCCGTCCAGGTGGTGCTGGTGTACGCCACGGCCGGCTGGTACAAGGTCCAGGGCTCGCGCTGGCAGGACGGCACCGCGGTCTTCTACCCGCTGAAACTGGCGTACTTCACCCCCTGGCCGGAGCTGTCCGGGCTGCTCGGCGGCAGCCTGCTGGTCACCTTCGCGCTGACCTACGGCACCGTGGTCATGCAGGTCGGCTTCCCGTTCTCGCTGGCCGCGCGGCGGCTGAAGAACGTGCTGCTGGCGGTGATGGTGGTCGAGCACCTGGCGATCGCGGTGCTGCTGGGGCTGCCGTTCTTCTCGCTGGCGATGATCTCCGCGGACGCGGTGTTCCTGCCGACCGCGTTCCTGCTGGCGGTCCAGCGGTGGCCGGCCGGACGGCGGTGGGCGCGGGAGCCGGCGGCGGAGCGGGAGCCGGCGGACGGGCCGGCCGGTGACGGGCCGGCGGCGGAGCGGGCCGGGGAGCCGACCGCCTAGCGGCCCGGCGGGCCGAGTGGCGAAAAGTCGATAAGCTCGCGGTATGTCCTGGTTCACGGCCCTGCGCGACACCGCCCGGGCCGGGCTGACCGTGGACCGCTCGCTGACCAACCCCAGGCGCGCGCTGCGCGGGGCGGTGGCCGCCGCGCTGGTGGTCTTCCCGGCGCTGTTCCTGTACGGGCCCGCGCAGGCGACCTCGGCGGCGATGGGCGCGTTCATCGCCGGCACCGCGACCTTCCAGCGCTCGTTCCGGCCGCGCGCCTCGCTGGCGTTGGCGGCGGCGGCCGGGCTGGGCCTGTCGACCTTCCTGGGCTACGTCGCGGTGGGCATCCCCGGCGCGTTCCCGGTGGTGCTCGCGCTGTGGGCGTTCGGCGCCGGGCTGGCCTGGGCGATCGGACCGACCGCGGGCGTGGTCGCCGCCAACACGCTGGCCGTGATGATGGTGGTGGTGCAGCTGCCGGTGTCGGTGCCCACCGCGGTCGAGCACGGGCTGCTCTGCTCGGTCGGCGGCGCCGTCCAGGCCCTGGTGGTGACGGTCTGGCCGATCGACAGCTGGCGGGCCCAGCGCGACGCGCTCGCCGACATCTACGCCGGGCTCGGCGACTACGCCCGCCGGCTGCGCCACGACCCGGTGGCGCAGGTCGACCCGGAGCCGTTCATCGTCGGGCGGCAGGCCGCCAGGCTGACCGCCCGGCAGGCCAGGCGCCGTCCGCCCGAGCTGCGCGGCCTGCGCACCATCGCCGAGCGGATCCGCCCCGCGCTGGCCGCGCTCGCCGACCCCCGGGTCGGGGCCGCCGAGGAGGGCGCCGAGCGGGACCGGGCCCGGGAGGTGCTGGCCGCCGCCGCCGACGTGCTGGACGCGCTGGCCCGGGCGATCCGCAGCGGCGACCCGGTCCGGCTGCCCAGGGACACCCCCGGCCTGGCGCTGGCCCGCCCCGGCAGCGGCGAGGACCTGCTGCGCGGCGCCGCCCGCCGCTCGGCCCGCCGGCTCTCCGGCCTGCTGGGCCGGGCCGCCGACCGGCTGGACCGGCAGGACCGCACCACCGTGCAGTCCCGCACCGCGCCCACCGCCACCGCCACCGGCCTGCGCCGCCCGCCGCTGGTCAAGGTCGCGCCCGCCGCGCTGGCCACCGTCGGGCGGCAGCTGCACCGGCACTCGGCGATCTTCCACCACGCGGTGCGGATGGCCGTGGTGGTCACCTCCGCCTACCTGGCGTCCCGGCTGCTGCGGATCGAGCACGGCTACTGGGCGCCGATGACCTCCGCGATGGTGATGCGCCCGGACTTCGCGCAGACCTTCAGCCGCGGCGTGGCCCGGGTGGCCGGGACGGCCGCCGGGGTGCTGCTGTCCACCGCCGTGGTGCAGCTGTTCGACCCCGGGGACTGGGTGCTGGCGGTGCTGGCGGTGTGCTGCATGGGCCTGGCCTACCTGACCATGCGCACCGGGTACGCGGTGATGACGGTGGCGATCTCCTCGTACGTGGTGTTCCTGCTCGGCCTCCAGCCCGGCGACCCGGTGCGACTGGCCGTGGACCGGGTGTCGATGACGCTGCTGGGCGGTTTCGTCGCGCTCGCCGCGTACGCGCTGTTCCCGACCTGGCAGACCGCCCGGCTGCCGGAGCGCCTCGCCGAGTGGCTGGCCTCGGCGGGGCGGTACGCGGCGGCGGTGTTCGGCGCGTACGGGGACCCGGCGGGCGGGCGGGCCGAGCGGGAGGTGCGGCCGGCGCTGCTGGACGTGCGGGAGGCCCGCAGCGAGATGCTGGCGGCGCTGGACCGGGCCGAGGTGGAGCCGGTGCGGCACTCCGAGCAGGTGCCGGAGCTGAGCCGCAAGCAGTTCGACAAGGCCCGCTCCGCGGTCGGCATGCTGGACCGCTCCACCGTCCTGCTGGAGGCCCACCTGCCCGGCGAGGACGCCCCGCCGGTGCCCGGGGCCGGCGCGTTCGGCGAGGAGCTGCGGGACGCCACCGCGCTGGCCGCCGCCGCGGTGCTGCTCGGCCAGGACGTCGACTTCACCCTGCTGCGCGAGGCCCACCGGACCTGGGACCACCAGCTCGCCGCGCTGCCCCCGGACGACCGGATCGACGTCGTCCGGGCCGGGGCCCGCCTGGTCATGCAGGCCCTGACCGAGCTGGAGCGCGCGGTGCGGACGCGGCCGCAGCCGGCCCACCCGGAGCCCGTACCGTTGGGGGCGTGAGCGACACCTCGGTGCCCCAGCTGGGCGCGCAGTACGACGACCTTGGCGACGACCGGGAGATCGGCGTCGGCCCGCACCCCGAGCCGTGGCCCGACGACCCCCGGCTGGACCCGGAGCTGCTGGCCGCCGGGGACCGCCGTAACGTGGTGGACGGCTACCGCTACTGGCGGCACGAGGCGATCGTCGCGGACCTGGACACCCGGCGGCACGGCTTCCACGTCGCGGTCGAGAACTGGCAGCACGACTTCAACATCGGCTCGGTGGTGCGCACCGCGAACGCCTTCCTGGCGGGCGAGGTGCACATCGTGGGGCGGCGGCGCTGGAACCGGCGCGGCGCCATGGTCACCGACCGCTACCAGCACGTGCGCCACCACGGCTCGGTGGCCTCGCTGGCCGCCTTCGCCGCCGAGCGCGGGCTGCCGGTGATCGGCATCGACAACCTGCCGGGCGCGGTGCCGCTGGAGGCCTTCCGGCTGCCCGAGCGCTGCGTGCTGCTGTTCGGGCAGGAGGGGCCGGGGCTGACGCCCGAGGCGTGGGAGCACGCGGCGGCGGTCTGCTCGATCGCCCAGTTCGGCTCCACCCGCTCGATCAACGCGGGGGCCGCCGCCGCGATCGCCATGCACGCGTGGGTGCGGGAGCACGCCGCGCCCTGAGCGCGCTCCCGCCGGAGGTCAGGCGAACAGCAGCTTCCAGGTGTGCGGGCCCGGGTAGCCGTCGGCCTCGGCGCCCGTCCAGCCCCGGGCGCGCTGGAAGGCGGCCACGTTGAGGCGGTCGGCCTCGCCCCAGTCCCGGCTCGGGCCCTCCCGGTAGGCGGCGCCGTAGCCCTTGCGGACCAGCTGCTGCCCGAGCAGCAGCACGTCGTCGTTGACCTGCCCGGGGCCGAACCGGCCGGCCCCCGGGAAGGGCGGGGCGGCCGGAGCGGGCGGGGTGGCCGGCCCACCCGGAGCGGTCGGCGGCGGCGGGGCGGGCGCACCGGGAGCCGGGGTGCCGGGGGCGGGCGCGGGGGCGGTGGCGGCCGGGGGGATGTCCTTGCCCCTGTGGTGCACCAGCAGGTCCCAGGTGTCCTTGCCGGGGTAGCCGTCGGCCTCGGCGCCGCGCCAGCCCTGGGCCAGCTGGAACGCCTCGGTGGCCTGCCGGTCGGCCTCGCCCCAGTCGGGGCCGGGGCCCTCGTGGTAGAACCGCCCGCCGCCGCGCTCGACCAGCATGGTGCCCAGCCGCGTCACGTACGGGTTGACCTTCCCCGGCCCGAACGCGTCCGCCCCCGGGAAGGCGTCGGCGTCCGGCGCGGGCATCGGCTGGCTCAACCCCTTGTAGCGGTACGGGAGGTAGCCGCTCGCGTTGCTCCAGTACGCGTACGGGGTGCTGCGCTCGGTGGTGCCCGGGCGGGTCTGCTCCAGGGCGGTGTACCTGGTGCGGGCGGCGTCCAGCCAGCCGCCGAACAGCACGGCGTGCGAGCCGCCCTGCGGGTCCTTGGGGTTGTTGTAGATCAGCGCGTCGCCGGGCTGGAGGTCGTCCTTGGCGATCCGGTCGGCGAAGTCCGGCAGGGTCCAGGTGGTCTGGCTGCTGCCCAGGCCCCAGGCCATCGACACGAAGCCGGAGCAGTCCTGGCGGTAGCCGTCGGACCAGTACGTGCTCATGCTGTACGGCACTTTCCGGGCCACCCAGGCCCGGGCCCGTTGCAGGATCTCGGCCCGGGTGGTGGCGGGCTGGGCGGGTATCGAGCGTCCGGGCCGGGCTTCGGCGCCGTACGGGCCGGCCACCTCGCCCTGGGGCGAGTCGGGTATCGACGGGCTGCTGTCGGTGCCCGGCGCGGCGGTGACGGCGGCCGTCCCGGCGCCCAGGACGCCGCCGACGGCGGCCAGCAGGAAGGCCGCGCGGCGCGCCCCGCGGGCGGAGCACCGGCCCGGCCGGGCGGCGAGCGAACGGACCAGGCGGCGGTCGGCGCAGCCCGGACAGCCGCAGGAGGCGTCCGGCTCGACATCGCTGAACTCCATCAGCACGGGGGTCCTGCCTTTCCTCGGTGAGTGGGACTCACGTTCCTCGCGGGGAGCGGCGCGGACCACCCGATGGGCGGTCCGGCAGGGCGGTTCGGGTGAACGGCCGCACCGCGGGGTCGGGCGTGGCGGGGTCGGCCGCGACCGGCGGGAGGAAAGGGGTGAAACGGGTGGAAGTGGATGAAGCGGAAGCAACCATGACGAAGCGTCACGAAAGGGAGCAAACAGGAAGGAAAGGGAAGGATGGGGAAGGAAGCGGAGGGAAGGGGAGGGCGGGACGGAGCCGCGCGGGAGCCCGGACGGGTGCCGCGGCTACTCCCACTGCCAGCGGATGCCCACCTGGCCGGGCTGCTGGTCGGCGGTGAGGACGTGGGCGCTGGCCGAGGCGCCGATCCACAGCGGCTCGCGGTGGCGGTCGACCTCGGCGCCGGGGGCGCGGTCGAAGCGCTCGCACTGGACGGGGACGGTGGCGGGGTCGAAGTGCACCTGGAGGACGTACTCCCGCACCGGCGCGGCGAAGAAGCGTCCGTAGTCGATGGTGGGGCCGGAGTCGGGGATCTGCACCTCGTACTCCAGGACGGTGGAGTCGCCGAGGCCCAGCGGCCGGTCGAGCAGCAGTTCGGCGACCAGCAGCCCGCTGAGCGGGCGGCGGCGGACCCGGCCGAGGCGGGCGTGCCGGACGGAGGTGATCTCGGGGCAGGTCTGGACGCCCTCGTCGGCCTTGTGGACCACCACGTGCCGGGTGACGCCGTCCACGGTGGCGCGGACCACCTGGCGCATCCGCAGCAGGTGGCCGCGGCGGGAGGCGTCGACGTAGTAGGCGTCGTGGATGGACTGGCGCTCCAGCTGGCCGGCCGGCGGGGCGTCGAGTTCGGCGAAGACCTCGGCGAGTTCGGCCTGGCCGGGCCAGACCTGCTCGACCCGCAGGCCGTCGGGGGCCGGGCCCTGGGTGACCCAGCGGCCGCGCGGGCGGGGCGGGCCGAGCAGCGAGGTGAGCGCGGCGTGCCGCAGGCCGAGCAGCTCCTCCAGCAGGTGGACGGCGCGCAGCGAGGTGGCGCGCTCGGGCTGGCTGCGTCCGCGCCGCCAGTAACTGAGGGTGGTGACGCTGACCCTGACGCCCTGTTTGGCCAGGGCGGCCCGGATCCGGTCGAGGCTGAGCCCGCTGGTCTCGATGGCGGCGTTGAGCACGTCGGCGAAGCCGCTCTGCAGGACCGGCGGGACGGGTATGCCGGTCGGCGGGGCGCCGAGGCCGGGCGGCGTGCTGCCGAGGCCGGCCGGCGGGACGGACACGCCCACCGGCGGGGTGCCGACGCCGACCGGCGCCTGCTCGCCGCCGCCGGCCGTCGGCGGCCGGCCGCTGTGCTCGCGCTGGCCGACCAGCCGGAGCCGGCCGGAGTGCTGAGGTTGTTGTGAGCCCATGCGACACCCTTCCCACCCGGCGGGTTCGGCGGGTCCGCCCCCCGGCCCCACGGTGCGTCGGCGGGGCGTCGGTGGTGCGCCGCCGAGCGTGTGGGAACCCTATTGAGGGTTGAGAGGCTACGTCATCAATCAGGACATATGACAGTGGTCACGACAAGTATTTCGCGGGCGGAGCGAATCGGAAACACTCCTGACACACCCGTGCCGGGAGCCCCTGGGCGGGTCTCCCGGCACCGGTGCCGACGGGGGGTCAGGACACGTTGAGCGCGGTGTCGTCGAGCACGAAGGAGGTCTGCAGCGAGGAGTCCTCCACGCCGTTGAACTTCACCGTGACGGTCTGTCCGGCGTACGAGGACAGGTCGATCGTCTTCTGCGCGTAGCCGGTGTTCTTGTCGAGGTTGGAGTACGCGGCGACGGTGGTGCCGTTGACCGAGACGGTCAGCTTGTCGTACGCGGTGCTGCCGGTCTCGGCGGTGTCGACGTGCAGCCAGAAGCTCAGCTTGGCGGTGCAGCCGGACGGGACGGCCACCGACTGGGAGAGGCTGTCGGTGTGGCTGGAGCCGTAGCCGTCCAGCCACGCCTTCCAGGAGCCGCCGTGGGCGGCCTGCGAGCCGGAGTTGCTGACCACGCCGGAGCTGGCGGTCCAGGGGGAGGCGCTACCGGTCTCGAAGCCGGGGTTGCCGAGCAGCTGGGCGGCGGTGCAGGAGCCGGTGGGCGGCGGGGTGGTCCCGCCGGAGCCGAGCAGGGCGGCGGCCAGGCCGTCGGCGATCGGGGTGCCCCAGCCGGTGACCTGGTCGTAGCCGGCCTTGGTGGAGAAGTCCTGGTTCTTGCCGCTGGTGACGTCGTGGAAGGCGCTGCCGTACGACGAGGAGTTGGTGACCGCGTAGATCTTCGGGTTGGCCTCGCCGAGCACCGGCTTGGCGGCGGCCTTGGCCTTCTGGTTGTACAGCGCGGCGAAGCCGGACCACAGCGGGGCCGCCGCCGAGGTGCCGCCGTAGACCTGCCAGCCGGGGCTGCTGGTGCCCTGGGTGTAGATCGCGAAGCCGCTGTTCGGGTCGGCGTCGGAGGAGACGTCCGGGACGGTGCGCTGGGTGCCGGTGACGTTGGTGCCGGTCTGCCAGCTCGGCTTGGCGAACTGGGTGGAGACGCCGCCGCCGGCCGTGGACCAGGCGCTCTCCGAGCTGTAGGTGGTGCCGGAGACCTTGAGGTTGGTGCCGCCGACGCCGGTGTTGTACGGGCTGGAGGCGGGGAAGTCCACCGCCTTCACCGAGGAGCCGGAGTCGGAGCGGGTGCAGTCCCGGGAGCCGTCGTCGCCGGAGGCCGAGAAGATCGAGATGCCCTGGGCGGCGGCCTGCTTGAAGGAGTTGTTCACCGCGGTCATCGAGGAGGCGGTGGTGTCCGGCTCGCAGGAGCCCCAGGAGATGGAGATGACCGAGACCCGGTTGTCCGCGACGATCTTGGCGGCCATGTCGATCTCGCCCTGGTCGCTGTTGGGCGCCTCGTACACCAGCTGGGTGGCCTTCGGGGCGACGCCGCGGACGATCTCGGAGTCCAGCTCCACCTCGCCCTGGCCGTCGCCGGGCTTGGAGTCGTAGTTCGCGCCGTCCACCGCGACGGTGCTGACCGCCGGGCCGGACAGGCCGAACTGGCTGTCGTAGGTGGTCAGGTTGGAGGACTTGTAGCCGTCGAACTCCCAGAGCGCGACGGTGGAGCCGGTGCCGTCGGCGCCCAGCTGGTTCAGCCGGTAGGCGCCGTCGTAGCTGGAGGGGCCGAAGCCGGAGGGGGTGGCGTGCGGGGTGGCGGCGCCCGGCTTGGCGATCCGGGTGGTGCGCACGGTGTGGTCGTTCAGGCCGCTGACGCCCTCGACCACGCCGGCCAGCACGGCCGGCACCGAGGCGGCGGCGTCGTTGGCGAAGAAGGTCCGGTCGCTCTGCTGCGGGTCGGTGTACGTCGACTCGTGGGTGCCGAACGCGGCGGCGACCTGCGCGCTGGTGCCGGTGGCGTTCACCACCTGGCGGTTGTCGCTGACCGAGTCGACCTTCAGGCCCTGGGCGGTGAGGAACGCCCGGACCTGCTCGACGTCGGACGCGGTCGGGCCGAAGCGCTCGGTGAATTGCGCGGGCGTCAGGTAGTGGCCGTACTCGGCGGTGCCCGGGGTGGCGACCGCGGCCAGGAAACGGTCCAGTTCGGCGGTGTTGCGCAGTTTCAGCGAGACCGCCACGGATATCCGGCGGTCGGCGGGGACGTCACCCTGCTTGTGGGAGCGGGCGACCGCGGGGGTCACGGTCTGCGGCAGCGCCACCCGGGCGCCGGCGTTCGGCGTCGGGGCGGCCTGGGCGGTGGCGGTGCCCAGGGAGACGGCGGTGAGGGGAAGGACCGCGAGGGCGGCGGCAAGGGCGAGCGAGCGGGGTCGCACGGGCTCCTCCGGAATATCTGGCGGCGTTCCGGGTTTCGAAAACGCTCGCCAGAATCTCTCAGAGAAGTCCCGGGAAAAGGCCCATGGCCGGGCAATTGCTTATTAAAAAACAGTCAACTGTGAAAGGGTGGGGGAATTCAGTTTATGAACCGAATTCCCTTTCCGCGGGGGGCGGGCACAACTGAATGTCAGGGGCGGCCCAGCCACTGGACCAGCGCCGCCCGCAGCTCGCCCCGGGTCGGATCGGCGCAGGCCCAGGCCGCGTACCCGTCCGGACGGACCAGCAGCACGGTGTCGCGCAGCTTGCCGTGCGGGTCGGCGGGGGCCGCGGTGACCACCCGCTCCGCCCAGGAGTCGGCCACCGACAGCTCGTCGTTGCTGATCAGCACCGCCTTGCCGGAGCGCAGCGCCTCGTGCAGCCGGGCCGGGCCACCGGGTGCGTCCACCGCCAGCCGCAGGTCCGGGACGCGGCGGCCGACCAGCGGGTGGGCGCCCTTCTCGGCCGGGTAGGCGTACCCGATGCCGGAGACCTGCTTGGCGCCCAATTCGGCCAGCGGGCCCAGGTGTCCGGCCGCCGCGCCGAGCGCCGAGCGCAGCGCCCGGGCCGGGGCGTGCGCGCCCTGGGCGAGCCGGACCAGGGCGCCGGAGGAGCGCAGCGCCGCCCGGCCGACCGGGTGCCGCTCGGTCTGGTAGGTGTCCAGCAGGGCGTCGGGGGCCCAGCCGCGGACGGCGGCGGCCAGCTTCCAGCTCAGGTTGGCGGCGTCCTGCAGGCCGGTGTTCATGCCCTGGCCGCCGGCCGGGGAGTGGCAGTGCGCGGCGTCCCCCGCCAGGAAGACCCGGCCGGAGCGGTAACTGGGCACCTGCCGCTCGTCGCTGTGGAAGCGGGAGGTCCAGCGGACCTCCCGCACCCCGAAGTCACGGCCCATCACCTCGCGCAGCAAGTCGGAGAGTTCGGCCGGATCCACCGGGTCGGAGTCCGGCACCTGGTGCTCGCGGCTCCAGCCGATCACCCGGTACCAGCCGTCGCCGAACGGGGCCAGGAAGGCGAACCCGGCCTCGCCCGCGCCGGCCGTCAGCGGCTCGTCCGGCTCCCGCTCCAGCCGGACGTCGGCCAGCATCACCGAGCGCACCGCGGACTCGCCGGGGAACGGGACGCCCAGCAGGTCGCGCACCGCCGAGTGCACGCCGTCCGCGCCGACCGCGTAGCGGGCCCGGAACGACCGCTCGCCCCCGGCGGCGCGGGCGGTCAGCGTGACGCCCCGGCCGTCCTGCCGCAGGCCGGTCACCTCGGTGCCCCGGCGCAGGTCGGCACCGGCCTTGACGGCCCGCTCCCGCAGCACCCGCTCGGTGTGGTACTGCGGGGTGACCAGCACGAACGGGAAACGGGTGGGCAGGCCCGCGAGGTCGACCCGGAGCCGGCCGAACACCTGCAGCGAGGGCATCGCCCGGCCGGTGGCGATCAGCTCGTCGGCCAGGCCGCGGGCGTCCAGCAGCTCCAGGGTGCGGGCGTGCACGGCGAACGCCCGGGTCAGGTTCGACTCCTCGGCCCGCTTCTCCAGCACCGTCACCCGCAGGCCGGCCGCCGCCAGGTCGCCCGCCAGCAGCAGGCCGGTCGGGCCGGCGCCGACCACCAGCACGTCGGCGGTGAACTCCGTCTCGGACATCCGTCTCTCCCGTCGTCTTGCCGCAGAGGCCGGTGGTCACCGGACCGGAGTCCACGTCGCCCGGGTTCTCAGCGCGCTCTCAGGCTGCCATCATCGCGGGCCCATCAGGGGCTGTGAACCTCCTTCCCATGACACAGCCAGCGATGCGCCCGGCCCTCCGCCCCGCACTCCGCCCCGCCCCGGCGGCCGACGGCCGGGAACGGGCCGACGCCGTGGTGCGGACCAGGCTCGTGGAGATCGTCGTACCCGTCTACAACGAGCAGCACTCGCTGGAGCGCTGCGTCCGTGAGCTGCACGCCTACCTGTCGGAGACGTTCCCCTACGACTACCTGATCACCGTGGCGGACAACGCCTCGGTCGACGGCACCTGGGAGGTCGCCACCGCGCTCGCCGCGGAACTCGGGCCGGTGCGCGCCGTGCACCTGGACCTCAAGGGCCGCGGACGGGCGCTGCGGCAGGTGTGGGGCACCAGCACGGCCGACGTGGTGGCGTACATGGACGTCGACCTGTCCACCGGGCTGGAGGCGTTCCTGCCGCTGGTCGCACCGCTGCTGTCCGGGCACAGCGACCTGGCCATCGGCAGCCGGCTGCACCGCGGCTCGGCGGTGGTGCGCGGCCCGAAGCGGGAGTTCATCTCGCGCACCTACAACCTGCTGCTGCGGGCCACCATGGCGGCCAAGTTCTCCGACGCCCAGTGCGGGTTCAAGGCGGGCCGCACCGAGGTGGTCAAGCGGCTGCTGGAGCAGGTCGAGGACAACGCCTGGTTCTTCGACACCGAACTGCTGCTGCTCGCCGAGGCGTCCGGGCTGCGCATCCACGAGGTGCCGGTGGACTGGGTGGACGACCCGGACAGCCGGGTCGACATCGTCCGCACCGTGCTCGACGACCTCCGGGGCATGGCCCGGGTGGCCCGGCGGACCCTGGCCGGCCGGGGCGGCGTCGACCTGCCGGACCGGGTGCGCCGGGCCCAGGTCCCGCCGGGGCTGGGCTGGCAGACCGTCAGCTTCGCGGTGATCGGCGGCCTGTGCACGCTGGCCTACCTGCTGCTCTTCCTGGGGCTCCGGCACCTGGCCCCCGCCCTGGCGGCCAACGCGCTGGCCCTGGCCGTCACCGCGGTGGCCAACACCGCCGCGAACCGGCGCTTCACCTTCGGGGTGACCGGCCGCCGGGACGCCCTCAAGCACCAACTGGAGGGCGGCCTGGCCTTCCTGTTCGGCCTGGCCCTGACCAGCGGCGGCGTCGCGGTCCTGCACGCGACGGCCCCGGACGCCGGGCCCGGGATCGAGCTGGCGGTCCTGGTGGCGGCGAACGCCGCCGCGACGCTGGTGCGGTTCGTGCTGCTGCGGGTCTGGGTGTTCAACCCGAGGCGCGCGTAAGGACTCTCCGAGACTCCCTGTCCCTCCTCCCCTCCGGACAGGGCACGGGCCCGGACACCGTTGTGGGGCGGCGTCCGGGCCCGCTTCCCGCGTGGTGGCGGGGAACCGGTGCGGAACGAGACCCGGGGCGTGCCGAAGAACGTCGAACTCCACGCCGAGGACTCCGCCGACGGCGCCGAGAGCCTCCGGGCCCTCCACCTCGGCTGATCGCGCGATTCCGGGGGCGGGACAGGTGGGTGGGGGTGGGTGGCAGAGGTGTCGAATGTCTTGTGGGGAGTGGCGTTTGACGATCGATCATGATCGGGGGAGGGCGGGAGTGACCGCTTGTCGATCATGTCGGTTTTCGGCTGGTACGTGTGCTACGTTCCCCACCACAAGTGGAAAAGTTTGACCCCGGCGGTGCGCCAACACCCCGGGGCCTGACAGCAGGAGCTGAACCTCCCGATGCGAGTTCATCGTAGCGCCCACGCGCGCAATTTCACCGTGCTGCCCAATGCGGTGTTGCAGTACCGGCAGCTCTCCTACACCGCCCGCGGTCTGCTCGTCGACCTGCTGTCCCGGCCGGACGGCTGGCGGGAGGACGGGCGGCAGATGGCGGACAGCAGTCCGCAGGGGCGGAAGGCGATCTACCAGGCATTGCGGGAACTGGCCCGGGCCGGGTTCTACCGGGTCGAGAAGAACCGGCTGCCCGACGGGACGGTCGTCAGCGAGAACCACGTCTACGACACCCCGCAGCTCCCGCCGCTCCCGGGTGTCACCTTCCCGGGCTCCGGTGCACCAGTCACCACCGGGGGTGGGGCCCTTCCAAAGGACCGGTACCAAGAACCCTCCCTCCCGGCCGAGCCTGCCGAGCCTGCCGAGCCGACCGGACCCGCCGGACCCGCCGGGTCCGCCGGGCGGCGGGAGGCGGTGGAGCCGCCGCCGGTGGCGGACGAGCGGGTCCGCGCGGCGGCCGCCACGCTGTTGCGGGTGATCCGTCCGGAGCCGCGCCTGCGGCTCGGCCGGGCCGAGGCGGAGGAGCTGGCGCCGCTGGTCGCCGGGTGGCAGGAGCGCGGGGCGAGCGCCGCGGACCTCGCCGCCGCCCTGTTGCCCGGCCTGCCCGTCCCGCTGCACTCGGCGGCGGCCGTGCTCCGCAACCGCCTGGAGCGCAAGATGCCGCCCGAACCCGCCGCCGCCCGTCCGGTCGCGGCCCGCTACGCCGAGTGCGCCACCTGCCACGACCCCGTACCCCGCCCCGGCATCTGCGCCCCCTGCGCGGGCCTCGTCCCCCGGTCGGTCGCGGTCGGCGGCGGAGCGGCGGCCACCCGGGCGGGGGCCGCCCGGGTCCGGGACGCGATGCGCGCCGCCAGGGCCGCGCTGCCGGTGCTCCCGTTCGGCCTGCCCGCGACGTTCACCGGGTAGCGCCGGGCCGGCCACGCGAGCGGTTCGACCACCCGGCCCCGGTGGCGGAGCCGTCCGGGCCGGGTGGTCGAACCAACTGCGGTGGAACGCTACTTGCGGACCTCGACGGTGCGGAACCGGGAGGCCACGAAGGCGGCGTCGCAGTAGGCCGCGTTGGCGGCCGGGTTGGCGCCGGTGCCGTGCAGGTCGGAGAAGGCGGCGGTCTGGTTGACGTAGACGCCGCCGGTCAGGTTGAGCGAGAGCGAGACGCCGGCCTCCAGGCAGGCGTCCACCAGGGCGGTCTCGACGGCGGGGTCGGTGGTGTAGGCGCCGGCGGTCATCGCGCCGTGCTCGACGGTGGTGCGGCGCAGCAGTTCGACGGCGGCGGCGGTGGACTCCACGGCGACCGCGAAGGCCACCGGGCCGAAGCACTCGGCCAGGAAGCGGGCCCGGTCGTCCGGCTTCTCGGCGTCGGCCTTCACCAGGGCGGGGGTGCGGATGGTCGCGCCCGGGAACTCGGCGGAGGCCACCACCCGCGGGGCGAGGGCGAGTTCGCCGTACTCGCCGCCGGCCGCGGCGGCGCTGCGGGCCAGCACGCCCGGGTTGACCACGGCGCCCAGGACGGCGGCGGCCCGGGTGTCGTCGGCGAGCAGGCCCTGGACGGCGGCGGCCAGGTCGGTCACCACCTGCTCGTAGGAGCGCTCGCCGTCCTCGGTGCGGACGCCGGTGCGCGGGATCAGCAGGTTCTGCGGGGTGGTGCACATCTGGCCGCTGTACAGGCTGAGCGAGAAGGCCAGGTTGTCCAGCATGCCGCGGTAGTCGTCGGTGGAGTCCAGCACGACGGTGTTCACGCCGGCCTTCTCGGTGTAGACCAGCGCCTGCCGGGCGTTGTCCTCCAGCCAGTCGCCGAAGCCGGTGGAGCCGGTGTAGTCGATCAGCTTCACCTCGGGCCGCAGGGCCAGCACCTTGGCGATCGCGGAGCCCTCGTGCTCGGCGGCCAGGCAGACCAGGTTCGGGTCGAAGCCCGCCTCGGCGAGCACCTCGCGGGCGATCCGGACGGTCAGCGCCAGCGGCAGCACGGCGCGCGGGTGCGGCTTGACCAGCACGCCGTTGCCGGTGGCCAGCGAGGCGAACAGGCCCGGGTAGCCGTTCCAGGTCGGGAAGGTGTTGCAGCCGATCAGCAGCGCGGTGCCGCGCGGCACGGCGGTGAACTCCTTGGTCATCACCAGGGGTTCGCGCTTGCCCTGGGGCTTGGTCCAGCGCGCCGAGCGGGGCAGCCGGGTCTGCTCGGCGTACGCGTACGCCACCGCCTCCAGGCCGCGGTCCTGGGCGTGCGGGCCGCCGGCCTGGAAGGCCATGCCGTACGCCTGGCCGGTGGTGTGCATCACGGCCTGCGCGAACTCGGGCGTGCGGGCGCTGATCCGGGCCAGCACCTCCAGGCAGACCGCGGCCCGCTCGGCGGGCGACGCCTTGGCCCAGCCGGGCCGGGCGGCCTCCAGCGCGGCCAGCAGCGCGTCCGGCTCGGCGTGCGGGTAGAGCACGCCCAGTTCGAGGCCGTACGGGGAGGTCTCGCCGCTCACCGGCGTGCCGCCGCCGGGGTGGCCGGGGAGGTCGAACTCCCGCCCCAGCAGGGCCTCGAAGGCGGACTTGCCGTCGGCGACGGCGTTCTCCCCGTACGCCTTGGGGAACTCCGGGTACGGCGACCAGTAGTCGCGTTCGGCGATCGCGGCCAGGGCGCGGTCGAGGGTGTCCTGGTGGCGGGCGAGCAGTTCGGCGACCGGCAGGGCGGGGGTCGCAGCGGACATGGTGCGCTCCTCACGGGGGCGGGGCGGGACGCTCCTCAGCGTAACCGAACGATCGGTCGGTGCAAGGCCCCGGTCCGCTTCCGGCCCGCCCCCGGTCCGGCCCGCCCCCGGTCCGGTCCGCCGTCGGGCGGGCGGACGCGCGACGGCCGCCCCCGGGAGCCGGGGGCGGCCGTCGTGGAGGTCGGCCGCGCTCTACGGGATACCCAGTTCGAACAGCACGTACCCGGCGTACCAGCCGGAGGCCAGCGCGACGGTGCCCAGGGTGGCCGCCAGCGAGACCCGCGACAGCCGCTTGAGGCCGACCGCGATCGGGAGGAAGAGCGGGAAGCAGGGCAGCAGGTAGCGGGAGGTGTTGCCGAAGATCTGCTGGCTGCCGAGCACCAGGACCAGGGTGATGCCGGTGTAGACGAGCAGGAAGACCGGCGGGCGCATCCGGACCAGCAGGAAGACGAGTATCGGCAGCGAGAACACCAGGAACAGCGCGATCAGGTCCTCGGTGGGGTAGCCGAAGATGTAGTCGTGCTGCCCGAACAGCAGGTTCCGGAGCACGTTGCCGGTGTGCTTGCCCCAGTCGAAGAAGTGCAGCCAGGCCCCGCGCTGGAGGTCGAAGTAGGCGGTCCAACTGCCCATCCGCCAGCTCGCCCAGACGATGTAGCCGATGAACCCGAGCGGGGCGATCACCAGCGCGGCCAGCGGGCCGAGCACCCCGTCCCGGCGCTTCCAGAGCGCGATCAGCGCGGCCACGCCGACCGCCGCGGCCAGCGCGGCCGAGGTCGGCCGGTTCAGGCCCGCGACGAACGAGGTGACGCCCGCGGCCAGCCAGTTGCGGGTCATCACGAAGTAGCAGGCCCAGGCGGCCAGCGCGACGAACAGCGAGTCCGAGTAGACCGCCCACTCGACGCCCGAGCCCGGGAACAGGCCCCAGACCGCGGCCGCGATCACCGCCGCCCGGTGGCCCGCGAGCAGCTTGGCCACCGCGTAGACGCCGGCCGCCGCGACGAACGAGGACAGCACCGAGACCACGATGCCCGCGCCCAGCGTGTTCAGGCCGGTCACCGCGGAGACCATCTTGATCATGCCGGGGTAGAGCGGGAAGAACGCGACCGAGTTCTGCTCCAGCGTCCACGGGCCGGAGGTGGACGGCAGCAGCTTCGGGTCGTAGCCGTTCAGCGCGACCTGCTGGTACCACCAGCCGTCCCAGCCGCCGAGCACGTCCCAGACGTGCTTGCCGCCGCCGAACCGCGGGTCCTTGGTCAGGTACTCGCCGGACCAGGACAGCAGCCACATGAAGGAGGTGAAGGCGATCAGCCGGACCGCCGCGAACACCGCCAGGGCCGGCCCGTACTCGGCCAGGACGTGCCGCAGCCAGGCCCGCGGGCCCGGCGCGGGGGCGCCGCTCTCCACGGGCGGTTCGGGTCGCTCGGCCACTTCGGTGTCGGGGCTCGCTGCCATCGCCATCAGGTCCTGTCTGGGTCTCGGGCCCCGCCGGGCCGCCCGGATTCTCGGGCGAGCCTACGGCACGCACCACTGGTCCGTACCTGACGGGACGGCACGTGGCTACACTCCCCACCATCGGACGGACGTCACCCACTCGGCGGGAGAAACTGATGACTGCAGCGGCTCAGGAGGGCACCCTGCTGTCGGTGGTCGTCCCGATGTACGACGAGGAGGACGCGCTGCCCGCCTTCGCGGCCCGGATGCGCCCGGTGCTGGACGGCCTCGGCGCCCGCTACGAGGTGCTCGCGGTGGACGACGGCAGCACCGACAAGACCGCCGCCCTGCTGCGCGACCTGTCCGCGGACTGGCCCGAGCTGCGGATGGTCCGGCTGCGCCGCAACAGCGGCCACCAGGCCGCGCTGACCGCCGGCCTCGACCACGCCGTCGGCGCCTACGTGGCCAGCATCGACGCCGACCTCCAGGACCCGCCGGAGAAGATCCCCGACATGCTGGAACTGGCCCGCCGCGAGGGCCTGGACATCGTGTACGGGGTGCGCGAGGACCGCTCCACCGACACCGGCTTCAAGCGCTGGACGGCCGGCGGCTACTACTGGCTGATCCGCCGCCTGGTGGGGCGGCAGGTGCCGTCCAACGCCGGCGACTTCCGGCTGCTCAGCCGGGAGGCCGTCGAGGCGCTCCGGGAACTGCCCGACCAGCAGCGGGTCTACCGGCTCCTGGTGCCCTGGCTGGGCTTCCCCAGCGGCGAGGTGCGCTACGTCCGCGAGGAGCGGGTCGCCGGGAGCACCAAGTACCCGCTGACCAAGATGGTCCGGCTCGCCCTGGACAGCATCACCGGCTTCTCCGCCGCCCCGCTGCGGCTGGCCACCTGGCTGGGCACCGTCGCCTTCTTCACCTGCCTGCTGCTGCTGGCCTTCTGCCTGACCGTCTACCTGGTCGGCGCCACCGTGCCCGGCTGGACCTCGCTCTTCGTCGGCCTGCTGTTCATCGGCGGGGTGCAGCTGATCTGCGTGGGACTGCTCGGCGAGTACGTGGCCCGGATCTACAGCGCGGTGCAGCGCCGGCCCGCCTACTTCGTCGCCGAGGACACCGCGGGGACGGCCGGGCGGGCCGCCGCCCGGACGGCGGCCCGGGCGGCGGTCAGGCCCGAGGCCAGGTCCGGGATCCGGTCCGAGGCCAGGTCCGAGGCCGTGGACGGCACCGGCCGGGCCGGGGTCTGAGACCACCCGCCGGGGCGGGCCGCCGCGACCCCGGGGATACTCGTCGCATGGCCGATCACCCCCCGCGCGCCGCCTACACCGTCGGCTCGCTGCTCGCCGTCACCGTGCAGGTCTTCAACGAACGCGGCTACGACGGCACTTCGATGGAGGACCTGTCCAGGGCCGCCGGGATCTCCAAGTCCTCGATCTACCACCACGTGCGCGGCAAGGAGGAGCTGCTGCGCCTCGCCGTCGGCCGGGCGCTGGACGCGCTGTTCGCGATCCTCGACGAGCCGGCCGCCGCCGCGGGCCGCCCGGTGGACCGGCTGGAGCACGTGGTGCGCCGCACCGCCGAGGTGCTGCTGGCCGAGCTGCCGTACGTGACGCTGCTGCTGCGGGTGCGCGGCAACACCGGCACCGAGCAGTGGGCGCTGGAGCGGCGGCGCGACTTCGACCACCGGGTCGCCGAGCTGGTGCAGGACGCCGTCGCCGCCGGACAGCTGCGCGCCGACGTCGAGCCCCGGCTGGCCACCCGGCTGCTGTTCGGCACGGTCAACTCGCTGGTGGAGTGGTACCGCCCTGGGCAGCGCGGCACCGAGGCGCTGCCCGACGCGGTGGCCCGGTTCGCCTTCGAGGGGCTGCGCGCCCGCTGACCCGACGGCGCGTCAGAACACCGTGGTCCGTGTCCTGACGGACTGGTACGTTCACTGCTGATCCGCGCCCCCGGCCGTCGGTCGGGTACGGCAGGCGGAGCCCAGGGGAGGTATCAGCAGGTGATCCGTCACCATCGGACGGCGTTCCGTCGTGCGCCGCTGACCGCGGCGGCGACGGCCGCGGTCCTTCTGTCCGGACTGGCCGGAGGCGGACTCGCCTTCGCCGCGCCCACCGCGCCGACCGGGCTGCAGGAGCAGTTCGCCGCGGCGGCGAAGGAGTTCAAGGTCCCGGCCGCACTGCTGCTGGCGGTCTCCTACCAGCAGACCCGGTGGGAGTCGCACCAGGGACTGCCCAGCACCACCGGCAACTACAACGTCATGGGTCTCACCCAGGTCGACCTGGCGGAGGTCGCCGCCCGGGCGGCCGCCGAGCCGGAGGTCGACCTGCGCGGCGACGGCGGACCGGCCGGGAAGCGCGGAGTGGCCGCCGCACCGGTGTCGCCGGTCGACAGCCCCGCCCTGCACACCCTGGACGCGGCCGCCCGGCTCACCGGCCGGCCGGCCGCCGAGCTGCGCACCGACACCCTGCAGAGCATCCGCGGCGGCGCCGCCCTGCTCGCCGACTACCAGCGGGCCGCCGGCGGCAAGCCGTCCGCCGACCCGGCCGACTGGTACCAGGCCGTGGTCCGGTTCAGCAACGGCGGTGTGGCCGCCGCCGCGGGCGGCGAGGGCCGCGAGTTCGCCGACCGGGTCTACGGCACGCTGGGGGCCGGCGCCGCCCGGACCACCACCGAGGGCCAGCCGGTGCGGCTCGCCGCCGACCCGGCCGCCGAGGCGAAGAGCCCGGCGGTCGACCGCGGGGTCCGTACCGAGGCCGCCTCCCGCGGTGCCGGGCGCACCGGGCTGGCCGCCGCCGATCCGATCGAGTGCCCGGCCACCGCGGCCTGCGACTTCCAGCCGGCCGCGTACGCCGCCGCCAACGGCGACTACGGCAACTACACGCTCGCCGACCGGACCGACCAGGACGTCCAGTACATCGTCATCCACGACACCGAGGGCGGGTACGCGGGCTCGCTGTCGGTCTTCCAGAACCCGGCGAACCAGTCGAGCGCGCACTACCTGCTGCGCTCCAACGACGGCCACATCACGCAGATGGTGGCCGACAAGAACATCGCCTGGCACGCCGGCAACAAGACGGTCAACCAGCACAGCATCGGCATCGAGCACGAGGGCTACGCGCTGAGCGGCGCCAGCTGGTACTCGGAGCAGCTGTACCAGTCCTCGGCGAACCTCACCGCCTACCTGGCGAACAAGTACCACGTCCCGCTGGACCGCGAGCACATCATCGGCCACGACGAGGTGCCCGGGCCGACCCAGAGCGCGGTGGCCGGCATGCACTGGGACCCGGGCACGTTCTGGGACTGGAACCACTACATGGACCTGGTCGGCGGCCGTCCCGCCGCGGACCGGGGCTACGTGGTCGGCGGCCGGGTGGTGATCAGCCCGCCGTTCTCCAACGCCTACCGGCCGACCGTGAACGGCGCGCCCCTGCAGCCGGCGAACTTCGTCTACCTCTACACCGCGCCGAACGGCCCGCTGATCGGCAACGGCACCCAGAACGCCTCGGACTGGACGGACAAGGCCGTCGCCGGCGCCAGCTACGTGGTCGCCGACATCCAGGGCAACTGGACGGCGATCTGGTACGACGGCCGGAAGGCCTGGTTCTGGAACGACGGCTCGATCGCCTCCGCCGACAACCGGCTCGGCCAGTACCTGGTGACCCCGAAGTCCTCCACCGGCAGCATCCCGCTCTACGGGCGCGCCTACCCGGAGGACTCCGCGTACACCGGAGCCGGGGTGCCGGTGCCCAGTCCGAACATCTCGCCGCTCGACGCCGTCCTGCCGGCCGGGCAGTCGTACGTGATGCTGTCGAGCACCCCGGTCAACCAGTCCAACGGCAACGACTACTTCGTGAGCAACCAGGTCAACGGCGACACGTACTACGCACCGAACCTGAACGACGTCGCCAAGACGGTCAGCGGCTTTCAGCGGTACTTCGCAATCCGCTACAACCACCGGCTCGCCTACGTCTCCATCAACGACGTGAGGCTGGTGCCTGCGGCCACCAACGTGTTCACCTCCGGGGAGCGGGTGCAGCTGCTCACCCAGACCAACAACGGGCCGATGAGCGCCGCGGCGAACTACACCCGCGGGGTGTGGGAGAAGTACCGCCCGACCGCGTTCGCGAATCCGGCGCCCGAGCCCGGCACGACCGAGACCGACTCGCTGACCTACGTCAACGGCCAGCCGCACGCCGTGGCGCTGACGGGCGGGCACCTGTACACCGCAGACCGGAACGTGGCCACCGGTGTCTGGAGCGACTGGTACGACCTCCAGACCACCGGCGCCGCGGGGGTGCTCCCCTCCTCGGCGACCGAGGCCACGGTGGTCACCATGGGCAGCACCATGCACGTGCTGGCCCTGGTCGACGGGCGGATCGTGGAGGCCATCGCCGACTACTCGGCCGGCACCTGGCGGCCCTGGGCCGATGTGTCCGCCGTGCTGGGGCAGCCCGCTGGCGCGCTGACCAGGATCACGGCCGCGGTCAACGGCAGCGTGCTGCACATCGACGGCATCGGCACCGACGGCCGGATCCACGTGGCCGACGGCGACTACGCACGCGGCCGCTGGGGCTACGGCGACGTCACCGGGGCCGTCGGGGTCCTCGACTGGCCGCTGGCGAACCTGACCACCGTCACCAGCGGCAGCAAGCAGTACCTGCTCGCGCTGCTGACCGACGGCAGGATCCTGCAGGCCACCGCGGACTACGCGGTGGGCAGCTGGGTCCCCTGGTCCAGCGTCACCCAGGCCACCGGCGGGGGCGTCTACCTCACCAAGCTGGGCGCCACCTACACCGGCACCACGCTGCGGCTATTCGGCGTCTCCGGGGACGGCCGCGTCTACAACGCCAACGGCGACTACGCCCGCGGCTCCTGGACCGGCTGGATGGACATCGGCGTGCCCGGCGTGGCCGGCAACGGTTACAAGGCGAAGTCCCTGGCGGTGGCCGGCACCAACTGAGCCGGACGCACCGCGCCGCCGCCCCGGACGGGATCCCTCCCGTCCGGGGCGGCGGCGTCCCCGGCCCCGCTACGGGCCGTCCGCCGGGATCTGGTCGGTCTCCTCGAACACCAGCATGGTGCGGGTGCCCAGCACCTCCGGGATCGACTGGATGCTGCCCAGCACCAGCTCGCGCAGCGCCCGGTTGTCCGCCGTGTGGACCAGCATCAGCACGTCGTCGTCGCCGCCGACCAGCGCGATGTGCGCCACCCCGGGCAGGCGCAGCAGCTGCTCGCGCACGGTGCGCCAGGAGTTCTGCACGATCCGCAGCGTGACGTACGCGGACGCGGCCTGCCCGGCCTTCTCGTGGTCCACCCGGGCGGTGAAGCCGCGGATCACGCCGTCCTCGACCATCCTGGAGATCCGGGCGTACGCGTTCGCCCGGGACACGTGCACCCGCTCGGCCACCGAGCGGATCGAGGCCCGGCCGTCCTGCTGCAGCAGCCGCAGGATCGACCGGTCCACCCGGTCGAGTCTGGACACCTGTTCAGCCGACATGGCCCCCCACCCCTCGTGATTGGACGTGCTGGCCCCAGCAGACCTCCCTTTCGGCCGACTGTCCACCGTCCTGACGGGGATATGGTCAAGATGACCAGACGACCGAACAATCGGTAGGGAGCCCCCATCACCCCGGAGGTGCCCGAGATGACCGTCCTGGACCACAGGAAGCAGGCCGCCCGAGCCGGAGCGGCCGACCCGGCCGACCTGCCCGGCTGGCGGCCCGGCGCCACCGCGCCCCGCTCCGACCCCGCCCCGCTGCTGCCCGACGCCGAGCCGTACCGGGTGCTGGGCACCCCCGCCGCCGAGGCGGCCGACCCCGCGCTGCTGTGCGAGCTGTACCGGCGACTGGTGGCCGGCCGCCGCTACAACCAGCAGGCCACCACCCTCACCAAGCAGGGCCGGCTCGCCGTCTACCCGGCCTCCACCGGCCAGGAGGCCTGCCAGGTGGCCGCCGCGCTCGCGCTGCGCCCCGCGGACTGGCTGTTCCCCTCCTACCGGGACACCCTGGCCGTGGTCGCCCGCGGCGTCGACCCGCTGGAGGCGCTCACCCTGCTGCGCGGCGACGCGCACACCGGCTACGACCCGCGCGCCACCCGCACCGCCCCGCTCTGCACCCCGCTGGCCACCCAGGTCCCGCACGCCGTCGGCCTGGCGCACGCCGCCCGGCTGGCCGGCGACGACACGGTCGCGCTCGCCCTGCTCGGCGACGGCGGCACCAGCGAGGGCGACTTCCACGAGGGCCTGAACTTCGCGGCCGTGCTGCACGCCCCCGTGGTGTTCCTGGTGCAGAACAACGGCTACGCGATCTCCGTCCCGCTGACCCGGCAGTCTGCCGCCCCGACCCTGGCCCACAAGGCGGTCGGCTACGGGATGCCCGGCCGGCTGGTCGACGGCAACGACGCGCTCGCCGTGCACCAGGTGCTCACCGAGGCCGTCGAGCGGGCCCGCACCGGCGGCGGCCCGACCCTGGTGGAGGCGCTCACCTACCGGGTCGAGGCGCACACCAACGCCGACGACGCCACCCGCTACCGGTCGGCCGAGGAGGTCGACGCCTGGCAGGCGCACGACCCGGTCCGGCTGCTGGAGGACGCCCTGCGCGGGCGCGGCCTGCTGGACGGGGACCTGGTCGCCGACGCCGCCGACCGGGCCGAGCAGCTGGCCGCCCGGATGCGCGCCGAGTTCCACGCCGACCCCGAGCTCGACCCGATGTCGCTGTTCGCGCACGTCTACGCCGAACCCACCCAGCAGCTGCGCGAGCAGGCCGCCCGACTGGCCGCCGAACTCGCCGCGGAGGCCGAGGTGCCCGGCCGATGAGCACCGCCACCCGCGAGCAGTCCGGCCCGCGCACCGGCACCATGGCGCAGGCCCTCAACCTCGCGCTGCGCGACGCGCTGCGCGCCGACGACACCGTGCACGTGCTCGGCGAGGACGTCGGCGCGCTCGGCGGCGTCTTCCGGATCACCGACGGCCTGACCGCCGAGTTCGGCCCCGACCGCTGCCTGGACACCCCGCTGGCCGAGGCGGGCATCCTCGGCACCGCCGTCGGCATGGCCATGTACGGGCTGCGCCCGGTGGTCGAGATGCAGTTCGACGCCTTCGCCTACCCGGCGCTGGAGCAGCTGTTCTCGCACGTCGCCAAGATGCGCAACCGCACCGCCGGCAAGCTCCCGCTGCCGATCACCGTCCGCATCCCGTACGGCGGCGGCATCGGCGGCGTCGAGCACCACAGCGACGCCTCCGAGGCGTACTACGCGGCCACCCCCGGCCTGCACGTGGTCGCCCCCGGCACCGTCGCCGACGCGTACGGGCTGCTGCGGGCCGCGATCGCCTCGGACGACCCGGTGGTGTTCCTGGAGCCCAAGCGGCTCTACTGGGGCAAGGACGGGTGGGACCCGGCGGCGGCCGTCGAACCGATCGGGAAGGCCGTGCTGCGCCGCCCCGGCAGCTCCGCGGTGCTGGTCACCTACGGGCCCTCGCTGCCGGTCTGCCTGGAGGCCGCCGAGGCGGCGAAGGCCGAGGGGTGGGACCTGGCGGTGCTCGACCTGCGCTCGCTGGTGCCGTTCGACGAGGCCACCGCCTGCGAGGTAGTCCGCTCGCTGGGCCGGGCCGTGGTGGTGCACGAGTCGGCGGGCTTCGGCGGGGCCGGGGCGGAGATCGCCGCCCGGCTGACCGAGAAGTGCTTCCACCACCTGGCCGCGCCGGTGCTGCGGGTCACCGGCTTCGACGTCCCGTACCCGCCGCCGATGCTGGAGCACCACCACCTGCCCGGGGTGGACCGGATCCTGGACGCCGTCGCCCGGCTCCAATGGGAGGAGTGATGGCGGTGCCCGTGGTCCGCGAGTTCACGCTGCCCGACCTCGGTGAGGGGCTCACCGGGGCCGAGGTGGTGCGCTGGATGGTCGAGGTCGGCGAGGTGATCGCCGTGGACCAGCCGGTGGTGGAGGTGGAGACCGCCAAGGCGGTGGTCGAGGTGCCCTGCCCGTACGGCGGGGTGGTGACCGCGCGGTACGGCGAGGTCGGACAGGAGGTGCCGGTCGGCGCGCCGCTGGTGACCGTCGCGGTGGCGCCCGCGCCCGGGGACGCCCCGGCCGCCGAGCCCGCGGTGGAGCGCCCGCTGGTCGGGTACGGGGTCGCCGAGGCCCGGCGGGCCGGACGGCGGCGGGTGCTGCCGGGGGTCACGCCCGCGTCCGCGTCCGCCGTGCCCGTCGCGTCCGCCGTGGTGGTCGAGCCCGCTGCGGCTCCGGCTCCGGTGGCGGCTCCGGCCGTGGTGGCGGTGATCTCGCCGCTGGTGCGCCGGATCGCCCGGGAGCACGGGCTGGACCTGGCCGAGGTGGCCGGGAGCGGGCCGGACGGGCTGGTCACCCGGCGGGACGTGGAGCGGGCGATCGGGGCGTCCGCCGCGCCCGAGCCGGTCGCCGTTCCACGTGGAACCGACCCGGACGGGGAACTGGTGCCGCTGCGCGGGCTGCGCCGGGCGGTGGCCGAGAAGCTGACCCGCAGCCACCGGGAGATCCCGGCCGCGACCTGCTGGGTGGACGCGGACGCCACCGAACTGATGGCGCTGCGGGCCCAGGTGAACCAGGTGCCGGGCCCGAAGGTGAGCGTGCTGGCGCTGCTGGCCCGGATCTGCCTGGCCGGGCTGGAGCGCTTCCCCGAGCTGAACGCGAGCGTCGAGGGCGAGTCGGTGCGCCGCTACCGGGCCGTGCACCTGGGGTTCGCGGCGCAGGGCCCGCGCGGCCTGCTGGTGCCGGTGGTCCGGGACGCCCGGCGGCTGGGCACCGAGCGGCTGTCCGAGGAGCTGGCCCGGCTGACCGGGGCGGCCCGGGAGGGCACCCTGGCCCCGGCGGAGCTGACCGGCGGGACGTTCACGCTGAACAACTACGGCGTGTTCGGGGTGGACGGTTCGACGCCGCTGCTCAACCACCCCGAGGCGGCGATGCTCGGGGTGGGGCGGATCGCCCCCAAGCCGTGGGTGCACCAGGGGGAGCTGGCGGTCCGCCAGGTCACCCAACTCTCCTTCACCTTCGACCACCGGGTGTGCGACGGGGGCACGGCGGGCGGCTTCCTGCGGTTCGTCGCGGACTGCGTGGAGCGGCCGGGGACGCTGCTGCGGGTGCTGTGACCTGCGGGTGCTGTGACCTGCGGGGGCGCGCCGTGACCTGCGGGGGCGTGCGGTGGTGCGCGGTGGTGTGCCGTGGGGTCCGGCCGGGCTCCACGGGGGCGCCGCCCGGCGGGTGAGGGTAGCGGGTGGACGGCCCGGATGTCCGGGGTTCCCCGGATTCGTCGGATGAGCTGTGCGGTCGGTGTCACTGTGCTGGGGCGTCAGTACACAGGTCGATCGGAAGCGAAACGATTCTCTTGAGCGCTCGTCAGCTCGTCCGGGAGAGCAGGCCGTCGAAGGCGGAGGCCGGCCGGGGCACCGCGGCCGGTCCCGTGCCCTCCGGTGCCGAGCCCGCCGCCACCCCGTCCGCCCCGGCCGAGCCGGCGGACGAACCTCCGACCGCCCTGGAGCAGCGGGAGCCGTCCGACCCGGCGGAGCAGCCCGCCGCCGGGTCAGGGCCGGCCCCGGAGCCCGGGCCGTTCCCGGCCGCGTTCCCGGCCGCCGCCGGGCTCCCGGTGCCGCTGGGGCCGGTACCGCCGGGGGAATCGGTGGAGTCGGGGGAGCCGACCGCCGCCACGGGGCCGGCCGGGCTGACCCCGGTGCCGGCCGTGCCGGCGAAGCCGACCTGGGCGCCGACGGTGCCCGCGGTGGTGCCGGTGCCCGCGGCGGCCGTCCCGGTGCCGTTCGAGCCGCTGTTCCAGTCGGCGCCGGGGCCGAACCGGGTCGGTCCGGACGACCGGTGGAGCCGGGCCTGGGGCGTGCCGGCGGCGGTCGAGCCGCCGCCCGCGCTGGAGCCGGCCGGGGCGGACGCGCCGCCGGTCCAACCGCCGGGACCCGAGGACCTGGTGCTGGTGCGGGCCTGCCTGGCCGCGGTGGCACCGGATGCGGACCGGGCGATGGCGCACTTCCACGCGCTGCTGTTCCTGCGCCACCCGGAGCTGCGGGCGATGTTCCCGGCCGCGATGGACGAGCAGCGCGCCCGGCTGTTCCAGGCGCTGCGGCTCTGCGCGTCCCGGGCCGGCGACCCGGAGGAACTGCGCGGGTACCTGGGCCCGTTGGGGCGGCGGCACCGCACGTACGGGGCGCTGCCCCGGCACTACGCCTCGGTGGCGGACTGCCTGGTGGCGGCGCTGGCCCGGTACGGCGGCAGCGGCTGGGACGAGCGGACCGAGGCGGCCTGGCGGCGGCTGCTGGCGCTGGTGACCCGGCTGATGGCGGAGGGCGCGGACGAGGAGGCCCGCTCGGCCCCGCCGTGGTGGCAGGCCGAGGTGGTGGAGCACCGCCGGGCCACCCGGGACGTCGCGGTGCTGACGCTCCGTCCGGACCAGGCGTACCCGTTCCGGGCCGGGCAGTGGGCGGCGGTGGAGACGCCGTGGTGGCCGCGGGTGTGGCGGCCGTACTCGTTCGGCTCGGCGCCGCGGCCGGACGGGCTGCTGACGCTGCACGTGAAGGCGGTGCCGGCGGGCTGGGTGAGCAACGCGCTGGTGCACCGGGCGCGGCCGGGCGACGTGCTGCGGCTGGGGGCGGCGGAGGGCGCGATGACGGTGGACCACGCGGCGGGGGAAGACCTGCTGTGCCTGGGCGGCGGCACCGGGATCGGGCCGATCGCCGCGCTGGTCGAGGAGGTGGCCGAGCGGGGCGCGGCCGGGCGCCGGGTGGAGGTGTTCTACGGGGCGCGGCGGGCCGAGGAGCTGTACCGGCTGGAGGAGCTGCGAGAACTGGCCTCCGAGCACTCCTGGTTGACGGTGCGTCCGGTGGTGTCGGAGCAGCCGGGCGGGCCGGTCGGGGCGCTGGTCGGGGACCTGCCGGAGGTGGTGGCCCGGTACGCGCCCTGGCACGGCTTCACGGCGTACCTGAGCGGCCCGGCGGCGATGGTGCGGTCCGGGGCGGCGGTGCTGCGGCGCTGCGGGGTGCCGGAGGGGCGGGTCCGGCACGACCTGGCGGCGCGGGAGGACCGACGGGACGGGTGAGGTGGCGGGGGCTCAGCCGAGGTCGGGGGCGAGCAGGGCGCGGACGCCCTCGATGTTGGCGGCGAGGTAGGCGCGCAGGCTGGGCGGGACCACGTTGACCGAGGTGACGCCCTCGCGGGTGAACGGGACCCGGACGACCGCGTACTCGCCGTTGGGGTGCTCGACCTCGGGGCCGTGCCGGCGGGACTCGTCCAGCCCGGCGAGCCGGCAGACGAAGAAGTGCTGCACCTTGACGCCGTGCGGGTGCGCCGGGGTGCCGTCGTCGTGGTGCGACTGCGCCACCGTGTCGACGAAGGCGGGCACCACGTCGGTGACCTTGCCGCCCAACTCCTCGTCCACCTCGCGGTGCAGGGCGGCGACCACCGTCGGGTCGGTGGGCTCGACGCCGCCGCCGGGCGTGATCCAGTACGGGTGCGGGGAGCCGGGGCGGACCCGGCGGATCAGCACCAGCGAGGCGGGCGCGTGCGGGTCGTCCGGGTCGACGTCCAGCAGGATCGCGCGGGCGGTGCGTTTGACGACAGGACGGACCGGGCCCGACATGGCTGCCACCTCCGGGGCGCGAGCGTTGTGCGGGAGTCTCCCGCGCGGCGGCGGGCGCGAAACTCGCACACGGGGACGAATCGGAGGGATCTGTTCCGCCGGCCGGGTGCGACGGCGTGCTGCGTCGGCTGGAGCGGGTCCGGCCGACCACGCCGGTGCTGGAGCGCCAGGAGTACGCGCCCGGCACGGTCTGCGCGGCGGTGCCCGTCGCCGTCGGCTCGGCGGTCGCCACCGTGGCCGTCTCGCTCCCGCCGGAGCACGCCATGGAACCCCTGGGGGTGCCGTCCCCGGGCGGCCCGGCACCGGTGGGCCGCCCTTAGGGTGTTCAGTCGTCGTTGAGCGCCAGGCTGAGGCCCCAGGACACCAGGCTGATGATCAGCGCGCCGAGCAGCGCGGACCAGAAGCCCTCGACGTGGAAGTCCAGGCTCAGCTTGTCCGAGGCCCAGGAGGTCAGCCAGAGCATCAGGGCGTTGATCACGAAGGTGATCAACCCCAGGGTGAGGAAGAACAGCGGTAGCGAGAACAGCTTCACCAGCGGCTTGATCAGGAAGTTGATCACCCCGAAGACCAGTGCCACCGCGACCACGGTGAGCGTCTTGTGCTGCCAGTCGTCCCCCGAGAGCGTGATCCCGGTGACGATCCAGGCGGCGACCCAGATGGCCACCGCGTTGATGAGCGTTTTGATCACGAAAGTCTTCATGCTGCGGATGGTGGCAGGCCCGGACGGCCGGGAGGAAGCTCCCCGCGCCGGTGTTGTTGAATGGGGCCCGACCGGGAGAGGAGCCGAGCCCCGATGAAGCTGTTCCGGCTGGACGAACTCGACGCCGAGCGCGCCGGGAGCGACGGCGCGTACCTGCGCTTCCTGAAGCAGCCGACGATGTCCGCCGGCCTGTACGCGCTCTCCCCCGGCGACACCGACCCGCAGACCCCGCACGCCCAGGACGAGATCTACCTGGTGGTCAGCGGCCGGGCCGAACTCACCGTCGGCCGGGAGACCGCCACGGTCGGGCGCGGCAGCGTGGTGTTCGTCCCCGCCGGGACGGAGCACCGTTTCCACCACATCACCGAGGAACTGCGGGTGCTGGTCGTCTTCTCCCCGCCGGAGGACTGACCGTCCGGCCGGAGGACCGACCGTCCGGCCCGAGGACCGACCGCGCCACCACGCCGTTCCGGTAGGAGGACCACCCGTGAAGCTCACCGACGAACTGTGGACGGCCGCCGAGCCGACCTACCGCCGGATACTCGACCACCCCTTCCTGCTCGGCCTCGCCGACGGCACCCTCCCGCGCGACGCGTTCCGCCACTTCGTCGTCCAGGACGCCCACTACCTGCGCGACTACGCCCGGGCGCTGGCCGTCTGCGCCGCCAAGGCCCCCGGCGACGACCAGGTGCTGGCCTTCGCCCACGAAGCGGTCGGCGCGATCGCCGCCGAGCAGGACATGCACGGCGAGTTCATGGGCGCGCTGGGCGGACCGGACGTCGACGACGAACCGGTGCTGCCCACCACCCGGGCCTACACCAGCTACCTGCTGGCCACCGTCTACGGCGGCTCCTTCGCCGAGGCGCTCGGCGCCGTGCTGCCCTGCTACTGGATCTACGCCCGGGTCGGCGCGGAGCTGGCCCGCCGCTCCTCGCCCGAACCGCTCTACGCCAAGTGGATCGCCGCGTACGGCGACGAGGAGTTCCAGGCCGTGGTGCGCCGCGTCCTGGACCTCACCGACCGGATCGGCGAGGAGCTCTCGGCGACCGAACGGCGGCGCGTGGTCGGGCACTTCACCACCACCTCGCGCTACGAGTGGATGTTCTGGGACGCCGCCTGGCGTGGCGAGACCTGGCCGGTCTGAGGGTTCTCCCCGGCGGGGAGTCAGGGAAGGATCTCCGGGTTCTCTCCGGGCCGCCGCCCCTCGATTTCGGATCTCCGCGCCGCCTACGATCGAAGTGTCGAGATCGAGGGAGCGGGAACGCAGCCGGAAACACCGGCACCGACCCCGAGGGGAGAAGGTACGGACATGGCCGAGTTCTGGAAGTCGCTGCCCTCGTGGGTGCGCAACATCGTGGTCCCGATCCTGCTGCTGGTGATCGCCTGGAAGGTCTTCTGGACCATCGTGGGCGTGGTGGTCGGCATCGTCGGCTTCGCCGTCAACGTGCTGGTGCTGGTCGGCATCGCCGCGGTCGTGGTGATCCTGGTCAAGAAGGCCGCCCGGAACTAGTCCGCCGGCCCGCCGGCCCGCCGGCCCGCCGGCCCGCCGGCCGGGGGACGGTGAGCCGGCGGGACGGTCAGCCGGGGGGACGGCGCGGCGGTCAGCCGGTGAGGCGGGAGAGGTAGTCGTCGAGGTCCCGGCCCGGGGTGAAGCCCCGGGACCGGGACTTCCGCGTGTCCAGCACCACGCGGTGCGCGAGCTGGTCCAGCGCGTAGCGCGTCACCTGCGGGCGGCGGCCGACCGCGAGCGCCGCCAGCCGGGGCGGGACGTGCAGCAGCCGGGCCCGGCGGCCGTGGGCCGCGAGCACCCGGCGCAGCGCCGCGTCCCGCCGGTACGGGGCGCGGTCGGCGACGTTGTACGCCCCCGGCGGCCAGTCGGCGGCGGCCAGGCACGCCGCGGCGAGGTTCTCCACCGCGGTCAGGCTCAGCTCGACGTCCCCGCCCGGCAGCGGCAGCACCCCGTACCGGACGGCGGCCAGCAGCCGCGGCACCAGGTGCGGGTCCCCCGGCCCGTACACCGCGCGCGGGCGCAGCACGACGGCGCCGGCGGCGAGCGCCAGGGCGTCCGCGCGGGCCTTCGTCCGCCCGTACGCGTTCAGGTGGCCGGCGGCGGTGGGGTGCTCCTCGGTGACCAGCGACCGGTCGGGGCGGGGGTCGTAGACGCTGGCGCTGCTCACGAACACGAAGGGCGTCCCGGCGGCGGCCTCCAGCAGCCGCCGGGTGGCCCGCACGTTGACGGCGTACTGGTCCCGTTCGGCGGGGGAGCCCGGGGGGTGGTCGCCGACGGCCGCCGCGCAGTGCACCACCAGGTCCGCCGCGCGCAGTTCGGGCGGGGCGGCGGTGTCCGCGGCGGCGTCCCAGCGGACGTGCGCGCCGTGCCGGGCGGGGCGGCGGCCGAGGGCCAGCACCCGGTGGCCCTGGGCGGTGGCGAGGGCGGCGAGGTGCGCGCCGCAGAAGCCGGTGGCGCCGGTGAGGGCGAGGGTCAACGGGGGCACGGCGGTCCTTCGCGGGCGGGCGGGATGGCGGGCGTGATGGGGGCGTTGGCATGCCGGCGGGGTGGCGGGACGGGCGCGGGCGCGGGCGCGGGTCAACGGGGGCGTGGCGGGCCGATGACGCAGGTGCGGTAGGAGGGCAGGGCGCTGCCGGGGTGCGCGGAGGTGCGCAGGGCGTGCGGGCGGTGCGGGGCCAGGGTGCTGAGCAGGGTGGCGAGTTGGGCGCGGGCGAGGGCGGCGCCGGGGCAGGTGTGCGGGCCGAGGCCGAAGGGCGCCAGGGTGGCGTGCGGGTGGGCGGGGGTGTCGTGCTGGGCCTCGGCGGCGTGCCGGGCGACCAGCAGCAGGCGGTCGCCGCGGCGGACGCGGTGGCCGAGCACGGTGGCGTCGGCGGCCGCGGCGCGCGGGAGGACGGGGGACGCGGCGGTGCGGCGGAGCAGTTCGGCGGCCAGCGCCGGGGCGTCGTCGCGGGCCAGGTCCCAGAGCCGCTCGCGGGCGCACCAGGCGACGGCGCGCGGCAGGGCGGCGAGGGTGGTGTTGACCGCGGCGACGGCGAGCATCGCGTCGCGCGGGTCGGGCAGCAGCCCGCTCAACCGGTCGGCGGCCGTGCGGGCCCGGCGGGCGCCGCCCGGGCGGGGCAGCAGGGCGGGCAGGTGCGCGCGGGCGGTGGCGGCCGCGGCCCGCTCTGCGGCGAGCGCCAGCCGCACCGGCGGGGCGTCGCTGCCGGTGAGCGCCGCGGCGGTGGCGCCGGCCAGTTCGCGGACGGCGGGGACGAGGTCGACGGGCCGGTCGAGGCCGCCGAGGTGCCGGTCCAGGACCCGCTCCCAGACCGGGCGCAGCGCGGCCACCCCGGCCGGGCCCAGCAGGGTCGTCAACTCCCTCCGGGCGGCGCGGTGTTCGGCCCCCTGCTGGTCGAAGAGCAGGCTTCCGCCGGTGAGCCGGGCGGCGGTGCCGCCGGTGGTCCGCTCGGCCGTCCGGTCGAGCGGGACGCGGGTCAGGACCTCGCGGTAGGCGTCCGGGTGGTGGACCAGCACGGTGCGGCCGAGCCGGAGCACCGGCCGGTGCCGGGTCGCGGCGAGCAGCGCGAACAGCAGGGGGTGGCTGCGCAGGTAGACCGTGCGGTCGGCGCGCCGGGCGGCGGTCAACTGGCCCTCCGGGATGGGGTGTCGGCGGTGCGGCGGTGCGGCGGTGCAGCGGTGCGGCGGTGCAGCGGTGCAGCGGGTGACGGTGTCGGCGGGGGCGGGGGCGGGGGCGGGCGGGTCCGGCGGGGTCAGCGCGCCCGTCCGGCCGGGTGGTCGGCGAGGCGGCGGGCGCACTGGCGGGCGGCCGCCGCGCGGTCGGGTTTGCGGGAGCGGCCGGTCAGCGGGACGGGGCCGAGCAGCAGGGCGTCGGGGCGGGCGGTGCCCATCCGGGCGAGCGGGGCGTGCAGGGCGGCGCGCAGCCGCCGGGGGTCGGCGCCGGGGCGGGGCTGGACCAGGGCGACCAGGCGCTCGTCGCCGTCCGGGCCGGGAACGCCCACCAGGACGGCGAGTTCGACGTCCGGCAGGTGCAGCGAGGGCTCGTACAGGCCCGGGTAGATGTTCTCGGCGCGGCGCAGCACCATGTCCTTGAGCCGACCGGCCAGCACGATCCGCCCGGCCGGGTCGAGACGGGCCCGGTCGCCGGTGCGCACCCACGGGTCCGGGTCCTCGCCGAGGTAGCGGTCGCGGGCGGCCGGGGCGGCGAGCAGCAATTCGCCGTCCGCGCCGAGCCGGGTGCGGACGCCCGGCAGCGGGTGGCCGAGCAGGTCGCCCGGGCCGTCGTGGGCGCTCTTGTCGCGCTCCTCGACCGCCGCGGCCGGGAACAGCTCGGTGAGCGCGTACACCCCCCACGCCTCGTCCGCCCCCGCCTCCTTGGCCCGGCGCAGCAGCGCGGCGTCGGCGGGCGCGGACCCGGTCCAGACCCGGCCGGTGAGCCTGGTCAGGGGCCGCAGCCGGGGCGGCGTCAGGTAGGTCTCGTCCGGGGCGAGCCGGTCGATCTGGCGTTGCAGCACGGCGGTGCGGCGGGCCGGCAGCGCGACGACCGCCCCCGCGGCCAGCGCCGGGACCAGCACGAACGTCGTCCCGCCGAGCACCGTCCGGCCCGGGCGGGGGCGCACCAGTGCGTCCACGGCCCGCATCCCGGCGGCGAGCGAGGCCCGCGAGTGCACCACCGCGCGCGGGGCGGACGTGGTGCCCGAGGTGAACACCACCACCGCGTCGCCGTCCCCCTCGTACGGGGCCGGGGCGGGCCCCGGGTGCCCGGCCAGCGACCGGGCGCACCACGGGTGCCGGGGGCCGACGGTCGCCACCGGGCCGAGCGCCCCCAGCGGCGGCAGCTCCAGCCGGGCGCGGCGGGCCAGCGGACGGGCCCACCCGGCGACGGCCTGCGCGGCGGAGTCCGCCAGGACCAGCGCGGGCGGGGCCAGCGCCAGCCGCGCCCGCAGCACCTCCGGCCCGGCACCCGGGTCCAGCACCGCGCTGCGCAGGCCCAGCCGGTGCGCGGCCAGCAGCACGGCGAGGGCCCGCGGCCCCGGGCGCACCGCCACCCCCAGGGTGTCCCCCGGCCGCAGGCCGTGCCCGTGGTGCAGCGCCGCGGCGTACCCGTCCGCGAGCGCGGCCAGCTCCGCGCACCGGGCGAGCACCCGGGGGCTGCCGCGGCGGGTGCTGGTGAGCAGCGCCGGGCGCGAGGCGCCTTCGCGCAGGGTGCGGGCGAGCTGGTCGAGCACGGGGACTCCTCTTCGCGAGCGGGCGGGCGAGCGGGCGGGCGGAAGGGGGACGGGGACGGACGGGAGTGGGCGGGTCCCGCCGTCTCACCGGACGTCGACGCCGCGGTGGCCGGCGCCGCGTTCGAGGTACCAGCGGGCGGTGCCGCGCAGGCCGTAGGCGCGGATGCGGCGGGTGGAGTTCTGGACGACCATGTCGGGGCGGCGGACGATCGCGGTGCTCTGGCGGCGGACGCGGTTGATGAAGGCGCGGTCGGTGGGGGAGGGGCGGCGGGGCATGCCGCCGGTGGCGAGGTAGAGGTCGGCGGTGATGGCCATGTTGTTGCCGGCGTGCATGCGGTAGGGCGTGAGGTAGCCGTGCCGGCGGCGGTGGGCGGGGCGGATCCGGCCGAAGAGGGCGCCGAGGGCGACCAGGGCGCGGAAGACGGCCCGTCCGAGCGGGCCGTGTTCGTCGCGGCGGGCGGTGACGCGTCCGCAGACCAGCCCGCCGGAGGCCCGCATCCCGGCGCGGGCGGCGCCGGCCCAGCCGGGTTCGGGCAGGCAGTCGGCGTCGGTGCGGGCGAGCAGGGTCGCGCCGTGGTCGATGGCGTGGCGGAAGCCGGTGTCGACGGCGCAGCCGACGCCCTTCTCCGGTTCGACGAGCAGGCGGACGGGGAAGGGCGCGGTGCGGGCGAAGGCCAGCACCTGTTCGCCGGTGGTGTCGGTGGAGCCGTTGTCGACGACCAGCAGGGTGAAGTCGCGGTCGTGCTGGGCGGCGAGGGCGCGCAGGGCGCCGCCGATCCGGGCGGCCTCCTGGTAGGCGGGGACGATCACCCACAGCTCGGTCACGACTTCTCCCAGACCATCGTCATCAGGCTGACGCCGCCGCCCAGGCCGACCATCAGCACCCGGTCCCCGGTCTCCAACTCGGGCATGATGAGGTCGAGTTGGACGCCTATCGTGGCGGAGGCCAGGTTGCCGAGCTCGGGGACGGTGACGACCAGCCGGTCGGCGGGCACGCCGGTGAGCTCCACGAAGCGCTCCAGGTAGGGCAGGGTGACCTGGTGGACCAGGACCCGGGCGTAGGCGTTCCAGCCGAGGCCGGTGCGGGCGGCGACCCGGGTGAGGATGTCGCCGCCGATCCGCTCGAAGACGCCGCGCAGCTCCTTGCCGCCGCCGCGGAAGTAGCTCCACTCGTCGCCGCGCGGGTGGCGCGAGCCGCCGCCGGGGATGCCGCCGACCTGCCAGTGCTCGGAGGCGGTCTGGGTCTCCACGTCGAGGATGCCGCCGCGCTCGACGCGCTCCACCAGGACGGCGGCGCCGCCGTCGCCGAAGGTGTACCCGGCGAAGCCGTCGCGGAACTCGGCGAGGCCGGAGGGGTCGCGGCGCATCGCCCGGCTCGGGGTCTCGCCGGTGACCACCAGGGCGCGCCGGGCGCGGCCCGCCAGGACCATCGCCCGGGCGGTGTCGATGCCGTTGAGGAAGCTGTTGCAGGCGTTGGAGACGTCCAGCGCGTGGGCGCGGGAGCCGAGTTCGGCCTGGACGAGGTGGGCGGTGGCGGGTTCGCAGACGTCCCGGGAGGCGGAGGCGAACAGCAGCAGGTCGAGGTCGGCGGGTTCCAGGCCGCGGGCGGCCAGTGCCCGGCGGGCCGCGCCGAGGGCGAGCGTGGAGGGGTGCTCGTCGGGCCCGGCGAAGCGGCGGGTGCGGATGCCGGTGGCCTTCTCGAACATGCCGTCGGGCAGCGGGAGGCGGGCGCCGGCCGCCACCTCGTCCTGCAACTGCCGTGAGGTCACGGTCCGTTGCGGGAGGTGGGAGCCGACGGCGGTGATTCCGACGCGGGGCAGCAGGTCCATGCTCCGATGCTGGCGCGGCGCGGTGGCCGGGGCGTGAGTACGGGTACTCAGCTGCTGCCCGGGATTGCGGAGACGATGCGGCCCGTACGGCGGTGGTGCCGCCGTACGGGCCGGGTGGCGCGGGTGCGCCGTGGTGCGTCGTGGTGCCGGTGGTTCGGCTGGTGGGGTGCCGGCGGTACGGGTCAGTCGCCGCTGCCGGACTGGACCGGGATGACCTGGGTGTCCGGGGCGCGGTCCGCCGGGGCCGCCGGGTCGACCTGGTGCGCCGGGGTCTCGGCAGTGGCGGCCGGGGTCATCGTGGTGAGCAGCTGGCGGGCCAGGCCGAGACCGGTGCCGCCCATGGTGAGCGCCTTGGCGAACATCTCGGACATGCCCTCGGCGCCGTTCAGCAGCACCATGTGCTCGACGTTGCCGAAGGCGTCCGCACCGGCCCGGACGATGGCGGGCCAGTTCTCGGCGAGCTGCTGGGCGACGACCGCCTCCTGGTTCTCGGCGAGGGCCGCGGCGCGGGCCTTGATGCCCTCGGCCTCGGCCAGGCCCTGGGCCCGGGTCGCCTCCGCCTCGGCGAGGCCCTTGGCCCGGGCGGCCTCCGCCTCGGCCAGGCCCTTCGCGGCCTCGGCGGCGGCCTGGGCTTCACCGGTGGCGCGGGTGGCCTCGGCGGCGGCCAGGCCGCGGGCCCGGGTGGCCTCCGCCTCGGCGGCGGCGGCGACCTTGACCCGGTTGGCCTCGGCCGCGGTCTTCAGGTCGGTCTCCCGGGAGAGCGCCTCGGCGGCCGAGATCCGGGCGTCGCGGTCGGCCTCGGCCTTGGTGCGGGTCTCGTACGCGCGGGCGTCGGCGGGCTTGCGGACGTCCGCCTGGAGCTGCTGCTCCTTGCGGTGCGCCTCCAGCTCGGCGACCTTGGTCTCCTGGACCACGACCTCCTGCCGGGCGGCGGCCTGGGCGAGCGGCCCGGCCTGCAGCGCGCGGGCCGCGGCGGTGTCCATCTCGGCCTGGTAACCGGCCTGCTGGATACCGGAGTTGCGGGTCGCCTCGGCCTTGCGGGCGAACGCCTCCTGCTCGGCCTCGGTGGCCCGGCGGTCGGCCTCGGCGGCCGCGATCCGGGCGTCGCGCTGGACGGCGGCGGCGTGCGGGGCGGCCAGGTTGGTGATGTAGCCGGTCGGGTCCAGGATCTCCTGGATCTGCAGCGAGTCGATGATCAGGCCGAGCTTCTCCATCTCGATGCCCGACGCGGAACGGGTCTCCCCGGTGAGCCGCTCGCGGTCCCGGATCATGTCCTCGACGGTCAGGCCGCCGACGATGGAGCGCAGGTGGCCGGCGAACACGTTGTGCACCCGCTGGCCCATCATCTTCTGCTGGTCCAGGAAGCGGCGGGCGGCGTTGGCGATGGACACCGGGTCGTCGCCGACCTTGAAGATGACCACGCCCTTGACGTGTACCGGAATGCCCTGCGAGGTCACGCACTCGACGTCCAGCGCGGCCTCGTTGAGGTCCAGTGACAGCCGCCGGACCACCTGGACGCCGGGCAGCACGAAGGTGCCCCGTCCGGTGACCACGCGGAAGCCGAGGCCCTCGCCGTGCTTGGAACCCGAGATCACCAGCGCCTCGTTCGGCTCGGCGACCCGCCACATCATTTTGAACAGCAGGACGACGACCAGCAGCCCTGCGACAACGGCTCCGACGATGCCGATCAGCATCGCGATCTCCCCCTTCGTGGCACACCGGTCCGTGGCTGCGCTGAGTGGTGCAGTTGTGGGCGCGGAACCCGGTGGCAGCCGCATTCTCCGCCCGCCGTGATCGCGGGGGAAGGGGCCGTGCCGGCGGGAGCGCCCACTGTCTCGAAACCGTTGCACGGGGTTTGCCCGGGCTTGGTGAGGCGCCGTCAGTACGGCTCGACGTACACCGTGCGCGGTGGCTGGTAATCGACCACGACCACCATGGTGCCCGACTCCAGCGGCTCGCCCGGCACCGCCCGGTACGCCAGGAACGCCTCGCTGCCCTGGCGTTCGGGAACGCGCACCATCACCTCGCCCACCAGGCCCGCGCCGATCCGCCCCGTCACCCGCCCCACCAGTCCGATCACCCCGGCGATTCTTCCACCCCGCGAGCGGCCCGGACAGGCCGGCGACCGGCGGCGCCCTGGACCCTCCGCGTCCGGTGCCCTACGGTGAGCAGCGAACGCGGGCGGTGAACGCCCGCGCGGAACGGGAGCTCGGAGCACCGGGCTGAGAGGGCGCTGACGGTACGCGGGCCCGCGTACCACCTGCTGCGCCGACCGCAGGAACCTGACCGGGTAATGCCGGCGTAGGGAGTGGAAGGTCGCATGACCACCTTGAACGAGCACACGTCCGCCCAGCAGCCGGCCGCCACCGGGTACCCGACCCCGGCCTGGCGCAAGGCGTACCACCAGGGCAGTCGCCCCGACCTGCGGGTCCCCTACCGCGAGGTCCACCTCACCGACGGGCGCACCGTCCCGCTGTACGACACCTCCGGGCCGTACACCGACCCGTCCCACCCCGCCGACGTCCGGCGCGGGCTGCCCGCGCTGCGCGACGCCTGGATCCGCCAGCGCGGCGACGTCGAGGAGTACGAGGGCCGCGAGGCCCGGCCCGAGGACGACGGGATCAGGCACACCGCCCCGCGCGGCGGCGACCTGCGCAACCTGGACGCCGTCTTCCCCGGCCGGCCGCGCCGCCCGCTGCGCGCCCGCGACGGCGTCGCCGTCACCCAACTCGGCTACGCCAAGCGCGGGTTGATCACCCCCGAGATGGAGTTCGTGGCGATCCGGGAAGGCCTGGAGCCGGAGTACGTCCGCGAGCGGGTGGCGAGCGGACGGGCCGTCATCCCGGTCAACGTGAACCACCCCGAGGTCGAACCCGCGATCATCGGCACCGACTTCCTGGTGAAAATCAACGCCAACATCGGCAACTCGGCGGTCACCTCCTCCATCGAGGAGGAGGTCGAGAAGATGACCTGGGCCACCCGCTGGGGCGCCGACACCGTCATGGACCTCTCCACCGGCCGCAACATCCACACCACCCGCGAGTGGATCCTGCGCAACTCCCCCGTCCCGATCGGCACCGTCCCGCTCTACCAGGCGCTGGAGAAGGTCGACGGCCGGGCCGAGGACCTCAGCTGGGAGGTCTACCGCGACACCGTGCTCGAACAGTGCGAACAGGGCGTCGACTACATGACCGTGCACGCCGGCGTGCTGCTGCGGTACGTCCCGCTCACCGCCCGCCGCAAGACCGGCATCGTCTCGCGCGGCGGCTCGATCATGGCCGCCTGGTGCCTCGCGCACCACCGGGAGAACTTCCTCCACACCCACTTCGAGGAACTCTGCGACCTGCTGCGCGCCTACGACGTCACCTTCTCGCTCGGCGACGGCCTGCGCCCCGGCTCGATCGCCGACGCCAACGACGAGGCCCAGTTCGCCGAACTCACCACCCTCGGCGAACTCGGCCGGATCGCCCGCGCCAAGGACGTCCAGGTGATGATCGAGGGCCCCGGACACGTCCCGATGCACAAGATCCGCGAGAACATGGACCTCCAGAAGGAGATCTGCGACGAGGCGCCGTTCTACACCCTCGGCCCGCTGACCACCGACGTCGCCCCCGGCTACGACCACATCACCTCCGGCATCGGCGCCGCGATGATCGCCTGGTGGGGCACCGCGATGCTCTGCTACGTCACCCCTAAGGAACACCTCGGCCTCCCCGACCGCGACGACGTCAAGACCGGCGTCATCACCTACAAGATCGCCGCCCACGCCGCCGACCTCGCCAAGGGCCACCCCGGCGCCCAGCTCTGGGACGACGCCCTCTCCGACGCCCGCTTCGAGTTCCGCTGGGAGGACCAGTTCAACCTGGCCCTCGACCCGGAGACCGCCCGCGCCTTCCACGACGAGACCCTCCCCGCCGAACCCGCCAAGACCGCGCACTTCTGCTCCATGTGCGGTCCCAAGTTCTGCTCCATGAAGATCAGCCACCAGATCCGCGACGAACACGGCGGCGAGGCCGAACAGGCCGAACGCGTCGCCCTGGCCGGCATGGCCGAGAAGTCCGAGGAGTTCGCCGCCCGGGGCAACCGGGTCTACCTGCCGCTGGCCGACTGACGCACCGCGTGCGAGAACGGCCCCGGGAGTTCTCGCCTTCCGGGGCCGCTCTTCGCGGTTCCGCCGCTCGTCCGCCGCTGCCCGAGGGACGGTTCAGCGGGTATCTGCATCGTGCAGACGTCCGCTCTCGACTACGAGATCCAGTCGGCTCTCCTCGGTCCGTCCTCGACCGGTCCGTCCTCGACCGGCGCGGTGCTCCGGTCGGTGTCGGTGTCGGTCGTGGCTGGTCTACTTCCGGCTGGCGGACGACCGTGTGGGGAGGAGACCCGTGGGTGTGCTGACCGACTACTTCCGCGCGGCCGATGCGGCTTCGGTCGTGCGAGCGCTGGAGCACGCCGACGATCGCCTGCTCGTCGGCGGCGCGGACCCCCACTTCGACGGGGTCGAGGCCAAGCGCCTGGACCCGGACCTCGTGCTGGGGGAGCTGGTCGCCGCCGTCCGCCGAGTCCCCTGGACGGCCGGCCTGGTGGCCGACCGGCCGGTCTGGCCGACCACCCCGGCGCCCGGGCCGGGCGGCCCGCGGGACGAGGACGACCCCTGGGCCACCGGCCCGTGGGTGGTGGAGCTCGACACCGCGGTCCGGGACACCCTGGCCGGGGTGCGTGACGCGGACGTGCCGACGGTCGTCGCCCGGTGGGTGCGGGCGGAGGAGCTGCACCCGGCCGGCGCCGACGACATGCAGCCGCTGGCCGAGGAGTTGATCCGACTCGCCAGGCGCGCCCGCGCAGCCGGCGAGCAGCTCTACTGCTGGATCTGCCTGTAGGCGCCGGGAGGGTCGCGCTCCGCTCCGGCCACCGTTCGAAACCGATGCGCTGCCCGGCGTTCTGCGGCGGTGCTCGCCTGTCGTGGCGGTGGGGTCAGGTGGCCGGGCGGAGGCCGTCGGGGAGGGCGGGGGTGGCGAGTTGGGCGGCGAGGGACTTGGCCTCGTCCGCGGTGAAGGAGCCGGTGAGGGCGGCCTGTCCGCCGGTGATGGCCTGGGTGACGGCTGGGTGGGAGAGGACGGCGCCGTCCAGCAGGATGGCGAGTTGGTTGGCCGGGGGGTCGAGGACGGCGATCCGGCCGGTGAGGTCGGCGAAGGCGGTGCTGCCGGCCGGGGTGAAGTCCACCTGTACCTGCCAGCCGGAGCCGTTCCGGTCGAGGACGGCGGTGCTGTCGGCGATGTCGGTGCCCTTGAGGGCGACCGGGCCGAGGGCGAACTTCCAGGTTCCCCGGGACGGTTGGGTGCGGTCGCAGGCCAGGGTGCCGGGGTCGGGGGCGGGTACGGCGGTGGTGCAGTCCAGGGCGGCGAAGCGGTCCGTCAGCTCGGCCGGGACGGTGCCCTCCGCCGGGGCGGCGGGGGTAGTGCCGGCGGCCGCGGTGGCGAGGACCGGGCGGAACTCCAGGGCGGGCCGGTGGGTGAGTGCGGCGAGCCGGTCGCCGATCGGGCCGGCCACGGAGAGCGCGAGGACACCGGCGTCGGTGGTCACCTTCGGATCGGCCAGCCCCAGCAACTCGGCTCGTCGGCGCAGCTGTTCGGCGGCCCGGGTGAGCGCGTCCCCGCTCAGCGGCTGGTCGGTGGTGAAGGAGGCCACCGTCCGTTCGACGGGGGCGCCGGCGGGGGTGCCGGGGTCGCAGGCGGCGGTGCCGAGGGCGCAGAGGAGCAGGACGGCGGCGGAGCCGGCGGTGCGGCGCGGACGCTTCATGGGGCTCATTGTGGCAGCCGGGTCGCGCGTTCGGGGCGAATCGGCAGGTATGGCAAGGGAGTTGGGTGCGACGTTGCCATCGTGAGCGGGGGGCGGCCACCGTGGGCGCGGTCGCCGGGCCGATGGGCGCCCCCGGACGGTACCGATCGGTGCCGCCGTGCGCCGACCACCCACTAGCCTGGGCGACATGGCCACCCGTGCGCGCGCCCGTCTGCTCGACACCGCCGAGGCGCTGTTCTACGCCGAGGGCGTCCGGGCGGTCGGGGTGGAGCGGATCCTCGCCGAGTCCGGCGTCGGCCGGGCCTCCTTCTACCGGCACTTCACCGGGAAGGACGAACTGGTCGTCGCCGTCCTCACCCGCCGCGACCGTGACTGGCGCGCGTGGCTGGCGGCCCGGGTCGCCGAGCTGGGGGGTCGGCCGCTCGACGTGTTCGACGCGCTGGCGGAGCGTTTCGCCCGGGCCGACTTCCGCGGGTGCGCCTTCATCAACGCCATCGTCGAGAGCGCCGATCCGGGCAGTGCCGCCCACCGGGTCGCCGCCGCGCACAAGGAGCAGGTCACCGGATACATCGCCGGGCTGCTCGGCGACGAGGGGTACCGGCCGGACGGGGCCGTCGGCCTGGCCCGGCGGCTGGTCCTGCTGATGGACGGCGCGATCGTCACCGCGCTGCGCGAGGGCACCCCCGCCCCCGCCGCCGAGGCCCGGGCGATCGCCGCCGCCCTGCTGGCCGCCGCCGCGTCCGGCGGCGCCGCGTCCGGCGGTGCCGCGCCGACCACCGCCCCCGCGGCACCGGCCGTTCCTGCCGCGCCAGCCGTCCCTGCCGTACCGGCCCCCGCCGCGCCGTCCGCCGCCGGGCTGGAAGATCCGTGCGCGGCACCCGCCGCTCGCGGGTGATCCGTGCGTCCTGGCCGGTCGGAGGCCCGCCGGGGCGAGGATGCGGGAGAACCGTCCGCTCCCCGTCCACCCAGGAGGCGTCCCCATGCCGGCCGACGTTCACCCCCCGCTCGACGAGCTGCGCCGCGCCGCCGCCGCGCTCCACCCCGAACTCGTCGACCTGCGGCGCGCCCTGCACCGCGACCCCGAGATCGGACTCCACCTGCCCCGCACCCGGGACCGGATCCTCGCCGCCCTCGACGGCCTCCCGCTGGAGATCACCCTCGGCGAGCGGCTCTCCTCCGTCACCGCCGTCCTGCGCGGCGCCCGCCCCGGCCCCGCCGTGCTGCTGCGCGCCGACCTCGACGGCCTGCCGGTGCAGGAGAACACCGGCCTGCCGTACGCCTCGGAGAACCCCGGCACGATGCACGCCTGCGGCCACGACCTGCACACCGCCGCGCTGGTCGGCGCGGCGAGACTGCTCGCCGCCCGCCGCGAACAGCTGGCCGGCAGCGTGGTGTTCATGTTCCAGCCCGGCGAGGAGGGCGGGGGCGGCGCGGCCCTGATGGTCGAGGACGGCGTCCTGGACGCGGCCGGTGAGCGGGTCGTCGCCGCGTACGCCCTGCACGTCGGCGCCGCGCTGCTGCCGGCCGGCTACGTGGCCGGGCGGCCCGGCCCGATCATGGCCGCCTCCGACACCCTGCGGGTGGTGGTCCGGGGCCGCGGCGGCCACGGCTCCAGCCCGCACCTGGCCACCGATCCGGTGCCCGCCGCGTGCGAGGCGATCCTGGCCCTGCAGACCATGGTCACCCGCCGCTTCGACGCCTTCGACCCGGTCGTGCTGACCGTCGGCACCTTCCACGCGGGCACCGCGGAGAACGTCATCCCCGACGAGGCCGCCTTCGGCGCCACCATCCGCTCCTTCTCCACCGCGGCCCGCGAGCTGGTGCTCGCCGAGGCCGTCCGGGTGGTCCGCGGCATCGGCGAGGCGCACGGCTGCCAGGTCGACGCGGTGGTCGAGCACGGCTACCCGGTGACGGCCAACGACCCGGCGGAAGCCGCGTACGCGGAGCGGACCGTCCGTCGACTGCTGGGCGAGCAGAGCTACGTCGAGATGCCGCGCCCGCTGGCCGGCTCCGAGGACTTCGGCGTCCTGGCCGAGCACGTCCCCGCCGCGTACGTCATGGTCGGCGCCTGCCCCGCGGACGCCGACCCGTTCACCGCCCCCTACAACCACTCCGCCGAGGCCCGCTTCGACGACGGCGTCCTGGGCGACGCGGCGGCCCTGCTGGCGGCGCTGGCGCTCGGCAGGACGCGGTGAACCGGCGGGGCGCGGTGAGCCGGTAGGACGCGGTGATTCGGCGGGACGCGGTGAACCGGCGGGACGCGGTGGGGCCGCCGGCGGCGCCGCCCGGTCAGGGCTCGATCGGGACGTAGTCCGTCCGGCGGCCGTCCGGGGTGAGGAGGTGGCCGACCAGTTTGAGGGTGCGCAGGGTGACGTGGCGGTCGCGGACCCGGATCGCCGGGTGGTGGTGGGCGAGGTCCTGTTCGATCCGGCGCAGGTCGGGGAGTTGGGGGGCGATCAGGTAGAGGGCGAGGTTCGCGGGGCCGACGGTGACGGCGCACATCCGGGTCTGCGGGAGGGCGGTGAGGCGCCGGGCGGCGTCGGGCAGGTCGGCGGGCGGGACGTCCAGCCAGAGCATCGCGCCGACCGGGTGGCCGGTGACCCGGGGCGAGGCGTCGCAGCGCAGCACCGCGTGGCCGCCGGCCCGCAGTTCGGCCAGGCGGCGGCGGACGGTGGTGGCGGGCAGGCCGGTGCGGGCGGAGAGTTCGGCGTAGGGCATCCGGCCGTCCGCGCCGAGCGCCCGGATGAGCGCCAGGTCCTCCTCGACCCGCCGGTCGGCGACCGGGCGGGCCGCGCCGGGCGGCGGGGCGGCGATGGCGCGGCGCTGTTCGGCGTCGAGCGCGCCGTTGGAGAAGCGGCTGCCCTCGACCAGGGTGCGCTCGACCAGGGTGGTGCGGGTGCGCAGCACGCCGGGGACGGTGCCGAGCCGCTCCAGCAGGTAGCCGGTGAGGGCGGCGTGGTCGTACGCGGCGACGGTGAGCAGCAGGTCGGCGTCGCCGGTGACGAGTTCGATGCTGGCGGTCTGCGGGTGCCGGGCGAGGGCCGCGGCGACCTCGGTGACCCGGTCGGCGGGGCAGTCGACCCGGACCAGGGCGGTCAGGCCGCGGCCGATCCGGTCGGCGGAGGGGTAGCAGGTGACCCAGGCGTCGCCGTTCGCGGTCAGCCGGGCCCAGCGGCGCGACAGGGTCGCGGGGTCGACGCCGAGCGGGGCGGCCAGCCGGGACCACGGGGCGCGCGGGTCGACCCGGAGGGCGTCGACGAGCGCCAGGTCGAGTTCGTCGATCATGGCTGATCCTTGCGCGGGGTCGGCCGCAGGAACGGATTCGTGCGCGGACGGGGCGGTGGCCTCCAGGTTAGCCATCCTTGCCGCCACCCCCACCACCCTCCGCACCCCCACGGAACCGCCGATGACCGCCACCGCCGCCCGCCCGTCCCGTCCCGCGCCGTCCGCCGCGCCGTCCGCCGTGCCGCTGCTGGCCCTGGTGGAGTTCGCCAGCGGGGTGCTCCAGGGCGGGTTCCCGATCCTGCTGCCCCGGCTCGGCGAGCACCTCGACCTGCGCGCCTCGGACCTGAGCCTGGCGCTGGGCGCGGAGTTCCTGGTGTCGGGCGTCGCGGTGCCGCTGACCTCCCGGCTCGGCGACCTGTACGGGCACCGCCGACTGCTGCGCGCCACCGTCCTGCTGACCCTGCTGGGCTTCACGGTGACCGCGCTCGCGCCGGACCTGCCGGTGCTGTTGGCGGGCCGGGCGCTGTCCGGCTTCCTGGCCTGCTGGCTGCCGCTGGAGTTCGCCGTCCTGCGCGACCGCCTCGGCGAGGAACGCGGCGGCCGGGCGGTCGGGCCGCTGGTGGGCGCGCTGACGGTCGGCTCGACGCTGGGCGCGCTCGCGGTCGGCGGCCTGGGCGCCGACCCGGCGGCCACCCGGCCGCTGCTGTGGGCGCTGGCGGCGCTGCCGCTGCTGGCCCTGCCGGTGGTGTGGCGGCTGGTCCCGGAGTCGGAGACCCGGGCGGCGGGCCGGATCGACTGGGCGGGCGCGGGCCTGCTCTCGCTGGGCCTGACCCTGCTGCTGGCGGGCCTGGGCGCGAGCGGGGTGCTGCCGGGCGCGGTGGTGCTGCCGCTGCTGGCGGCGGGGGCACTGCTGCTGGCGCTGTTCGTCCGGCAGGAGCTGCGCGCCGCCGAGCCGATGGTGGACGTCCGGCTGCTGGCCCGGCGGGCCACCGCGCCGGTCTTCGGGCTGAGCTTCCTGCTGGGCTGCGCGCTGTACGGGGCGCAGGGGCCGACGCTGGCGTTCCAGGCGGCGCAGCCCGCGGAGACCGGCTACGGGCTGGGCGCGGTGCCGCTGGTGCTCGGCCTGCTGGTGCTGCCGCAGACGGTGGCGGCGACCCTGGGCGCGGTGACGGCCCACCGGCTGGTCCGCCGCCACGACGCCCCCGCCGTGCTCGGCTCCGGTTTCGCGCTGTGCGCCGCGGGCTACGGGACGATCGCGCTCGGGCACGCGGCGGCCTGGCAGTTCGTGCTGGGCGGCGCGCTGGCCGGGTACGGGGCCGGGCTGGGGCTGAGCCTGCTGCCGGCCCTGCTGATGCGGCGCCTGCCGGCCGACCAGACCGGCATCGGGACGGGCGTGTACAACACCCTGAAGTCGCTGGCGGGCGCGGCGGCGGGCGTGGTCGCGGCGGCGGTGCTGGACCACCTGGTGCTGCGCGCCGAGGTGCCCGCGGAGGGCGCGTACACCCTGGTCTGGACGGGCTGCGCCGTGCTGTGCGCGCTGGGCGTGCCGGTGGCGCTGGCCCTGCGGGCGCCGCGCGGCCGGTGACCGGGGCGGTCGGCCGGTGACCGGAGCGGGCGGCCGGTGACCGGGCCGCACGGCCGGTGCCCGGATCAGGCGGCCGGTGACCCGGATCAGGCGGTCGACCGGTGCGCGGCCGGTACGGGGTTCAGCGGCCGGTTCGGGTCCGCGCACAGGACGTGCCCGCCCAGCACCCCGTCCAGCCGGCCGGCCTTGGCGGCGTCGCACAGGTCGGCCCACTCGTCGGGCGGGAGGACGAGCAGGCGGCGCCGGCGGTCGGCGGCCAGCGTCAGGAAGACGCCGTCGCCGGACTGGGCCGGCAGCAGGCCCTGCGGGTCCTCACCGACGGCGTACCACAGCAGGGTGGGGTGATCGGCCGAGTAGTGGTCGACGAGTTTCCATCCGTTGGCACCTTGTCCTCGGAGGCCCGGTCGACCTCGGCCCGGATCCTCTCCCGGCCGGCCTTGGTGCTGTGCCCGAACCGGTCGCCCCGGGAGAGGACCCGGAGCAGCGCCGTCGTCAGTTCGGCTGACGCGGCGGACGATCCGGTCCTCAGGGTCACCCGGACGACCCCGCCCCTCAACCGCACCGAGGCGGCGGGACGCCCGCTCGACCCGTGCAGGCCGTCGGCGATCCACTGGGCTCGGAGCCCGGCGGAACTCCCTCGGTGCGTCACGGTGTTCGGACCTGACGGAGCAGGAGGCCGCGTCCCGTTCCGGGACGGGCCGGAGGCGGGCGGGGGCTCGGGCTGGTGGCGGACCTGGCGGTCGACTGGGGCGTCGAGCCGATGGGGCGGTACGGGAAGGCGGTCCGGGCCGAGGTGGCGGCCTGACCCGGCCCGTCGGCGGGGTCAGACCTCGTTGGGGCCGGTGAAGCCGGGGCCGTCGGAGCGCGGGCGGCCCCGGTCGTCGGTGAGGCCCTCGGGGCCGGGGCTGGTGAAGTCGGGGGAGGAGTAGCCGGGTCCGGTGAACTCGGCCGCGCGCGGGCGGCCCCGGTCGTCGGTCAGCCCTTCGACGCCGGGGCTGCTGAAGCCGGGGCTGGAGTACGCGGCGCTGCTGTAGCCGGGGCGGTGCGGGTCGGGCGGGGCGGTGCGGGCGGGCGGGAGCGGGGCGGACGCGGGGGCGGCGGCCAGGTTGGCGTGCAGCCAGGGCAGCAGGGCGCGTTCGCGCAGCGCGGTGCGCCAGGTCTCGCGGGCCTCGGCGAGGTCGGCGTGCTGCTGGGGGTCGGCGCTGCCGGGGGCGGCGGAGGAGTTGCGCAGGGCGGTGAGGACGAGTCCGGCGCCGCCGATGAGCAGGGCGCCGGCCGCGACGGCGAGGGCCAGGACGCCGGCGGTGACGGTGGAGCGGCCGAGCACCAGGTCGGGTGCGGCGGCCCGCAGCAGCCAGCCGAGCAGCAGCAGGACGAGTCCGGCGGCGCCGGCCAGCACGGGCGTGAGCACGGTCAGGACGGGGAACAGCCCGGCCCCGGCGGGCGGCGCGGTGCCCGGGTGCTCGGCGAGCGCGGTGCGCAGCGCCAGGTAGTGGGCGTACTCGGCGGCGGCGGGTGCGGCGACGCGGTCGGCGTCGGCGAGCGCCCTGGTGTGGAGCTGTTCGGCGGTGAGGTGGACGCCCGGTTCGGCGAGGGCCCGGCGTACGCCGGTGTCGCGCAGCGCTTCGCCGAGCAGGCGCGCGAAGTCGGCGCGGTCCTCGGCGAGCAGGCGCGGGGGGTTGCTCATGGGAGGGGTACCCCGTTCCGCGAGGTCGACCGAGGTCAGAGGTCGACTGAGGTCAGTGGCCTCGATGGTAGGGGTGCGCGGGAGCGGGCCGACAGCCTCTTTCCGGAACTTCCGTTCCTTCAGCCCCCTTGCCGGAACGCTCAGTTGACGTCCGGGTGTTCAGCGGCCCGGCCGTCCGGCCGCGCGCCCCTCCCGCCCGGGGTCAGTTCAGCGGCAGCCGGGCGACCAGCAGGCGTCCGTCCATGGTCACGCCGCCGTCCATCGCGATGGCCAGCTCGTCGGCGTAGATGTAGGGGCCGGGGACGTGCGGCGGGGTGCCGTCCTCGGGCTGGTCGCCGGTGAGGTACGGGATCGGGCTGTGGCCGTGGACGACCCGGTAGCCGCCGTAGACGGCGAGCAGTTCCTGGGCGGCCATGGTGCCGGCCTGGCCGCGGAAGGCGAAGCGCTTGGTGAACTTGCGGAAGGCGTCCCACCACTCGTCGATGCCCTCGTCGGCGAGCAGGGTGTGCATGGCGTCGTTGACGTCGGCGATGGTCTCGCCGTACTCCAGGTACGCGGTGGTGTCGGAGTGCAGCAGCAGGTGGCCGTCCTCCAGGGCCATCGCGGGCAGCCGGGAGAGCCAGCTGATGTGGTGCGGCTGCAGGCGCTCCAGGTCGTGCTGCTGGCCGCCGTTGAGCCGCCAGGCGGCGAGGAAGGAGGCGGTGCCGGCGGTGGACTGGACGGCCTCGTCGCCGTAGCGGGAGGCGCCGAGGAAGAGCAGTTCGTGGTTGCCCATCAGGGCGCGGCAGTAGCCGCCGGCCGCGGCGGCCTCGGCGGCGAGCTGCATGACCAGGTCGATCACGCCGATGCCGTCGGGGCCGCGGTCGGTGAAGTCGCCGAGGAACCAGACCCGGGAGCGGCCGGCCGACCAGTGGCCCTCGGTGTCGATCAGGCCCTGCTGGTGGAGGGCGGCGAGCAGCTCGTCGAGGTAGCCGTGCACGTCGCCGATGACGAACAGCGGGCCGGGGCCCTCGCCGGGCTCGGGCTGCGGGTACGGGAAGTGCACCTCGACCGGCTGGGTGTCGATCGGCGGGCCGAGTTCGATGGTCGGCGGGTCCTCGTGCGGGGCCTGCCCGGTGGGCGCGTAGTGCCCGGGTGCGGGGGACGCGTCGGCGCCGAACTGGCTTGCGGGGGCCCAGTGCTGTTCCAGGTAGCGGGCGCCGCCGAAGGTGCTGTAGGTCTCCTCGTACGGGTAGCCGGCGGGTTCGGCCGGTTCGAAGTAGGAGCCCTGCGGGAGCACGTCGAGGTCCTGGCGGGGGCGGGGGCCCGAGTGCGGGTGCTCGGGTTCGCGGAAGAGGTCCTCGGGTGTCATTCGCCCATCATAGGAAGCGCACTCTCCTGCCGTCCTCACCTGGTCGGTATCCGATTTCCGTGGACCCGCCCGCCCCGCCCCGCGGCGGCCTCCCGGCCGGTCCGGTACGTCCGGTTACGGGTGGGTATCGACCGGTGCCGGGAGGGCGGCCCGGCCGCCTACACCTCGCCCGGTGGCCGGGGCGGACTGACGGTGGTGCGCGGGGTGCGGCGCTGCGAGGAGGCCCGGACGATCAGTTCGGTGGGCATCAGGGTGCCGGGCGGCGGGCCGGTGCCGGCGCTGCGGTAGCGGGGCGGGAAGAGCCGGCCGGGGGTGGTGCCGGTGCCGGCGTCGACCCCCTCGATCGCGTCGATCAGCAGGTTGACCACGGTGGTGCCGATCCGACGGGGTTTCAGCGACAGCGTGGTGATGGGCGGTTCGGTGTTGGCGTACACGTCGGACTCGCTGCAGCACACCAGCAGCAGGTCGTCCGGGACGCGCAGCCCGTAGCGCCTGGCGGCGGCCAGCAGGTCGGTGCCGTTCGGGTCGAACAGGCCGTACACCGCGTCCGGGCGGTCCGGGCGGGCCAGCAGCCGGTCGGCGGCCACCGCCCCGGCGGCCGGGTCGTGGGCCGGGTACGCCTCGTACACCGGCTCCTGGCCGACCCGGTCGCACCAGGCGAGGTACGCCTCGGTGGAGAGCCGGGTGTAGGTGTCGGTGGAGGTGCCGGTGAGCAGGCCGATCCGGCGGGCGCCGGCCTCGCTCAGGTGCTCCAGGATGCCCAGCACGGCGGCCTCGTGGTCGTTGTCGACCCAGGCGGTGACCGGGCAGTTGCCCGGCTTGCCGTCGGAGACCACCGGGACGCCGGACCGGTACAGCTCGGTGACCAGCGGGTCCTGGTCGGGCGGGTCGATCACCACCGTGCCGTCGAGCGCGATGTTGCTCCAGACGTCGTGCCGGGAGGAGGCGGGCAGCACGACCAGGGCGTAGCCGCGGCCCAGCGCGGCGCTGGTGGCGGCCCGGGCCATCTCGGCGAAGTAGGCGAACTCGGTGAAGGTGAACGGCTCTTCGCCGTACGTGGTGACGGTCAGGCCGATCAGGCCGGACCGCCCGGTGCGCAGGGTGCGGGCGGCGGCGGACGGCCGGTAGCCGAGCCGCTCGGCGACCTCGCGGACCCGGCTGCGGGTCTCGTCGGGGAGGCGGCCCTTGCCGTTCAGGGCGTCCGAGACGGTGGTGATGGACACGCCGGCGGCCGCCGCGACGTCCCGGATGCCGGCCCGCTCCAGGCGCCGGGACGCGGTAGCCCGTCGACCGTTCTGGTTGGCTGCTGCTGTCATGGCGGACCGATCGTATGGCGCGTGACGGCGTTCCGTGACTGCTTCGCTACCGGACGTTGGAGATACGTTTCTCCATGAACGGCTCGGGTGAACGCCCTTCGATCACCGCCGTTTTCCGGCCCGGATACCTCTGACATGTGCCAAAGGAACCCGGCAGAATGGCTGAACTGCACCCGTAACCCGGACGAGCATCTCACCCGCACGGGTGAGGGCGGTCGGTATCGTTCACGGCACCCGACCGGGGGCGGAACGTCGCCACCGCCGAGGAACAAGAAACGGAGAACCCCGTGGTTCAGCGCGAACACGGCCCCCGCCTGCGGTCCAGCCTGGACGGCATCCCCAGCTACAAGCCGGGCAAGCCCGCCGGAGCCGACGCCTTCAAGCTCTCCTCCAACGAGAACCCCTACCCGCCGCTGCCCGGCGTGCTGGAAGCCGCGATCGCCGCCGCGGGCGACTTCAACCGCTACCCCGACATGGCGGTCAGCGGCCTGGTCGCCGAACTCGCCGAGCGCTTCGGCGTCCCCGCCGAGCACGTCGCCACCGGCACCGGCTCGGTCGGCGTCGCCCAGTCCCTGGTGCTCTCCACGGCCGGCCCCGGCGAGGAGGTCGTCTTCGCCTGGCGCTCGTTCGAGGCGTACCCGATCATCACCCAGGTCGCCGGCGCCACCCCCGTGCCCGTCCCGCTGACCGCCGACGAGGCCCACGACCTCGACGCGATGCTCGCCGCGATCACCGACCGCACCCGGCTGGTCTTCGTCTGCAACCCCAACAACCCGACCGGCGCGGCCCTGCACCGCGAGGAGCTGGTCCGCTTCCTGGACGCCGTCCCGGCGCACGTCCTGGTGGTGCTGGACGAGGCGTACCGCGAGTTCATCCGCGACGCCGACGTCCCCGACGGCATCGAGCTCTACCGCGACCGCCCCAACGTCTGCGTGCTGCGCACCTTCTCCAAGGCGTACGGCCTGGCCGGCCTGCGGGTCGGCTTCGCGATCGCCCACGAGCCGGTCGCCGACGCGCTGCGCAAGACCGCCGTCCCGTTCGGCGTCAGCCAGCTCGCCCAGGACGCCGCGGTCGCCTCGCTGCGCGCCGAGGACGCCCTGCTGGAGCGGGTCGGGGACCTGGTCGCCGAGCGCACCCGGGTCACCGCCGCGCTGCGCGCCCAGGGCTGGACGGTCGTCGACTCCGAGGCCAACTTCGTCTGGCTGCGCCTGGGCGACCGCACCCTCGACTTCGCCGCCGCCTGCGCCGAGGCCGGCGTGGTGGTCCGCCCGTTCGCGGGCGAGGGCGTGCGGGTCACGATCGGCGAGATCCGGGGCAACGACCTGTTCCTGGCCGCCGCGGAGGCGTTCCGCAAGGAGCTCTGAGCGGTCGTCGGGCGCGGGGCGGGCGGCGCGGCCGCCCGCCCCGTCCGCGTGCGGGGGAGCGGGCAGGAACGGCCCGGCCGGGCGGCGGCGGGTGCGGCGGTCTCGTGAAGTACTGACGGGACTCTGCTGGGAGGTTCCTGGGAGACCGGTCAAGAACTGGGGGTCGGCCGACGGTCCGCCGACCCCCCGAGGGGCGGTGCGGCGGCATTCGTCCGGATCGGCGCTCCCAGTCGACTCCCAGGGGCCGTGCAGGGTGGCGCAAGAGCACGCGGCGATGCTTCTGCGCCATGAAGGTGCTTCCGCGACGGCGTGGGGCCGTCCTCGTCAATTCCGCGCTCGGCGTGGCCCTGCTCGGCGGGGTCGCCCTGGCGTACGTCAACCTGGACAGCGGCACCAGCAAGGCCGCCACCGGTTCCAGGGTCAGGACCGCCACGGTCGGCAAGGGAACGGTCCAGGCCACCGTGTCCGGATCGGGCACGCTGTTCTCGCCGTCCGACGCCGGGCAGGACTTCACCACCGGCGGCAGGCTCACCGCGGTGAAGGTCGCGGTCGGCGACGCGGTGAAGAAGGGTCAGGTGCTCGCCACCGTCGACACCGCCGCCGCCCAGCAGCAGGTCGACCAGGCGCAGGCCGCGCTCAACACCGCCGAGGCCAACCTGACCAAGGCCGAGGCGGGCGAGACGGTCACCACCACGGTGGCCGGCTCCTCGAACTCCGGCCGCAGCACCGGCTCGGGCGGCTCCGCCGCCTCCGGCGGTTCCGGCGCGAGCGCCCAGAGCGCCCCGCAGCCGACCACCACGACCACCGTCAAGGTCGACCAGGCGCAGGTGGCCTCCGCCCAGCAGCAGGTCGACAACGCCGAGGCGACGCTCACCAACGCCAAGGACGCGCTGGCCGGCACCACGCTCACCGCGACCACCGACGGCACCGTCGCCTCGGTCTCCGGCAAGGTCGGCGACACCGTCTCCGGCACCGGCTCCTCGGGCGCGTCGGGCTCCTCGGGCGGCTCCTCCTCCGGCTCCTCGTCCGGCGCCAAGACCACCACCGGCAGCGGCAGTTCGAGCAGCACCCCGTCCGGCTTCATCGTGCTGACCAACCCGACCGGGATGGAGGTCACCGCGAACTTCTCCGAGCTGGACTCGCTCAAGCTGAAGAAGGGCCAGGCGGCGACCGTCACCCTGAACGCGCAGTCCGACACCAAGCTGGACGCCACCGTCCTGTCGGTCAGCTCACTGCCCTCCAGCTCCACCAACGGCGCCGTGCAGTACGGCGCGACGCTCCGGATCGGCGGCGACACCTCGACCCTGCGCACCGGCCTGAGCGCCACCATCTCGGTGACCACCGGCTCCGCCGAGGACGCCCTGTCGGTGCCCACCGCGGCCCTCCAGGGCACCGGCAGCAGCCGCACCGCGACCGTGGTGCACGACGACGGCAGCACCGAGCGGGTGCAGGTCGCCGTCGGCATCGAGGGCGACAGCACCGTGCAGGTCACCGAGGGCCTGACCGAGGGCGAGAAGGTCGAGCTGACCTCCACCACCGCGGGCACCGGCAACGGCTTCCCGTCCGGCCAGTTCCCCGGCCTGGGCGGCGGCGCGGGCGGCTTCGGCGGCGGCGGTGGCACGGGCGGCTTCGGCGGCGGCACCCGCGGCGGCGGAGGCACCCGCTGATGCGCACCGCCAAGCCCCCGGTGATCCAGATCCGCCGGGTCACCAAGTCGTACGGCCACGGCGACGCCGTCGTGCACGCCCTGCGCGGCCCGACGACCGGCGGGGGCGAGCCGCTCGGCGTCGACCTGGACATCGCGGAGGGCGACTACGTCGCGGTGATGGGCTCCTCCGGCTCCGGCAAGTCGACCCTGATGAACATCCTCGGCTGCCTGGACGTGCCCAGCTCCGGCCGCTACCTGCTGGACGGCACCGACGTCGGCCACCTCGACGAGGGCCAGCTCTCGCTGGTCCGCAACCGCAAGATCGGCTTCGTGTTCCAGTCGTTCAACCTGGTGCCCCGCACCACCGCGCTGGCCCAGGTCGAGCTGCCGCTGGCCTACGCGGGCGTCCGGGCCGCCGAGCGCCGCCGCCGGGCGATGGCCGCGCTCGACCTGGTCGGCCTGGCCGAGCGGGCCGGGCACAAGCCCAACCAGCTCTCCGGCGGCCAGCAGCAGCGCGTCGCGGTGGCCCGGGCGCTGGTCACCGCGCCCGCGATGCTGCTGGCCGACGAGCCCACCGGCAACCTCGACAGCCGCTCCACCGAGGAGGTGCTGGCCATCATCGACGGACTCAACGCGCTCGGCCGCACCGTGGTGGTGATCACCCACGAGGACGAGGTCGCGCTGCACGCCAAGCGGGTGGTCCGGCTGGTCGACGGGGCGATCGTCTCCGACGTCCGGCAGGCCCCGGTCGACGGGCCGCCGCCCGCCCTGGCCGCCGCGGGGGTGGTCGCGTGATCGCCTGGCAGATGCTCCGCTTCGCGGTGGCCGGCCTGGCCGCCAACAAGGTCCGCTCCGCGCTGACCATGCTCGGCGTGCTGATCGGCGTGGCCTCGGTGATCCTGCTGCTCGCGGTCGGCAACGGCTCCTCGGCGGCGGTCAAGGACTCGATCACCTCGCTCGGCACCAACGCGCTGACCGTCTCCTCCGCCGCCTCGCGCGGCGCGGCGACCGCCGCCAAGAAGCTCACCGTGGACGACGCCAGGGCGCTCGCCTCGGCCACCGACGCCCCGTCCGTCAAGTCGGTCGCCCCGGTGGTCACCACCAGCGGCACCGCGCTGTACGGGAACGTCTCGTACCAGCCCGGGCAGATCGTCGGCACCTACCCCGCCTACTTCGAGACCTCCAACCTGAAGGTCGACAGGGGCGACTACTTCTCCGCCGACGACGTGCTGAACTCCCGCAAGGTCGCGGTGCTCGGCTCGACCACCGCCAAGGAGCTGTTCGCGAACGAGGACCCGGTCGGCAAGAGGATCACCATCGGCGGCACCCCGTTCACCGTGGTCGGCGTGCTCGCCACCAAGGGCTCCAGCGGCTTCAACGACCCCGACGACGTGGTGGTCGCCCCGCTGCCGACCGTGCAGAACGCGTTCACCGGCTTCGGCTCGGTCAACCAGATCCTGGTGCAGGCGTCCTCCGCCGACACCACCACCGAGGCGCAGGCCGACATCACCCGCATCCTGATGGGCACCCACGCCATCAAGGACGCCACCAAGGCCGACTTCCGGATCAGCAACCAGACCTCGCTGCTGAGCGCCCGCGAGTCCACCGGCAAGACCTTCACCGTCCTGCTCGGCGCGGTCGCCGCGATCTCGCTGCTGGTCGGCGGCATCGGCATCACCAACATCATGCTGGTGACGGTCACCGAGCGGACCAAGGAGATCGGCATCCGCAAGGCGCTCGGCGCGCCCCGCGCGGTCATCCTCGGCCAGTTCCTCGCCGAGTCGACCCTGCTGTCGGTGCTCGGCGCCGGGCTCGGCGTGCTGGCCGGGATCATCGGCTCGCACTTCTCGGTGGTCGGCATCAAGCCGGTGGTGATCCCCGAGTCGGTGTTCGGCGCGTTCGGCATCGCCGTCGCCATCGGACTGTTCTTCGGCGGCTACCCCGCCAACCGGGCCGCCTCGCTGCGCCCGATCGACGCCCTCCGGCACGAATAAGCCCCCCGGCACGAGCAAGAAGGAGACTCCCCATGTCTGACGACCAGGAGCTGCTGGCCACCGCGCCGGACGCCCGCGACATCACCGCCGAGCTGGCCGCGCCACCGCGCCGCAAGCTCCCCTGGCCGACCCTGGCGCTGGCCGGCTGCGTCATCGCGGTGCTCTCCTTCGCGGGCGGCGTCTGGTACCAGAAGGGCGACGGCACCGGCGGCGGCACCGCCGCCAACCGGGCGGGCGCCTCGAACGAGCGCTTCCCCGGCGGCGGCACCGGCCGCGGCGGCTACGGCGGCGGCTTCGGCGGCGGCCAGAACGGCCAGGCCGGCGGCGCCGGCCAGTTCCCCGGCGGCGCGGCGGCCGGCTTCACCCGCGGCACCGTGAAGTCGGTGGACGGCACCACCGTCTACCTGACCGAGGCCAACGGCACCACCGTCAAGGTCACCACCCAGGACTCCACCAAGGTCACCACCGCCAAGGAGGGCAAGGTCGGCGACCTCCAGCCCGGCCAGACCGTCACCGTGACCGGCAGCAAGGCCGACGACGGCTCCTACAGCGCCACCCAGCTCACCGAGGGCAGCGCGGCGGGCGGCTTCGGCGGCGCCCGGGGCGGCGGTAACGGCGCGGCCACCGGCGGTGGCAACGGCGGCGGGTCCGGTACCGGTTCGGGCACGAGCGGATGACTAATCCAATCTTCATCCACTGTGCGTAGCCTGGCCGGGCTAGGGTCTGTCCGTACGGTGTCCGTCCGGTTGAACCCCGGCGGGCACCGCGGACAGGCCCCGTGGTGACCGGGGTGGCCCATTCGTCCGGCCGGGAGGCGGAGCAAACGTGTCAGGCGCAGTGCAGTCGAACCCGGCCGCGGCGACCCAGGTCGGCGGCGAGCCGTTCCTGCTGGTGGTCGACGACGAGCCGAACATCCGCGAGCTGCTCTCGGCCAGCCTGCGGTTCTCCGGCTTCCGGGTGGCCTCCGCCGCCACCGGCCAGGAGGCCCTGGACGCGGTCGCCGCCGAGCGCCCCGACCTGGTCGTCCTGGACGTGATGCTGCCCGACCTGGACGGCTTCACCGTGGTGCAGCGGCTGCGCGACCAGACCCAGTGGCCGCAGAGCCCCGAGCACGTCCCGGTGCTGTTCCTGACCGCCAAGGACGGCACCGGCGACAAGGTGCAGGGCCTGGCGGTCGGCGCCGACGACTACGTCACCAAGCCGTTCAGCCTGGAGGAGCTGATCGCCCGGATCCGGGCGATCCTGCGCCGGGCCGGCGGCCCCGCCGACGACGGCCGCCTGGTGGTGGCCGACCTCACCCTGGACCCGACCGCGCACGAGGTCACCCGCGGCGGCGTCCCGGTCTCGCTCTCGCCCACCGAGTTCAAGCTGCTGCACTACCTGATGGCCAACGTCGGCCGGGTGGTCTCCAAGGCGCAGATCCTCGACCACGTGTGGGCCTACGACTTCGGCGGCGACCTGTCCATCGTCGAGTCGTACATCTCCTACCTGCGCCGCAAGCTCGACTCCGGCCCGGTGCACGGCCCCAAGCTGATCCACACGGTGCGCGGCATCGGCTACGCGCTGCGCCGCCCGCCGAACAGCTGAGGTGGCCCGCTTCTCGCTGCGCGTGCGCCTGCTGGTGCTCGCGCTGCTCCTGGTCACCACCGGCCTGGTGGTGAGCGACACCCTGGTGCTGGGCACCGTCCGCGGGCAGCTGGTGGACCGGGCCGACGAGCAGCTCGACCGGTTCGCCGAACCGCTCTCCCGCCGCCCGCCGAGCCGGCAGACCACCACCTCGGTGTTCAGCAGCACGCAGACCGCCGGCCGCCGCTCCGGGCAGAGCCTGCCCAGCGAGTACGTGGTGCGCTACCTGGCCGAGGACGGCTCGGTGCTGTCGGTGATCCGGCAGCCGCTGAGCGACTCCGACCCGGCCCCGCAGTTGCCCGCGCTGGACCGCAAGGGGCTGACCGACCGGCTGGACGAGCCGTTCACCGCCTCCGGGCCGAAGGCCGGCGAGTGGCGCTCGATGGTGCTGCCGCTGCAACGCGCCTCCGGCACCGACCCGGTCACCCCCAAGTACGTGCAGGTCGCGGTGCCGCTGGCGGACGTCCAGTCCACCATCTCGCACCTGCGCACCACCTTCCTGACCATCGGCGCCGCGGTGCTGGCCGGCCTGGCCGGGCTCGGCGCGCTCGCGGTCCGGGCCGGGCTGCGCCCGCTGCGCCAGCTGGAGGCGGGCGCCCAGCGGATCGCCGACGGCGACCTGTCGTACCGGATGCCGGACCTGCCGGTGCGCACCGAGGCGGGCCGGCTGTCCGCCGCGCTGAACGGGATGCTCACCCACATCGAGACGGCGTTCGCCGCCCGGGCCGCCTCGGAGCAGCGGATGCGCCGCTTCGTCGCGGACGCCTCGCACGAGCTGCGCACCCCGCTGGCCGGCATCCGCGGCTTCGCCGAACTGCACCGGATGGGCGCCCTCCAGGACGTGGACCGGGCGATGGACCGGATCGAGTCGGAGGCGGTGCGGCTGGGCGCGCTGGTCGAGGACCTGCTGATGCTGGCCCGCCTGGACGAGGAGCGCCCGCTCGACCTGGCCCCGATGGACCTGCGCACGCTGGCCGCCGACGCCCTGCACGACCTGACCGCGCTGGACCCGGGCCGCCCGGTCGCGCTGACCGGCCCGAACGGACAGGGCGCCCCGCAGCCCGCGCCGGTGCTGGGCGACGAGGCCCGGCTGCGCCAGGTGGTGACCAACCTGGTGGGCAACGCGGCCAAGCACACCCCGTCCGGCACCGCGGTGCGGATCGGGGTGGGCCGGGCCGAGGGCGCCTGCCTGCTGGAGGTGGCCGACCAGGGCCCGGGCCTGTCCGAGGAGCAGGCCGCCCTGGTCTTCGAGCGCTTCTACCGAGCGGACGCGGCGCGCACCCGCCGGGCCGGCGAGGCCGGGGGGTCGGGCCTGGGCCTGGCGATCGCCGGCGCCCTGGTGTCGGCGCACGGCGGCGAGCTGACCCTGCGCACCGCGCCGGGCGAGGGCGCGGTCTTCCGGCTCTCGCTGCCGCTGCAGCGCTGAGGCCCGGGCCGCACCCGGGGCCGGGGCCCGAGCCGGGCTGACGCCGGGTCAGGGCGGGCGGTGTCAAGCGCCGTTCGGTACACCCGGGCTGCCCGGACGCTGCTTGTGGGGGGTCGGCCGGACCCCGGATCATCGGCGTGTCCGAGAACACCCCACCCCCGTGCTTCCGCACCGATAAGCATCATGGATACTTCCCTTGTGAACGTGTTCACGTTCACAAGCGGACAAGCTTGGGTGGATATGGTGCGCCCAGGTGCAAACATCCCTTCCGTCCGTTATGTGCACACCCCGAGAGAAGGCGCAGTGGACCTAGCAGTCGCTCACGAGACCATCTCGCGATGGCAGTTCGGCATCACCACCGTCTACCACTTCCTCTTCGTGCCGCTCACCATCAGCCTGGCCTCGATCGTGGCCGGTCTGCAGACCGCCTGGGTCCGCACCGGCAAGGAGAAGTACTTCCACGCCACCAAGTTCTGGGGCAGGCTCTTCCTGATCAACATCGCCATGGGCGTGGTCACCGGCATCGTCCAGGAGTTCCAGTTCGGCATGAACTGGTCCGACTACTCCCGCTTCGTCGGCGACGTGTTCGGCGCCCCGCTGGCGATGGAGGCGCTGATCGCCTTCTTCTTCGAGTCCACCTTCATCGGCCTGTGGATCTTCGGCTGGGACCGGCTCCCGAAGAAGATCCACCTGGCCTGCATCTGGCTGGTGGCGATCGGCACCGCGCTCTCCGCCTACTTCATCCTGGCCGCCAACTCCTGGATGCAGCACCCGGTCGGCTACCGGATCGACCCGGCCACCGGCAAGGCCCAGCTCACCGACATCGTCCGGGTGCTGACCCAGAACACCACCGTCGTCCAGGTCTTCCACACCCTCACCGCCGCCTTCCTCACCGGCGCCGCCTTCGTGGTCGGCATCGCCAGCCACCACCTGTGGCGGGCCAAGCGGGGCAAGGAGACCGACCGGAAGAAGACCGCCGCGATGCGCACCTCGCTGCGGGTCGGCCTGGCCATCGCCGTGGTCGCCGGCCTGGGCACCGCGATCAGCGGCGACACCCTCGGCAAGGTGATGTTCGAGCAGCAGCCGATGAAGATGGCCGCCGCCGAGGCCCTGTGGGACACCCAGGCGCCCGCCCCGTTCTCGGTGTTCGCGGTCGGCGACGTCTCGCAGGGGCACAACTCGGTCGAGCTGGAGATCCCCGGGATACTGTCCTTCCTCGCCCACAACGACTTCTCCTCCCCGGTGCCCGGCATCAACGACACCGCCGCCGCCGAGGCCGCCAAGTACGGCGGGCAGCCGGACGACTACATCCCCGACATCTTCGTCACCTACTGGGGCTTCCGGCTGATGATCGGCTTCGGCATGACGTCCTTCGTCGCCGCGCTGATCGGCCTGTGGACCACCCGCCGGAGGTTCTGGCTCGCCCCCGAGCACCGCACCGGCGAGGACGAGCCGCCCAAGCTGATGCTCACCAGGAACCGCGAGATGAGCGTCTTCTTCACCCGGTGGAGCTGGCGGATCGGCATCCTCACCATGGGCTTCCCGCTGCTCGCCAACAGCTTCGGCTGGATCTTCACCGAGATGGGCCGCCAGCCCTGGGTGGTGTTCGGCCTGATGCGCACCCGCGACGCGGTCTCCCCCAACGTCACCGTCGGCACCCAGCTGGTCGGCCTGACCACCCTCACCGCGCTGTACGCGGTGCTCGCCGTCATCGAGGTCAGGCTGCTCGCCAAGTACGCCGCCGCCGGGCCGGACACGGCCGAGCAGCCGCCCGCCGAGGACCCGACGCTGCGCGGCCCCTCCGACGACGAGGACGCCGACCAGCCCCTCGCCTTCGCGTACTGAGGACGGATCACATGCACCTGCACGACCTCTGGTTCATCCTGATCGCCGTCCTGTGGATCGGCTACTTCTTCCTGGAGGGCTTCGACTTCGGGATCGGCGTCCTGACCAGGCTGCTGGCCCGGGACACCACCGAGCGCCGGGTCCTGATCAACACCATCGGCCCGGTCTGGGACGGCAACGAGGTGTGGCTGCTGACCGCGGGCGGCGCCACCTTCGCGGCCTTCCCCGACTGGTACGCCACCCTGTTCAGCGGCTTCTTCGTCCCGCTGCTGCTGATCCTGGTCTGCCTGATCGTCCGCGGCGTCTCCTTCGAGTACCGGCACCAGCGCAGCGGCGAACGCTGGCAGCGCAACTGGGAACTGGCGATCTTCTGGACCTCCCTGCTGCCCGCCTTCCTGTGGGGCGTCGCCTTCGCCAACATCGTGCACGGCGTCGCCATCGACCGGGACAAGAACTACGCCGGCACCCTCTGGGACCTGCTCAACCCGTACGCCCTGCTCGGCGGCCTCACCACCCTGGTGCTGTTCACCTTCCACGGCGCGGTGTTCGCCGCGCTCAAGACCGACGGCGACATCCGGGTCCGGGCCCGCGCCCAGGCCACCGGCCTCGGCCTGGCCACCGCCGTGCTCGCCGCGGCCTTCCTGGTCTGGACGCAGGCGCACTCCGGCAACGGCTGGAGCCTGGCCGCGCTGGTGGTCGCCGTGCTCGCCCTGCTCGGCGCGCTCGGCGCCAACCGGCTGGCCCGCGAGGGCTGGGCGTTCACGCTCAGCGGCCTGACCGTCGTGGCCGCCGTCGGGATGCTCTTCCTGGCGCTGTTCCCCGACGTGATGCCCTCCACCCTGGACGGCGCCTGGTCGCTGACCGTCACCAACGCCTCCTCCTCGCCCTACACGCTCAAGGTGATGACGGTCGTCGCCGTGGTCTTCACCCCGCTCGTACTCCTCTACCAGGGCTGGACGTACTGGGTGTTCCGCCGCCGGATCGGCGTCCAGCACATCCCCGCCGCCGCGCACCACTGACCGCAGGAGCCGAACCGATGGACCGCCAGCAGCGGATGCGCCCGATCGACCCCCGGCTGCTGGCGCACGCCCGCACCACCCGCGCCTTCCTCGCCGGAACCGTCCTGCTCGGCGGGGCGGGCGCGGCCCTGCTAGTGGCCCAGGCCGGGCTGATCGCCACCCTGGTGGTCGGGTCCTTCCAGCACGGCCGCGCCCCGCTGTGGGGGCCGCTGCTCGGCCTGGCGGCGGTCTCGCTCGGCCGGGCGCTGGTCGCCTGGCTCACCGAACTGACCGCCCACCGCTCGGTGGCCGCCGTCAAGTCCACCCTGCGCCGCCGGCTGCTCGACCACGCCACCGCGCTCGGCCCCGGCTACCTCGCCGGCCGCCGCACCGGCGACCTGACCACCCTCGCCACCCGCGGCGTCGACGCCCTCGACGACTACTTCGCCCGCTACCTCCCGCAGCTGGCGCTCGCCGTGGTCGTCCCGCTGGTCGTGCTGGCCCGCGTCCTCGGCGCCGACTGGGAGTCCGCGGCGATCGTCTGCGTCACGCTGCCGCTGATCCCGCTCTTCATGATCCTGATCGGCCACGCCACCCAGGCCCGCACCGACCGCCAGTTCGCCGGACTCGCCCGGCTCTCCCACCACTTCCTCGACGTGGTCGCCGGACTCCCCACCCTGAAGGTCTTCGGCCGGGCCCGCGCCCAGGCCCGGGCGATCGGCCGGATCACCGAGGACTACCGGCGGGCCACCCTGCGCACCCTGCGGCTGGCCTTCGTCTCCTCCTTCGCGCTGGAACTGCTCTCCACCCTCTCGGTCGCCCTGGTCGCCGTCTCGATCGGCTTCCGGCTGGTCGACGGCACCCTCGACCTGGAGACCGGCCTGCTGGTGCTGGTCCTCGCCCCCGAGGTCTACCTGCCGATCCGCCAGGTCGGCGCCCTCTACCACTCCAGCGCGGAGGGCCTGGCCGCCGCCGGGAGGATCTTCGAGGTGCTGGAGACCCCGCGGCCGGCCGACGGCACCCGCCCCGCCCCGGCCACCGCCGACCTGCGGGTCGAGCACCTGACGGTGCGCCACCCCGGCCGCGGCGGCGACACCCTCACCGACCTCTCGCTGACCGTCCCGGCCGGGCGCACCACCGTCCTCACCGGCCCGAGCGGCGCCGGCAAGACCACCCTGGTGCACGCCCTGCTCGGCTTCGTCCGCCCCGCCGCCGGACGGGTCCTGGTCGGCGGCCAGGACCTCGCCGAGACCGACCCCGCGAGCTGGCACGCCCAGGTCGCCTGGGTCCCGCAGCACCCGCAGCTGTTCGCCGGGACGGTCGCCGAGAACGTCCGCCTCGCCCGCCCCGACGCCACCGACGACCGGCTCGCCGCCGCCCTCGCCGCCGCGCACGTCGACTTCGCCGCCCCCGGCACCCGGCTCGCCGAGAACGGCCACGGCCTCTCCGCCGGCCAGCGCCAGCGCCTCGCCCTGGCCCGCGCCCTGCTCGCCGACCGGCCCGTCCTGATCCTCGACGAACCCACCGCCCACCTCGACCCGGTCACCGAGGCCGCCCTGCTCGACACCCTCCGCGCCCTCGACCGCACCGTCCTGCTCGTCACCCACCGCCCCGCCCTGATCGCCCTCGCCGACCACCACGTCCACCTCCCGGGCCCGGACGCCGTCCCGCCGGCGCGGGACCGGGGGCACGCGGAGGTGCGCGAAGCGGGAGCCGACGGCGGTCGGACCCGGCACCGGAGTGGCCTGCCGCTCGAAGGGGCGGCCGCCCGGCAGGGCGCGGACCACGCCGTCCGGCCGGGCGCGGACCACGCCGTCCGGCCGGGCGCGGACCACGGGGCGCCGGCCGCGCCGGAGCCCGGTCCGACCGCCGCCGCCCCCCACCCCGCGCCCCCGGCCTCCGCCACCCGCGTCCCCCGGCTCTGGCTCGCCGTCCTGCTGGGCGCGCTCGCGCTGGGCTGCGCCGTCGCGCTGATGGGGACGTCCGGCTGGCTGATCTCGCGGGCCTCGCAGCTGCCGCCGGTGCTCTACCTGATGGTCGCGGTGACCTCGGTGCGGGCGTTCGGGATCGGGCGGAGCGTGTTCCGGTACGCGGAGCGGCTGGTCGCGCACGACGCGGTGCTGAAGGCGCTCGGCGGGGTGCGGACGGCCGTCTACCGCCGGCTGGAGCGGCTGGCCCCGGCCGGGCTGCCGCAGTTCCGGCGCGGCGACCTGCTCTCCCGGCTGGTCGCGGACGTGGACGCGGTGCAGGACTTCCACCTGCGCTGGCGGCTGCCGGCCGCCGTCGCCGCCGTGGTCTCGCTCGGTGCCTCGGCGGCCCTGGCCGCGTTCCTGCCGGCGGCGGGCCTGGTGCTGGCGCTCGGGCTGCTGCTGGCGGGCGCGGCCGTCCCGGCGCTGGAGCGCCGGATCTCCGGCCGGACCGAGCGGCGGCACGCGCCCGCCCGCGGCGAGCTGGCCACCGCCGTGCTGGACACCCTGACCGGCACCGCCGAGCTGACCGTCGCGGGCGCGCTGCCGCGCCGCCTGGGCGCGGCCCGGGACGCGGACCGGGCGCTGACCCGGCTGGCGGCCCGCTCGGCCGCCGCGAGCGGCCTCTCGGCGGGCCTGGTGGCGCTGGTGTCGGGGCTGACGGTGGTGGCGGCGTCGGCGGTCGGGGTGCGCGCGGTGGCGTCGGGGGCGCTGCCCGGAGTGTGCCTGGCGGTGGTGGTGCTGACGCCGCTGGCCGCGTTCGAGGCGGTGGCGGGGATGCCGACGGCGGTCCGGTTCCGGGAGCGGGCCCGGGCCTCCCGGGAGCGGCTGGCGGAGGTGCTGGCCGCGCCGCTCCCGGTCCGCGAGCCGGACGCGCCGCGGCCGCTGCCGGACGCCCCGCTGCCCGTCGTGGTGAGCGGTCTGGCGGTGCGCTGGCCCGGCGCGGAGCGCGACGCGCTGCACGGCGTCGACCTGGAGCTGGCCGCCGGGCGCCGGATCGCGGTGGTCGGGGCGTCCGGGTCGGGCAAGACCACGCTGGCGCAGGCGCTGCTGCGGTTCGTCGAGCCGTCGGCCGGGGCGGTGCTGCTGGCGGGCCGCACCGACACCCGGGAACTGGCGGGCGAGGACGTCCGCCGGGTGGTCGGGCTGTGCGCGCAGGACGCGCACGTCTTCGACAGCTCGGTCCGGGAGAACCTGCGCCTGGCCCGGCCGGACGCCGATGAGGCCGCGCTGCGGGCGGCCCTGGCGCAGGCCCGGCTGCTGGCGTGGGTGGACGGCCTGCCGGAGGGCCTGGACACCATGGTCGGCGAGCACGGCGCGCGGCTGTCCGGCGGCCAGCGCCAGCGCCTGGCCCTGGCCCGGGCGCTGCTCGCGGACTTCCCGGTGCTGGTGCTGGACGAGCCCGCCGAGCACCTGGACGTGGCCACCGCGGACGCGCTGACGGCCGACCTGCTGGCGGCCACCGCGGGCCGCACCACCCTGCTGATCACCCACCGGCTGGCCGGCCTGGACGACGGCAGCGTGGACGAGGTGCTGGTGCTGGACGCCGGCCGGGTGGTCGAGCGCGGCCGCTGGTCGGAGCTGGCGGACCGGCCGGGCGGGCGGCTGGCCGCGATGGTGGAGCGGGAGCGGGCGGGCGAGCGGCCGGGCGAGCGGGCGGGGGAGCGGGTGGCGGCCTGAGACCGGGCGGCGGGGTCGCGCCGGGTGTCGCCGCCCCGAAGGAATGGGGCGAAACGTGACAGAAGGGCACACTGGTCCCATGCAGACGCCGGAGGAGCCGACCGCCACGGGCGGCCGGCCGCGCATCCCCGAGATCTCCTCGCTCGGGCTGGACACCCTGGTCACCGAGGTCTCGGAGCGGCTCCGGTCGGCCGCCGCGGTGACCGACCGGATGCAGCGGCTGCTGGAGGCGGTGGTGTCGGTCGGCGCGGGCCTCGACCCGCACGCCACGCTCCAGCGGATCGCGGCCGGCGCGGCCGAGCTGGTGGACGCGAGGTACGCCGCGATGGGGGTGGTGAACCCGCACGGCAGCGGCCTGTCCGACTTCATCCACATCGGCGTCGACGAGGGGACGGCGGCCGAGATCGGCCACCTGCCGACCGGCCGGGGCATCCTCGGCGCGCTGATCGACGACCCGCGCCCGCTGCGACTGACCGACCTGTCCACCGACCCGCGCTCGGTCGGCTTTCCGGACCACCACCCGCCGATGGTGTCCTTCCTGGGGGTGCCGATCCGGGTCCGCGGCGAGGTGTTCGGCAACCTGTACCTGACCGAGAAGAAGGGCGGCGGCTCGTTCACCCCCGAGGACGAGCAGGTGGTGCTGGCGCTCGGCGCGGCGGCGGGCGTGGCGATCGAGAACTCCCGGCTGTACGAGCAGGGCCGCCGCCGGGAGCGCTGGATCACCGGCGCGGCGGCGGTGACCACCTCGCTGCTGTCCACCGACGAGGCGCAGGTCGCGCTGACGGTGGCCGCCGAGCAGGTCCGCGAACTCGCCGAGGGCGCGCTCGGGATGATCCTGCTGCCGGCCGGCGAGGACCGGATGCGGGTGGCGCACGCCTCCGGCGAACGGGCCGACCACCTGACCGGCGAACTGCTGCCCGAGCACGGCTTCGCACCCCTGCTGCTGGCCGGCGAGGCGGTCTACCTGGACGACCTGTCGGCCTCGCCGCAGACCGCCTCCGACACCCAGTTCGACCGGCTGGCAAGGGAGTTCGGGCCGTCGATGGCGGTGCCGATGGTGTCCGCGGGCCGGGTGCTGGGCGCGCTGTGCGTGTGGCGCGCGGCCGGCACCCCGCCGTTCACCGACACCGAGCGGCAGCTCTCCCAGACCTTCGCCTCGCAGGCGGCGCTGGCCCTGCGGCTGGCCGAGTACCAGCGCAACCAGCAGCGGCTGGCGGTCTTCCAGGACCGCGACCGGATCGCCCGCGACCTGCACGACCTGGTCATCCAGCGGCTCTTCGCCACCGGCATGATGCTGGAGTCGGCCGCCCGCCGGGCGGCCGTCCCCGAGGTGCAGGAGCGGATCGGGCAGGCCGTGGACGAGCTGGACGCCACCATCCAGGAGGTCCGCACCACCATCTACGCCCTCCAGCACGGCGACACCGACGACCGGCCGGACACCCTGCGCACCCGGGTGCTGCGCGAGGGCAGCCAGGCCGCGGCGGCACTCGGCTTCAAGCCCACCATCACCTTCACCGGCCCGGTGGAGAGCCTGGTCGGCGAGAAGACCTCCCGCCAACTCCTGGCCGCCCTGCGCGAGATGCTCTCCAACACGGCCCGGCACGCCCGCGCCTCCCGGGTCTCCGTCGAACTGGACGCCACCGTCCACCTCGGCGAGGACGGCCGCCCGCTCCCCGACGCCCCCGCCCGCACCGGCCCGCCCGGCGTCCTGCTCACCGTCACCGACGACGGCGTCGGCATCCCCGACGGCGGCCGCCGCTCCGGCCTGCGCAACCTCACCCGCCGCGCCGAGGCCCTCGGCGGCGACGCCTGGCACGAGCCCGGCCCGCACGGCAAGGGCACCCGGGTCCGCTGGACGGCCCGCCTCTGACCCGCCTCCGACCCGCCTCCGGGCCGCCTCCGACCCGCCTCCGGGCCGTCCGGACCGATCCGCCCGGACCGGGTCGTTAGGCCGGGCCCCGACGGGGAAGGCGCGGTCCATGGGAGAGATCCGGGTCGGCGCCTGTTCCTGGACGGACAAGGAGCTGCTGGCCAGCGGCTGGTACCCGAAGGGCCGGCGCGACGCGGAGGGCAGGCTGCGCCACTACGCGTCCCGGTTCCCGCTGGTCGAGGTGGACGCCACGTACTACGCGCTGCCCAGCACCCGTAACAGCGAGCTGTGGGTCGCGCGCACGCCCGCCGGCTTCCGCTTCGACGTGAAGGCGTTCTCGCTGCTCACCGGCCACCCCACCCGGTCGGCCGCGATGCCCGCCGACCTGCGGCCGGCCCTGGCCCGGAAGGACGACCCGGAGCTGCTGGACGAGGTGTGGGCCCGGTTCGCCGGCGCCCTCGAACCGCTGCGCCGGGCCGACCGCCTCGGCACCCTGCTCTTCCAGTTCCCGCCGTGGCTGGCCCCGGACGAGCAGTCCCGGGCCCTGCTGCGGGCCTGCCGGGAGCGCACCGCGGGGTGGCCGGTGGCGGTGGAGTTCCGCCACCCCGACTGGTGGCGGCCGGAGCTGGCCGCCGCCACCTCCGGCCTGCTGACCGAGCTGGGCACGCCCGCCGTGGCCGTGGACACCGCGCAGGGCCTGCCCACCTCCGTCCCGCCGGTCGCCCCGGTCACCTCGCCGGACCTCGCGGTGGTCCGCCTCCACGGCCGCAGCCGGGCCTGGGGCACCGGCTCCAAGGAGGACCGCTTCCGCCACGACTACACGCCCGGCGAGCTGGCCCCCTGGGTGGAGCGCGTGCACGCGATGGCCGAGCGGACCCGGGAGGTGCACGTCCTGTTCAACAACTGCTGCGCCGACGCCGCCGTCCGGGCCGCCGGCACGATGGCGGGCCTGCTGGGCCTGGACCCGCGACCGGACCCGGACCCGGCGGAGGACCGGGCGGAGGACCGGGTGGAGGAGCTGACCCTGGACCTGGGACTGGACCTGGACGGGTGACCGCTGCGGGCGCGACCGCTCCGGAACGGGTCAGATCAGCGTCTCGATGACCGCCGCGACGCCGTCGTGCTCGTTGCTCACGGTGTGCCGGGCGACCGCGGCCAGCACCAGCGGGTGGGCGTTGGCGACGGCGTACGACTGGCCGGCCCAGGCGAGCATCTCCAGGTCGTTGGGCATGTCGCCGAAGGCGACCACCTCGGCGGCCTCGATGCCCTGCTGGGCGCACCAGCGGGCCAGGCTGCTGGCCTTGGTGACACCCGGGGCGCTGATCTCGACCAGCGGGATCGGGCTGGAGCGGGTGACCTCGGCGAGCGGGCCGACCGCGGCCCGGGCCCGATCCAGGAACTCGTCCGGGGCCAGGTCGGGGTGCTTGCCGAGCACCTTGAACAGGCCGTCGACCTGCCCGGCGGCGAGCAGCTCCGCGGCGGTGCCGACCGGGTGCTCCTTGTCGGACTCCCACATCACCACGTCGTACCCGGGCTCCCGGGCGAAGCCGCCCGGGAACTCGAACGCGAAGGCGGTGCCGGGCAGTTCGGCCCGGATCAGGTCCGTCACGGACAGCGTCCGGGTCGGGTCGAACGGATAGGTCTCCAGCAGTTCCCCGCGCCGGACGTCCACCACCGCGCCGCCGTTGGAACAGATCGCCACGCCGTGGCCGCCGATGTGCGCGCCCAGGTGCTGCATCCAGCGCGGCGGCCGCCCGGTGACGAACACCACCTGCACCCCGGCGGCCTCGGCGGCGGCCAGCGCGGCGGCCGTCCGGGTGGTCACCGTGCCGCCGGAGCACAGCAGGGTGCCGTCGAGGTCGGTGGCGATCAGGCGGGGGCGCGGAAAGGCGGTCATCCGTCCATCTTCGCGCACTCGCCCGGCAACCGGACCTGCCCGGGAACGCGACCGCACCGGCCCGGACCCGCCGGGGCGGTCAGGCCGCGACGTCCGGGGTGGGCGCCTTCCCCTCCCGGCACGTCGACTCCCGCCCGCCCGACTGCCCGACCGCCCGCCGCTCAGCCCAGCTGCGCCAGGCCCTCGGTGGCGATCTTCTCGAAGACCGCGAGGTCGCCCGCGAAGACCGAGTCCGGCACCGGCCAGTGCACCACCAGTTCGGTGATCCCCACCTCCCGGTACGTCCCGGCCCAGTCGACGAACGCGTCCACCGACTCCAGCGGCTGCTCCGCCGTCGAACCCTGGAGCAGCACCTTCTCCAGCTCCCCGACGTCCCGCCCGGCCGCCTCGCACGCCGCCGCCAGCTTCTCCACCTGCCGCGCGACCACCCCGGGCGCCTGCTCCACCGGCACCTCCGCCGGCCCCTTCGGGTCCCCGTACGTCACCCAGCCCTGCCCGTACTCGGCCGCCAGCCGCAGCCCGCGCGGCCCGGTCGCCGCCACGTAGAACGGCACCCGCGGCACCTGCACGCACCCCGGGATGTTCCGCGCCTCCACCGCCGAGTAGTACGTCCCCTCCCGGGTCACCGCGTCATCGCGCAGCAACGCGTCCAACAGCCCCACGAACTCCCCGAACCGGTCCGCCCGCTCCCGCGCCGACCACGCCTCCTGCCCCAGCGCCGTCGCGTCGAACCCGACCCCGCCCGCCCCGATCCCCAACGTCAACCGCCCGCCCGACACGTCGTCCAGCGTGATCAGCTCCTTCGCCAACGTCACCGGATGCCGGAAGTTCGGCGAGGTCACCAGCGTCCCCAGCCTGATCCGCTCGGTCGCCGTGGCCGCCGCCGTCAGCGTCGGCACCGACCCGAACCACGGCTCCTCCCGGAAGCTCCGCCAGCTCAGGTGGTCGTACGTGTACGCCGCGTGGAACCCCAGTTCCTCGGCCCGCCGCCAGACCTGCCGCCCCTCGCTCCACCGGTGGATGGGGAGGATCACCGTGCTCAGTCGCATGGCCCCGACCCTACGCGTTCGTCGCGTCGGCGATCCGATCTGCAGAGAGTCGCTGAGTCGGGTGAAATCGTGGCAGTCAGGCCGGCACTACGGGACCATGAAGTACGGTTCGGGCGACTGCCGAACGAGGCCAGGGAGGTGCCGCAGTTGTCGTACGAGCCCAAGCTTGCCGCCGCGCTGTCCGGTGCCACTCTGCGCCAGTTGTCGCACTGGCGCAGGGCCACAGCTGTACGCGGAGCCGTACTGGTCCCGGAGCTCTCGGCCTCTCGGCCGATCCTCTACTCCTTCCGGGATGTCGTGGCCCTTCGCGCATGCGTCCATCTGCGTCAGGACACTTCGCTCCAGAAGGTCCGGCGCGCGCTGGACACCCTGCGCGACGATCTCAACGAGCACGAACACCTTTCGAGCTACCGATTGGTGGCCAGCACCGACACCATCTACCTGGCTGCGCCGGATCACGCTGTGGACCTGGTGCAGAAGCGCGGCAACCTGGTCATCCACGAGATGGTCGACGTACTCGCCCCGTTCTACCGCAACGGCCGCCAGATCCCGAGTCTCCTGCAACCCAGAGAGCATCTGTCCGTGGACCCGCTGGTACGTGGCGGCGAACCTGTGATCGAGGGGACGCGTGTCCCTGCTGCCGAAGTCGCTGCCCTACTCAAGGACGGCGTCCCGCCGGAGTCGGTCAGGGACTTCTATCCCGGTGTCACCGCGGAAGCTGCCCGCGACGCTGCTGACTTCACCGCCTATGTGGACAGTTGCTCGGATGAAGGATTCCGGCAGGCTGCCTCTTGAAAATCCTGTTCGACGAGAACGTCCCCCTGCCTTTGGCGTGAATGGCCCAGTTGCTGCTGAAACAGCACGAACTTCAACACGTGGCAGAGATCGTCGGCTGGGCAGGCACCAAAGACGTCGAGCTCTACGCGCGGGCAGCCTCAGCAGGCTTCCAGGTCGTGCTCACCAACGACACCAAGCAGATGGCTCGCCCGCTGGAGGTTGTGGCGATCGCCGGATCGGGCCTGCACAGGATTGAGTACCGCCACAATCACAAGCACGGGGGCCTCGTCGGCCTGGGCGCGGCTGTCGCCACTGTCTGCGCCGGTCTGCCACACGCCTTGACCGAGCTCGAATGCGCAACAGGCCAACTCCTGCTGTCCCTCACTTCGATCGACCCGTCGCATCAGAGCCGGCTGCGAATCGTGAATCCCGCCTCGACTCCTCCGAAGCACTGGCCTACCGCCGGGAGTGCATGAGGCGCGAGCCGTGAGAACGAGCTACGCGTCGGACGGGCGCAACTACAGGTCTTCGCAGGTCAGCATGCGACAGGTGAACGAGGCTTGACCGAGGTCAGCAGCGTCCCCAGCCTGATCCGCTCGGTCGCCGTGGCCGCCGCCGTCAGCGTCGGCACCGACCCGAACCACGGCTCCTCCCGGAAGCTTTGCCAGCTCAGGTGGTCGTACGTGTAGGCCGCGTGGAACCCCAGTTCCTCGGCCCGCCGCCAGACCTGCCGCCCCTCGCTCCACCGGTGGACGGGGAGGATCACTGTACTCAGTCGCATGGCACCGACCCCATGCCGCCGAAAGTCCGGCCGGAGCGTGCATACCGTAAGTGTGCTTGCTTCATGGCGGCTACCACGCGCATCACGGTCACCCTGCCCACCGAGCAGGTGGCCGAGCTGAAGAAACTCACCGACAACGTCTCCGGCTACGTCGCGGAAGCCGTGGCCCGGCAGATCGGGCATCAACCGGTCGCGGAGGAACTCCGGCAGTACGAGGAAGAGCACGGCGCGTTCACGGAGGAGGAGCTCGCCGCCGCGCACGCGAGGATTCCGGGTCCGTCCGAGCCGGGCGGCGGAGGGGCTGCCGCGTGAGCGTGCGGATCGGGACCGTCGTGCTGGACTCCCGGGGAATGTCCGCCTGGATCTCGCAGGACCGGGAACTGCTCGCGATGATCAAGGCTTTCCACTCGACGGGGGCCGGCCTGGTCGCCGGCGTCAACACCCTCGTGGAGATCTCGCGGGCCGGGGCGAACCCCGCCCGGCCGAACCGGGTGCTCTCGCAGGTCAGGACCGAGCCCGTGACCGAGCACGCGGCCAGAGCCTCCGCGGAGCTTCTCGGACCGGCCGGGCTGCACGGTCACAAGTACGCCATCGACGCCACGGTCGCCGAGACGGCGCTCCGCCGGCCGGGACCGGTGGCCCTGCTCACCTCGGACGTCGACGACATGGCGAAACTCTGCGGCTCCCGGATCCGACTTATCGCGATCTGACGCCGGGCGGACCCGCGTGCTTCCGAGGCGTGTCCGGTCATTGGTCTTGTGGCAGGCCGAGGCGGGTTGACGGACGCGGCGTGGGAGCGGATGGAACCCCTGGTGGCCGCCCGCCCCCGCTGTCGGCGGACTGTCGGCCGGCTGTCAGTGGGATGACAGCGGCCTGTCGGCGCGCTCCCGCACGCTCTGAGGAGACGGGCGGCAGCGCCACGGCGGCAGTGCGGACGGCAGCGATGCACCGCGACGCCCACCGCGACGCTCACCCCGACACCCGCCCTGACACCCGCCCTGACACCCGTCCCGAGAGGAGGCCGCCATGGCCGGCACCGAAACCACCACCGCCGCCGCCCCAGCAGCGGCACCGCGCACCTATCCGTCGCTGCGCGCGGCCTGGATCCCGCTGGCCGCGCTCTGCCTGGCCTTCTTCGTCGAGATGGTCGACAACACCCTGCTCTCGATCGCGCTGCCCACCATCGGCCGCGACCTGGGCGGCGGCACCACCGCCCTCCAGTGGGTCACCGGCGCGTACTCGCTCACCTTCGGCGGCCTGCTGCTGACCGCCGGATCGATGGCCGACCGGCTCGGCCGGCGCCGCGTCCTGCTGGCCGGCCTCGCCGCGTTCGGCCTGCTCAGCCTCGGCGTCGCCGCCGTCACCGGCACCGGGCAGCTGATCGCCCTGCGGGCCGGCCTCGGCATCGCCGCCGCGGCCATGGCCCCGATCACCAACTCCCTGGTCTTCCGGCTCTTCGACGACGCGGCACTGCGGATGCGCGCCATGACCGTCATGATCATCGTCGGCATGTCCGGCTTCGTCCTGGGCCCGCTGCTCGGCGGCACCGCCCTGGCCCACGTCACATGGCAGTGGCTCCTGCTCGTCAACGCCCCGATCGCACTGATCGCCGCCATCGGCGTGCGCCTGGGCGTCCCCGCCGACCGGCCCGAAGACCTCACCCGCGACCGCCTCGACCTGCCCGGCGCGCTCCTCAGCGTCGCCACCATCGGCCTCGCCTGCTACGCGCTCACCAGCGGCGTCGACCACGGCTGGACCTCCGCCCCCACCCTCGGCTCGATCCTCGGCGCCCTGCTGGCGGGCGCGGTGTTCGTCCGGCACGAGCGCCGCACCGCCGCCCCCATGCTCGACCTGAAACTGTTCGCCAACGGCACCGTCCGCGGCGCCGCCATCGCCCAGACCGGCACCGCCATCGCCATGGCCGCCGTCATGTTCGGCCTGATCCTGCACTTCCAGTACGCCTACGGCTGGAGCCCCGTGCGGGCCGGCCTCGCCAACCTGCCCATCATCGTCACCATGCTCGCCGCCACCCCGCTGTCCGAATGGCTCGCCAAGCGCTTCGGCCACCGCATCGCCTGCCTGGTCGGCGCCGCCTGCCTGGCCGCCTCCCTGGCCGGCCTCGCCTGGGGCGTCTCGCACGGCTACACCGCCATCGCGCTCTGCATGGTGGTGATGACGATCGGCCTGCGCACCGTCATGACCATCTGCGCCATCGCCCTGGTCGAGAAGATGCCCGAGAACCGCACCTCGATGGGCACCGCCCTCAACGACACCGCCCAGGAGGTCGGCAGCAGCGTCGGCACCGCCGTCGTCGGCACCCTGATCGCCGCCCTGGTCACCACCCAACTCCCCGCCGGCACCTGGGACCAGCCCCTC